>NZ_JBSYVH010000022.1:0-1633 GCF_054114205.1 Rhizobium sp. LEGMi-198b | reverse complement strand
CAATAAAAACGGCACCGTTTTCGACCTTGACGGGATAGGTTTTGAGGTTGACGCAGACGGGGGCGCCCTTGGCCTCGCCGGTGCGGTAGTCGAAGCGGCCGTTGTGCTTGGGACATTCGATGATGTTGTCCATCACCAGCCCGTCGGCAAGATGGACCTGCTCGTGCGTGCACAGGCCGTCGGTGGCAAAATAGTCGTCTTCCGGGCTGCGATAGATCGCGAAGGTCTTGCCGCCATGGTCGAAGCGCATGACGTCCTCCTCGTCGATCGCATCCGCCGCACAGACCTTAATCCAGTTGCCGCTCATTCCTGCCTCCCTGTATGTGCCGTTGTATATGCCGTTCTGGCTGCGGTTGTTGCCTGTGGTTATTGTGCCGCTTCGGCCAGCCCGTTGTGGAATTCCTCGCGATAGGGCCGCGCCGTCGGCGGCAGGTCGCGCTTCAGGAAATAATCCTCGTTGCGCAACTGCCGCAGGAAGGCCGGGATCATCTCGCGGTAGCCCGACCAGATCGACGGATTGGGCCGCGGCAGATCGTGTTTGATCATCGCATGCAGCTTCGGCAGCGCATGATAGGGCACCATCGGGAACATGTGGTGTTCGACATGATAGTTCATGTTCCAATAGATGAAGCGGCTTACCGGGTTCATCAGCACCGTGCGGCTGTTCAGCCGGTGGTCGATGACATTGTCGGCAAGCCCGCCATGCTGCAACAGGCCGGTCAGCACATGATGCCAGGCGCCGTAGAGCCGCGGCAGGCCGATCAGCACCAGCGGCAGGAGCGAGCCCATGGCAACAGCGGCGGCGATGGTGGCGATATAGATGAGGCTCCAGATGCGGGCGATGCGGATCGCCTTCGGCTGCTCCATCTCGGGAATGAAGGTCTTCTCCGTGGCGCTGATGATGCCAAAGGCATTGCGGACCATGTCGAGCATCGCATAGAAGACATCGACGATGCCGAAGAAGTTCAGGACCAGGCGCACGAGATCCGGCGGCCGCATGACGGCGATCTCCGGATCGCGGCCGACGATGACGGTGTCGGTGTGATGGCGGGTATGGCTCCAGCGCCAGGTCACCGGATTGCGCATGATCATGAAGCAGGCGATCTCATAGACCGCATCGTTCATCCAGCGGGTCTTGAACGCCGTGCCATGGCCACATTCGTGCCAGCGGCTATCAGAGGCCGAACCGTAAAGCACGCCGTAAGCCAGGAAAAAGGGCACACAAAGCCAGGAACCCCAGAAAAAGATGCCGAGGCCGGCAAGGATCGCCATGCTGCCGAGCCAGATGATCGTGTCGCGGATGGCGGCCGCATCGGAGCGCTGCATCAGCGCCTTCATCTCCTTGCGGGCAATCTCGGTATGATACCACTCCGCCGCCGCCAATCCGGCTTCGACCGCCTGCCGGCCGCTGGGACCAAGCAGGCTGTAATCACGCTTTCCTGTCTCGCTCATTCCTGCCTCCCGCGTCGCAAACCAGCGCGCCGCACCTGATGACGGGAATGATAGGTCGAGTTTTTGCTTGCCTCAATGCAACGATGATGGAATCTATCATATTCCATCAACCGCCCATCTCATTCATGATGGAATACCTCAGGACCATCCATGCGCAGACCAACCATCGCTGATCTCGCTA
>NZ_JBSYVH010000021.1:0-1750 GCF_054114205.1 Rhizobium sp. LEGMi-198b | reverse complement strand
TGGTCCCTGGACGCCGGACAAGCTTGCAAAGCGGGTCGCCAAACACAGCATATGGGTCCTCATCGGCGTCCTCACCGGTGGCGTATGGATATTCTATTTCGCGGATGCGCCATCCCTGGCCGTTGCCTTAATCAAGGGCCAAGCGCCGGCGGTCGCCTATGCCACGGTCGCCATTCTCACCTCGACCACCTACGTTCTTGGTGGGCTGATGAGGGAACAGGTCTGCACCTACATGTGTCCGTGGCCCCGCATCCAGGGCGCTATGCTGGACGAAAATTCCCTGGTCGTCACCTACAACGACTGGCGCGGTGAGCCTCGCTCCCGCCATGCCAAAAAAGCTCAGGCAGCAGGCCAGCCGGTCGGCGATTGCGTCGATTGCAATGCCTGTGTGGCGGTCTGTCCGATGGGCATAGACATCCGCGATGGTCAGCAGATGGAGTGCATCACCTGCGCCTTATGCATCGACGCCTGCGACGGCGTGATGGACAAGCTCGATAAGCCGCGCGGCCTGATCTCCTATGCGACGCTGAGCGAGTATGCCGCCAACATGAGCCTCGCGACCAACGGCGGCACGGTCGCCGTACAGCCGAACCTCGTGCGAAACCTCGACGGCAGCTTCGTTGAGGGCATTCGGCACTTCAATTGGCGGGTGATCATCAGGCCGCGCGTTCTTTTCTACGCCGCTGTATGGGCAGCGGTCGGGGTGGCCATGCTCGTGCATCTGGCGCTCAGGGAGCGGCTGGAGCTGAACGTGCTCCATGATCGCAATCCGCAATATGTGCTGGAGTCGGATGGATCGATCCGCAACGGTTATACGCTTCGCGTTCTCAACATGGTCCCGGCGCCGAGGAAAATCGATATCCGACTAGAGGGCGCAGTAGGAGCGACAATGAAGATCCCCGAACTCTCGAAGGAGGAAGGCCGGCACTTCACTGTCGATGCGGATCCGGACGCGGCCACCTCGCTCAAGGTGTTCGTAACGCAACAGGCCAAGGCGGAGACGATCAAGGAATTCCTGTTCGTCATAGAGGACGAAAATCACACGGATCGGGCGACGTACCGGGCCGCCTTCAACGCACCTCGGGGATATAAATGCATCGATACGGCGGAGTTTGGCCAATGACTTGCTGCACCATGGACGCCGAAAGCACATTGGCACTATCGAGCAGCCGTTCTTTCAGTGCTGAAGAGATCACTCTTGCGAGCCATCCGTTGGGGAACGGTTTGCGTCAACTGGACCTGAGCGTCCCCGATGCGCACTGCGGAGGCTGCATCTCGACGATCGAGGGAGCTTTGCTGAAACTTCCCTATGTAACGCGCGCCCGGGTCAATCTGACCGCCCGGCGAGTAAGTTGCATCTATGTCGAGCGACTGGAGGACACGCCGGTCGATCCGGCCGGTATTTTGTCGGCGATTATGGGCACAGGCTATCGCGTCCACGTCTTCTCGCCCAACTCGCTATCGGAACAGACCGACAGACTGCGCAATCAATTGCTGCTGGCCGTTGGTGTCTGCGGCTTTGCCGCAGCGAATATCATGCTGCTCTCGGTATCGGTCTGGTCCGGCGCAGATGCGGCGACGCGAGACCTGTTTCACTGGATTTCCGCGATGATTGCTGCGCCGGCCCTTATCTATGGCGGCCGTTTCTTTTTTCGCTCGGCGTGGAATGCCTTGAAGCATGGGCGGACCAACATGGACGTGCCCATTTCTCTCGCTGTCACGCTCTCCTATGCCGTATCATTATGGGAGA
>NZ_JBSYVH010000020.1:0-1846 GCF_054114205.1 Rhizobium sp. LEGMi-198b | reverse complement strand
AAACGGCATAGGGGGCGATCATAGCTGATCGCACCCCTGCCACACCACCCGGCATGCGGGTCCGCACCGGGCGGTTCGAGAGATTGAGGTTAGGTGAGCCTGGGCATTCCAAGTTGGTCGGCCCATCTGATCGTGAGGACAGTGTTGAGGAGCTTGGCGCTGTTGCGCCACCAGCGGCGGGAGTTTCCCGCCACTTGGCGCGCCACATTGAGGTTTGCTCCCCTTGCCGTCAGTTCCCGGAAGATCGTCCTGCCTCGCTTCCACTGCTTGAGCTGGATAGCCCGCAAACGATGGCGCATCCACTCGTCCAGGTCGTTGAAGACCCGAGGTGTTTGTGCCAGTCTGAAGTAGGCTTTCCATCCGCGCACGAAGGCACCCAGCCGTTCGACCACCGCCTTCAAGGACCGACCCGTCACACGGGTCGTCAGGCTACGCACCTTGTCCTTGAACGTTCTTATGGCCTTGTCGGCAACCCGTCGCTTGACCACACCCCCGGCTTGCCGAAAGGCATAGCCGAGGAATTTGCGGCCGTAGACGCTGGCAACAGCGCTCTTGGTTTCGTTCACCGTCAGGTGAAGCCGGCCATAAAGACGCCGCAGCAGAGCCAGCACTCGTTCGCCTGCCCGCCGCGACCGCACATAGACGTTGCAGTCGTCGGCATAGCGGCAGAAGGCATGGCCCCGCCCTTCGAGTTCCTTGTCCACCTCATCCAACAGCAGGTTGGCCAACAGCGGTGACAGTGGCCCGCCCTGCGGCGTCCCCCGGATCCGCTTGATGGTCACATCCCCATCGACGATGTCGGCGTTCAGGTAAGCCCGAACCAGACGGATAACGCCGGGATCGGGGATTTTCCTGCGCAGACGGTCGATCAGGATGTCGTGGTCAACCCGGTCGAAGAACTTCTCCAGGTCCACGTCCACCACGACCCGTCGTCCGGACTGCACGAACGATTGTGCCGCCAAGACGGCACCGTGCGCACCACGTCCCGGACGGAAGCCGTAGCTGTGCTGGCTGAAGGTCGGATCAAGGATCGGCTGGAGGACTTGCAGGAGCGCCTGTTGGATCAGGCGGTCCAACACCGTAGGAATACCGAGCTCGCGCTCGCCACCCCCCGGCTTCGGGATCATCACCCGACGCACCGGTTGTGGCCGATACGTCCCCTCCCGCAGGCTGTCGCGGATGACAGGCCAGCACTCGCGCAGCATTGCGGCCGTCTGGTCGATATCCAGCCCGTCCACACCCGCCGCCCCTTTGTTGGCCCGTACCTGCTTTAACGCCCGCTGAAGGTTCTCTCGCCTCAGGGCCGCCTCAAGCAGCCCCGAACCTGTGTCGTACCCAGTCCGCGGCGGGGGCTCGGCTTCGTCAAGATCGCAGCTCCGACGGGCTTCACCCGCTTGCCTCTCCGATCTCCCGGATTGTCCCGGCATCTGACGCATGGCCTTGCTCATCCTCGGTGGAAACTTCACTCTCTCTCGTTCGGCCCTTCGTTCGCACTTCCGTGCTCCCTACTACGGCCTCTGCTGACTTCTCGCTCCGGCTCGACACCGTCGCCCTTTCAGGCACAAGGCGAGATCTCCCCAGGTAAGAACGCACTCCTTCACTGCACGACCGCCGGATTTACGCCGCCGCCCCTTGGTCACAAGAGCTTCGCGGTTTTATGCCCGCTCGCCCTGGTCGGCACCGCCTCATATCCGGTTCTTGTCCATCGGCCCGCAGTTTCGATCCACGCTTCCTCCCCACGGTCGGTCGCCCTTCCGCAGTTGCGCTTCTCTTCGCTCGCCATGACCAGCTTACGGTGGGACTTCCACCCACGAGAGTGCGCCCATGCTGGGCGCACATAAAAAAG
>NZ_JBSYVH010000019.1:0-2205 GCF_054114205.1 Rhizobium sp. LEGMi-198b | reverse complement strand
TGGTCCCTGGACGCCGGACAAGCTTGCAAAGCGGGTCGCCAAACACAGCATATGGGTCCTCATCGGCGTCCTCACCGGTGGCGTATGGATATTCTATTTCGCGGATGCGCCATCCCTGGCCGTTGCCCTAGTCAAGGGCCAAGCGCCGGCGGTCGCCTATGCCACGGTCGCCATTCTCACCTCGACCACTTACGTTCTTGGTGGGCTGATGAGGGAACAGGTCTGCACCTACATGTGTCCGTGGCCCCGCATCCAGGGCGCTATGCTGGACGAAAATTCCCTGGTCGTCACCTATAATGACTGGCGCGGTGAGCCTCGCTCCCGCCATGCCAAAAAAGCTCAGGCAGCGGGCCAGCCGGTTGGCGATTGCGTTGATTGCAATGCCTGTGTGGCGGTCTGTCCGATGGGCATAGACATCCGCGATGGTCAGCAGATGGAGTGCATCACCTGCGCCCTATGTATCGACGCCTGCGACGGCGTGATGGACAAGCTCGATAAGCCGCGCGGCCTGATCTCCTATGCGACGCTGAGCGAGTATGCCGCCAACATGAGTCTCGCGACGAACGGCGGCACGGTCGCCGTGCAGCCGAACCTCGTGCGAAACCCTGACGGCAGCTTCATCGAGGGCATTCGGCACTTCAATTGGCGGGTGATCTTCAGGCCGCGCGTCCTTTTTTATGCCGCTGTATGGGCAGCGGTCGGGGTGGCGATGCTCGTGCATCTGGCGCTCAGGGAGCGGCTGGAGCTGAACGTGCTCCACGATCGCAATCCGCAATATGTGCTGGAGTCGGATGGATCAATCCGCAACGGTTATACGCTTCGCGTCCTCAACATGGTCCCGGCGCCGAGGAAAATCGATATCCGACTGGAGGGCGCAGTAGGAGCGACGATGAAGATCCCCGAACTCTCGAAGGAGGAAGGCCGGCACTTCACTGTCGCTGCCGATCCGGACGCGGCCACCTCGCTCAAAGTGTTCGTAACGCAACAGGCCAAGGCGGAGACGATCAAGGAATTCCTGTTCGTCATAGAGGACGAAAATCACGCGGATCGGGCGACGTACCGGGCCGCTTTCAACGCACCGGGAGCGCCGAAATGAGAAGCCAAGTTACCACCGGACGTCCCTTCACCGGCCGCCATATGCTGGTCGTCATTGTTGCGTTCTTCACCGTCGTGATCGGAGTGAATGTGACGATGGCGGTTCTCGCGTCCACGAGTTGGAGCGGCCTTGTGGTAGAGAATACCTATGTCGCAAGCCAGGAATTCAACAGCAAGGCCGCCGCAATGCGCGCTATGGCTAGCAGCGGCATTTCCGGCGATCTGTCCCTGCGCGGCCATGTCATTCACTACGATATTCATAACCGGGACGGGTCGCCGGCGGTGGTCGACGACGTGACGCTGACTTTCAGAAGACCCGTGGGCGACCGAGAGGACTTTGCGCTTGCACTGACCAAGACGAGCGAAGGCCATTTCGAAGCCAAACATCGCATTGAGGGAGGCGACTGGATCGTTGAAACCATCTCGCGCAGAGACGGTGTCACGGTAATGCATGAGGCCAGGCGCATCGACACGGCGGAGTTTGGACAATGACCTGCTGCACCATGGACGCGGAAAGCGTCATGACAATGAGCAAGTGCTGCGCCAGTGCCGAGGAGATCGTCCTGGCCAGCCATCCGCTGGGGGAGGGCCTTCGCCAACTGGACCTCAGCATTCCCGATATGCACTGTGGCGCTTGCATCTCGACCATCGAACGGTCTTTGCGCAGCTTACCCTATGTGAAGGGCGCGCGAGTCAACCTGACTGCTCGGCGGGTCAGTTGCACCTATGTCGAGCGCATTGATAATGCTGTCATCGATCCGTCGGGTATTCTTTCCGCGATCACCGAAGCCGGCTACCGGGCGCATATTTTCACTCCCACCGCGTCCCAGGCGGATAGCCTGCGCAATCAATTGCTCCTGGCCGTTGGTGTCTGCGGCTTTGCCGCAGCGAATATCATGCTGCTCTCGGTATCGGTCTGGTCCGGCGCAGATGCGGCGACGCGAGACCTGTTTCACTGGATTTCCGCGATGATTGCTGCGCCAGCCCTTATCTATGGCGGCCGTTTCTTTTTTCGCTCGGCGTGGAATGCCTTGAAGCATGGGCGGACCAACATGGACGTGCCCATTTCTCTCGCTGTCACGCTCTCCTATGCCGTATCATTATGGGAGA
>NZ_JBSYVH010000018.1:0-2537 GCF_054114205.1 Rhizobium sp. LEGMi-198b | reverse complement strand
TCCGAGACCGACTGCTGCGCCTGGGCCACCGCCATGCCGTAGCCCGGCACGATCACGATGCTGTCGGCCTCGTCCAAGGCGGCCGCGACGCCCTCGGCACTAATGGCGATCTGCTCGCCGATGATCTCCATCTGCGCGCCGGTGCTCGCGCCGAAGCCGCCGAGGATCACCGAGACGAAGGAGCGGTTCATCGCCTTGCACATGATGTAGGAGAGGATCGCACCGGAAGAGCCGACCAGCGCGCCGGTGACGATCAGGAGATCGTTGCCGAGCGTGAAGCCGATCGCGGCTGCCGCCCAGCCGGAATAGCTGTTCAGCATCGAGACGACGACCGGCATGTCGGCGCCGCCGATGCCCATGATCAGGTGATAGCCGATGAAGAAGGCAAGTGCCGTCATCAGGAGAAGCGTCCAGACCCCGGCGCCATTGCAGTACATCAGCAGCAGGATCAGCGAGGCGATCGCGGCGCTCGCGTTGAGAACGTGCCCGCCCGGCAGCTTCCTGGCCTTGCCGTCCAATTTGCCGGCAAGCTTGCCGAAGGCGACGACCGAGCCGGTGAAGGTGACCGCACCGATGAAGACGCCGAGGAAGACCTCGACCTTCATGATCGACAGTTCCACCATGTCCTTGTGGGCCAATATGCCGGCAAATCCGGTGAGGGCTGCGCGGGAAGCATCGTCGAGAGAAGCGACATGGGCCGCTTCGAGATGGGCATTGAAGCCGATGAACACCGCGGCAAGGCCGACGAAGGAATGCAGCGCCGCAACGAGCTGCGGCATTTCCGTCATCTGCACCCGGCTCGCCACATAATGGCCGAGCACCGCGCCGCCTGCGATCATCAGCGCGATGATGAACCAATTGCCGACGGTCTTGTCGATCATGGGGCCGAAGATCGTGGCAACTACGGCAAGGGCCATGCCGACAATGCCGTACCAGACGGCGCGCTTGGCGCTTTCCTGGCCGGACAGGCCACCGAGCGAGAGGATGAAGAGAACCGCTGCCGCAACATAGGCGGCCGATACAATACCGATGGTCATTGTGAAGATCCCTGCCGCTTAAGACTTCTGGAACATGGCGAGCATGCGCCGGGTGACGAGGAAGCCGCCGACGATGTTGATGGTGGCGATCAGCACCGACAGCGCCGCCAGCGTCACCACCAGCCCGTTGCCCGAGCCGATCTGCAACAGCGCGCCGAGGATGACGATGCCGGAGACGGCGTTGGTCACCGCCATCAGCGGCGTGTGCAGCGAATGGCTGACATTCCAGATCACCTGGAAGCCGACGAAACAGGCGAGCACGAAGACGACAAAATGGCTCATGAAGCTCGACGGCGCATAGGCGCCGACCAGCAGCAGAAGTGCGGTGCCGATGACCAGCAGGATGCCTTGGTTCCTGGTCTGCGCCTTGAAGGCGGCCAGTTCCCGGGCCCGCTTTTCCTCCGGCGTCGGCTCCTTCACCTTTTCCTTCGGCTTGGCGGCGGCGATCGCCTGCACCTTCGGCGGTGGCGGTGGATAGGTGATTGCGCCGTCCTTGGTGACGGTCGCACCGCGGATGACGTCATCGTCCATGTTGTGGACGATCACCCCATCCTTGCCCGGCGTCAGATCCGTCAGCATGTGGCGGATATTGGTGGCATAAAGCGTCGAGGCCTGCGCCGCCATGCGGCTCGGGAAATCGGTGTAGCCGATGACGATCACGCCATTGTCGGAGACGATGCGCTCGTCGGGGACCGTCAGGTCGCAATTGCCGCCGCGTTCGGCGGCCAAGTCGATCACGACCGAGCCCGGCTTCATCGCTGCCACCATATCGGCAAGCCACAGCTTCGGCGCATCGCGGCCGGGGATCAGGGCCGTGGTGATGACGATGTCGATCTGAGGCGCCAGTTCCCGGAACTTGGCAAGCTGCTTCTCGCGGAACTCCGGCGAGGACGGTGCGGCATAGCCGCCGGTCGCAGCACCATCCTGCTGTTCTTCGCCGAAGTCGAGGAAGACGAATTCCGCCCCCATGGATTCGATCTGCTCGGCCACCTCAGGGCGCACGTCGAAGGCATAGGTGATGGCGCCGAGCGACGTTGCCGTGCCGATCGCCGCAAGCCCTGCGACACCGGCGCCGATCACCAGCACCTTGGCCGGCGGCACCTTGCCGGCGGCCGTCACCTGACCGGTGAAGAAGCGGCCAAAATTGTTGCCGGCCTCGATCACCGCGCGATAGCCGGCAATATTGGCCATCGACGACAGGGCATCCATCTTCTGGGCTCGGCTGATGCGCGGCACCATGTCCATGGCGATGACGTTGGCGCCCCTGGACCTGGCCTGCTCGAGAAGGTCCTTGTTCTGTGCCGGGTAGAAGAAGGAGATCAGCGTCTTGCCCGGTGCCAGCCGATCAACCTCTGCGGCTTCAGGGGGCCGGACCTTGGCAATGACGTCGGATGTCTCGTAGAGCAAAGCCGCGCTGTCGACCACCGTGACACCCACGCCACGATACGCCTCGTCCGAAAATCCGGCCGCTTTTCCAGCACCGGTTTCGATCACGCACTC
>NZ_JBSYVH010000017.1:0-2500 GCF_054114205.1 Rhizobium sp. LEGMi-198b | reverse complement strand
GCACTGGATGGGCTATGGGGACTCACCGTCTTACTGATCCTAACCAAACTCCGAATACCGGGAAGTACTACTCGGCAGACACACGGCGGGTGCTAACGTCCGTCGTGAAAAGGGCAACAACCCTAACCTCCAGCTAAGGTCCCCAAGTCATGGCTAAGTGGGAAAGGATGTGAGGATCCCAAAACAACCAGGATGTTGGCTTAGAAGCAGCCATCATTTAAAGAAAGCGTAACAGCTCACTGGTCTAGTCAAGGGTCTTTGCGCCGAAAATGTAACGGGGCTAAAGCCATGCACCGAAGCTGAGGATTCCTCTTTGAGGAGTGGTAGCGGAGCGTTCCGTAAGCCTGTGAAGGGACAGCCGTGAGGCATCCTGGAGGTATCGGAAGTGCGAATGTTGACATGAGTAACGATAAAGAGGGTGAGAGACCCTCTCGCCGAAAGACCAAGGGTTCCTGCTTAAAGTTAATCTGAGCAGGGTTAGCCGGCCCCTAAGACGAGGCGGACACGCGTAGTCGATGGGAACCACGTTAATATTCGTGGGCCTGGTGGTAGTGACGGATTGCTTAACTTGTAAGGTCTTATTGGATTGATCTTGCAGGGACGCGGTTCCAGGAAATAGCTCCACCGTATAGACCGTACCCGAAACCGACACAGGTGGTCAGGTAGAGTATACCAAGGCGCTTGAGAGAACTATGTTGAAGGAACTCGGCAAATTGCACGCGTAACTTCGGAAGAAGCGTGACCCTTATGTGCGCAAGCATGTGAGGGTGGCACAGACCAGGGGGTAGCGACTGTTTACCAAAAACACAGGGCTCTGCGAAGTCGCAAGACGACGTATAGGGTCTGACGCCTGCCCGGTGCTGGAAGGTTAAGAGGAGGGGTGCAAGCTCTGAATCGAAGCCCCAGTAAACGGCGGCCGTAACTATAACGGTCCTAAGGTAGCGAAATTCCTTGTCGGGTAAGTTCCGACCTGCACGAATGGCGTAACGACTTCCCCGCTGTCTCCAACATAGACTCAGTGAAATTGAATTCCCCGTGAAGATGCGGGGTTCCTGCGGTCAGACGGAAAGACCCCGTGCACCTTTACTATAGCTTTACACTGGCATTCGTGTCGGCATGTGTAGGATAGGTGGTAGGCTTTGAAGCAGGGACGCCAGTTCTTGTGGAGCCATCCTTGAAATACCACCCTTATCGTCATGGATGTCTAACCGCGGTCCGTCATCCGGATCCGGGACAGTGTATGGTGGGTAGTTTGACTGGGGCGGTCGCCTCCGAAAGAGTAACGGAGGCGCGCGATGGTGGGCTCAGACCGGTCGGAAATCGGTCGTCGAGTGCAATGGCATAAGCCCGCCTGACTGCGAGACTGACAAGTCGAGCAGAGACGAAAGTCGGTCATAGTGATCCGGTGGTCCCGCGTGGAAGGGCCATCGCTCAACGGATAAAAGGTACGCCGGGGATAACAGGCTGATGACCCCCAAGAGTCCATATCGACGGGGTTGTTTGGCACCTCGATGTCGGCTCATCGCATCCTGGGGCTGGAGCAGGTCCCAAGGGTTTGGCTGTTCGCCAATTAAAGCGGTACGTGAGCTGGGTTCAGAACGTCGTGAGACAGTTCGGTCCCTATCTGCCGTGGGTGTAGGAATATTGACAGGATCTGTCCCTAGTACGAGAGGACCGGGATGGACATATCTCTGGTGGACCTGTTGTCCTGCCAAGGGCATAGCAGGGTAGCTATATATGGAAGGGATAACCGCTGAAGGCATCTAAGCGGGAAACCCACCTGAAAACGAGTGTTCCCTATCAGAGCCGTGGTAGACGACCACGTTGATAGGCCGGGTGTGGAAGTGCGGCAACGCATGAAGCTTACCGGTACTAATAGCTCGATTGGCTTGATCGTTCCCATTGCTCGTGTTCATCACACGATGCATCTGACGTGTTCAAAAAAAGACAAGAGACATGAAGGCTATTGCCTCCATCCTCTCTTCACCAGCTTCTCAAACGTTGCGCTTCGCTGACCTGGTGGTTATGGCGGGGTGGCTGCACCCGTTCCCTTTCCGAACACGGCCGTGAAACGCCCCTGCGCCCATGGTACTTCGTCTCAAGACGCGGGAGAGTAGGTCGCTGCCAGGTCTGCAAAACGCAACGCCGGATAAACCCATCAGGGTTTGTCCGATGATTTAAATCTTCTCGACACAAAAACGGCTAAGCCGTGTTACAATAGGCCGCTCAAAAGCGGCCTTTGTCGCTTCTAAAGGCATACAGTTATACGCCCGGCTCCGAAATAAGGTGCCACGGGAACACGGGACAAATCCTTCGGATTTGCCCCGATCACGCAAGTTGGACCAGCCAACTTGCTCAGGCTCCGACGGACCCCAACGGTTCGCTCGAGGTGCGATAAACCGCAAAGCGGTTTACGCTGGTAACGCGGGGTGGAGCAGCCCGGTAGCTCGTCAGGCTCATAACCTGAAGGCCGCAGGTTCAAATCCTGCCCCCGCAACCA
>NZ_JBSYVH010000016.1:0-20599 GCF_054114205.1 Rhizobium sp. LEGMi-198b | reverse complement strand
TACGCCTTGAACTCACCGAAGAACTTCGTGATCGCTGCCGTCAGAGACGTCTTGCCGTGGTCAACGTGGCCGATCGTGCCGATGTTAACGTGCGGCTTATTGCGCTCAAACTTACTCTTTGCCATTTTCGGCTCTCCGTTTTTCCTGTCCCCGAGGGGATCAATTCTTGTTATCGGTCAATTGGTATTCCGGTCACTTCTGACCGGAATACTTTGCCTGGATTTCCTGTGCGACGTTCGACGGGACCGGCGAATAATGATCGAAGGTCATGGTGTACTGCGCACGGCCCTGAGACATGGAGCGCAGGTTGTCGACGTACTTGAACATGTTTGCCAGCGGGACGTTCGCGTTGATAACAACGGCGATACCGCGGCTTTCCTGGCCCTGGATCTGGCCACGACGCGAGTTCAGGTCGCCGATGACGTCGCCGACGTAATCTTCCGGCGTCACGACTTCGACCTTCATCATCGGCTCGAGGAGCTGGGCGCCAGCTTCGCGAGCTGCTTCACGGAAGCAGGCACGTGCAGCGATTTCGAAGGCCAGAACCGACGAGTCGACGTCGTGGAAGGCACCGTCGATGAGCGTCGCCTTGACGCCGAGCATCGGGAAGCCAGCCAGCGGACCCGAAGACAGGACGCTTTCGATGCCCTTCTGGACGCCCGGGATGTATTCCTTCGGAACAGCACCACCGACGATCTTGGACTCGAACTTGAAATCGTCGCCTTCCGGGTTCGGTTCGAACACGATCTTCACGCGAGCGAACTGACCGGTACCACCCGACTGCTTCTTGTGGGTGTAGTCTTTTTCGGTCTGACGCGTGATGGTTTCGCGGTAAGCAACCTGCGGCGCGCCGACGGTGGCTTCAACCTTGAATTCACGACGCATGCGGTCGACGATGATGTCGAGGTGAAGTTCACCCATGCCGGCAATGATCGTCTGGCCCGATTCCTGGTCGGTCTTCACGCGGAAGGACGGATCTTCGGCAGCCAGGCGGTTGAGCGCGAGGCCCATCTTTTCCTGGTCGCCCTTGGTCTTCGGCTCGATCGCGATCTGGATAACCGGCTCCGGGAATTCCATGCGCTCGAGGATAACCGGCTTCAGCGGATCGCAGAGCGTATCGCCAGTGGTGGTTTCCTTGAGGCCGGCCAGAGCAACGATGTCGCCAGCAAAGGCTTCTTCGATGTCTTCACGCGAGTTGGAGTGCATCTGCAGCATGCGGCCAACGCGCTCGCGCTTGTCCTTGACCGTGTTCATGACCGACGCGCCCTTTTCGAGCTTGCCGGAGTAGATGCGGGCGAAGGTCAGCGAACCGACGAAGGGGTCGTTCATGATCTTGAACGCCAGCATGGACAGCGGCTCAGCGTCGTCAGCATGACGGTGGATTTCAGCTTCCGTCTTGACGTCAATGCCCTTGATCGCCGGAATGTCGATCGGAGACGGCAGGTAATCGACGACGGCGTCGAGCAGCGGCTGAACGCCCTTGTTCTTGAAGGCGGTGCCGCAGAACATCGGATGGAACTTGACGTCGATCGTGCCGCGACGGACGAGCGCACGGATCTGGTCGTTGTCCGGCAGATTACCTTCGAGGTAGGCTTCGGTCGCAGCTTCGTCGATCTCGACAACCGTCTCGATCAGCTTTTCGCGATATTCCTCAGCCTTGGCCTTCATGTCTTCTGGGATTTCGACGACGTCCCACTGTGCGCCGAGCGACTCGTCGCGCCAGATGAGGGCATTCATCTCGATCAGGTCGATAACGCCCTTGAAGTCGCTTTCAGCGCCGATCGGGAGCTGCATGACGACAGCGGTCGCGCCGAGGCGGGACTTGATCATCTCGACCGAGCGATAGAAGTCAGCGCCGGTCTTGTCCATCTTGTTGCAGAAGATCATGCGCGGAACATGATACTTCTCAGCCTGACGCCAGACGGTTTCCGTCTGCGGCTCAACACCTGCGTTAGCGTCGAGCAGCGCGATGGCGCCGTCGAGAACGCGCAGCGAACGCTCGACTTCGATGGTGAAGTCGACGTGGCCGGGGGTGTCGATGATGTTGAAGCGGCGCATCTTGCCGTCACGGCCCTTCCAGAAGGTCGTGGTGGCAGCAGAGGTGATCGTGATGCCACGCTCCTGCTCCTGCTCCATCCAGTCCATGGTGGCTGCGCCGTCGTGGACTTCGCCGATCTTGTGCGACTTGCCGGTGTAGTAAAGAATACGCTCGGTGGTCGTGGTCTTGCCGGCGTCGATGTGCGCCATGATACCGAAATTGCGGTAGTCTTCGATTTTATATTCGCGAGCCATAGTGGACTGCCTTTCGGAAACCGTTCGGGATTACCAGCGATAATGCGAGAACGCACGGTTGGCATCAGCCATCTTGTGCGTGTCTTCGCGCTTCTTGACGGCAGAGCCGCGGTTATTGGAGGCATCAAGAAGTTCGCCGCAGAGACGGTCGACCATGGTGGTTTCGTTGCGCTTACGGGCAGCAGCGATCAGCCAGCGAATGGCAAGAGCCTGACGACGCTCGGGACGAACATCGACCGGAACCTGATACGTAGCACCACCAACGCGGCGCGAACGGACTTCAACGTGCGGAGCGATGTTATCCAAAGCCTGATGGAACACGCCGAGCGGCTCCTGCTTTGCCTTGCCCTGCACGGCGTCGAATGCGCCGTATACGATGTTTTCAGCTACGGACTTCTTGCCGTCCAGCATGATGGCATTCATGAACTTCGTGACGACCAGATCGCCGAACTTCGGGTCCGGATTGATCTCGCGCTTTTCTGCTCTGTGACGTCGGGACATACTTCTCGTCTCTCAACTGTTAGCGGCGCTTTACAACGCGGAGAACCTCGCGCAGCGCCGGATTATCTGAAACCGAATTACTTCGGACGCTTTGCACCGTACTTGGAACGGCGCTGCTTGCGGTTCTTGACACCCTGGGTATCGAGAACGCCGCGGATGATGTGGTAGCGAACACCCGGAAGGTCCTTCACGCGGCCGCCACGGATCATGACGACAGAGTGTTCCTGAAGGTTGTGACCTTCACCCGGGATGTAACCAATGACTTCGAAGCCGTTGGTCAGGCGGATCTTTGCGACCTTACGCAGAGCCGAGTTCGGCTTCTTCGGCGTCGTCGTGTAGACGCGGGTGCAAACACCACGCTTCTGCGGGTTCTCCTGGAGAGCGGGAACCTTATTACGCTTTACCTGCGCCTGGCGAGGCTTGCGGATTAGCTGGTTTACGGTAGGCATTCAACCATCCCTTGTAAATCTGTCTCGACACCCTTGCGGGCTTAACTCTCGCCGTCTCCGGCAACGACACACGTTCGCCTCAATGCGCAAAACGTGGCCCGATCCGCTTTCGCAGATGGACCACAAAAAAGCAGAGGACGCATTGAATTGCGTCTTGCGTGCAGCATTCGTGTCTTCAACGTGCGTTTAGAACCTTGTTTGAGGTGAACTCCAGAGCGCGTCGCTCCGAACAGCCATGCCTCACATGGGTCCTGATGGCGGCGGTACTACTGGTTTCCCGCAGGTTCGTCAAGGCCGGTTAAGAATTATCTTTGTCACAAACCCTGAAAAGACGGGCCAAACCAGCCATTTGACGCCTCAGATGACGAAATGGCATCGCTTCCGCAAGATGGACTTGGGTATTTCGTTAAAATCCCTATAAGGAATCACAGAAAGACAATTTCACCGGACGGCAAAGAGCAACTCAGAGAATCGCTCGGCCGAATCGATACCACCGAAGGAAGACTTATGATCACTGCGCCAGACAACGACAACAATTTCGACGGCCCCATGGTCTTCATCATCATCGGCAAGGGATATGAAACCGACGGCGGCGAAGGTGTCGATCTGCATGTCATGCTAAAGGCGCCGGATGACGACACCGCCGTGCGCGAAGCGCTGAACGCCCTTGCGGAGGAAGGCTTCATCGAGGCTGATCTCGATCAGATCGGCATGCTGACCGACGTGCCGGATGAGGAGCCTCATGCCTCGGCCTATCAGGGAGCACTGGAAGGCGAAGTGGCGATCATCCGCTTCCGCTAGACGGGACCCTGCTGTCCCGCCCTCGCCAGCTCTTCACAACATAGATGCAAAAAGAAACCGCCCGGATCGCTCCGGGCGGTTTTGATTTTGTTCGAACTCCAGCCGCTTATTCAGCGGCCGGGGCGTTCTCGTTGGCCATGTCCTGCAGCATCGGCGTGGCGACGGCGGCACCCGTGCCCTTGCGGCGCTCTTCCAGGATCAGCTCGTCGCGAGCCGTCGCGATGCGGCGGATCTGCGTCATGGTGCCACCGGTACCGGCCGGGATGAGACGGCCGACGATGACGTTTTCCTTCAGGCCCTGCAGACCATCGGTCTTGCCGGCGATCGCAGCTTCCGTCAGCACCTTCGTCGTTTCCTGGAAGGATGCGGCGGAGATGAAGGACGGCGTCTGCAGCGACGCCTTGGTGATGCCGAGCAGAACCGGATCGCCGTAAGCGGGCTTCTTGCCTTCTTCGATCAGGCGGTCGTTGGCGTCTTCCAGTTCGATACGGTCGACATTGTCGCCGACGATGTACTGGCTGTCGCCTGCATCGGTGATTTCCACCTTCTGCAGCATCTGACGGACAATCACTTCGATGTGCTTGTCGTTGATGACAACGCCCTGGAGGCGGTAGACTTCCTGGATTTCGTTGACGAGGTAGGAAGCCAGAGCCTCCACGCCCTTGATCGCCAGGATGTCGTGCGGAGCCGGGTTACCGTCGAGGATGTAGTCACCCTTTTCGATATAGTCGCCTTCCTGAAGGTGGAAGGGCTTGCCCTTCGGGATCAGGTATTCGACCGGCTCGACACCATCTTCTGCCGGCTCGATGATGACGCGACGCTTGTTCTTGTAGTCGCGGCCGAGGCGGATCGTACCATCGATCTCTGCGATGATGGCGTGGTCCTTCGGACGACGGGCTTCGAACAGTTCGGCAACGCGCGGCAGACCACCGGTGATGTCCTTGGTCTTGGCGCTTTCCAGCGGCGAACGAGCAAGAACGTCGCCCTGCGACACCTTCGTGCCCGGCTCGACGGACAGGATCGCGTCAACCGAGAGCAGGAAGCGGGCTTCACCCCCACGCGACAGCTTGGCGACATTGCCGCTGGCGTCCTTGACGACGATTGCCGGCTTCAGATCCGAACCGCGCGGTGTCGAACGCCAGTCGATAACCTGACGCTTGGTGATGCCGGTCGACTCGTCGGTCGCTTCGAGAACCGAGAGGCCGTCGACGACATCTTCGAAGTGAACCGTACCGGCCACTTCCGTCATCATCGGACGGGTATACGGATCCCATTCTGCGAGACGCTGACCGCGCTTCACCTTGTCGCCGTCGTCGACATAGAGCTTGGAGCCGTAGGCAACGCGCTGCGAAGAGCGTTCAACGCCGCGTTCATCCAAGATCTGAACCGTCATGTTGCGGCCCATGGCAACCAGGTTGCCTTCGGAGTTGCGCAGCATGTTGCGGTTCTTGATCTGCACCGTGCCTTCATACGAGGCTTCCAGGAACGACTGGTCGACCACGGTCGCCGTGCCGCCCAAGTGGAAGGTACGCATGGTGAGCTGCGTGCCCGGCTCACCGATCGACTGAGCGGCGATGACGCCGACAGCTTCACCGATGTTGACCGGCGTACCGCGAGCAAGGTCGCGGCCGTAGCAGACAGAGCAAACCCCCGTCTGGATTTCGCAGGTCAGCGCCGAACGGATGCGGATCGACTGGATACCAGCCTTTTCGATCTCGATGACATCCGGCTCGAGGATCATCTTGCCGGCGTCGACGATGCGCTCACCCGTGACCGGATGATCGATATCATCCAGCGCCGTACGGCCGAGAATGCGAGCACCGAGCGAGGCAACGACCTGACCGGCATCGACGATGGCAGTCATGGTGAGGCCGGTTTCGGTGCCGCAATCGACGTGCGTCACGATGCAATCCTGCGCGACGTCGACGAGACGGCGGGTCAGGTAGCCGGAGTTCGCGGTCTTCAAGGCGGTGTCTGCCAGACCCTTACGGGCGCCGTGCGTCGAGTTGAAGTACTCGTTCACGGTCAGGCCTTCCTTGAAGTTCGAGATGATCGGCGTCTCGATGATTTCGCCCGACGGCTTGGCCATAAGGCCGCGCATGCCGCCCAACTGACGCATCTGGTTCGGAGAACCGCGGGCGCCCGAATGGCTCATCATATAGATCGAGTTCATCGGCTTCTGGCGACCGGTCTTCTCGTCGAATTCGACGGCCTTAATGCGGGCCATCATTTCTTCGGCGACCTTTTCCGTGGCCTTGCCCCAGGCGTCGACAACCTTGTTGTACTTTTCGCCCTGGGTGATCAGACCGTCATTGTACTGCTGCTCGTATTCCTTCACGAGCGCTTCGGTATCGCCGACGATCTTCGCCTTGGTGTTCGGGATGACCATGTCGTCCTTGCCGAACGAAATGCCAGCGCGGCAGGCATGGGCGAAGCCGAGCTGCATGATGCGGTCGCAGAAAATGACCGTGTCCTTCTGGCCGCAGTGACGGTAGACCGTGTCGATCATCTTGGAGATGTTCTTCTTGGTCATTTCCTGGTTGCAGATATCGAAGGTCACCTTGCCGTGCTTCGGCAGCAGTTCGCCGATCAGCAGGCGGCCAGGGGTCGTTTCATAGATCTTCGAATAGGGCTTGCCCTCTTCGTCGATCGACTTGAAGCGGCCGCGGATCTTGGAGTGCAGCGTCACGACCTTGTTTTCCAGAGCGTGATGCAGCTCGCCGAGATCGGAGAAGGCCATGCCTTCGCCCGGCTCGTTCTGGTTCAGGATCGAGAGATAATAGAGACCGAGAACCATGTCCTGCGACGGAACGATGATCGGCGCGCCGTTTGCCGGATGAAGGATGTTGTTGGTCGACATCATCAGCACGCGGGCTTCGAGCTGGGCTTCGAGAGACAGCGGCACGTGAACGGCCATCTGGTCACCGTCGAAGTCGGCGTTGAAGGCCGTGCAGACGAGCGGGTGCAACTGGATGGCCTTGCCTTCAACCAGCATGGGTTCGAAGGCCTGGATGCCCAGGCGGTGCAGCGTCGGCGCGCGGTTCAGGAGAACCGGATGCTCGCGGATGACCTCGTCGAGGATATCCCAAACTTCCGGCTTTTCCTTTTCAACCAGCTTCTTGGCCTGCTTGACGGTCGAGGAATAACCCTTCGCGTCGAGACGGGCGTAGATGAACGGCTTGAACAGTTCGAGCGCCATCTTCTTCGGCAGGCCGCACTGATGCAGCTTCAGCTCCGGACCGGTCACGATGACCGAACGGCCGGAATAGTCGACGCGCTTGCCGAGGAGGTTCTGACGGAAGCGGCCCTGCTTGCCCTTCAGCATGTCGGACAGCGACTTCAGCGGACGCTTGTTGGCGCCGGTGATGACGCGGCCGCGACGGCCGTTGTCGAACAGCGCATCGACAGATTCCTGCAGCATGCGCTTTTCGTTGCGGATGATGATGCCCGGAGCGCGCAGTTCGATCAGGCGCTTCAGACGATTGTTACGGTTGATGACGCGGCGGTACAGATCGTTCAGATCCGACGTTGCGAAACGGCCGCCGTCGAGCGGCACCAGCGGGCGCAGGTCCGGCGGGATGACCGGGACGACCTTCATGATCATCCATTCCGGACGGTTGCCGGATTCCATGAAGTTCTCGACGATCTTCAGGCGCTTCATCAGCTTCTTCTGCTTGAGATCCGACGTGGTGTCGGCAAGCTCGGAGCGCAGGTCGCCGGCGATCTTTTCGAGATTCATGCTGGCCAGCATCTCGTAGATCGCTTCAGCGCCGATCATGGCGGTGAACTGGTCTTCGCCATATTCGTCGACGGCGAGCATGTACTCTTCTTCCGTCAGGAGCTGATGCTCCTTGAGCGCGGTCAGGCCCGGCTCGGTGACGATGTAGTTTTCGAAATAGAGAACGCGCTCGACATCCTTCAGCGTCATGTCGAGCAGCGTGGAAATGCGGCTCGGCAGCGACTTCAGGAACCAGATGTGGGCAACGGGAGCGGCGAGCTCGATATGGCCCATGCGCTCACGGCGAACGCGCGACAGCGTTACTTCGACGCCGCACTTTTCGCAGATGATGCCCTTGTACTTCATGCGCTTGTACTTGCCGCACAGGCACTCGTAATCCTTGATCGGCCCGAAGATTCGCGCGCAGAAGAGACCATCGCGTTCCGGCTTGAACGTACGATAGTTGATCGTCTCCGGCTTCTTGATCTCACCATAAGACCAGGAAAGAATCTTCTCCGGCGATGCGATCGAAATCCGGATGGAATCGAAATTCTGTGCAGGCACCTGCGGATTGAAAAGATTCATGACCTCTTGGTTCATGCCTGTCTCCTTTAGGGGCGAAACGCCCTCGAATTGCAATCAGTGCCGGCAAATTCCCGGGAACCGGACTGACGCCTTAAAACGACAATAACCGCAGAATGCGGCGAAATCGTCCCTGCCTAGAGCCACACGAATTCGGGCGCCGGCGGGAACGGTGCGCGCTGACGGACAGCGCGCACCCTATCGGCTATTACTCGGCTGCGTCCGGAAGCTGGCCCGCTGCCTGCAGATCGTCGACCTTGGAGTTTTCCAATTCGACGCTGAGGCCCAGCGACCGCATTTCCTTGACGAGAACGTTGAAGCTCTCCGGAATGCCCGCTTCGAAGGTGTCGTCTCCACGGACGATGGCTTCGTAGACCTTGGTGCGGCCGGCCACGTCGTCCGACTTGACCGTGAGCATTTCCTGCAGCGTGTAAGCTGCACCGTAAGCTTCGAGCGCCCAGACTTCCATTTCGCCGAAGCGCTGACCGCCGAACTGCGCCTTACCGCCCAGCGGCTGCTGGGTCACGAGCGAGTACGGGCCAATCGAGCGGGCGTGGATCTTGTCGTCGACCAGGTGGTTCAGCTTCAGCATGTAGATGTAGCCAACCGTGACCTGGCGGTCGAACTGTTCGCCGGTACGACCATCATAGAGCGTCGACTGACCGGTCTGCTTCAGACCTGCCATTGCGAGCATCTCGTTGACATCGACTTCGCCGGCGCCGTCGAAGACCGGGGTCGCGATGGACACGCCACGCTTCCACTGATCGGCCAGACGCAGAACCGACGCGTCGTCATACTCGTGAACGTCGTCGCTCTTCGGACCGTCGCCGACGACCATGTCGATCGTCTGGCGCAGAGGCTCGATGTTGCCGCTTGCCTTATAGGCTTCGATCAGCTCGCCGATCTGACGACCCATGCCGGCGCAAGCCCAGCCAAGGTGCGTCTCAAGGATCTGACCGACGTTCATGCGCGACGGCACGCCGAGCGGATTGAGCACGATGTCGACGTGCGTGCCGTCTTCGAGGAACGGCATGTCTTCGACCGGCACGATGCGCGATACGACACCCTTGTTGCCATGACGGCCGGCCATCTTGTCACCCGGCTGGATCTTGCGCTTCACAGCGACGAAGACCTTGACCATCTTCATGACGCCCGGAGGCATTTCATCGCCGCGCTGGACCTTTTCGACCTTGTCCATGAAGCGCTGTTCGAGGCGCGACTTGGATTCGTCGTACTGGCCACGCAGAGCTTCGAGCTCGCCCTGAACCTTTTCGTCCTCGACAGCGAACATCCACCACTGCGAGCGCGGATATTCGGAGACGACGGCGTTGGACAGTTCCGTGCCCTTCTTGAAGCTCTTCGGACCGGCAAGCGCTACCTGGCCACGGAGCATTTCGATCAGGCGGCCGTAGACGTTACGGTCGAGGATCGCCTGCTCGTCGTCGCGGTCCTTCGCGAGACGTTCGATCTCTTCGCGCTCGATCGCCATGGCGCGTTCGTCCTTCTCAACGCCGTGGCGGTTGAAGACGCGAACTTCGACGACCGTACCGTAGGTGCCGGGCGGCATGCGCATGGAGGTGTCGCGAACGTCGGACGCCTTTTCACCGAAGATGGCGCGCAGAAGCTTTTCTTCCGGCGTCATCGGGCTTTCGCCCTTCGGCGTGATCTTGCCGACGAGGATATCGCCCGGCTGAACTTCAGCGCCGATGTAAACGATGCCGGCTTCGTCCAGGTTCTTCAGCGCTTCTTCCGAAACGTTCGGAATATCGCGGGTGATTTCTTCCGGACCGAGCTTGGTGTCGCGCGCCATCACCTCGAATTCTTCGATGTGAATGGAGGTGAACACGTCGTCGGCAACGATACGCTCGGAGAGCAGGATCGAGTCTTCGTAGTTGTAGCCGTTCCACGGCATGAACGCGACGAGCACGTTACGGCCGAGCGCCAGATCGCCGAGGTCGGTCGACGGACCGTCTGCCAGAATGTCGCCCTTGTTGACCACGTCACCAACGGTGACCAGCGGACGCTGGTTGACGCAGGTGTTCTGGTTCGAACGCTGGAACTTCATCAGGCGGTAGATATCGACGCCAGACTTCGACGGATCGAGGTCTTCGGTAGCGCGGATAACGATACGCGTTGCGTCGACCTGGTCGACCACGCCACCGCGGCGGGCACCGATAGCAGCGCCAGAGTCACGGGCGACAACCGGCTCCATGCCGGTGCCGACGAACGGGGCTTCGGCGCGCAGAAGCGGCACGGCCTGACGCTGCATGTTCGAGCCCATGAGAGCGCGGTTGGCGTCGTCGTTTTCCAAGAACGGGATCAGAGCGGCAGCGACCGAAACAAGCTGCTTCGGCGAGACGTCCATCAGGTTGATGTTGTCGCGCGGAGCGAGCATAACTTCGCCGGCATGACGGCAAACGACGAATTCCTCGATGAAGGAGCCGTCGGCGTCGAGTTCGGCGTTGGCCTGAGCAACGTAGTACTTCGCCTCTTCCATGGCGGAGAGGTAGAGCACGTCGTTGGTCACCTTACCGTCGATGATGCGGCGGTAGGGGCTTTCGATAAAGCCGTACTTGTTGACGCGGGCAAAGGTTGCCAGCGAGTTGATGAGACCGATGTTCGGACCTTCCGGCGTTTCGATCGGGCAAATACGACCGTAGTGGGTCGGATGCACGTCGCGGACTTCGAAGCCGGCGCGTTCGCGGGTCAGACCGCCCGGGCCAAGAGCCGAAAGACGGCGCTTGTGGGTGATTTCCGAGAGCGGGTTCACCTGGTCCATGAACTGCGAGAGCTGCGAGGAGCCGAAGAATTCGCGAACGGCAGCAGCGGCCGGCTTCGCGTTGATCAGATCCTGCGGCATGACCGTGTCGATTTCGATCGAGGACATGCGTTCCTTGATCGCGCGCTCCATGCGCAGCAGGCCGAGACGGTACTGGTTTTCCATCAGCTCGCCGACCGAGCGGACGCGGCGGTTGCCGAGGTTGTCGATGTCGTCGATTTCGCCCTTGCCGTCGCGCAGTTCGACCAGCATCTTGACCACGGCCAGGATGTCGTCCTTGCGCAGGATGCGAACGGTGTCTTCGACGTCGAGGTCGAGGCGCATGTTCATCTTCACGCGGCCGACGGCGGAGAGATCGTAGCGCTCCGCATCGAAGAACAGCGAGTTGAACATGGCTTCGGCCGATTCCATGGTCGGCGGTTCACCCGGACGCATGACGCGGTAGATGTCGAACAGAGCGTCCTGACGGTTCTCGTTCTTATCGGCGGACAGCGTGTTGCGGATGTAGGCGCCGACATTGATATGGTCGATGCCGAGAACCGGGATTTCGTCGAAACCAGCCTTGAGGATGATCGGCAGTGTCTTTTCGTCGATTTCGTCGCCGGCTTCGAGATAGATCTCACCGGTCTGGAAGTTGACGATGTCTTCCGCCAGGAAGAGGCCGTACAGCTCTTCGTCGGTGGCCTTCAAAGCCTTGAGGCCCTTTTCCTGCAACTGGCGCAGCAGGCGCGGGGTCAGCTTCTTGCCGCCTTCGACAACGACTTCGCCGGTATCGGCGTCGATCATGTCGGAAACGGTCTTGGCGCCCTTCAGCGTTTCCGCCTTGAACGGAATACGCCAGCCCTGGCCGTCGCGCTGGTAGAGCGACTTGGTGTAGAACGTCGACAGGATTTCTTCGCCGTCCATGCCGAGCGCCATCAGAAGCGACGTCACCGGAATCTTGCGGCGGCGGTCGATACGAGCGTACACGATGTCCTTGGCGTCGAATTCGATGTCGAGCCAGGAGCCGCGATACGGAATGACGCGAGCAGCGAAGAGCAGCTTGCCGGAGGAGTGGCTCTTGCCCTTGTCGTGGTCGAAGAAGACGCCCGGCGAACGGTGCATCTGGGACACGATAACCCGTTCGGTGCCGTTCACGATGAAGGTACCGTTGTTCGTCATGAGCGGCATGTCGCCCATGTAAACGCTCTGTTCCTTGATGTCCTTGATGGACTTCGCGCCGGTGTCCTCATCGATATCGAACACGATCAGACGGAGAGTGACCTTCAGCGGCGCGGCATAGGTCAGGTCGCGCTGGCGGCACTCGTCGACGTCGAACTTCGGCGGTTCGAACTCATAGGACACGAACTCCAGCATGGAAGCGCCGGAGAAATCGGTGATCGGGAAAACCGACTTGAAAACGGCCTGGAGACCCTCGTCAGGGCGGCCGCCCTTGGGCTCTTCGACCATGAGGAACTGATCGTAGGACGCCTTCTGAACCTCGATGAGGTTCGGCATCTCTGCGACTTCGGGAATCTTACCAAAAAACTTGCGTACGCGCCTGCGACCGTTGAACGAAAGGGTCTGAGCCATCGTCGCTCCTTTAAAATCCTGCACCCGGGCCTGCAACGGATGGGAACCGCTGGCCAGGCGATCCCATCAATCAATGAGTAGTTCAATCTCGTCTAACTGACTGAAAACCGCTCGGCACGGATTGCGTCGCGGTTCAGTCTCAGACCATCCTCTTGAAGAACCCATTACCCAAAAGCCGTTTTAGCCGCGGCTTTTGGGTAATTTGTTCAGAAAAACGGCAAATGGGAGGCGGCAAAATGCCACCTCCCAAAGCAGTTTCAAGCTTACTTGACGTCGGCCTTTGCGCCAGCGTCTTCGAGCTTCTTCTTGATGTCAGCGGCTTCAGCCTTGGAAACGCCTTCCTTGACAGCCTTCGGAGCAGCCTCGACGAGGTCCTTGGCTTCCTTGAGGCCGAGACCGGTGATGGCGCGGACTTCCTTGATGACGTTGATCTTGTTCGCGCCGGCATCCGCGAGGATGACGTCGAACTCGGTCTTTTCTTCTTCAACAGCAGCAGCAGCGCCACCAGCACCACCGGCAACGGCAGCAACAGCTACCGGAGCAGCGGCGGAAACGCCCCACTTTTCTTCGAGAAGCTTGGACAGTTCTGCGGCTTCGAGAACGGTCAGCGAGGAGAGGTCTTCAACGATCTTTGCGAGATCAGCCATTTTTGTAGTTCCTTTTGTTCGGTTCGAACTGGTTGATTATGAACAGCGAAAAACCGCCTTACGCGGCTTCGTCCTTCTTGGCGTAGGCCGAGAACACGCGAGCAAGCTGGCTTGCCGGTGCTGCAACCACACCTGCGATGCGGGTAGCCGGCGTCTGGATCATGCCCAGCAGCTTCGCACGCAGCTCGTCCAGCGAAGGCAGGGTCGCGAGCGACTTAACACCTTCGGGGTTGAGCGTGGTTGTTCCCATGGCGCCGCCCAGAACAACGATCTTATCGTTGGTCTTGGCGAAATCCACGACGACCTTCGGAGCGGTAATCGGATCAGTGCTGTATGCGATCAGCGTCTGACCGGTGAAGAGATTGGAAATCCCTTCCGCATCCGTGCCCTGAAGAGCAATCTTGGCCAGGCGGTTCTTCGCGACTTTGACGGTGCCGCCAGCAGCGCGCATCTTGGAACGAAAATCGTTCATCTGTGCGACTGTGGCACCAGCATAGTGGGCCACGACAACCGAGCCCGAAGCCTTGAAGACTTCGTTCAGTTCCGTGACGAATTCGCGTTTTTCCGCTCTTTCCACTGCTTTTCTCCAGTTGACAGGACCGCGATAAACGGACCTGCCGGGTTGCCTTTTGCCTCCTGGGATCAGCTAAGAGATCCCAAGCGACGCTTGAGGATCCTGTCCCCTCGCGCTCGAGCCCTAAGGCTCCAAGGCACAAGGCATCCAAGGCTCGAACCGAGTTTATCGAAGCAGAACTTCTTCAAAATTCGGGTCTTACCCGTCTCATGCAGGCAAAGTGATTAAGGTCTCAACCACCTGCAATCTCGGACAGGAATTCCGGATTTCTCCGGATATCCCGGCCCCGAAGGGCCAAGAATTCTTAAATGCCGGGCAACAGACCCGACAGAACCATTAGGCGCTCGGCGCCGTAACCGTCGACGGCTCGATCTTGACGCCCGGGCCCATGGTCGAAGAGATGGCTACGCGCTTGACGTAGTTGCCCTTTGCACCGGCCGGCTTCGCCTTGATGACGGCGTCAGCGAAGGCGCGGATGTTTTCTTCCAGAGCCTTGGCATCGAAGGAGGCCTTGCCGATACCGGCATGGACGATACCAGCCTTCTCGACGCGGAACTCGACTGCGCCGCCCTTGGAGGCTTCGACAGCACCCTTGACGTCCATGGTGACGGTGCCGACCTTCGGGTTCGGCATCATGCCGCGCGGGCCGAGAACCTTACCGAGACGGCCGACGAGCGGCATCATGTCCGGGGTAGCGATGCAACGATCGAAGTCGATCTTGCCGCCCTGAACGATTTCAACCAGGTCTTCCGCGCCAACGACGTCAGCACCGGCAGCCTTGGCTTCGTCAGCCTTGGCGCCACGAGCGAAAACGGCAACGCGAACCGTACGGCCGGTGCCGTTCGGCAGGTTGACGACGCCGCGGACCATCTGGTCAGCGTGACGCGGGTCAACGCCGAGGTTCATGGCGATTTCGACGGTTTCGTCGAACTTGGCGACGGCCCGCTCCTTGACCATGCCGATAGCCTGGGTCAGAGCATAGAGCTTGGTGGGATCAACGCCTTCGCGGATCTTCTGAATACGCTTTGCAACCATGGTCTTAACCTACCACTTCCAGGCCCATGGCGCGGGCGGAGCCCTCGATCATGGCCATTGCGCCTTCGATATCGGCGGCGTTCAGATCCTTCATCTTGGCTTCGGCAATCGACTTGACCTGAGCCTTGGTGAGCGTGCCAGCCTTGGCACCCTTGCCCGGGGTCTTCGAGCCGGACTGGATCTTCGCTTCCTTCTTGAGGAAGTAGCTGACCGGCGGCTGCTTCATTGCGAAGGTGAAGGACTTGTCCTGGTAGTAGGTGATGACGACCGGGATCGGCATACCCTTTTCCATTTCCTGCGTGGCGGCATTGAACGCCTTGCAGAATTCCATGATGTTAATGCCACGCTGACCAAGCGCAGGACCGATCGGCGGCGACGGATTCGCCGAGCCGGCCTTAACCTGCAGCTTGAGCTGGCCTGCAACTTTCTTAGCCATTTCTCTCTGCCTTTCTACACGACCGGTTGCCCAGTCTACTATGCCAGATCGCTCCGGCGGCTGCGGTTGCGTGGTGCGGATCAAAAGGTCCGGCTAAGACCCCTGCCCTTCCACGCGGATTGCGGCATGGCCGCGAGATGCAAGCAAACACTTGCTTGCATCCAAACTCAAACGAAGATCAGACCTTCTCGACCTGACTGTATTCCAGCTCGACCGGCGTAGCGCGGCCGAAGATCGACACTTCCACCTTCAGGCGCGAACGCTCCTCGTCCACATCCTGAACCGTGCCGTTGAACGATGCGAACGGGCCGTCGGAAACGCGGACCTGCTCACCAATCTCGAAGGATACAGAAGCCTTCGGCCGCTCGACACCTTCCTGGACCTGACCGAGAATGCGCTCGGCTTCATAATCCGGAATCGGAACGGGCTTATTGTCGGAGCCGAGAAAGCCAGTGACCTTCGGCGTATTCTTGATCAGGTGATAGGCTTCATCCGTCAGATTGGCGCGCACCAGCACGTAACCCGGGAAGAACTTGCGCTCGCTGTCAACCTTACGGCCGCGGCGCACTTCAACCACCTTCTCGGTCGGCACAAGGATCTTCTCGAACAGATGATCGAGACCCTTCTGCTTGGCCTTCTCCTCGATGGATTCAGCCACCTTCTTTTCGAAATTAGAATAAGCGTGGACGATGTACCAACGTGCCGCCATGTTCATCTCCACCCGATATCAATTGCCGGTATTCAGCACGTAGCCGAGAATCCAGCCTATGAGCTGGTCAGCAGCAAAGAAAAACAACGAAGCGAAAATGACCATGACAAGCACCATCACCGTCGAGATCATCGTCTCGCGGCGGGACGGCCAAGTGATTTTCGACGTCTCGGAGCGGACCTGCTGCAGAAACGCAAGTGGATTCGTTTTGGATGCCATTGACTGCCCACGCAATTACGGCGCGTAAAGCTGAACATATCAGCCCCACGCACCGCGTGTCTGTTGAACCCTACATAAACATCGATTCCCAATTTAACAAGAGGGAATTCGGTGCCTTCGAAAATTTGCCTGCCATTCCGGCATAATCCCTAACCCAAGAAGCAGCGAAACCGACGCGCCAGTCAAATCAAGGAAAATGGCAGGGGCAGCAGGGCTCGAACCTACGACCTGCGGTTTTGGAGACCGCCGCTCTACCAACTGAGCTATACCCCTTTATGCTTCGATCATCCGCGCCGTGCGGTTGCCCGCCAGCGCCTTCCGAAAACATGGCGCTCCTTTAAGACGGGACGAAACGATTGGCAAGTGCGTTTTTTGTTTTTTCCCAAGAGAGTCCGCAGCTTCGAGCGCCCCGGGCAATTGACGAGACCGCCGACCACAGGGATTGCGGGCTTCGCAGCGCCTCCCGAATGCATCGCGCCGGCGCTTCTCAGCCTTCCTTCGGCTCCCCCGGCGTTCCCTTGGGCTTCCGTTTGAGGAATTTCGGTTTGAGACGACGCAGGAAATTGTCTGTCGAGCGAATCACATTGGTCAAGGAGATCAGCTTGTCCACTTCGGCGTCAGCATTGCCGAGCCGCTCGGAGAGTACCTCTGCCGCAGCCAGCGCGATTTCGGCCGGGGGAACCTCAGAGAAGCGCTCGGCGAGCCTGATGTAGGGATTTAGCGATACCCCGCCATGGATGGTGATCTTCCCCAAGCGGGCGAAGAGGCGCAGGAAAGTCTGCTCGAAGGTCCAGTCGTGAACCGACACCACCCTCCATTTTTCGCTGCGCTTGGCCGAGAAGCCGGCAAGCACGATGGCGCCGGGCAATTTCAAGTCGCTCAGCCAAAGCGCCATGGCAAAGCCGCTGGTCGGCGTCTTGGCCTCCGTGTAGAAATCGCCGCAGAAGCCGACGAGATCGAGATGGCCGGCCGGCGCGCCCTGGAAATCGGCGGCCGGATTCAGTTTTTCCTCGGGCCCGAGGCGGATGTTCATGATCCCGAGGAAATAGTCCTTCGGGAAGAACTTGACGACATCGCCCACCTCGCCCCGATAGACGATGTTGGCGCCGCGCGGCTGTCCGCGCGAAATCAGTAGCGAATGGCCGTGGAACGGACGATCCAGGACCTTGTAGACCTTATTGAAGAAGATGAAGAGCGCTGTGGACGGAAACTGCGCCTGAAGGCTGGCGATATCGACCGCATCGCTGTTTGCGACAAGAACGATATGGGAGAAGGCCGCCAGTATGGACCGCCATTCTTCGGCGGTCGTCAAACCTGCGGCGGCCCCTGCAGCCGGAAAGCCAATCTTGCCGGTTCCTGTTTCGGAAGTCACGCTCTGATCCAGCCCCGTCACTTCTGCTGGACGTGCAGCATGCGATCACGCATGGCGAACCATTCCTCGGCGTAGTCGTCGTTGCGATATTCGTCGAAATACGGGCCGCCATCGGTGAAATGCACGAGTTGCGCATCCGGCCGGTAGTCATATTCATTGACGAGGTAATTCCAGGTCACGGGGATCTCCCCGATCTGATCGTCGCTCTCCAGCCACTTAAACTGGTGAAGCTGCAGGCCCGTGGCGGTATTGACGTAATCCTTCGTCAATGCCCGGCATTTGGCATTGTTGAAGAGGATCATGCTCGACCAATTCTTCTTTTCATATTTGGTCTGGGTCTGGCCGAGGAATTTCGTCTCGATCTTCGGCTGGTAGTCGTGCTTGACGCACATTGCGGCATAACGGTCGTCGCGCAGCTTCCAGAGCTCGGCAATATCGGCGCGGGCGAGCATGTCGCAATCCATGAAGATGCTCCAGCCCTCGTAATCGCTGAGGTAGGGAACCAGAAAGCGGGAGAAGGAAAATTCGGTCGATTGCAACGGATTGCGCTCGCGCGTGAAAACGCCGTCGAGATTGCTGAGAACGATCGGCGAAAACACCACCGGGATCGAAGAGCGCTCGATTATGCTTTGTGCGAGAACGTGATAGGCGACGACTTCCTTGGAATCGAAGCCGACAAAAATACGTGCAACACCGTCGTTCATAGTCCCTCCGAAGCGGCTGACCCTCAAGAGATCAGCCGGTTGAATAGCTTTCTATCGCAACGCAAATCACGCTGCCGAGCATCCCGTCGGCTCGTAGGCCATATGATGCTCATTCCAAAATGAATCCCGACTGTATCGTGGAAAGCGACTGCAATTTCCGTGATACGCCTCGCGAAACGCAAGCCTACTTACTTCAACCCAGATATTTGTCGAGTGTTTGCGGAAGCATTTTTGGTTTTCTTCCGTAACAAATGGAGAGGCATCCCTGCTCTTGGCAGGGTTTCGGCCGGGCGTCGCGACGGCGCCCAGCTTTCACTTCATTTGGCAGTGCAGCCTCAAACCTTCACGTAACGGCGCCAGTTATGCTCTTCCTTGAAGCCCAGGACTTCGCGAAGCTTCCGGTTGGAGAGCAGGCCTTCATACTCGCCGATCTCGCGGGTGAAGGGCACGTTCGGGTAGTATTTGGCGGCAAGTTCCCGGGACGGCGTGTTGGCCGATACCGTGTCGTTGGCGGCGTTGAACACCTGGAAGCCGAGACCGCTTTTCTCGATGCAGAGATGGACGATCTGACCGAGATCGCGGGCATCGATATAGCTCCAGGCTATGCGCTTGCGGATGTTAGTGTCGGCGAAATATTCCGGGAAGCGCTCATATTCGTGAGGCTCGATGACGTTGCCGATGCGCAGCGCATAGACGTCGATGCCGAAACGCTCGGCGAAGGCGCGCGCCGTCTTCTCGTTCAGGACCTTGGAGAGGCCGTAGGAATCCATGGGATTGACATCGTAATCTTCCTCCAGCGGAAACTGATGAAAATCGCGATGGCCCTCGGCGAAGCAGACGCCATAGGTCGTTTCGCTGGAGGCGACGATGATCTTCTTGACGCCGAGCTTTGCCGCCGCTTCGATGACATTGTAGGTGCTCATCGTGTTGATGCGGAAGGTCTCGTTATCAGGCTTGATCAGGATGCGCGGAATGGCAGCGAAATGCACGACGGCGTCGTAAGGCTGCACGCCCTTCCCCTGATCGAGATCCGGGAAATCCCGATGCATGGTCAGCACGTTGTAGACTTGTCCCGCATCAGTGACATCGGCCACCAAATTGGTGACGCCGGGGCTGTCCAGCGGCACCAGATCGACATTGTGGACCTCATAGCCGGCATTGATCAGCCAGGGAACGGTATGACGCCCGGCCTTGCCGCTGCCACCCGTGAACAATATGCGCTTTTTCATGCAATCTCCTCCTGGTAAAATCGAGCGATAGATAGACCCTTTCCTCAGTTCCGCAAGGCGGTCGACAGGGACGGATTGCCTCAGTCGGCCGATAAGCCATGTCCTATGGCTGGCTTTCCAGCCACGATTTTGTGATCTGGCGCTCGCCTGTCATTACCGCGTGAACCGCTTGATTATAGAGATGCGCTCTCCCCACGGCGCTAATCGAACTGAGAAAGCGCAAAGACGTCACCGACCGGAGACTCGGACGATTGTGTGTTTGGCTGCTATTTGCGCAAACGCTCCAATACATGCGCTACGCATTGGCCGAGCGAAAGCTGGCTGGTATCGAAGATCTCGCAACCGTGCTGAACGGCCTCCCCGCGCAGATAGGCCGCCCAATCCATCATATTTTGATCCGCGAGCTCCGGCTGGCGTCTTCCGACCGTCAAGCGCCGCGCCCTCGTTGTGTCGTTGCAATCGACCAACAGCAGCCTGTAGCTATCGACATTTGCCGCCGCGGCCGCTTCAGCGATGAAGGAAATCCGCATCTGCCCTTCGAACAGGACCGGCTTTCCATTGTGCGCAACTTTTGCAAGACGCGCCATCCATTCGATGGTCTTGTCCCGCTGCCAGGCCTCCGGCGAACCGTGATCCCTGATCATCGCATCCATCGTCGGCACGCCGATGCTATCGAACCTATAGATCGCGAATTCGTCCGGATATCTCTCGGCGATGGCGTCGGCGATTGCCGTTTTTCCAGAGCCGGATGCGCCTGTCAGAATGATCAGATCCACTCAGTCTCCTCCGTGCCGAAATGCGAAAGGCCCCGCTGTTTCCAGCGGGGCCTTCGTAACCAACGAATAATCCGGGGATTACTCGACGATGGAGGCGACGATGCCGGCGCCGACGGTGCGGCCGCCTTCGCGGATAGCGAAGCGCAGCTTTTCTTCCATCGCGATCGGAACGATCAGCTCAACGGCAACCGTGACGTTGTCGCC
>NZ_JBSYVH010000015.1:0-79980 GCF_054114205.1 Rhizobium sp. LEGMi-198b | reverse complement strand
GTCGCCTTGACCTCGATCAACACCTCGCCGGCCTTCGGGCCATCGAGCTGAACGGTCATGACTTCCAGCGGTTTACCGGCGGCAACGGCTACGGCGGCGCGTACGTCCATGATTAATATCCTCCTCGTTTGATCTGAAGGCAGCTATACGGCGCGTTGCTGCGGTCCCAGACAAATCGCATTTAACATACCAAGAAGAATTTGCATACTAAAAAGTATCTGAAATTCAACGATTGGTCGGCTACTGATCTCGACCTTCTCCATGCATCGCCATGAAAAAAGGCACCGCCGATTTTCAGCCGACGGTGCCCCGCATTTATGAATGGTCGAAAATCCCTGAACCTATCGTGATCAGCCCTGATGCTCACGGCCTTCAACTTGGATCACCAGATCGACCTCATCGCCGATCATGCCAAGTGCAGCCTTCATCCCAAAATCGCTTCGCTTCACTTTCGTCGTTGCGCTGAAGCCTACGACATGGCTCTTGTCCCAAGGATTCTGGCCTTCCTTGTTGAACGTCACATCCAGGGTTGTGGGCTTCGTCACACCCGCGATGGTGAGATCTCCGACAATTTGGCCTGTTGTGTCGGTCGTTTTCTTGAATTCTTTGCCGACGAATGTGATTTCCGGAAACTCCGTGGCGTTGAACCAATCGGCTCCCTGAATGTCGCCGTCGCGCTGCTTGTTGTTGGTTGATATTCCCGCAACGCTTACCTTGACGGCGAGACTGCTGGCATCCGGTTTCGCGGAATCGAAATCGAAGGCTCCGGAAAACTCCTTTGCCACGCCGATAACGCGGGAAAAGCCCAGATGGTCGATATAGAATGCTATCCCGGAATGTACGGGATCAATGTCGAACTTCGTTGCCCATGCGGGGTTTCCCGCCAGCGTCAGCAGCGGCGCTGAAAGCAAGAGTGCTGCAAGTCGTTTTTTCATTTCCATCTTCCTCCTCAGTTAAACAGGGAAATCCGTGCCGTAGTCCAGGAACGCCACCAGTGCCGCCAATGCGGCTGGCGCGACGGCGAACGTGATGTAGACAACGAGACGGGCAAAGGGCTTTGAAATGCCGATCCGACGGCATACGCGTTCCGAAACGAGCGGCGGGAGCACGACAGACAAGGCAAGCACAGCAAGAGCAACCAAATCGGTCTTGCGGGTAACCAGGACGACGGTGTCTGCGACCGATAGCAGCCCTCCAAGACCTCCCAGATAGGATGCAGGCCCGAAGCGAAAGGCGGGCTTGGTCACATGCAGAACCAGAACTCCGAAGGAGGCGGCCGCATAAAGGAGGCAAAGCTGAAAAGTGGAAGACGACGCGCCAAGCAAGGCGATGGGGGCAAAGCCCAATGCGAGCACCGCAACGCCGCCGCCCCGCCTAACATCGTCATCGCTAGCTTCTCCATTCCCGAAGAGAACGAACGCCATGACGGCTAAGCCCGCAATCGCCGCGAACAGAGCCTCCAACGGCGCTGCGCCCAGGATCGGCTGGCCGATATAGAGGGCTGCCGCGATAGGTTGGAGCAATACGAGTATCTTTCCGAGACGCTGCAGCCCGCTGAATTCTGGGACAATGCCGACAAAGGTGCCCAATAGGGCGATATATAAAATCTTGTTGACGGCACCGACCGGAGGGAATTCGGGTATCTTGTTGTAGACGAACCAATAGGCAGCCAGAAACGAAACCGGCATCAGAAGGTCAGTGGCCAGTATGGCTTTCCGCCATCGCATGAATGCAGAAACCGCTACTGCGCCTGCAATGAAGGCAAGCACAGACGCGGCCATGATCTCCTGCGGGGAGTTGCCGAACCCTAGCATTTGAGCTTTTCCGATTATTACCGAGTAAAACGAAGATCGCGCGCGATCTAGCGCGCGTTGCGACGTCCGCGAACGCCCTTAGGCCATAGTGGATGCAGGTTGATTCATTTTCCCCTCCCTTGACCGCCGCTCCTCAACGGCGTGGTCACTCTAACTAAGATACCGTATAGATTTCACATACTATATAGTTTTCGAATTCACGATAGACTTCGAAATTTTTGCTGTCAAGTCGGAGAATTGGTTGGCCGGCCAGGGGAAGTGTAAGAGCACACCGCGTCCTGCCCGAATGCCTTGAGGGCGTTCGGACGGGACGCGCGATGGAACCGCCTAAAACTGAGAAGAGGCCGCGTTGCTTAGTTTACGCCTGAGATCAATTTCGCTTCTTGCGAAGAGCGGTACATCGCCCCGAGGACGATCCGCACCATGTCACCCGGCGCGCCGTCCTTCAGGAAGCTCGAAATACCGCCATAGGTCAGCTCAAGGACGATACCGCCGACGTAGAATGGGGTTGCCGGCGACCGCATCGTGAGATCAAGTTTGCGTATCAGGATTTCACCCACACCTTCCCACTGATCACGGAAAAGCTTGATGTGACGATCGCCAAGCGTCTTGTCGTGCTGGGCCATTCTCAAAAGCTCAATTGCGAGCATACCCCACTTGCGATCATCTCCGCGGTTGTTGGCCCAATTTGCCAACACGTCGATCAATTGCATCGGATCGTCGTATTTCCCCAGAAGATCGGTGAGTTCGACCACGTCCCCGCCTGCATTTCCGGCGAGGAGTTGAAGGAAGATATCTTCCTTGTTGGTGAAGTTCGAATAGAAAGCGCCCTTCGAATATCCCGCCTCTTCCGCGATGCGCTCAATCGACGCTCCCGCGTAACCAAACCGGGCCATAACTTCGTAAGCAGACTCGAGGAGCTTTTCCTTCGTCCTAGCCTGACTTTGTTCACGTGTCAGCCGTGCCATCGCGATTCCTGTTCCTACAGTATCTAGAAACTGACGCGTACCTCAAAATGCAATGATCATACAATAGCCAATAGCAAACAAATGAGCGCCCAGAAGATCGGATATTCCGGTCCCATCTTCTGCCAGCGCCAATTCGGGCCATTGATTTTCACAACTGCATAGGCGGCGCCCAGCATAACGACTGCGCCCACCGCCGCAGCCATGCGCGGGTAGATCGAAAAAACGAGACCAATCGCGGCGGCGGCTTCCATCACCATCGTGATGCCGACGAACAACTTGGCGGGACGGAAACCGGCATTCTCGAATGTGCCGGCCGCCTTCTCGTAGTGCAGTCCCTTGCCGATCAGGTGGGGCAAGAACCAGATGCCGCAAAGGAGGCGGAGCCACTCAACTAGATCAATATGCATTTCCGCCCCCTTGGACGCGCTGGCGTCTCCGTTTTCCTTGGCTGCGAGAAAAATTGTGGCTTTCTCCGCTTGCCTTTTCAGATACCAAACGGTATTCACAATCTATATAGAATGTCAATACGATGCGTTTTTTTGAGAATGGGAGGATGGTTATGAATACGATGCGCGCTGCGCGGCTGCATGCGGTAGGCCAACCGATGAGCATCGACGAGGTCGAGCGCCCCGTCGCTACCGGAAGCGATGTAGTTGTCCGGGTAAAGGCCTGCGGAATGGTTCCGAATCTTGGGAACGTCCTGGCGAATTGGGAGACGTGGTATCCGCAAATGCCGCTGCCGCCGCGCCCCGCAATTCACGGCCTCGATCCCAGCGGGATCGTCCATGAGGTCGGTCCGCAGGTCGTCAGCATTAAGCCCGGCGATCGCGTCTACGTTAACCCGGGACGCTTCTGTGGGGCTTGCCATCATTGCTCGTCGGGAAAGCCGCAAGCTTGTGAATATTGGACGCTCGGCGGCTATTTTGGCTATAATCCCAAGAGCTTGGAAATGTTCGCACGCTATCCGTATGGCGGCTTCGGCGAATACATGCTCGCTCCCCAGGCGCAGATCGTCAAAATTCCCGACAATATGAGTTTCGTGCAGGGGTCCCGAATGGGCTACCTCGGAACCTCCTACGCCGCCTTGAAAAAGTGCGGGGCTCTGATGGGCAAAACGCTGATCATCAACGGCGCGACCGGAACTTTGGGCCTCGGCGCAACACTGTTCGCTCTGGCGATGGGAGTTGCCAGGATCTATGCCGTCGCCAGGGGCGAGAAGCTGCTCGAGAGGCTGAAGGCGATCGCACCCGACAGGATCGTGGCGTTTTCCAATGCCAATGGATCCTCCGGAGCCTTCGTCAAGAAACAGACGAACGGCAGCGGCGCCGATCTGATGCTCGACACGCTCGGGGCGAAAGCGCCGCTCGAATCCATGTTGGATGCGATGGGCGGCGTCAAGCGCGGGGGTCGCATCGTGAACATCGGCGGCACCTCCGGCGAGCTCCCCGTGGACGTCAAATGGTGGATGGACGAGCAAATGGAATTGATTGGCTCGGTCTGGTTCACGGCGGCCGAAGGGATGGAGATCGCCGCCATGGTCGAAGCGGGGATCATCGATCTGTCGGTCATGTCACCGATGGTTTGGCCGATCGAGAAAATCAACGAGGCGATTTCCGGCGTCGGCAAGGACGAAGGCGGCTTCACCTACTACGCCGTCGAATTGTAGTCGGGGATCGGCTTCATTTTTCGACATTAACGAAGGACTATTGAAGTGGCTTCGGATCGGCTCGCTCTTTGATCCGCCGCCGCGATGTTCAGGAAGCCGGGCATGGGTCCGGCAATTTAGGAGGAAGCACTGATGGCAAGCATCGGAATACATCCCAATGTGGATGGCGGTCTTCGCAAAAGCGGTTCATCGTTTTCGGGAGGCACATTGGTCTGCGAGTGCACCACAAATCCCGTCCGCATCAGAATAAAGGGTGACATCGCTCACAATCATGCCTGTGGGTGCACGAAATGCTGGAAACCAACTGGCGCGAATTTTTCGATCGTTGCGGTCGCTCCTACCGAGACCGTTGAGGTTCTGGAAAATGGCGACAAACTCGCTGTCGTCGACCCGAACGCCCTTATCCAGCGACATGCGTGTCAGGAGTGCGGTGTCCACATATATGGTCCCGTGGAACGCGACCATCCCTTCAAAGGCCTTTCGTTCATCCATCCGGAGCGCTTCGAGGAGAGCGGCTGGTCGGAGCCCGGCTTCGCCGCCTTCGTGTCCTCGATCATCGAAAGTGGTTTCGATCCCAGCAAAATGGATGAGGTCCGCACGAGCCTCAAAGACCTTGGGCTCGAACCTTACGATTGCCTGTCACCCGCATTGATGGACTATATCGCAACCTGGACTGCCAAGAAGAATGGAGTCCTGGCAGCGTAAGATGAGGTAAGCCTCCAAGATCGCTGACGCCTTTGGCTTGCCTCGATCACTCGACCGAGGCGAGCGCCACACTTCTTAGCGAAGGTCAGCTTTTGCGCCAGTGGCCGTCGCTATTGCGGACCGGGACGCGCCCTGCTTTCCTCGCGGCTGCGTCTTCCCTCCTCGACCAGCCAGTCACGTACTCGCCGCGCCGGGGTGTTCAGTTCCCGCGATTTCGGCCAAACGACATGAAACGCCAGATTGGTGTTCAGGACATGTCCGCCAACGGCGACCAATGCTCCTGAGGCAAGCTGCTCTTCGATCAGGTGCTGCCATCCAAGCGCCACGCCTTCGCCAGCCAGAACAGCCTGCATGACGAGCACGTAGTCGTTGATTGCCAGTCGCCGAGGCTGGGCAGAGTATCGCACGCCCGCGCTCGCGAACCATTCGGACCAGTCGCAGGCGGCTCTGACCGGCTCTTCGAGATGAATCAATGGCAGCGACAAGAGGTCTTCCGGACGCTCGGGACGTCCGCGTTTTTCGACGAAGCCGGGACTGGCAACGGGAAAGACGATCTCCGCGGCGAGCATGGCGGAGTGATAACGCGGCCAGTTTGCCGGGTCACCACCGCGCACGCCGAGCGGGATCGGCTCCTCATCCAAATCAAGGTCGCGCATGCTGGTCTGGATACGCAGGTCGATATCCGGAAGGTCGGCCCGCAAACGCGCCAGGCGCGGCAGCATCCACATGGAACCGAAGGCGGTCGACGCCGCCAGCGTGACGTTCGATTCACGTCCTTTCGTTCGAATGTCTTCCGCCGATTTCTGTATGCGCGATAGTCCCACGGTGACATCCGCGTGGAAGCGCTCTCCTATGTCGGTCAGCTCTACATTGCGATGCCCGCGATGGAAGAGAGGCACGCCAAGCTGATCCTCAAGTTTCCTGACGGCAAACGACACGGCCGCCTGGGTCATGCCGAGTTCCACGGCGGCCCGGCTGAAATTCTGGTGCCGCCCGGCAGCTTCGAAGATGATCAGCGCCGAGGCTGATGGCAAAAGCCTTCTAAAGGTTTCCATAAGTTCAGTTTATACAAAGGCCAAGTTTTTTCCAGCGTTACAGAACATCGAAGTCGACCTAGCCTCTATTCGGGTTATGGAGGCGGATATGACCGAAGCAGCAATCGACGAAAAGGCCGGCAGACGCGGACGCAGCGGTCGATCCGCGCGGCGCGATGGCGGCTCGAAGCCGCACGGCGTTCCCTATGTCGTTCGCAATATTCCGACCTACGACATCCTTTCGGAGGAAAATCTCCAGAAGATCGAACGGACGGCCGATCGCATCCTCGCGGAGATCGGCATCGAATTCCGTGACGATCCGGCAGCAATCGATCACTGGAAGCGGGCCGGAGCTGATGTCGACGGCGTCCGCGTCAAATTCGAACCCGGCATGCTGCGCGAGATCGTCGCTTCGGCTCCGCATGAATTTACGCAGCACGCCCGCAATCCCGCCAACAGCGTCCAGATCGGAAGCGACAAGGTCGTATTCTCGCCCGCCTACGGCTCGCCCTTCGTCATGGACCTCGACAAGGGCCGCCGCTACGGCACGATCGAGGACTTCCGCAACTTCATCAAGCTCGCCCAGGCGAGCCCCTGGCTGCACCATTCCGGCGGAACGATCTGCGAGCCGGTCGACGTGCCTGTCAACAAGCGCCATCTCGACATGGTCTATAGCCACATCAAATATTCCGACCGCCCCTTCATGGGTTCCGTCACGGCAGAAGAGCGAGCCGAAGATTCGATCGAAATGACGCGCATTCTCTTCGGCGCCGACTTTGTCGACCAGAACTGCGTCATCCTCGGCAATGTCAACGTTAACTCTCCGCTGGTCTGGGACGGCACGATGACGAAATCGCTGCGGGCCTATGCCCGCGCCAATCAGGCAGCCGTCATCGTGCCCTTCATCCTTGGCGGCGCGATGGGCCCCGTCACCAATGCGGGAGCGATTGCCCAATCCTATGCCGAGACGCTGGCGGGCTGTGCGCTCACACAGCTTGAACGCAAGGGCGCTCCGGTCATCTTCGGAAACTTCCTTTCCTCCATGTCGCTGCGCTCAGGATCTCCCACCTTCGGCACGCCGGAACCGGCGATCGGCTCCATGGTAGTCGGTCAGCTTGCAAGACGATTGAAACTGCCCCTGCGCTGCGCAGGCAATTTCACCAATTCCAAATTGCCTGATGGCCAAGCCATGCAGGAAGGCCTGATGTCCATGCTGTCCGCCATCCATTGCGGGGCGAACTTCATCCTGCATTCGGCCGGTTTCCTGGACGGGCTTCTCGCCATGTCCTACGAGAAGTTCGTGATGGACGCTGACCTGTGCGGCGCGCTGCATTCCTATCTCTCAGGCGTCACGGTCGACGACAATACGCTCGCCTTCGATGCCTTCGAAGAGGTCGGCCCCGGCAGTCATTTCCTGGGTTCGGCCCATACGATGCGGAACTACCAGACCGCGTTTTGGGATTCGACGCTTTCGGACAACGAACCCTTCGAGAAATGGAGCGAGGAAGGCGGATCGACTGATATCGCTACCCGCGCCAATCGCCAATGGAAACGAACGCTCGAAGCCTACGAAGCGCCGCCGCTCGACGTCGCCGTTAACGAGGCCCTTTGCGACTTCATGGCGAGACGCAAAGCCTCGATGGCTGACGGCTGGTACTGACGGGAATTCCCGAAGAATGACGGTTTTGAAAGACCTGCTGCTGCAGCCGCACCGGCTGAGGCATCTACGATGCTGACCCTGATGAGGCGGCACAGAGCACGGGCAAACACGCCGGAAGACGGCATAGCTGATAGAGGGAAGGAAGATTGACCGTGATAGCATCGCCGTCCAAGGGGTACGACTATATCATTATCGGCGCGGGAACTGCCGGATGCGTGCTTGCCAATCGCCTCAGCGAAGACGGAACCGCATCGGTTCTTCTGCTGGAAGCCGGCCCGACAGACCGCAACTGGATCATCCGGATGCCCGCAGGACTGCGCTCGGCGTTCAAGCCGACGAGTAAATATAATTACTGGTTCAAGACCGTTCCGCAGCCACACCTGAACAACCGCGAAATCGATCAGCCGCGAGGCCGCGTTCTGGGTGGTTCGTCTTCGATCAACGGCATGGTTTTTCTGCGCGGCAATCCCAAGGACTTCGACGACTGGGCTGAACACGACGGCTGCGATGGCTGGTCCTTTGCCGATTGCCTTCCTTACTTCAAGCGCGTGGAGCGCCTGGACGCGGGAACGGAACCGTTCCGGTCCTCGCAAGGCAACGTCAAGATCAAGCAGCAGAAGGAACTCGGCGAGCTCAACAAAGCGTTTCTGGATGCTGGCCGTCAGGCGGGCTACGAGGAGGTCTCGGACTTCAACGGATTCCGACAGGAAGGTATGGGCCGGTTCGACATCAGCGTCAACCAGGGCGTCCGGTCCAGCTCGTCAGAATCCTACCTTCATTCGCAGCCCTCCAGAAAGAACCTGCACGTCCGGACGGATTGCCAGGTTCTGCAAATTCTTTTCCAAGGGTCGCGGGCAATTGGCGTCCGGATCAGACGCAACGGTCAGATCTCGGATGTGCATGTTTCACAGGAGGTGATCGTCAGCGCAGGGACATTCGGAAGCCCGCAAATCCTGATGCTGTCAGGAGTCGGTCCCGCCGACGATTTGAGGCGACTCGGCATCGACGTTCGCCTGGACTCTCCGAGCCTCGGACAAAATCTGCATGATCATATCGAAACCCACATTCAGGTCGAATGCGACCTCAAATACAGCCTTAACCAGTACCTCCGGCTCGACAAGATGGTGACAGTAGGTATGCAGTGGTTCGCATTGAAGAAGGGCGTCGCCTCGGTCAATCAGTGCCATGTCGGAGCGTTCCTTCGCAGCGAGCCGACGGTCACGCATCCGAACCTCCAGATTCACTTTTTCCCTGTCTTCTTCGGGCCGAACTGGATTCCCGATTCCCGCAAAGGCGGATATCGGCTCGGCGTCGGTCCCATGCGTCCGGAAAGTCGGGGATCGCTGCGTCTGCGTTCGTCCAATCCGGCAGATTCGCCGCTCATCGATCCCAACTATCTCGCAACCGATCGCGATCGCCTCGAGATGCTGCAAGGCCTCAAGTTCAGTCGCGAAATTCTAGCGCAGCCCGCATTCGCTCCCTTCCGCATTCGCGAAGACGCGCCTGGCGAGGCCTGCCGAAGCGATGAGGAATTGCAAGCGTTCATCCGGGCCGACGCGTCAAGTTCCTATCACCCTTGCGGAACCGCGCGCATGGGACGGGCGGACGACCCACGATCGGTGGTCGATCTCGATCTGCGTCTCATCGGAACCGACAACGTCCGGCTCGTCGATGCGTCGATCATTCCCTCGATCCCAAGCGCAAACATCAACGCGACGACCTTCATGATCGCCGAGAAGGCGTCCGACATCATTAGACGTCGGCCCCGTCTCTCGCCGACCAAGGTCGACTATTTCAAGGCGCTAGCATAAGGGCAGCCGGTTGCGAGCGAGCGGCGCGAACGCCTCCCGCGACTTCAGAAGAACCGTGTCATTCGATCTGAAGGTCGAGCGTCTTTGCAATGGCTTCGTAGTGTTTTGCGGAAGCGGAATTCTTCTCCGCGGCGTATTTGGAGCTGACCCGCCGCGCGGCGTCAGCCGCGATCCGAAATGCGTCGATTCTCACCTGAGGCTCAAGATCGGTTTGGTCGCCGATGTCATCACCGCTGAACTTTCCGGCCCGATATCCATCACCGAGGTCAACAACACCGAGCTCGGGAACTCCGTCTCGCATCTGCCCGAAGAATGCCGGTCCAATACGATCACCGTCCCGACGCCGCAGCATGCCGGCCCCGGAGGCCTTGCCGTCAACGCAGGCGCCCGTCCAAAAGGTAGGCCCGATCGTCAAGGAGGTTGGGATCACGAATTTGCAGTGACTGGCGGGATCCTGTGACCAATGCCAATTTTCCGATCCGGCAATGGCGCGGTCATGGGTGAACAGCAGTGCTGCCACTGCAATGCAAGTAGTCAGGGATGTTGCATTCATTCAGACAAACTCAGGTTGCTTCTTTCGCCATCTACTCGTCAGAAATTCTCGAATATCGGATTCTCCCACCGGTGGCGAATAGAAATAACCTCGTAGTATGTGACCACCCAGATCCTTAAGTGCGGCCAATTCTTCCGTTGTCTCAACACCCTCGATGACGCCTCACAAGGCCCGAACAGCCTGTATCGAAATCATCGAGCGGCATGTCGTAGCCCTCACGTCTGCGCACCTAAAACCTGTGCGGCCTCAGAGAAGTTAACCGCGGCTCGTAAGCGTGTATCTCTCGGGCTTTCCCCAAAAACGCTGCGGTAAACTGCGGAAAACCTGCCCGGATGGAAGAAGCCCCATGTCGTACAAACCTCGTGAACCGACTGCTCGTTTAGGGGATCTTGTAGCTGGTTGCGAGCGGCTTGCAGCCTGATTGTGCGCAGATAGTTGCCCGGCGAGGTTCCCCGAAAGGCCTTGAAGCCCATTTGCAGCGTGCGAAGTGAAACGCCGACCTCATCCGCCACCGTCGACATGGTGAAGGGCTCGGCGATGTTGGCGTGCATATAATCGATAGCGCGTCGGACATGCCAAGGTGCGATCCCATGCACTTTCTTGTTTTCCAAATGCCCGGAAAGACGATGCTGGGCAAATCGGATCACAAGAAGCGCGAGCGTTTCGCTTATCGTCGACACGGCAAGGGGCGAGGATAGAAGCGGGCCGCCATTGCGCATGCCCTGCACGATTGTTTGCGCCGTGTTGCCAATAAGCCTGCCCGCCGGCGTTGTGAGGTCCAGAACGGGGTCGAGGTCGAGCGACTCGAGCATCGGCGCTTCGACAAGCGATGCAAGCGTTCGGCTCACCACTTTCCAATCCAGGAAAAGAACGTCCGAGCAGTGCGGATCGCCTTGGACGACACGCTCACCAGCCTCATGGTTGTTGATCATGAGAATACGACCGGGTCCACCTTCGACCGTCCTCTTTCCGACGTTCACTCGAAAGGATCCGGTGTGCGGAATATTGAAGGCAAGATGTTGGGGAGTTTCATCGAGCGTTCGAACTTCCCAGGGAGTCCGGTAGATCGAATGAAGCGCTGTCAGCGTTCCACTTCTTCTCAGATCCGCCGCCCAGGAAAAGGCCCGATCATTGCCCAGCGGCTTCGCGTCAAAGACTCCATAACCTGTCGTAAAGGCTTGCACCATCGATTCGAAGTCACTGCCTTCATGCGTCGGCGTAAAGCCATAATCACGCTCGCGGGGGCGCGCTGGATTTTCAGATCTCAACCATACCATGCAGCTCGATTCTTTCTCCTTTCCACAACCCGCCGGCCAAGCGCCCTCTCCTGCTACACCCGGAAATAGTCCCCCTCGTCCCGCAAAATGCCCTCATCTCGGCTGGTTTGGCCGACCTTGATGAGGTAAGCAGGACCTACAAATACGGGGTCAATCCTCGGTTTGACAGAAGCACAGCATTTCCCTCGGCAGGTTTCACACTTGCAGTGTAAATCAAAATGATGCGAAAATGAAGTACGTTCCTCTAAACCATGTGGCTGCACATTTTTTGCGGGATGCTCAACCATCGCGTGTTGCGTCGCGCAATGAACGAGATCTGTTGCGACTGATCTGGAAGTCTCCCGGGATAGAGCGTTCCGATCTGACCGAGCCGCTCGATCTGACCCAGCAATCGTTGCATAGGATTGTTTCGCGGCTTCACGATCGGGGGATGATTGTCTTTTCTCCATCGGAGACTCGGCGTCCCGGACCGCCGAGCCCGGAGCTCACTCTTTGCAGGGACTGGTGCTTGACCCTCGGCATCTCGGTGAATGTCGGCACGATCGGCCTCTGCCTCATGGGTTTCGGAGAGCCCCTGGAACACATGGAGATCGCGCAGGCCGGATCGTCGCTGTCCGCGGAGATGGGGCGGATCGAAGCGGCGGTCGAAGAGCTTCTTGCCCGCCGTGGCGCCAAACGGCGGAACGTCCTCGGTGTCGGTCTGGCGGTCGCAGGCCATCGTATGCTGGACACGGCCTTCAATTGTCCTTTGCCGCTTGCTCACTGGTCATTGATCGACCTGGCGCCTGTGCTTGGAGAGCAACTCAGCTTGCCAGTCTGGGCCGACAATGTCGCCAGAACCGCCGCTTTAGCCGAAGCAATTTTCGGCGTCGGCCGCAATACCGCCGATTTCGCCTATATTGCCCACCTGCATGGCTACGGCGGTGGCCTCGTTTCCGGCGGCATGCCGTTTCGCGGCAGTTTCGGTAACGCCGGCGAATTTTCCGTTCTCTTCAACCGTCCGGACTACGAGGAGCGCCCCGCACTCAGCCTCTTGCTTGAACATCTGCGCGCTAAAGGGCGGGTTGATTTGACGCTGAAGGACCTGAAAAACGAGCGCTTGATGGATTGGGACGGCGTTGCGGAATGGGTCGACCGCGTCGCCCCGGCCCACAATCGCGCCATCAACGCGATCTGCGCGGTCTTCGACCCAGCCTTGATCGTCCTTGGCGGTGAGCTTCCGCATTCGCTGGCGAGAATGCTCATCGAACGGACGGAATTCAACAATCTGCCTCGGCATGGCGTATTGCGCGACGTCCCCAGGCTTGCCGTGGCGCAGGTCATCGATGCCCCCGGCGCAATCGGTGCGGCCCTGATCCCGCTATTCGAGACCGTTTTATAAGATCATAGAAGCCAGGCGCCGTCGTATCCTCCCGGCTTATCGCTGCATCAAGATATCGTACAGCCGCTTCTGCGCCTCGCTGGGGGACATGTTCTTGTTGTTAAAGAAGTCGCCGACCACGCCAATCCAGCCTTCCGACATCTGGCTCGGCATTGCTTGCGACTGGGCGCTGACCTCGCCCTTCTTCGCCCGGATCATTTGCAATCCAAGCTGACCGCAGCGATCGAGACCTGTCGGATCGACATCGGTGCGAACCGGAAGAGATCCCTTGATCCGGCTGAAAGCAACTTGATTGTCTCGATCAAGGATCATGCGCGCAAACGCCTTTTGCGCATCTGCTGTGCCATCGCGGTTCGTCAGCGGAAAGGCGAAGGCATCGATGACCATGAAATACGCAATTGAGGTGCCGGGAACGAGCGAGCAGTCGAAGTCATCATCGACCGCATAGCCCCGTGCGATAAGTTCGCCTTTCGCCCAATCGCCCATGAACTGCATGCCAGCTTGACCAGCACCAACCGCCGCCGTGGCATCTGCCCAGGTCTTGTCTTTTCGCGTGGCGAACGGCTCCACATACTGCGACAACCGCGAAAGCATTTCCAATGCCTCGATCATACGCGGATCGTGGACCAAGGCCGCGTCACCACTCATAAGGCGCGCATATCCCTCGGGTCCGAATTTATGATAGATGATGTCGTTGAAAATGAGGGACACTTCCCACTGTGTACCGCCGAGTGCAATCGCAACATGTCCGGCGGCTTTGATCTTTTCGGCGATGGTGAAAATATCATCCCAGGATGCCGGTACGCTCAAGCCGGCATCATTGAATACCTTTCTGCTTGTCCATAGCCAGTTTTCCGCATGAATATTGGTCGGCGCGAAGTACACTTTCCCTTGGTACGATATCCGCTCAAAGACCGTCGCGGGAATGATGTCACGCCAGTGATCTGCCTGCGCAACGTCGTCGATATCCTGCACGATTCCCATCTCTGGCAGTTCGCGCGATCCGATATTCGCGTTCCATTGCATCACCGCCGGCGGATACCCATTGGCGATCCGGTCGCTGACAACACGCTGGACGGCGACCTTGTTCTGGGCAGGCATGTCAGCCCACTGATTGCCAGACGCCGTCCAGGCTTTTCGAAACACATCGAGCGCTGCAGATTCACTTTTCGATATCCAGAAATGCACGACGTCCACCGACATTCCCTCGCCGGCAAGCGCCGGCATCGAAGTGCCTGTGACCATCAAAGCAACCGCAAGCCATGCCCGCATCGTTCTATTCATCTGCTGTTCCGTCATCGATAAGTGTCGTTCGATCCGCCAAATGCGGAAGTCCTTTTGAAGGTCATGCTACGACCCGCCGCTTGCGCAGCGGTGCGATGGGCGTGCCCCGGTCAGGGACAGTCAGGCGGTCAACCGCCGCCGAGGCGGGTTCGGGCTTGGCAAACAGATAGCCCTGACCGATCTCGCAGCCGGCGCGCAGAAGGAAATCGCGCTGCGTTTCGGTTTCGATGCCTTCCGCGACACAGCGCTTGCCGAGACTGCGGGCAAGATCGATCATCGCCCGCACGATCTGCTCCGATCGGACATCGCTACCGAGATGGGCAACGAAACTGCGGTCGATTTTCAGTTCATCAAATGGAAAGTCACGTAAATGCACGAGTGACGCGAAGCCGGTGCCGAAATCATCCAGAGACACCGACATGCCTCGTTTTCGAAAGCGAGTGATCGTCTCCAATATCTGGCTGGAGCCACGATTGAGGAACACATCCTCCGTCACTTCGACGGCAAAATCGGCCCATTCGAGCTCGTTGGCTTTGATCGCTGCAGCAATGAGATCATAGCCGTCGCCACCGACCAGCAGGACCTCCGGAAGGTTGACGGCCACTGATCCAGGACGCAGCCCGGCAATCTTCCATGCCTTGAGGTCCTGTGCGACTATATTGACCACGCAACGCGTCATGCTGCTGATGAAATGGGATCCCTCCATGAGCGGCAGAAAGCGCCCCGGCGGGAGGATGCCGAGCCGAGGATGATGCCAGCGCACCAACGCCTCGAAGCCCAGGTGTTCTCCGGATTCGAGATTCACTTTCTGCTGATAATGGACCACGAATTCGTTGCGGTCAGCCGCGAAGGCCAGGGCGGCTGCGAGTTGGTTCTCCTCAAGACGTTGCGCAAGGGATGCTTCGTCGAAGATCACTGCGGTATTGCGCTTGGCTTTGGCGGCATAAAGCGCCAGATCGGCAACGCGCATCAGCGTTGCTTCCTCTGCGGCATGCGTCGGTACAACCGCTCCGCCTATGCTGGCTGAGACCGGTAGAACCCGACCGTCGAAACGAAATTCCGTTGCAATCGCTGCGACCGCGCGCTTGGCGAGCGCTTCCAGCGGCGTAAGATCGGAAAGCCCGGGGAGCAGAATGGCAAACTCGTCGCCACCAAGCCGCGCCACGATATCGGTGGAACGAAAGGTTCCTTTAAGCGTGTGAGCGACATGGCGCAGCACCGCATCGCCCGCCGGATGTCCCGAACTGTCGTTGACTCCCTTGAAATGATCGAGGTCGACCAGCAGCATCGAAAAGCCCGTACCGGTTTGGGCGAGCGACACAAAAGACTGGTTCAGCGCTTCATTGAAGGAAGAGCGGTTGTTGAGACTGGTAAGCGCATCGGTGTGGGCTTGATGGGTTAACCTGGTCTCGAAATCCATGGTTCGCCGGTGCTCGTTGCGAAGCTTCTTCAGAAGCGGCATAAAGAGGACAGCAGTCGCCAGAATGAGCGCCGTGGCTGTCAGGGCAAGGAGCACCGCGCTGATCAGGCGCGCATGATCTATGCTTCCATCGCTGCGATCATGCGAACTGTCGATCAACTCGCTGAACCGACGCATGAGGAAGCTATCTGAAGACGCCGCAAAGTCGATCGGCCCCCAGAAGGAATAGCGCTGACGCCTGTCTTCCAATTTTGTCGACACGACCCTGTCGGCCCGTTCGAGAAAATCCTCCAGTCGCCCGGCAAGTTCGACCCGCATCTTTTCCGCTGCGACATCGCGCGGATTGAGCTTCTCAAGCAGATTCCGTTCCAACCTGTCATGCAGCTCATTTAGCTGTCCGCTCATGGCGCGGATGTCGCCGATTGCCTTTCGAACGTCCTCAACCATCGGCTCGATGATATATTCAGGCATGTCCGGGTTGATCGAGGCGCTCATAACGGCGCGCGTCTGATTGGCAAGCTGCTGAAAGCGGATGAACTGGCGCCCAGTAAGATAGCTGATGTCCTGCTGCAGCGAATGGCGATCGAGTGCGATCTCGACGGTCTGATACGTCGCACCGATCAGCATCGTCATGACAATCACAGCGGCGACATAGTGCCGGCCGATGGAGCGGATATATCCCTCCAACGAGGAGTGGCGTTTGTCGCGCGGGGCGGTCTCGGCGAGTTTCGGCATGTCGATCGGATTGGCGCTCGTGGAAACCACCGACTTGGCTGCCGTGAGGGCGCCCTCCGGCTGCCACTCAACATGGGAGGCATTGCGCGAAAGTAAGGGCAGCTTCATGGAGATCCTCGTGGCTGCAACGAGAACTGCCATCCATCCGGTCAGTTCTCATTGGGAGAGCCGCGCGACTCATTCGAGCGGAGACTGCAGCGCTCAGCGTCCGGATATCCGAGGGTCGGTGCTGCAGGTGCATTAACCCTTGAAAAGTTTAATGGAATGCTGTGCATGCCATCCCGCACCGCCCTTGTTGCGCAATATGGATATGGCACGAAAAAAATGGATAATTCTGACTAGGCGTCGACCCACAAACCTCATTTGCCAAGTAGACGGCTAGAGCCGCCCTTTGGATATTCGTTTGTCGTGCTCGACTGGCGGCGAATGGACATCATGCCGAGATAAATGCGAGCTCTTAAGGAGCCCGCGTCAGGTAGAATTCAATCCATCACTTCCAGCTCGTGTAGTCTGAAGCGGTGCATCCGAAAGGCGCCCGTTGATCACCGAAACGCTTCTTGAGCTGATCGCACCCCCATCGGTTAAGGGGAGCCGGCATCATATTGTTGAGATCCATGGCAGGCGAAGTGAACTGCGAATCCGCACTGGTCACATACCAGAGCCAATAGCCAAAAACGCAGCCGACGATCAGCAGCACGACGAGGAAGAATCTGGCGAACCGCACCCAGATGGTCGGCCCTTTCTTTCTCTGCGCGAGGAGCTGCGGTGGACGCCCGCCGAGTTCGGTAACCAGCGGCGCAAGGGCTTTTGCTCGCTCTTCCGCCGCCATATCAATCCGCTCCAGACGCTCATCGAGAAGCACCGGTAGAGCCGTGCCTCCATGCCACACGGCGAGTGCCACGGCCTTGCCGCCCTTTTCGCCGATGAGCAGAGGTTCCTGCCCGGGCTCGAATTGTGTCTGCGCCGTTCGTCCGGTCTTTCGGCCGGCTATCTTATCCGCATAAGTCACCGCCAATCGCTCGCGCCGCCGATCGAATGCCGTGATTTCCACCGGGACCGGCACGAGTTGAGCGGGATGGCGCAGTTGCCCGCGGACACGCATGGCGCGCAAGATCTGAAAAATTATGGTGATGGAGGCACCGCCGAGAACAGCAACGAAAACGACAAGCGTTATGATTCGGTTCCAGAGCATATCAATGCCGAGGCTAAGGGTCGCCAAATCCGGGTGGTCCCCGGAAATGACGAGATTCGTTTCATAATCACCGACATGGAGGTCGACAAACATGATCTCGACATCCTTGTCATAGGTCTGAGCATTGTACGTATAGTTGAGATGAGCCGAGCAGGTGGTGAAGAAGCCCTTTTGGGTCGAGCATTTTCCGTCGCGAATATCCCCGCTATCAAGCATGACGGGATTTTGATTGATCACCCAATCCCTCAGGATGCCCGGCACTTCATAAACCGCCATGAAAACGGTCAGGCCGATCACTATCAGCAACGAGAAGTAGCTGATTTTCGGCGTTGAAATCACGCCCTGAGCAAGCATGAGAGCTCTCTGGGGAAGCTGTATCGTCGGGGATGTGATCATTGTCAGCCTGAAACTCCGAGTGGTTGCGTAGGCATCCGCAAAGCAAGGGCGAAGCGGAAGCCTCGCAAAATCCTGGGGTTCGACTTTGCGCCCACATTTTTCAGCACGGAAAAATAGACATTTTTCCTCGAAGCTCAATATTCGGTTGTGTGACATCCACTGACTTCATGGGCGACCACCAGCATTTTGGCGGCCGCCGGCGAGCGAGGTCCGATGCAGTTTCGGACTCGGCCGGCGGTTCGTCCAACCGCAGTTCTACGACCTCTTCCCGTCCCGCCTTACTGCCTTTTGAATGCCGGCTTGTGATCACCGGCGATGGTCTCGCCAAATGGACCGGTATTGACCAATGAACTTGCGGCCTTGACGGGATGGGCAAGTGGCAGATGAGGCAGAACCAGTTCGCCGAAGCGATAGGCCTCCTCCAGATGCGGATAGCCCGACATGATGAAGGTATCGATGCCGATCTCGCGGTATTCTTCCATCCGCTGCTTTATCTGATCCGGGTCGCCGACGAGCGCGGTGCCTGCGCCGCCTCTGACCAGGCCGACACCTGCCCATAGATTTGGACTGACCTCGAGCTTGTCTCGCTGACCGCCATGCAAGCGGCTCATGCGGTTTTGGCCGACGGAATCCATTCGCTCGAACACTTTCTGTGCCTTGGCGATCGTCTCGTCGTCCAGAAATTGAATGAGGTCTTCGGCCGCCTGCCATGCCGCTGCGGCCGTCTCACGCACGATAACGTGCAGCCGGATACCGAAAGTAACCTCTCGGCCCTCCCTGTCTGCCAGCGCTCGCACCTCGGCGATTTTCTTCGCCACCTCTTCCGGCGGCTCTCCCCATGTCAGGTACTTGTCGATAGTGCGGGCGGCAATTTCCTGCCCGATGCCGGAAGAGCCACCGAAATAAAGCGGCGGATGTGGCGTCTGATACGAAGGGTAGAGCACCGAGCCGTTTTCGATGTCGAAATGCTTTCCCTTATGGTTCACCGTCTCGCCACGCAGCAGCGCCTTGTATATGTGGAGAAATTCCTCCGTGATCTCGTAACGCTCGCTATGCGCATAGTGGATGCCATCGCCTTTGTTCTCGACGGGATCGCCACCTGTGACGACATTGATCAGAAGCCGGCCCTCCGAGATGCGGTCGAGCGTCGCCGTCATACGCGCGGCGAGCGTCGGCGAAAGCAGACCTGGCCTCACGGCAATCAGATAGCGCAGCTTCTCCGTCAGCGGCGCCAGCGCTGAGGCAACCACCCAACTATCCTCGCAGCTTTTGCCGGTCGGGATCAGCACACCGTAATATCCAAGCGAATCCGCTGCTTGGGCCACCTGCTTCAAATAGGCGAGATCCACGTTGCGCCCGCCGAACGAGGTGCCGAGATAGCGGCTATCGCCGTGGGTTGGCAAAAACCACAGAACATTGACCTTTTCGGGAGCGGAGCTCATCGGGATATCTCCACGGTACGCGAGTACGCGCCCAGCGGCCTTGTAACCTCAAACCTTTTCGTAGTGCTCATGTCAGACCCTCTATGCAAGATTTGCCGAGGGTATGAAGCTTCACGCTTAATACATAGAATTAGTGTTCTATTTTATCCGCAAATTGCAGAAGAAGATGGTTCAGGGTGATTGCAATCGAGCAACGGCATGCCGCGAGCGGAACGAGGCGTGTTGCATTCTAGGAAGCAAGGTCGCGGTTCGCCAACGCTAGCGTCTCCAATGTCCTGCCAAGGCAGCGGCTTCCCGAAGGATTGCAAGAAGGCCCGCGCAATCTCGATGGCCTGCCCCATCGTGCTCCATTGCACCGCTCAACGTGTCGAGCACGGGCCGCCGGAGCAAGACTTTCCAAATTGCATTAAAACTATAGAAATTACCGCCTTAAGAAATGCGCCGACTTCGCGCACCTATTACCCGTTGTTTCAAGGAGGCCCCCATGACCGTAATAACGGGACGCATAGCGCCTACCCGTCTTGTGCCCACTCGATTGGAAAGCGACGAAGAGGCGCTTGCGGCGGCCCGCACACTCGCCGATCGGTTCGCAGCGAGCGCCGCCCGGCGGGATGCTGATCGCATTCTGCCTTTCGACGAGCTCGATCAACTGTCACAGTCGGGGCTTCTCGCAATTGCCGTGCCCGCCGAATATGGGGGGCTGGACGTGTCGAATTCGGTGCTCGCCGAAGTGACGGCGATCATCGCTGAGGCCGACGGCTCCATCGGCCAGATCCCTCAAAACCATTTCTACATTCTGGAGGCGCTGCGAACGGACGGTAGCGACGAGCAGAAGCGCTTTTTCTTTGGCCGCGCGCTCGCCGGCGACCGCTTCGGTAATGCGTTGTCGGAGCGCGGAACGAAAACAGTCGGTCACTACAATACCCGGATAGTGGGTGACGGCTCCGGCTACCGCTTGAACGGGAGAAAATATTATTCGACCGGCGTGCTTTTTGCCGATTGGATCACAGTTTTCGCGCTTGATGCGGATGACAGGTTAGTCATGGCTTTCGTGCCGAAGGGGACGGAGGGCGTAGAAATCGTCGATGACTGGGACGGCTTCGGTCAACGCACGACGGGCAGCGGCACGACTGTTCTCAATAATGTTTACGTCAGCGCCGACGCGGTCGTGCGCCATCACAAGGGGTTCGAACGACCGACGACGATCGGCTCGGTCGGCCAGATCATCCATGCCGGCGTCGATCTCGGTCTTGCGCGGGCCGCCTTCGCCGAGACGATCAGCTTCGTGCGCACCAAGTCCCGCCCCTGGATGGATAGCGGCGTGGACAAAGCGTCGGACGATCCACTCACGATCGCTAAGGTCGGCCAGATCGCGATCAAGCTCGAGGCTGCAGCCGCACAGGTCGAACGCGCCGGCACCAAGGTCGATGCTGCCCAAATCGAAACGACTGAAGAGAGGGTCGTCGAGGCGACGATCGCCGTAGCCGCAGCAAAGGTGTTGACGACGGAGATCGCCATCGAGGCTTCCAATACCCTCTTCGAACTCGCCGGCACCTCATCCGTGCAATCGGGCCTCAATCTCGATCGCCACTGGCGCAACGCCCGCACGCATACGCTCCACGATCCCGTGCGCTGGAAATACCATGTGGTCGGCAACTATTATCTGAACGGCGTCCTGCCGCCCAAAAACGGTGCTCTCTAATTCCTCCCCGGGCAAACGAAAGCCCCATGCCTACCTTTAGGCATGGGGCTTTCGTTGAGGGCTAAGCCGCCGATCAGCTATAGAGGCTGACGTCCGGAATCTTGTCGTTCAAGACGAATTCGCCGACTTCCTTGGCTTTGTAGAAGACCGGGTCATGAAGTGTATGGGTGCGCACATTGCGCCAAAAGCGGTCGAACCGGTATTTGTCGGCAGTTGAGCGCGCGCCTGTCAGCTCAAAGACGCGAGACGTGATGTCGAGCGAGACATTGGTCGCGTGGACCTTGGCAGCATAGGCTTCGGCCGCCGCCGCGCCGCGTTCGCGGGCGGTGACGGAATGCCCCTTTGCAAGCTCCGTTTGAACGGCTGCGGCAGCACTGTCCGCCAAGGCCGCTGCAGCCTTTAGCGAAGCTGTGAATTCTCCGACACGTTCGAGAATATAGGGATCGTCGGCGGCGCGCTCGACGCCTGACGTGACCCAGGGCCGCGTCGTCGCGCGCACATAGTCGAGCGCTGCCTGCAATGCCCCTTCGGCTGTACCGAGATAGAAATTGACGAAAACCAACTGGATCAGAGGCGTATTGAAGGTCGAAAGCACCGGGGGTGCCGCATCCGGCGCGACTGGCTGGCCGACAATATCCTCGGCATAAACGGGGAAGTCGCGGAAATCGACGCTGCCGCTGTCCGACAGGCGCTGGCCGAAATTGTCCCAGTCGTCATTGGCGATATAGCCCGGCCGGTTGGTGCGGATGGTGAAGCCGACGATCTTGTCGTCCAATGCGGCGTTTGCATTGATGTAATCGGAGACATGGGCGGCCGTCGAAAAAGTTTTCCGCCCGTTCAGGACATAGCCACTACCGCGCCGTGTTAGAACCAGCCCCGGATCGCGCGGATTGACGGCGGCTCCCCAATAAAGGTTTTCCGCGACCGTCTCTTCGCCGAGCGCCTCGGCGCGCACGGGATCAAGCGCCCAGTAAATGTACTGGCTGTTGACGAAATGATAGCCCAGGAGCTGCCCGATGGAGCTTTCGCCCCTGGCAAGTATGCGCACCAAGCGCAGGCCATCGACCCAGTCCAGCCCGCCGCCGCCGATCTCCCGCGAATGCAGCGCGTTCAGCAATCCGGCCTTCTTGAGTTTGATAATCTCAGCAAGAGGAGGTCGGCCCTCGCGATCGAGTTCAGCGGCGCGCTTGGAAAGATCCGCAGATATCTCAATGGCACTGGCGAAAAGGTCCTTGCGTGTCGTGCCCGGATTGGTCGCGAAAAGGACGTTGGACTGGCTCATGGATAGAGAACTCCCGTTCTATGAAACAAGACCGATGACGGTCGTGCGATCGTCACCGGAAGATCGATCTGGCCGAGCCTAGAAAAGCTTGGCCGGGATCCAGCTTGCGGTTGCGGCGTCGCTGGTGCTGAAAGCCGGGATTTTCTGCGCGAGCTCCTCGATCGTCTTGACGCCGGCTGCCCGCAGCGACTCCTGGGTCAGGAGCGCTGGCTTGACCGAGATCTGGTGGGGAACATCCTGCCCGGCGATCTGCAGCGCCGCGGCACGGACCGAGACCGCGCCGACCACGGCCGGATTGGTCGCGACCGTCGCCACCCAGGGGCTGCCATCCGCGGTGATCTCCTGGATATCGGCGGTCGATACATCAGCCGAATAGATCTTCAATTTGCCGGCAATGCCGAGGTCGGAAGCGGCAAGCTTTACCCCGCGGGCAAATTCATCGTAGGGCGCAAAGACGACGCTGATATCCGGATTGGCCGTCAGCGCGGCCTTTGCCTGGTCGGCTGTGGTCGTTGCCGTCGTATCGCTGACATTGCCGAAACGGGCCTTTTCAACGACGCCCGCATTCTCGGCCTTGAACTTGTCCCAGATCTCGTTGCGGCGATCGAGCGGTGCAAAGCCCGCGACATAGACATAACCGGCATTGAACTTGGCGCCGTTGTCCTTGACGGCCTGTTTCAGGGCGAGGTCGGCAATCTCGTGGTCGCTCTGCTCGACCTGCGGGATTTTCGGATTGTTGAGATTGACGTCGAATGCGACAACCTTGATGCCCTTGTCGAGCGCCTGCTGCACGACGTCGCCGAGCGATTCCGGCAAGCCATGGTCAATGACGATGCCGGACACACCGAGATTAATGGCCTGCAAAATCTGCTCACGCTGTTCGGCGGCATCTTGCCGTCCCGGGAAAACACGCAGGTCGATGTCGAGAGACTTTGCCTGCGCTTCGGCACCGGCCTGATAGGCCTGGAAAAAGTCGCCTGCCGATATGTAGCTAATCAGCGCAACCTTGACGCCGCCCTTGTCGAAGGGAGCAGGCGCACCGGCAATGCCTCCGGCAACAGCAGCTTGCGTAAACAGGAATGGAATGGCAGCGGCAGACAGAGCGAGCTGTGCGAGGGGTTTCATTGTCGCGATCCTCTTGATCAATCAAATGCGTCGTCTCACGGGTCGGCAGCTCCAGCGACGCAAATTTATTAGATATAAAGCCTATAAATTTAGTAGATTAAATCATCTGATTTTGGCGAAATTGCTAGATTCTTTGTTTCCTTCGGCTGACCGCGGCAGCAAAGCCTTGCCTGGAGATTCGAGGCTCGGCTGAGCAGTATCAAGGCTTCTCACCGGAATGCCGTTTGATGCCCCTGCTGACAATCGAAAATCTAACGCATAGCTTCGGCGCAACGCGTGCTCTTGCCGGCGCCGGATTGGCGATCGAACGCGGCGAGATCGTCGCGCTGATGGGCGCAAATGGCGCGGGCAAATCAACACTGGTGAAAATTCTCTCCGGCGTGATCGCAGCCGATGGCGGGACGATCAATTTCAGCGGTCAGGCTTTCAAGCCGCGCAGCCCGTCGGATGCAGCGCGCGCCGGCATCGTCACGGTTCATCAATCCACAGATCTGATCGGAGCGCCGGGATTGACCGTCGCCGACGCGCTCATGCTCAACCAATTTGCCGATCGCGGCACCCGCTTCTTCGTCTCGCGGCGCAGCGTTCGTCGCGATGCCCAGGCGATGCTCGACGCCGCCAACATCTCTCTTCCCCTCGATCGCGACTTCGGCGATCTCTCGGCTGCAGACCGCCAGCTCGTGGCGATCGCGCGCGCACTCGCCCACCGCGCCGAACTGCTGATCCTGGATGAACCGACGGCGAGCCTGTCTCTCCAGGAAAGCCGGCGGCTCTTCGATATCCTCTTGCGGCTCCGCAGCGAAGGGCTCGCCATCCTCTACATTTCGCACCGCACCGCCGATATCGAAGCCATAGCCGATCGCGCAGTGGTCATGCGGGGCGGTCGCGTGGTCGGTGCCTTCGCTCGACCAATCGATTCTTCTGCCGCAATCGAAACCATGATCGGCCGGAAGCTGGATGTCGCACAGGCGGATGCCAGAGAGATGACGGGCCCAATCGTCTTCGGGCTACGTGACGCGCAGCTCCTTCCGACGAGCGAACCCTTCGATCTGACGCTTCGCCAAGGTGAAGTCGTCGCCATTACCGGCGTGCTCGGCGCCGGAAAGAGCCGGTTGCTCTCTGCGATCTTTGGCGTTGGACGACTGGCGGGCGGTGAAATGTTTCTCGACGGCAAGCCGCGCCTTCCAAGGTCGCCGGCGGATGCGATCGCTGCCGGCATTGCCATGGCCGCAGAAGATCGTCACCGTTCTTCGCTCATGCCTCCGGCCTGGCCCGGCAACTCCCTGGCCGCGACCATCAGCCTGCCGCATCTCGCCAGATGGTATCCGCATGGTTTCCTGCTCGGCGGCCGCGAGGAATATGAGGCCGAGCAGGCAATCCGTCGCCTCGGCATCAAGGCGGCTGGCCCCCTCGCCTCCGTCTGGACGCTTTCCGGCGGAAATCAGCAAAAGACGGTCATCGCACGATGGGAAGCCGAGCCCAGCCGATTGCTTCTGCTCGATGAGCCTTTCCAGGGTGTCGATGTCGGCGCCCGTCGCGACATCATCGCGGCAATACGATCCCGCACGGATCGTGCAACGCTGATCGCAACATCCGATCCCGAGGAGGCTTACGAAGTGGCCGACAGGATCCTCGTTATGGACCGCCACACGTTGCGGCCAGCTTCCGGCAGCGCGGCCGCCAATACCGTCATTCAAGGAATTTCAGCATGACGACGATCGACAATGACACACCAGCCAAGGTCGCGACGCGCCAGCCGGGAAACGACGGCTATAGCTTCAGCGCAATCGGCGCGTTCCTGCGGGCCGGTGCTGTCTTCATCCTTCTTGCGGCGATGCTCATCGGCTTTGCCGCCGCCGAGCCTGCCTTTATCAATATCGGCAATCTGATGAGCATCCTGCAGGCGGTCTCCGTGGTTGCAATCCTCGGCGCCGGCGTGACCGTGACGCTTGCCGTCGGCGGTTTCGATCTGTCGATCGGCGCTGTCGCCGCGTCGAGCGTGATGGCGGCGAGCTATGCGATGATCGTCTGGCATCTCAATGCCTTCGCAACGGTGCCGCTGGTGCTTGCCTTCGGCGCCATCATCGGTCTCCTCAACGCCATTCTCATCGTTCGCCTTCGCGTTCCAGATCTGCTGGCGACGCTTGCAATGATGTTTCTATTGTCGGGTCTGCAACTCGTACCGACGGCCGGCCGATCGATCTCCGCCGGGCTCATTCTACCGGATGGCTCCAAAGCGACGGGCGCCTATGATCCCGCCTTCCTAACGATCGGCCGGTACAGCATTGCGGGCACAGTGCCCGTGTCCGTCGTACTGACGCTCGCCGTCGCGATCGGCCTCTTCGTCCTCACCGAGCGCACCCGCATCGGCCGGCTATTGTTTGCGACCGGCGGCAACGAGATCGCGACCCGGCTGGCAGGCGCCTCGACCGTGAGGCTGAAGACCCTTGCCTATGTCATCTCCAGCACGCTGGCGTCCCTCGGCGGCATCATCATTGCCGCCCGCGTCGGCCGCGGTGACGTCTCCTCCGGCGGATCGTTGCTGATGGATTCGGTTGCGGCAGCCTTGATCGGCTTTGCCGTCCTCAATCTGCGCCGTCCCAACGTACTCGGGACGATCGTCGGCGCCGTCTTCGTCGGCGTGCTTCTGAACGGCCTCACCATGCTGAACGCACCCTATTACACGCAGGATTTCATCAAAGGTGCCGTGCTCGTAGGAGCCTTGGCGCTGACTTACGGCCTCGGCCGCAGCAATCCTTAAATCCGAGGAGAATCAATATGACCCGAGAAATCAGGCTGAACGCCTTCGATATGAATTGCGTCGGACATCAGTCGCCAGGGCTTTGGAGGCACCCGCGGGACAGGTCCTGGACATACAAGGATCTCGATTACTGGGTACATCTGGCAAAGACGCTGGAACGCGGCAAATTCGATGGCCTGTTCATAGCCGATGTGCTCGGCGTCTATGACGTGCTGAATGGAAACGTCGATGCCGCGCTTCGCCATTCGGCGCAGGTGCCGGTCAACGATCCGCTGCAGCTCATTCCAACCATGGCTTACGAGACTGAACATCTCGGCTTCGGGCTGACCGCCTCGCTCTCCTTCGAGCATCCCTACACGTTCGCTCGCCGGATCTCGACGCTCGACCACCTGACCAAGGGACGCGTCGGCTGGAATATTGTGACCTCCTATTTGAACAGCGGCGCGCTCAACATCGGACAGCCGGCACAGACGAACCACGACGATCGCTATGATCTCGCCGAAGAATATCTCGAGGTCTGCTACAAGCTCTGGGAAGGGAGCTGGGAAGACGATGCAGTCGTGCGCGACCGCGAAAAGGGCATCTTCACCCATCCGGAAAAAGTGCATCCGATCCGCCATTCCGGAAAGTATTTCAACGTTCCCGGCATTCACCTGAGCGAGCCGTCGCCGCAGAAAACGCCGGTGCTCTATCAGGCTGGCGCCTCCAGCCGCGGCAAGGATTTCGCCGGGGCGCATGCCGAATGCATTTTCGTCGCCGCTCCCTCCAAGGCCGTGCTGAAGCGCTATGTCGCAAATGTCCGTCAGGCGGCAGAACGACTTGGCCGAAATCCGAGGGACATACTTGCCTTCAATCTGCAGACCGTCGTCCTCGGCGAGACGGATGCGGAAGCCCAGCGCAAATTCAACGAATATCGAAACTATGCGTCTTTCGAAGGCGCGCTGACGCTGATCTCGGGTTGGACCGGCATCGATTTCGGCCAGTTCGGCCCGGACGAAGTGCTGCGTCACCGCCATACCAATGCTGTCCAATCGGCCGTAGAGACCTTCACGACGATCGATCCGAGCAAGGAATGGACGGTCCGAGAAATGGCCGATTGGGTCGGTGTCGGCGGCTTCGGGCCGGTGTTCGTCGGCTCGCCTTCGACGGTCGCGGATCTCATGCAGGAATGGATCGAGGATACCGACGTTGACGGTTTCAACCTCGCCTATGCCGTAACGCCGGAAAGCTTCGAGGACGCCGTGGATCTGCTGGTGCCGGAGCTGCAAAGGCGCGGCGTCTACAAGACCGATTATCGGCAGGGAACGTTGCGCGAAAAACTCGGCGGTAGCGGGCCACGGCTCGTTGCGCCGCATCCGGGAGCGAGCTACCGCAATCTTCGTCCGACCTTTGCTCAATCGGCCGAATAGTCCCCTCGCAACACGGCAAGATCGCCATTCAGATCGCGCTGCGCAGGCTGATTCAGAAAGGCGGCGACCTCCTCCTATTCGACCTGACTATCTGCAGGAGATGGCCGCTGTAGTTTTGACACGTAAAAACCACAGAATTGCCAGATTCCAGCCATGGCTGCGGTGACAGGTGGGATTTTCGCAGTTACGGTGTGCTCCATTATTTTAGCCCTAATGGATCACTATGTTTCGCTTATTACTTTTACTTGCAGCCATCGGCTGCAGCCTTTTTCTGGTTTCCTGCAATACTCTTTCCAAGGAGGAATGTATTGCCGCCGACTGGCGGGTCATCGGTGAGACCGATGGGGCGGCGGGATATGATCCGCAACAGCGCTTCGCCGCCCACGCCAAATCCTGCGAGAGGGCCAAGATCGTGCCCGACCAGACGATCTGGTATCAGGGTTATCAGACAGGCCTCGTCCGTTACTGCACGCCGATGAGCGGGCTTGCGAGCGGACAGGCCGGCAGCGCCTATGCCAATGTCTGCCCGCCGGCGACTGCGGCAGGATTCCTGCGGGGCTATGGGCTGGGCAACCGGCAGCACTCGCTGCAATCGCAACTGAGCTCCATGCAGGACGACCAAAGATTCAAGGAATCCAACATAGACGCCCTTTCAAGGAAACTCAGGGAGGCAAAGGATCAGGACAGATCGGATTTGCGTCGACAGATCGAGGACCTGGAAGACCAGCTTCACGATATCCGCCGCAATCAGCGCGATGTCCAGGATCAGCTTGACCAGGTGGCCCGCGATATCGAGTGGTTCCAGCGCAATCCGGACGCGCCGCTGCCGGTACAGGGATATTGAGCCGACCAAAACGGCAACGCCACGGCTTGAGAAACTTCGCTCTGCCTCAGACTAACGTCCGGTTCATTATAGGACCTTCGTCCAAAGACAACAATCTTTGGTCCTAACGCCATAGATTATACCTACCGCTGCGCCACGTCTCCCCGGCGATGGAAGCGGCGGGCAATCCGACCGCCTTCGTAAAGCGTTGGAGAAGGGTCGAGAACATGAACGACGTCCTCAAGAACAGCATCGTCGCCCTGGTGCTTGCCATGGTTTCCGCCGGCGGCAACGTCACCGAACGAGCTGCGAGATAATCGGCCATGCAAACGAAGCGAATCCTAGTGACTGGTGGTGCAGGCTTCCTCGGATCGTTCCTGTGTGAACGGCTTTTGCGGGAAAAACATGAAGTTATTTGCGTCGATAATTTCTTTACGGGACGCAAAAGTACCGTCGCGCACCTGCTTGACGACAGGTCTTTCGAGATCATCCGCCACGACGTTACCTTTCCCCTCTACATAGAGGTCGATGAAATTTACAACCTCGCCTGCCCGGCAAGTCCGGTTCACTACCAGTTCGATCCGGTGCAGACGACGAAGACCAGCGTCCATGGCGCGATCAACATGCTGGGCCTCGCCAAGCGGGTCGGCGCAAAGATCCTCCAGGCCTCCACCTCCGAAGTCTACGGCGATCCCGAGATCCATCCGCAACAGGAGGATTATTGGGGCCGGGTGAACCCGATAGGACCGCGCTCTTGCTACGACGAGGGCAAACGCTGCGCCGAGACCCTGTTTTTCGATTACTGGCGACAGCACCAGCTCCGGATCAAGGTGGCGCGCATCTTCAACACATATGGCCCAAGGATGCACCCCGATGACGGTCGTGTCGTTTCCAACTTCGTCGTGCAGGCGCTGCAGAACAAGCCGATAACCGTTTATGGCAATGGCCAGCAGACACGCTCGTTCTGCTACGTCGACGACCTCATTGACGGCCTGGTTCGTCTGATGGGGACGAAGGACGAGATCACAGGCCCGATCAATCTTGGCAATCCGGCGGAATTTACGATGCTGGAGCTTGCCAATCTCGTCATAGAACTGACTGGAAGCCGATCGACGATAAAATACTTGCCCTTGCCTGCCGACGATCCCAGGCAGCGGCAGCCGGACATTGGCTTCGCCATGCGCGAGCTTGGCTGGAAGCCGAAGGTCCAGTTGCGGGGCGGGCTTGCCAAAACGATCGCCTATTTTGACGACCTGCTTTCGTCGGACCGCTCACAGCAGGTCGCCGCGGAATGAGCACTGTCCTAGTCACAGGCGGAGCCGGTTATATCGGATCGCATTGCTGCAAGGCTTTCGCCGAGGCGGGCTGGTCGGTGGTAACCTACGACAATCTCTCCCGCGGCTGGCGTGAAGCGGTCAAATGGGGACCGCTCGTCGAGGGCGATATAGCAGACGCCGAGACAATGGCGGCAGCACTGCGCCAGTACCGACCGGATGTGGTGGCGCATTTCGCCGCCTATGCTTACGTCGGCGAATCCGTCGAATTGCCTGAACTCTACTACCGGAACAACACTTTTGGGACGTTGGTGCTCATCGAGGAGATGCTCAAGGCCGGGATCGACAGGCTGATCTTTTCAAGTACCTGCGCTTCCTACGGCATTCCGGTGCGCACCCCGATCGACGAAGAGCATCCGCAGTGGCCAATCAATCCCTATGGATGGTCGAAATTCATGATCGAGCGGATGGTAGAGGATTTCTCGCGTGCGCGCGGCCTTAATGCGGTGATGCTGCGATATTTCAATGCAGCCGGCTGCGACCCTGATGGCGAGATCGGCGAACGGCACGAACCTGAGACACATGTCGTTCCGCTCGCCATAGAGGCGGCGATCAAACCGGGTCGGACCTTTACCATCAACGGCACCGATTTCGACACACGGGACGGCACCGCCATCCGCGACTACATCCACGTCAGTGATCTGGCGCATGCCCATGTCCTTGGGGGTGAAAAGCTATTGCGGGACCGAGGCGTGCATGTCTACAACCTCGGTACGGGCACCGGAACGACTGTCAAAGAATTGGTCGACGCCGTCGGCCGCGTTTCCGGACACAAACTTCCCGTTGCCTATGGTCCCCGCAGACCCGGTGACCCGCCGGCGCTCGTCGCTGCGGCCGGCAAGGCAGAGCGGGAGCTTGGATGGGTGCCCAGGCATTCCGATATCGACACCATCATAGAGACGGCGCTCGCCTGGTATCGCAGTCGGGTGTGACCCTTACCTTCGGGGCTTTGTCAGAAAATCATCGAGAGCGGCACCGACCGCCTCGATCGAGAATTTTTCTGTAACCCGTTTCCTGGCCGCCGTACTGAGTTGTGCTCGAAAGGCTCTATCGTCTTTCAATCTCGCCAGGGCCTGCGCAATCTCCTCTGGCCGCTCCTGCCCCACCATCAGGCCGCCGGAGGCCTCTCCATCGGCCAGAATGTCCGGCAAACCCTGCGCGTCCGTGGCGACGACAGGAAGGCCGCAGGCCATTGCCTCCAATGGCGCGACCGGCATACCTTCGATGCGCGAGGCCGTGACGTAGGCATCCGCGGCCGAAAGCCAGCGCCGGATCAGGGGCCGGTCGGTCGTGTAGCTGGAAAGCCATTGCACATTCGACAGGCCGCTTTCGCCAAGAAGCCTTGCAAACGCCTCGCTGTCCTGGCCCGAACCGATGATCACCAGCTCGCCGGCTGAATTGTCGGCAAAGCGCGCCCAAGCCTTCAGGAGAACATCGAGCCCCTTGCGGCGGATATCAATGCGCCCGTGATTGAAGACGATGAAACCATCCTGCGGCAAGCCAAGGCTTGCTCGCGCCTCCACGCGGTCCATCGCCCGCCATTCCCCGGTATCCAGCGGATTCGGGATATTCGCGATGTCGAGCGCAATGCGCGGATAAGCCTTGGCGAGGCGGTCGCGTTCCGCAGAGGAAGCGACGATGAGGCCGGAGCACGCGCGCAACGAAAGCTGCCGCGCAACGGCCTCGATCCAGGACAGCGTACGATCTCCGCCCTGGAAGCTGGCGTAGAGAGGGACCTTCATGCGGCGCGCCAGCCATGCAAGCGCATCAAAGCGAATATATTCATATTCCTGGGCAAGCAGCACATTGCATCGGGAGCGGATGAGTATCTCGCGGAAGGCTGCGAGCGGCGTCGCGGCCCAGCGCCGCAGGCTAGAGGCGGCGGGAGAATGGCCCTGCCGGGACCGCCTTGCCGGGGCGACCCAGATAGGCGTGCCTGTGCCGGAATGCACGTAGCATTCAATTCTGCTCACCCGCTCGGATGCGCAGACAATGATGGGCTTGTGGCCCACCGAGCTCAGCGCGGCGGCATAGCCGAATAGCCAGCCTCCCGTCATCCGCTCGACGAAATCCTGGAGCTCAAGCCCAATCGGCTCGAGAAATTCCTCGATCACGTCACCCCAAGGAAAGAGGGCGATCACCCGCGGCGTCCGATGACCGGTCATTTGCGCCAGGCGAATGCTGTCTCGGTACCCCGCGTGGAGGGCCGGTGCATCAGATAACCAATGGCCGTTACAGGAGCCGCGAGCGCATAAAGAACTTTGCGGCGGCGGCGTCCGAGGTGCGAAAACGAGACGTCATGGAAGAACGCCGTCGCGGGATTGATGAACGTGGCACGCCGTTCCGGCGGCCTGTCGAAAAGAGCTGTGAGTTCCGGGTCCTTATACCCACGCCTGACATGCCCCCACTCGCGCATCAACTCGCTCTCATGCGGGCAATGGCGTTTCATGGCTCCGAAATAGGGATAGTGCCATTTGGATTCAGGGGTGGAGATGAGGACATATCCGCCCGGCCGCACTACCCGCAACGCCTCATGTGCGGCGAGGCGATCGTCCCTGATATGCTCCAGCACGTCGAACAAGGTGACGATATCAAAGCTGCCGTCGGCGAAGGGCAGCGAACAGGCATTGCCGCAAATGAAGGTCGATCTCGCCCACGAGGGCTGGTGCTCGCCCAGTTCCGGGTCGATGTCGAGCGTGACGATCTCTGCTTCCGGGTAGAGAATGCTGGCAAGGCCGCTGCGACCGCCGCCGATTTCCAACACCCGTCCGAAGCCGCCGGTTTCGGTCGGGGCGACACGATGGATGGCGCGCATCTTCTCACGATAGAAGAGGCCATCCGTCAGACCATTCGGATAAGGGTTCCCAGACAGGAACCGGCCAAGCGGCGCCTTCTTGATCATTTCGCCATTCCCTTCGCATCGGCGGCTACACGCATTGGTATCCGCCGCTTTCTCCAACCGAAGCGCAGAAGAAACGGCAGCCCGGCCAACCATCCCCGCATTTCTGAGGCCAAAATTCCGAGCCTGCCCGGCTGACCCTCGAAAAGCGTTTTGACGAACGTCTTCAGGAAGTAGACCGGCAGTTGCTTACAGATGCGCACGATGTTTCCACGGTCGCCGAAATTATCGTACTGCACCACAAGCGCCGCCACATGGCCCTTCATGTAGGCGCTCATTTGCCGCTTTAGGCCCGGCCAGTCGCTTCGATGGTGGTGGAAGACGACGGCCCGCGGTTCGTAGAGGCACGCCCCGCCGGTCGCCAGAAGCCGGTACCAGAGTTCTGAGTCTTCGGAGCACCCCGCAGCTCCTGCGCCGAGGCGTTCGTCGAACAGGCCGACCCGCTCGAATACGGATCGTTGAAAGGCCATGTTGGCGCCTGCGCCCATCTTCCACACATGCGCCCCGCTCGGCCGCGTCTCTTCAAAGAAGCGACTGTCGAAGGTGAGCGGCACGAAAGTGGTCCCGAAGCCGCCCATGGTGAACTGAAAGCAGCGTTGCGCTGGTGTGTCGAGGCGCGCCGGCAGCACCAGACCAGTGAGCGCATCCACATCCCGGTCCGCAAAGGCGCGCGCGATCTCTGCGGTCCAGCCGGGATGGACTTCGACATCGTCGTCGGTGAAGGCGACGATATTCAGCCGGCTTGCACGAATTCCCGCGTTTCTGGCACGGCTCAAGCCAGCCTGCGGCTCATGGACATAACGAACGCCAGGGAACTCTCCGCACACGCCCTTGGCATTTCCGTTGCTGGAATTGTCGACGACGATAATTTCCCCCGGGGCGCTGCGCTGTGCTGCCACGCTGCGAAGGCAATCAGCCAGCGCCGGACCGCGATCGCGCGTGCAGATCACCACGGAGATGTCATGCGCCGAAGCGGAAGACGCGGTTGCGAACTCATCGAGGCTTCCGATCAGAACTTCCGCTTTCAGCGCGGCCTCGAGCGAGAGTGCGCGCTTGGGCCATCCTTCGTAGGTGGCGCGCAGCGGTGCGCTAAGACTGATGCTGCGCGCTTCCAGTTGCGCGGCTGCATATTCGGCGGCGAGTTGGCGCAACTGAGGGATTCCGTAAGGCAGCTCATCCTGCAAGGATGCACGTGTTCCAAGCGGCAGGTCCTTCCACCAGAAGATGGACAATGCTGGCCCACTCTCGGCGCCGGCATTGGCAGCGGCGAGATCGATATGCCGCACCTCAAAGCGCTCTTTCATCATGGGTTGCGCTCCCGGATCGCCTGGATGCGTGCGCGCGAGCGGTCGTATTCGCCCGCAAGGCCGTAGATTCCGCCCCACAGCTCTGCCATGCCGAAACGCAGCTCGTGGCCGCGAAATCGTCTTGCGGCGCGAGCAAGCGCCTTCAACTGATCGTAGAACCACCAACGGACTAGGGCGCGATGCTGCGCGCGCATTTCATCGTCGGTGCGATAGCTTTTGACGAGAAATGCCATCATGCCGAGGCCCCACGTCCAGTATTGTCGCCGGAGCTGCGGAATGGTTTCGCGATGCTCGTGATAAACTGCATATTCCGGCTCATAGATCATGGGGCGGCCCGAACGCAGCACGCGGTAAAAAATGTCGAGATCGCCGCCGCCAGGCAGCGGCGCTCCCGTATCAAGCGCTTCATCGAAGCTGCCAAGCTGGATCAGCAGCGCGCGATCGAAGGCCATATTGCAGCCGGCACCGAGAGTGCCGGACCCGACGGGATGGAGTGGATTGTCGAAACGGGTTCTGTGAAACTCCCTTCGAGCAAAGCCGCGGCCAAACCCTCCTCGTCGTTCGAAAAAGATCTGCGCCTCGGTGTCGAGGCGATATGGCAGCACCAGGCCCGTGAAACCGCCGACGCCAGGATTCTCACGACAAGCCTTGGCAAGACCTGCGAGCCAGTTGCGGTCCACCACGACGTCGTCATCCAGATAGGCGATGATATCGCCCCTGGCCGCATGAAGGGCCGCGTTACGGGCAAAATCCAGTCCCGCCTTCGGTTCGAAAACATAACGGACATCCCTGAAACCCGCGACGGCCTCGCGTGTAGCCGCATCCACCGAAGCATTGTCGACCACGACGATTTCGACGAATTGGAAGGAATGATCGCCTCGAACCCGATCGAGCGAGCTTAGCAGCCGGGAAAGACGCTGCGCGCGATCCTTGGTACAGATCGCAATGCTGAGGCTCGGCAGCGCCGCTTCCTCCACCGGCTGCCGTTCTCTCAGCTCCTCTTCCAGCTTTGCAACGACGATGCGCCCGGCAAAGCGCTCGTCGGCAAGCGCTTTCAGCCTTTCGACCGTCATCACCGATCCGGCCGATAGTTCGATCATTTCGAACCCAATCAATCGTCCCTGCCATCGGGCGATGAGGCCGACCCCGTTCTGCTCGGTCGAGAGCTCGATCGGCGCCAAGGGTTCCGACAGTTCGATGTCAGTAAGCTTGTAGCTCATCGATTAATTTCCATTGTGGCGGCACGGCCATGTTGAAACTCGTGGAGCCGGGAAAAATGGCCGCCTCGTTTGAAGAGCTCTGCCGGCGAGCCAGTCTCGATTACGCGACCCTTCGACATCACGATGATCTGGTCGGCGGCCTGAATGGTCGAAAGCCGGTGAGCGATCACGACAACGGTGCGGTTATGCGAGTATTCGTCGAGCGCGAGCTGAAATGCCTGTTCGGTCTCGACATCGAGCGCGTTCGTGGCCTCGTCCAGCAGCAGAATATCGGGATTGCGAAGCATGGTCCGGGCGAGCGCTATGCGCTGCCTTTGTCCGCCCGACAGACGCATCCCCTGGTCGCCGATGCGCGTCTCATAGCCATCTGGAAGCAATCGGATGAAATCGTCCGCCTTGGCAATCTCGGCCGCCTTGCGTATCTCCGCCCTGCCGGCCTCAAGGTCGCCATAGGCAATATTGGCCGCGATCGTGTCGTTGAAGAGATGGACTTCCTGCGACATGAGCGACAGGCGCCTTCGCCAACTGCGGAGTTCGAATTCTGGAAGGCGCACCCCATCTGCGACGACCTCACCGGACGTGGGATCCATGAAACGAAAAAGCAGAGCCATGACCGTCGATTTGCCTGCACCCGACTCTCCGACGATCGCCGTGGTTTTGCCTGCGGGAACGCTGAAGGAGATGCCCTGCAGGGCCAGCGGCTGGTCGGGATCGTAGCGGAAGGAGACGTTCCGGAACTCGACGGCCTTGTTGAGCGCTGCTGCCGGTAGAAGCCCGTGGGCGAGAAAGGGTTTCTCCGTCCTGCGGAGAAAATCGTCGACGTCGTCGATGCTGCCGGCAAGACCATCCAATGCGATCTTCGACTGCAACAATTCCCGGGTCGGACCTTGAAGACGGTAGAGCAGCGATAGAAAGGCGGCCAAGGCGGCAATGCCGACGTCTGTCGACTGAGCTATAAGAACGAGAGCGCCGATCAGCATCGTGATCGATATTTCCGAGACCGGTGCAGGAGTAGCCCATAGCATGTCGAGTTTCAGGAGACGTCGCCGCACCGTGTCCGACGTCTGCAGGAAGCGATTGCGTTCATAGTCTTCCTGGGCGAAAGCGCGGATCAATTGCAGCGCGTTGATGCTTTCCCACATCCTGAGGCCGAACTGCTTGTTCTCTTCGACAACGGCCTTGCCGGTCTCGTCGGCGCGGCGCGTCGCCACGCGAATGGCCATCGCGCCGAAAAGCAGAAACATCATCGAGAAAAACGTCAACCGGACGGAAATCAGGAGCATCAGCAGAACAAAAACGACGAACGTGCAGAAACAGATCATCAATCGATAGGCAAGGCTCAGTCCCTGGCTGACCTTCCAGGTGTTGTTGGCAATCGTCGTGATGATGTCCGAACGCTTGTTCTCGACCCTGTAGTCGATGCACGAGCTTATCGTCTGATCGAAGACCTTCGCCCGCAATTGATGTGCGACCAGACCGTCCACGTACCGGGTCACCCAGGTGTTGATGAAATGGACCACATTTTTGAGGAGGATGGTGAAGCACAGAACTGCGACCAGGAACGCCGTTAAATGGTGTTCGGGAATGGACGCCAGCAGTTGGCCGAAAATCGCCTGCCATCTGCCCGGCTGCGGCGTCAAAGCGCCGAGGCTCTGAATGAGAGGAATGAAAAGGAAAAGACCGGCACCCTCGAGGACCGCCGCGGCCAGCCCGAGCCCTACTATGGTCGGTCCAGCCCAGGCAGGTGCCGCTGCCAGACGGAAAAGCCGTCGCAAGCTCGTGAAGAATGGCGCGACGACCATCATCGGATCGTTTCCATATAGAGAGGGCGAAACTTCCCGTTCTGGCTTCGCAAGCGCTTCAGCCGAGCCTTGATCCAGCGGGGAACCAGCCTAGCTCGACAATACACATTCAGCATGTTCGGCATGCTCGAAATCGCCAGGCGTGGTTCTAACACCAAGAATCTCTTCAACAGATCACAGCCATCGAAAAATCGCCCGCCGACGAACCCCCTCACTGCGAGCCAATGGATCATGTCGGCCAGATGAGCGTCTAGGTCGGTGCCATACCCAGGATATTTCTCGCGAAATTCATCCAAAACGATTTCGCACGAACGAAGCATCTGCATGACATCGCTCGACATGTTCGTGTTAGTCATGCGGTAGCCCACAAGATGTTGCGGCACCACGCGAAATTCGTAATTCTCCGCAACTCTGAGGCACATCAGCAGGTCCTCGCAGCCTTGAGCCTTGCGCGCCCTCAGCGAGGGGTCGAATCCGCCTGCCTTTTCGAACGCGGAACGACGCATGAGCATCGAGCTGCCATTGCCGACGAAATTCTTTCTGCACATGCGCTGGAGCACATTTCCTTCGGCGGTCGGCCGATTGTAGAGCGAGAATACACGACTTTCCTCGTCGATGAGCGCGAACCAGCAGTAGGCCAATCCGGCCGACGAGCCGCCCCTCTCAAGCGCCTCCCGCTGAAGCCCGATTTTAGACGGAGCCCATAGATCGTCCGCATCGACAAAGGCCAGAAACTCTGCGTCCGTCGCGGCCGCACCATTGTTGCGTGCTGCCGCGACGCCGCTGTTGGACTGATGGATGATCCGGATCCGCCGATCCTGCTTCGCATGAGCGGCCGCGATCGATGCAGAACTGTCCGACGAACCGTCATCGACAATGATGATGTCCAGCGCCTCATGGGTCTGCCGACAGATACTGGCCAAGGTCGCGCCGATCGTTCGTTCGGCATTGAACATTGGCACTACCACCGCAACGGTGGCACTTCGCTCACTTGCCACAATCAATGCTGCCCCTGACAACGGTGTCGGCAAATCCAGTGACGCCGCCGACGGAACCTGTAGCAAGCACCGGGGCGAGGACGCCGTTTTTGAGGACGCCGTTCATGTTCATCCAGCTTCTCCATGCCTGACGAAGGCGGTGGGATACCCCCGCCGCTTCCATCGCCGGAAAAAGCTGGCGCAGCACCAGGCATAATCTATGGCATTCGGACTAAAGATTTTCGGCTTCAGACATAAGTCCTATAAGGAACCAAGACCTTGGTCTGAGGAAAAACGAATATCTGCCATCGATTTCCGGCGCTCTTCGCTGGGGCTATGTCCGAACAGGCGACGGTAGGCGCTGCCGAGGTGCGATGCCGACACGAAACCACAGCGAAGGGCAATTGCTGCAATAGTCTCGGAACTCTCTTTGATCAGCCGGCGAGCCGCGTTCAGCCGGACATTGAGATAGAAGCGCTGCGGCGTCATTTCGAAGTGCTGATGCCACAAGCGCTCCAACTGCCGACCGGAAAGGTTGCTTCTTTTCGCGATGTCGTCGATCGGAACGATGTATTCGAGGTTCTGCTCCATGATGCCGATCGCGGCTGCAAGGCGGGCGTCGTGTATATCGTAGCGCCATTGGATCGCCATCCTCTGTTGCTCTTCCGGCCCTCGGATACGGGTGTGCAGAAACTGCTCGGCCGTGTCGGCGGCGAGCTGAGCTCCGTGGTCACCCGATATCTGAGCTAGCATGAGATCGATTGCGGCGGTACCGCCCGCGCAGGTCCAGCGGTTCCCGTCCCGGACATAAAGCTCGCGGGTGACTTCGATGTCTGGAAACTCTTCGGCAAACTGCGGAAGGGATTCCCAATGAAGGGTACACCGCTTGCCGGTCAGCAACCCTGCCCGCGCAAGTATGAATGTGCCCGTACTCAACGCGCCGATGGGCATCCCGCTTACCGCAAGTTTCCGCAGGAATTGCAGGATCGGTTTTGGTCGCTTGCTTTCGATATCGAGGCTGGCGACAACGAACAATCTATCGAGCTGCGGGGTCTCGCTGATCGAGATAGTGCGCGTTTCAAAGCCGCTGCTCGACGTAATTATACCGCCTTCCTCCGAGAGGAGGCACCAGTCATATAGCTTGCGACTGGCTAACCTGTTCGCTGCGCGGAGTGGTTCGCTCGCCGATGCGAGCGCCATCATGGAAAACTGCGGAAGAAATAGCAATCCGACGCGTATCGGATGTCCTTCATCGATACCCTGCTGCATCATTCCCGCCGGACGCCTTCTCCCCCGCCAATTCATCCAGTGTCAGGCAGAACGGATCGCCTGGTCAATGTCCTTGATGAGCTGGTGGAAGATGGGATTGTCGGTCTGGTTCTGCTGGCCGTGCATCATGCCCTCGATGATAAGCGGCTCGTCACCTGCGCGGCCGGGATAGAGCTTCTGTAGGCGGCTCGACTCTTCAGGCATGTGTAGAGTGTTCTGAGCGCCATGCACGATGAGTGCCGGCGGAAAGCCGCTGGCGCCATTGAGGCTTTTCTCAGGGTCGAAGCCTACATACTCCTTATAGGACTTCGCCGTCACATGACTGCAACCCGGCCAACGATCGACGCCGCCAATCTCGGTGTATCCGCCGAGCTGGCGATCGACATATTCCTGCGTGTCGGTATCGAGCGGGTAATAGCCGAGTTTGGTCGCCTCGGTTCCGGTGTCGAACGGCAGGATCGCCGCATCGTCCGCCAGCCTCTTGATCGCAGCGTCCGCACCCGACTTGTCCGCCCGAAGATCCTGAAGGGCCGCAATGCTGGTGTAGTTCATCGGCACCCAAAACGCGATCTGCTCCTTGCCCTGCTTGGCCAGTTCAACGACTGCCGCAAGGCTGACGACCGAACCCATCGCCCAAGACGCGACGACGGGCATTGAACCGAAGTTTTCCCTCGCCCACCGCACGGCAGCCAGGACCTCGGCCGTCTGATCGACAAGGCTGACATTCGTTACGGTGATACCGTCTTTCTTCGCAGTGTTCCGCACATCCCTGTTGGTGAAGAACCCCGCGACATCATAGGTCATCACCCGATAGCCGCGCTCGGCCAAGGCCCGGCCAAAAAGCTGGCCATACATCGAAACGCCGCCCGTAAAACCGGAGTTGAAAACCACCGGCGGCAGGCTCCTGTCCGGTGAAGCCGGCTGAAACACGCTGCCGGCCAGATTGATCGTCGCGTTATCGTACGCAACGGGAAATGTGATGTTTTCGACGATGATGTCCGTCATGGTTTCACTTTCTTCTGGACAAGGGAAAAGGTCGTTCGCCGCAGCGTTCAGCAGCCGAAAGACAGATATGTCAGTGGCGGCACTCACCGCCGAAGCGAGCGTCTCCGAGAATTTGAGCGCCGACACAGAATCGAAGTGGCTTGTAAAACTGTGGCCTTGGCTGCCCGCCCCAACGTGCGGAGCGTCGCTGGCCGAGAGCAGAACGCGGTTCGCTCCGACGGTCGCGATGATTGCCGACACGAAAGGAACGACATCGTCGATATTGGTCGAAGTCCGGTATCCAGGCCCCTTGAACCATACGTTTCCCCTGCGCTTGGCCTCCTCAAGCAAGGCGTGATAGCTGGGCTCGTCAGCACCGCGCTCGGCATGGCATGAGCCGAGGTGATCGATGACGACGCGGATTGTCTCCGGCATTTGGCGCAGCACTCGCAGGTTCGTCTCCGCCTCTTTGGCGTAGATGTGGACGTGTTGTTGCACCCGGAGCCTGCCAATGAGCGCGACCCAATCATCGCCGCGATAGGCGCGATCCGATATGCTTTCCGGCGGAGCATCGTGAAGAACGATCCTGATCCCGAAAACATCGGGATGGGATAGCCGTTCGACGGTCGCGTAGGCCGGGTCCGCCTTGATCGTTCCGACCAATCGGACGTCTCCGTATCGTTCCGGCCATTTTGCCCTCAGCGCCGCCATCTCATCGAACGACTCGAAGACATTGGACGAATCCGGCAAAATGCTGAGATGCACGTTGTTCAGGAGTTTTGGATGAATTCCGGCGCTCGCCAGGTCGGCAAGATAGTCGGATAGCGAATGGGGTGACGGCAGCGAATAAGGGAGCTGCCCCTCCACAGCCGCAAGATCGGAGGCTGTGAAGAAATGAACGTGCCCGTCGATGGATAGATTTTCTGTCACGACGATCTTTCTCCCCTGTTGGGAGCAAGATATCGCGACAACACCAAGGTGATGCCCTGACTACCCGACAGCTTATATCAAAACTTCGCCATTGGTGTTTGCTCGTCGACACATGTCAAATGCGAACGCTTCAATGAAGAGGCGCAAATTGTCAGATCGGTGCCCACAAAAATCGATCTAAATCCGCCCTGCCGGAATCTGTGGTCGGGACTTGTAAAACCCACATTCAGATAGAACGCGTTCGTTTAGTTGCCAAAAGACCATAATTGTTCCACGAACATCGCACATTAAAGACTCAAACGATGTGAATTGGATCGAAGCTTGATGCGTCTACAATGCGGTTTCTTCTGTGCGTTCCTGGCAATTGCTCCCTCGGCATATGCTCTGGAAACCGGCTCACCACCAGTTTTGACGCCGCTACAGCAACAAGCGCAAGCCGCTCATCTGAGCGCGCAATTTCTCACGCGCTTCCACTATAGGCCCGTTCCGCTGGATGACGCCTTATCGGGCACGATCATGAATCGGTTTATCAAATCCCTGGACCCGGATCGTGTCCTTTTCCTGCAGTCAGATATCGACAGGTTCATGGCTGACGGCGCCAAGATTGACGATGCCATCAACCATGAGGACTTGAAGATCCCATTTTCGATCTTCAACACTTATGAGCAGCGGGTGGTCGATCGCATGAGTTATGCGCGCAGCCTGCTCAACCAGAAGCTCGACTTCACCGTGCAGGAAGACTATCCGCTGGTCCGCGACAAGGAGCCCTGGCCGCAATCCGAAGCGGAAAGCAATGACTTGTGGCGCAAACGCGTCAAGAGCGACTGGCTACGCTTGAAACTGGCAGGCAAAGACGATGCCAGCATTCGCGACACGCTCGATAAACGCTATGAAAACTCCCTCGAGCGCGCCTACAAGTACAAGAGCGACGATGTTTTCCAGACGTTCATGGACGCCTATACGACATCGATCGACCCGCATACTGACTATTTCGGTGCGAGCGCTTCGGCTGAATTCGATATTTCAATGAAGCTTTCGCTGGTTGGTATCGGGGCGGTGCTGCAAGAACGGGACGACTACACGACGATCCGCGAGCTAGTGGCTGGAGGCCCGGCACAATTGTCCGGCAAGCTTGCCGTCGGGGATCGCATCATCGGCGTCGGTCAAGGCGAGGACGGCCCGATAAAGGAAGTTGTCGGTACACGCCTCGACGAAATCGTGCAGATGATCCGCGGCGCAAAGGGTTCCACCGTGCGCCTGGACATCTTGCCGGCGGAGGCAGGACCGGATGCCAAGCACCATGTCATCAGCCTGGTGCGCGATAAGATCAGCCTCGACAAACAGGCCGCCAAGAAGACGATCCTTTCGGTAAAGGATGGCGATGCCACTCGCAAGATCGGGGTGATTACCCTGCCCGCCTTCTACGAAGACTTCGAAGCGCGGAGAAAAGGCGACAAGGATTATAGAAGCGCAAGCCGCGACGTCGCCAAGCTTCTCGCTGAACTGAAGCAAGACAATGTCGACGGCGTTCTCGTTGACTTGCGCAACAATGGTGGTGGTTCGCTGTCCGAGGCCATCGATTTGACGGGCCTGTTCGTCGGCAAAGGCCCGGTCGTTCAGCAACGCGATGCCGGCGGTGACGTGAACGTGGAAAGCGATGATTTTCCCGCACCCGCATGGACAGGTCCGGTTGGCGTGTTGATCAACCGTGGCTCGGCCTCGGCCTCCGAAATTTTTGCCGCAGCGATACAGGACTATGGTCGCGGCGTGATTGTCGGAGAACCGAGTTTTGGTAAGGGCACGGTGCAAACTGTGGTCAATCTTGATCAGGTGGCGCACACCAGCAAGCCGAAATTCGGTGAGCTGAAATTGACGGTTGCCCAGTTTTTCCGTGTCAATGGCGGCACGACACAGCTGCGCGGCGTGGTGCCCGACATCAGCTTGCCAGGCCTTTCAGACCCCAAGACCTTTGGTGAGGCGAGTTTTGACAATGCCCTGCCCTGGACGCAGGTCAAGCCAGCGAAATATGCGCCTGCCGGCGATATAAAGGCATTGCTGCCGCAACTGCAAAGCCGCCACGATGCTCGGGTGCAGAACGATCCGGATTTCCAACGCTTTGTGGCAGATGTTACAGAACTGAAGGCGCAGCGCGAGAAACAGGTTGTCTCCCTCAATGAAGCCGAACGTCGCAAAGAGCTGGCTGCTCAGGCAAGTCGTCGCAAGGCGAGCGAGCAAATCAATGATGGCGTGGATACCGGTAACGACGATGGCCTGGAAGCCAACGAGCGCAGCCTGAGCGCTGATCTTGCCATTGAAAATGCCCGCAGGAACGCCAAAGACGTTTTGCTCAGCGAAGCCGCCGCCATTCTTGCCGACGAAGCGGATTTGCAGAATGACGGGCTGAAAGCTGCCGAACGATCTGGAAATATCGGCAAAAAGTAATTTGCCGGGGATGGCGCGCCCGATCAGCTTTCAAGAGCCGCAGCTTCCCGTATTTCTTGATGAAGTCATTCTGCGGCACTTGCAGATCGGCTCCGGCTCGGCAGACGTTGCTTTGCGCCGCTCCGGCCGCCATGTCGTGGTCGACGTTATTGATCGCAAAGGCGATGTCCGGATTCTCACGACCGTATAGGCGCCGAGGCAATTCCAGAGACGGGATGATCCGCCGCCATTTCGAGGCGATTTGACGCCTACGACTGCGGATTCAACAAGCTGAGATAGACGTGGACTTCTTTCTCCAGATCGTCGCAGATTTCCTCGTATTGTCCCAATTGATGGGCATCGGCCCGAGCTAGCCGCAGACGATCGCGATGCATCACCGCTTTGCTATAGCTCCTGCATAAATCCCTGAACCATGGCGCGTTGCTGGGGTGCGAACGAAGGCCAGGGCATCTCAACGCGAGCGAAGCCCAGCCATGTCTGAAAAGATTGATACGTACGCTTTCCATAACTGGTGATAGTAGATCAGCACAGACTAATCTTGCACTTGGCCGATTGGCTTCGTCCATATGGCTATGGAACGAGCCGCGCCAGCTCGGGACATTATAGCTTGGATCGATCAAGAACCCGTCGCCGGCGGGGACACTACCAGCGACGGGCTGGCTTTGGAGGCCAGTTGGAAAGTGGGGGAACTTCCCAACCAATTCCTCAAATAGAGTTGCGCTCAATTTGTTCCATCAAGGCGCGAATTTATCGCCACTGAGCGGACGATGGCTGTCGTTAATACCGACGAGAGCGACGAGCTGATCTTCGTCATGGATCCCTTCTCGGAAGAGCTCGATAATCATCGCTGCCACTTCCTCGCCTTCTTCACTTTCGCGCGTAATATTCCTTTTGAGCAGAATGGCATCAAAAGCGCGCTGACAAATGTCCAAGTCTATTGAATCGAGAGCCAAATCACGCTTGCTGAGATACCTGCTGATCATTCCTTTCCTCCCATCCAACGCATGTTACCAACTGGAAATGATGTATTTTCGGCCCATCCCAATTTCAAGAATTGGCGTGGAACCGGAAACCGGGAGTGACGTTTTCTGATCAAGTACGCTAAGCCCCTGTCATTAGACTGAACGTCGCTCTTTTCGGCTTAGTTCTCGGAGCGACCTGCTGGAAAAGTTGCCCGCCACCCACATGGGTGGCGGGCTTTGTTTGACAGACGCCCATAACCGAGGGAAACCGCCTGCCGCTCACGCCTCCGCAAATCAACGCCATTTCGGCCTGCGCGTTGTGTTGTATCGCAATTCGCTAGCCGTCGCGAACTGCCCAAAAAGCTGGAGAAGTCGAGTTTCCTCTTTGCTGCACAGCCTGTGCCGTTTGCAAAAATCCTTGACTGACCATACGCGCGTCGCGGTGTTGTGACTTACCTTCTTTGGCTCGACGTATTGCATCCTACTCCTCCTATGGAATTGCCGAACGATAGCGAAACCTACATTAGTTAGAAATAAAATATGACATGTCGGAAGGAATTGTCCGATCCTCGGCGATCGACCGCACGGAGTCGACCAGGACGCCTTGCCCTGCCTCTCGACATCTTCGAGTTTTCGATGCAAGCTTGGGAGCTGTCCGGGGGGACAGTGGAATGTACGAGCATTATTTGAAGCCAGCACTCTTTGGTCTGGCAATCCTCATCGCAACCGGAGTTCCGACTTATTGGTTGGCGAAGAAAACATTCGAAGCCGCGATCTTCGAGAACGGGCTTTATCTGGCGTTGCTGCCAGTCTACCCGGTCGTATGGATCGCCGTCTTTCTGATTTTATCCCATCGCGCCGTGAAGACTTTCAGGCGTCGCTAGAAGCAACGGCGTTCTGCGCCAAGCTTTGAAACCCTTCAAAAGGAATTGTCCTTGTTCCGGCGCTGTCTGGCTCGCCATCGGGATTTGGCATCGCGTCGCGCGACTCGCAATTCCTCCAGCGTCGGCAACCACCAGCCCCGGTCGAGGTCGTCTTGACCCGGTGCCACTCGTGCCGGCCAGGTTGTCACCAATTCTTCCAGCCCGCCTTGCCGCCAGGAGACCCAGACGTATTCCCTGCCTTCGGCGGGAAAATAGTGCGCGCTGATTGTCGCCGGGTCCGCCAGTTCTCCGTCCGTGCCGGTGAAGAAGACGACCCCGACATGCGTGCCGACTGCATTTTCGAAGGGCGGGCAATCATCGGAGGGGACGGGATATCGCTTCCTGCGACGCTCCCTTGTTCGTGCCTTGGATGCCTCGTCCTCCTCGGTTCCCCTGATTGTCTCCCGCCGCGCTCGCCTTACGTCCGGCTCGCTGCGCTTGGCAGCAGTCTCGATCGCCGGCCAGTGCTGCCGGAGTTCGCCGAATGAGCGGTACGGCACGGTCCAGAGGCGCCGATCCGCGTCCCAGCGGGCATAGGGGATTTCGCGGATCTCGTTGATGACGGTCCGCGAATACGGCGTTCGGATTTGGAAGGATACTGGCGCTGCTTCGAGATAGCGGCTTTCGATCGGATCGAATGCGAAGGCGTCCCTGCCCTTTTCGTCCGCGAATGTGTCGGCTTCCGCCTCCATCTCGGCCAACCAGCGGCTGATGCGCCTCTGAGCCGTACGGCCAGGCACGAACCACGCATTGAGACTGTCGCTCCAGCGCGCACGAGGGAACGCCTCCCGAAATCGCTGCACCGTCATTCGATCGTGCGGCAAGTCAGTCGTTGCACCCACGTGTGGGGCCGCGGATTTGTCGTTCGTTTCTTCGTCCATGTGCATGATCCAAGAACTACCCTTTGGAAGTCCTCGCCGAGATGGCGTGACGGTATACAAATCACGAAAGAGCTCTTGGTTTCCTCTCGAACTCCGCCATTTTGGCCGAATGATCTATTTCACAAGCGATACCCATTTTGCCGATCCGCGCGTCCTAAGGATCGACCGACGCCCCTTCCCCGATATGGCATTCCATGACGTCGCCTTGATCGACAACTGGAATGAGATCGTCGGAACCGGGGACGATGTCTGGCACCTTGGCGACTTCATGTCATCACGCGGCGGGGATTGTGATCAGCTTCTCTCAATGCTGAATGGCCGCAAGCATCTCGTCATCGGGAACAACGACCCGGACGCTACGACTAAAGCAAGCGGTTGGGAGAGCGTTCAGCACTACAGCGAGATCACCCTGGACGACCACCTGCTGATCCTCTGTCACTATCCTTTTCGAACCTGGAATAAGATGAGCAAGAAATCGATCAATCTCCACGGTCACTCCCACGGAAAGCTCAGACCGCTTCCCCGACAGTACGACGTCGGCGTGGACGCGCAAGGTCTGCGGCCAGTGTCGCTCGAGATTCTCCTGAATCCGGCTGGCGGTGCGAAGGCATAGGTGTCGAGAGCTGCGACGATATTCGGATCAATCGGGGAACCGACATTGGCCGGTAGGGGTTATGGCCTCACATAGGAGGCTGTCATGATCCGCAAGCTGAAGTCCGGCGAGTATCGTCTCTACTCGCGCAAGGTCGATCCGAAGACCCACAAACGCAAAAATCTCGGCACGTTCAAGTCACGCGAGGCAGCCGAGAAGCACGAGCGCGAAGTTCAGTACTTCAAGCACCACTAGCCGCATTCATTGATGCACGAAATGGCGGGAGCGTCGGTGCCGCAGCAGCCCCACGTGTCCTTCTGCGGCAGGCCGCGACCCAAAGGTCGCGGCTGATCATCTTTAATTGAGCGTCGACCACTCACTGCGGACGTCGTCTGCATTCTTCGAGAGATGAACGTGAGCGTCGACGTGATCGACCCAATTCAGCGGAATGAGGTGGTGCTTGCCATCATCGGAGTCGCTCTTGGTCAACTTGATACCGGTGTCGCCATCAAGTTCGTCGACGGTTCCGACATGCACACCGTCGGCAGCCAGTACTTCCATATGCTCGCGAATATTGTCTGCGGAAAACATTGTTTCCTCCTATTGCTTCCTACAGGACGGGAACGAGGCGACAGGGACTTGGTTCCCACTGTGGCGGCTCCACCGTCTTGCGTCGATCGCGCGGCAATGCTGGCGCGTCTTGTCTTTGGAACTTTGCGCAAGCAGGCGCGTTTCTTTGGCCATGTCAGGGAAGCAGCCCATCCCGCCCAAGGTCGGCACAATATGGTCCATCGGCGATGGACGGGTTCATTTTCTCGAAAAGGGCGTGCGCGACAAGGAACCGGTGATCCTTCTTCACGGCTGCGGCAGCATTGCCGAAGAATTGCTATTGCCTTTCGAGGATAGCGAGTTTCGCGTGATAGCCCCTGACCGCCCGGGATATGGTCTCAGTACACCCATACCAGCGTCTGAATGTGGCCCGATCGGTCAGTCATTCTGGCTTGAGCGTTTCCTCGATTGCGCTGGTTTTACCGGCCTGACCATCGTTGCTCATTCGATTGGCAGCGCGCCTGCGCTGCACTTGGCTGCGCGAAGGCCCGATCTCATAAGCAAGCTTTTCCTCATATCACCCTGTTGCAGCCCGGTACCGCCGAAAGCGATGCTTATCTTAAGGGCTGCCTCGGCTCCCTTGGTGGGCGGCCTGGTGCGTCAGCATGTCATCAGCCGTTGGGCAACCTTCTTCGTCGGCCAAGGCTTGAGGGCATCTTCGTTTCCGAACACAGTCCCATCTCGCCTCGACGGCTTACCCGCCAGCCACCTCGTCAATCCACTCGCGGTACAAACCATGGCCGACGAGTTGCGGGCATTCAACCGCGATATGCAGCTCTTACCGAGCCTGCCGCCCCATCTCATCATCCACGTGCTCTTCGGCCTGTCGGATGCGATCATCCACCCGGCATTGCACATAGACTGGTTACGCCGCAAGCACCCTGCGGCGTTCATCAAAGTGCTGGACGGCGTGGGGCACTTGCCTCATCATGTTGCGCCGGACGAGGCGCGGAACATGCTGGCAAATCTCATCTGCGCGCAAATGCCACAAGGATCCGAACGGCTACCCCTCGACCATGTCGCCTAACAATTGCTTTAGATCATCTGAGCGTTGCGATCGATTATCGCGTTTCCAATATCCGCATCAAACGGCCGCGATAGCTATCCAGAATGACGGCCAGGACAATGACAGCACCGATGACGATCGGCTTGATGTTGTCGTCAGCGCCCAATAGCTGCAATCCCGTGGAGAGCACCTGCAGAATGCAGGCACCAACCAGCGTTCCGACGATCGATCCCTTGCCGCCCGAGAGGCTGGTGCCGCCGATGATGACTGCGGCGATGGCATTCAATTCATAGCCGATGCCTGCAACCGGGCTGCCGACGTTGAGGCGCAACAGATAGACCATGGCCGCAATGCCGGCGGTGAACCCCGAAATCGTGAACACCGCAATCTTGTATCTTTTCGGCTCATGCCCCGACAGTCGGACAGCCTCTTCGTTGGTGCCGATAGCAAAGACGAAGCGCCCGAAGATCGTATAGCGCAGCACGAACCAGCCGATGAGGACCACAACGATCGCAATCAAGAAGATCGACGGGAAGATGCCCCAGAAGATCAGATTTCCGAAATCGACGAAAGGCTGCGGGAGGCCGGTGATGGTGGAGTTATCACTGACAACGCGCGCCAAGCCGCTGGCGACATTGAGCATGCCGAGCGTCACGATGAAGGACGGAAGCTTCCACTTCTCGCATACCCAGCCGTTGATCGCGCCAAGTACGGCTCCGGTTCCCATGGATGCGAGCGAAGCCAGGACAATCGCCTGCCATGGCGAAAAGCGTGGATCGATCATGATCGTCGCGCCGATGACCGTGCAAAGGGCAAGCAGCGAGCCGACGGAAAGATCGATGCCGCCAACGAGGATGACGAAGGTCATGCCCGAGGCAAGCACGGTGTTGATGGCGATCTGAACGAAGATCTTGAGGAAGTTTTCCGGCGTCGCGAAATAGGGTGCCGTCGCCGAGAAAAACGCCAGGATCAGAACAAGGGCGATCGCAACGCCGGCTTCCTTCATCGAAATCCGAATGAGGCTGTCCCAAAAACGGCTCTCTCTCATATCGGTCTTGTTTTCAACGTTCCCGGACACGGCTGTACTCCTTGTAAGCGAGTGAGAGGATGCTGCTCTCTTCAAATTGTTCCCGCGCTATTTCCCCGGCTATCTTCCCGTTCGACAAAACGATGATGCGGTGGCAGATACCCATGAGTTCCGGCAAATCGGAGGAGACCACCAGAATACCCTTGCCCTCGGCGGCGAGTTTCCAAAGAAGCTCATATATTTCGACTTTCGCGCCCACATCGATCCCGCGGGTCGGCTCATCGAAAATCAGCACCTTGGGGCCACGGAAAAGCCATTTGGCAATGACCACCTTCTGCTGATTGCCGCCGGAAAACGTCCTGACCGCCTGGCGGATCGATGGGGTCTTGATGCGAAGCTCGCGCACGAGACGCTGCGAATGCTCGTCCTCGACCTTGCGCAGGATCAATCCCTTGCGGGAGATCTTGGCTGGGTCCGTTATGGTGGTGTTTTGCGCGCAGCTCATGTCGAGCATCAAGCCTTGCATCTTGCGGTCTTCAGTCGCCAGGCACAGGCCCGCGGCAACCGCTTGCCTGGGCGAATGGATCGAGACCAGCTCGCCATCGATGCGGATCTCGCCGGCGGCTTTAACGTCGGCGCCGAATAGCGCCCGGACGGCTTCGGTGCGCCCGCTGCCGACAAGGCCGGCAATGCCGACGATTTCGCCCTTGCCGACGGAGAAGGACAGTTCCGGACTATGTCGCGTCACCTTCAGACCGGAAACGCCAAGCGCCTCGCCGGACACCACGCTGTCCTTGCGAAACACGCCATGATCCGCAATCGTGCGCCCGACCATGAGTTCGACAATATTCGGGATGGTCAATCCTGCAAGCGGACGGGTTATCACATGCTGGCCGTCGCGCAGGACCGTCACGTCATCGCCGACCTCGAAGATCTCCTCGAGCCTGTGGGAGATGTAAAGCGTCGTAACGCCGCGACCTCGCAGCCGCTTCAGGATTTCGAACAGGCGATCGACCTCCTTGGAGGTCAGGGTTGCCGTCGGTTCGTCAAGGACCAGAAGCTTGCTTTCGTAGCAAAGCGCCTTGGCGATCTCGAGCAGTTGGAGCTGCGCAACGCTGAGACGGTTTGCCAGGGTCGTAGGGGCGACATCGAGGCCGACGTCGGCCAGGAGCTCGGCGGCCCTACGATTCATTTCCTTGTAATTGACCAGACCGTATCGGCGGGGAAGATGCTCGAAAAGCAGATTTTCGGCGACGGTGAGATTGGAAAGGGGGTGCAGTTCCTGGTGGATCACCCGGATGCCCGCTTTGAACGCCTCCAGCGGCGAAGCTGGGTGATAGGGCTTGCCGTCAAAGGAGATATGGCCATCGTCCGGCCTGAAGACGCCCCCGAGCAGATTGATCAGGGTCGATTTGCCGGCGCCATTCTCGCCAAGAAGAACGTGGCCCTTGCCGCGGCCAACCCGCAGGGAAACATCCTTGAGCGCCACGACGCCCGGGAAACGCTTGCCGATCCCTTCCAGCTTCAGGATGTAGTCATCTGGTGCGTCTGACACGTCCACCTCATGGTCTATTTCGAATTCGAGATGGCCAGCCTCTGCGCGACGCACTCAGAGGTGCGGAAGCGTCACCCTCGGCGATCAACGCGCAAATCGGCTGGTAGCGGTCAGCGCCGGCCAGTGGCCGGCGCTTCTTTTAGCCCCGCGGGCAATCTCAATTACTTGAGATCCTTGGCGGTAATAAGCTTGACGTCCGTCTTGACCCAGCCGGTGAATTTTTCGCCGGCAAGTTCACGCAGGCCATAGTCGATGCCCATGACGGCCATCTGCGCACCATACTGCTCGACAGTGGCAAGCATCTTGCCGTCCTTGATCAGCGGCTGCACCGGCGGAATGTTGTCGAAGCCGACAACCTTGATCTTGCCGCTCTGACCGGTCGCATCGAGAGCCTTGACGACGCCGAGAGCCATGGAGTCATTGGCCGCCATGACGCCCTGAATATCCTTATACTTCGTCAGGAAGTTCGTCATGACGGTATTGGCTTCTTCCGTCTCCCAATGGGCAGTCTTGCTGTCGAGAAGCTGAAGCTTGCCGCCATTGACGGAGTCCATGAAGCCTTCCTTGCGCTCCTTGGCGTTGTCGGCCTCGGGGTTACCCTCGAGGATAACGACCTTCGCACCGGGCCCGAGGTCCTTGGCGAGCGCATCGCCAGCAAGCTTGGCACCTTCGCGGTTATCCGGACCGAAGAACGCGAGGTCGATACCGGCTGCCTTCTTGGCGTCGGCGTCGAGCGGCACGTCGATGTTGATGACCTTCACGCCGGCCTTCACGGCCTTCGCAATGGGGGTAGCCATCGCCTTTGAATCGGCCGGAGCAACGACAATGATGTCGTATTTCTGCGTCACGAAGTTTTCGACGGCATCGACCTGCGCGGCGAAGTCACGCTCGTCCTTCATGCCGACGGCCTTGAAGTCAAACTTGTCTTTGTTCTCCGCGGCATATTTGTCGGCGCCGGCCTTCATCTGCTTGAAGAACTCATTGGACAGAGACTTCATGATCAGGCCCACCTTGGGCTTGCTGGCCGCAAAAGCGGGCGACACGCCGCACGACAGCGCGAGCATCAAGGTGCCGGCCAGGCCGAGCTTCAATGCTGCACGCCGCGACGCACTCATCATGACGGAATCACGCTTAATAGAATTGGACATTTTCTTTCCTCCCCACCTTCTGGGCTCAGCTCCATCTGAGTTGCCAGCGGCAATGAACCGTTTCCAACATCTATTGGGTAGCAATGGCCATAAGTGTTGTCAAGACGGCGACATAGAGCCTAAACCGGTTGAAATTTGAAATAATTGTTGCTTGCGTACATGCGCCTCAATGAACCGTTTCCATTGAGTGCATATCAACCTTATGCTATGGAGCTTAACGGCACAAAATTGAGATGTGCCCTTTGACTGAGACGATAGAGACCATTAGCTGGAAGCCCGGATCGGGCGCCTTTCGGTGTTCGGAAGGCGAAGATGAAGGAACATGTGCTTCTGTTATGTCAAAGGTCGGAATTCGAGACGTTGCCAAGCTCGCGGGAGTTTCCACCGGAACCGTTTCAAGGGTTTTGAACGATCACCCCTCCGTGACGGATGAATTGAGAGCGCGTGTCAGGCGCATCATCGAAGAACTCGGCTATATGCCCGACCCGTCTGCAAGAAGCATGCGCAGCAAGGTCAGCCGCCTCATCGGCATCGTTATTCCGGACCTGACCAACCCCTTCTTCTCGGAACTTGTGCAATCCGCCGAACAAGCGGCGGCAGGTCATGGCTATAACATCATTGTCATGACCTCCCTTGACCACGCGGCCAAGGAGGCAGACCGCATCGGGCAACTGATGAGCCGGAAGGTGGATGGCATCATCCTCGTTCCCAGCATCGATTTCCACACGATCAAGCTGCCGAAGGGATTGCCGATCGTCGTCGTCGACCGCCTTATGCCAGGATATTCCGGCATCGCCTCCGATCACCGCCATGGAGTCCGTCTCGGCGTCGAACATCTTCTGAAGCTCGGCCATCGCCGCATCGGCTTCATTTCGGGGCCCAAACACTCCGTACCAGCCAATGATCGCCTCAAGGGCTACCTTGACGCAATGGGCCAGTCCGATGATGGCAAGCAAATACAAGGATCGTCGCTCATAGCCGAGGCGGCTTTCGACTATGAAAGCGGTCGATCAGCAGGAAACTACCTGCTTGCACGAGCGCGCTACGAGCGCCCGACCGCCATCTTTGCAAGCTCGGATCAGCAGGCGATCGGCTGCATGAGAGCGGCACATGATTTGGGAATCCCGATACCTGCAGCCCTTTCCATCGTAGGCTTCGACGGCATCCCGCTCTCCAGCATGACCACGCCGCGCCTGACAACGGTCAAGCAGCCGATTCAGAAGATGGCGGCAGCGGCGGTCGCGGTCCTGTTGAACAAGCAGCCTACGCCTGGCCTCGACCATCCAATCCTGCTCGCTTGCGAGCTGTCGGAGGGAGAAACGACCTCTCCACCCCAACCCGATTAAAACGGCATACACGTAGCCCGACGCGCTCTATCGGGACGGCGCCCGGTCAGTGCCGCCCTCTATCTCTTGCCGGCTTCGTGCAGGCCCAATCCAAATTGGCTATCGCGGAGGAGACAGCCCTCTCGCTCATCATTCTTTCACGGCGCCAGTCATGGACGAAACGTAGTAGTCGACGAAGAAGGAGTAGAGAATGACGACCGGCAATGAACCGAATAGAGCGCCGGCCATGAGCGAACCCCACTCGAAAACGTCGCCGCGCACCAACTCCGTCAAAACACCAACCGGGATGGTTTTGTTTTCCGACGATTGGATGAAGGTGAGCGCGTAGATGAATTCGTTCCAGGAAAGAGTGAAGGCGAAGATTCCGGCCGATATCAGCCCAGGCACCGCCAGCGGGAGGATAATTTTGACAAGGATCTGCCAGCGGCTAGCGCCATCGACCAGCGCACTTTCTTCCAGTTCGAAAGGTATCGATCTGAAATAGCCCATTAAGAGCCAGGTGCAGAACGGGATAAGAAACGTTGGGTAGGTGAAGATGAGAGCCAGCCTAGAATCGTAGATCCCGAGCTTGAAGACAATAAAGGCCAGAGGAATGAAAAGGATCGAAGGCGGAACCAGGTAGGCCAGGAAGATCAGCAAGCCGATCGAACGCGAGCCGGTAAAGCGCACACGCTCGATTGCATAGGCGCCAAAGATTGAGGCTAAGAGCGACAGCGCAGTCGATCCGACCGCCACCAATATCGTGTTCCACAGCCAGCCCGGATACGACGTTTCGAAGAACAGGTACTTGATGTGATCGAGTGTCGGCTCCACCACCCAGAAGGGGCTGTAGTTATTGTAGTCGGTCAACTGTGCGTTCGGCTTGATGGCCGTGATCGCCATCCAGTAGAAGGGAAACAGAAGCACGAAGACGAAGACCGCCATCGGCAGATAAAGCATGACGATGCGTCGAGGCAGGCGGTTGAGATAGCCCATGCCTTCGACATTATCGGTGAGTACCGGATTGGCGGTGTTGGCTTTGGTGTTCATGAGGTTCTCCCGATCTCAGTCCTGTCCGCCTTGCTGCCATTTGCGGCGCTGCAGACCAAAGAAGCTGAACATGATGGCGGCAAGCAGGAAGGGAATCATGGCAACCGCGATTGCCGCCCCCTCGCCGAGCTGCCCTCCGGGGATGCCGCGCTGGAAGGAAAGCGTCGCCATCAGATGCGTCGCGTTGACCGGACCGCCCTTGGTCAACACATAGATGAGCTGGAAATCCGTGAACGTGAACAGCACCGAGAACGTCATCACCACGGCGATGATCGGCGTAAGCATCGGCAGCGTTACGTAACGGAAGCGCTGCCAACTCGTGGCCCCATCCAGAGATGCCGCCTCCTGCAGCGAAGCGGGAATGGTCTGCAGACCGGCAAGCAGGGAAATCGCCACGAAAGGGATACCGCGCCAGACATTGGCGACGATGACCGAGATGCGCGCATTGGTCGGATCGCCGAGGAAATTGATCGGGCCATGGATCAGGCCGATCTTCACCAGAGACCATGAGAGAATGGAAAATTGGGAATCGTAGATCCACCAGAATGCCAATCCTGACAGCACCGTTGGAACGACCCAGGGCAGCAGCACGATCGCCCGGAAAAACGACTTGAATGGCAGATGCTGATTGAGAAGCAGCGCCAGCCAAAGGCCGAGCACGAATTTCAGGACGGAAGCAACGAAGGTGTAGAGCAAGGTATTGAAGACCGTCAGCCAGAAGACGGAGTCATGGGCCAGGAATTGATAATTCTCCAGTCCGATGAAACTCCCGGCACGCCCGATCCGCGTGTCCGTGAAACCGAGCCAGACGCCGAGCCCCAGCGGATAGGTAAGAAAACAAATCAGAAAGATGGCCGCCGGCAACATGAAGAGGAAGCCGAGCATATTGTTGTTTTGCATGAGCGATCTGATCGGGCTGCGCGTGATATCCCCGGATGGCACAGTCGACATGATATTATCTCCTGATGGACAGTCGCAGCATGCCGTTGCCGGCACGCTGCAGATCTTCGCGAAGGATCAAACCTTGTAGTAGCGGTTCGCCCGGCGCTCAGCTTCCTTCATCGCATCCTCCGGCGACATCTGGCCGGTTACGGCGGCGGCGAACATGTCGACGAGCACGTAATCGGCCATCACACCTGCCGAAGCATAGCCCAGAGGACCGGCATAGCCGTTCGGGCGCAGCGTTTCCGAGGCGCGGGCATAGGGTGCGTGCACCGGATCAGCAGTCCAGACAGGGTTGTTGGCAAAGGCCTTCAAGGGCTGGCAGCAATAGGCGCTCGACCCTTGGATCCAGGCGTTCATCTGATCGCCTTCCATCATGAACTTGATATAGGCCTTGGCGGCTTCCGGATATTTGGTATGACTGAAAAGAACCAACGAGCTTGTTTGGTGCAGCTCGACGCTCTTGCCGACCGGGCCGATCGGGAAGTTTGTGGTTCTGATATCGGCGGCAATCTCGGCGAGCTTCGGGTCCTTCTTCGCTGCATAATAGACCGATACGCCGTTTGCGATCAGCGATACCTGCCCGGCAAGGAAGGCGCGGTTGTTGTTGATGTCCTGCCAGCTTTCCGTACCGGGGATGAAGGTCGCATAGAGATCCATCGCATAGTGGATGGCCGCCAGCGTTTCAGGGCTGTTGATAGTCACCTTGCCGCCTTCGTCCACCATCTTGCCGCCATGGCTCCAAAGCAACCAATGGGCATAATTGTTGCCATCGCCCACGGCCTTGCCGTGCGGGAAGCCGGCCGGCGTGCCTTTCGCCTTCATTGCCTTGCAAAGCTCCAGGAACCCTGCGGTATCCTTCGGAAATTCGCTGAAGCCCGCGGCCTTTACGTGGCTGTCGCGATAAACGACGGCATTGCCGATCGCCGTCAACGGCATGGCGATGAACTTGTCGCCGCGGGTTGCGTAACCGCGCACGCCGTCATACCAGCCGCCGTATTTGTTGCCGAGATAGTTACCGAGTTCGGTCAGGTCGACGAGCTTATCGGGATACTGATGAGCATCGTCGAACCAGCACATCACCATGTCGGGACCGGAACCGACATTGGCGGCGACAGCGGCCTTCGGTCGGATGTCTTCCCAGCTTTCTTTGTCGACACGAACCTCGACGCCCGTTGCCTCCGTGAACTTCTTGGTATTGGCAAGCCAGGCATCCTCGTCGCCCTTGACGAAGGGTGTCCAACGAAGAAGCCTGAGACTTGCGCCCTTTTCGGGCGTGTAGCTGGGTTCGGTCTGGGCGAAAGATGGGCGAATGCCGAGCGGCGCAAGGCCAGCGATGCCGGCCGCGGCCGCGGATGCGGCAAGAAAGTCACGTCTTTTGAATGTCATGATACTCCTCCTTTGAAAACGGGAGCAAATCCCCCCGGCGCCCACCTTCCCGTGTGGTGGACGACGACCATCACCTCCGACCTTGCCGGATATTTCCGCACCGACGGGCGAGCAGGAAAACTCCTCTTTTTCCTGCTTCCCGCCGAAGCGGTATCAGATCGTCAATCTCCGACCGCTTTCGGCGTCGAATAGATGGACATGCGGCGCGTCGATGGAAACGCGCAGCGTATCGCCGGGTCGGGCATTGATCCGTTCCCGGAAGATGCAGTTGACATCACTGCCGCCAAACCTGACGGTCATCTGCGTTTCATACCCGGTCGGCTCGATCACGATGATTTCCGCCGGCAGACCGTTGGCGTCGAGCGCGATGTATTCCGGACGCAGCCCATAGACGAGATCCCGGCCCTTTGCGCCAGCGGGCGGATTTGCCACCGGCAGGACAGTTCCGTCCGACGCGATGAACCGGCTGCCATTCTCCGCATCGAGGCGGCCTTTGATCATGTTCATCGCCGGCGAACCGATGAAGCCCGCGACGAAAAGATTGGCAGGCGTGTCGTAGAGATCCAGCGGCTTTCCCACCTGCTCGACGACGCCGTCATGCATGACGACGATCTTGTCGGCCATCGTCATGGCCTCGATCTGATCATGCGTGACGTAAACGGTCGTGGTGCCGAGACGTTGATGAAGCTCCTTGATCTCCGCGCGCATGGCGACCCGGAGCTTGGCATCGAGGTTAGAAAGCGGTTCGTCGAAAAGGAAGACCTGCGGATCGCGCACGATCGCCCGGCCCATGGCGACACGCTGGCGCTGGCCGCCGGAAAGCTGGCGGGGATAGCGGTCGAGGAGCTTTGTGAGGCCCAGGATTTCCGCAGCCTTCTTGACACGCATATCCATGTCGGCTTTCGGCGCACGCTTGAGCATCAGCGAGAAAGCCATGTTCTGCGCCACCGACATATGCGGATAGAGCGCATAATTCTGAAAGACCATGGCTATGTCGCGGTCACCCGGCGCTACACCGTTGACGGCACGATTGCCGATACGGATCTCGCCGGCGGAAATGTTCTCGAGGCCGGCAAGCATTCTCAGAAGCGTGGATTTTCCGCATCCCGACGGTCCGACCAGGATCACGAACTCCCCGTCGGCAATCTCGATATTCACGCCCTTGATAACCGGGAACGCCCCGAATGATTTCCTGACATCGACAAACTCGACACCTGCCATAAAAGTCCCTCCCAGAACTTGTCACTTCCTTGGCCCTGCCGGTCATCTCCTCCTCCGAGACATTCACCGCCAGAACGCCAACCAATTCAATTTCGACGTCCTATCCCCTTCCGACGAGCGGCATCTTTGTCGCCATCACGGTCATGGTCAGGACGTTCGCCTCCAGCGGAAGGCTTGCCATGTAGACGACCGCGCGAGCGACGTGCTCAGCGGAAATCGTCGGTTCGGTGGCAATTTCTCCATTCGCCTGCAGCACACCGGAACTCATTCTCGCGGTCATGTCCGTTGCGGCATTACCGATATCGATCTGGCCGCAAGCGATATCGAATGGGCGTCCGTCGAGCGCGGTCGATTTCGTAAGACCGGTGATCGCATGCTTGGTCGCGGTATAGGGGGCGGAATTTGGCCGGGGCGCTGTCGCCGAAATCGACCCGTTGTTGATGATGCGGCCGCCGTGAGGCACCTGCGACTTCATCAGTTTGAAAGCCTGCTGCGTGCAAAGGAACGCGCCGGTGAGGTTGGCCGCGACCACGCCGTTCCACTGGTCGAAGGTGAGCTCTTCGAGCGGTATCGCAGGCGCACCGCTGCCGGCATTGTTGACGAGAAGATCGAGCCGGCCGAATTCGGATTTGATCTTGCCGAAGAGGTCAGCGACCTGTTCAGGAGCCCCGATATCGCAGGCAATCGCCCGCATCGTGCCGCCAGTCTCGGCGGCGAGTTCGCTGGCTGCCTTTTCCAGCACATCATGACGGCGCCCGGTGAGGACAACGGTATAACCTTCAGCGCTCAGCGCTTTGGCGATGCTGCGGCCGATGCCGGTACCTCCGCCGGTGACAAGGGCGATCTGGGTTTTTGGTGCGATTGCGGGCTGCGCCATCTCAGATTTTCCCTCCAAGTTCATCATCGATGTGGATCCTTATGATCTCATCGAAATTGGTTTCCGCCCTGAAGCCGAGCGCCGTTGCCCGCCGCGCATCGAAATCCGTCGCCCATCCGGAAACAATCGAGCGGATTGTGGGGTCGATCTCACGGCGGATGAGTTTGATCGCCTTTTCGCCGGCAACGCGGCGCAGAGCCTCGATCTCCTCGCCAACAAGCGCGGACAGTCCGGGCATGGTGAGATTTCGGCGCGGCCCGATCTTGCTGCTGTCGATGCGTGCGGCATGGATGAAGAAGCCGACTGCGGAACGTGGGCTGGCAAACCAGTGTCGGACATTCTCGTCCACCGGCAGCACGGCTTCCTGATTGACAAGAGGCTCGCGCAGAATGTTCGAGAAGAAGCCAGAGGCCGCCTTGTTCGGCTTGCCGGGGCGGATGCAGATTGTTGGAAGGCGAATGCCGATGCCGTCGAAGATGCCGCGCCTCGAATAATCGGCAAGCAGCAGTTCGCAGATCGCCTTCTGCGTACCGTAGCTCGTCAGAGGGGTCGTGAAGAAATCATCGCCGATCTTCTCCGGAAAGGGTTGGCCGAAAACAGCGATCGACGAGGCAAAGATGACGCGGGGGTTATAGGGCTCCTTCAGCCCCTCGTGCCGGATGGCCTCGAAGAGCGAGCGCGTGCCATCGAGATTGGTGTGGTAGCCCTTATCGAAATCCGCCTCGGCCTCGCCGGATACGATCGCCGCCAGATGAAAGATCATATCCGGCCGCAAGCCGGAAAGCTTGGTGGCACTCGCGGGATCAGAAAGATCGGCCGTCATCGCCGTGGAAACGGATACAAGCGCGGCCGGAACCGGCGGCGGAACAACGTCGACAAGCGTCAACCTGTCGATCCCGCGGCCAAGCACATCTGCCTGCAGACCAATCTTCTCCACCAGCTTGCGGCCGATCATGCCAGCCGCCCCGATAACCATCACATGCATATCAGCCAGATCTCCTCATGCTCAGCGGCTCAAACCGTATTGCCGGTATTGCCGGTCGCCAGCAGAACCTTGGTCGTTTCGTAAATACGCGTCAGATGATGCCGGAACGCGTCGACGACGGCATCGCGGTCATGCCGTGCGAGAGCCTCGTAGATCGATAGATGATCGTCGTAGCTCGCTTCGATAGCGCCCGGCTTGGACATGGCGTTGCGGCGGTAATTCATCATGTAGGTGTATAGGTCAGTGACAAAGTCGGCGAGCAGCGGGTTTCCACCGGCGCGATAGATCGCAACGTGGAATTCGCGGTCGCAAATGAGGAAACGCATCACATCGTCTCCGCCAAGCCGCTGCGCCTCCAGAAGAGCCTGCAACTTTGCCAGCGTCGCATCGTCGATCCGTTCGGCAGCGTCGCCGACGACCTTGAGCTCGACATGGAGACGGGCCGCGTGAACCGACTCCAGATCGTAGCTGTCGATTGCGTTGGGAGAGGCGATCGTCACCGTGATGTGGCTGAGGTCGACCTTGCAAACGCGGCTGCGGCTGCCATGCGAAACCGCGATGATACCCTGCGCGGCCAGGGTCTGGATGGCGCCGCGCACCGTTTCGCGGCTGACATGGAGAACGCTTGCCAGTTCGCGCTCGCCCGGCAACTCGTCGCCCGGCCGCAACATGTTGGTTGCTATCAGGACCATCAGCTTCTGGGCGATAACGTCACGCGCCGTCCGGCGGGCGAGACCACGCGCGATATTCGGCACCTCGGTTAAGATCGGACTTTCGTCCATCACACCCTCCGGTCCACTGGTTGGTCCAGCAGATCAGTTTATTAAGAATGGTTGAGCAAATCAGTCAAGCCAATTTCCTCCTGTAACCGCCAATACGGACATCTTTCATCAGCCAGGCTCGGGTCAGAGGTATCGGTCGACGCCCGAGCCGCAATGAGAGCAAGCTTGACATCATCAGCAGCGGCCCTTTACGATCACCGACATTCACCAGGGGGGTCCCGGCAAGGGGCTGAGATACTGCTGAACAATACGGCTTTGCCGATTGTGGGCGCAGTGACCCGTTGAACCTGATCCAGTTCATACTGGCGTAGGGACGGTGCAAGCGCTCGAAGGCTTTGGATTCATGCGTGGAATCCGTGCCGGCGTCTTTCCATCATTCCGGCTGATTGACTGGGTCTCCAACTGCAATTTGGAGCCTCAAACCATGACCATTGCCGCAAAGAATCTTACCCCGACCGTCACGACCGGCCCGATGCCGGCATCGCGGAAGATCCATATTTCTGGAGATATCCATAGCGATATCCGCGTACCGATGCGCGAGATCAGCGTCCATCCGACCGCAGGCGAGCCGCCTGTCGTCGTCTATGATTCCTCCGGTCCCTACACGATAGAGGGCGCCGAGATCCGCATCGAGCAGGGCCTGCCCCAACTGCGCCGTGACTGGGTGCTCGCCCGCGGCGATGTCGAATCCTATGTGGGCCGCCATGTCCGCCCCGAGGACAACGGCTTTGTCAGCGGCGAACGGCTCACGCCGGAATTCCCAGGGCGACGCCGGCCGCTACGTGCCAGGGACGGTAAAGCCGTCACCCAGCTCGCTTATGCACGGGCCGGCATCATTACGCCGGAGATGGAGTTCATCGCCATTCGCGAAAACCTCGGCCGCAAGGCCAACGCCGAAGCACTGATTCGCGACGGCGAGAGCTTCGGCGCTCATATTCCGGATCATGTCACGCCGGAATTCGTCCGCCAGGAAGTCGCCGCCGGCCGAGCGATTATCCCGGCTAACATCAATCACCCCGAAAGCGAACCAATGATCATCGGCCGGAATTTTCTGGTGAAGATCAACGCCAATATCGGCAATTCCGCCGTCACGTCATCGATGGCGGAGGAAGTCGAAAAGATGGTCTGGGCTGCCCGATGGGGCGCCGATACCGTCATGGACCTTTCGACGGGCCGCAACATCCACAATATCCGCGAATGGATCATCCGGAATTCGCCGCTGCCGATCGGCACGGTACCGCTTTACCAGGCGCTGGAAAAAGTCGGCGGCATTGCCGAGGACCTCACCTGGGAGATCTATCGCGACACGCTGATCGAGCAGGCCGAACAGGGCGTCGATTATTTCACCATCCATGCAGGCGTACGGCTGCATTACATCCCACTCACCGTCAATCGCGTGACCGGCATCGTCTCGCGCGGCGGCTCGATCATGGCCAAGTGGTGTCTTCACCATCATCGCGAGAGCTTCCTCTACGAACATTTCGAGGAAATCTGCGATATCTGCCGCGCCTATGACGTCTCCTTCTCGCTCGGCGACGGCCTGCGCCCCGGCTCGATCGCCGATGCCAACGACGCGGCGCAATTTGCCGAACTCGAAACGCTCGGCGAGCTAACGAAGATCGCCTGGGCGAAGGATTGCCAGGTGATGATCGAGGGCCCCGGCCACGTGCCGATGCACAAGATCAAGGAAAACATGGACAAGCAGCTCGCCGTTTGTGGCGAGGCGCCTTTCTATACGCTCGGGCCGCTGACGACCGATATCGCGCCGGGCTACGATCATATCACCTCGGGCATCGGCGCTGCCATGATTGGCTGGTTCGGCACGGCCATGCTCTGCTACGTCACCCCGAAGGAACATCTCGGCCTGCCCGATCGCAATGACGTCAAAACAGGTGTCATCACCTACAAGATCGCCGCCCATGCGGCGGACCTTGCCAAGGGGCACCCGGCCGCGCAGGTGCGCGACGATGCATTGTCGCGCGCCCGCTTCGAGTTCCGTTGGGAAGACCAGTTCAACCTGTCGCTCGATCCCGACACCGCCCGCAGCTTCCATGACGAAACCTTGCCAAAGGAAGCCCACAAGGTTGCGCATTTCTGCTCGATGTGCGGCCCGAAATTCTGCTCCATGCGGATTTCGCACGATATCCGCGCCGAAGCGCAGAAGGAAGGGCTGGACGCGATGGCGGCGAAATACCGTGAGGGCGGCGATCTCTATATGCCGATCGACACCCCAACCCATAAGGCAGACTGACATGCGTGTCCTTGTGAAGGGGGCCGGCGTCGCCGGCCTCACGGTCGCACGCGAATTGCAAGCCCGTGGTGCGGAAGTGATCGTCTTCGACCCGCACCCAAACTTCGCTCGCGCTGCTTCCTGGCTCGCCGGCGGCATGCTCGCGCCTTGGTGCGAGCGCGAAAGCGCCGCTGAGACTGTGCTTAAACGCGGCCTCGATGCCGCCGATCGGTGGGAAGCGATCCTGCCGGGCAAGGTCGTCCGCAACGGAACGCTGGTCGTCGCATCGACGCGCGATCATGGTGAACTGAAGCGATTTGCCAGCCGCACGACCTGCTATCAATGGGTGGGAGAGGACGACATTGCTGCACTCGAACCCACTCTCGCCACTCGCTTCAGACATGGCCTGTTCTTCCAGCGTGAGGCTCATCTGGATCCTCGTCTCGCGCTGCGCGAGTTGAAAGAGCTGTTGTCGGCAGAGGGCGTCGTCTTTACCGACGAAGATGTGAGCGAAGACGATTTCTCCGATATCGTTGATTGCACAGGTGCTGCCCGCATCGGGCAAAGTCGCGATCTGCGCGGCGTGCGTGGCGAAATGCTCTATCTGCATACTGAGGAGGTCACGCTCGCCCGGCCCGTTCGCCTGCTACATCCGCGCTTTCCCGTCTATATCGTCCCCCGCGGCGAGGGCCTGTTTATGGTCGGCGCGACGATGATCGAGACCGAATTCGACGGCCCGATCACTGCGCGCTCGATGATGGAACTGCTGAATGCAGCCTATGCGCTGCATCCAGCCTTTGCGGATGCCACTATCGTCGAAACCGGCGCCGGCATCCGCCCTGCCCTCCCCGACAATTTTCCGCGAGTAATGCGGGAAGGCAAGGTCACCTTCCTCAACGGTCTTTATCGCCACGGTTTTCTGCTGGCGCCAACAATGGCGGCGGAAGCCGCCGATCTCGTCTTTTCCGAACGGACGACGCAAAGGAGTTTCCAATGCACCTGATCATTAATGGCGAAGCACAGACGATCGCCGCCACGACGCTTTCGCAGCTTTTGGCCGCCCTCGACTACGAAGGCGAATGGCTGGCAACCGCCGTCAACGGCGAACTCGTTCATCGCGAGGATCGCGACGGACATATTCTGGCCGACAACGACAGGATCGAGATCCTGACACCCATGCAAGGAGGCTGACCATGCTCGATCTCTACGGAAGCCAAATCGGGTCGCGACTTCTTCTCGGCACCGCGCGCTATCCCTCGCCAGCAGTCCTCGCCGAAGCGGTCAAGCGATCAGGGACCGAGATCGTCACCGTATCGTTGCGCCGCGAAGCGGTCGGCGGTCGCAACGGTGGCGCATTCTTCGACATGATCCGCGCGCTCGGCGTTCGCGTTCTTCCCAACACGGCCGGCTGCCATGGCGTATCGGAGGCGGTGCTGACCGCCAAGATGGCCCGCGAAGTGTTTCGAACCAACTGGATCAAGCTGGAGGTGATCGGCAACCACGATACGCTGCAGCCGGATGTCTTCGCACTCGTCGAGGCGGCGCGCATTCTGATCGGTGAGGGTTTCGAGGTCTTTCCCTATACGACGGACGATCTGGTCGTCGCCGAACGTCTGCTCGAAGCCGGATGCCGGGTGCTGATGCCCTGGTGCGCGCCGATCGGTTCTGCGGCAGGACCGCTCAATCTTTCCGCACTTCGATCTCTGCGGGCACATTTTCCCGACGTGCCGTTGATCGTGGACGCCGGTATCGGCCGACCTTCGCATGCTGCTGTTGTCATGGAGCTCGGCTTCGATGCCGTACTGCTGAACACCGCGGTTGCCGGCGCCGGCGACCCTGCCGCAATGGCGGAAGCCTTCGCCAAGGCGATCGACGCCGGCAGGCAGGCCTTCGGCGCCGGTATGCTGGAGCCGCGCGACATGGCAGTGCCTTCGACACCCGTAATCGGAAAGGCGGTTTTCGCATGAAGCTCGATCCATTCTACCTGATCGTTGACAGTGCCGCATGGATCGAAAGGCTGGTGCCACTGGGTGTCAAACTGGTGCAACTGCGCATCAAGGATCGCACTCTGGCCGAGATACGGGCAGACATCCGCCAGGCAAAGGCGGTCTGCGCTGCCCACGCATGCCAGTTGATCATCAATGACTACTGGCAACTTGCCATCGAGGAAGGCTGCGATTTCATCCATCTCGGCCAGGAGGATCTGGCGGTGGCCGATCTTGGCGCCATCCGCGAGGCAGGCTTGAAACTGGGACTTTCGACGCATGACGAGGCGGAGCTGGCGATCGCGCTGGCGGCGCGTCCGGACTATATCGCGCTCGGTCCGATCTACCCCACCATTCTCAAGGCCATGGCCTGGGCGCCGCAGGGTCTCGACCGCATCGGCGAATGGAAGGCGCGCATCGGCAGCATACCGCTGGTGGCGATCGGCGGGCTGACCGTGGAACGCATTGCCGGCGTCTTCGAGAACGGGGCGGACAGTGCTGCGGTGGTCACGGATATCACCTTGAACAAAGCACCCGAAACGAGAACCATGCAGTGGCTGGGGATGACCGACATCTACCGCTCCAATGTCAGCGCGGACCCGATTTAGATACGAAGGGGCGTCTTTGCTGCAGCGGACGCCCCACTTCTGGCCAGAACTGCTTCAAGAGCATCAACGACCAATTCGGCCGTCAGATCGGCCGGTTAGTGCTCCAAGTGCTTCCGGAAGAACGCCAACACCGCGGAATTGAACTCCTTGTGAAAGGCCACCCGGTCGAACCCGGGTCTGTCGCCGCATATGTCCGGACGTTTCTTAGCCAAATCCGGCGTGCAGGGCGTAAGGAAGGCAAAATGACCGGCACCTTGTACGATATGGTAGTCGGGCTTGGCCGGCAGATCGCGATCGATAGCCGAAACAAAGTCAAACGACACTTCACCGCCAGTCCTGTCTTCTCCGCTGTGTTCCGACGCCCAAAGTTGAATCGGAGTTTTCACGTTCTCTAAGCCGTCTGGGCCGAACAATGGACCGAAAGCCGGATCGGCAATGACAAGGGCCTTCACGCGAGGGTCATGCGCGAATGATTGTGCCGGCATCTCGTTTTTCTGCATTTGTGCGCAACTGGGCTTCGGAAAATTCTCCGGGCAGAGCGCAAGAGCCTTTCGAAGATCGGGAGTGCCGCCTGCAACAACCAAGCCTGTATAGCCACCTCTCGAGAAGCCAAAGAACCCTATATTTTCGGGGTCGAGTTTCGAATGATCGGGCCATGCGGTGAGCATGTAGTCGATCAATCGCGTGATGTCGGCCGGACGCTCCGTGAACGGGGCAAGAGTATCGGCACGGCTCAAATCGCCGCCGGCTCCGGCGTCGACCGGATGGTTGAGCGCAACGACAACGAACCCACCATCTGCGAGCATCTCGGCTGTGTCATGGTGGCTGACGAAGGATCCTCCATAGCCATGCGAGATCACGATCAATGGCAGTTTTTCGCCGGACACGGCACAGTTCTCCGTGGCCGGCAGCGTCGTCATGCGAAATTTCACCTCGCCCGCCTCTTCGGCGCAAGGAGACCAGACGGCTGCTTGTAGCATTGGAAGGCCGGGCTCAGCCGGCACGCTGATGAAGCGAAGACCGGCAGCCTGGGCGAACGTTGCCATCAAGCAGAACGTGGCCAGGAGCGTGGACTTGAAAAGGCGCATGCATTGCTCCGATCAAGAGATTTGAACTTGCCGTAGACGGTTTCCAGGATGCTGAGAATTCGCCTCTGTTTATGCGGAGCATTGTCTCGCTCAGGTAGCTCCCATACGAACGCCACCCGGCCAAAGAGGCATTTCACCAAGACTACTTGCCGCCGGAGGATTGAACAAAAAACAGCCCATCATGCGGTTGTATGCTCACCTCGCCGATCCGTGTTGCCAGGCCCATATTTAATGCCTCAGGTGCCCTTACAAATCGAAGTTTCGGGCTCAGGAGGTCGGCATATTGCTTGTCGCTGATTGAAAGCCGCCCCTCGAATATTTCCTTCATTCGATCATCATCGATTGCAAGGGCGTTATATCCCTCATTGATTTGATCGGCGGTCAGTTTTTCGCTGCTGAAGGTTTCTTGGCCGGAGTGAAATGCAAAAAGAGATTCTTTATTTGCAATTCTTTCTTTCCCAGCCAGGAATAAAAGAACTGCCGCCGATTCAACATTGGCAATTGCATACGTATTAATTTGAACGTCCATGGAAGACAGTATGTGGTATAGGGCGATGCCCGAAGCGATATTTCCACCCATGGAATTTATCATCAGGTATATTGTACTGTAACCTTTTGATCTCAGATTTATGATTCCGCTCGTAAGATCGAGTGTAGACTTTTCATCAATCGGCTGGGAGAAATACAAATAGGCGGCCGAGCCGCTATTCACATTTTCCTTCTCTTGAGCAAAGACGACGCTGGATTTGAAGGTACCGATCGCTAAGGCAGATAGACCTAAGCAGACATTCCGGCGATTCAACATTACCGACATATCAGACAGCCCTCGAATGGATTAATCACTCCGGTAAGATACGCGGCACTTGCGAGCCTCGGCAACTTCAAGCGAACGACCTTACTTCAAAGTCACGTGATCTCATGCGCTGCAGGATGCCGTCATCACCCGGCAAAAGACCTCGTGTGGAGAGTAAAATTCTTTGCCCTAGCCGGTTTAGTGTTGCTTTAAAGAAACTGTGTCAGGGTACAGGCGTGTCCTCTATACCGGCAACCTGATGAAGTTTCGAAGAAATCCAAAGATACTGCGCGGCTTCGCGAGCTCTGTAATAGGCCATACTGGCGCATTTGCTCCGGCAATATTTGCGGCAACTATTGCAGTCATCGTCGTCTGTGTTGCAACGAACTGGCGGCGGGAACGATCGCTGGCCGATGAACGCTCCATTGTTGCCGGCGAGATTGCCACCATTTCATCCCGGCTTCAGACGAACCTCAATAGCAATGTGAAGCTGCTGCAAGGCCTGGCGGCTGGTGTCGCAGTCAATCCAACGATGGACCAAACCGCCTTTTCCAAACTTGCTGCCGAAATCTTGCAGCCCGATTCACAATTGCGAAGCTTCGCCGCGGCGCCTGGCATGGTGGTGAAGTGGGTTTATCCGGAAAAAGGAAACGAAAAGGCCATCGGACTCGACTACCGAAAGAATGAAAAGCAACGCGATGGCGCGATGCTGGCGCGCAACACCCACAATATCGTTCTGACCGGGCCTGTTGAGCTCGTCCAGGGCGGGACTGCTTTCATAGTCAGGTGCCCAGTTTATATCAATGACGGAACAAGCCAGATCTTTTGGGGTCTTCTTTCTGGAATCGTAGATATTCCGAGGCTTTACCAAGATAGCGGCCTTGAATCGACCGACCTTGAGATTGCCATCAGCACCGTACCGGAGCCGAACTCGCCCAAACAAGTTTTTCTCGGTAGCCTGGACACTTTTTCGAAGCAACCGGTCGTGACATTCGTTGATATGACGTATGGCCGATGGACCCTCGCCGCGGTGCCCAAGCACGGATGGGGTCAAAATAGCGGGATTGCCACTTTTGAGCTCTATGCGAGCCTGTTGGCATTCTGTGTCATTGCACCGATCATCTGGGTCGGCTTTCTGACCAAATCACGCCAAAAAACCATTGAAAAGCTTCGCCTTCACAAGAAAAAGCTCGTTCGAGCACGGCAAAGGCTGGAATACCTGTCGTTGCATGACGCCCTCACTGGGCTTCCTAACAGACGATTTATCGACCAGATGATCTCGCAGCCGACGAGACCCGGTCCGGAAGATTGTCTGATCCTCATTCATATCGACCTGGATCGATTTAAGGAGATCAACGACACGAAAGGTCATGCCGGAGGTGACACGGTGCTGCAGGCAACGGCTTCGCGCCTTGCCAATTTGGCCGGCCCGAACGACGTCGCGGCTCGGATCGGCGGAGATGAGTTCATCTTCGCTAGCTGGAGCACCGATCCCGAGCCTAAGGCAAACGCGTTGGCGCAACAGATTGTCGATACGCTCGAGCAGCCCCTCTCCATTGATGGGGCGGAGTGTGTGGTCGGTGCAAGCGTTGGCGTCGCCTGGGAGACTGAACCTGCTGCGCGCCGGCGAGACCTCAGTCAATTGCTTCTCAATGCCGATTTGGCTCTGTACGAGGCGAAGAAGACGGGTCGCGGCCGCGCCGCCATTTTCACCGAAGAGCTTCGTAGCGCCACAATCCATTCGAAAGAACTGGCGGACGAATTCAATCATGCGCTCGATCGCGATGAACTGGTCGCATTCTTCCAACCGCAGTTTAACGCAGACACATTGGATATCGTCGGCGTCGAGACACTCGCCCGCTGGGATCACCCGCGAAAAGGTCTGCTCACCCCGGACAAATTTCTTGACGTCGCGGAAAGGCTGGGGCGCAGCGGCGACATGGACAGGCTGATCCTGCAAAAGGCCCTGTTCGAGCTTACAAGATGGGACAGCCTTGGGATGGACATCCCGCGTGTCTCAGTCAATATTTCTGCGCGTCGACTGGCGCAGCCAAATCTGCTTGCCGAGCTTTCCGCACTTCCCTTGGCGAGAGGTCGCCTGTGTTTCGAGCTGCTTGAGACAATCTCCTTCGATGATCTTCAACCTGTTCTCAATGAGATCATTCCCGCTGTCAAAGAGCTTGGGATCGAAATCGAGATCGACGATTTCGGCACCGGACATGCCAGCATCGTCAGCCTGCTTAGATTTGAACCACGAAGGCTTAAGATCGATCGGGAAATTATCAAGCCGATTGTTACGTCTCCATCCCAACGCCGTCTGGTCTCCTCAATTATCGAAATCGGCCGATCGCAAAACATCGACATCGTTGCCGAAGGCGTGGAGACCATGGAGCATGCGAAGATCCTGAAAGATCTTGGTTGCCATCTGCTGCAAGGTTACGCGCTAGCACGACCAATGACCTCGCAGCAGTTGATCGAATTTTGCCGTACGAAGAGTAAAGGACTTACAGAGGCGGGATAATAACGTCGCGATGACTCAATCGGCGATTACTGCCCGCGACGTTCTTGCAACGGCGCAAACGCGATTCTATTCTGTGACTGGGACCAACGAAGCTTAGACGGCATTCTCGAAGAACGTCCCAAAGGGACAGAACGGCCCGACGAAATAGCGTCCGGCTGCCGCAATCACATCTGCATCGACTGAAATCCAGCAATGATCCGATCCGGGCCTATACGGAGATCAAGATGACGGACCACCGCGAAATCGATGCTATTCGAGCCCTATTAAATTCCAGGCCCCGCCCCGTCGGATGGGCGGAGCGCCGGCATAGAATCGAGGAAGTCGGTGCCGCCTGGCCGATTGCCGACGATATCGAACTGGAAGAGGTCGAACTGAACGGCTTCTCCGCGGAATGGTCATTGGCGCCGGGCAGCAATGCCGCGCATGTGCTCATGTTCTTCCACGGGGGCGGCTATTGCTCGGGCTCGATCGTCAGCCATCGCCGTTTGGTGACCGAAGCTGGGCGCGCCGCGGGCGCGCGGACGCTCGCCGTCGGCTATCGCCTTGCTCCGGAAAATACGTTTCCCGCGGCCCTCGACGATGCCATCGCCGCCTGGCGCTTTCTGCGCGGACAGGGCATAGATGCCGAACATATCGCCGTTGGCGGCGATAGCGCCGGCGGCGGCCTGACCGTCTCGCTGATCAATACACTGCGCGCTGCCGGTGAAGCCTTGCCGGCATGTGGCTGGCTGATTTCGCCTTGGACTGATCTGACCATGTCCGGCACGACGCTTGCCACGAAGGGTGCGATCGATCCGCTCATTCACAAAGACTATTTGCTTGAGCTCGCCGAGGCCTACGTGCCCCCGCATGTGGACCGCAGGGATCCTCGCGTTTCCCCGCTCTATGCCGATCTGAAGGGAACGCCGCCGCTCCTCATTCAGGTCGGATCGGATGAAAGCCTGCTTGCCGATGCCACAAGATTTGCAGCGGCTGCCGGCGAAGCCGACGTCGAGGTCACACTCGAGATCTGGCCGCGCATGATCCACGCATGGCCGCTATGGAACGCACAGCTCGAAGCAGGACGGCAGGCAATCATACATGCCGGAAACTTCATCCGGCGATGCATCAGCGGAGAGCCAAGATAGCGGGCCGCGGATGCCGCCGATGCTTCATCACGCCTGGCGCCGGTCGTGATGGTCATTGTAACAATGAGCGTTCTGACCCCTGTCGATGTTACTTAAGCTTGACCTGATCATCGTTCGGCGACAAATAGACCGTTGAGGCGCTTCCAACCGTCCGGCTTCATGAGAACACGCACGAGGATTGTCAAAGTCGATCCCATGGATAATGACATCAGCCGACTGTTTGAACTATTCGAGAGCGCCCCTGTTCTCGTAGCTGCCTATGATGAATTCGACCGATTGCGCTACGCGAACAAGGCGTTTCGGACAGCCTTTTTCATAGAGCCCGATGAGACGCCGTTGTGGCCAGATCTGATGCGGCGGAATTTCCATGCGAAACGCGGCACTGTCATCCACGCTGCAGACTTTGAAGAGTGGTTGATCTCTACCCAATCTCGCCGCGGAAAGATCGGCTACCGGGCCTTTGAGACCGATCTCGTCGACGGTCGTTGGCTTTGGATGACGGAGATGGTTCAAAAAGATGGGTGGATGCTGTGTGTCGCCAGCGATGTGACGGGTTTGAAGGCAAAGACACGCACGGTCCGGCAGGACCGGGATCTGGCAATAAAGGCCTCCTATACCGATGAACTGACCGGTATCGCCAATCGCCGCTTCGTCACCGCCCGTGTCGAAGACATGCTGCTGCCACGTAAGGACGCCGAGCCATCGTCCGGCTGCCTCTGCGTCCTCGATATCGACCGCTTCAAAAGCATCAACGACCAATTCGGCCATCAGATTGGCGACGTGGTGCTCAGAGACTTCGCAAAGCGGATTCATAGCCTCGTTCGGCGCACCGATTGCTTCGGACGCATCGGCGGGGAGGAATTCGTGCTCACGCTTCCAGCCACTCCCATCGGCCAGGCACATTTGATCGTCGAACGGATGCTCGTTTCCGTTCGCAAAGCCAGACCGCTGCCGGAGCATCCAGAATTTCAATACACATTTTCGGCAGGCATAGCGTGCGCGCAGCCGGGTGACACAGCCCTCAGCCTATATGCCCGCGCGGACCGGGCACTTTATATGGCAAAGCTCGGCGGCCGTGATCGAATTCACGCAGATGGTTCAGCGGACGATCGATCCGCGAGCGCGGGATGAAAGCAGGACCTTGTCGCGGCATGCCGGACCTAGAGACCAGACAGCGCTTTGTCGATTTTGGCCATCACCTCTGCCTGCAGCGGTCCCTTCGCGAGGGCGCCGGCATTTTCCTCGACCTGGGCAACCGTGCGGAAGCCGGGAATTGGCAGCGTGCGCGGCGAGCGCGCCCATAGCCATGCAAGCGCACCCTGCGTCAACGTGCGGCCGTCTACGGTCAGCAGATCGCGGACCGCTTCCAGACGGGCGGCGAATTCAGGAGCGATCTTACCCTCCTTGAAGTAGATCATCCAGCCGAGACTCGCGCCACGCACATCCTTCTCGCCGACCGTTTTGTCAGGCGTGAACTTGCCGCTGAGCAAACCCATGGCGAGCGGACCGCGATTGATGGAAATCAGGCCATTGCGCTCGATGATATCGATCATCGCCGAAGCCGGCTCGAAGACATTCATCGTATGCTGGATCGACACGAATCCCGCGCGATGCAGATGACGTGCGGCACGATCCGGATGGTCCGTGCTCCAGCCGAACGCGTCGATCTTGCCTTCGTCCTTTAGCGTTTCGAGCGTTTCAAATACCTCATCCGACGCTTCGAGCGGAAAATCGTTGAGATGGAACTGTAATAGATCCAAACGGTCGCGGCGCAGGCGGCGCAAAGACGTCTCGGCGGACTGCCGGATGAAGGCCGGGTCGGCGAAAGCGCCGATTGCTTGTTTAGTCTTCTCGTCCGTCGCGGAGCCGAATTTGGTCGCGATAACGATATCGCCTCGATTGCCAATCGCCCGACCTAACACCTCTTCGGAATGCCCAGCCCCATAATTCGAGGCGGTATCGAAGAAGCGAATGCCAAGATCCACCGCCCGCTCGATAGCGCGGATCGATTCATCGTCATCGACTTCGCCCCAGCCAAGCGGTACGTCGCCGGCATAAAACGGCCCACCGATCGCCCAGCATCCCATGCCCAGGCGCGGAATCTCGCGGTCGTTCCAGAGAACCATTGTGGTAGCATTGTCAGCTTCAGTCTGCATGTCATCCTCCGCGATCGTTTGCCGTTGCAGGGAGAGATAGGGGCAGCGGCCCGAGTGGCAAACAGCCAAATCTGCAGGGTATTTTTCACGGATGAAAAACGGTCGTTGGCGGCTACCCGATGGGAAAACTCCGCATTGAATGTATGACCACAGCACTCAGCCGGCATTATCCGCTCCGACGTTTCCGCAAATACCGGCAACAAGCAAGCGGAACCATTGGTGAGCGGGATGGGTGTGAACACGTTCATGCCACACGAGCTTATAGACCAGTTTCTCGGCCTCGAAAGGAAGATGACGAACGACCAATCCATGCTGGGAGACGAGCGATCGGCCATGTCCGTTGATGAATCCGCTGGGCACACAGGTCATCAGGTCGCTTCCCGCGACAATGCGCAGCGCATCGACAAAATGGTTGACGACGACGACGATTGTCCTTGTACGACCATGCAGGCTCAGCCAGCCATCGATCACGCCCAAATCCATCCCCGATGGCGTCACCAGCACATGCGAAGCTGCGACGAACTGATCAAGGTCCATCTCTCCCTCTAATGCATGTCCTCGCCGCATCACGCACATGTAGTGATCTGTCCGAAGCCCCTGAACATGGATGTCTCGTGGGAGCGACGGAAACATACCGACGGCGCAGTCAAGCGTGCCACGCTCTATCCCCTCAAGAGAGCTCGCATTGGTATGGAAAGAAAATGCCAAGCGGGCATAGGGTGACATCGCGCGCAGCTTCAGCGCAATGCCGCAGACCGCTTCCTCGGCAAGGCTATCCGTAACGGCAATTCGGAAGCTGGTCGGGTCCGAGCGCGGGTCGAATTGCTCCGGTGCGATTGAGGCTCTGATGACCGCGAGCGAACGGTGAAGCTCGGGCCAAATGGCGAGCATCCGTGAGGTTGGCTGAACGCCGTCCGCAACTTTTAGGAAAAGTTGGTCGTGCGTCAATTTTCGGGCGCGCCGAAGCGCGTTGCTGACTGCTGGCTGGCTCATCGACAGACTGGCTGCGGCTCGCGTCACGTTCCGCTCCAGCATAATCGCTTCAATGACCACCAGCAGGTTGAGATCAAGCCGCATGTTATTCACCACGATGATAATCGTGCCCTCTAAATCTAAATTGGACGATTCAAACCTTTTGGGCAACTGTATCGACAAGAGCCAGAACGATGATGTCCTGCATCGGAGATAAGGCTGCGACAGACAACTGCGCAATATACTGCGAGGATTTATCTCATGAATGATGCTCCTGCCGGAGACCTGTTGCCGAAGCTGACCGGTAAGATCAGCCCCGATCGTATTCGTCTGATGCGGGCGCCACGTCCGCCGCATGGCCTCATCGAGAAGTTCAAACGCATCCCCGATGCGACGAGCGTGGTCGCCGACGTCATGGACGAGCTGGGCATCACCGGCGCTATCGGAGCATCGGTTCTCAAGCCGACCCTGCCGAACGCAAGCATCGTCGGGCCGGCCCTGACCGTGCGCAATATCATGCAACGCGACCATGTCTACGAAACTGCCCGCAACCATGTGAACCGCATGGCGGAGTTCGAGGCTCACAATCTGGCGCTGCCTGGTGACGTCGTCGTCATCGATGGTGTTGCCGGCATATCCAACATGGGCGGCATTTCGGCGCAGACCGGCAAACGGCAGGGCGAAGCCGGCGCCATCGTCTTCGGTGGCATCCGTGACGTCGGCCATTCCCGTCGTGTGGAATATCCACTCTGGGCCACCGAGATCACCCCGGTTACGGGCAAATGGCGCATCGAGACGGTGGAAATCAATGGCGATATCCAGATCGCCGGCATTCGCGTCGCGCCCGGCGATATCGTCGTCGCCGATGAGACCGGCGTCTGCTTCATCCCGATTGCGCGCGCGGCCGAGGTGCTGGAGCGGGCGCTGGCGAAGGCTGCCTTCGAGCACGAAAAATGCGGTGCAATCGATGCAGGGACCGCAGTTGCCGACTTGCCGAGCAAAGAGTGACTATAATGGCTAATCTCACCCCCAGACTGCGTGTGGCTATCCTCGACGACTATCAGGATGTCGTTCGTACGCTCGACTGCTTCAGCAAACTTCAAGGCCATGAGGTGACGATTTGGAACGATGCGGTAGCCGACGTGAACATGTTGGCAGAGCGACTTGCCAATGCCGACGTACTCGTGCTGCTGCGCGAGCGGACCAAGGTGGACGAAGTGCTGGTCAGCCGACTGCCGAACCTCAGGCTGATCAGCCAGAATGGCCATGTGCCGCACATCGATCTCGCCGCATGCACGCGGCACGGCGTTCTGGTCTCCTCGGCTCTGACGCAACGGCCTTCATATCCAACGGTGGAGTTCACCTGGGGCCTGATCCTCTCGGCGATGCGCAACATTCCGCTTGAAAGCGCCGCGCTTCGGGAAGGGTCATGGCAGACGACCGTCGGACTCGGACTGCGAGGCCGCACACTCGGAATCTATGGCTTTGGCCGGCTTGGCGCGATGGTGGCGCGGATCGGCGTCGCCTTCGGCATGGAGTTGCTGATCTGGGGGCGCCAGGGGTCTCTGGACCGGGCGCGGCAAGAGGGCCTTCCAGTTGCCGCGAGCAAGCAGGCCCTGTTCGAGCAATCGGACGTGCTCAGCCTGCACCTGCGCCTGAATGCCGAGACTGCCGGCTTGATCGACGCCGACGACCTTGCCCTGATGAAGCCGACGGCCCTGCTGGTGAACACGAGCCGAGCGGAGCTGATCAAGCCTGGGGCGCTGGTCGCAGCCTTGCGCAACGGCCGCCCCGGCAAAGCGGCAGTCGACGTGTTTGAGCACGAACCTTTGACCGACCCGAGCGACCCCTTGCTGATGCTGCCAAACGCCTTGTGCACGCCACATCTCGGCTATGTCGAGCGCGACAACTACGAATATGCCTATGGCAATGCCTTTGACCAGATCGTCGCCTTTGCCCAGGGCGCGCCGATCAACATCCACAATCCGGATGTGCTGAAACAGGAGAATGCGCAATGAACCTTGAGCTGGACGGCAAAGTCGTTTTGATCACGGGCGGCAGCAAAGGCATCGGTCTTGCCTGCGCCCGGGCCTTCGCCAGGGAAGGCGCCCGCGTGGCTATCGTATCGCGCGGCGCCGATAATCTGGCCGCCGCCCGGGCAGCACTTGCGGCCGACGGCATCGACGTCACACCCTTCGCCGCGGACCTGTCGGATGGCACCGCAGCCGAGCGTGCAGTCATTGCGGTTGAGGAGCAGGTCGGACCGATTGCTGTGCTGGTCAATTCCGCCGGTGGCGCCGTGCGCGTACCCCCGAGCGAACTAACGCCGGACAAGTGGCGCATCGCGATGGACGCGAAGTTCTTCACCTACATGAACGTCATGGACTATGTCTTGCCGCGCATGGTGTCGCGGCGCGCGGGTGCGATCGTCAACATTATCGGCACTGGCGGCAAGATCGCCTCGCCGATCCATATTCCTGGCGGCGCTGCGAACGCGGCGCTGATGCTGGCCTCGGCCGGTCTGGCTGCAGCTTGGGGACACGCGGGCATACGCGTCAACGTCATCAATCCCGGGGCCACGATGACCGATCGGGTGCAAATGTCGCTGGACGCGGAATCGCGCGCCACCGGAAAGCCGCCGGAGGAGCTGCTGCGTCAAAACCAGCAGCGCATACCGCTTGGGCGCTATGCCACCCCAGAGGAGGTGGCCGATGCCGCGCTTTATCTCGCCAGCGTTCGAGCATCCTACGTGACCGGCGCGTCGTTGACGATGGACGGAGGCCTGACGCCGCTCGTTGTGTGACCGGCTGAGTGCGAAAAATCAACATTGGGAGGAGACCAAATGTTTGGCTGGTATCGCGAGCTAACAAATAGAGAGCGAAATACGTTCTGGGGATGCTTTGCGGGGTGGGCAGTGGACGCGATGGATGCGCAACTGTTCAGCTTTGTGCTTCCGGTGCTGATCGCAGCATGGGGATTGACGACGGCGCAAGCGGGCTATCTCGCCACAGCGACACTCCTCTCGGCCGCCGTGGGTGGCTGGGCATGCGGTTATCTGGCAGACCGCTTCGGCCGCGTCCGCGTCATGCAGTTCACCATTTTATGGTTCTCGGTGTTCACTCTCATCGCCGGCTTCACGCAGAACTTCGAACAGCTCATCGTCGTGCGGGTGCTGCAAGGGCTGGGCTTCGGCGGTGAGTGGGCCGCTGGTGCCGTGCTGATGGGCGAGATCATCCGGCCTATCCACCGCGGCAAGGCGGTGGGCAGCGTTCAAAGTGGTTTTGGCGTCGGCTGGAGTGCCGCGGCCATATTGGCCAGCATCGTTCTGGCCTACGTACCGGCGGAATATGCATGGCGGACCCTGCTGATGATTGGCGTGCTGCCCGGACTTCTGGTTCTGCATCTGCGCCGAACGATCGAGGAGCCGGAACTCTATCAGCAGACCCGAGCTGCGATAAAGGCCACCGGCCGCGACCCGAGCCTCAGCGCGATCTTCCACCCTGGCATGCTGCAGGTGACGATCCTTGCTTCACTGCTGGCTTTCGGCGTCGTCGGCGTGGGCGGAGCAATTGTCAACTGGCTGCCGACGTTCATGAAGACGGTCCGTCACCTCTCGCCAAGCGCCTCAGGCTACTACGTATTTCTGGTTACCGGCGGTTCGTTCTTCGGTTTCCTGGCAAGCGCATACCTGTCCGACGTGCTCGGACGGCGACGGACATTCCAGTTGTTTCTGGTCTGCTCATGGGTGGTGACCATTGCCTATATGTTCCTGCCGCTATCGGGCTGGGGACTCATTCTGATGGGTGTGCCATTCGGCTTCTTCACGATCGGCAACTACGCAGCGCTGGGTCCCTTCTTTACCGAACTCTTCCCGACAGCGATACGTGGCAGCGGCCAAAGCTTCGCCTATAACTTCGGCAAGGCGGCCGGTGCTATCGCAGTCTCCTGCATCGGCATTCTGGCGCAGTGGATCACCTTGGCAGAGGCCATCGGGCTGATTGCGTTGCTCGGCTACAGCATCGCGATCGTGGCAACGCTGCTGCTTCCTGAAACGAAAGGCATCAATCTTATGCCAGGCCTCGGTCCAACGGCGGATGAGGACGACCAGTCCGCCGCAACGAGGGAACAAACCGCTGCGGGTAGCCCCTGACCCCACAGGGACCGTTGGAACCCGACGGCACGCGATATGCGATCCACAGAGATGACATAGGACCTCGGGCCCGCGCCCCGAGAGACGAAATGACCAACCACCGGTTTGCCGAGCGCATGCGCTTGGGACAAATCGCAACCCTCCACGACGCAACCTGGATGCTTCCGTGGAGCTTCTTTCTGGACCAAGGAGAGACCAATGAAATCAACTTTCCCGTACCTGGTTCTTGCCATGACTTTGGCGACACAAGGGAGCATCGCCCAAGCGCAAGCCGCAGGCGGACCAATGCAAATCATGGTTGCGACACCCCAGCAACTTTCGATCACTCAGAGCGCCTCGAAGACGGTCGGCGTGTCCCAGGTTTCGGGTCAGAGCGCTGAAATGCTTTATGGCGATCCGACGAAAGCAGGACTTTACACGGTTCTGCTGCGCCTCGAACCACACAAGCGCATCATGCCGCTATCGCATCCCGATTCCCGCTTCGTGACCGTCTTGTCGGGCACCTTCTACGTTGGGTTTGGCAATACCTACGATGAAACCAAGCTCAATGCGCTTCCGGCGGGAGGCATCTACACCGAACCCGCCAATGCCAACCATTTCGGGGAAACGCGAGACGAGCCAGCCCTCGTCGCGATTACCGGATATGGGCCGAGCGGCACAAACTATGCGAACCCCGCGGATGCGCCAAAGTAACTAAATGCACTGCCAGAAACCATGCGCTTTCAGCGGCGCCCGATGGAGCGCTGAAGTGAGATGACAGGAGAAACACATGTCTCAATCGCCAATGACCAATCCGACCGATGTGGTGCAGGCAAGCTCCGCCACAAGCCGCCGCAAGAGCGTCACCGTCGAACGCTTAGCCCACAAGTTCCCGGTCCCCAACGCGTGTCGAATCGGGAACCTGGTCGTCTCGGGTGCGATCCACGGCGTAGATCCCGAAACGCAAGTCATGCCGGAGGACCTCACATCCCAGTGCGCCCATGTGTTCGCAAATATGAAGACGATCGTCGAGGCCGCCGGCGGCAGCACCGATGACATCATCAAGATGACGGTCTATCTGCGCGACCGCAACAATCGAGAGCCGCTCAATGAGGAATGGGTGCGCATGTTCCCGGACCCCGAAACCCGACCGGCTCGACACTCGCAGCCCTTGTTGGTGGAAGGACCTTCGCTGGTTCAATGCGATTTCATGGCAGTGATTGGACGAGCAGGCTGACGGCGGCGCGGCGCGATCGTCGGGGGATAAGATACGATGAAGATCGGAGCAGTTAAGGAAAGAGCCGCAGGAGAAGCGCGCGTTGCGATGACGCCAGAGGCCGCTCTTCAGCTCCAGAAACTGGGTTACGAGTGCGTGATCGAAACCGGTGCTGGAAAAGCGGCCGGATTTTCGGACGAGGCGTATCGTGGCGTGGGTGTCACGGTGGTCGACAGCGCGGCTTTGCTCTACGAGACATCCGACGTCATTGCCAAGG
>NZ_JBSYVH010000014.1:0-81450 GCF_054114205.1 Rhizobium sp. LEGMi-198b | reverse complement strand
AGAAACTCCGTCGCCAGCAGCGCCGCCGCCCTCGTTCAGTGAGTGGGCTTATAATCCCACCGCTTTCCCTTAGTCAACACCAACACTGTAAAAATTCTGACATTTTTGTAAGTGACTGATTCTATTGTGATATTTTCGCCACTCGAACGGAAAGACCTTCGAGCCCTCACTAATCCGCCGGAAAATATTGTCCGACTGGTCAAAATTTTCGCCTTGCGGCATGTGCGGAGCCCTTCGGAGCGGCAGGAATAATTGCATCTCCTCGTCCGGAAGACAGCTTATGGTTAATAAATCCCTGCGGCCGCCGCGCCTCGTTAATCCTTTTTACCTAAGCGAGGTCTCATAAAAACCAATATTTTACATGAGATTTCTGCTATATAAGAAGGTGGGAGGACACCATGGAAACAACAAGACCAGAGAGCATCGTCGAAGTCAGCGTCGACAGCGCCACCGGACGGCGGGCGCTCGGCATCATGAATATGCGCCAGGCATTGGATCTGCCTGACCTGCCGAGCTTCACCTATACGCATCCGGACCCGAAAAAGGCTGCCGCAGGCATCGTCGTTAGCCGGGAGGAACTGAAGCGCTTCCTCACCCGTCATTGAGCGGTAACGCGACAGATGGCACAGGCCGCGCATTTAGGCGCGAACCCTTTGGTGCGCCCTATTTCAGGCAGCAACCCGACTGCTCGCTGCAAGCGGCAAAAGCACGATGGCATTGAGCCCGCCGCCATCACGATCCTCCAAACAGAGCGCGCCATTGTGCGCATCGAGGATCTGCCGGACGATCGTCAACCCCAAACCATTCCCGCCGAGATCGCGATTGCGCGATTCCTCCAGACGAACGAAGGGTTCGAGCACGTCCTTGCGCCGTTCCATCGGAATGCCGGGGCCGCGATCGCCGACGATAATGGCGGCATGATCACCGCGGCGCTCGGTACAAATATCGGCCCTGCCGCCATAACGCAGGGCATTGTCGATCAGATTATCCAGCACCCGGGCCAGCGCCGTCTGCGGCATCGTCACCGCCAATTCCCGTCCGAGCGGTGAAAACGAGACGAGATCCGGTGCGTCCTGGCGCTCGGCGACAAGCGCGCAAACAGCCGCATTGAGATCGGCGATATCCCTTCCTCCGGAAACGACGGTGCTGCGGGCAAGGCCCAGAGCCTCTTCAACGAGCCGCTGCATGGCCTCGATATCGGCAATCGCCCGCTCGCGATGCGGCGTATCCGGCATCATCTCCATGCGCAGACGGAAACGGGTGAGATAGGTTCTGAGATCATGGGAGATCGCCCCGAGTATAAGGGTGCGGTTGTTGATCAGGGCGGCGATGCGCAACTGCATGCCATTGATGGCGCGGATCAGCATACGCAGTTCGCAAGCGCCCCGTTCCGGAATATCAATCGGTTGCAGGCCTTTGCCGATAGAATTGACGGTGCGCGACAGGCGCGTCAGTGGCCGGGTCTCGCGGGCCACGGCGACGACCGCGATCACCGCCACCAACACGCCGAGAAGCCCGGCCATGAAACCCACGGGAACACCGCGCAGCCGCACCGTCGGCGTATCGGCTAGGCTGAAGACGGCAACCTTGCCGCCGGCAACGCCGATCGACACTTCGATCGTCCGGTCGGGAGCACCGACCGAAAACCAACCCTGCGGTCGCTCGGGGAGCGAGCGCAGGCTGAAATAGCGGTCGCCGAGCGCGAAATTGGCAAGTTCGCGGGCCAGTTTGCGGCCAAGCGTCGGGTCGGCTGCATCACTTTGCGCGGACGCTGCGGCTTCGACCAGACGCAGATCCAGACCGGTGGCATTCAGCGCCCGTACTGCCTGCTCCTGCGCCTCGGGCGGAATGGCATCGAGGAGGCGTACTGCCGACTTGACCTGCATCGCCGGCGATAGCTGATGACTGAGCGGCGAGTCCGGTTTCAAACTGGCGGCAACGAAGGCGGCGAGCTGGATAATGAACAGCGCCACGGCGACGATCATGATGATGCGGGAAACGAGACCAAGTTTCAGCATGGTTCAGACATCCCTCACATCGACGGTCAGAAGATAACCGGCATTGCGCACGGTAGTGATGACCTGTGCGCCATCGGGCAGGTAGTGCGCTAGCTTGGTGCGCAGGCGCGAGACGGTCACGTCAATGGTGCGGTCGAAAGGATCGGCGCCGCGTCCGCGCGTCCAATCCAGCAATTGGTCGCGCGACAGCACCCGGCGCGGCCGCTCCAGGAAGCAGACAAGCAGATCGAATTCCGCGGTCGTCAGGCGCACCGGCCCCTCGCCTTCGATCTCGATCGCCCTGCCGTCGAGATCGACGATGAGGCCCGCAAAACTCTTGCGTCGGCGCGGGCCGCCGCCCTCCTCGGGGCGTTCGGGGCCGGCGCGGCGCAGGATGGCGCGGATGCGCGCCAAAAGCTCGCGCGGATTGAAGGGTTTGCCGAGATAATCGTCCGCACCCATTTCAAGGCCGAGGATGCGGTCGATATCATCAGACTTCGCCGTCAGCATCAGGATCGGCACCTGGCTGCGCGCCCGTATGCGGCGGCAGGCCGAAAGGCCATCCTCGCCCGGCAGCATGAGATCGAGAATGATGAGATCGGGAAAACCCCTGGCCAGCGCGCGATCCATGGCGGCGGCACTTTCGACCGCCTCGACGGCAAAACCCTCGCGGCTCAGGAACTCCTCCAGAAGCGCCCGAATTTCACGGTCGTCCTCGACCAGAAGAAGCGATGCAGAAACCATGGATCATCCATGTGAGGCGAAGGGCGGTTTTGACAACAGGGAAACGGCCGGTGATACAAACTGTAACAAATTTCCGCCGTTCTGAAAAATTCCGGCAACAGACGCCATGCAGGTTTCGCCGCGACGGCCCCCCTCCGGAGCGGGCGGCGGCAGCTACCCCGGCACCGCCGCACCCGACCCATCGCCGCTCCGGTCCGCCGGCAGGGCTCGCGTTGACAAGGCGCGAGCCCTGTCTCTCCTGTGTGTTTCCCTCTGCCGCGATTTGCGTCGCGACGTTCGTCGTGCGAAGGATTGGCCTCATGCTTTATCGGGCCGGTACGCCTAACCATCGACACAACAAGGACGAGGCAACGGGGTGAGCCAAAGGCGTGCGCCGCAAAGATCGGGCAAGGCGGGGAAGGCCCGGCAGGAGGCGGAGGGTAAGCGCGTGACCCTGCCGCGGGCGTTGTCGAAGCTCGGCTATTGCTCGCGTACCCAGGCCGAAGGGTTGATCGCTGCCGGCCGCGTTACAGTCGATGGCCGCAAGATCATCGATCCGGCCGCCTGGATCGATCTCGACCGGGCGCGGATTGCCGTCGATGGCATCGAAATCTCGGCGGAAAAGCAGCTTTATTTCATGCTGAACAAGCCGCGCGGGCTGGTGACGACGCGCGACGATCCTGAAGGTCGGCCGACTGTCTATGACTGCCTGAAAGATATCGACGCCCGGCATCTGGCGCCGGTGGGACGGCTGGACAAGGCAAGCGAAGGGCTGCTTCTCTTCACCAATGATACCGTGCTGGCGCAGGCGCTGCTCGATCCTGTCACGCATGTGAGCAAGATCTATCATGTGCAGGTTAACCGCATCATGGACCAGGAGCTCTTGAGCCGCATGGAACGGGGGATCGTCGACGATGGCGAACTTCTGACGGCCATCTCCGCCCGTCTGCTGCGCAGCGGCGACCGCAATGGCTGGATCGAAGTCGAGCTCAGGGAGGGGCGCAACCGGCAGATTCGGCGGATGCTGGAGGCGCTCGACATCGAATGTCTGCGGCTGGTGCGCGTCTCCTTTGGCGACATCGCGCTCGGCGACCTTGCGAAAGGCGCGGTCCGGGCGCTGACGGAAGCCGAGATTGTCGGACTTCGCCGCCGGGCGGGCATGGAAAAGAACGGACGGAATGGACTGAAGGCCGGACGCGATGCAGCCTCATGATTTCTGGCAGGAGATTGATCCGCCGCGAAGCTTTGATGCAATCGGTGAATTCCGCGATTTCTATGTGGCGGAACTGCCCGATGGGCGGCAGTTGCGCCTGCCGATCCGGCTGCTCGCCGATGGCGACCATGCGCTCGCTTCGCTGATCATCAATCAGGCAAGTTTTCCTGTGCAGGACGCGCTGGCCGAAGCGCTTGCCGTGCGCATTGCCGCGCATGATGTCGATGTCGTCGCCGGACTGCCGACCCTCGGGCTGACGCTGGCAAGCGCGGTTGCCCGGGTCCTCGGCCATCAGCGTTATGTGCCGCTCGGCACCTCGCGTAAGTTCTGGTATCGCGAGGATCTGTCGGTTTCGCTTTCCTCCATAACGACGCCGAACCAGGAAAAACGTCTTTATATAGACCCGCGCATGCTGCCACTCCTGCAGGGAAAACGGGTTGCGCTGATCGACGACGTGATCTCGAGCGGTGCCTCTATCGTTTCCGGCCTGGAGCTTTTGGCCGCATGCGGCATCGAACCTGTCGTGATCGGGGCGGCCATGCTGCAATCCGAGCGCTGGCGGGAGCGGCTCAATGCCACCGGCAAGCCGTGGGGCGAGCGGATCGTTGGCGTGTTTTCGACGCCGATTCTTGAAAAAGCAGGAAACGGCGGCTGGAACAAGCCTGCCTGACGGCGGTTCGGTGCCGGGGCTGTACAGGACCGGCAGGCTGGTTCATTCTAGGTCCTGGCGAATCTCCGGGACCCGCCCATGACGTTCGAACAAGCATCCCTGCTGATCCTTCTGGGCCTCATGCTGGCGCTGTTTTGTCTTGGCCGTTTCCGGATCGAGGTCGTTTCGATCGCGGGGCTGCTTGCCGGATATGCGCTGGGCCTCTATCCGGCAGAAGGGGTGTTTTCAGGCCTCGCAAGCCCGGTCTTCATCACCGTGATCGAAATCCTGCTGATCGTGCAGGTACTGGCGCGGGCGCAGCTTTTCGGCGCGCTGGCGGATCGCCTGCTTGCAACAGACCTGCCGTCCTCTGTGATTATCGGAGCGCTCGCCGGACTGACGGCCTTCATCTCGATCTTCATGAACAATATCGGCGCCTATGCCATCGCGCTGCCGGTGGCGCTGCGCATTGCCGACGTCACCGCCATTCCGCGGCGACAGTTGCTGATCCCGATTTCCTTTTCGGCACTCCTCGGCGGATTGGTGTCGCTGATCGGTACGCCGGCCAACCTTCTGGTCAGCGACGCCCTGCTGAAGGCGACCGGACACGGTTTTCACTTCTTCGACTTCGCCTATGTCGGCTTGCCGGTTGCCGTGGTCGGCGTGATTTTGATCGCCGCAACCGTCCCGCGGCTGTTTCCCAAATCAGGTGAGGAGGATGCGGCGCCGGGCCAAGCCATAGACCGGCAGATGATTACCGAACGCCGGATACCACATGGCTCTCCCCTGGTCGGGCAGCGGCTGGTGGACTGCCGCCGGGCCTTCGGTCTCCAGCCGCACGCCCTGATCCGCGGCAGCCGCTTCGTTCCCGCGGTCGAAGGCACGGCGATCGAGGCTGGGGACATTCTGCTTGCCGAAGGGCCGGACGTCCTGTTCGACCGGCTCTTGGCAAAAGGCGTGCTGATGCTCGAATCCCATCCCGACCCCTATGGATCCGATTTCATTCGCAGCGAAGCGGTGGTTATGCCGCAAAGCACGCTGATCGGCTCGCGCATCCAATCGCTGGAGGTTTTTCGCTCGCGGGGCGTGGCGGTAACCGGGCTTTCCATGCGCTCGCCGCGCATCGAAGGGCGTTTCGACGATCTTACGCTGTCGATCGGCGATATCCTCAAGCTGGAAGGGCCGAGACACGCCATCGCCGAGGCGCTGGAAGAATGCGAATGCCTGCCCCTGGCTGCAAGCTATGATCATACGCCGCCGCTGCGCTCCTTCTGGCCGCTTTTCATTTTCGCCTGCGGCGTGCTTGTCGCCGCCACCGGCCTGCTTCGCCCCGAGATCGCGTTTGCCGGCGTCATCCTGGCGATGGCGCTGCTGAACTTCATCAACCTGCGCGCCGCGATCGCCGATCTCAATTGGCCGATCATCATCATGCTGGCGGCGATGATCCCGCTCGGCGCCGCGGTGGCGACGTCCGGGACGGCGGAGATGCTGGCGGGCGGGCTCGGCACGATCATGCCGATCGAGCGGCCGGTTTTTGGCGTCGCGCTCATCCTGTTCCTGGCGATGGTGATCACCCCTTTTGTCAACAACGCCACGGTCGCCATCGTGCTGACGCCGGTCGCCTTCGAACTGGCGGCCAAGGCGGGGCATTCCGCCAATGCCTATCTGATTGCCGTCGCGGCCGGCGCCTCGCTCGATTTCATCACGCCCTTCGGTCATCACAACAATACGCTGACCATGAGCATCGGCAGCTATAGCTTCACCGACTTCCTGCGTGCCGGCTGGCTGTTGACCATTTTCAGCTACGGCCTGGCGCTCGCCTTGATCGGCTGGTTCTGGATCTGAGGGCGCAGCCGCGCTGAACGGATGACGATGATCCCGTCCGAAAATCGATTCCGATTTTCGGCATTATGCGTTAAGGGTCCAACCATGAAGCGTCCGCCGGGCGGATGCACGAGCCTGCTGGTGACTATGTTGCGAATTCTCTCCGAAGCCCATTTTCCGGAACTGCCCAATTATTACCGCGGCAAGGTGCGCGAAAATTATGACCTGCCGGATGGGAGCCGCATCATCATCAGCACCGATCGGCTGAGCGCCTTCGACCGCATCCTCACCTGCATCCCTTATAAAGGACAGGTGCTGACGCAGACGGCCCGCTACTGGTTCGAGGCGACGAAGGACATTTGCCCGAATCACGTGATCGCCTATCCCGACCCGAACGTCGTCGTCGGCAAGCGGCTGAACATCCTGCCGGTGGAGGTCGTCGTGCGCGGCTACCTTGCCGGCACCACCGGCACCTCGATCCTGACGCTCTATAAGAAAGGTCAGCGCGAGATGTACGGCATCACGCTGCCGGACGGCATGCGCGACAACCAGATCCTGCCGGAGCCGATCATCACGCCGACCAGCAAGGAATTCGACGGTGGCCATGACGAACCGCTGACGCCGGCGCAAATCATCGAGCATGGGCTCCTGACGAAGGAGCAATGGCAGACATTGTCGGATTGCGCGCTGGCTTTGTTCGCCCGCGGCCAGGAGATTGCCCGCCAACGGGGGCTGATCCTCGTCGACACGAAATATGAGTTCGGCACCGACGAAAACGGCAACATCCTTCTTGCAGACGAAATTCATACGCCGGACAGCAGCCGCTACTGGTTGGCCGACAGTTACCAAGACAGCTTCGAAAGGGGCGCGCGCCCCGCAAGTTTCGACAAGGATTTCGTCCGCGCCTGGGTGACCGAGCGGTGCGATCCTTACAAGGACGAGATACCCGAAATTCCGCTCGACCTGATCGAGCAGACCTCAAAGGTGTATATCCGCGCTTACGAAGCGATCACGGCTACGCCCTTTGTTCCCGACGACCGCGGTGCAACACCGCGGGACAGGGTTCGCGCAAGCCTCTCCCCTTATTTCCCATAACAAACCGTCCGAATGGTCATTTCGCCCATCGAGTGTCTGGAGACACCGTCCTTTAGTTGCGCAAATATGGTATTTTTGCGCACTTACCGCTTAAAGTAGCAAGGCGGAGGGTATTTTTTTGCAACACTTCATAATTTTTTTACCGGAACCCCCCTATTTGTCATGTTCCCACACGTGTTCCGCCGCGAAAAATCGCAAAAGGCACTGTGCTATTGCAAACTTGTTGATAGATTGACGCCGAATGCTTCGGGTCGTTTGTTGGTATTGCGTAGACAGAAGCGCCGACACACATGGGGGTCACGCTGACCCCGTAAGTTAGTGATCATGTAAAATGAATTGTGGGATAATGTGATGGTATCCATTCGTACTGCCGCCCCCGCCCTGCTGCTTCTTCTGGCAGGTTGCGTCAGCGGCCCCGATCATAAGCCACCGGAAATGCCCCTCGCGGCCAAGTTCTCGGAGGGCGGTACGAAGATCAACGGCGACGTCTCGAGTTCACAATGGTGGACCGCCTTCGGCGATAAGAAGCTGAACACCCTGGCTGAGCAGGGACTTGCAGAAAACCTCAATATCCAGCAGGCGCTGGAACGCATCAATCAGGCGCAGGCGCAGGTCGTCTCGGCCGCAGCCGGCGGAATGCCTAGCCTCCTTGTGTCAGGCGGCAATACGACCAGCGGCCAGAAGGGCGGCCTGCGTACGGAAACCGAAACGCGAAACACCACCAGCGGCGATGCCACGGCTTCGTGGCTGCTTGACCTGTGGGGCCAATATCGTCGCGCCAAGGAAAGCGCCAACGCATCGCTGGATGCGGCCTATTCCAACGTCGACGTTGCTCGCCTGACCTATCTGCAGGATCTGGCGAACAGCTACGTCAACGTCCGCTACTATCAGGCCCTCATCTCGATCGCGCAGGACAACCTGAAGTCCCGCCGCTCAACGCTTGAACTCACCAAGTTCCAGCTCGACGCCGGCGCCGCGTCCCGCCTCGACGTCGTCCAGGCCGAAGGTCTCGTCAATTCGCAGCTTTCTCAAATTCCAGGCCTCGAAATCAGCTACCGCCAGGCGGTGCATCATATCGCGACCCTGCTGAACGTACCGTCGCAGACCATTATCGCCCAATTGCACGGTGGCGGCAGCCAGCCGGTATTCCGCGGCCGCGTCGATACGGGCGTCCCGGCCGACCTCATCCGCAACCGGCCCGACATCCGTGTCGCCGAGCGTAACCTTGCCGCTGCGACCGCTCAGATCGGCGTGGCAGAGGCCCAGCTCTTTCCGACGATCACGCTCGGCGGTTCGATTTCGCCGTCCTACATTCACACGAAGTCCATCAGCGGCAGCCTGACGACCTGGTCGTTCGGCCCAAGCCTGTCGCTGCCGATCTTCGACGGTGGCGCGTTGCGCGCCAACGTCAAGAACGCCGAATCCACCAGCCGCGAGCAGTATATCGTCTGGAAGCAGACCGTGCTGTCTGGTGTCGAACAGGTCGAAAACGCCCTGTCGGCTGTCAGCCGCGATGCTCAGACGGTTGCCGCACTGCGGGCGCAGGTGAAGTCCTATCAGGAAGCCCTCGAACTCTCGACGGCAAGCTACAAGGACGGCGCCTCTTCGCTGCTCGACGTTCTCGATGCGCAGCGCAACGTTTCAACGGCGCAGGAAAGCCTCGCCCAGGCGGTTCAGCAGAGCGCTCTCGACTATATCTCGCTGAACGTCAATATCGGCGCCGGCTACATTCCCGCCAAAAAGGTAACCGTAGCCGCAAAGCCGGATGCCAAGGTCGTCAAGGTCGCTGCCAAGAAGACCGTCAACTAAGGATACCGCCCGGCTTCGTCGGGCGCTTCTCATACGAACCGCCGCAGGAAACTGCGGCGGTTTTTCTTTGGTCGAAATAAATGGGGCCAAATTAAAAATGGCGCGCTCCGCTTCCGCAAAGCACGCCATCGAAAAACAAAAAGGCCGGAGCAAACCGGCCTTTCGTCATCCACCCTCACATCAGTGCCAGTACATCCGTGGTCAAAGGGAAGGTAGAACTGCAGCCAGATTGATCGCGAAAGGTTAACACAAGGTCAACGTCAGTTCCGCAACCGCCAAGGAATGAAAACGGCTCGCTCTAAGCGCGCCAAGCATCCACCGGCTGTCTGACTGCAGCTTATATCGGGTGGCAAGGTGGCGATTTCAAGGCCGTTAAATTTATTCTCAAAGCCTTATTACTGCAGAACGCGCCATTCCGCGCACTAAAGCCTTAGTAACCCTCAAGATAATAAGTGAAGCTGTCTAAAATTTAATGCAAATTTTGAGAGTTATGCGCGTATCCGTTCAACCTGCATTCATGCAAATTCTCGTAAAACCGCTGAAAAGATTGAAGGAATAGCGCTGGACCCTAACCAAATCCCGCGACCGCGCTAACTTTTATCTTATCGAAACTGGAAACGGCGTGCCGGGTCCTGTAACCGCACCGCATGTCCCTTGGTGGATATGCTGGGCAAGCGGACAACAGCAATCAGCGCAGCCGCCGGGCAATCCTATCCTGCCGGCGACGCGCAAAGGAGAGCATTGATGAGACATAAGTTTCTTGCCGCACTTGCGCTGACCGCATTCATTGCGATCCCGGCAATCGCGGAAGCCGCAGAGGGTTTTTCCACCGCCAACGTCAACATGAGGTCCGGCCCGAGCACGCGGTATCCGGCAGTGACCATGATCCCCATCGGCACACCGCTGGAGATCAACGGCTGCCTCAACGAAACGCCATGGTGCGACGTCTCCTTCTTTGGCGGGCGCGGCTGGGTCGCCGGTCAGTACATCCAGGCAACCTACCAATCGCGCCGCATCTATGTCGGACCGCGATATTACCGGCCGCTCGGCATTCCGACCATCACCTTCAATTTCGATGATTATTGGGATCGTTATTACCGTGGCCGCGACTTCTACCGCGACCGTGACCGCTGGCGGCGCGGACCAGGTTGGGTAGACCGCCGCCCGGGTTGGGACCGCGGATCGGATTGGAACGATGAACCGGACCGCAATTGGGATCGTCGCCCGTACCGAAACCGCGACTGGAGCGACCAGCAGGACAATGATGATTGGCGCCGGCGAAGAGACCGCAATCGCGACTGGGACAATAACCAGGACTGGGGCCGCCAGCAGCCCGACGACAATCAGGGTTGGGGCAACCGTCAGGATCGTCGGCGTGACAGCAACCGCCAGGACGACCAGCAGCGCCGTCCCCAGCCGCAACAACAAGAGGCGCAGCCGCGGCAGGTGCAGCCTCAGCAGGTGCAACCACAACAGAACAACCCTCGGCCGAATGCCGGTTCGCCAGGTCCATACAGCCCAGACCATGTCGATCCCTGCCCGGCAGATCAACCTAATTGCCGTATGACGCCAAGAGGCTCCAACCGGTAATCTTGCCTTCATGGCAGCGAAATGATGAGGCCAGCGACTGACATCGCTGGCCTTTTGCATGGGTTCATTAGGGATCGGAAAATCCGGCCGTTCAGCGGGGATGCGACGGCGAAACCGGGACTGACGATGTGGGGGATGAGCGCGTCTTTAAAGCTGCGCGACGGCGACCGGCGTTCGCCGGCTCAGAAGGGTTGAGCAATCAGGCGGCGTCGAAGCGCCGCGCTGCCTCAATGGATTTTCAAATGCGCTTCGCGCATCGCCGAAATAAACATCTCGCGGGCTTCTTCAGCGGATTTCCGTCCGTCGATCGCAGCTCGGCAGACGCTTCTCGCAGCCACATAAAGCGGACCGCGCCGATCTGGCCAGAGGTTAGCCATGCAATTCAAGGCCTCGGAAGGGCCGGTCACCATCTGAGAGCTGCCTTGAGCGAAACCGATCTCGATCGGGTTGCTCCATTTGATATGTCGCATGAATACTCCTCCTCACGCGCTACCACGTGCTTGGAACCGTCCTGCAAGACGGCCGCACAACTCCACTATAACCTCAATCAGAGCATTCGAAAATATGGAACATTGCAAACGCTTCTACCATCTGAAGAGGCAAATTCGCCGGCCGGATGAAGCGGCCGACGAATGAGTAGAGTTTCACGTAAGGATAAAGCTTTTAGCGAGCGTAAAGTTCCAGTGTGACTGGAGCACGCGTCATTTTCCGCCAAACGGGACGATATCAGGATTTTTGCGATCTGGAATTAAACCGTCCCACCCGTAGCGCTACGGATCTATCGGCCGATTGATGATCTCTTTGCGGTGAGCCGCCAAATGCACTTACTTTTCCCGTGCAATCCGCTTGGCATCATCGGCCGAAAAGCCGGCGCGACGGGCCAGCCGTTCCAATCCGAAAATCCGATCGAGCTGATCGATCAGCCACAGTTCAAAGCGTTTCCACATGATAAGGCTCCCCCGCAACGGACCAACTGGTCGCCCAGGATGAACGTCGCGTCCGGCCTATCCATCCGCTCTAGCGAAACAGCTTTCTAGCGAAATAGTGGGGGCCTCTGCGCGTTCGACAGCAACTCCTGCTTGGTGGCGAAGTCGCCGAACAGCTTCTTCAGCCGAATTTCCTCTTCCTTGCAAATCCGATGACGCCGCACGAAATCCTCGACACTCCAGACTTCCCGCAGCTTATTTTCGCCGACCTTCTCGAAGTTGATATGTGAACTCATTTGCTCGCCCTCTTATTTTATGAGGAGAGAATGCACGAGAAAAACAAAAGTTCCTTGAACAAACCCGTTGTGGATGGACAAATGCTGCCGCTGCGACCGGTTAAGGATGTTTTTAATTCCTCCTTAAATCGCCGCATTTACAGTTCACCGGGGCTTTGATGCCCAGGCGGCGTAAACGCGGGGAACGAGCGGGCGCGTAGCGGCCCCGGCACCAGACATCGGAATATGGAACCATCGGGGGTAAGACCGGTCCGCAATGGCAGGCAAAAGCAGATCAGGCCAGAGGATAGAGCCCTCGTTTTCAAGCGGCAGCGAACGCGGCGATGATGGTTTCAGCGCGGGCGAGCGGATTGCCGGCGGCGGGCGCTCTTCCCGGCGCAGCGAGGACCCTCCGCCGGACAGGCCGCGCCGCTCCAAGAGCCGGCGCAAGCAGCCGCGGCGCGAGCGCGGCGGTGGTTTCTTCGGCTTCGTCCGTTCTGTGATCTATTGGGGCATCGTGCTCTGCATCTGGGCCGGCATCGGCGCCGCCGGTCTCGTGGTCTACTACGGATCGCGCATGCCGAACGCCAGCACCTGGTCCATCCCCGACCGGCCTCCGAACGTCAAGATCGCCGATCTCGAGGGCAGCATCATCGCCAATCGCGGCGCGACCGGCGGTGAAGCCCTGACGCTGAGCGATATGTCGCCCTATATTCCCAAGGCAATCGTCGCCATCGAGGACCGCCGCTTCTATTCGCATTTCGGCTTCGATCCGATCGGCCTCGGCCGTGCGGTGGTGACGAACGTGCTGACCGGGCATGCCGTGCAGGGCGGCTCGACGCTGACACAGCAACTCGCCAAGAACCTCTTCCTGTCGCCGGAGCGCACGCTGGAACGCAAGGTGCAAGAAGTGCTGCTCGCCATCTGGCTGGAGCACAAGTACACCAAGGACCAGATCCTTACGATGTATCTGAACCGCGTCTACTTCGGCGCGAACGCGTATGGCGTCGAGGCGGCGTCACAACGCTACTTCAACAAATCAGCCCGCGACGTCAATCTCGGCGAAGCGGCTATGCTTGCTGGCCTCGTCAAGGCGCCGTCGAAACTGTCGCCCGCCCGCGATCCGGCTGCTGCCGAGGCCCGCGCCCAGCTCGTGCTGCAGGCGATGCGCGACCAGGGCTTCATCAGCGAAGCCGATATCAAGACGGCGATGTCGCAGCCGCCGACGCACGCGACGAGCTATTGGAGCGGCGCCCAGAACTATGTCGCTGATATGGTCATGGACCAGCTTCCCGGCCTGATCGGCGGCGCCGTCAAAGAAGATCTGACGGTCGACACCACGATCGACACCTCGCTGGAACAAAAGGCCGAACAGTCCTTGAACGATGTGCTTGCGAAGGATGGCAAGAAACTCAACGCTTCGCAGGCCTCCCTCGTCTCCGTAGACGCAACGGGCGCCATCCGCGCACTGGTGGGTGGGCGGGATTATGCGCAGAGCCAGTTCAACCGCGCCGTCACCGCCAAGCGCCAGCCGGGCTCTGCCTTCAAGCCCTTTGTCTATACCGCTGCGCTGGAAATGGGCCTGACGCCGAACTCGATCCGCAACGACGCGCCGGTGAAGATCGGCAATTGGGCGCCGGAGAATTACGAGCAGAAATATAACGGACCGGTGACGCTCGCCACGGCCGTCGCCCATTCGCTGAACACGGTGGCCGCCCAACTTGCGATGGAAGTCGGACCGGAGCAGGTGGTCAAGGTCGCGCATCGGCTCGGCATTGAATCCGACCTGCAGGCCAATGCCTCGATCGCGCTCGGCACATCGGAAGTTTCGCTGCTGGAGCTGACCTCGGCCTATGCCTCCTTCATGAATGGCGGCTACAAGGCGACGCCGCATGTCATCACCAAGGTGACGACCGCCTCCGGCAAGGTGCTCTACCAGGCGAATTTCGACAATCCGCCGCGGGTTTTGAATCCCGATGTCGTCACCAACATGAACACGATGATGACCGGCGTCATCAATTTCGGCACCGGCAAGGCGGCCCGCATCCCCGGCTGGCAGGCGGCCGGCAAGAGCGGCACCACGCAGTCCTTCCGCGATGCGCTGTTCGTCGGTTTCACCAGCCATCTGACGACGGGCGTCTGGTTCGGCAATGACGACGGCAAGTCGATGAAAAAGGTCACAGGCGGCGGGCTGCCGGCCAAGGCCTGGAAGGAATTCATGGTCGCCGCCCATAAGGGCCTGACGCCGACGCCGATCTTCGGCGGCGGCCAGATCATCGACAACGGCGCGCCGGTGGTAGCATCCGCGCCGAATACCGACCAGCAGACGACGATCGGCTCCATCATCTCCGGCGCACTCGGCGGCAATGGCGGGCAGGCTTCGCTGCAGCAGGGCCAGCCGACGCTCCAGCAACGGCCGGCGCAGCAGCCGGTCCAGCAGCGCCAACAGCCCGTCGATCAGGCAACGCTGAATGACGATCCCGAGGATCTGCCGCCCGTGGGCCTTGCCGACAACAATCCCTACAGCTCGGACCAGTACGATACCGGCGATATCCCGCCTGCCGATATCGGCGATCCCGGCCCGATAACGGCGACGGTACGGCGGCACCGCTCCTCGCTTCTCGATGTCATCCTCGGGCAATAAGAAGCGATTCCTGGCATTGCCGCTTGCATGGCGGGGGCAAGGCTGATCTGATAGATGGTCGCGCCATTTCCCAAGGGTTCACAACCTCGATGTGGCACTGTGGAATTTGCGCGACAAACCATTCGTTTTGCTGGATTCCGGGTGATTTCCTGCCTTGCAGTCAGTAAAACCGCTACTTATATACGCGGCATCACCGCAGTCATGGCTGCGCAATCCTCAAGACCATCCCGTAAGGGGCTGTCAATGGAATGCCTGACAGGGGTTCCGATAGCTTGCTTCAAGGAGAGAATGACATGGCAAAAGTAATTGGTATCGACCTTGGAACCACGAATTCCTGCGTCGCCGTCATGGACGGTAAGGACGCGAAAGTGATCGAGAATGCCGAAGGCGCCCGCACCACCCCCTCGATGGTAGCCTTCACGGACGACAGCGAACGCCTCGTCGGCCAGCCGGCCAAGCGCCAGGCGGTCACCAACCCCACCAATACCCTCTTCGCTGTCAAGCGCCTGATTGGCCGCCGCTACGAAGATCCGACCGTCGAGAAGGACAAGCACCTCGTTCCCTTCACGATCGTCCGCGGTGACAACGGCGACGCTTGGGTCGAGGCACAGGGCAAGGGCTATTCGCCCGCACAAGTTTCCGCAATGATCCTTCAGAAGATGAAGGAAACCGCCGAATCCTACCTCGGCGAAAAGGTCGAAAAGGCCGTTATCACCGTTCCCGCTTACTTCAACGACGCGCAGCGCCAGGCAACCAAGGATGCCGGCAAGATCGCCGGTCTTGAAGTTCTGCGCATCATCAACGAGCCGACCGCTGCCGCGCTCGCCTATGGCCTCGACAAGAAGGACGGCAAGACGATCGCCGTTTACGACCTTGGCGGCGGCACCTTCGATATCTCCATCCTGGAAATCGGCGACGGCGTCTTCGAAGTGAAGTCGACCAACGGCGACACCTTCCTCGGCGGTGAAGACTTCGACATGCGCCTCGTCGAATATCTCGTTGCTGAGTTCAAGAAGGACAACGGCATCGACCTCAAGGGCGACAAGCTGGCTCTGCAGCGCCTCAAGGAAGCTGCCGAAAAGGCCAAGATCGAACTGTCGTCTTCGCAGCAGACCGAAATCAACCTGCCCTTCATCACGGCAGACGCCACCGGCCCGAAGCACCTGACGCTGAAGCTGACCCGCGCCAAGCTGGAAAGCCTGGTCGACGATCTCGTTCAGCGCACCATCGCTCCCTGCAAGGCCGCCCTCAAGGATGCCGGCGTTACGGCTGCCGAGATCGATGAAGTCGTTCTCGTCGGCGGCATGAGCCGCATGCCGAAGGTACAGGAAATCGTCAAGCAACTGTTCGGCAAGGAGCCGCACAAGGGCGTCAACCCGGATGAAGTCGTCGCACTCGGCGCTGCCATCCAGGCTGGCGTTCTGCAGGGCGACGTCAAGGACGTTCTGCTGCTCGACGTGACCCCGCTGTCTCTCGGCATCGAAACGCTGGGCGGCGTCTTCACCCGTCTGATCGAGCGTAACACGACGATCCCGACGAAGAAGTCGCAGACCTTCTCGACCGCCGACGACAACCAGTCGGCCGTGACCATCCGCGTTTCGCAGGGCGAGCGCGAAATGGCTGCCGACAACAAGCTGCTCGGCCAGTTCGACCTCGTCGGCCTGCCGCCGGCTCCGCGTGGTGTACCGCAGATCGAAGTCACCTTCGATATCGATGCCAACGGCATCGTGCAGGTTTCGGCCAAGGACAAGGGCACCGGCAAGGAACAGCAGATCCGCATCCAGGCTTCCGGCGGTCTTTCCGACGCCGACATCGAAAAGATGGTCAAGGATGCCGAGGCCCATGCTGCCGAGGACAAGAAGCGCCGCGAAGGCGTGGAAGCCAAGAACCAGGCCGAAAGCCTGATCCACTCGAGCGAGAAGTCGCTGAAGGATTACGGCGATAAGGTCACCGAAGCCGACCGCAACGCGATCTCCGAGGCGATCGCAGCGCTGAAGGCAGCGACCGAAGCTTCCGAGCCGGACGCAGAGGACATCAAGGCCAAGACCCAGACCCTCATGGAAGTCTCCATGAAGCTCGGCCAGGCCATTTATGAGGCCCAGCAGGCGGAAGGCTCCACCGCTGATGCGTCGGCAGGCGGCAAGGACGATGTCGTCGATGCCGACTACGAGGAAATCAAGGACGAGGACGACCGCAAGCGGTCTGCATAATCGCAAGCCTCAACAGGTTTTGCTGCAACTCAGATCCGGCTGCCTTAGGGCAGCCGGAAATCCATTTCCGGGGTCTATTCCTTAATGGCAAAAGCGGACTTTTACGACACGTTGGGTGTCGCCAGGACGGCGGACGAAAAAGAGCTGAAAAGCGCTTTTCGCAAGCTGGCGATGAAATTTCATCCGGACAAGAACCCGGAGGATAAGGACGCCGAGCGAAAGTTCAAAGAAATCAATGAAGCCTACGAGACGCTCAAGGATCCGCAGAAGCGCGCGGCCTATGATCGTTACGGCCACGCAGCCTTCGAGCATGGCGGCATGGGCAATGGCGGCGGATTTGGCGGCGGCGGCTTCGGCGGCGGTGGCTTCTCCGACATTTTCGAAGATATTTTCGGCGAGATGATGGGTGGCGGACGCTCGCGCGGGCGCTCCTCCGGCGGTCGCGAACGCGGCGCCGACCTTCGCTACAACATGGAAATCTCGCTGGAAGAGGCCTTTACCGGCAAGACGGCGCAGATTCGCGTGCCGACCTCGATCACCTGCGATGTCTGCTCCGGCTCCGGCGCCAAGCCGGGCACGCAGCCGAAGACCTGCGGCACCTGCCAGGGCGCGGGCCGCGTACGGGCCGCACAGGGTTTCTTCTCGGTCGAGCGCACCTGTCCGACCTGCCATGGCCGCGGTCAGATCATTCCCGATCCCTGCACCAAATGCCACGGCCAGGGCCGCGTGACCGAAGAGCGTTCGCTTTCGGTCAACATCCCGGCCGGCATCGAGGATGGCACGCGCATCCGGTTGCAGGGCGAAGGCGAAGCCGGCTTGCGCGGTGGGCCTTCGGGCGATCTCTACATCTTCCTCTCCGTCAAGCCGCATGAGTTCTTCCAGCGCGACGGCGCCGATCTCTATTGCGCCGTGCCGATCTCGATGACGACGGCTGCCCTTGGCGGCACCTTCGACGTCGCGACCCTCGACGGCACGAAATCGCGCGTCACGGTTCCCGAAGGCACGCAGGTCGGCAAGCAATTCCGCCTGAAGGCGAAGGGTATGCCTGTGCTGCGCTCCAGCCAGGTCGGCGATCTCTATATCCAGATCCAGATCGAAACGCCGCAAAAACTCACCAAGCGGCAGCGCGAGCTGCTTCAGGAATTCGAGCAGATCTCCTCGAAGGACAACAATCCCGAATCAACAGGCTTTTTCGCCCGCATGAAGGATTTCTTCGACACGTTCAGCGACTGAGCTACAAAACGGGGCGGCGAATCACATTGCTTCACGTGAAACCGGCCGGTGATTCGGCCGGTTTTTTATTTTGAAGGCGAATCACCCGCCCTCGTGGTTCGAGACGGCCTCATGGGCCTCCTCACTAAGAGGGCTGATCTATGCGGTTCGGCTCGGGAGCTTCTCCACCCTCATCCTGAGCCTGTCGAAGGACGCGGGTGGCCCCGCCGTCGCTCCGATGCACCTCTCTTCCATGCCCATCGGCAAAATCCTTGCACTTGCGCAGGGTTCGGCATACGCCTCGGCCATCGACACGAATCCGGATGCCCGATGCCGCACAAGGTTTTCATCTCGCGCCTGAAGCTGACCGACTTCCGCAATTATGCGGCGGCGTCGCTTGCGCTTGACGAGCGGCATGTGGTGTTGACCGGCGACAATGGCGCCGGCAAGACCAATTTGATGGAGGCGGTCTCCTTCCTTTCTCCCGGGCGCGGGATGCGGCGCGCGGCTTATGCGGATATCATCCGCGTCGACGCATCGGGCGGCTTTTCGATCTTTGCCGAGCTAGAGGGCATGAATGGCGAAGTCGAAATCGGGACCGGCGTCGACGCGACCGACGAGGCGACGGCGCGCAAGCTTAGGATCAATGGCGCACCGGCCAAGACCGTGGACGAGCTGACCGACCATCTACGCGTGCTCTGGCTGACACCGGCGATGGATGGGCTATTCACCGGCGGCTCCTCCGAGCGCCGCCGTTTCCTCGACCGGCTCGTGTTGTCGCTCGATCCCGCCCATGGCCGCCGCGCCAGCGATTTCGAGCGCGCCATGCGCAGCCGCAACAAACTGCTCGCCGAAGGCCGATTCGATCCGTCCTGGCTGGGCGGCATCGAGGAGCAGATGGCCAGTCTCGGCATCGCCATGGCGCTCGCCCGGCAGGAAATGCTCGGCCTCCTCTCGCGGCTGATCGCCGAAACACGCGAAGCGACGCCCTTTCCATCCGCAGCGCTCGAGCTCTCGGGTTTCCTCGACGGGCAATTCGATCGCCCGGCGGTCGATCTCGAGGACAGCTATGCCGAGATGCTGCGCGAAGGACGATACCGCGACGCGGCCGCCGGACGCACGCTTGACGGCCCGCACAGGGCCGATCTGCTGGTGCATCATCGCGAAAAACACATGGAGGCGGAGCGTTGCTCGACGGGGGAACAGAAGGCGCTGCTCGTCGGCCTCATCCTCGCCCATGCCCGCCTCGTCGGCAACTTGACCGGCCATGCGCCGATCCTGCTGCTCGATGAAATCGCCGCGCATCTCGATGAAGGCCGGCGCGCAGCGCTCTTCGACCTGATCGACGGGCTCGGCGGCCAGGCCTTCATGACCGGCACGGACAAGGCAATGTTTTCAGCGCTCGGCGAACGGGCGCAATTCTTTACCGTCGCGCATGGCGGCATTTCGAAATCATAGGCGGAGAATTTTCCGCGGAGCGTGATAGTATCATGGCCATGGATCCTTTGACCCCAGACGAAATCGCCCGTTACAAGCGCCACATCCTGCTGCCCGAAGTGGGCGGCGCCGGGCAGCAAAAATTAAAAGCGGCGCGGGTTTTGGTAATCGGCGCCGGCGGGCTCGGTGCGCCCGTGCTGCAATATCTTGCCGCCGCAGGCATCGGTACGCTTGGGATTGCCGACAACGACCGCGTCTCGCTCTCCAACCTGCAGCGGCAGGTGATCCACGATACCGGCACGATCGGCGAGCTGAAGACGCAAAGTGCAGCCGATGCCATTGCACGGCTGAATCCGCATGTGCGCACCATTCGCTTCGAGGAACGTTTTTCCATCGAGACCGCCGAGCGGCTTCTCGCCGGTTTCGATCTCATTGTCGACGGTTCCGATAATTTCGATACGCGCTATGCCGCGGCTGACGCGGCCGAATTGGCTCGCCTGCCGCTGGTGACCGGCGCGGTTGGCCGTTTCGACGGCTCACTGACGACGCTGAAACCTTATGAGGCCAGCGCCGACGGCACGCTGAACCCTGGTTATCGCGACCTCTTCCCCACGCAACCGCCCGAAGGCCTCATTCCCGCCTGCTCCGAGGCCGGGATCATCGGCGCGCTGACAGGCGTCATCGGCACGCTGATGGCGATGGAGGCGATCAAAGTCATTACCGGCATCGGTGAACCGCTGATCGGCCGGCTGCTGCTCTATGACGGGCTCGCCGCCCGCTTCGAAACCATCCGCTATCGCCGCAAGCGCGCCAAGGCCGCGGCCGAATGACCGGTATCACCCTTCAGCGTCTCGACGACAATTTCGGCCGCTGGAATGAGCTGCTTGAGCTCATTCTCGCCTCCTTCGCCTATATGGACGGACGGATCGATCCGCCCTCCTCGGCGCTGTCGCTGACCGCGCAATCGCTCAGGGAAAAAGCGAGAGCCGAAATCGGCTATATCGCATTTGATGGCGATCGATTAGCCGGCTGCATATTCTGCCGTCCGGAGCCGGACAGCCTCTATATCGGCAAGCTCGCCGTTTTGCCGGCGGCGCAGGGCAAGGGAATCGGCAGGCGCTTGCTGAGTCTTGCGGAAACGACGGCGCAGGAGCGTGGCCTTCGTGTGCTGCGGCTGGAAACGCGGATCGAGCTAACCGGCAATCACGCCACCTTTGCCAATTGGGGATTCGCCAAAACCGCAGAGAATCGCCACGCCGGCTTCGACCGCACGACGTCGATCGAGATGCGCAAAGCCCTGATCTAATTCAGCGAAATGGCAGCACGCGATTCGGCGGGCGATGGCCGTCGATGAAGGTGCGGATATTGATGATGACCTTGTCGCCCATGTCGATGCGGCTTTCGAGCGTGGCTGAGCTCATATGCGGCAGCAACACCACCTTGCCCTCGTTGGCGAGCTTCACCAGCTTCGGATTGACGGCCGGTTCGTTCTCGAAGACATCGAGGCCGGCGCCGGCGATCTTGCCTTCGCGCAAAATCTTGATCAATGCCGTCTCATCGATGACGTCGCCGCGTGCCGTGTTGACGATGTAGCTGGTCGGCTGCAGCAATGCCAAGCGGCGCGCGGAAATCAGATGGAAGGTTGCGGGCGTCGACGGGCAATTGACCGAGACGATGTCGACGCGGGCAAGCATCTGATCGAGGCTGTCCCAATAGGTCGCCTCCAGCTCGTCTTCGGTCGCCAGGCTGACGCGCTTGCGGTTGTGATAGTGGATGGAGAGGCCGAATGCCTTGGCGCGGCGGGCGACGGCGGTGCCGATGCGGCCCATGCCGACGATGCCGATACGCTTGCCGTGAATGCGGCGCCCCAGCATCCAGGTGGGCGACCAGCCGGCCCATTCGCCGGGCTTGTCCGTCAGCACGCGCGCGCCTTCAGCAAGACGCCGCGGCACGGCAAGAATCAACGCCATGGTCATGTCGGCCGTGTCCTCGGTCAGGACATTCGGCGTATTGGTGACGGTGATGCCACGACGGGCGGCCGCTTCGACGTCAATATGGTCGGTGCCGTTGGAAAAGCTGGCGATCAGCTTCATCTGCGGCCCGGCTTCCTCGATCAATGCGGCATCGATGCGGTCGGTGACCGTCGGCACCAGCACATCGGCGGAGCGGATGGCTTCCACAAGCTCGGCCTGCGTGCGCGGCGTATCGTCAATGTTGAGCTCGGCATCGAAGAGTTCGCGCATCCGCGTCTCCACTGCATCCGGCAGTTTACGCGTGATATAGACCTTCGGTTTTTTCTTCGTCGTCATGGCGACCGGCGATGCCTTGTTCAGATGTTCTTAACCAAGAAGCAGGATAATTTTCCCGTTCCGAGCATTTCTACCAGACCCGCAGGCGAAGACAAATAAAACTCGTGGGCGCGGCGCAGGGATTTGCCGATAAACCGGAACGATAGGCCGCCTTGGTCATGATGAGCGAACGGAAATCCCTATGCGTGGCAAAGTCCTGAAGTCCTGCGCTGTTTTCGCGATCGGCCTGATGATGGCCGGCGCCACCGCCGATCTTGCCGCGGCCCAGGCCGCCAAGGGACCGAGCGGATTGCCGCTGCCGCGATTCGTCACGCTGAAATCGAAGCGCGTCAACCTGCGCATCGGCCCGAGCGCCGACTACGCCGTGTCATGGCTTTATCTTAAGCAGGGATTGCCGGTCGAAATCATCCAGGAATACGACAATTGGCGCCGCGTGCGTGATGCCGACGGCACCGAGGGCTGGGTCAACCAGTCGCTGCTATCCGGCCAGCGCTCGGCAATCGCCGCGCCGTGGATGAAGGGCAAGGGCAAGGCGGTCTTCGTCAATATGCGCCGCGACGCGCAGCCGTCGAGCACCGTCATCGCCAAGCTCCAGCCGGGCGTGATGATGAACATCCGCGAATGCACTGGCGACTGGTGCCTGGCGACCGCCGACGGCACCGAAGGCTGGGTGGCGCAATCCGAAATCTGGGGCGCCTACCCCGGCGAAGCCTTCAAGTAAAAGAAAGCCCCTCAAAGCTCCATGGTAGCCGCGACCGCGTGATTCTTCGACGCGGCGATGCATCTGGCATCAAGAGCGGGAACGGTGATTGTGGAATATTTGTTCGGGAATCTCGGCATAGCGATCGTCCTGTTTGCATCGACGAACGTGGACGATATTTTTGTTCTGCTCGGATTTTTTGCGGACCGCAAATTCCACCCGCGCCAAATCGTCATCGGCCAATATCTGGGCATTAGCGTTCTTTGCGGCGTAAGCGTGCTCGCCTCCCTGATCTCTCTCGTTATTCCCGCCGCCTATATCGGCCTCCTCGGCTTGGTGCCGATCATTCTTGGCCTGAAGAAGCTATGGACGTTGTGGCAGGGCTTTGAGGCAGAGAGTGATCCGGAAGATCATGACAAGGCGTCGATCGGGCATGGCAATATCGCAGCAGTCGCGGCGGTCACCATCGCGAATGGCGGCGACAATATCGGCATCTACACGCCGCTATTTGCCACGCGCACGAGCGATGAGATCACCATCATCGCCATTGTGTTTGTCGTCATGACGGCTTTGTGGCTCGGCGCCGCACATTTCCTGGTCAATCACCCGACGATCGGTGCGCCGATCCGTCGCTATGGGCATCGGGTGGTGCCCTTCGTTCTCGTGGCACTAGGAATACTCATTCTCCACGAGGCCGGAACCGTTCGGTTGCTATGGTGATAGATTTCGTTGCTGGCCCCGACACCTCAAGCAAAAGCCGCCGCAGCGATCTGCTGCGAGCGGCTTTCAATTTCAGCATGAGCCAGTGGCGAGCTTAAAGAAGCCCGAATTCCTTGCCGGCTTCCGAGAGCGACCGCATCGGCCGAGGGCCGATCTGCTCGATGACGATAGCGGCGGCGAGGTTGCCGAGCTTGCCGCAGTCTTCGAGGCTGCGACCCTGCGTGTAGCCGAAGAGGAAGCCGGCGGCGAAGAGATCGCCGGCGCCGGTCGTATCGACGCGCTCCTCGATCGGATGGGCGTCGACGACATAGCGCTCGTTGCCGCGCACGATGACGGCACCGTCCTTGCCCGTGGTGACGGCGGCGATCTTGCAGTCAGCCGCAATCAGCTTCAATGCTTTCTCGAAATCATCGGTCTCGTAGAGCGACAATGCCTCGTCGCGGTTGGCAAAGACGATATCGACGGTGCCCGAGCGCATGAGATCGAGGAATTCGTGGCGATAACGGCCGACGCAGAAACTGTCGGACAAGGTCATCGACATTTCGCGGCCATGGGCATGGGCGATGCGGGCGCATTCGCGAATCGCTTCCTTGGCGCGCGGCGGATCCCAGAGATAGCCTTCGAAATAGGTGACCTTGGCGTCGGCGACGACATCTTCCTCGACATCCTCCGGGCCAAGCTCGACGCAGGCGCCGAGATAGGTGTTCATCGAACGCTCGCCATCCTCGGTGACGAAGATCATGGAACGGGCAGTCGGCGGAAACGTGCCCTTCGGCTTGGTCTCGTAATGCACGCCCTGGGCGCGGATGTCGTGCGCGAAGATTTCTCCCAACTGATCTTCCGCGACCTTGCCGAAATAGGCTGCCCTGCCGCCGAAATTCGCAACGCCCGCCGCCGTATTGCCGGCGCTGCCGCCGGAGGCTTCGAGCGCCGGACCCATGCGCGAATACAATAGCTCGGCACGGTCGGCATCGATGAGATTCATCGCGGCCTTGGTGATCTTGTTGTCGATCAGGAACTGATCGTTGCAGCGGGAGATAATGTCGACGATAGCATTGCCAACGGTCAGTACATCGAAACGAGTCATCAAAAAGGGGGTCCCGGTATTGGTGATAGCCGGTATCCGGTATTAGCGGTTTTTCCGAAGTTTGGAAGGAAAATCGGTGTTCCCCGGGGTAACTAAATCTCAACCAGTCATTTGCCTGTCACTTTCCATCTGTAAACACTTATCAAGTGAACGGGCATGGGATGCGGACAAGGCATTCGGGCCAGTTCTGGGAAGGTATGATACCTTCCGCCTCACCGGTACGCGCGCCGACCACGGATGAACTGGCGGCCTGTGCACCGGGAGGACTCCGGCGGGGCCGGATGCGGGAAAGCGGGCGTGGCCCGCTTTTTTTGTTTCCGACCGCTTTTCGGCTTCTCACGTCGCGGCAAGCTGCTACAACTCTGGGGTCAAGTCCCAAGATCCCGCCACAGCTCGCTCGCCGGCATGTCCGAAATCTTTTCCGATGTTCTGCCGATTTTCCTGCTGATCCTCGTCGGCTGGTTGATCGTGCGTGCCGGAATATTGACGGCCAGCGTCGGCGAAGCGATGAGCGAGTTCGTCTTCAAGATTGCCGTGCCGCTGCTGCTTTTCCAGACCATTGCTGGCGCGCATTTCCACGGGGCTTCGCCGTTTCGATTGTGGATCGCCTATTTTGCCGGCGTCGCGGTCGCCTGGACAGCCGGCCATCTGGCGGCGACGCGCCTATTCGGGCGGGATGCGCGGATCGGGGTGCTCGCCGGTGTGTCGTCGGCTTTCGCCAACAATACCTTCATCGGCCTGCCGCTGGTGAGCCGTGTGGTCGGTCCCGATGGCATCGTGGCGCTATCGATCCTGATCGCTGTGCATCTCCCTGTCATGATGATCGCCGGTACGATGCTGATGGAGCAGGCTGAGCGCAAGGCGAATGGCGGCAGCGGGCGGAGCGCAGGCGAGCTACTGCATCAGGTAGGCAGAAACCTTGTCCGCAATCCGCTGGTCATCGGACTTGTCGCCGGCCTCGTCGTGCACCTCATCGGTATTCCCCTGCCGGCAACGCTCGGCAGCGTCGTCGACAGCATCGCCAACACGGCAGGCCCGGCGGCGCTGATTTCGCTTGGCATGGCGCTGCGGCAATATGGTCTTTCCGGCAATCTCGGAATCGCCAGCGTTACCTCGGCGTTCAAGCTTCTGTTGCTGCCGGCCTGCGTGCTTTCGGCCGGCTATCTTCTTGGCCTTAGCTCGCAATGGCGTGAGGCGATCGTCCTCACCGCCGCAGTTCCCACAGGTGTGAACGCCTGGCTGATTGCCAATCGCTTTGGCGTCGGTCACAGTCTCGCGGCCTCGACGATTACGCTGACAACGGCGCTCGGCGTACTTTCAGTGTCACTTTGGGCCTATATGCTCGGCTAGCGACGCGAGCGGCCCGTGTGGATTCCTGTCATCGCACGGCGCTCCAAGGTGATCTTAGAAAGGTGCAGGCAGCTTTGCGTGAGCTCACCGCCGGTTGAACACTGCGACAATATATCTCCGCCTTCGGAGAAGCAGGCAGGAAAATGGTCATATATTCGCGCACCGCCGCCTTTAACTAAGGGTGGAGCGCAGCAAAGGATGGAACCATGAATATTGCAGCTCCACTCACCACCACCAATCCCGCTTCGGCCTATGCGCAGAAGGTCTTCGTCCTGCAGGGCGGCGGTGCGCTCGGCTCCTATCAGGCGGGCGCCTTCGAAGCATTGAGGGAAGCCAATATCGAGCCGGACTGGATCGCGGGGATCTCGATCGGTGCCATCAACGCCTCGATCATGGCGGGCAACGTGCCGGGCCAGCGGCTGGAAAAACTGCGCTCCTTCTGGAACAAGGTCAGCGTGCAATTGCCGGTCGACGTGCTGATGGAGCGCCAACGCGAGACCAGTCGTTTTTACCGCACGGTCAGCAGTTGGTGGGTATCGACCTTCGGCGTGCCCGGTTTCTTTTCGCCCTGGCAGATCCCATCCTGGTTCCAGCCGCGCGGCTCGGCGGGTGCGACCAGTATCTACGACACCGGACAATTGCGTCAGACCCTGCTCGACCATGTCGATTTCGACCGCATCAATCATGGCCCAGTGCGACTGAGCCTCGGCGCCGTCAATGTCAGAACCGGCAATTTCGCTTTCTTCGACAACAAGGACATCAAGATCAAGCCCGAGCACGTCATGGCGAGCGGCGCACTGCCACCCGGCTTTCCGGCGATCAAGATCGGCAATGAATATTACTGGGACGGCGGTCTGGTCTCGAACACGCCGCTGAGTTACGTGCTGAGGAACGCCGCCGAAGTCGACACGGTCGTCTTCCAGGTCGATCTCTTCAGCGCTACCGGCCTGTTGCCGCAGGACCTCGAAGAAGTGGAGGAGCGGCGCAAGGATATCAGCTATTCCAGCCGTACCCGGCTCAACACCGACCTCTTTCTCGAACGCCACCGTCTGCGCCGTACCATATCGGAGCTTTATGCGCGCCTGCCGGAAGAGGCAAAGGCTGATCCAGAGATCCAGAAGCTGAAGCAACATTGCTGCGATCACAGCGTCACGATCATCCACCTGATCTACCGCAACAAGCAGTTCCGCGCCCATTCGAAGGACTACGAATTTTCGGCGCTGTCGATGCACGAGCATTGGCAAGCCGGCCTGCACGACGCCCGCAAGGCCCTGATCTCGGAAGATTGGCGCGTGCCGCCCGGCGCCGAGGACGGGCTCAAGGTCTACGACCTGGATCAAAAGATGCGGACGCGCAAGCACGCCGTCTGAGCGACTGACCGGCATGCAAAAGCCCGGCCGAGACGACCGGGCTTTTGGCAATCGTTCGCTTGAGGCAGCTTAGTTCGTCGCCGCGGGAGCGTTCGCGTCAGGCAGCGGCTGAGGCGTGTCGGCCAGCGTGCGCAGATAGGCGATGACATTGGCACGATCTTCTTCCTTCGGCAGGCCGGCAAAGCCCATCGCCGTCCCGGCGATGAATTTCTTCGGCGCTTCGAGGAAGTGGTAGAGATGATCGTAGGTCCACTTTTCGCTGCTGCCCTTGGAAAAATCCTTCATGGCGGAGGAATAGGCAAAACCTTCATGCGAGGCGATCGGACGATCGACCACACCCCAGAGATCCGGACCGACCTTGTTCGGCCCGCCCTTGGTGCCGTCATGACAGGCCTGACACTTCTTGAAGATCGATTCACCGGCCTTCGCGTCGGCCTTTTGCAGCAATTGCGCGATCGGCGTTTCCTGCTTGGCGGCGGCTCCCTTGCCGCCGGCGCCGGCAGACGTTTCTTCAGCGGCGATAATTGCGAAGCCCGGCTTTTCTGGCGTTTCTGAATGGAAAATAAATCCCGACGCGAGCGACACGGACTTCAGCACAAAAAGTGTGGCCAGAAGTGCCCCGACACCCATGTTCACGTAGGATGAATTCATCTGCTATGCTCCCCTCGCCTCCGGCAGCGGCTGCCGGCCCATCTTGAATTCGCGCGAAACCTATGTCTTTTGGCAGTTTCTTGCAACTCTCTAAACGGTCTCCACCGTGAGACTTTTTGACACTTTTCCGGCAGGAATAGAAGGCCCAACAATGACAGATCCCAACTTAGACAAGACGCTGGTGCTCATTCCGGCCCGGATGGCCTCCACCCGCCTGCCGGGCAAGCCGCTCGCCGATATTTGCGGCCTGCCCATGATCGTACAGGTTGCCAAACGGGCGCGCGAGGCGGCGATCGGTCGCATCGTCGTCGCCGTCGACCACGAGGACACCTTTGCCGCCGTTGCGAATGCCGGCTTCGAAGTCGTCATGACGCGCAAGGATCACCAATCCGGCTCGGACCGGATCTATGAGGCCCTGCAGGCCGTGGATCCCGAGGGTCATGCCGAGATCATCGTCAACGTCCAGGGCGATCTGCCGACCGTCGATCCCGAAACCATCCGCGCGTCGCTGCGCCCGCTGGAAGACCCGGCCGTCGATATCGCCACGCTGACCGTCGAGATCAAAGACGAGGAAGAAAAGAAGCTGCCGAGTGTCGTCAAGGTTGTCGGCTCGCCCGTTTCGGACAGCCGTCTGCGCGCACTTTACTTCACTCGCGCCACCGCTCCCTACGGCAACGGGCCGCTTTATCATCACATTGGCCTCTACACCTATCGCCGCGCCGCGCTGGAAAAATTCGTCAGCCTCGGCCCTTCGACGCTGGAAAAGCGCGAATCACTGGAGCAATTGCGAGCGCTGGAAGCCGGCATGCGCATCGATGTCGAGATCGTTGACACAATACCGCTCGGTGTCGATACTCCCGCCGACCTCGAAAAGGCCCGCCGTATCCTTTCCGGCGCCTCTCTCTGACGGAATTTCCCCAAAGGCAGTCCAATGATCACCAAGACCAACAAGATCTCTTTCCAGGGCGACTACGGCGCCAATTCCGACATGGCCTCCCGTGACATGTTCCCGACGATGGAGCCGCTGCCTTGCCAGACCTTCGAGGACGCCTTCACCGCCGTCGACAATGGCGAAGCCGATCTCGGCATGATCCCGATCGAAAACACGATCGCCGGCCGGGTCGCCGATATCCATCATCTGCTGCCGGAATCGCGGCTGCATATCGTCGGCGAATATTTCATGCCGATCCACTTCCAGCTCATGGTGCTACCGGGTGTGAAGAAGGAAGAAATCCGGACGGTGCACAGCCACATCCATGCGCTTGGCCAGTGCCGCAAGATCGTGCGCGCCAATGGCTGGAAGCCGATCATCGCCGGCGATACGGCGGGGGCGGCCAAGCTCGTGCAGGAAACCGGCGACCGCACCATGGCCGCCCTTGCACCGCGACTGGCGGCCGACCTCTATGGGCTGGAAATCGTTGCGGAAAATGTCGAGGATACCGAGAGCAACGTCACGCGCTTCGTCATCCTGTCGCGTGACGAAAACTGGGCGCAGCGCAGCTCGACCGAGGAAAAGATCGTCACCACCTTCGTCTTCAACGTGCGCAACATTCCGGCTGCGCTCTACAAGGCCTTGGGCGGCTTTGCCACCAACGGCATCAACATGACCAAGCTCGAAAGCTATCAGCTCGGCGGCCGTTTTGTAGCGACGCAGTTCTATGCCGATATCGAGGGCCATCCGTCCGATGCCCATGTGCGCCGCGCGCTGGAGGAATTGCGGTTCTTCTCCGAGAAGGTCCGTATTCTGGGCGTTTACAAGGGGCATCCGATGCGGGGCGATCTCTAAGTCTGATCCTTTAAGTTTAATGGCGTCGGAGGCCGCCTCGTCCTTCGAGGCTTCGCTCTTCGAGCTCCGCACCTCAGGATGAGGCGGGGGAGAATTTCGCTATTGACCCAAAGGGTTAGCCCTCATGGTGAGGTGCGAAGGCCGCCGGGCTGCAGCCTCGAACCGCGAGGGCGGGTGATGGTATCGTATAACTTCCAACCGCTAGCTACTCCGCAGCCTTGGTAACGACCTCAATGCGATGCCCGTCCGGATCGACGACAAAGGCGGCGAAATAATTCGGCCCGTAATGAGGTCGAAGACCAGGCGCGCCATTGTCCGTGCCGCCATGAGCCAATGCGGCCTTATGGAAGAGGACGACAGCCTCGCGGCCCGGTGCGGCAAAGGCAAGATGGAAGCCTGGGCCTGGCGCATGAGCCGCCGCGCCGCGCAGTTTGATGGCGAACTTATCGCCCCCACCCGGCGGGCCGTATCCGATCGCCTGGTTGGGATCGCCGGGGTTCAAGTCTTCCCAAACCCTGACATAGCCGAGCGGTGCGAAGGCGGCGTCGTAAAAGGTGGCGGCTCTCTCGATATCTGAGACGCCGAATGAAATATGATGCAGCAATTGTTCCTCGCATTGCTCTGAATTTATCGATCAGTCTCTTCTGCGAATGCACCTCACCATGACGTGGACCATGTTCCGTGGCGGAGCATACAGGATCAGCCCTCATGGTGAGGTGCGAAAGCCCAAAGGGCTGCAGCCTCGAACCACGAGGGCGGGTGACCTGGTCACAATTCACTTATCCGGCTCACAAACCCTGAGACGATGACCGTCGGGATCGAGCACGACGAAGGTCGGGCCGAAATCCATGGTCGTCAGTTCCTGCGCAATCGGCAGGCCGCGGGCTTTCCAGTCCTGGTAATGTTCCGCGACCGCGCCTTCGCCTTCGACCATGAAGGCGAGTTCACCGCGATTGCCGATGGCCGAGGGCTGCGGCTCGACGTTGCTGCGGCGCCAGAGGCCGAGGGTGAAACCATTGTCGAGCGGGAAGGCAGCGAAATTCGGCGCGGCAACGGCGGGCTCGCGGCCGAGCAGGTCGCGATAGAAAGGCACGCTTTCGGCCGGGTCCTTAACGTAGAAGATGATGAGATTCGGGCTTGTCATTTGGATATTCCTCTCAATTTAGGGGGATATAAGGGCATGAAAGATGCAGTCCGGCAGGCGAGGCGGAGCCTGCCGGGTGATGGATTTGTCAGCGGATTGGATGTTTATGGGGATGCGCTTTTAGAGCGTATCGCGATCTGCCAGAGTCGCTTTCTCGGGCTTTAAACTCTTGATTTTACGAATGTCTTTATCGCCGAAATCGCTTCGGCCTTAGTGCATCCGTTCTTCCTCACGGTATGGCGCGTGGCCGTCCAGAAAGCCCAGATCGCGCTTGACCAAATCAGACGCTCCCTCGAGATCGAGGTGATTTCGGCTGCCGGCAAAATAGCCCAGTGCAACCCGCAAGAAGCGGGCGGGCCATGTCGGCACAGAGAAATCTTTGCCTTTGCGCGCCTTGATGACGCCGCGATGCGTTTGTTTCGTGACGATGAAAGCGTGGCTTGCCATGATCGGTCCTCCTTCCTGCTTGGGATGGTGCCCATCATAGTCGTACCTACTGACAGTTTCTGGCAGTAGCGTTGCTCTTGAGGATCAATCGTGGAGCATGCCCTCCCGGGCATTCCATTCCCTCGCCAGCGTAACACGGCGTCGCGGGTAGCGTGCGTCTAGCACTGCGAAATCGACGATGCGGTCGGCGCGGAAATGGCGAAAATCCTGGCGCAGCTCGCACCAGGCCATGATGATGCGCGCATTATCGAAATAGCCGAGCGCGAAGGGCCAGATGCGCCGGGTCGAGATAGCGCCGTTGACGTCGCCATAGGTCAATTGCACCATGCGTTCGCCGCGGATAGCCTTGCGCATCAGGGAAAGATCAGCCTTATCCTCCGTTATGCGGCGCGTTGCGACGACCACCGCCGCCTGATCGACCGCCTCGCGCATTTCAGCGGGCAGCACCGCAGCGATCTTGGCAAGAGCATCGGCGCCCGCGGCTGCCAATCGCGAATCGGTTGCGCGTGCGACCCATCTCGATCCCAGCACCAGTGCCTCGATCTCATCCTGCGAAAACATCATCGGCGGCAGCATGAAGCCGGGCTTCAGAACATAGCCGATGCCAGGCTCGCCTTCGATCATGGCACCCTGCGTCTGCAGGCTGGCGATATCGCGATAGAGCGTGCGCAGGCTGACGCCAGTCTCCTCGGCGAGGGTCGCGCCGCTGACCGGACGTCGGTAGCGCCTGAGCGTCTGCAATAGGGTCAGCAGCCGTTCCGAGCGCGCCATGACGAGCGCCTATCGCTTCCATTCCACCCAGTCGCGCATCAGGCGATGGGCGATGGCGCCCTTGGGTGGCGAGGTGTTACCGGAGGCCGAGACGCGATCGAGCATGGCAAGCGTCTCTTCCGGTGTGAACCAGCGGCAGTCATCGAGCTCGGCGGTGTCCATATGGATCTCCCTCGACTTCGCCTCGGCATAGCAGCCGATCATCAGGGAGTGCGGCATCGGCCAGGGTTGCGAGGCATGGTAGCGCACACGGCCAATGCGGATGCCGGACTCCTCATGCGTCTCGCGACGCACGGCATTTTCGATGGTTTCGCCCGGTTCGACAAAACCGGCGAGACAGGAATACATGCCGGGTGCGAAATGATGGCTGCGGCCGAGCAGGCAGAGATTTTTCTCCTCGTCGATCGTCAGCATGATGACGACCGGATCGGTGCGCGGAAAGATCATGTGTTCGCAGGCCGTGCAGACGCGCTTGTAGCCGCCGATTCGGCTTTCCATGACCGAGCCGCATCGGCCGCAGAACCGATTGTCGTGGTTCCAGCGGATAAGGCTCATGCCCTGCGCCGCTTCGCCGAGAATTTCACCTTCGAGCAGGAGATCGCGCCAAAGCGAGCGCATGTCGGCGGGCTTGTAGTGGCTGGCGAGATCGTCGGCATTGATGCGCACCGGCACGGCCAGTCGCGGTTCGCCGGTCTTGCGGTAACCGAGCAGCACCGCCGCTTCCCAGTCGGGATCGAGTTCCTGCAGTTCGTAGCGCGCAAACAGCGGATCGAGCACCTGGCCGTCATGTTTCAGGACCAGCCTGTCCCTGGCGAAAGCGAGGATATGCGTGCCGTCCTTGGAAAGAGCTCGCTCGACCGATTCCTCGTCGCGGTGCTCGGCGTCCCGGTTAAGCTGGTTTTCCGCAAAGGCGGTGAGGCTGCTGGCTTCCGGGTGGGGGGCATCCGTAGAGAAGATGGAATGGTTCATTGTGAAAGCGTTTCCCGCAACTTGGCTATGAAGCTGTTCATATCTTCGTCCGCATAGGGTTCCGCTTTGCCGTAGCCCCAGATCGGGCCTGGCCAGTTCGTGTCCCCTTCGAACCGCGCAATGACATGAACATGAAGCTGACGGACGATATTTCCAAGGGCCCCGATGTTGATTTTTGTCGCTCCGGTCACCGCCTTCAAGGCGGCTGCGACCTTATTCGTCTCGAAGGTCAACAGCACCTGGTCGAGCGGTGTCAGCTCGAATATTTCCGACATGCCGGGCCGACGGGGCACCAGCAACAGCCATGGCCAGCGGCGATCCTTCATCAGCCGCACGTCGCAAAGGCCGGTAATGGCGACGGAAACGCTGTCATTCGCCAGACGATCGTCGAGCGCAAAATCCTGCAATGGGTTGTCCTCCAGTGTTTTATCAAATGTTTAGCAGTTTTTTTTGACCTTGGCTTGCTTTTGATGCCGATATTGCCGATATGTGCATCTGGGAGGTTGGTGGTGGACGAGCCACTCGCCAACCGGGTCAGGTCCGGAAGGAAGCAGCCCTAACGAGCCCGGCACGGGTCATCGTGCCAGCCTCCCACCCTTTCCGAAAGCAAGGCCCGGCTTTCTGCGGGCGACAAGCAGGGCGATGAGCGACACCGAGCGACAAGCAAAAGATGCCGCTTCGACCGGCACCGGTTACCGGGTTCTGGCTCGCAAATACCGGCCCAAGGACTTTACGGACCTTATGGTCGGCCAGGAGCCGATGGTTCGCACGCTGACCAATGCGTTCGAGACCGGCCGCATTGCCCAGGCCTATATGCTGACCGGCGTACGCGGCGTCGGCAAGACGACGACGGCCCGCATCCTGGCACGCGCCCTCAACTACAAGACCGCCGAGATCGACCGCCCGACCATCGACCTGCGCGAGCCCGGCCTGCATTGCCAGGCGATCATGGAAGGCCGGCATGTCGATGTCATCGAGATGGACGCCGCCTCGCATACCGGCATCGACGATATCCGCGAGATCATCGAGCAGGTGCGCTATCGCCCCGTTTCGGCGCGCTACAAGGTCTATATCATCGACGAAGTGCACATGCTGTCCACGGCCGCCTTCAACGGGCTGCTGAAGACCCTGGAAGAGCCGCCGGAGCATGTGAAGTTCATCTTCGCCACCACCGAAATCCGCAAGGTGCCGATCACGGTGCTGTCGCGCTGCCAGCGCTTCGATCTGCGCCGCATCAGCGCTTCCGACCTCGTCGGTCTGTTCACCACCATCGCCGCGAAAGAAGGCATCGAGGCGGAGCCGGAAGCGCTCGCCATGATCGCCCGTGCCGCCGAAGGCTCGGCCCGCGATGGGCTGTCGCTGCTCGATCAGGCGATCGCCCATGGCAGCGGCGTGGTTGCAGCGGATGCAGTTCGCTCGATGCTGGGGCTCGCCGACCGCGCCCGCATCGTCGATCTCTTCCACCATGTCATCAAGGGCGATGTCGCCGCCGCATTGGCGGAATTCAACAGCCAGTACGAAGCCGGCGCCAATCCTGTCGTCGTGCTGACCGATCTTGCCGATTTCACCCATCTCGTCACCCGCCTGAAATATGTGCCCGATGCCGCCGACGATCCGTCGTTGAGCGAGGTCGAGCGCACCAAGGCGGCTGATTTCGCCCAGGGCGTGGCGGTTACCACGCTCTCTCGCTTCTGGCAGATGCTGCTGAAGGGCATACCGGAGACCGAAAGCGCAGCCCGCACGGCCGGTGCCGCCGAAATGGTGCTGATCCGCCTTGCGCATGCCGCCCATCTGCCGGCGCCGGAAGACGCAGCGCGGCGGCTTGCCGAATTTTCGGATGGCAATGGCGGTGGAACGCGTCCATCGCCCGTGCCATCTGCCGGCAACGGCATGGGAACGCCTGTCTCCTATCAGGGCAATGTCATGGCGCGCGCGGTGGAAACCGCACCATCACGGCCCGCGCTGGTGCCGCCTGCACCGGTCGCCATGCTGCGGTCGGTTCCGAATACGCAGCCACAGGCAAGTCCCGTGATCGGCCGTATCGAGCCAAAACCCGCCGAAGCGCCGAAGCCACTGGTTCCCGTCAATTCGATGGCCGATATCGCCGAGCTCGCCGGCCAGAAGCGCGATCCGAAAGTAAAGGCGCTGGTGCGCAGCTTCGTTCGCCCGGTGCGGCTGGAGCCCGGTCGGCTCGATGTCAGCCTGGCGCCGGGTGCGCCGGGGACGCTGCTGAACGAGCTTGCCGTCAAGCTGAAGGAATGGACCGGCATCCATTGGATCGTCAGCCTCAGCCGCGACGAAGGCGAACCGACCCTGGTGGAGGCCGAGGCGAACGAGCAGCGGCAACGGGTCGCCGATGCCCGCCAGGACCCCGATGTGGCGGCGATCCTATCGCAATTTCCGGGCGCCAGGATCATCGACGTTCGCGTGCGCGCGCCCGACCCTGAGGAAGAAGAACAAACTGCCGCCCCGGCGACTGCCGAATCCGTCGACGGCGACATCCTGCCGGGCGATGATATCGAATTCTAAGGGTATGATACCAAATCGAAGAGCCGTAGGATAAAAGCGTAAAGCGGTTTTCGACATAGATTGTAGCCAAAAATAACAAGACAAAGAGACGGAAGAGAAGGACCAGCAACGATGCGCGACATCATGGGCATGATGGGCAAAGTGAAGGAAATGCAGGCCAAGATGGAGAAGATGCAGGCGGAAATCGCCGACATCCGGGCCGAAGGCAAAGCCGGCGGCGGCCTCATCACCGTCACTGTGAACGGCAAGAGCCAGATGCTGGGCATCAAGATCGATCCGTCGCTCTTCAAGGAAGAAGACGTTGAAATCCTCGAGGACCTGATCGTCGCTGCAAACAAGGACGCCCAGGAAAAGGCCGAGGCGCTGGCCGCTGAAAAGACCCGCGAACTGACCGCCGGTCTGCCGATCCCGCCCGGGTTCAAGCTGCCTTTCTGAGAAGCGCTTGCTTCAACGCGTGGTCAACGCGCAATCGTCTTGCGGATGAGCTCGCGACCGATCGGTTTCGCCGGCTCGTTCCGCAATACCAGCGACGTGGTCACCGCGCCGTGGCGAGCAATGGAATCGACGATGGTTTCAAGGTCTGAGGGTGTCGGCACCAGGACCTTGAGCAGGAAACAATCCTCGCCGGTCAGCCGCAGGACCTCGATGATCTGCGGCATCTCCGAAAATTGCTTCAGGCAGGGGCGTATGTGCTCATGGGTCGTACGCAGCCGGACAACCGCCATCATGCCGAGGCCGACGGCAGCGGGATCGATGACGGCACGATAGCCGGCAATGACGCCACGCTCCTCAAGCCTTTTCAGGCGTTCCGACGCGGCGGGCTGTGAAAGCCCTACCCGGCGGCCAAGTTCCGATACGGAAATTCGCCCATCCTCCTGCAGGATCTCGATCATCGACAAATCGGTCGGATCCAGGTCTTTCTCGAAACTTTCCATTCTCGCACCTTGAATTCATCGGCCAGAGCAGGATTTGCCCGATAGACTCTAATGTCAATTGCCGATGCGGCGTGCGACCCTCCCTCCGTCAACACAGTACGAGAGGAAGATATGAGTGATATCATCATCCTGCCCGGCCTTGGCGGTTCGGGGGAAGGCCACTGGCAGACCCTGTGGGAACGGCGGGATCCGGAGATGCGCCACTTTCAGCCGGCGAGCTGGGACAGGCCGGAATTGGCCGATTGGCTCGCCGCGCTCGACCGGGAGATCAGTCGTTCCAAGACGCTACCAATCCTCGTCGCCCATAGCCTCGCCTGCCAGTTGGTCGCGCACTGGGCGGCGTCCTCACCTGCGAGAATTCTCGGCGCCTTCCTCGTCTCCGCGCCCGATCCCACGGGCGACGTCTATCTGACGGAAGCCCCGAGCTTCGCCAATCCGCCGCGCCAGCGACTGCCGTTTCCGTCGCTCCTCGTCGCAAGCACCGACGATCCCTTCGCTTCGTTCGACTATGCGAGAGAAAGCGCCGCCGCCTGGGGCAGCGCGTTGATCGATGCCGGTGCGCTCGGCCATATCAACGCAAATTCCGGAATTGGCGATTGGCCGGAAGGTCGGGCACTGTTCGAGCGTTTTCGCACCGGGCTCGTCTAAAGAGCATCGCGATCTCTAGGATTCGCTCCTCGCGCTTTAGGTCTTTGATTTTGCGCATGTCGTTATCGCAAAACCGCTACGCACTTTTGCGCCACATGCTTTAGGAATCATCGTCGAGAAGCGCTCTGAGCTTGTAGTGAATGGGCGCGGAGAGATAACGCGCCCGGTCCTCCGGCGACAATCGTCTACCGAAGGTAGCCATCATTTCCGGCATGGTGACCTTGGCGCCGGCATAGGGGACATAGGTCACCGGCGTCCCGGCGGTGGCCGTGCCGTTTTTGATGACGCGGCAATAGATGCCGGGACGGCCCGCTTGCATATAGCGCTTGGCGAATTTCGGATCACCCATCTTCGCCGCGAACGTCGCGCAGGGAATGCGGGCCGAGGTAACCTCCAGAACTAGATCGCCGGCTATGAATCTGTCGCCGACCGCGACCTCGCGGTTATCGAGCCCTTCGATGACGATATTTTCGCCGAACGCACCGGGTTCCAGCCTGCGACCCAACTCGCTCGACCACCAATCCAGCGTCAGCGAACCTTCGATATACACGGCCTGATCGCGTCCGCCGTGATGTTCGCCATTGCAGACGGCATCACCGATGATACCCTCGGCGTCGACCATGACCGTGCCGCCGACCGCATGCTTATTGATTCCGGTCTTGTAGCTCTTGCCGGGCAATGTTTCGGCGGCGCCGATGCAGACGGCCAGAATTTTCATAGGGCGTTCATCCCTTCCGCGATTCCGTTCCTTCAGCATATGAGCTAAAAGCCTCCCATGGCAAAGCGAGTCACCGGCCCCGAAATTGAAAAACTCATCCAGCTTCTGGCAAAAGTGCCGGGCCTCGGCCCACGCTCGGCACGGCGCGCCGCATTGCACCTGATCAAGAAGAAGGACCAGTTGCTCGGCCCGCTCTCCCATGCCATGGGCGATGCCTATGACAAGGTGAAGATTTGCTCGCGCTGCGGCAATATCGATACTGTCGACCCCTGCACCGTCTGCACCGACGACCGGCGCGATCAGTCCGTTATCATCGTCGTCGAAGATGTCGCCGACCTCTGGGCACTGGAGCGCGCCGGCGCGATGAATGCCGCCTATCACGTTCTTGGCGGCGTGCTGTCGCCGCTCGATGGCGTCGGACCCGACGATCTCAACATTCGCGGGCTGATAGAGCGCGTCAACGAGGGCGGTGTCCGGGAGATCATCATCGCCGTCAACGCCACAGTCGAGGGGCAAACCACAGCACACTATATAACTGACCAGCTCGCCGGCCTGGAGGTGAAAATCACCCGCCTCGCCCATGGCGTACCGGTCGGCGGCGAGCTCGATTATCTGGACGAAGGCACGCTGACGGCGGCGCTGCGGGCGCGGACGACGATTTGAAGGAGAGACAGAGTATGAGGAGAGTGCACACGGCGCGGTATATTTTGCGCATGCTTATCATCCTCTTTGGCCTCCTCCCCCTCCCCGCCCTCGCCGCTTCCCGGGCCGATGTCGAAGCGCAATTCGAGAGCTGGGTGCAAAAGGACCTCTGGCCGGAAGCGAAGAAGGACGGCATTTCTGAAAAGACCTTCAAGGCGGCTTTTTCCGGCGTGACACTGAATTGGAATCTGCCGGATCTTGCCCCACCAGGCTTTCCAAAGCCCAAGGAACAGCCGCAGACGCAGGCGGAATTCTCCTCGCCCGCTCCCTATTTCAACGAGGCACGGCTACAGAAACTGGCGGCGACCGGACGCAGCTTCGCTTCGCAATATGGTCCGACGCTGAAGAGGATCGAAAAGGTCTATGGCGTGCCCGGTCCGATCGTGCTGGCGATCTGGGGCCGCGAGACCGGCTTCGGAGCGGCGAAACTGCCGAATTCGGCGATCCAGGTGCTGGCGACCAAGGCCTTTATGTCGACGCGCAAGGAAATGTTCCGTACCGAGCTTATCGCAGCACTCGGCATTCTCGAGCATGGCGATGTCACGCCGGATCAGTTCATGGGCTCCTGGGCCGGCGCGCTCGGCCAACCGCAGTTCATGCCGACCAGCTACCTGAAATACGCTGTTGATTTCGACGGCGACGGCCATCGCAACATCTGGACGTCCGTGCCGGATACGCTCGCATCCATAGCCAACTATCTTGTGCAGAAGGGCTGGCAGCGCGGCCGCGGCTGGGGCTATGAAGTGACGATCCCGGAAAACGTGTCCTGCGCGCAGGAAGGGCCGGATCTTGCCAAGCCGATTTCACAATGGAACGCGCTCGGGATCACCAGGATCGCCGGCAAGGCTTTTCCGTCCGATGAGCTGCGCGCCAGCGGCATGATGCTGGTGCCGGCCGGCCGCGACGGACCGGAATTCATCGTCACGCCGAATTTCTACGTCATCAAGGAATACAATAATTCCGACCTCTACGGCCTCTATATCGGCAATCTCGCCGACCGCATCGCCTATGGCTCCGGCGCTTTCCAGGGCCAATGGGGTGATGTCGGCAAGATGCTGCGCTCCGACGTCGCCGGCATGCAGATGACCCTGGAGCACAAGGGTTACGACGTCGGCGGCACCGACGGACTGCCGGGCTACAAGACCCGGCGGTCGATCGGCCAATGGCAGGAAAAAAGCGGCCGCAAGCCCACCTGCTATCCCGACAGCTCGATGCTCGGCGTGCTGAAATAAGCGGAATTTGGCGGCAGGTGCGACCTGCGGCAGCTTTTGAGTGCTTTCCGCAAGTGGTGTGGCTTTTCCGCTCTCGTCCCTCGCCGACAGGATTGTAAGAACTTACCTGACCCAGACGCAAGGTCCGCTTTGTCCGCGCTCTCAAGAAATCGCCAGAAGCGCGAGCGGCCAGATATTCCTCAAGCGCGAGAGTCTCTTCGGTGATATGCTGACACGCCAGACGTCCCAGCGTGAAAATACAAAAGCGGGAGGATGAGATGACGACGCTGTTTGTAAGGCACGACGTTTCGGACTACGCGGCCTGGCGTAAAGTATACGATGAATTTCGGCCCGTACAGAAGGCAAACGGGGTTACAGCAGAGGCGGTCTTTCAAGCCTCCGACAATCCCAACGACGTTACCGTCATCCATGAGTTTGCCACGATTGAAGCCGCTCAAGCCTTCGGTAAGCTGGAAGAACTAAGGGCCGCGATGCGCCGGGGAGGCGTGTTGGGCGCACCGACGGTTTGGTTCACCAACAAGGCCTGAAAACCGGTTGAGGTGACTTTCGCAGGGCATGGAGAGGCTTGGCTGCGGATCGTTTGAGGCGCCAGCGATGCGGTCGGCCGTGCAGCACTGCACCGTTGCGGGCGAAATGACGACTAAAGTCAACCTTACCGGCGCGATCGCCAGCTTGGAAATCAAGTGCTGCCGCCCTTTCCGCAGCGCGCTAGTGCTATGCGCGTTTACGGTCCACGACGGTTGTGCATCTCGCCTTACTACTGACGGCGCGCACTTGCGGATCATTGCGCCAAAGAATCAAGCCATGGCGTTATGCGCTGAGTTCGGAAGGCTTCGCGGTATTTACCGCAGAATTCCGCAAATAACCGCCAAAGCCGGGTTTCGGCGCGAAGACCTTGCAATTTGACGGGAACGGGCTTATATCGGCATCAAATTCTTGATCGTGTGATGAAGAGTGGGCCGCAAGGACCCGCTCTTTTTTATTAGCTCGATCTCCCAATGCATGGACAATGCAGGAGTGAACGCTTGTCGGAAGAGACAAACGCAGACAACGCCAATGAACCGCGGCTGATCGTCGAAACCGGCCTCGACCAGCGCATCGCCGCCATCATCGAGCCCGTGCTCGTCGGCATGGGCTTCCGCCTGGTGCGCGCGCGCCTCCTCAATCAGAACGGCCTGACATTGCAGATCATGACCGAGCGCAACGACGGCACCATGACCGTCGAGGATTGCGAAGAGGTCTCGACGGCGATTTCGCCGGTGCTGGATGTGGAAGATCCGATCGATAAAGCGTATCATCTGGAAGTGTCTTCGCCCGGCATCGACCGCCCGATGGTGCGCAAGTCGGATTTCAGCCGCTGGATCGGCCATCTCATCAAGTGCGAGACCTCGATCCTGGTGGATAACCGCAAGCGGTTCCGTGGCAAGATCGCCGATGTCAGCGCCGATGGTTTTACGATCGAGCGCGACCAGGTTGCTTACGGCGAAGAGCCGAAGGTGACCATTCCGTTCGGCACGCTGGCCGACGCCAAGCTGATCCTGACGGACGATCTCATCCGCGATGCGCTGCGCGCCGACAAGCTGGCGAAAGCCGAGGCTGCGAACCAGAACGAAGCGGACGAAGAAGAATAACCGATCAACGAACCGCTCACGGGACGGGAACCCCAGGGCAGGAAGACGGAGACTAAAGACAATGGCAGTCAGTGCGAACCGGCTAGAACTTCTGCAGATCGCAGATGCAGTGGCGCGCGAAAAGGTCATCGACCGCGAGATCGTGCTTGCCGCAATGGCGGACGCGATTCAGAAGGCCGCGCGTTCGCGTTATGGCACGGAGTCGAACATCCGCGCCGACATCAACCCGAAGACCGGCGAAATCCGCCTGCAGCGCCTGCTCGAAGTCGTCGAAAAGGCCGAGGACTATTCCACGCAGATCCCGCTGGAACTGGCCCGCGACCGCAACCCCGACGCCGCCCTCGGCGACTTCATCGCCGATCCGCTGCCGCCGATGGATTTCGGCCGCATTGCCGCGCAGTCGGCCAAGCAGGTCATCGTGCAGAAGGTGCGCGAAGCCGAGCGTGACCGCCAGTTCGACGAATTCAAGGATCGCGTCGGCGAAATCGTCAACGGCACCGTCAAGCGCGTCGAATACGGCAACGTCATCGTCGACCTCGGCCGCGGCGAAGGCATCATCCGCCGCGACGAAATGATCCCGCGCGAAAACTTCCGCTATGGCGACCGCGTTCGCGCCTATGTCTACGACGTCCGCCGCGAACAGCGCGGCCCGCAGATCTTCCTGTCGCGCACGCATCCGCAGTTCATGGTCAAGCTCTTCACCATGGAAGTGCCGGAAATCTACGACGGCATCATCCAGGTGAAGTCGGTTGCCCGCGATCCGGGCTCGCGCGCCAAGATCGCCGTCATTTCGAACGACTCGTCGATCGATCCGGTCGGCGCCTGCGTTGGTATGCGTGGTTCGCGCGTCCAGGCCGTGGTTGGCGAACTGCAGGGCGAAAAGATCGACATCATTCCCTGGTCCAATGAGCCGGCGAACTTCGTCGTCAACGCGCTGCAGCCGGCTGAGGTCGCAAAGGTCGTTCTCGATGAGGACGCCGAGCGCATCGAAGTCGTGGTTCCGGACGAGCAGCTTTCGCTCGCCATCGGCCGCCGCGGCCAGAACGTCCGCCTCGCTTCGCAGCTCACCGGCTGGGACATCGACATCATGACGGAAGCCGAGGAATCGGAACGCCGTCAGAAGGAATTCAACGAGCGCACCAACCTGTTCATGGATGCACTCGACGTTGACGAAATGGTCGGCCAGGTTCTGGCTTCGGAAGGCTTTGCCGCCGTCGAGGAACTGGCTTATGTCGATCTCGACGAAATTTCGTCCATCGACGGTTTCGACGAAGAGACCGCCCAGGAAATCCAGGATCGCGCCCGCGAATATCTGGAGCGCCTGGAAGCCGAAATGGACGAGAAGCGCAAGGCGCTCGGCGTTTCCGACGAGCTGCGCCAGATCAACGGCATGACCGCACAGATGATGGTCGCCCTCGGTGAGGACGGCATCAAGACGATCGAGGACTTCGCCGGCTGCGCCGCTGACGATCTCGTCGGCTGGACCGAGCGCAAGAACGGCGAAACGAAGAAGTTCGAAGGCCTGTTCTCCAAGCTCGAAGTGTCGCGCGTCGAAGCCGAGCAGATGGTCGTGCAGGCCCGCCTGCTGGCCGGTTGGATCACGGAAGCCGATCTCGCTGCCGAGGCCGAAGAGGCATCGGAGGACGAGGCCGAGCAGGAAGCATGATAAACGCAGATGGGCCGAAGGCTCCGCCCGAAGACGACGATCTCTCGGGCGACGGCACAAATGGCCGTATGTGCATCGTAACACGCGAAAGCGGATCGCCGGACGAGCTGATCCGCTTCGTGGCCGCTCCGGATGGGACCGTGGTTCCCGATCTGAAGCGGCAACTGCCGGGACGCGGATGCTGGGTCAAACTCGACCGGGCGCTGGTGGACAAGGCAGTGGCGAAGAAAATGTTCTCCCGCGCCCTGAAGGCGGAGGTGACGGCACCGAGCGATCTCGGCGCCACCGTCGACCGCCTTCTTGCGGCGCAACTTGCCGGGATGATGCACATGGCGCGCAAGGCGGGCCAGTTCGTCAGCGGCTCGTCGAAGGTTGATGGCGCCGTTCGCAACGGCTCGGCACGTGCCGTGTTCCATGCGATGGATGCCGCTGCCGACGGCGTTCGCAAGATCGACCAGGCACGCAAGGCCTGGCATCTTGGCATGGAGACTGAAGAAGAAATACCGTCATTCCGTGTCTTCACGGAGGCGGAAATGGAAGAACTGATGGGCCAGAACGCTTTTATCCATGCCGCAGCGCTTGCAGGGCAGGCAGGTGAGGGTGTAGTGAAGCGCGCAAACCTGCTCGAACGGTACCGCAACGGCGGTCAGTCCCGGGCAACGGGCGGCGCTGGCCGGCGAAAACAATGACGCGGTCACCGGCCGATGCCGGACGCCTCATTAAGGTACATGCATTGAACGACAGGGTGTGACGGACGATTCCGTACCCTGTCCGAAGGAACGGGAACGGAATGACCGACAATAAAGACGACAAGACGCTGAGTGTTTCGGGTAAGAAGACCCTCACCCTGAAGCCTTCAGGCGTGAACCAGGGGACCGTGCGCCAGGACATGGGCCGCGGTCGCACCAAGGCGGTCGTGGTCGAGACTCGCAAGCGTCGCCCGCTACGCCCTGAAGATGAAAAGCCAATGATCACCCCGACGACGACAACGGCCGCCGCAACGGCATCCGTGACGCGCGTCGCGGAACCGACACCGCAGCCGCCACGCCCGCCGCAGCCGGCTCCGCGCATTCATCAGCCGGGTGGCCAGCAGCAGCGGCCGCAGCAATCCAACCAGAACAACCAGCAGCGCCCGCAGCAGGATCGTTCGTCGCGTCCGGTGGTTCTGAACCATCTGTCGGCCGGCGAAATGGATGCGCGGCGCCGCGCACTGGCCGAAGCCCAGGCTCGCGATGCCGCCGATGCGGTCCGCCGTGCTGAGGAAGAGGCTCGCCGCCAGCAGGAAGAAGAAGCACGTCGCATCGCCGAACAGGCCGAAGCTGCCCGCCGCGCCGCCGAAGAGGCTGCCCGCGCCGCCGAAGCCAAGGTCGAGGCGCCCGCGCCGGTCGAAGCTAAGGTGGAAGCACCGAAGCCGGCGGCACAGCCGGCCGCGGCCCCTGTCGTTGCCCGTCGCCCGGATGCGGCTCCCCAGGCTGCACGCCCCGGCGCTGCTGCCGTGGAAACACCGGTCAACCGCCGCCGGGTCAATGAAGAGGAAGACGATCGCGGCCCGTCGCGTGGCGGCCCGGTACGCGGGAAGCTCGTGCGCCCTGAACCGGCAAAGCCTGTCACCACGCGTCCGAAGACCGACGATGACCGCCGCCGCGGCAAGCTGACGGTGACGACGGCCGATGTCGACGAAGACGGCAACGCCCGCGGTCGCTCGCTTTCGGCCATGCGCCGCCGCCAGGAAAAGTTCCGCCGCAGCCAGATGCAGGAAACGCGCGAGAAGATCTCGCGTGAAGTCGTGCTGCCGGAGACCATCACCATTCAGGAACTGTCGCAGCGCATGTCCGAACGCGCCGTCGACGTCATCAAGTTCCTGATGAAGGAAGGCCAGATGATGAAGCCGGGCGACGTTATCGACGCCGACCTGGCCGAGCTCATCGCCGGCGAATTCGGCCATACGGTCAAGCGCGTCTCGGAATCCGATATCGAACAGGGCATCTTCAATGTTGCCGACGAGGATGGCGAACTGATTTCCCGTCCTCCCGTCGTCACCATCATGGGCCACGTCGACCACGGCAAGACCTCGCTGCTCGACGCCATCCGCCACGCCAACGTGGTGGCCGGCGAAGCCGGTGGCATCACCCAGCATATCGGCGCCTATCAGGTCGAGCAGAACGGTCAGAAGATCACCTTCATCGACACCCCCGGCCACGCCGCCTTCACGGCAATGCGTGCCCGCGGTGCCCAGGCGACCGACATCGCCATCCTGGTGGTGGCAGCCGACGACAGCGTGATGCCGCAGACGATCGAATCGATCAACCACGCCAAAGCGGCGGGTGTTCCGATCATCGTGGCGATCAACAAGATCGACAAGCACGAAGCCAATCCGCAGAAGGTCCGCACGGAACTGCTGCAGCACGAAGTCTTCGTCGAATCCATGGGCGGTGAAGTGCTCGACGTGGAAGTTTCCGCGAAGAACCGCACCAACCTCGACAAGCTGCTGGAAGCCATCCTGCTGCAGGCAGAAATCCTTGATCTCAAGGCCAATCCGAACCGCACGGCGGAAGGCACCGTCATCGAAGCCCAGCTCGATCGCGGCCGCGGCTCCGTCGCCACCGTCCTCGTGCAGAAGGGCACGCTGCGTCCGGGCCAGATCGTCGTTGCCGGCGATCAGTGGGGCCGCGTACGCGCTCTGGTCAACGACAAGGGCGAGCATGTGAAGGAAGCAACGCCGGCAACCCCGGTCGAGGTTCTCGGTCTGTCGGGCACACCGGCGGCAGGCGACAAGTTCGCGGTCGTCGAAAGCGAAAGCCGCGCTCGCGAGATTTCCGAATACCGCCAGCGTCTGGCGCGCGACAAGGCGGCTGCCCGCCAGTCCGGTCAGCGCGGCTCGCTCGAACAGATGATGACCCAGCTCCAGGCTGTCGGCGTGAAGGAATTCCCGCTGGTCATCAAAGGCGACGTGCAGGGCTCGATCGAAGCCATTGCCGGCGCGCTTGACAAGCTTGGCACCGACGAAGTTCGTGCCCGGATCGTCCATTCGGGCGCAGGCGGGATCACAGAGTCGGATGTGTCGTTGGCCGAAGCCTCCAATGCGGCGATCATCGGCTTTAACGTCCGCGCCAATGCGCAGGCACGTCAGTTCGCCGAGCGTCAGGGTATCGAAATCCGCTACTACAACATCATCTACGATCTCGTCGATGACGTGAAGGCGGCGATGTCGGGCCTCCTGTCTCCGGAACGTCGCGAAACCTTCCTCGGCAATGCCGAGATCCTCGAGGTGTTCAACATCACGAAGGTCGGCAAGGTCGCGGGTTGCCGCGTCACCGAAGGCAAGGTCGAACGTGGCGTCGGTGTCCGTCTGGTGCGCGACAACGTCGTCATCCACGAAGGCAAGCTCAAGACGCTCAAGCGCTTCAAGGACGAAGTCACCGAAGTCAATGTCGGCCAGGAATGCGGTATGGCGTTCGAAAACTACGAAGACATTCGCGTCGGCGATACGATCGAATGCTTCCGCGTCGAGCATATTACCCGTACGCTCTAAGCAATCTTCGATTTGCCAGATATCAAAACCGCCGGCCGAAACCGGCGGTTTTTCTTTGAGGGCTAAGTCTTTTGTTTTAAACAACCTCGCAAGTAAAGCCGCTGTGCACCGTGCCTGGAACGAACCAAAGAACAGGAAGAAGCGTTGAGATGACGGCAATGCCTGAAGGCGATGACCGGATCGCTATATCCTTCGTCCGCCAGCCAAGCGAACATATCGCCGTCATGCAGGAAACTGGACGCCGCTTTACCGCTCGCCGCGCTGTGAGCCGCTACGGCAAATTGGGCTGGACCCTCTTGTTGGCGATCGGCTGCGGCGCTGGCGTGCCGGCGCTCTTCTATTTCCTGCGCAACGATCTTTTCATTCCTATTTTCGAGCTACCAGCGTCAATCGATACGGGCGACATCGCGTTTATCTGGTTGGTGCCGACCCTTATTCTCTATGTCGTCCTGGTCCCTTATTTCCGCTGGCTGGCAGCGCGACGCCTGGCAGCGATGCAATCGCGCATTCGCCCAAACATCACGATCACCGTAGTCATCACCCCTGAAGGCGCATCATGGAACACGCAGGCCTCATCGATGTGGCTTGCCTGGTCGGAGGTCCAAGATATCGGGCGCCGAAACGACCGTATCGAATTCGACCTCGAATCCTTCGTCACCTATATCCCGGTATCCGCTTTTGCCGATCAGGCCGAACAGGACGCCGCTTTCGCAAGGATTCTCGGCTTCTGGCGGGCCGCAAACCCTGTCCAGCCTTGACCTTTGCGCCGGATCGAGTCATTTGACCCGCTTTATCGCGTCCAAGGGACGCTGCTAACGGAACAACCATGACCAGACCAACTTCTTCCGCGCCTTCGCAGCGCATGCTTCGCGTCGGCGAGCAGGTGCGCTCAGCGATCACGCAGGTTCTGCAGCGCGGCGAAGTGCGCGACGACCTGATCGAGCGCACCGTGATCTCCATTTCCGAAGTGCGGATGTCGCCGGATCTGAAGATCGCCACCGCCTTCGTGACCCCGCTCGGCGTCTCCGACCACGGCGCCGTCATCGAGGCGCTGAACCGCCACGCGAAATATATCCGCGGCCGTCTCGGCCCGCAGCTTCGCCAGATGAAGTACATGCCCGAAGTCCGTTTCCGCGACGATACCAGCTTCGACAACTACCAGAAAATCGATGCGCTGTTGCGTTCGCCGGAGGTCCAACGCGATCTCGAAGACGGCGATACCGACACCGACAAAGACTGATAACAGAGACAGAGAATGTCCAAACCACGCAAACCCAAAGGCCGTCCGATTTCCGGCTGGCTCATCCTCGACAAGCCGGTGGACTTCGGCTCGACAGAGGCCGTTTCGAAGATCAAGTGGCTGTTCAAGGCGCAGAAGGCGGGCCATGCCGGCACGCTCGATCCGCTCGCCTCCGGCATGCTGCCGATCGCGCTTGGCGACGCCACCAAGACCGTTCCTTACGTCATGGACGGCCGCAAGATCTATGAATTCACCGTCACCTGGGGCGAGGAACGCGCCACCGACGACCTCGAAGGCGAAGTGACCGCGACTTCGGACAAGCGTCCGAGCGAAGAGGATATTCGCGCGCTGCTGCCGAAATATACGGGCGTCATCCACCAGATCCCGCCGCAGTTTTCGGCGATCAAGATCGCCGGCGAGCGCGCCTATGATCTGGCCCGCGATGGCGAAACGGTCGAAATTCCGTCGCGCGAAGTCGAGATTTTCCGTCTGACGCTGCTCGCCTGCCCCGATGCCAACACGGCGCATTTCGAAGTGGAATGCGGCAAGGGCACCTATGTTCGGGCCCTCGCCCGCGATTTCGGCCGCGATCTAGGCTGCTGCGGCCATATTTCCGGCCTGCGCCGCAGCTTCGTCGCGCCCTTCGCCGAGGAGACGATGGTGCCGCTCGCCGATCTCGTCGCGCTCGAAGCAATCGAGGATGCGGACGAACGGCTCGCCGCTCTCGATGCTCTGCTGATCGATACGGCGGAAGCGCTGTCGGCACTGCCGCATCTCGTCATCAACGACGACCAGGCGCATCGCCTGAAGATGGGCAATCCCATTCTCGTGCGCGGGCGCGACGCGCCGGTGGCCGAGAGCGAGGCCTATGCCACGGCGCGCGGCAAGCTGATCGCCATCGGCGAGATCGGTCAGGGCGAATTCCGGCCGAAGCGCGTGTTCGGCTGACCTTCGGCCAGCCGAAAGATACAGCTATTGCGGGTAATGACGATGCGATATGCTCCCCGACGGGCCATGACGGCCCTCAAGGGAGAGAACATGCGCAGAATTACCATCGGAATACTGGCAGTCCTTTCGTTGTTCCTCACAGCAGCGAGCGCGAATTCCGCCGAGCGCTGGGCCGGGCTGCCGGCTTTTCCACCGATGCCGCAACCGAAGACGAGCGGCATGGCCGATGTCAACGACATCAAGATGTATTATGCCGAATACGGTGCGGGCGATCCAATCCTCTTCATCCATGGCGGACTTGGGAACGCCGACGTCTGGGGCCATCAGGTTGCCGATTTCGCGAGGGATCATCTGGTCATCGTTGCCGATAGCCGCGGGCACGGCCGCTCAACGCGCAGCCAGCAGCCCTTCGGCTACGACCTGATGACCTCGGACTACGCCGCGCTGCTCGACTATCTGAAGATCGGCAAGGTGACGCTGGTCGGATGGTCGGATGGCGGCATCATCGGCATCGACATGGCGATGAAATATCCCAACAAGCTAACGCGCGTGATCGCTCAGGCGGCAAATGTCACCACCGACGGCGTAAAGCCTGACGTCATGAGCAACAAGACCTTCAACGAATACATCAATGTCGCCGGCGAGTATTACAAGAAACTGTCACCGACGCCGAACGAATACGATGCCTTTGTCAAGCAACTCTCGCAGATGTGGGCCACGCAACCGACATGGACGGCCGCCGACCTTGGAAAGATCACGGTGCCGGTCACGCTTGCCATCGGCGACCATGACGAGGCGGTCAAACTCGACCATACGCAGATGATGGCGAAGGAGATTCCGGGAGCGAAGCTCGTCATCCTGAAAGACGTCAGCCATTTCGCCATGCTGCAGGATCCCAAGGGTTACGATGCGCTGATCCGGAATGCCATGGCGGGGCGCTGAAAAGCGCCTCAGGGAGAACCCTCTTTCCATTGCCGCTCATTTGGTTTATAGGCAGCGCCAGCATCGGGCCTGCCCGATTGCATTCGCGGCCAATGCTGGACGACATCCCGGCGTTTGGCGACATTATTTCCTCTCATAGAAAGGACCATCCGATGTCGATTACTGCTGAGCGCAAGGCTGCGCTGATCAAGGAATACGCTACCGCCGAAGGCGACACCGGTTCTCCGGAAGTCCAGGTTGCGATCCTGACCGAGCGCATCAACAACCTCACCAACCACTTCAAGGACCACAAGAAGGACAATCACTCCCGCCGTGGCCTCCTGACGATGGTTTCCAGCCGGCGCTCGCTTCTTGACTACCTCAAGAAGAAGGACGAAGGCCGTTATACCAAGCTGATCTCCAGCCTCGGTATCCGTCGCTAATCGAATTTTCCGGCGGGCGTTCGCGTGAACGTCCGCCGGATGCTTATGAAGGGTTTGAAACCCATCAAACGTGTTCCGTCGCGCTTCCGTTTGCGCGATGTGAGACAGCCGGCAGGCCGGATGGGCCGGTTCTGCCAACACCAACCGTTGACCTGTCATGGGGCAGGATTGCCGGATGCTTTCAGCCGAAGCTTCATGCTTCGGCCGATCTTCGAAAGCCTCTCGTTGTCTTGCCCGTGATGCGTCACATTTCGTGCGGTTGAAGATGCGCCTTGCCAATCGATGGACGACGGCGCCTTTTCCCGCACCACGCAAGGACAAGATATGTTCGATATCCATACCGTCGAAATCGAGTGGGCCGGCCGCCCGCTGAAGCTCGAGACCGGCAAGATCGCCCGCCAGGCCGATGGCGCCGTCATCGCCACCTACGGCGAGACCGTCGTTCTCGCCACCGTCGTTTCCGCCAAGTCGCCGAAGCCGGGCCAGGATTTCTTCCCGCTCACCGTCAACTACCAGGAAAAGACCTATGCAGCCGGCAAGATCCCCGGCGGCTATTTCAAGCGCGAAGGACGCCCGAGCGAAAACGAAACCCTCGTTTCCCGCCTGATCGACCGTCCGATCCGCCCGCTCTTCCCGGAAGGCTACAAGAACGATACGCAGGTTATCGTCACCGTCATCCAGCATGATCTCGAAAACAACCCAGATATCCTGTCGATGGTTGCCACCTCGGCAGCGCTGACGCTCTCCGGCGTTCCGTTCATGGGCCCGATCGGCGGCGCCCGCGTCGGCTACATCAACGGCGAATACGTGCTCAACCCGCATCTCGACGAGATGGAGGAATCGAGCCTCGATCTCGTCGTCGCCGGCACGCAGGAAGCCGTTCTGATGGTCGAGTCCGAAGCCAAGGAACTGCCGGAAGACGTCATGCTCGGCGCCGTCATGTTCGGTCATCGCGGCTTCCAGCCGGTGATCGACGCGATCATCAAGCTCGCCGAAGTTGCCGCCAAGGAACCCCGCGATTTCACGCCGGACGATTTCTCCGCGCTCGAAACCGAAATGCTGGGCCTTGCCGAAGCCGAACTGCGCGAAGCCTACAAGATCACTCAGAAGGCCGATCGTTACGCCGCCGTCGACGCCGTCAAGGCCAAGGTGAAGGCACACTTCCTTCCCGAGGAAGGCGAAGCCAAGTACACGGCTGAAGAAGTCGGCGCCATCTTCAAGCATCTGCAGGCGAAGATCGTTCGTTGGAACATCCTCGACACGTCCAGCCGCATCGACGGCCGCGACTTGCAGACGGTCCGCCCGATCCTCGCTGAAGTCGGCCTGCTGCCGCGCACGCACGGCTCGGCCCTCTTCACCCGCGGTGAAACGCAGGCGATCGTCGTTGCCACGCTCGGCACCGGCGAAGACGAGCAGTATGTCGACAGCCTGACCGGCATGTACAAAGAAAACTTCATGCTGCACTACAACTTCCCGCCCTACTCGGTCGGCGAAACCGGCCGCATGGGTTCTCCGGGCCGCCGCGAAATCGGCCATGGCAAGCTCGCCTGGCGCGCTGTCCATCCGATGCTGCCGACGGCAGAGCAGTTCCCCTACACGCTGCGCGTCGTTTCCGAAATCACCGAATCCAACGGTTCCTCCTCGATGGCGACCGTTTGCGGCACCTCGCTGGCGCTGATGGATGCCGGCGTACCGCTGGCAAAGCCGGTCGCCGGTATTGCCATGGGCTTGATCAAGGAAGAAGAGCGTTTCGCCGTCCTTTCCGACATCCTCGGTGACGAAGATCATCTCGGCGACATGGACTTCAAGGTCGCCGGCACGGAAGCCGGCATCACCGCGCTGCAAATGGACATCAAGATCGAAGGCATCACCGAAGAGATCATGAATGTCGCCCTGAACCAGGCGAAGAGCGGCCGTTTGCACATCCTCGGCGAAATGTCCAAGGCCATCTCCGAAAGCCGCGGCCAGCTCGGCGAATTCGCACCGCGCATCGAAGTCATGAACATCCCGGTCGACAAGATCCGCGAAGTCATCGGCTCCGGCGGCAAGGTCATCCGCGAAATCGTCGAAAAGACCGGCGCGAAGATCAACATCGAAGACGACGGCACCGTCAAGATCGCCTCGTCCTCCGGCAAGGAAATCGAAGCGGCCCGCAAGTGGATCCACTCGATCGTCGCTGAACCGGAAGTCGGCCAGATCTACGAAGGTACTGTTGTCAAGACCGCCGACTTCGGCGCTTTCGTCAACTTCTTCGGCGCCCGCGACGGCCTCGTCCACATCTCGCAGCTCGCTTCCGAGCGCGTTGCCAAGACGACCGATGTCGTCAAGGAAGGCGACAAGGTCTGGGTCAAGCTGCTCGGCTTCGACGAGCGCGGCAAGGTCCGCCTGTCCATGAAGGTTGTCGACCAGGCGACCGGCCAGGAAATCGCTGCTGAAAAGAAGAAGGACGACGCGGCCGAATAAGCCCCGCCTTCACTCATGTTCCGGGGCGCGGGATTTTTTCCGCGCCCTTTTTATATTATCGGTGCCGGCCATTTTGTAGAAACTGAGTGCCCGGCCCCTTACCCTAGCCCTCTCCCCGCATGCGGGAAGAGGGGATAGCGACTGTGCTCGACGACTACCCTCCCACCAAACCGAGGCATCTAGTCTTGCGCTGTCGTCTCCTCTCCCCGTCCCAACGGGGAGAGGGCTAGGGTGAGGGGCAAGCATGAGGTCGAGAACTGCGCGCATATCCGACAGACGAAACCCACTCCCATGACGAGACCATGCCCATGAGCCGCGATGCCCTGAAGACCCTGTTCCATCCCTTTGCCTCCGGCACTGTCGACGCGCCCGGCGAGGGTAAGCGGATTCTGTTTCTCGGCGCCGAGGCCGGCTTTTCGCTGCCCGACGGCTTTGCCGCCGAGCTTTCCGCCGTGCAAGGTTTCCGTCCCTTTTATCGCCAGCTTCAGGCGCAGCGCGTCAATGTGACGCCGCAGATCGAGGACGAGGATTATGATGGCGCGCTGGTGCTCTGCACCAAGCACAAGGGCGAGAACGAAGCCCATATCGCCGAAGCGCTGAAACGCGTGAAGGCGGGCGGGCTGATCGTCGTCGCCGGTGGCAAGGAAGACGGCATTCAGCCGCTGCGCAAGCGCATCGAAGGTTTTGGCCTGGATGTCGAGCACATGCCGAAATATCATGGCGTGGCGTTCTGGTTTACGCGGCCGGCCGACACCGCTGCTCTGACAGCGCAACTGGCAAAGCCCGCCACACGCATCGAAGGCCGGTTTACCACCGCTGCCGGCATGTTCTCGCATGATCGCATCGACGCCGGCTCCGAACTGCTGGCATCGCGCCTGCCGACCGATTTTTCCGGCGACGCCGCCGATTTCGGCGCCGGCTGGGGCTATCTCTCGGTGGAACTGGCGACCAAATCGCCGCGGATCGCGCGCCTGGACCTCTACGAGGCCCACTACGCAGCGCTGGAGGCCGCCCGCGCCAATCTCCTGGAAAACTGCCCGAAGGTCGCCCAGCGCTTCTTCTGGCACGATCTGGCAAGCGAGCCGGTCAAGGACAAATACGATCTGGTGATCATGAACCCGCCCTTTCACGAGGGCCATGCTGCCGAGCCTTCGCTCGGCCAGGCGATGATCAAGGCGGCATCCTCGGCACTGCGCGGCGGCGGCCGCCTGATGCTGGTCGCCAATCGCGGCCTGCCCTACGAGCCGGTGCTGGCGGAGAATTTCCGCGAGCATGGCGAGACCTGCCGCAATGCTCGCTTCAAGGTGCTGTGGGCGAAGAAGTAAACGACAAAGGCGGCCAATCGGCCGCCTTTTTATATGCGAAGGATTTAGCCGGTTCGGCTCGAGCGGGGCATCAGGTGATCGCGCAGGGTCAGGAAGTTTCTTTCGACGAGAAACCAGAGCGTCGCCGCCACGATGAAACAGGTGGCGAAATAGATGACGAAGCCCGAGAGCCCCTGAAGATTGTCCTTGCCGAACGCCATCTGGTCGAGATGATAGACGCCCTTATGGGTCAGATAGAGGCTGTAGGAGAGCGTGGCGATACCCGATATGGCCGGAAGATGCCAGCGCGCGATCCTGGGCTGCAGGTCCAGCAGTGCGCCGAGAATGAACGCCACTCCCGCCGAGAAAAGCGGAAAGCCGACGACCGCGCCTGGAAGAGGCTGAAGTACAAGCGGCAAATTGGTTTCAGCAAACGGCCCGCGGACGGAAAAGATCACGAGAGCCACTATCACGAACAGGCTGCCTATACTGAGCGCGATGTATGGCGGCATATACCTTTCCCAAAGCAGCGGCTTGAACAGCCGGATTGCTGCGAGAACGACGCCAAAGGTCAGTCCGTCCAATCGATTGTAAGTCGGATAATAGACATCCCTGAGATAGACGGCCAGCGCCGCCCTGTAGGCCTGCATTTCAGCAGCCGGTCCGACCTCACTCAGCCAAAGCGCAAACCTCAGAGCCATGCCGGCCATCACGATCGTCGCGACCAGAAAAGCACCGAAAACCACTGTTACGCGCCGCTTCAACAAAATGATGAGAACCGGCAGGGCGAGATAGAAATGCTCCTCGACGCTCAGCGACCAAGCCTCGGTGAACGCCCCACCATATCGGGGATCAAGCCCGAAATTGACGGTAAAGGTCGCAAAGCGCCAGGCCGATTGCATGGTCGGCGCGTCGCGCAGAATGGGGAAGACGGTGTAGATGGCCAGCACCACGAAGAATGCCGGCAGGATCCGGAAAGCGCGACGCAGATAAAAGGATTTCAGATGCACGCGACCATGGCGCACCACTTCGGTCAGTAGCTGAGTGCCGATGAGATAGCCGCTGAGCACGAAGAATATGTCGACGCCAATCCAGCCATAGGGCCTGATCCCGGCGAGCGGCAGCGGGGTCGCTTCCGCCGGCAGATGCACGAGCATGACAAGCAGGATGGCAAGCGCACGCAATATATCCGGCCCCAATGCCCTTGCGGCGGCGGCGGCTTCAAGCGATACCGTCTCGTCCGATGGATCGAGCGGCTTGGAACTGGCAACAGTTATGGTGTTCACGGCTGGGGTTCCCGTAAATGGCTAGTGAATACCGATGGACATGCAGGAAATACTGTTGAATGCCTGTCTTGTATCGGAATTCCGGCCAGCCGTAACGGGCCATCCCCGGCAAGATAGAATTAACCTAAAATTTTCGTAAAATCTTATCGAATGGAGATTAACGCGCCTGATTCGGCGCTCTTAAGGCCCATTCGCGGCGGAGAACCGCATAAATATATTCGTCACCCCAGGCGCCGTTGAAGCGATCGTTTTCGATCAGATGCGCCTCGCGCCGCAGGCCGAGCCGTTCGACAACGCCGACGGAGCCGGTATTTTTCGTGTCCAGCCGCGCAAAAATCCGATGGAAGCCAAACCTATCGAAGCCGAGCGTAATGATGGCCCGCACCGCCTCGGTCGCATATCCTTTGCCGGCATAGGCCGGATTGAAGATATAGCCGACCTCGGCCTGAAGGGCGGCGTTGCTGGCAAGCTTAAGGCTGACCTGGCCCAGTAGGGCGTCATCCTCGCTTCTCACGACGGCACAGCGCAGGATATCGCCATCTTCCGACAGGCGCGTGTTCAAGCTGGCGTCGAAACGCTCCCGCATCTCCTGCGCAGATGGCGGGTCGCTGTAGAGGAAGCGGTAAATGGCTGGCTGGGAACGATAGGCGCTGTAAGCTTCGAAATCCTCCGGCACGAAGCTGCGGAGAATGAGACGTTCGGTGGATGCGAGGGGTTCAGCCTTGTTGAACGTCATCGCGGATCCCGGTGACAATATTCCCGAGAAACCTATCCCCCACAGCCGATGGCGGCGGGGGACAATTCCGAGCGGAAATTATTCGGCGTCCGCGCTCGACAGCGTTTCCAGCGTCGGCATCGAGGTGATGTTGTAGCCGGCATCGACAAAATGAATTTCGCCGGTGACGCCTGCCGACAGATCCGACAGGAGATAGAGCGACGATGAGCCGACATTGTCGATGGTGACCGACTTGCGCAGCGGCGCGTTGCGCTGGTTCCACGAGAGAATGGCGCGGGCGTCGGAAATGCCGGCGCCGGCGAGCGTGCGGATCGGGCCGGCCGAGATGGCATTGACGCGGATGCCGCGCGGGCCGTAGTCGGCGGCGAGATAGCGCACGGAGGCTTCCAGAGCCGCCTTGGCGACGCCCATGACGTTATAGTTCGGGATAACCCGCGTCGAGCCGTTATAGGTCAAAGTCAGCATGCTGCCGCCTTCGACCATCAGGTCGGCGGCGCGCTTGGCGATCTCGGTGAAGGAGAAGCAGGAGATCACCATAGTGCGCGTGAAATTATCGCGCGTGGTGTTGGCATAGAGCCCCTTCAGCTCGTTCTTGTCGGAAAAGCCGATGGCGTGGACGATGAAATCCAGCCTGCCCCAGCGCTCCTTGATCTCCTCGAAAACGGAATCGACGGAGGCGATATCCTCGACATCGCAAGGCAGAAGGAAATCGGAGCCGAGTTCGGCGGCGAGCGGCTTGACGCGCTTACCGAGAGCTTCGCCCTGGAACGTAAAGGCAAGGCTCGCGCCTTCGGCCGCAAGAGCCTTCGAAATACCCCAAGCAATGGAATGATTGTTTGCGACGCCCATGATGAGGCCGCGCTTACCCTGCATGATTCCCGTCATTGCTTTATCCGTTATAGCGCTGGAATACGAGCGTGGCGTTGGTGCCACCGAAGCCGAAGGAATTGGAAAGAGCCGTGTCGATCTTGGCATTGTCTATGCGCTTGCGCACGATCGGCACACCTTCGAATTCCGGGTCGAGTTCGGTGATATGGGCGCTTTCGCCGATGAAGCGCTCCTGCATCATCAGGATCGAATAGATCGATTCCTGCACGCCGGCTGCACCGAGCGAATGGCCCGTCAGCGATTTGGTCGACTGAATCGGCGGGATGTTGCTGCCGAAAACCTCGCGGATGGCGCCGATTTCCTTGCTGTCGCCGACTGGCGTCGAGGTGCCGTGGGTGTTGATGTAATCGATGTCGCCCTTTACGGTCGCAAGTGCCTGACGCATGCAGCGCACAGCCCCCTCGCCCGATGGAGCGACCATGTCGTAACCATCAGAGGTGGCGCCATAGCCGACGATTTCGGCGTAGATCTTCGCACCGCGCGCCTTGGCATGCTCAAGCTCTTCCAGGACCAGCACGCCGGCACCGCCGGCGATGACGAAGCCGTCACGCTTGGCATCATAGGCGCGCGAGGCGGTTTCCGGATTGTTCTCGTTGAAGTCAGAGGACATGGCGCCCATGGCGTCGAAGAGGTTCGACATGGTCCAGTCGAGATCCTCGTGGCCGCCGGCGAACATGACGTCCTGCTTGCCCCATTGGATCATCTCGGCGGCATTGCCGATGCAGTGCGCCGAGGTCGAGCAGGCAGACGAGATGGAATAGTTGACACCGTGGATCTTGAACCAGGTCGCAAGCGTTGCCGAGGCGGTCGACGACATCGACTTCGGAACGGCGAAGGGGCCGATGCGCTTCGGGCTGTTGTTCTTGCGGGTGATATCGGCGGCTTCGATCAGCGTGCGGGTGGACGGGCCGCCCGAGCCCATGATGATGCCGGTGCGCTCATTGCTGATGTCGCTTTCTTCGAGGCCGCTGTCGGCAATCGCCTGCTTCATCGCGACATGATTCCACGCGCCGCCCTGCGACAGGAAGCGCATGGCGCGGCGGTCGACCAGATCCGTCGTGTCGATCTTCGGCGAACCCCAGACCTGGCACTTGAAACCGTGTTCGGCGAAATCGGAGGAAAAAGAAATGCCCGACTTGGCTTCGCGCAGCGAGGCGGTGACTTCCTGCGCATCGTTTCCAATCGAAGAGACAATACCCAGACCCGTAACTACTACCCGTCTCATGTCGATGACCTTTTCTAAAAGCTCTGTCTTTGTGGGGCGGCGGTGCCGCAGCTCAGGCAGTCTTGTCTTTTGACAGGCCTACACGCAGGTCTGTCGCCTGATAAATGACTTCGCCATCCGCTTTCAGCCAGCCGTCGGCGGTGCCGAGAACGAGGCGGCCGCGCATGACGCGCTTGAAGTCGATGCCGTATTCGAGAAGCTTGGTATCCGGACGAACCATGCCCTTGAACTTCACTTCGCCGGTGGAAAGCGCCATGCCGCGGCCGGGCTCGCCGAGCCAGCCGAGGAAGAAGCCGGTGAGCTGCCACATGCCGTCCAGGCCGAGGCAGCCCGGCATGATCGGATTGCCGGCAAAATGGCAAGGGAAGTACCAGTCGTCGGGACGCACGTCGTATTCGGCGCGGATATAGCCCTTGTCGAAGGCGCCACCGGTTTCGGAAATATCTGTAATGCGATGGACCATCAGCATCGGCGGCAGGGGAAGCTGCGCATTGCCCGGGCCGAACAGTTCGCCGCGGCCGCAGGCCAGGATTTCCTCATAGTTGAAGCTGGATTGTCTTGTCGTCATAAAGTTCCGTTTCCCCCGGTGAATGCCGATTGATGTGAAGCTTTAGTGTAAGATCGACAGAAAATGAAGCGCAAGCATGACGCTCGCATTCCACCGTTCGATCGAACACACTTCACTGTTATGTGGTGGTCGCATACAGGAAGGCCAGGGCTGCGGCCAGAGGCAAATGCGTCAAAAACCCTATTTTTACGGCTTTTGACCGCCTTCCCACCCTATTGAAACTATTGAAAGCAATTCGTGCAAAAGTTATATGGCTTAGTAAAGATTTATAGAGATCAGGAATCCGGAGTTCCCTGAATGGCGGAAGAGGCCGAAATCGCGATCGAAACCAGGCTGCGCAGCGCAGGCCTGAGACCGACCCGGCAACGCGTCGCCCTTGGCGACCTTCTCTTCGCCAAGGGCGACCGTCACTTAACCGTCGAGGAACTGCACGAAGAGGCGGTCACCGCCGGTGTGCCGGTTTCGCTCGCCACCGTCTATAACACGCTGCATCAATTCACAGAGGCCGGCCTGATCCGCGTTCTCGCGGTCGAAAGCACCAAGACCTATTTCGACACCAACGTGTCCGACCATCACCACTTCTTCATCGAAGGCCAGAACGAAGTTCTGGATATTCCGATCAGCAATCTGACGATCGGCAACCTGCCGGAACCGCCAAGGGGCATGGAAATCGCCCATGTTGACGTCGTCATCCGCCTGCGCCGCAAGCAGCGGTAAGGCTAGGCAATAGGCAATAGGCAATAGGCAATAGGCAATAGGCAATAGAATTGTCTTCGAGCCATTCACTATTGCCTACTGCCTCCCACTACATCACATCGTCGGGATGCCGGCCGGGCTTATGATGGTAGGTCGGGAAGGTCCAGCCAAACCAGAGCGCACCACCGCGCACCGCGAAGGCTGCGGCGATGCCGAGTGCCGCCGAGGCATAGAGCGGCATCGTGGTGGCATTGGCAGCCGTGAAGGCGCCCGCCCCAACCAGCGCCGCGGTCACATAGATTTCCGGCCTCAGCAGCACCGAGGGTTCGTTCGCCAAGAGATCGCGCAGGATGCCGCCGAAGGTCGCCGTCAGCGCGCCGGTGACGATGGCAACCGTCGGCGAGCCGGTCGCCGCCATGCCCTTGGCCGCGCCCATGACGCAATAGGCGGACAGGCCGACCGCATCGAGCCAGATCAGCAGCCGATAACGCGATTCGAACAGATGCGCCGTGAAGAAGACCAGCACGCCGACGATGGCGCAAATGATGATATAGGTCGGGTTCGACACCCAGAAGACCGGCACCCGGCCGAGGACGATATCCCTGAGGGTGCCGCCGCCGATACCGGTGACCGCCGCAAAAAACAGGAAACCGATCGGATCGAGCTGCTTGCGCGAGGCAGCGAGCGCGCCGGTCGCGGCAAAGAGGGCGACGCCGGCATAGTCGAGAAACGAAAGAAGCGACATTTAAGGCTCCAGAAGAGTGCCGGCGCGATTTTCGGCGAAGTGAATCACGGCGGCAAGGGCCACGCAAGCAGGCAGGCGTAAAGATATCCGAGCGGCCACGGCCCCCCCCTGCGGCCGGCCCTGCGCATTCAAGAGGAAATCCCGGTGAAATCCCTGCTGATCGTGATCCTGAATCTCATCGCGCTCGTGATCATGCCCGTCGTGGCGCAAGCGCAGCAATCGCTGGTGCAAGATCCGGTGGCCTTCGAGAAGGAACATTTCACCAAGCGCTGCGAGGGACAGGCAAGCTTCGGTGACGGCTTCGCCACGGAGCGGGATATCAACAACGACTCGCTGACCGACCTTGTCGTCAACGAGGGCGAGATCACCTGCAAAGGGGAAAAGGGGCCCGACTGCACCGACGAGGGCTGCCCCTACAACTTCTATATCCATGTCGCCGAAGGCGGCTATATTCTCGTCGCCACGGCACGGATCTACGGCTACGATTTCATCCAGCGCTTCGGCAACATGGTGCTGGTCATGAAGATGCACCCGCACTTCTGCGACCGCACCGAGGGCGATCCTTGTGAAATCACCGTCCGCGTTCGCGGCGTCAAATTTGTCACCGTCGCAAAAAAGTAGCTGTCAGCCGAGCATCTCAGGGCCAGTGCCGTGTGGTTACAGGCCGGGCCACCTGGTTAGGGGCCGGGATAAAGCGCTGAGGTGCGGCCGGCGGCGTAATAGCCGACGAGGCCAATCCATTCGCGGATGCCGGTCGCCAGCAATTGCGCGTTCAACGACGGCTGGGTGAAATCGAGCTCAAGCGTTTCCTTGCCGGTGCTGCGATAATCGACCGGCCAGGGCACGACATCGATGCCCTGCTTGCGGAAAATGCCCATGGAACGTGGCATATGGAAGCCGGAGGTGATCAGCAGGCAGCCGGACAGCCCGTTCTGCGCCAGCAGCTCCTTCGTGTTGACGGCATTTTCATAGGTGGTGCGCGACGTCGTATCCTCGACCAGGCGGTCCTTCGGAAGGCCGAGCGCAACAAAGAAACGCTCGGAAATGACGGCATCCCCCTCATACTTGCCGCTGATCGATCCGTCTCCACCGGAGACGACGACGCGCGCCTGCGGAAACTTCTGCGCCAGCCGCAACGTCTCGACAAGACGATCGCCGGCCGAATCAAGCTCATAACCGCCCCTCGCCGTCGTCACCTCATTCTGCGTGGCACCGCCGAGAACGATCAAGCATTTGAGATCGGCGGGATCGGAGGTCGGACGCGGAAAACGTTCTTCCAGCCCCTGGACGATATAGGCGCCAGCGGTCGTGTAAAGCGCGACGAACAGGATCAGGGTCGACAACAGCGTCGAGATGACCACGACAACGCGCCGGCCAACCAGGCTGCCGATCAGGGCCAATACGCCGAAGAAAAAAGCCAAAGACAGCGGCTGACCAAAAATCCAGACAAGTTTCGAAAAAACGAACAAGATACATCCTCGGGCGTGTCGAGCCGGAGCTCCGGAGAGCAGCGACAGAAAACGATTCGTTTTTTCCTAGCAGATATTTGTGCGCTGCAATGTGGCGATTTTGGTTGGTGTGGGAGGCTACAGTCTTTTCTTTGCGAAGGCGCGCCCTGAGCCAGATTTCAGATACTTCTCGAATGCGAATGCCTGGGAATCATCTGGGAAAGCGACGTAGGTCTTGAGCGACCACGGAGCATATTTCGAGGTATGCGGCACTTCCCTGGCATTGTGCTTTGCCAAGCGGGCTTTCAGATCGCCGGTGACGCCGACATAGTGATGATCCGGGAAATCGTGGCTCGTGAGAATGTAAACGTATTCCATGCGGAGGCATGATAGAGCGCCGGAACGAGTACGCAACCAGAGCGTTTAACGGCGTTGAAAACGATAAGAACAGTTCAGGTCGAGTGAAAAGAAATCCGCTTACGCTGCTGTGCAGCTTCAGCGCGACAGCCTTCGTCCGCTGGCCTGCCACGCGAAGCTCGGAGAGCGAAGGTTGGTGGAGCTAAGCGGGATCGAACCGCTGACCTCTTGCATGCCATGCAAGCGCTCTCCCAGCTGAGCTATAGCCCCATCAAGGTGGTGCCGTTTGACCGGCCCTGGGTCCCTTCCGAGCGCTTCGCCCGTCGGGGTGGCGGCTTATTACTTCCGGTTTTTGCAGATAGCAAGCCGAAATTTTCGGCCCGGAAAACTTTTCTTGTTTACCGGGCCGATCGTTCAGAGATCAAACGTCGTCGTCGTCGCCGGTAACGCCGATGATGTCGCTCATATCGTCATCATCTTCGTCTTCATCGGCTTCGAGGAAGGTATCGTCGTCATCGTCACCGATTTCGACATCGTCATCGCCCATATCCGGAATATCGTCGCCGGTTGCCGCTTCGTCGGCGTCTTCGAGCGACACCAGTTCGACTTCCGTGTTTTCGGTATCGACTTCAGCCACTTCGTCCTCTTCCGGCACTTCCTTCGAAGCGGAGGTTTCCTCGAAGAAGGACAAGGGCCAGGACTTGCCGGTATAGGGCGAGACGACCGGGTCCCGGTTCAAGTCATAGAACTTCTTGCCGGTATCTGGATCGGTACGTTTTGTTCCAAGTTCCGCTTTCGCCACTGTCAAAGCCTCATGAATGGCCGAATAAAGATTCGGCAATGCCGGGAAAGCCGGCGTTTTAAGGGAAATTATCAGCCGGTCCCCTTAATCGTTGCGGCTCTCTCTGTCAAAGCTAAACTTTATATACGCCGAGACGGGTTTTCCCGGCATTCCGGGATGACCGGGCAACGGGTCTATGGTAACGAGCCGGCGTGAACCGCAGGTCAGTTGGCGCAACAGGAGCTAAGCCAGCGATAATGCGGCGTAAATAACGGCATCGCAAAGGAATTGCCCATGCCGCACGACATTCATCCGCGGCCCGCGACAGCGCGCCGCTCGACCAATCTTTCCGGCACCATCCGCGTTCCCGGTGATAAATCCATTTCGCATCGCGCCCTCATGTTCGGCGGCCTCGCCGCCGGCGAAACCCGCATTACCGGCCTGCTCGAAGGCGAGGATGTGCTCAACACAGGCAAGGCCATGCAGGCCATGGGCGCTGCGATCGAAAAGGTCGGGGCCGAATGGATCATCAGGGGCGTCGGCAACGGCGCACTGCTCGCCCCGCAAGCGCCGCTCGATTTCGGCAATGCCGGCACCGGCAGCCGCCTGACCATGGGCCTTGTCGGCGTCTATGACTTCGAGACCACCTTCATCGGCGACGCCTCGCTTTCCAAGCGGCCGATGGGGCGCATCCTCGATCCGCTGCGGCGGATGGGCGTGCAGGTCCAATCCAGCGAAGGCGACCGGCTGCCGGTGACGCTGCATGGGCCGGAGACGGCCAGCCCGATCACCTATCGCGTGCCGATGGCCTCGGCGCAGGTCAAATCCGCCGTGCTGCTCGCCGGCCTCAATGCGCCTGGCATCACCACCGTCATCGAGCCGGTCATGACCCGCGACCATACCGAAAAGATGCTGGCCGGCTTCGGCGCCGAGCTTTCGGTCGAGACCGATCGGGACGGCGTGCGCACCATCCGCCTTCAGGGCCAGGGCAAGCTTTTCGGCCAGATCATCGACGTTCCCGGCGACCCCTCCTCGACGGCCTTTCCGCTGGTCGCGACGCTGATCGTTCCCGGTTCTGATATCACCATCCGCAACGTGCTGATGAACCCGACCCGCACCGGGCTGATTCTGACGCTGCAGGAGATGGGCGCCAACATCGAAATTCTCGATAGCCGCCTTGCCGGCGGCGAGGATGTCGCCGATCTACACGTGCGCTCCTCCCCGCTCAAGGGCGTCACCGTGCCCGCCGAGCGTGCGCCGTCGATGATCGACGAATATCCGGTGCTCGCTGTCGCCGCCGCGTTCGCCGAGGGCACGACGGTCATGCTCGGGCTGGAAGAGCTGCGGGTCAAGGAATCCGACCGGCTTTCGGCCGTCGCTGAGGGGCTGATGCTGAACGGCGTCGATTGCACCGAAGGCGCGGATTCGCTGACGGTTCGGGGAAGGCCGGATGGAAAAGGTCTCGGCCGTGCGGACGGCGGCAAGGTCAGGACCCATCTCGACCATCGCATTGCTATGAGCTTTCTCGTGATGGGGCTTGCCTCGGACCATCCGGTCAAGGTCGATGATTCCACCATGATCGCCACCAGCTTCCCGGAGTTTTTTGACCTCATGACAAGATTGGGTGCGACGGTCGAGGTCGAGGGCTGATAAAATCGTGCTGGCCTGCGGGTGAAAGCGCCCGCAGGCGCAACGCAACCCCAAATCGGAAGCAGCCGATGGCCATTCGGGGCCGCCGGCATGATGCGCCCGACAATATCAGATGGCTCCAGACCATGTATCAGCCGCCCCATCACCGCGAAGACGATCTCGGCACGCAGCATGCGTTGATACGCGCACATCCGCTGGGATTGCTGATCACCGCCGGCAATGGTGGGCTGATCGCCAATCCTGTGCCGTTCCATCTTAGGGCCGGCCTTTCGTCCAAGGGCACGCTGCAGGCGCATCTCGCCAGAGCGAACGGCCAATGGCGGGAAATCCAGGCGGGAGCGCCGGTCCTCGTCGTCTTCCAGGGTGCCGAAAGCTACATTACGCCGTCCTGGTATGCGACCAAGCAGGAGACGGGCAAGGTTGTGCCGACCTGGAACTATGCGTTCGTGCAGGTTCGCGGCAATGCGCGCGTCATCGAAGATCCCGCCTGGCTGCGCGAGCAGATCGGCATGCTGACCGGTGATAATGAGAGCGGCCGTGCAGAGCCCTGGGCGGTCGACGATGCGCCGGCAGAGTTCATCAGTGCCCAGTTGAAAGGCATTATCGGTATCGAGATCGACATCGAGACGATTGACGGCAAGTGGAAGGTCAGCCAGAACCGTCCCGCCGCCGACCGCCAGGGCGTCGCCCACGGCCTCGACGCAATCGACCGTACCGACGCCGCCGAAATGGCCGATCTGGTGCGGCGATACGGCAAATAACAGCAGGACCGAAGGCAAGGATATAAAAAGAATGATCATCGCCATCGACGGACCCGCCGCGGCAGGCAAGGGAACCTTGTCGCGCCGGATCGCCGAGGAATATGGTTTTCACCATCTCGATACCGGCCTGACCTATCGGGCGACCGCCAAAGCGCTGCTGGATGCCGGATTGCCGCTCGACGACGAGGCGGTGGCAGAGACGATGGCGCGCGAGCTCGATCTTGCCGGGCTCGACCGCGCGGTCCTGTCGCAGCATGAGATCGGCGAGGCGGCATCGAAGATTGCCGTCATGCCGGCGGTGCGCCGCGCGCTGGTCGAGGCGCAGCGGGCTTTTTCAATGAGGGAGCCGGGCACGGTTCTGGATGGACGCGACATCGGCACCGTCGTCTGCCCCAATGCGCCGGTGAAAATCTATGTCACGGCTTCGGCCGAAGTCAGGGCGAAACGACGTTACGACGAAATCGTCAATGCCGGCGGCAGCGCCGATTATGCGGCGATTTTCGAGGACGTGAAACGGCGCGACGAGCGGGACATGGGCCGCGCCGACAGCCCTTTGCGGCCGGCGGAAGACGCGCACTTGCTTGATACCTCGGAAATGAGTATAGAAGCGGCGTTTCAGGCGGCAAAATCGATCATCGACGCCGGTCTGAGCCGAAATGCCTAAAAATGCGAGCGGCTTTCGCGTGCTTTGCGCACGAAATCGCTTATTTTAGAAAGCCTGACATTCCGTCCAAGCGCCGGATAGCCTTCCCCAAGGGAAGGCGGACGGATCCAGGCCTGTTCAACACGAACCACCGGCGCATCAGTGTCCCGAATGCACAATAAGGACACGCCAGGAGATTTTATGTCTGTAACTTCCCCCTCTCGCGAAGATTTCGCAGCCCTTCTCGAAGAGTCCTTTGCCAAGAACGATCTGGCTGAAGGCTATGTCACCAAGGGTATCATCACCGGCATCGAAAAGGATGTCGCCGTTGTCGACGTCGGCCTCAAGGTCGAAGGCCGCATCGCGCTGAAGGAATTCGGTGCACGCGCCAAGGACGGCACGCTCAAGGTTGGCGATGAAGTCGAAGTCTATGTCGAGCGCATCGAAAACGCGCTTGGCGAAGCTGTTCTGTCGCGCGAAAAGGCTCGCCGCGAAGAAAGCTGGATCAAGCTCGAAGCCAAGTTCGAAGCTGGCGAGCGCGTCGAAGGCGTCATCTTCAACCAGGTCAAGGGCGGCTTCACCGTCGACCTCGACGGCGCTATCGCCTTCCTGCCGCGTTCGCAGGTCGACATCCGTCCGATCCGCGACGTTACGCCCCTGATGCACAACCCGCAGCCCTTCGAAATCCTCAAGATGGACAAGCGCCGCGGCAACATCGTCGTTTCGCGTCGTACGGTTCTGGAAGAGTCCCGTGCCGAGCAGCGTTCTGAAATCGTTCAGAACCTCGAAGAAGGCCAGGTTGTTGACGGCGTCGTCAAGAACATCACCGATTACGGTGCGTTCGTTGACCTCGGCGGCATCGACGGCCTGCTGCACGTCACCGACATGGCATGGCGCCGTGTGAACCATCCGTCGGAAATCCTGTCCATCGGCCAGCAGGTCAAGGTACAGATCATCCGCATCAACCAGGAAACCCACCGCATCTCGCTCGGCATGAAGCAGCTCGAGAGCGATCCGTGGGATGGCATCCAGGCCAAGTATCCGGAAGGCAAGAAGATTTCCGGTACGGTTACGAACATCACCGACTACGGTGCGTTCGTCGAGCTGGAGCCGGGCATCGAAGGCCTGATCCACATCTCGGAAATGTCCTGGACCAAGAAGAACGTTCACCCCGGCAAGATCCTGTCCACGAGCCAGGAAGTCGAAGTCGTCGTTCTCGAAGTCGATCCGACCAAGCGTCGTATCTCGCTCGGCCTGAAGCAGACGCTGGAAAATCCGTGGGCAGCATTCGCCCGCAACCATCCGGCTGGCACCGAAGTCGAAGGCGAAGTCAAGAACAAGACCGAATTCGGCCTGTTCATCGGCCTCGACGGCGATGTGGACGGCATGGTGCACCTCTCCGACCTCGACTGGAACCGTCCGGGCGAGCAGGTCATCGAGGAGTACAACAAGGGTGATGTCGTCAAGGCCGTCGTTCTCGACGTCGATGTCGACAAGGAACGCATCTCGCTCGGCATCAAGCAGCTCGGCAAGGACAGCGTTGGCGAAGCCGCCGCTTCCGGCGAACTGCGCAAGAATGCAGTCGTTTCGGCTGAAGTCATCGCGATCAACGATGGCGGCATCGAAGTGAAGCTCGTCAACCACGACGACATCACCTCATTCATCCGCCGCGCCGATCTGTCGCGTGACCGCGACGAGCAGCGTCCGGAGCGTTTCTCGGTCGGTCAGACCGTCGACGCCCGCGTCACCAACTTCTCCAAGAAGGACCGCAAGATCATGCTGTCCATCAAGGCTCTGGAAATCGCAGAAGAGAAGGAAGCAGTCGCTCAGTTCGGTTCGTCCGACTCGGGTGCTTCGCTCGGCGACATCCTGGGTGCGGCTCTGAAGAACCGCAACGCCGAATAATCTTCGGTCGAAGCCTCAGAGATAGAAACCCGCCGGAGCGATCCGGCGGGTTTTTTATTTGCTCACGATTCAAGAATTGGAGCGGCGCTCTGATGCCGTCCGCTTATTCCCATTCCACCATGCGTTGATAGAAATCGAAGGCATGATCATGCAGGGAATCCCTCAGTCCGGGTGCGGGCAGTGCGAGCGGTTTGGTCGCAACGACGCTATCTTGTGAGGACGCTGCTTCGGCATCGGTCTCCTCGGATGCTTCCGAAGCCGGCTGATGCATTTCCTCGGGCTCGGATTCGTCTTCACCTTCGTCCTGTGGCGCTTCTCCGCCCTGCCCCTGTTCGGCCTCCTCGTCATCGGCGGGATCAACGCGATTGACCTTCTCCAGATCCTCGTCGTCAATGGGGAGATCCACCGGCAAATATTGTGCGATGGCAAAGGGAATGCCTTGCGGCAGCGGGGCCGGTGTTCCCATCTGCGCCGCAGCATCGGACATGACCGGGGCGGGCCCCACCAGCGGGCCGCTCAAGGATTTACCGAGAAGTGCGGCTGGCGCATTCGGCATCTCATCGAGAGAGGTCGCGTTCTGGCTTGCCATGGCGGCGGCAAGATTCCGGGTGCCCTCATTGCCGGCCGTCTGCGGCAGCGACGGCACGTCCTTCTGATCGTCGGCATTGGCGGCAAGCGCCTGGGCGATGACACTTTCTGCCGAGGTCGAATCATCCTGGATGATCTGCAGCAGTTCCGGGCCGGCGACGTCGATGGCGCGGCCTATGACCACCTGCAGCCCTTCCTTGATATCGGCCCTGATCTGCTGGATATCCCGGGGCACAGGCGGCGGCGTGATCGGCGATCTGATCAGGGCGATTTCCGTTGGGAGATGTTCCTCGGCCGATGCGGCCAGCAATGCCACTGCGGCGGACGATATGTTGGCCTCGGCGGGGATGGCATTTTGCGGATGAACGATCTCGCCGAGGCCAGCATCAACGACGAGCGCACTTGCGGCTGGCGGAATCGGGGCGGATTGCTGGTTCGGAATGGCCTGCGGAGACGAGACAGTTTCGAGGTCAGGCGATATTTCCGGGCCCAAAATCGCCGCAGCAAAGAGAACTGCCTGGCTCCGCACAGCCGCAGCCGGCATTTCCTCAGGAACCTGCGCGGCAGTTGCGGAGAGGGCAGCCGTCGCGGCCGCGGATGCAGGCGCTGCGGCCTTGTCCGACGAAGCCGGCGAGGCTGCCGATGTCGCCATAGAAGCGGCGTCTGTAGTCTTCAGCACCGTCTGTGCCGGGACCGGGGTCTGCGGCTTGGCCGTCTCCGTTTCACCCGCGTTCTGACCATAGGAATTGACGACGGCCTTGAGGACCGCGTCGGGCTCCTGTGTCAGCGCCGCTTCCAGGCTAATGGCGATTTGCACCGCTTCCGGCCCATCCGGATTGGTCAAGGCCTCGGCAAGGACAGGCAGGGAGATCGGCATTTCTGTCTGCGTGTCCAGGAGTTGCTGGGCAACGGCAAGCTGTTGGGGCGGCAGGCTGCGGATCGTATCCGCCAGCCGCTGCGCCAAAGCGGCATTGTTCTCATCCGGCTCGCGCGAAACATTCAGCGCAACGCTGGCAGCATCGATGGCGGAGAGCAGGCTGTCGAACATCCGCTCGCGCGCCGCCACCAGCAGCATGTTCAGCTTGCCCTCGACGCTGGCGTTCACCGTGCTCGACAGTACGGCAAGCGGCGTCGCGGCGGTCTGGACGCCAGACGTTTCCGGGGTGGCAACCACTGGTTTTTCAAGGGCTGTACCCAAAGCAGACACGGCACTCACGGGGGACAACATGTGATGCTCCTTTGTCTGGCAAGACGACGACGGAAGCAGAAGGCAGGTTCAATCAGGGTCCGCTCATGCGGCCGCTAGCGATTCGAAGGCCGGTTGACCGGCTGATTGACGCGGGAAAACGTCGGTCGAATGCCTGAAATCAGGGATAGAATAGCAGGACGTCTCTTAACAGATTGCTAACCATAACGATAAAAGCCGATGCAACGTCAGCGGCACCGGCTTTCCCGTTTCATCACTTTTAGCGCAGCCGGTCAGCTATGCGCGAAGATATCGGTCTCTTCCCAGCCGAGGAGGTCCAGCTTCGCCCGGGTCGGCAGGAAGGTGAAGCAGGCATTGGCATGCTCGATGCGACCGTCGCGCACAAGGCGTTCCTTCAACTTGTCGCGCAGCGCATGCAGGTAAAGCACATCAGAGGCGGCATATTCGAGCTGCGCCGGCGAGAGCGTCTCAGCCGCCCAGTCGGAAGACTGCTGCGCCTTGGAAATATCGACCTCCAGCATCTCCTTGAGATTGTCCTTGAGGCCATGGCGGTCCGTATAGGTGCGGCAGAGGCGCGAGGCGATCTTGGTGCAGAAAACCGGCGTGGTGGTGACACCGAACGTGTGGAACAGCACGGCGATATCGAAGCGGCCGTAGTGAAAGATCTTCTCGCGCGCGGGATCGGCCAGCATGGCGACGAGGTTCGGCGCCTCTTTCTGGCCGGAGGCGATGCGGATCACATCAGCGGTGCCGTCACCCGGGGAAAGCTGCACCACGCAGAGCCGGTCGCGGCGCGGAATAAGGCCGAGCGTTTCGGTATCGATCGCTATGGCGCCGGTGTAGCGGGCGGCATCGGCCGCGGAAATATCGCCTTCGTGATAACGGATGGTGGCGGCCATGAAGCTCTCCTGGCTCTTATCGTCTCAATTCTTTTTTCGTCCTGTTCTATAGAACAGACAAGGAGATAACGATACTGCGCAGGCTTAAAATGTCGGCGGCGTGGTGGCTTCTGAAAGAAAGCATCAAGTCGACGTGATGTGGATGCGGCCTTGCCACAAACGAGCCGCCGTCAGCTTTCCGGAACGAAAGGCGCCGGTGTCGATATTGAGCCGAAGCCCATGCGCTTCGGCTTGTCTCACCGGCGTATGGCCATGAATGATCAGTTTCGGCAGCGGCTGCGCGCTGTCGTAAAAGCGCGAGCGGATGAAAACGAGATCATCATCCTCCTGCGCCGAAATCGGCCGTTCCGGATCGATACCGGCATGAACGAACAGCACCTGCGGCGTATCCAGCAGGATCGGCAGCCCGCGGAGAAAGTTGAGATGATCATCCGGCAGCCAGGTTCGGATGAAGGTGTCGAGTTTTTTCTGCTGGGGATATTGCCTCCGTAAAGCCTGGATATCCAAACCGTAGGAATTCAGCGTTGCCTCGCCGCCGAGCCCCACCCAGTTGTCCAGGGATATTTCACCGTCGGCATAGGCAAGCATGGCCAATTCATGATTGCCGGTAAGGCAGATCCGGTCGAAACCATTCGGCAGCGGCGCCATCAGCCGGCTGACAACCTGTGCCGAGGCCGGACCACGATCGATGAAATCACCGAGCATAATGATCAGTTTGGGGCCGGGCAGCGTGGCGGCATCGGCGAAAATCTTGCGTTCGAGCGCGCTCAGGAGGTGGTAGCAGCCATGGACGTCGCCGATCACATAGGTCGGCCTGTCAAGCCTATCGAGGCTTTCCCGACGCCGGCGCGGGCTGAAGCCGCGAGTCACTTTCTCGCGTATGATATTTGCCGCCATGGAACTCCCTCATCGAAATGTCGTCATCCCGAGCGCTCTAACCCTCCTAAGCAAAAATAATCGAAAAGCGACAATTCTTTGCCGAGTACGGGAATAAACGCTCCGGGCCGATGTCTATGTCGACGGAAGCCATCAATAAAGAATTACCTTGCGGCAAAGCGTCCCGAACATGGCCATTCCGCATGGTGAAAATTGACATAGCATGTCCACAACTCTATCGCGCTCGGTGACCCCAGAGCGTATTGATAGTCCCGTTTCCGAAACGCTGAGCGCCGTAAAACCTTGATCGATCCCAACACAGCGCTCGAGGCGTGCCGCTTCTTCCACGACGTATCCCTGATGCTTCTGTGGGGCGCCTCGGTCTTTCTCTGCCTTCTGGTGCCGAAAGCGCTGGCGGAGAAGGTCTGGCGCATGTTCGGCGTCGCGCCCTTCCTTGCGGCGCTGATCGCCGGGCTCACGGCCATCGCCTGGCTGCCGCTTGCAAGCGCCACCATCGGCAATGGCTGGAGCGATGCCCTCAATGCCGGCACGATCCGCGACGTCCTGCTCGATACGACGGTCGGACAAGCCTGGCTGGCCCAGGCCGCCGCTGCACTCATCCTCGTTCTTGCCTTTCTGCCGCCAGGGCAATGGCGTCGTCCGGGCGTAGCGCTGGGTTCTGGCCTCGGCCTTGCCGCCCTCATGCTCACCGGTCACGCCTCGATGCATGAAGGCTGGCTGAAGCTGGCCCATCGCGCCAATGACATGCTTCATGTGCTTGCCGGCGGCGGCTGGCTGGGCGCCTTGGTGCCGCTGGTTCCGATCCTCCGACTTTTGAAGACGCCCGAATGGCGGGCGGAGGCGCTGTCGGCGCTTCGGCGCTTCTCCACCGCCGGGCACGGCGCCGTGGCGCTGGTCATCGCCTCCGGCTTCGTCAATACGATGCTGGTCCTCCAACGCCTGCCGACCGACTGGTCATCTCCCTATCAGACGCTGCTTGCCGTCAAGATCGCGCTTGTCGCGTGCATGAGCCTTCTGGCGATCGTCAATCGCTACATTCTCGTGCCCAGGATACGACGCGATCGGGTTCGGTCTTTGAACGCCATCCGTCGCGGCAGCATTGCCGAGATCATCCTTGGTATCGCCGTCATCGCGCTGGTCGCCGTCTTCGGCGTATTGGAGCCCGTCTGAGCGTCAAGCCGACAGCGACCTCACCACCGCACGAACCGCCGCGGCATCCTCCGTCCTCGGCCTGTATTCGAGACCGATCCTGCCGCTATAGCCGTGGGCAAACAGCCAATTCAGGCGATTGAGCAGATCGATCCCGCCGGTGCCGGGATCGTTGCGGCCCGGATGATCGGCGACATGGACATGCACGATGCGATCGGCCCGCTCGCCGACGACCTCTTCCGTTCGCTCGCCCATGACAGCCGAATGGTAGATATCGTAGACGATACCGATTTCCGGCCGTCCCACCTCGTCGATAATATCCAGGCCCTCTGTGGTAGAGGACAAATAGTAGCCGACATGATCGATCCTGGTGTTCAGCGGTTCGAGGCCGAGGCGTACGCCAGAGCCGCTCAGGATATCGGCGCCGGCGCTCAAGGCGGAGATCAAGGCATCCCGTTGTTCGGCGCGTGTAAATTCCGGCAAATCATCCCCCGCCTGCGCGATCAAAACCGGGACACCCAGGCCCTGCGCGACGCTGACAGACATCTCCAATCCCTCCAGCCAGGCCTCCTTGTTCGCCGGATTCGTCAGCGCGATCATCGGCTCGGCGACCATGCCCGACACGGCAATTCCAGTCTCGGCGACCACGGATGCGATCGCGTCGAGGTCCTTGTCCGTCCAGCGCCAGAACTCGACCGCACTCAATCCCGCCCGATGCGCCAGCCGGATACGATCGGCAAAATCATCGCCCTCGCGGGCAAACAACCATTCGATACATGCCGAAAACTGCCGCATGAAAATCTTCCTCCAAAGACTATGCCGCAAGGAGTGCGCCCTATCGGCAGCGACGGCAAGAGGCCGGTGGCTAGAATTGCGAGGCGGACCGGCGCAGAGCAGGCTGGGCGCCTTCGACGCTCATTGCCGTAACCATGCGCATGTCCCTACGGAAATCCGAAGGGGACATGCCGGCAATGTGGCGGAAGGATTTGTTGAAGGCGCTGATCGAGCCGAAGCCGCTGTCCATCGCCACCTGCAGCACATTGGCGCCGTCGCGCATCAGCATCGCCTGGGCGCGCGACAGGCGCAGCAGGTTGACATATTTGCTGAGCGTCATGCCGGTGCATTTCTTGAAAAGGTTCATCGCATATTTCGGATGCAGATCCGCCGCCTTGGCGATATCCACAGTATCGATATCGTGCAGGAAATTGCCGGCAATGAAATCGCACATCCGTGCCAGGCTGCGCGACGATTGCGGGTGGACCTGTTCGTTCGACTGATGCTCGCGCTTTTCCGGCAGCATGCGATAGGGTTCGAAGGCGATGCGCTCCAGGCGCAGCAGAAGTTCGGCGACCGCGTGCTCGGCCTTGGCCGGATCGCCGGAGCGGACATAGCGATACCAGCGGGCAAAATTCTCGTTATCGGCGGCATCCGTCGCGGAGGTGACCAGCGTCTCTCCTCGCATCAACCGGCCGGAAATATCGAGCGGCAGGCGCATGCGGAAGAAATGCACCAGCGGCAAATGCGCGCCGGCATAGATCGAATCTTCCGAGGAATCATCCATCTGATGCGGCTGCCCGCCCCAGAACAGACAGATATCGCCAGCGCGGAGCTGAATTTCATGGTCGTTCATACGGTAGTGAACCGTGCCGCGTATAAGGTAATTCACCTCGACCTGCGCATGCCAATGCGGCATCGCCATCAGGGGCGGATGGGTATGAAACATTTGCAGAGTCGTCGGCAGCCCCTCGATGCTGCTTGCACCCGGCTGATAAACCGCTCGATGACCCACCTTACTTTCCGCCAAGTCCATGTTCCTTTTTTAGGAGACAGAAGCGTACCGGGAGCTAGTTTAAGCGTGTTCGCTAGAGGACGGCAATTGAAAAGGGAGGATTTTCAATGCGTTTTAAACTCGCGGGAGCGACGGCACTTGCTGCCTTGCTCGCTTCCGGTTCTGCCTATGCAGCACAAACCACCATTACTGTCTGGAGCTGGAACATCGCCGCGTCGGCGCTGAAATCCACGGTCGAGGGGTTCAATAAGAAATATCCCGACATCAAGGTCGAAGTTCAGGACATCGGCAACCCGCAGGTCTTCGACAAGATGCTGGCCGCTTGTGCCGCCGGCGGCGACGGTCTGCCGGACGTCATGTCGATCGAAAATCACAAGGCTTCGATCTTCTGGAACCGCTTTCCGGACTGCCTGACCGATCTGACGAAGCTCGGCTACACGGGCGCGCTCAAGAAGCAGTTCCCGGACTTTAAGCGTGCCGAACTGGAAGTCGGCGATGCCGCCTACGCCATGCCGTGGGATTCCGGCCCGGTCACCATGTTCTACCGCCGCGATTTCTATGAAAAGGCTGGCGTCGATCCGGCAACGATCAAGACCTGGGACGATTTCATTGCCGCCGGCAAGAAGATCTCCGCCGCCAATCCGGGCGTCATCATGACGCAGGCCGATCTCAACGGCGATACTGAATGGTTCCGCATGCTCGCCAACGAACAGGGCTGCGGCTATTTCTCGTATGACAGCCAGAGCATCACCGTCAACCAGCCGGCCTGTGTGAAAGCCCTGGACAAGGTGAAGGAGATCAAGGACGCGGGCTTGATGAGCGCCGCAAACTGGAACGAGAAAATTCAGGCGAACACTGCCGGCAAAGTGGCATCGCAGCTCTATGGCGGCTGGTATGAAGGCACCGTCCGCTCCACCTCGCCGGATCTCGCCGGCAAATGGGGCGTCTATCCGATGCCGAGCATGACGGCCGACGGCCAGCATGCGGCCAATCTCGGTGGCTCCTCGCTCGCAATTGCCAGCGGTTCCAAGAACAAGGAAGCCGCCTGGAAATTCCTCGAATACACGCTTGGCACCAATGAGGGCCAGGTTACCATGCTGAAGTCCTTCGGGCTCGTACCGTCGCTTCTGACGGCGGTTCAGGATCCCTTCGTCAACCAGCCGCAGCCCTATTGGGGTGGGCAGAAAGTCTGGGCCGATATCCTCGCCACCCTGCCGAAGATCCGCCCGAGCCCCGGCACCCAGTATTTCAGCGACGCGGATGAGGTCATAAAGGCCGTCCAGACGAAATACCTCGCTGGCGGCTATCCAAACGGCAAGGCCGCGCTTGACGATGCGGCCCAGCAGATCGCCTCGGCGACAGGTCTGCCGCTTGCGAAGTGAGTGACACTGCCGGGCGCGCATCCCAAGCCGCGCTCGGCATCCCCGCCGCCCTCAGGGCGGCGGGGATGCGACGTCACGCATCATTTCACTGCGCATAAAGGAGAAGGCTTCCATGCGGTTGCGAAACCGGAGCGCCTATGCGTTCCTTGCACCCTATCTTCTGGTGTTCGCCGCTTTCTGGGTCTGGCCGATCATCGATTCGTTCCTGATCTCGTTCCAGAACACCCGAGTTAATCCGTGGGCCTACAATCTGTCGTTCAACTGGGGGCGACTGTTCGGCGACCCGGCCTTCTACAACGCGCTTGAAAACACGCTGATCATCCTGATCGTCCAGGTACCTGTCATGATCACGCTCGCCACGGTCATGGCGGTGCTGCTGAATTCACCGCTGTTGAAGGCGCGTGGCATTTTTCGCTTTGCTTTCTTCGCACCCGTCGTCGTTGGAGAGGTGGCCTATGCCGCTGTCTTCCGCCTGATGTTCAACGTCGATTTCGGCATCGTCAACAAGCTGCTCGGCACGGTCGGCTTCGCACCGGTGTCGTGGTTTGCCGAATCGCATGCCGCAATGGTGCTCATCATCATCGCCGTCACCTGGCGCTGGGCGGGTTACAACGCCATTATCATCCTGTCCGGGCTACAATCGATCCCTGAGGATGTTTACGAGGCTGCGACCCTCGACCGCGTCAACCGCTTCCAGCAGTTCATCCACATCACCCTGCCCCTGCTGAAACCGATCATCCTGTTCTGCGTGGTCCTCTCCGTCATCGGCACCATGCAGCTCTTCACCGAACCATATCTGATCACCAACAGGGGTGGTCCCGGCGGCGGGACGGAGACGCTCGGCCTCCTGCTCTATCGCCAGGCCTTCCAGTCGACCAATTTCGGCTATGCCTCCGCGATCGCCTACACGATGGCAGCGCTTGCCGTGGTCATCTCTCTTCTCAATCTCTGGGTGGGGCGCGAACCGAAATGAAATCGAAGTCCAAATCCAATCTGATTAGGTCGATCGCGCTGCATGGCTTGCTGGTGCCGCTCGCTATCATCTGGCTGTTTCCGCTCTGGATGATGTTCGTCTTCTCGACCATGCCCGATTACGGCATCTTCAGCCCCGGCATCATCCTGACACCGTCGACGGGTTTCATGGACAACGTCCGGAACCTGCAGGCCGACACCAACTTCGTGGGCGCGATGACGATCTCCATCGTCGTTGCCGTCACCTATACCTTCCTGTCGGTGCTGCTGACCTCGATGGCCGGATGGGCGCTGGCCCGCTATCAGTTCGCCGGCCGCTCGGGCGTCATCGGCATCATCCTCGGCACGATCACGCTGCCCTATTCCGTCGTCGTCATCCCGCAATTCATCATGGTGGCGCGCGATTTCGGGCTGGCCAATTCATGGGTCGCGCTGATCGTACCGCCGCTCTTCAATTCGCTCGGCGTGCTGTTCATGCGCCAGGCCTTCTCGATGATGCCGGGCGAACTCTTTGACGCCGCCCGCGTCGAGGGCGTCAAGGAATGGCAGATCTTCCTGCGCATCGCCCTGCCGCTCGCAAGGCCGACCATGGCGGCGCTCGCCATCATCCTGTTCCTGGCCTCGTGGAACAACTATCTCTGGCCGCTGCTCATCAATTCCCGGCCGGGAATGATGACGGCCCCGGTGGCGTTGGGAACGCTGATCGGCCTCACCAGGGTATCCTGGGGCGGCATCATGGCGGGTGCCGTGATGCTGACGGCGCCGATCCTCATCGTCTTCGTTCTCCTGCAACGCCACTTCATCGCCGGCATCGCCGCCGGCGCAATCAAATAATTCCGGGAGATCCGTATGGCCGAACTGTCCCTTACCAATATCGTCAAACGCTACGGTACTCTTGAAATCATCCACGGCGCCAATCTCGACGTGAAGGACGGCGAATTCGTCGTCTTCGTCGGCCCGTCCGGCTGCGGCAAGTCCACGCTGTTGCGCATGATCGCCGGTCTGGAAGACATCACCGGCGGCCAACTGAAGATCGGCGGCCGTGTCGTCAACGACATGGAGCCGGCCGATCGCGGCATCGCCATGGTGTTCCAGTCCTACGCGCTTTATCCGCACCTCACCGTCGAGCAGAATCTCAGCTTCGGCCTGCGCATGAACGGCAACCCGAAGGCCGATACCGAACGCCGCATCAAACAGGCGGCCGAGATCCTGAAGATCACCGAGTTGATGCACCGCCGGCCGAAGCAGCTCTCCGGCGGCCAGCGCCAGCGCGTCGCCATCGGTCGCGCCATCGTGCGCGAACCGCAAATCTTCCTGTTCGACGAGCCGCTCTCCAATCTTGACGCGGAACTACGCGTGCAGATGCGTGTCGAAATCTCGCGCCTCCATAAGAAGCTCGGCACGACGATGATCTATGTGACGCACGACCAGACGGAGGCGATGACGCTGGCCGACAAGATCGTCGTGCTGCGCGGCGGCAATATCGAGCAGGTCGGCGCACCGCTCGACCTTTACGACGATCCCGCCAACCAGTTCGTCGCCGGCTTCGTCGGATCGCCGAAGATGAACTTCCTGCCAGCCGAGATCGTTGACAAGCAGGATGGCCGCGTGACCGTGGCCCTGCAGAACCAGCGCGAAGTCCGTCTGACGCTGCCAATCACCGCGGCTCAGGTTGAAACCGGCCAGGCGGTGACGCTCGGTGTGCGGCCCGAACATTTTCTCGAGGCCGGCCGCGGCGATATCGATGTGACTGTCGATGTCGACGTTGCCGAACATCTCGGCAATACCAGCTACATCTACGCCAATATTGCCGGCGGCGAGCAGATCGTCATCGAGCGGGAAGAATCCCGCAACGCCAACAACCGCGACACGCTGACCGTCGCGCTCTCCGCAGCCAAGACATTCTTGTTCGACGGCGCCGGCAATCGATTGCGATAGGCGCCCTTTTCCTACCACTCCCAAGACAGCCTGCAGATTTAGGAAAGGACCAATTCATGACTACTGAGACATCCATCCGCTGGGGCATCATCGGCCCCGGCAGGATCGCACAGACTTTTGCCGAAGGCGTCGCTCACTCCCGTAGCGGCAAACTGGTGGCCATCGCCAGCCGCAATCCCAACAAGCCGGGTCTCGGCGACAATTTTCCCGGTGCGCGCATCGTCAATGGCTACGAGGCGCTGCTGGCGGACCAGGAAATCGACGCCATCTATATCGCCACCCCCCATACCGGCCACGCCGAATGGGCCATCAAGGCGATCCGCGCCGGCAAGCACGTCCTCGTCGAAAAGCCGATCGCGCTGTCTGCCTATGATGCCGAGGCGATCTATTACGAAGCCAAGAAGGCTGGCGTCTTCGCCGGCGAAGCCTTCATGTACCGCGTGCATCCGCAAACGGCGAAGCTGATCGAACTGGTGAAAAGCGGCGTGATCGGCGAGCTCCGCATCATCCGCTCCTCGTTCGGCTTCAACATGGGCACGGTCAAGCCCGAGCATCGGCTTTTTGCCAACGACACCGCCGGCGGCGGCATTCTGGATGTCGGCGGCTATCCGGTATCGATGGCGCGGCTGGTTGCCGGTGCCGTTGACGGCAAGCCGTTCCTCGACCCGGAAAAGGTCTCAGGCGTTGCTCATCTCGGCCAGACCGGCGTCGACGAATGGGCCTCGGCGGTGCTGAAATTCCCGAACAACATCATCGCCGAAGTCTCCTGCTCGATCATGGCAAATCAGGACAATACGCTGCGTATCATCGGCTCGGACGGTCGCCTGGAAGTCAAGGATTTCTGGTTCGCCTCCGGGCATAAGGGTGGCATCGGCAAGATCGAGCTCATCAAGGGCGCGGAAACACAGATCGTCGAGGTCAAGGAAGATCGTTGGCTCTATTCCTTCGAAGTCGACGCCGCTGGCGACGCCATTCGCGCCGGTCAAACGGAATTCGGCTACCCGGGCATCAACTGGGCCGATTCGATCGGAAACCTACGTGTTCTCGACCAATGGCGTGCCTCCGTTGGCCTCGAATATGAGGTGGAGAAGGCGACGCGGCGGACGACGAACATCGTCGGCTCACCTGTCACCATGGGCAACAGCATTCCGAAACGCACCATCCCCGGCATTGCCAAGCCGGCTTCGATCGTCACGCTCGGCTTCGAATTCTTCCCGAATTTCGCAGCCGCCTCGCTGACGCTCGACGCCTTCTACGAAGCCGGCGGTAACGCCTTCGATACGGCCTATGTCTATGGCGCCGGCAAGACGGAAAGCATATTCGGCGACTGGCACACCAGCCGCAAGGTTCCGCGCGAGGAGATCGTGCTGATCGGCAAGGGGGCGCATTCGCCGCTCTGCTATCCGGACATGATCGCCAAGCAGCTCGACCAGTCGCTGAACCGCCTGAAGACCGATTATGTCGATATCTATTTCATGCACCGCGACAATCCGGCTATTCCGGTCGGCGAATTCGTCGATGCCATGGATGCCGAGGTCAAAGCTGGCCGCATCCGCGGCATCTTCGGCGGCTCCAACTGGACGCGTGCTCGTTTTGACGAGGCGATCGCCTATGCCGAAAGGAACGGCAAGGCGGCGCCAGCAGCTCTTTCCAACAATTTCTCGCTGGCGGAGATGCTGGATCCGATCTGGGCCGGGTGCATCGCCGCCTCCGACGACGAATGGAAGGCCTGGCTGAACGCCAAGCAAATCCCGAACTTCGCCTGGTCGAGCCAAGGCCGAGGCTTTTTCACCGATCGCGCCGGCCGTGACAAGCGCGACGACGAGGAGTTGGTACGCGTTTGGTATTCCGAGCGCAATTTCGGCCGCCGCGACCGGGCGGTCGAACTGGCGCAGAAGCTCGGCCGCAACCCGATCCATATCGCGCTTGCCTATGTCGTCGCCCAGCCCTTCCCGGTCATCCCGCTGATCGGCCCGCGCACGATCGCCGAGCTGGAAGACAGCCTGTCGGCGCTCGACATCAAGCTGACGCCGGAACAGGTGAAGTGGCTTGAGGGCTGATGCGAGCCTAAGGCTGGCTTGATAAAAATCGAACCGGCTGTTTCGCATAGTGGCTGATGCCGAAAACAAAAACAGCCCGCTTGTCCACCAAGCGGGCTGTTTTGTCATTGCTACAAGGGGATCTCTTCTCAGACGAGCGCGTGTAACCGTCAGGCGGCGAAATAGAACGCCTTGGTCTTTGCGCCTTCAAACTCCAGAAGGTAGGTCTTCCGCTCCAGACCACCGGCAAATCCCCTGAGGTCTCCCGCCGATCCGATGACCCGATGGCACGGCGCGATGATGGAGATCGGGTTCCTGCCATTGGCGGCGCCCACCGCGCGTATCGCCTGGCGAGCCCCGATCTGTTCGGCGATCTCGGCATAGGAGCGCGTTTCTCCAAAGGGGATGCTGAGCAGCGCCTGCCAGACCTTCTTCTGAAACTCGGTGCCCGAGAAATCCAGCGGTAGATCAAAAACATGCCGTTCGCCGGCAAAATATTCCCGCAACTGCCGCTCCGTTTCGATGAGAACGGGATGGTTCTCATCCTCTGCAACGATGTTCAGGCGGACGCGGTTCGGCCGGTCGATATCCCAAAGGATCGCCGCTAAGCCATCGCGATTGGCAACGAGCTTCAGCCTGCCGACAGGCGAATTGACGATTTTATAGACACAGTCTTTCTGCGCAACTCGCGCCGTCATAGCCATGGCAATATCCTCTCACTGCGGCTCGGGTCGGGATCGGCAGAACGATAACGCGCCGCCTCTATCCCTCCGATCGCGGCGAATCCTCTTCGCCGCTGACAAGGGATACATATGACCCCAATTATCGGCCGCAGCCCACCCGAAAAGCACTTTTGCAGGGCACAGGTACAATATTTCCGAAGTTGGATGGGTCTTCAGGTCCGGCGGCGCCACGATCGCGTAGTGCAGCTTGAGTTTTAGCGGTAGGGCTAGCGGAATGTTGTTTGGGAAGGCTTGGTTGCGGGGGCAGGATTTGAACCTGCGGCCTTCAGGTTATGAGCCTGACGAGCTACCGGGCTGCTCCACCCCGCGTTACCAGCGTAAACCGCTTTGCGGTTTAT
>NZ_JBSYVH010000013.1:0-89987 GCF_054114205.1 Rhizobium sp. LEGMi-198b | reverse complement strand
GGCGCATGTGTCGATGGCTCCCGCAACCGCCTCCGACATTGGCCGACAAGCGGCAGACCTCGTTTTCCTGAAGGACCGCCTCGACGCGGTTCCGGAGGCGATCTGCGTCGCGCGGCGTACGGCTGCTCTGATCCGCCAGAACTTCGCCCTTGCCATCGGTTACAATGTGCTGGCTGTTCCGATCGCCATCGCGGGCTATGCGACGCCGCTTATCGCCGCTGTCGCCATGTCCACGTCTTCGCTGATCGTCGTGACGAATGCATTGCGCCTGAATGGCTGGAATTGGCAGACAGAGCGTACCGGCAAATTCACCACCCCTGCGGGAGCTTCCATATCATGAATATGCTGATCTACCTGATCCCGCTGGCATTGTTCATGGGGACGCTCGGCCTGGGAGGCTTTCTGTGGTCGCTGAAGACCGGGCAGTATGATGATCTGGAGGGGGCATCGTGGCGCATTCTGTTTGATGACGACGATGCACGTCCAAGCGGTGGCAAGGAAAACGTAGATCAAGGTTGATCACGGCCGAAGTCGGCGGGCCGAGAAGCTGCCTTATGGTCCAGGATCTTTATCCCTTCATCGAATTGTCGTTTGAGCGGATGATTTTCTGCGCATTGATCCACCACAGAAGCGGTTTCGGCTCGATCCGCTCAAATCTTGACACCGATCAAAGCACGTCTCCCGCGTCGGCTTAAGCTTGCTCAATTCGACAACGAAATGAGGTGGGGGACATGACCTTCAACATCATACAGCGCATCGCTGGCGCATCTCCAACGGCGTCAGGCGCTCGATGCGAGGAGGAACGCAAAGCTGGCCTTTTGTTGCGCATTGACGGCAGGAACCGCCGGCAATCGCGAATGAGCTGTGAAACCAGCGGTTCCACCGTGAAGTCAAAACAGGCGTCCACTGTGAAGGAAGTCTTGGAGATGAACACGCGCTATGAGATTGGTCCTCTTCAGGCAAACCAAATCGAACGCGCTTATCTCGTCGTGCAGGCGGTTATGCCGGGTCTTGCATGGGACCGCTGGCGCGCGGCGGTCGGAACCGTCTTTGAGCGTCAGCGCTTCACAGTGGCGACTGGTCCGAACGATTGTGTCCGCGCCGTTTGCCTTGCCCGCGTATTCGAGCATCCGATTGCCGGCCGACTGTTCGATATTCCAATCTTTGTCGTCATCAGTCCACTGGACGAGGAAAGGATCGCGGGGGAGCTTTTCTCCCTGATGAAAGGGCGGGCGATTGGCGCCGGCTGCAGTCACATGCGGTTTTGGACGCTCAACGATGAGGTCTGGGAGCGGCTTGCCGACGAGGGCTTCCGCAACCGCTGGGATCACGGGCTCGTCTATCGGCTTGAATCAGAGTCCATCAATCCGGCCTGGCGGTGAGGAAGGCAGCCTTGGGCCACGTATGGCCGAGAAACAGTCCAGCAAATGCTTCTGCTGTTGCTTGTTACAGACTGTTACTTAAGTGCACCGTATTTCACACCCATGGCATTCTGGCGTCACCTGCGGTGATCAATTGTTCTCCCCGACAACACGGAGGGACGATCATGTTGCGGGCAGACAATATTCATTACGCTAAGGAATTCACCAACCCGGCTCTGCCGGACGCCGAACCGAACTGTCTGCAGGCTCTGTTTAGGAAGCAGCCAACCGAACATCTCGCCGCCGGTCAGTCGCTGTTCTTCGAGGGTGATGTCGCCAAGCACTTGTTCGAAGTCGTCGAGGGTAGCCTGCGCATCTTCAAGATCATCTCTGACGGTCGTCGCGTCATCACCGGTTTCCTGCATGCGGGCGACATCGTCGGCGTGTCGTTGCGGAACCACTATCTCTACAGCGCCGAAGCCATTGGCGATACGAAGGTGCGCCGCTTCTCACGCAAGGCCTTCGAAGCGGAGGTCAGCAATTCGCAGGATCTGAGGCCCGAAGTCTTTGCCCGCCTTTGCGACGAGATGGCGGCTGCCCAGGATCAGATGGTCCTGCTGTCGTGCAAGAATGCCGAGGAGCGGGTGTGCACATTCGTGCTGAAGCAGCTCCACCGCAACCCGGATCACAATCGATCCAATGCGATCGTCGAATTACCAATGACGAGGCTCGACATCGCAGACTATCTCGGCCTGACGATCGAGACCGTTTCACGGACGATGACCAAGCTGGCGAACAAGGGAATACTGGTCTCCGCGGGTCGGCATTGCGTGCGTATCATGAAATATGGGATGCTCGTTCAACTCTCCGGGGATGACGACGGGTGTGATGGCGACGAACGCGGTCTGATCGCTTACGCCGGAGGCCAACGCCACTGAATTTCGAATGATGAAAGCGCAATGAACGACAAATCGAAGACCCGAGTGACAACTGAACTGGAGCTCGACGAGATTGCTCGTCTGCTCGACGGAGCCAACCTCATCATTCACGGTTTTGACGGCGTTGTCAGCCGCTGGACCGGCGGTTGCGAAACGCTCTATGGGTGGTCAAGGGACGAGGCACTTGGTCAGGTCGTTCACACGCTTTTGGCAACACAGTTTCCAAAGCCTTTGGATGAGATCCGCGAGGAAGTCCGAACGCAGGGGGCATGGCAGGGCGAGGTGGTGCATCGTCACCGGGATGGACGAATCATTTTCGTCGCCACGCGCTGGACGCTCATCACCCCTGCTTTCGATACCAGGCCGGTCATCATCCAGACCAACAACGATGTTACCGAGATGAAACAAATTCAGGACGATCTTGCAGAAAGGGAAGCGCATCTGCGCTCGATCCTCGACACCGTGCCTGAATCGATGATCGTCATCGATGACGTCGGCACGATCTCCTCGTTTAGTGCCGCCTCTGAAAGATTGTTCGGCTACACGGCTGATGAAGTTTGCGGCAGGAACGTCAAAATCTTGATGCCGCAGCCCGATCGTGACGCACATGATAGTTACCTTTCCCGCTACATGACGACTGGAGAGCGGCGCATCATTGGTTATGGCCGCGTCGTGACGGGGCAGCGCAAGGACGGCTCCCTTTTCCCGATGGAGCTCTCCGTCGGCGAGGCCACCGCAAAGGGCAAGCGCATTTTCACCGGCTTCATCCGCGACCTGACGAGCCGCCATAAGATCGAGGATGAGCTGCGCCAGTCGCAGAAGATGGAGGCGATCGGCCAGTTGACCGGCGGACTGGCGCATGACTTCAACAATCTGCTGACCGTCATCAGTGGCAATCTCGAAATGATCGAGGGCAAGCTTAAGGACGAGAAGCTGCGGCCGCTGCTGCGTGAAGCGCAGGACGCGGCGGATGACGGCGCCAAGCTGACGGGCCAATTGCTCGCCTTTGGCCGGCGCCAGCCGCTCAATCCGAAGCTCGTCGATGTCGGCCAACTAGTGTCGAGCTTTTCCGATCTGCTGCGCAGGACGCTTGGCGAGGCTATCGAATTCCGCACCATCGTCAGCGGTGCGGCGAACGAAGCGCTGGTCGACGGATCGCAGTTGCAGAATGCATTGCTCAATCTGGTCCTGAACGCCAGGGACGCCATGTCGCGTGGCGGCAAGCTCTCGATCGAAATCTCGCGCATCAAGCTGGATGCCGATTACGCACAGATGTATCCGCAGGTACGCACCGGTGAGTATGTCCTGATTTCCGTGACCGATACGGGCCTTGGCATGACATCCGAGGTCAAGCAACGGGCCTTTGAGCCCTTCTTTACCACGAAGAGCGTCGGCTCCGGCACCGGTCTGGGCCTGAGCATGGTCTATGGTTTCGCCAAGCAGTCCGGTGGCCATGTCCAGCTTTATAGCGAGATCGGACAAGGCACGAGTGTGCGTGTCTTTCTTCCCGCGGCACACAAGACGGCCGATAACGCCAGCGAGAAGGGTGTGGAGGAGCGGCTCCAGTCTGACATTCCCGGTGGCTTCGAGAAGATTTTGGTGGTGGAGGATGATCCGCGGGTGAGGCGCGTTGCCGTCTCTAGGCTCAACGATGCTGGCTACCAGGTGGTTGAAGCATCCAACGGGAACGAGGCATTGACCAGGCTCGAGGAAAATCCCGATGTCGCGCTGCTTTTCACCGATATCGTCATGCCAGGCGGCATGACCGGCGATGAGCTGGCTAACCATGTGCGGACATTGAAACCAGGCATAAGGATCCTTTTCACATCCGGTTATGCCGAGCCGACGATCGCTGGCCGCGAGCTCGCGCAATCGGGAAGCTGGCTGAAGAAGCCCTATACTGCACGCGAGCTGGCAACGCGCCTGCGAGAGCTTCTGGATTAAGTCTGGCCATCGACGGCAAGCGTCACTTTATGCGGGGAGCGCCGGCGAGTGTTTCATGCACATTCCGGCCGTATTGACGTGCCGTCGATCACAGCCGCGCGGTGAAGATGTAACCAACGCCCCGGATCGATTTGATCAATTTTGGATGTTTGGGGTCGTCCTCGATCTTTTTCCGTAATCTGACAATCTGTGCATCGATCGTGCGGTCGAAGGCTTCGAGATTTCTGCCGCGAGTGAGATCCATGAGAAGCTCCCGGCGAAGAACGCGGCCGGCATGGCGCACAAGAACGGCCAGCATGTCGAACTCGCCTGTCGTCAACTCGACTTCGCCACCGTCGGCGGCAAGAAGCTGGCGACGGTCGAAATTGAGCTGCCAACCATCGAAGCGAATGATCTCCTCCTGCCTCGCCTCTGCCGGCGTAGCCGCTGGCTGGCGTCTGCGAAGGATGGACTTCATGCGAGCATGCACTTCGCGCAAATGAAACGGCTTGGCGATATAGTCATCCGCACCCATTTCCAGACCGACGATCCGATCGACAACATCGTCGCGGCCCGTCAGCATGATGATCGGCACATCGGACTGCGTGCGGATTTCTCTGGCAAGCAACAGACCATCTTCGCCTCCCGGCAGTATCAGGTCCAGCAGTATGATATCGAAGCTCGCCTGCTTCATCTGGAGACGCATTTCACCGCCGTCCGAGACGGCGGTGACCTGGTATCCCTCATCTTCGAAATAACGCGTCAACATCTGGCGGATTCTTGTGTCGTCGTCGACGATCAGAACATGTTCGCGCCGCGGTTGATCGGAAGCCATTCAAAATGCCCTGGGAAATGCGGGTGGTGCCTGTGACAATTCGCGAAGAAAATCATCCATGTTTAGCACGCGCAGCATCCGTGTGTCACTCGCTGACTGCGTCTATTCCTCAATGAAGAACAATTGCGATGGATCAAGATATGGCCGGCTGGAGTGTCGCCAACCGGCTTGCGCGCCGTTGCTACACTGTCTCGATTGCCCGTTCGACGCAGTACGCTCGACTGATCTTTGCGACCTCGTGGCGTGACCCAAAAATCACCGGAACCCGCTGATGCAGCGAGGTTGGTTCAATGTCGAGGATGGCGGTCTTTCCGGCAATGGCAGAGCCGCCTGCCGCTTCGACCAGAAAGCCGATTGGATTTGCCTCATAAAGTAGACGCAGACGGCCGCCGGAGGCTGGCTTGTTTCGATCGGCGGGATAGAGGAAGATTCCGCCGCGGTTGAAGATGCGATGGGTATCGGCGACCATCGAACCGATCCAGCGCATATTATAGCCGGGGGTTTCGATCGACCCGTCGACATATTCGGTAATGACGTCATCCCAAGACGGACGACGTGCAGCGTTGATCGCAAACTCCTTGGTTTCCGGGGCGATCTTGGCATCCGCGGTTGTCATCACATACACGCCGCGTTCGTCGAGCGTGAAGATCTGTACGCCATCTCCAATCGCAAGGACCAGATTGGTTTGCGGTCCGTACGCGGCATATCCTGCAGCGAGCTGACTGCGGCCGTTTTTCAAAATCTCAGCCGGAGAGCTTGCCTCGATGATGGAAAAGATCGTTCCGACCGTTACGTTGACATCGAGGTTGGACGATCCATCGAGCGGGTCGAAGATCATTGCGTATCCGCCATTGGGATGAATGAGCACTTCGGCGTCGAGTTCTTCCGATACCGCGAAAGCAACTGCCGGCGATTTACGGCAGGCATCCAGCATGATCTCGTTGGAAAGGATATCGAGCGGCTTCTGCGTCTCGCCCTGGACGTTGATTGCGTCGGTTGCGCCCGTTAGACCCGATAATGACGAGCTTCTGAGCTTGTCCGAAATCTGTCTGGTAGCATCGGCAATGTTGCGCAGGACGACGACCATGTCCTCGTTCAACAATGTTCCCCTATGACCATCGAGATAGGCTTCGAATGTCGTCATCAATGTCTTTCTCCTGCGGGATTGGTATCGGAATTCACACGATTCTTAGCGGGCACTCTCAGGCTTACGGACGCTCCAAAAGGCCTGCACGGATGTGCTAAGCCTTCGAGGACGTTCGAACGCTGACTTGAGATGCTCAACTCGTTACGGAAATGGTTTCAACTGAATAGCAGTGCGCCTACCAGGCAGTGCGAGCGGTGCTAAGCGCATACGAAAGGCACGACGAAACGTGTGCGGCGAGGGGATTGATCGTGATGACGCAATTTCCAGGAGAGAACAGTTTATGCGCGTTAAGGTGCTTCAGCAGCTCATCGACAGTGCGTTTGTCAGTAAGCGGAAATGAAATCGTCATTGCGCGTTTCCTACGACGGATAGAATGGCGTGAGGCAGTTAGGAGTGATTTTCTTCGCGCTGCAACAAAAAATTTTGAATGCACAAATTAAAATCGATTAGCTTTGCATGTTGATTTTTTAAAATCGATTTAAAGGCGTGCGATCGAATTTCGGTTTCGAGGCGCGCCCGTGGCCCGTGCAGCAAACCTATGTCGTGCCCCATGTCCTTCATAGCTTCGCCACCTTGTACGCAAGGCACGCTAAAGCTTGATGATGGATCAATATCCCCACTGCCTGGAGCATAATCCGGCCGGAGTGAAACACGCTCTAGAACGATGGAGGTATGATGACCACTGCATCACCGATTATCTGTAACGGCACGCCGAAATCGGGCACGCATGCGCTTTTGCAGGCGGTCGAGGCCATCGGGTTTGAAAAATATGCGTTCGTGCGCGCCCTGCGTAAGGACCAGCCCTGTTATGCACGTCGGATAAATTACAACGAAGAATCGATCTTCCTGTCGCCACAGGCGAAGAGAAACTTCGACGATTACGTCAAGAATGCTCCCAAGATTCACGGATATAACGACGTCTCCAGGCTCCTGCATGGCGCTCCATCCCGTATCGTTGTCCATGGCCATGTGTGCTGGAACAAACGTGTGCTGCTCCGCGGTATGACGACGGTGACGATCATCCGCAATCCGCGCGACAATTTCCTGAGTTGGGTGCGCTGGTTTGGCCCCAATGCCTCCCGCGAATTCTTCTCGACCTATGCCTCGTTCATTTCCTGGCGAAAAGATAACCTGTTCATCTACGAACGCCTGTGGGAGCCGGATCATATCATCGCGCTAGGAAAGACTCTCGGCCGCGCCGTCACGTCGCATCAGGTAGAAGAGATCGTTCTCAAATCGCACGGCAAGTCGCTGACATGGACCAACAAACCCAGCGATCACCAGTCGGCCTGGAGCAGCGATCTGGCCAGTTTCTGGCGCGCGAATCGCGGCGAGCGGCTCGATGCCGCCTATGAACAGATCGCATCCGAATGGAATGCCAACCGCTTCCATTGATGGGGCTGAGGCGGTTGATCTGCACCTCGGTCTGGCCATATCCTCGTAGTTGGAAGAACGAGATGATGAGCAAGCCCGATATCCAAGCAGAGATGATGGTGTGGCGAGGAGGTCCAGAAAAAAAAGCTGGAGTTCCACTCCCTGCGGTACGAGGTCTTCGATCTTCCCGTTCTTACTGGTGATGGCGACGAAAGTGATATCGAGCTTGCTGCGGAGTTAATGGCGGTCGCCATCAATAACGCTGCATCCGCCTTCCACTCGCTCGCCAGACAGCGAGTGCCAGATGGGTTCCCGACGCAAGAGCAGTTGGATGACCTGAATGCCGATTTTGCGAAAATGACGGGTCGGCTCGCGAATGCCATTTCAAGCCTGACAGACGCAAATTGGTGGCTCGAACATCAAGAACAGCTCCAGAATCGGGCCGTCTACCAATTCATCGTTGATCAGGCCGAACGACCTTAGAGAGTTCGAGGCAATACAGTGGCTCGGTTGAGCTGAAAAACGACCAGAACGGCACGAAAGTCTCGCAGCCCCGTGGGCGAATTGCCAAGTCTGACCTTCTGCACATTCATTGATTTGCCGCCTCACTTGCCGACACGATCAGCGGCCAAAGGTCAAGCAACGGTTCCCCGCCTAATTCAAACCGAAACTCATCCGAGCGCGTGATGAGGCTGGTTTATTGACATGCGATCTACCCTCAGCTATCAATTCTTACATAAAGTAAGAATTGCATTGCCGGGGAGGATGGAATTGTGAGGCTTGCGAGGAGTCGGCAGGAGACGCGCGCTGCGGTCTTGAATTATATCTGGAGGAAAAAAGGTAGCTTCCGCACCGATATTGCCGACAAAACCGGGCTGACAGAAGCTAGCGTATCCCGCATTGTGTCCGAACTGCGCGCGGAGGGCGTGCTCACCGAAAAGCGGCAGCCCGCAGAATATCCGGGCGGGCCAAGCGCTATCCTTACATTAAGCAAGGATCGCTATCTCGGCGCGCTCGAGGTGTCGAGCAACCGGGTCCATGCTGGTATAGCCACCCTTGACGGAGATCTTGTCTTCTCGGAACGCTTCGATCTGAAGGACGGCGCCTCGGCGGGGGCGGTGTCTCAGGCTATCGCGGCGGCAGTCGGCGCCTTGGCCGACTCTGCCGAACGTTCCCGGCTGCAACTGGACTTCGTCGGTGTTTCCGTTCCCGGTTACGACGCGCGCCGGGCCATAAATCCCATCGTAATGCTCGATCCTTCCGAGACGCTTGCGCGGCTCAACGCAAGTTTTCTCAACGTGCCTGTCGAGATTGCCAATTCGATTGTCGCGCGAGCGATAAACCAACGGCTGACGCTCGGAACCAACGGTTCGAGCGACGACTACCTCTATGTGTTCGTCGGCCATGGCGTGGCGGCCGCCATTGTCAGCGAGTTCTGGGGCAATGGCGATGTCACCACATGCGAGATCGGGCACATGGTCATGGACCCCAAGGGGCCGCAATGTCGCTGCGGTCACTTCGGATGTCTCGAGGCCTACTTGTCGACGAGCGCGATCGCGCCGCGGCTGAAGATCGACGAGGTGGAGCTGCTGGCGCTGGGTGACGCCTGGCCACAGAGGGTTCCCATCAGTGAGAAGACCAGCACGGATGTCCATTCCCGGCTTTTCAGGCTCGGCATGGCCATCGGCAACGCTCTCAACATGGTCGGAACACAACGTGTCTTCCTGGGAGGATGGCCCGCAAATCTCGGCGACGCCGGACGGGCGTCGATCTTGGCTGGCATTGATTGCTGCCTTCTTGGCGGCGCCGGTTCCATCGAGCTCAATTTCGTCCAATCCGAACTCGGACGAGAGCCTGCGGCGGCGCTGTCGCTCGCCACATTCGGTTACCTGAAGCGCGGAGCCCAACCTACTCAGGAAGAAAATGTCCTGATGCACGCGCCCAAGGCGCAAGCCTGAAAGTTTAGTCTTACCTGTGGGAGGAACCACCATGAAATGCCTGAAACTGACCGGAGCGCTTCTGGCTCTGGCGATGACCCTTGCCTGCGGAACGGCGCTCGCCGCCGATGTCCTGCGCATCAAGCCGTCCGGCGACGTCAAAGCGCTCGATCCGCATCTCGGTTCGGACTCCATGGCGCGAAACTATGGCTACATGGTCTACGACACGCTGTTCGCCATGGATGCATCGCTCGCCATCAAGCCGCAGATGGTCGATACCTGGTCGAAATCCGACGACGGAAAGACCTATAAATTCACGCTTCGGGACGGTCTCAAGTTCAGCGACGGAACGCCGGTGACCTCCAAAGATGTCATTGCCTCCCTCAAGCGCTGGAGCGTGAACGACAGCCTCGGCCAGCAGCTCAACGCCAAGGGCGCCAGTTGGGCCGCTCAGGACGATCGCACCTTCACGCTCACCCTATCGGAAAACTGGGGTCTCGTGCTCGATGCCCTCGGCAAGGCCGGGGCGCCCGTGCCCTTCATCATGCCTGCGCGCATTGCCGATGCTACGCCTCCGAACGAAGCTGTGAAGGACCATACTGGCTCCGGACCGTTCGTTTTCCTCGGCGATGAATGGGTTCCGGGTGCAAAGCTGGCATTCGCGAAGAACCCCTTCTACAAGCCGCGCAGCGAAGAGGCGAGCGGTCTCGCCGGCGGCAAAGTCGCCAAGGTCGACCGTATCGAATGGACGATTATCCCTGATCAGCAGACCGCACTCGATGCCCTGCGCAAGGGCGAGATCGATATCGACGAGGATCTGTCCGCCGATCTCATCCCGCTTGCCAAGGAAGCCGAAGGTGTAGCCGTGGCAAACCAGGACGATATCGGCGTCGCCCAGCAAATCCGCCTGAACACGATCCAGCCGCCGTTCAACAATCCTCTCCTGCGCAAGGCCTTGCTGACGGCGGTCAACGGCGACGATTTCCTTGCAGCGGTCATCACGGATCCCTCGCTCGGCAAATCGTGCCAATCCTTCTACACTTGCTCCTCACCCTATGCCACCAAAGCCGGCTTCCCGACGCCGGACATCGAAAAGGCCCGCGCGCTGGTGGCGCAAAGCGGTTACGACGGCACGCCCGCCGTGCTTCTGGACGCGACCGAAAACGCCAACATCCATGCCTTCGTCACCGTCACCGATCAGCTCCTGAAGGACATCGGCATCAAAACGCGCGTCGACGCCATGGATTGGGCGACCGTAACCAGCCGCCGGCAGAGCAAGGAACCGGTCGACAAGGGCGGTTGGTCGATCTTCATTTCCGGCCCGGGCGGTCTCGACTTCCTGGAGCCTGTGGGGCACCTGGGTCTGCGCTCGAACTGCGAGAAGGCCTGGTTCGGCTGGCCCTGCGATGAGCAGATCGAAACCATGCGCACCCAGTTTGCGGGCCTGACCGACCTGGCGCAACGCAAGGCGCTGGCCGAGAAGATCCAGCTCCGCGCTGTCGAGACCGTGCCCTACGTTCCGATCGGCACGCAATACCAGATCCGCGCCTATCGCAGCAACCTGACCGGTATCCTGACGCCGCCGGCTCCGGTCTATTGGAATATCGCACGCAAGTAGTCCGAAGCGGCGGGTGCCCAAACGGGCGCCCGCCGATCGCGGGGACGATTATCGCGTCTGGCTGCGGCCGATTGCGAATGTGCGGTGAACAGGACCGATGCAAAACCGGTTCCCCGTCATGGCTGTGAGGAAAGTCAATGTTCAGTTTTGCCATCAAGCGCGTGCTGTCGACCATACCGGTCATGCTGTTCGTCGCCTTCTTCGTCTTCAGCCTGCTTTACCTGGCGCCGGGCGATCCTGCCGCGTTGATTGCCGGCGACCAGGCATCGCCAGCAGAGATCGCGCGTATCCGCGACAGTCTCGGGCTGGACGAACCGATGCTGTGGCGGTTTTTGGAATGGATCGGGCATGTTCTCAGGGGAAACCTGGGGGTCTCGATCTTCTCGCAACTGCCCGTCTCGACGCTCATTGCTCAGCGGTTGGAACCGACCTTGTCGCTGATGGGGCTCACGCTCATCATCTCGGTCACGATCGCGGTTCCGCTCGGCGTACTTGCGGCGGCATGGCAGGGGACTTGGGTCGATCGCCTGGTCATGGCCATTGCTGTGTTCGGCTTTTCCGTGCCAGTGTTTGTCATCGGCTATCTGCTGAGCTATGTCTTTGCGATCCGCCTCGATCTGCTGCCAGTGCAGGGCTATTCGCCCCTTGCCGACGGCGTCCTGTCTTTCCTTCGAAATCTTATCCTGCCGGCGATGGCGCTGTCCTGCGTCTATATCGCCCTGATTGCGCGCATCACGCGGACGTCGATGATCGATGTGCTCTCGCAGGACTATATCCGCACGGCGCGCGCCAAGGGTCTTGGTGCCGCCCCGGTCCTCTTCCTGCACGCCCTGAAGAACGCGTCTGTGCCCGTCGTAACCGTAATCGGTCTCGGCATTGCCATGCTGATCGGCGGGGCCGTGGTGACCGAGACAGTCTTCGCCATCCCTGGGGTCGGTCGCTTAGTGGTCGATGCGATCCTGCGGCGCGACTATCCGGTCATCCAAGGCGTCGTGCTGCTGTTCAGCATGGGCTACGTGCTGATCAATCTCGGGATCGATCTTCTCTACACGCTGCTTGATCCGAGGGTGCGCTACTGATGAGCACGAATATCCAACACACTGAGCATCTGCCGGATCTATTTCCAACGCCGAAGCAATATGGGCGCTGGCGCACGCTGCTGCACAAGCATCCGACGATCGTCATCGGCGGCGGGCTCCTTCTGCTTCTTGTCGCCATCGCTGTCCTGGCGCCGCTGCTCGGAACCATTGATCCCGGATTTGTCTCACCGATCAAGCGCAACCGCGAGCCGTCGCTGATCTACTGGTTCGGTACCGACACGCTGGGCCGCGATCTCTATTCCCGCGTTCTCTACGGAGCGAGAGTCTCGTTGCTGGTCGGATTCTGCGTTGCCATCTGCGCATCATTCCTTGGGCTTGCGACCGGTCTTGTTGCCGGCGCTTATCGGCAGCTCGATTCCGTTCTGATGCGGATCATGGACGGACTGATGTCGATCCCGCCCATCCTGCTCGCCATCGCACTGATGGCGGCGCTCGGCGGTTCGGTCGTCAACGTCGTCATCGCGATCACGATTGCGGAATTTCCGCGTATGAGTCGGCTGGTGCGCGGCCTGGTGCTTTCCATACGCGAACAGCCTTTTGTCGATGGCGCAATTGCGTCGGGCTGTTCGATGCCGCGGATCGTCCTCTGGCACATTCTTCCCAACACGCTCGGACCGGTCATGGTTCAGGCCACCTATATTTGCTCTGCCGCCATGATCACGGAGGCGGCCCTGTCCTTCATCGGCGCCGGCACGCCGCCTTCGGTTCCGAGCTGGGGCGGCATCATGAACGAAGGCCGGATGCTCTGGCAGCTCAAGCCCTACATCATTTTGTTTCCGGCGGCATTTCTGTCGATCACGGTGCTCGCGGTGAACCTGCTCGGTGACGGCCTTCGCGATGCTCTCGATCCGCGTGCGGCCAATAGGACGTGACCATGGATAGTCAAACGCCAATTCTCGAAGTTCGAAATCTCAGAACGCATTTTCGCGGCGATGACGGCGGCGCTGTTCGAGCCGTCGAAGACGTCTCCTTTTCGCTTAATTCCGGCGAGACCCTGGCGATCGTCGGGGAATCCGGATCGGGCAAATCGGTGACGTCGCTCTCCATCATGCGGCTACTTCCCGCCCGAAACGCTAGAAATGCCGGCCATATCGATTTCATGGGCCGCGACCTGCTGTCGCTCGATGAAAAGGAGATGCGCCGCATACGCGGCAACGATATCGGCATGATCTTTCAGGAGCCGATGACCTCGCTCAATCCGGTGCTGACGATCGGCCGGCAGATCATGGAAACGCTCATCCTGCACCAGGGCCTGTCAAAACGGGTGGCGCGGGAACGCGCCGTCGAAATGTTGAAACTAGTGGATATTCCGGCGCCTGAACGCCGGATCGACGAATATCCGCACCAGCTTTCCGGCGGCATGCGCCAGCGCGTGATGATCGCCATGGCGCTTGCATGCCAGCCTGGCCTTCTGATCGCCGACGAACCGACAACGGCGCTGGACGTGACGATCCAGGCTCAGGTTCTCGATCTGATGCGTGGGCTGCAGAAGAAGACCGGAACGGCCATCATTCTGATCACCCACGATCTCGGCGTGGTGGCGGAAATGGCCGATCGGATCATCGTGATGTATGCGGGACGAACAGTCGAAGAGGCGGCTACTTCCGAGTTGTTCCAGAACCCGCTGCATCCCTATACGCAAGGGCTTCTCGCCACCATACCGCAATTGGGTTCCTCGCTTCGTGACGACGCCCCGCAGCGCCTGCAGGAGATACCCGGCCAGGTTCCGAGCCTGCGCAAGCGTCTCGCCGGCTGCGCCTTTGCCGAGCGCTGTCCGCTGGCGGCGGAACAATGTCGAACGGAGGTGCCGGTGTTCGAGACCAAACGGCCGGCCCATAAGGTGGCATGTCACAAGGTACAAGGAGGAAACCAGGCATGATCGGCGGACCGCCGCTTCTGGAATTGCGCTCGCTGCGCAAGCATTATCCGATCGCGCCCAATTTTTGGGGCCGGCCTACCTCGACCATCCATGCTATGGACGATGTCAGCCTGATGCTGAGGGCCGGGGAAACACTCTCTGTCGTCGGTGAGAGCGGATGCGGCAAATCCACGCTCGGCAAGACCGTAGTGCGGCTGCATGAGCCGACGAGCGGTGAGATCCTGCTGAATGGAGAAAGGGTCGATGCGATTTCCGGCCAAGCCCTGAAAACATTCCGCTCGAAGGTGCAGATCATCTTTCAGGACCCGTTTTCAAGCCTGAACCCGCGCCATACCGTCGGGGCGACGCTTGCCGAACCGATCATGAATTTCGCGGTCGCGACAACCAAGGCGGAGATCGACGAACGGATTGCCACGTTGCTGGATATGGTCGGCTTGCCCAAGGACGCCGCGCAGCGCTATCCGCACCAGTTCTCGGGCGGGCAACGTCAGCGTATCGCCATCGCCCGGGCTCTCGCCGCAAACCCTCAACTGATCGTCTGCGATGAAGCGGTCTCCGCGCTCGACGTGTCGGTGAAGGCGCAGATCGTCAACCTGCTCCAGGATATCCAGCGCAAGACCGGACTGTCGCTGCTTTTCATCAGTCACGATCTCGCCATCGTGGAGCATCTGACGCATCGGGTTGCCGTGATGTACCTGGGCAAGGTGGTGGAAGAGGGAGAGCGCAAGGCGATCTTCGGTTCCCCACAGCATCCCTACACCCAGGCCCTCCTGTCGGCCGTTCCAGTCGTTGCCGCTGCGGACAAACGACAGCGCATCTTGTTGCGCGGCGACATTCCAAGCCCGGTCAAGCCACCCTCGGGATGCCGTTTCCACACCCGCTGCCCCTTTGCGACGGAGCGTTGCCGCAGCGAGGTCCCCGAACTCCGGTCGGTTGGAAGGGATCACCGGGTCGCCTGTCATTTCGATTTTCCAGCGAGCCCGGCAAGCCAGCATGCCACAGTCTGATCTTCATACTTCCACTGCGAGCGACGCAGCAGATATCGCGTTGCCCCAAGGCAAGCTGCGGGGGCGCACCGATGGGCGCGTCAATCGATTTTTGGCAATACCCTATGCGTCGCCTCCGATTGGAGCCCGTCGCTGGCGTCCGCCGGAGGCACCGGAGCACTGGGACGGTATACGTGATGCCGCCGCATTCGCGCCAGTGGCGCCGCAATCCCGGGATAAGGGTTTCTTTCCAGGTGATCCGGCCGCCATGCCGGCGCGACCCATGGACGAGGATTGCCTATACCTCAACGTTTTCGCGCCAAGCGGACCCGGCCCGTTCCCGGTTCTCGTCTGGCTGCACGGCGGGTCGCAGCTCATCGGCGGAACCTCCCGGCCGATCTACGACGGCACGAGCTTCGCACGCAACGGCATCGTCTGCGTCACTGTCGGTCACCGATTGGGGCTGCTGGGCCTGCTGGACACGGAATCCCTGTTCGGCGGAGATTATGCCGATACCGTCAATCCCATGCTGCGGGATCAGTTGGCCGCTCTGCGCTGGGTGCAGTCCAATATCGCATTCTTCGGCGGGGATCCTCAGCGCGTGACGCTCGGCGGAGAATCTGCCGGTGCGAAAAACGTCTGCGTGCTGACCGCTACGCCAGCCGCGAAGGGGCTGTTTCATGCGGCGATCTCGATGTCGGGGGGCGCAGATACCGTGTTTACCCGTGAAGAGGCGGCCAGTTTCGTCGAGGAAACGGCGCAGACGGACAGTCCATGGATCGATGCTCCCTGGGAGAGAATTCTGACGATGCAGGAGGCGGTGCTGGCGCAAGCTCGGAGACGTTTTCCGCTCAGGCCGGTTTATGGCAATTCGCTTCTTCCCTCGGCTCCTATCGCGGCGGTCGAGGGCGGGCAGGCGATATCCGTCCCAATGCTGTTGGGAACCTGCCGGGACGAGTGCTATCCGATGGTTGCGGATCAGGAGCCCAACCAGCCATGGGCGGGTAGCATGCTCGCCCATCTTTCCAGGGAGCGGATGGCAAAGATAGATGCGGATCTCGCGCGGCTCATGCCAAGTCTCGATTGGCGTCGAAGACGATTGGTTCTGCTGACGGCTGAAGAGTATGAATTGCCTTCGTTGCGCCTGGCCCGGCGTCGCGCCGCGGACGGCGCACCAACCTGGGTCTACCGATATGAGCGCCCTGATCGTCAAGGCCCCTTCGCCGGTTATGCCCCGCATCTCTCCGACTTGGCAGCCGCCTGGGGCATTCCGACAGAAGCGGACGGGGATTTCCATCGGATCGTCTGCGACTTCATTACGAAGCATGACGTTGCCTGGGAGGCCTTCAACGAGCGTAATCGTCTCGCGTTCATCGGCGATGGAATAGAATGCGACAGCCACCCGGATCGCGACATCCACGCCTTGTTCGAAGATTGGAACTGAAGCCGGCCCATCGCGGAGCCGATTGATCGCAAAGCATGGTCAAACAGGAGAAACAGATGAATTCGACATCTCTGCTCGGTGATTTGTTTGCGGCAATTGCCGATCGCGGCCGGCGCTTGTTGTCCCTCGGCAGCTATGACGAGCAAGCCGATCCGATGGCAGCTCTCGGCGATCTCTGCGATATCCTGCTTTCAGGCCGGGGCGAAGCCTCCGGTATGGCGCTGGCGAGAGACATACTCGATCGCTGGCGCGCGCTCGATGAGCCATCCAGGCTTGCCTTCTCCCTGCTGCTTTTGTCGCGCTTCGGCCCCGATGCCAATCGGCTTGATCGCGCCATCGAGGCCTACCGGTCGAACCCCAGCGCCCAATCCGCCGTCGAACTGAACGCGGCTTCCGAACCGCGAAGGCAGGAGCTGATACGGCGGCTCAATCTCTCGCCGGATGGCACCGCGACGCTGGTCGACATGCGCCGGCAGCTCCTGGCCCAGAAGGTGCAATATCCTGAGCTGGAGGCGCTGGACGCAGATTTCGCGCATTTGCTTGGCTCGTGGTTCAATCGCGGCTTTCTGGAGCTTCGCGCCATCAACTGGTCGACGCCGGCCGATATTCTCGAGAAGATCATCCGCTACGAAGCCGTTCATGAGATCCGGGGGTGGGATGATCTGCGCCGGCGGCTTGCGCCCACGGACCGGCGTTGCTTCGCCTTCTTCCATCCGCGCCTGCCGGATGAGCCGCTGATCTTCGTCGAAGTTGCGCTGACACGCGCCATTCCGAACGCAATTGATGATCTCCTGCGCGAGGATCGCCTCCATATCCCGGCCGCCGAGGCGACGACGGCGGTGTTCTATTCGATCTCGAATTGCCAGGAAGGCTTGCGCGGCATCTCCTTCGGCAATTTCCTGATCAAACAGGTGGTGGAGGATCTCCGCCATGAGTTTCAGAAGCTCGATACCTTCGTCACCCTCTCTCCCGTTCCAGGCTTTGCCGCATGGCTGGACGCCGAACGGCGGTCCGACCGGCTCGCGGTCCTCGACGCTGGCGATCGCGCTGCCCTTGCCGCGCTCGATACGCTCGGTGAGGGGGATCCCTTAGAGCTTCTGAAGACGCTGCAGCCAATCTTTGGCCGAGCCGCCGCATTCTATTTCCTCAAGGCCCGCGATCGGAGCGGGCGGGTCATCGATCCCGTTGCACGCTTTCATCTCGGCAACGGCGCCCGGTTGGAACGGATCAATTTTCTGGCGGACCGCTCTCCCCAGGCCCTCAAGCGCGGGCTGGGACTGATGGTGAATTACCTTTACAAACAGGACGATATCGAAGCGAACCACGAGAATTTCGTCAATCTGGGCGAGGTTGCCGCGAGTTCGGCCGTCAAGCGCCTGCTGACGGCGGAGCATGCACGTCGTCCGATCTTTCCGGCAGGCGAAAGCAGCGAGCCCGTCCGTTTGCCCGCCTCCAGCCAATCCCGCCTAAAGGAGACTTCCACGTGAGCAACCATCTTTTTGACGCCATCGCCAGGAATGCGAAGCCGGATGCGGCCTTCATCGAGACATCAGATGGAAAGGTCTGGCGCTACTGCGATGTGATCGAGCAGTCGGGGCGCCTCGCTGCAACCCTGGTGGCGATGGGCGTCAAGCCGGATGACCGGGTTGCCGTGCAGGTCGAAAAGAGCCCGGAGGCCTTGCTTCTTTATCTCGCCTGCCTCAGGGCCGGTGCCGTCTATCTTCCTCTCAACACCGCCTATACGTTTGCCGAGCTCGATTATTTCATCGGCGATGCCGAACCCCGGCTGGTCGTCGTGTCTCCGAAAACCCGCGAGGGGCTGGGACCCGTTGTCGCCCGATACGGCGCACGTCTCGAAACGCTCGACGAGTCGGGAGGCGGATCGCTGATGGCGGCGCTGGCGGACGGTCCGGCCGAATTCATCGACGTTGCACGCGGTCCCGACGACCTCGCGGCGATCCTCTACACATCGGGCACGACTGGCCGCTCGAAGGGTGCCATGCTGACCCACGACAATCTCTTGTCGAATGCGGTGACGCTGCGCGATCATTGGCGTTTCGAAAGCGGCGACAGGCTGATCCATGCGCTGCCGATCTTCCATACCCATGGCCTCTTCGTGGCATCGAATGTCACCCTGCTCGCCGGTGCCTCGATGTATCTGCTGCCCAAATTCGACGCGGACGAGGTATTGCGGCTGATGCCCCGAGCGACGGTTCTGATGGGTGTCCCGACCTTCTATGTCCGGCTGGTGCAGCATCCCGGCCTGAACGCCGAGGTGACCTCGGGGATGCGGCTGTTTATCTCGGGCTCAGCGCCGTTGCTTGCCGAGACGCACAGGTTGTTTTCCGAAAGGACGGGCCATGCGATCCTCGAGCGCTACGGCATGACCGAGACCAACATGAACACCTCGAACCCCTATGACGGGGAGCGCGTAGCTGGCACCGTTGGCTTCCCTCTGCCAGGCGTTTCCCTGCGCGTCACGCAGCCGGAAACGGGGGCGCCGCTTGCGGATGGCGAGACAGGCATAATCGAAGTGAAGGGGCCGAACGTCTTCAAGGGCTACTGGCGCATGCCCGAAAAAACCAAAGCCGAGTTTCGCGACGACGGCTTCTTCATCACCGGCGATCTCGGCAAGATCGACGAGCGCGGCTATGTGCACATCGTCGGCCGGGGCAAGGATCTCGTCATCTCCGGTGGATACAACATCTATCCGAAGGAGATCGAGAGCGAGATCGATCAGTTGCCCGGCATAGTCGAGAGCGCCGTCATCGGCGTGCCGCATCCCGATCTCGGAGAAGGCCTGACCGCAGTCGTCGTGCGAGAGCCGGGCGCGGCGATCGACGAGACGGCGGTGCTGGAAGGGCTGCGGGATCGTCTTGCACGATACAAGCAGCCCAAACGCATCATCATCGTCGATGAGCTGCCGCGCAACACCATGGGCAAGGTACAAAAGAACGTGCTGCGCGATGCTTACTCGGGACTTTTTCAAGCTTAAAGCCGGAGTTTTTGCCAGTGGCAGGGGGCACATTGACAGAGATTATCCAGATCACGCTAGAGCCGACATCACTCACAACTGGTGAAGTTGCTCAATGGATTACTGACAAAAAGCCGAATAATTTCTATCGACCCCTCAGTACCGATCGTCGTGGCCTGTTTTCATTCGGTGTCCATGGAACGGCCGATTTGGTCGGCTGGACCGTATCAAGTTCGGCGGATCGCGCCTTTTCCGTTACAGTCGAAAACGACGACTTCATGTTTTTTGTCGAACGTGAAACCTGTTACGAACTGGCAACGGGCGGGATACGTCACGCGATCACGCCCACGACCGGGTTACTGACGATGGCTGATCGATATTCCGGGGTCAGCATCCAAGCGGGCAGCATTGCAGAAGGATTTTGCATTACCCGAGCGTCGGTGCTGTCTGCATTTATCCGAACTTTCGACCGTCCGCTGCCCAGCGACTTCGAATTCGCACCCATGCAGGATCTGACCACCGGACCAGCACAGCATCTTTTCAAACTAATGCGCATCTTCAGAGACGAGGTTTGCGCCAATCGAAATATCGGCGCTTCCCCAATCGCTCTTGCAAGCTTTCAGGAGGTGTTTGGTCTGCTGATGGTGCAGAATTTGCGCCACACATCTTCTCATGTCAGGTCGCCAGTACAGACAATTGCTCCACGGCAGGTTCGACGAGCCCTGGAGTTTGCCAAAGCGCATATCGCTATGCCCATCACGATATCGGATATGGCAGAAGCGGCAGGTGTCAGCGTTCGCACGCTGCAGTTTAATTTTCGCCGCTTCTTAAACAAGTCACCGATAACCTATTTGAGACAGTTGCGTCTCGATGGTGCGCGTCATGATCTATTGACTGCAGTCCCATCCTCGACCGTCAACGAAATTGCACTCCGCTGGGGCTTTACGCATTGCGGTCGTTTCTCTCAGGAATATCGTGCTGCTTTCGGTGTTCCGCCAAGCGCAGATCTGGGACGTAAATTCAGAGCCTGATCAAAAGTGTTGCAATGGCGGAAGCGCAGCGGTTGCCCTGTCACCGCCGCGTGGTGAGCAATGACAGGGCGATCGCTGACACGGGTGGCATGGTTGCGACGGCGACAGGGCGAAGCAGTAAAGCGCAGCGGTGAGCAGCCACCTCCCACCGAAGGCCTTCTGTGAAAGTCGGCGCCACTTTCATGTCATTGACTACGAGTGAACACCCCGAGATTGACGAGTTGCACGCGTCTGTTGTTGGAAGCCTCGGTGTTGGATCCTTCGATCGGGAAAGCCTCGCCGACGCCGACGGCGTAAAGTCTTTGAGGGTCGACGGCGAATGTGGTTGCCAATGCTTCCTTTATCGCGACGGCGCGTTGCTGACTGAGATCGAGATTGTGCTTTTCGTCCCCGGTCGAGCTCGCATGACCAATCACGAGGAACTTGTAGGCCCAAAGGTTCGGATGGTGTAGCGCATCCGCGATCATACCGAGTGTCCGGTAGGATTTCGGTTGGATGGCGACAGAGTCATTCTCGAAATTGATCTCGACGACCATCTGCGGAAGCTTGGCAATCTTGCTCCAGTTGGGCAGTGCCGACATCTCCTTGCCCGCGCCGGTGATGGCCTCCTGGCGCAACAGTTCGATGTCGATGGCCGGGGCGTTCGCCTTGAGTTTGCCCAGGCCCGAAATGATCCGTTGTTGGGACACCTGCTGGGCGAAGGCGAAGCTTGCCGGCAGGACGCCGATGGCAACGAGAACTGCGAATGTCTTAAAGGAACGCGGTAACATCGTCTTACCTCCACCCTGCATCGGTAATCGCCTGGTTGCACTTATCGCTCACCCGCTTTTGCCCTTTGTTGAGGCAGGCGAGTATATATCCGTCTCCCTTGACGCCTTTGCAGCGCATGGCGATGTCGCCTCTACAGACTTGGCTATAGGCGCTCTGCGCCTGCTCGCGTTGCGTGATCGATTGAACGACGCTGGCGACGGAGGTCTTGCAGCTTGGCGATATCTTTGCCTCGTTCTGCGCGAGGCAGTCCGCGATCCGCCCGCCGCCAAGGTTCAGGCCCTTGCAGAATTTGCCGATATCGGCTCCGCAATCGTCCGCAAGCTTCGTAACCGCATCCGCATAGCTGATGGTTTCCGCCTGCAGCAGCCCGCCATAAGAAACACAAGCAAGCATGACAGCCGCGAAAAGATTGCCTCTCCTCGACATTCTTCGCCCCCTCTGAGTTTGGCACGCCGGGGTCGGCGTACAGACGCCGCCAACCTGCCTGAAACCTCAGACGCCAGGAAGTATGTTACGGTATCGCTGATCGGGACACGTCTGCATTGAGGCGAGCGGCAGATTTGCACGCAGCACAGTCTCGTGATGTTCGGCTTACCAAATCGCTCGGCTGACCCGGGTGCTCGCCTTCGCGTGGCGAGAAAATGTGTAAAATACCGTAAAATACGGTTTTGATGATTTCTCTTCGTTTTTGGTCGGTAGAAGTGTCCCGTGTCGGATGAGGGCGCTAGCAGAGTTGCTACTAAGATCCGCAGCAGTGCGGGCCTGCCGCACTTGGTTGCCAATGCGGCTCATCGCGGCGAGTTGTCTGGCGGGCGCCTGCTTCGAAGTGCGCGCCAGATCGACGGAGCAGCTATCAGGAACGTTATGAAAGCAGCCAGCATAACGAGTGCAATACCCGTCTGCAGGAGCTCGAAGCGCAGCGTGTCGCGGGATACGAAATGCCCCGCTATCATTCCGGCTACGGCCAGCGGAAGGCGAACGAAAATTGGCATCTCCATCGTCTGTTCCCCCCATAAGAACCGCCAATGCGGGCGTACCGAAGAAGTATAACACGTAATCCGGGTCTTCCTCAGTTGTGTGGTTCAATTCCGGTTATGCGGAGCTTGCCCTGTGGTTCCTCGGCCCCGCTTTCGCAAGGGTGCGTGGTACCAGAGATTCAATCCCGTTGTTTTCAGCGAGTGGAGAGCGGAGGCGGTGGTGGTGGGGTGGTTGAGCCGGCGGCGAGTGAGCGCTGAACCATCACGGTATCGGCCCATCGGCCGTAACGATAGGCGACCGCCGGCAAAAGGCCGACGCGAGCAAAGCCGAACCGTTCATGCAGGGCGAGCGAGGCGGCGTTATCGGCGTCGATATAGCCGATCATCTGCCGGAAGCCGGCCGCAGCGCAGGCGTCGATCAACCCGCGCATGAGCAGGCTCCCGACACCCTGCCCGACATGGTCGTGATGCACATAGATCGAATGCTTGACGGTGTAACGATAGGCCGGGCGTTTGCGGAACAGCACCACGTAGGCATAGCCGACGACCTTCTCGCCCTCGAGCGCAACGACGTGCGGGAAGCGGCGGTCTTTCAAATTCTTGCGCCGTTCCCGCAGATCGTCCGGTTGCGGTGTATCGCTATCGTCCACCCCAACCTCGATGCCGCGGCGAATATGGCGGCGATAGATCGCCAACATGGCATCGACGTCGGTCTCCCGGGATGGGCGAATGACGATTATTTTCTCCTGCTTCATGACGGAACCTAAGCCTATTCCGCGACGACGTAGGTGTAGAGCCGGATGCGGCCGGATGCATCAATCTCGCGATAGACCCCCTGAATCTCCACCTCGAAGCCGGGGAAGGTGTTGAAGCAGGTTTCAAACATCTTGAGATAGTCGATCATGGGCTTTGCCTGTTCCGTCAGGCGCTCGCCCGGCACGATGGTCGCAATACCCGGAGGATAGACGACGAAGGGTGTCGTCGCGATGCGGCCGGCTATGGCGTCGATCGGCAGATAGTCCACATCGTTGCGAACCAGGCAGCGTGCCGCATCATGGGGCGACATGGCCATTGGGGGTAGGTGATCAGCAGAAAACTGCTTTGTCTGAAGCGCGCTGACATCGGCTTGGCGGAAGAAGTTATGCATTTCCGCGCAGAGATCGCGCAGGCGCACGCCGGCATAGCGGCCCGGACGGCGTCGATAGAATTCCGGAATTACCTCCTCCAGCAAAGCATTGTCGTCATGGAGTTTCTTGAAGGCGACGAGGCCGCTGATCAAGGTGCCGGCCTTGCTGGCCTCCACGCCAGGGGTGAGCAGGAAGAGCAGCGAATTGAGGTCGTTCTTTTCGGCGACGATGCGGTTTTCGCGCAGATATTGCGCGACCACCGGTGCCGGTATGCCGTGCTCGGTGTATTTTCCGCTCACCCGGTCGAAGCCGGGGGTCAGCAGGGTGAGCTTGTTCGGGTCGGTCATGGCAAAGCCCGGCTCCATTGCGGAAAAACCGTGCCATGCCGCGTCGGGCGTCAGATGCCAGAAGGCGGGATTGGTGGCGAGCTGGTCGGTAGAGACGCTTTCCCACGGCACTTCATGCACCGCTCCATGGCTCGATACATCCGGGATCGCCACCCGGTCCGGCACGAAGGGCTCGAAGAACCAGCGGCGCTCGGGGCGATGCTCCTTCTCCTCGAACTCGCGTCGTACTGCGCGGATCTTCTTACGCAGCTCGATGCCGAGGCGAATCGTATCGTCCCACAGCACTTCGCCCGAGCGGCCCTTCATCATCTGTGCGCCGACGTCGAGCGAGGCAAACAGCGGATAGAAGGGCGAGGTCGAGGCGTGCTGCATGAAGCTTTCGTTGAAGCGCCGGTGCTCCACGCGGCGCTTCTGACCGGTGATATGCCGATCCTTCATGTGGATCTGAGAAGCCTGGGAGAAGCTTGCGAGCTGCTTGTGGGTGGATTGCGTGGCGATGATGCCCGGCGCGTCCGGGCCAAGGTCGGAAAGGCCCATGGCAAAACGGCCGGCATAGAGCGGATGAAACTTCATGAAGCCCGCCCATGCCTCGTCGAAGAGAATGTAATCGCACAAATGGCCGATGCGCTTGAGGATCATCTCGGCATTGTGAATGGTACCGTCATAGGTGCACTGTTCCACGACAGCGACGCGGAACGGGCGCGGCTTCTTGTAAGCCTCCGGGTCTTTCACCAGCGGGTGCGTGCGGATGCGCTCGCGCAGGGCGTCCTCGTCCATGACCGCGAAATCGATGGGACCGATCAAGCCATAGACGTTGCGTATGGTCGGCATGTAAACCGGAATACCGCCCGAGATCATCAAGGCGCCGTGATGGGCGGCCTTGTGGTTGTTGCGATCGAACAGCACGAGATCGCCATCGGTGACGAGTGCTGACAGAGCGACCTTGTTGGACGTGGAGGTGCCGTTCAGGACGAAATAGGTCTTCTCGGCGCCGAAGATTTTGGCTGCTTCCTTTTGTGCAGCGAGCGCCGGTCCTTCGTGAGTCAGCAGGTCGCCGAGGTCGAGCACGGAATTGTCGAGATCGTCGCGAAACACCGCTTCGCCGAGATGCTCCATGAAGACCCGCCCGATCGGGCTGCGGCTGTAGAAGATGCCGCCATTGTGCCCGGGGCAGGTCCAAAGGTGATTGCCTTCCTCGGCATAATCGACCAGTGCACCGAAGAACGGCGTCTTCAGCGTCTCGGCATATTGCTTGAGCCGGCTGATGAGGCTCTTGGCGATGAAGGCGGGCGTTTCTTCCGATAGGAAGACATAGCCATCGATGAAATCGAGGACCTCTACCGGCACATCCTCGAAGCGCTTACGGCGGATCAGCAGGATGATGGGGAATTCCAGGCCGCGCCGGCGCATTAGGTTGATGAGGGAGGCCGTTTTGCCCTCGAGCCCCTTTTTGCCCCAGTCGACTAGCATGCAGCCGATGGCGGCGTCCGTCTGTACGGCGATCTCCGCATCTTCGAGGTTTCGTGCGCGCACCACCTCAAAGCCGGAGCCTTGGATCTCCTCGATGATCTGGTTGTAGCGGGCGCCCTCCAGGTCATCGCTGTCGAAAGCCGGCGTTGCGAACAGAAAGTTGAAACGTCTGAAATAATCCATTTGGGTACCCGCTCCTGATCTGGGACGAGATGTCGACGCATTTCATGACAAGGATGTGACAGGCTGTCGGATGTTCGAAACACTTGCACAGAATGGCATTTTTGCCATGCGTCTCTTCTCTTCCTGAATTTCTCCGTGCAAATCGATCGTCGGCGACTGTCCGATGCGATAAGCTCCTTTCGAGTGAACGGCCGCTTCTGAAACATAGTTCTGGCAACAAACCACCTGGCTAATGGTTCCGATTCCTTTCAAGGCGAGCAGATATCCTGTTGCATTTTCGGTCAGCCGCCGAGACTTTCATCGGCATATGCGTTTGCTGCTGGCTTTGTGATTGTCAGGAGCTTGGCTGGAAACCACATGCTGCCGGCAGGTGTAGCTTTGCCCGTGGCAGAGGGATTTTGGCTACAGACCCCGATATTTGAACAACCACCAGCCGTCCACGTGCTTCCTTCGTTGGCAGCAAAATCTTAAGCGTTGCGACAGCATGTCCGGACTCCAGCTTGACGACATTCCCCTGCGCAATTTACGGCTGGATAGCAATCTGCTTTGAAAGGTGTCGGGTCGATGTCGGCTGTACGTGCATTTGGAAGATTATCCGATGAGGCAGCGCGGCGCGAACTCGACCGCCTGGCCGCTCTCGACCGGCTGGACATATTAGACACGCCTAGAGACGAGGGGTTCGAACGGCTGGCTCGCCTCATCAAGCAGGTGTTCACAGTCGATATCGGCATCGTCTCGTTCATCGACGCCCACCGTCAGTGGTACAAGGCCTGTTTGGGATTGCCGGCAGACGAGGTGCCCAGGGAAGACACGTTCTGCCGCTACGTGGTGGACTGCGAACAGCCGATCGTCGTGCCCGATGCGAGCCGCGATCCCCGGTTTGCGTCCAATCCTGCCGTGACGGGAGAAGCGCATATCCGGTTTTACGCCGGCGTTCCTCTCAAGACCCGTGATGGTCATACCGTGGGAACCGTCTGCGCCATCGACCGTCAGCCGCGGTCATTTGGAAACAAGGATCTGGCGATCCTGGAGGAGATTGCGGGCGTCGCAATTGATCGCGCCGAGTTGCTGCAGTCGGCGGCCATCGACGTCCTAACGGGCGCGCTGACCCGTCGCGCTTTCAACGAGGAGGCCAGCCGTCTGCTTTCTCTTGCGGCTCGCCATCATCATGACGTGGCGTGTATCGTGCTCGATGTCGACCACTTCAAAAGGATCAACGACACCTATGGCCACGCGGCGGGCGACGAGGTGCTCAAGTCGGTGATCAAGACGTGCCGAGAGCAGCTCCGAGCGGACGATCTGCTTGGGCGTTTGGGTGGTGAAGAATTTGCAATTCTCCTTCCGCATATTGACCAGGCTGCTGCGTTTAAGGTGGCTGAAAAGCTTCGCAGCGCGCTGGATGCAGTTCCGGCCCAACTTGCAGAAAACACGGTGCCGGTTACCGCGAGTTTTGGCGTGACCGCGATGTCGATCATCACGAAGGACATCGATACGCTTCTCGCCCAAGCTGACGCTGCTATGTATCACGCCAAGCAGGCCGGTCGTAATCGCTGCGAATCATTCGCCGCTCGCTCCGGGTCGCACCAAAGTGCGCGGCGTCGGGTGCTTAAAGCCGGCGTAATCATTTTCAACGAAAGGCACTCGAGCTTCGATTGCACGATCCGTTCTCTCGGACCTGATGGTGCGAACCTCGTCGTGTCGACTGCTTTGGGCATCCCATCGGAGTTCGTGTTGAGCATCCCGGGAGAGGGATTCGAAACCACGTGCCGGATAGTCGCGCAAGACCGTCAGCATCTGGATGTGATGTTCCGGTAGGCTCACATCCAAACAACAAATACCTCGCTTTCCGACCGCGGCCTGCCGCTGATGACGGGATGTAATTCTGGCGCGGCGCGCTTTCAGAGGCCCTTTAGAAACCCAGTTCCGACGATGTTTGCCGTCAGCAGGCGAGGCCCTGGCGCTGGCAGCAAACCTTCTCCTGGCTGTTTGAGAGCCACGATGGCGATCGAAGGGTACAGTGCCCACCGATGATCGGCGCGAAGGTTTCTTAGCAAGGATTAAGTTTTATCTTGATCGATGGGTGGTGCAAAGCTTCATCCTCTTATAGTTTCACTTAAGGCAATGGAGGTTGCTGGAGGAGGATTCTATGAGTGAAAGAGCCCTGGGCTTTTTGTTGGCTGCAGAAATGTCTGCTCTTTTCTGGGCTGCAGTATTTGTCGTGGTGTTTTCAAACTCATAACTGTGGCATGCGATGCGTGCCAAATATCATCGGTAATAGCTCTGCGAGCGGCTGCATTCGGTAACTGCGCTCGGGATCGGAAAGCCGATGATCGCGCTTTGCGACAAGCTCTTGGATTTGCATGCAGACACAACAGTGTGGGTATGTGGAAGTAGCAAGCGTGTGCACCCAAACCGCCCCCGACATGGGCCCCCAAGACACACTCCCGCGCACATGTGAGATTTCCGCTCTCGGGTTCAGTCCGCCATAAAATCGCCCCCCAATGGACAGCAGATCACCCCGATATCATCACGGGATACCCTTCTCGAGGCCACATTGTGACTTGATCGTTGCTCGATCCCGCCCACAGCGAAAGCAAAGCAATGCAACATAATGCCGCTTTCGCCGCATGATCTGAGAGGAGCGAACATGCACACTCGTTATACCAAGACCCTATCGTTGACTGCTGCTGTTTTCAGCCTGACGTTGCTCGGCCAACCAGCGTTCTCGCAGGTGATGGCCCAGCAGCAGCCAGCGACTCAGCAACAGCCAGCGGCTCAAGGACAGACTGGTGACAATGGCGCAGCCGCAGCCGTCAGCGATCAAAAAATCGAAGCATTTGCGGTCGCCTATCTCCAGGTCGATAAAGTGAGGCAGGAATATTCGGCCAAGATAGGAGCAACGCCCGATGTAACGGCAAAGCAGAAACTGCAAACCGAAGCTAGCGAGCACATGGTTAAGGCTGTGGAAGGTTCCCCGGGCATTTCGCTAGAGGAATATAAGGCGATTTTGACAGCCGCTCAGAACGATCCGACACTCGCTAAGAGAGTTCAGGACAAGTTTCCGAAATCCGCTCCGGCGCAGCAGTAAGCTGAGTGGAGAACTGCACTGCGCACCTTAAGACAATGCGGTAGCGGCGAATAACCGTAGGCGATCCCCACTTTTGGTCAGGTGGAATGGACGATCACATCGTTAGTTCTGCCGCGCCAGCTACCGCGACCGCGCGTGAAGCAAGTATCCCCTAAACGTTGGTATAGCTACGGTTAGACCTCAGTCGCGTAGCCTTCGTAGTTGGGCACGAGTAAACCTCTGTCGAACAATGAAAAGCGTTACGGTCGGTGGCATCGATGCCGACCATAATGCAACGGAGGTTCGAAGGTGGAGCGAGCCGTTCGCATTCACAAGTATGGTCCGGCCGAGGTGCTCAGCTTCGAACCCATCGAGGTTCCGCTGCCGGGGCCTGGCGAGGCGCTGATCCGCCACACGGCGATCGGGCTCAATTTCGTCGAGGTCTATTTTCGGCGCGGCACGTTCAAGGTGCCGGCGCTTCCGGCTACGCTCGGCAATGAAGGCGCAGGGATCGTCGAAGCCATCGGCCCCGGCGTTACTGGTGTACAAATCGGCGACCGTGTCGTCTATGCCGACGGCCCGCTCGGCGCCTATGCAACGGTCCGCCTCTACCCCGCCGATCAGCTTGTGCGCATTCCCGACGCGATCAGTGACAGACAGGCCGCGGCCTCTTTTTTGCGCGGCACAACGGCGCGCATGCTCTTGAAGGAGGTAGCGCCACTCAAAGCTGGCGATACGGTGCTTTTCCATGCCGCGGCCGGCGGAGTCGGCCTGTTATTCACGCAATGGGCGCGTTCGCTCGGCATTCGCGTTATCGGCACCGTGTCCCATGAGAGGAAGGCGGAAGCCGCACGACGCGCCGGCTGCATCGAGGTGATCAACTATGCCACGGAGGATTTCGTCGAGCGTGTCCGAGACATCACGTCCGGCGAGGGCGTCGCGGCCGTGTTCGACGCCGTTGGCCGCGACACCGCGCTCAAATCGCTGGCAACGCTGAAGCCGCGTGGCGTGCTGGCGCTTTTCGGCCAGGCATCCGGCAGCCCGCCTGACATCAATCCGTCCCTGCTGGCGCCGAAATCGCTATACGTCACCTGGCCGATTCGGCCTGTCTATATGGCGACGCCTGCACAGCGACAGACCAGCGCAACCGACCTGTTCGATGCGATCGGCGGCGGTATCCTTGGTGTCGGACCAAACCAGATCTTCGCTCTCGACGACATCGTTGCGGCCCATCGGGAACTCGAAAGCCGCAAGATCGTCGGCGCCGCCGTCATAACACCGTAAGCCGTTCGCGTCGCTGCGGTCCGCTACAGCCATCCAGGCGGACGCGGAGCCCGCCTTTGTAGGCGCGCTCAATGCCAGGGACAAACTAATCGCCGTCACGGACCAATTGCAGGCGGGAGCTGCAAAAGCGCCACCTGGCAAGGCAGCGGTGCCGGATGATCTTTTCCTGGATCACAGGCGCCATTAAAAGTTCTTCTGACCCCATCGTTCGGCCCATCGTGTACGGAAGAGATCAGCCGAACGCGGTCCTCATAAGTATGGACCCGCGAAGAGGCACTCCGAAATACCGAGTACTCTGATGGACCTGTCGAAAATAAAGACGCTGATCGATTTTGTCGGACGATCGAACATTTCCGAGCTGACGGTAACGGAAAAGGACGTCACGGTACGGATCTTTCGGTCACCGGATCAGACGGCCTCCGCCGCTCCGGAGCAGGTCCTTGATAAATCAGTGGTTGGTTCGGCCGTATCGAGCGGCGATGTTTCGGCAAATGCATCGGCCTCAACCATTACCGTGAAGGCGCCTCTCTTTGGCGTGCTGCATCGCGCACCGGCGCCGGGCGAAGAGCGTTTCGTCAGGGTTGGCGACACGGTGCAGGAGGGACAGATCCTTTTCATCATCGAAGCAATGAAGGTCTTCAACAAGATCGTCGCGCCGCATGCCGGTCGCATTTTGCGCCTGACCGACGTCGATGGCGGTGAAGTCGAAACGGGCGATGTGCTGGCGGAGATTGCGTGATGGCGGAGCCGCTTGATAAAGCCTTGGCGGAACGGCGTTTCGATACGGTTCTCATCGCCAATCGAGGTGAGATTGCCGCGCGGATTCAGCACGCTTGCCGCGAACTCGGTCTGAAGACGGTCGCGATCTGCTCCGAAGCGGACAGGCAGGCATCCTATGGCAAGACGGCCGACAGCTTTCTGTGCATCGGTCCCTCGAACGCGGCCCGGAGTTATCTCAATCAGGATGCAATCCTCCTTGCCGCGCATCTGACCGGGGCCGGCGCGATCCATCCCGGTTACGGATTTCTGTCGGAAAACGCTGCTTTCTCTGACGCTGTTGAAAAGGCCGGCCTTGTCTTCATTGGGCCCGAGGCTTCCTCGATTGCGACCATGGGCGACAAGATATCGGCAAAACGGGCGATGATCGCCGCCGGTGTGCCCTGCGTGCCCGGCCCTGATACGTCGCTTCCGGATGATCTGGCGTCCATCGAGCGCATCGCGCAGGAAATCGGCTATCCCGTGATCATAAAGGCCGCGGGCGGCGGGGGCGGAAGAGGGATGCGGGTGGTTCCCGAGGCCGACGGGCTGCACGAGGCCATCGCTCTGACGCGCGAGGAAGCCCGGCAGGCTTTCGGCTCCCCGGCGCTCTACATGGAGAAGTTTCTCGAACATCCACGGCACATCGAGATTCAGGTGCTCTGCGATAACAATGGCAACGCCATCTGGCTTGGACATCGCGATTGTTCCATGCAGCGTCGGCATCAAAAGGTCGTGGAAGAGGCGCCGGCACCCGGAATTTCATCGGAGGCGATCGAGGCGGTGGGGACAGTCTGCGTCGAAGCCTGCCGGCAGATCCGCTATCGTGGTGTCGGAACCTTCGAATTCCTCTACGAGAATGGCTCGTTCTATTTCATCGAAATGAACACGCGTCTGCAGGTCGAGCATCCGGTCACCGAGATGACCAGCGGGATCGATATTGCGCAGGCACAGATACAAGTCGCTCAAGGTGTTCCCCTGGAAACCAGCCAGGATGATGTGACCTGTACCGGCCATTCCTTCGAATGCCGCATCAATGCCGAGGATCCCGACGGTTTCCTGCCTTCGGTGGGGACCATCACCGATCTTGCCCTTCCTGAAGGGCCGGGCATCCGGGTCGATACCCACATCCATGCCGGCTATCGGGTCTCGCCCTATTACGACTCGCTGATTGCGAAGCTGATCGTCCATGCGCCCACGCGAACGGAAGCGATGGCGAGAATGCGTGAGGCCCTTGCCGTCACGCGGATAGAAGGGATTTCCACCAACCTGCCATTGCTGCGCGCACTGTTCGAGGATGAAGGGCTCGCACGTGGCGAGACGGATATCCGCTATCTGGAGCAATGGCTCCAGCATCGGAGGGCGGCATGAGCGCGATCGACTTCAGCGATCCGGCGACCATAGCAGTCCTGGCCGATGCCTTGACGGCCGCGGGAGTCGGCGGAATTGAAATCTCGAGACCTGGCGGAAATCTGCGTCTCGTGATTTCGGCAGTGGGTGGCGTTCAAGTCAGCACGACAGGAAATGCACGGCCGGGCTTGGCCGTGATACCGGCGGTCACCGTCAAAGCGCCGATGGCAGGTCGCTTCTGCCCTTCATACCCTTCGGCCCCCATCGAAATCGAGCATCGTCCGCGCACTGTTTCAGAGCAGGACGTTATCGGCTTCATCCGCATAGGTTCCGTCCTGCTTCCTATTCCCGCGGGCCGGTCCGGTTTGCTGAGCAAACGACTGACGGAGCCCGATGCCCTGGTCGGTTTCGGTGATCCCCTGTTCGAGATCGAGCCACACTCATGATTGCCAATTCGAACATCCTTGCGCAACGTCGCGAAATCATCCCTGCCGTCAAAGGCCAGGCGCGAGTTTCCTGCATCGGAGCTCGATCTTTCCTGCTCGAAGCGCCGGGTGAATTTGACCTTCCCGCCCAGCGATGGATCTGGGGCCTGTCGCAAACGGTGATCGGCTGGACCGATATCGCGGAAGTGATCCCCGGCATGACCAATCTCCTGGCGATCTTCAAGGCGACGCCCGAGGATCCCGAAATCATTGCAAGCCGGCTTCTCGAGGCATGGAACAATGCTGAGAGCCTCGACCTGGCGGGGAAGATCATCGAAGTCCCCGTTCACTACGGCGGCGCTTATGCGATCGATCTTCCGGCTATTTGCGATTTCAGCGGATTGAGCGACCGCGAGGTGGTGCGCATTCACTACGAGGCCGATTACCGCGTTTTCGCCTTGGGAAGCGCTCCGGGTTTTGCCTATCTGCACGGCCTTGATCCACGCATTTATATGCCTCGCAAGACCATTCCGTCGCTGAGGATGGAAAAGGGCAGCGTAACGATCGGAGGAATGCAGACCGGCGTTGCGATGCTGACCGGTCCGAACGGGTGGAACTCCCTCGGCCACGCGGAGCTACAGATGTTCGATCCGACCTCCGCGACGCCGGCCCTTATGGCGCCCGGGGATACCGTGCGCTTTCTGCCGGCAAGGATCGAGCTATGATCGAGATCATCGAAACCGGTTCGTTCAACACCGTCCAGGACCTTGGCCGCCCCGGCTATCGTGATATCGGGGTCTCGGCCAGCGGCGCGATGGATCCTCTTGCGGTGAAGATCGGCAATATCCTTATTGGCAATGACGAGGGCGCGGCGGCGATCGAGGTTCAGACCTTTCCGTTCAAACTGCGGTTCGAGACCGATAGCGTCTTTGCCGTCACAGGTGCGGACGGCCATCCGACGCTGGATGGTCGGGAACTGCTTCCATGGTGTACTCACGTCGCCGAGCCGGGTCAGATCCTGGAGCTGAGGCAGCCGCCCAAATTGGCCCGCGCCTATATCCTGTTCGGTGGAGGGCTGGACGTGCCGGTCCTCATGGGCTCGCGCAGCACCGCGCTGCGCGGAGGGTTTGGCGGCAATGCCGGTCGATCGCTCGCTAGGGGCGACAGGATCGGATTTGGCACGGTTTCGGATGCACTCCCTCTACCACCAAGCGGCATTGCCGCCGTCGAGCCGTCCGTGGCGCTGCGCGATGTCTTCCCGGCTGTGATCGACGGTGTGCTGCCGATCCGGGCGATAGTGGCTGGCGAGCATGAGCTCTTCGCCTCCGACGGCGATACCTTCTGGGGCCAGACCTGGAGGATATCATCCAGCAGCGACCGCACCGGCTACCGCCTGTCCGGCGAACCGATCAAGCCGTCAGCGACAGTCGAGATGCGCTCTTACGGCATCGTGCCCGGCGTGATCCAGGTCCCGCCCGGTGGCGAGCCGATCATTCAAATGAGCGACGCCAACACGGCGGGTGGCTATCCCAAGATCGCGGGCGTCATCGAATGCGACCTGTGGCGTCTCGGGCAAGCCCGTATCGGAAGCCGGTTGCGGTTCGTTCGCTCGACGCATGCCGAGGCACGCGCGGTTGAGCAGGCCGTTGCCCGCTATGTCGCGGATGTCAGGCGGACATCGCAGATGGTCAAGCGCGCTTTGAAGGCGATGGCCTGACGGCAAGTGAATGGGTCAAAAGGAGGAAGCTGTGAAGATCGATCTGAATTCCGACATGGGCGAAGGTTTCGGTCCTTATCGGCTATGCGATGACGAAGCGATGATGAGGATCGTTTCCTCCGCCAACGTTGCCTGTGGTTTTCATGGCGGTGACCCGGATACGATGGCGCGTATGGTGCGTCTCGCAAAGGAAAACGGCGTGGGCATCGGCGCGCATCCGGGCTTGCCGGATCGATCCGGTTTCGGCCGGCGCGAGATGCCGTTTCAGCCGGACGAACTGCGGCAGCAGATGCTTTATCAGCTCGGCGCTCTGATCGCGATCGCCAAGAGCCAAGGCATGAGGGTCAGTCATTTCAGCTTTCACGCGGCCATGGGCAATATGGTCAATCGCGATCCAGCGCTCGCCGATCTGATGATGGATGCCATTTTCACCGTCGATCCTCGCCTGGTGATATTCGTCACGGCCGGCAGCGAAATCGAGAAGGCGGCAAAACGCGCGAAACTCAGGACGCTGGCGCTGTTTCTGGCCGACCGCGCCTATGACGCCAGCGGCGCGCTTGTTGCCCGCGGTCTGCCGGGCGCCCTCGTCAAGGATGAGGCTTCTGTTCGGGCGCGGGTGCGCCGTTTCCTGACCGACGGCACCGTGGAGGCCATCGACGGCACCACAATCGCCATGCCGGCCCGGTCGATCCTTGTGCATAGCGATACGCCCGGCTCCTTGGAGCTTGCCCGCATTGTCCGCAGCGAAATCGAGGCTTCCGGCGCCACGCTCGCGCCTGCGGCCGAACTTGCGTCCTGATTGCCTAAAGCATGTCGCGCAAAAGTGTGCAGCGGTTTTGCGACAACGACATGCGCAAAAACAAGAGCTTAAAGCGCAAGGAGCGAATCCCAGAGATCGTGACGCGCTTTAAGGCAACCAAATTTTCCCATCTCAGCGAAAGATCATGCCGATGTCTTCCATAGCCGATCGCCTCAAAAACGTCTCCATCTCCGCATCCGCCGCCATGACCCAGCGCGCCAGGGAACTCGCCGCCAAGGGCATCAAGGTTGTCAGTCTCTCGTCCGGCGAGCCGGACTTTCCAACGCCCGCTCATGCGATCGAGGCAGCGCACGCCGCAGCGTTGAACGGCGAGACGAAATATCCGCCGATGGATGGCACGCCGGCACTGAAGGCTGCGATCAGCAGAAAGTTCAAGCGCGACAACAATCTCGATTATGATGCCAGCCAGATCGTCGTGTCCGGCGGCGGCAAGCAGGTGATCTTCAACGCGATGCTCGCGACCTGCAATCCCGGCGACGAGGTCGTTATTCCCACTCCGTCCTGGGTTAGCTACGCCGACATCGTCAAGTTTGCCGGCGGCGTGCCCGTGGCAGTGCCTTGCTTCGAGCAGGCTGGATTCAAGCTGCGTCCCGAGGATCTGGAGGCTGCGATTACGCCGCGTACGAAATGGCTTATCCTGAACTTCCCGAACAATCCGACGGGTGCAGCCTGCTCGCGTCCGGAAATGGCCGCTATTGCCGACGTCATGCTGCGCCATCCGCACGTCTGGATCCTGACCGACGATATCTACGAGCACCTGGTCTATGACGGCTTTGAATTCTGCACGATCGCTGATGCCGAACCCAGGCTTTACGACCGTGTGCTGACTATGAACGGTGTCTCCAAGGCCTATGCCATGACCGGCTGGCGGTTGGGATATTGCGCCAGCGGATCGAAGGAGCTGATCGCGGCGATCAGCAACGTCAACGGCCAGAACAGCGGCGGGATCGCCACCGTCTCGCAGGCGGCGGCAATTGCGGCGCTCGACGGTCCCCAGGATCTCCTCAAGGAACGGGCGGCCATCTACAGGGAAAGACGCGATTTCGTTCTCAATCAACTGTCGAAGGTCGAAGGGCTGCGTTGCCACAAGCCCGAGGGTGCCTTCTACCTTTATCCCAACATGTCAGCCCTGATAGGCAAGACGACCAAGGGCGGACGCAAGATCGAGACTGATGTCGATTTCGTCATGGCGCTCGTGGAGGAGCATCACGTCGCGACAGTGCAGGGTGCCGCCTATGGCATGAGCCCTTATTTCCGCATCTCCTATGCGACAAGCATGGAAATGCTTGGCGAGGGCTGCGCGCGTATCGCCCAGTTCTGCCGCGATATGCACTGACACCGGATCGTGCCCACCGGCCCGGTTTCCGGGTCGGTGGGCACGAGGCCCGTTGCCAAATCTAGAGTTTTAGCCGTTCGGTCAGTTCGACAAGGATATCCTTGACGGCGAATGCCGGCTCCGACAGTGAACTCTGATCGGACGTGCAAAGCGACAGCGTTTCCTCGATGCGGGGCGAGACGAGCCGGCAGACAAGAGGCTCGCTCGATTCCGACACGATGCGGTCGGCGATCGCCTTTGGCATGATGGTCGCGCCAAGCCCGCTGCCAACCGCGCGCCCCAGGGTTCGCACGATTTCCACTTCGGCCACGACCTTGAGGTTGATCCGGCTGCGCGTGAAGGCGGCATCGATGGCCCGACGCACGAAATTATAAGCCGGCGGCAACAGCATCGGCATTCCGTCCAGTGCGCTGACCGGCAGGGGCTTCGGGTCTGAATCGATCGCGAAATTGCGATGGGCGACGAAATAGAATTCCTCCCTGAGGATCGGTTCGAACCGTACGCCCTTGATCGGCCCGATGCCGTGGATCAGCGCCATTTCCAGCCGGCCGTTCATGATCATCTGGCTGTAGGTCTGGCCGACGCTCTCGGTCAGATGAAGCAGAATGCCGGGGTGCCGTTTTCTCGTTTCCGCCAGCAGCTCGACCGAGAGCGTGGCAGCGCTGCTGAAAGGCACGAGGCCGACCGAAACGCGTCCTGCAAGCGAGTTGCCGGCGGCTGCCGCATCCGTCTGTGCCTGTTCCATCTGACGGAGAATGATCTGCGCATGCCGGTAGACCGCATGTCCGGCATCGGTCATGCTGACGCCCTGCTGGCTTCGGATCAGCAGTTTCTGACCGAAATGCTCCTCGAGTGCCGCCAACTGCTGGCTCAGCGCCGGCTGGGCGAGGTGCAGGATATCGGCGGCCCGCGTAATGCTGCCGCTGTCAACGATGGCGATGAAGGATTTGAAACGTCTGATATCCATGGCATTGGGTACTATTCTGTCTTCCGGGGCATGTTTGCAGACGCGCATCTGTTTTGCAACGCGCGTCGATGCCGGAAGGCCATGTAGGCTCCGGCAAAAAGGCGCAATTACCCGCGGCAACAGCCCGCTCGCTTGCGGCCGGCCGATCTCCATAAAAGTTGCTTATTACTCCAAAAATAATCGGTCTTAGGCAAGGAGTTGAAGCTCCGCTAATGTCTGCCGCAACAACAAGGGGATCAGAATGCCATTCTCCGATTACAAGACCGCGTTGGTCACCGGCGCCTCCTCCGGTATCGGCGCTGCAGTGGTGGAGCGGCTTCGCCGCGAGAACATCGAAGTGCATGCGATTGCCCGCAGCGCTGGTCCACTGACGGAACTGGCAGAACGTACGGGATGTATCGCTCACGTCATCGATGTGACGGATCGCGCGGCCATCGCCGATCTTGCCAACCGCGTTCAGTTCGACATTCTGATCAACAATGCTGGCGTTGACCGGCCGAAGAAATTCCTCCAGGCGGACGAAGAGGACATTGATCTCCTCATCGACGTCAATCTCCGCGCCGTCCTGCATATTTGCCGCCTGATCGTGCCCGGAATGGTGGCTCGCGACCGCGGGCATGTCATCAACATCTCCTCGATTGCCGGCAACTATAATTTCGGCGGCAACTCCACCTATCACGCCGTCAAGGCAGGCGTCGCCATGCTGTCGAACCAATTGCGTATCGACGCATTCGGCAAACGCGTCCGCGTGACCGAAATCTGCCCCGGCCGCGTCGCGACCGATATTTTCAACCACGTGCACGGCAGTGATCCCAGCGTGCGCGAACGCTTCATCGATGGGTTCGAGCTGCCGCAGGCCGCCGATATCGCTGACGCAATCGCCTTTGCGATCGCCGCGCCGGTCGCGGTTAATATCGGCCATATGGAGATCACCCCGACATTGCAGGTGATGGGCGGCCTTCAGACGGCCAAGCCTCAGCCCCATGACGCGGAAGGTGCGAAGCCGTGAGCGGGTTCGATCTTTCGGCCATCCTCAGCAATCCGGACTATCAGGCGATGCTCCTGCAGGGCATCGAGATGACTTTCGTCATCTACATCAGCTCCTGGCTGCTTGCCATGACACTCGCCATCCTGCTGTTTGCGCTTCGGATGTCGCCGCTTCGCGTCGGTGATCCCATCGTAAAGGCCTATGTTTCCTATCACCGCAATGTGCCGACACTCGTGCAACTGATGCTGTGGTATTTCGGGGTCTATTCGTTGATGCCGCAGGGCATCACGGATTGGCTCGCCAACCACAATGCCGAAGCCATTTTCGCGGTGATCGGGCTGGGATTGTGTCAGGCTGCCTATTTCAGCGAGGATTTGCGATCCGGCCTACGCTCCGTCAGCCCAGGGCAGATGGAAGCAGCCAAGGCGCTCGGGCACGGCTATCTTTCCGCAATGCGTTTCGTGATCATGCCCCAAGGCCTGCGCAATGCGCTGCCGCCGCTGATCAATCATAGTGTATCCCTCTTCAAGAACAGCAGTCTCGCCATCGTTGTCGGTGCGTCGGAGCTTACGCATGCGGTGAAGGAAATCGACAATGTCAGTTTCCGCACCTTTGAGATCTATTTGATCGGCACCGTGATCTATCTGTTCTTCTCCCTGATCATCATGGCCCTGGGCGCATTTCTTTCCATGCGGTCCGATCCGATGCGGAGGGCGCGCGCATGATCCAGGACGTTATCAACATCATCCATGACTATTGGCTTCTGTTGCTGATCGGCCAGTATCCCAACGGCCCGCTGGGCGGCCTTGCCAACACGCTCATCCTTTCAGTTCTCGCCATCGCGCTCGCATTCCCCGTCAGCATCCTGCTCGCCATGGCGCGCCTTTCCAAATGGGCGGTCCTCCGGTGGCCGGTGACGGGCCTGGTCTACATCACACGCGGCGTTCCGCTGCTGATGTTGATCCTTTGGTCGTATTTCCTCGTTCCGCTCTGGACCGGCGCAGACGTGCCGAGTTTCCTGATCATGCTGGTAACGCTGGTGATCTATGAGGGGGCGTTCTTGAGCGAGGTCGTGCGGGCCGGCATCGTTTCACTCGGTCAAGGGCAAATGGATGCCGCCAGGGCCCTCGGCCATAGCTATATCGGCGCGATGCGCTTCGTGATCCTGCCGCAGGCGCTCTACAATATGATCCCGAGCATGATCTCGACCTTCGTCTCGACGATCAAGGATACGACGCTTGGTTACGTCATCAATGTGCCGGACCTGACCTTTGCCGCGAGCCAGGTAAACAACCAACTGCTCTCGGAGCCTTTCCAGGTCTTCTTCATTCTCGCCGTGGTCTATTATCTGCTCTGCTGGAGCCTGACCCACATTGCCAACACGGTTGAAAAGCGAATTGCCCGCAGGCGTGCAGGGCCAAGCAAAGTTCGCCTTCGCACCGACGTCCTTCCCCTCAAGACATTTACGGAGCAGCTATGAGCATCCCAGTTTCCGGGTCGCAGGACGCTCAGGAGATACGTCTTCATGAGGTCTGCAAGAATTATGGTCATTATCCGGTGTTGAAGAACATCAACGCCGCCGTCAGCCGCGGCGAGGTGGTCGTCATTTGCGGGCCGTCCGGTTCCGGCAAATCCACCCTGATCCGCACGATCAACAGGCTGGAAGAGATCAATAGCGGTTCGATCAGTTTTGAGGGAAAGAATATCCATGCGCCGATGGGCGGTGCCGAGCTAAACCGGCTGCGCAGCCGGATCGGTTTCGTTTTTCAGAATTTCAACCTGTTTCCCCATCTGTCCGTCATCGACAACGTTTCCATGTCGCCAATCCGCGTCAAGGGCGTGCCGGCGAACATGGCGCGCGACAAGGCCATTACGCTGCTCGATCGAGTGGGCCTTGCCGACAAGGCAAATGCCTATCCCGGCCAGCTTTCAGGCGGTCAGCAGCAGCGCGTGGCAATCGCCCGCGCGCTCGCGATGGAGCCGCCCGTCATGCTCTTTGACGAACCGACGAGCGCGCTCGATCCGGAGATGGTGGGCGAAGTGCTCAGCGTCATGAAAAGCCTGGCGGCCGAAGGGATGACCATGCTCTGCGTCACCCACGAAATGGGCTTCGCCCGCGATGTGGCGGACCGGATTTGGTTCATCGACGCAGGCGAGATCCTGGAGACCGCTCCTCCGGAGGAATTCTTCAAAAATCCTCGCCATCCCCGAGCGCAGCGCTTTCTTTCCGATCTGCGCCACTAAGCATCTGAAATCAATAACAAGGAGAACAGCAATGAACTGGAAATACCTCACCGTAACGCTGGCACTCGCGGGCACCGCTGTCGCCATGCCGGCCAAGGCCGACCAACTCGACACGATCATGTCGGCCAAGACGCTGCGCTGCGCGACCTATGCGGATGTTCCGCCGTTTTCCTCGCCTGATCCGAAGACTCGCGAAATGGAGGGATTCGACGTCGATCTGTGCAAGGCGATCGCAAAAGAACTCGGCGTAAAGGCTGAAATTAAGCCGATTTCGGTCGAGGCGCGTGTCCCGGAAGTCAAGCTTGGCCGGGTCGACATCACGGTCGCCAACCTTGCCTATACGCTGAGCCGCGCGGAGCAGATCCAATTCAGCGATCCCTATTATGTCGCCAAGGAAATGCTCATTGTTCCCGCCGATGATGCCGGCAAGAAGAAGGCCGATTACGAGGGCCAGCGTCTCGCCTCGACCAAGGGCTCGACCTCGGAGCTGGCGATCAAACTCAACAAATCCGACCCGCTGACCTTTCAAGATACGGGCTCTGCCTACCTTGCCGTTCAGCAGGGGAAGGCGCGCGGCATGGTCGCGAACACCATGACGACGACGCTGCTTGTCAATCAATCGAAGACCAAGGGCAAGCAGATGCGCATGATCGACGAGCCCATGCTGCTGGAGCCGGTCGGTATCGGTATGCAGAAGGATCAGCCTGCGCTGGCCGCAAAGGTCAATGCAATCCTGCACAAGCTGGGTGACTCCGGCGAGATCAACAAGATCTGGGAAAAGTGGCTTGGTCCGAATACTGAATACAAGATGACCCGCAACGAGAAGGTCGTACCGATTACCGAATTGAAGTTCGAACCGATCCCCTAATGCCAGGTCTTCGCGCCTGATTAATCGTCCGTCCGAAAATCCTTGTTGATTGCCGGCGGCGGCATGCCTGCCGCCGGCCTAACCATGAGAAGTTTCCCATGACCCACATCAAAGATATCGCCGAGCGACCGAGCACCGCAGACATCGAAGCGCTCGCCAAATTCTCACCCGCAACGATCCATGAGGCCCAGGGTCGCCGCGGCGCGCTCTCCTCGCGCCTGAAGCCCGTGGACTATCGCATGAAACTTTGCGGCCCGGCGTTCACGGTGAAGTGCGCGCCGCGCGACAACATCATGCTGCAGCTTGCGATCAACTACGCCAAACCGGGCGACATCATCGTCGTGTCTGCGGGAGAATACGAGGAAGCGGGCTCCTTCGGCGATGTTCTGGCCAATGCTTGCCTTTCCAAGGGCATCGGCGGCTTGGTGACCGATACCGGCGTGCGCGACACGCTTCAATTGAGGGAGCTCGGGTTTCCGGTCTTCTCGCTCAGCGTCTGCATCAAAGGCACGGTCAAGGAGACGCTCGCTGCGGTCAACGACCCCATCATCGTCGGCGGAGAGATCATCAATCCCGGTGATATCATCGTCGGCGACGCGGATGGTCTCGTGGTCGTTCGCAGAGAGGAAGCGCGGGAGGTCGCGCGGCTTTCGCAGGCGCGTGACGATGCCGAAGCGGGCTACATCGAAGCCTATAGGCAAGGCAAATCGGTCATCGAAGTCAGCAAGCTTGAGCCGGTGCTGAAAGCCAAGGGCCTCATCGTCGATATCTGACCAGTTATTTCCCGATCAGGCCGCCTAGCTGCTATTCGAAACCTAGTGTCCTGCCTCATCCATCGCAAAGGCGACTTGCAGTTCCATCTGAACCGCATGCATGAAGCGGCTCGCTTGGCGCGATATAGCCTCCTCGGTCATACCTTGCCGTTCGAGCGCAGCGGCAAGCGCCGCCATCTCCGACCGCCAAAAACGGTTAGCTTCCTCGCCATGAAGGCGCTGGAGAGCTTCTGCGCATCGTTTGACTTCGGCTACGCGCCGATCGGCAGGAAACTGTACAACCGTCATGCTGTCTTCGTCCTTGTAAGTCGAATCACCTCAGAATGACGCAGCATTGCCGCCGGACCTTCACAAATGGTGAACCGGCCGTTTTGGCTCGCTTTTCGATCTGCAATGGCAGCTCATCCGGCAATGCCATCGCGTCTCATGAACGGGACGAGTCGCAACTTGAGATCTGTAACTGGCCCAATTGTTGCGTTCCTAAATGGCCCCACAGATGCGCCCGTACCGCCGTCGCGTTGTGGAACATTCCGATGCAACCGGAGTTCATATGTATGGCTTTGTGCTGCCAAGCCTCTCATGCGTCGTGATGTGGTCTGATGGCGGCGCTCGCCGCGCCTCCGGGAGGCATTACGATGGCCCAGCCTATGATCACCCACAATCCTCACAGCACGGCAAGCATTGCCGGCCACCCTGTCCACGCAATGCTGATACCATTCCCGATCGCCTTCTTCGTCGCGACCTTCGTTTGCGACCTCGTTTTCTGGCGAACCGGCAATGCAGCCTGGGTCACCGGTTCGCTCTGGCTGCTCGGGGCCGGCCTGATCATGGCCGCGCTGGCCGCTGTTGCCGGACTCACCGACGTCCTTGGCGACGCCCAGATCCGTAACCTTCAGGACTTATGGCTTCACGCCGGCGGCAACGTCCTTGTCGTCCTGATCGAGCTTTACAACTGGTACTCGCGATATGCCCACGCAGAGGCGGCGGTGGTGCCGGTTGGCCTCGTCCTGTCGCTGATCGTTGTCCTCATCCTCCTGTTCACGGGTTGGAAGGGCTGGGGAATGGTCTATCGGCACCATGTCGGCGTCGCGGATGAATCGGACGAAATGCGCTGAATACTGTCAGCGTGATTGTAGTCGGCCCCGCTTGCTGCAAAAGAATCCGGTCGGCGGACTGGAGAAGGTCCTGTAAACCAACGCAGGTCCTCCGTTGCACTTGTTGCCGCGTTGCACTGGGCCTGCCAATCGCGCCTACGCGCTTGTTGTCAGAGTAGAGATCTGATCGGTATCGTAGCGGCTCCGCAAGTCGGCAAGCGCGCTTGGATCGGGAGAGCCGCGTGCAGCGAGCTTCGCAAGCTCTTCGAAATAATGCTCGTGTCCGGGCGGAGAGACGGTCATCAGCACGCGCGCCGGCCTTTCGCTGACATTGGTGATGTTGTGCGGCACGCCCGCTGGAATGAACAGGTAGGTACCCGGGGTGGCGCGGATCGTTTTTTCGCCGACGTGCCAGAGGCATTCGCCGTCGAGCATGTAGAAGGTTTCCTCCTGCACGCGATGGATATGCCGGCCGGTGGCAAACCCGGCTGGGATCGTCCAGTCGAACATGCTCGTGTGTTTCGTATCCTCGCCGGTGACGAGAAACACCATGGGATGGCCACGCAGCATGACCCCCTTGTTCTCGTCAGGCATGCGGATGACAGGGGCGGCGCTCATCTTATCCTCCATTGGCTCGGTGCTGCTTCCGCAAGCACCCACCCAGAATGCCACCGCCCTGTCGGACAGTCCTGAAGCCGTTCCGAAATTGTTGCGAAAAGATCGCAAACGGTATCTTCTTCAGGAATGGTTACAAGCCTCACGTTTGGCCCATTTCGCCTCGACGCCGATGCCGGGATCCTGTTCCACGGCGACAAGCCGACGCCGCTCGGTCAGCGGGCGGTTGCGTTGCTTGCGCTGCTCTTGGAGCGGTCGGGTTCACCGGTTTCGAAGGAAGCGCTAATCGAGACTGCATGGCCCGGGCTCGCCATAGAGGACAGCAACCTGACGGTCCAGATCGCGGCGGTGCGGCGGGTTCTCGAAAACCTTAGCGGTGGCGGATGCTGGATAGAGACGCTGCCACGACGCGGCTATCGTTATGTCGGACCGGCGGTCGCAGTTGATGGTCCTGATTCGGCAGCCGCGGTCTTGGCTACGACAACGCCGACATTGCCAGACAAGCCTTCGATCGCGGTTTTACCGTTCTCCAACCTGAGCGGCGATCCTGAACAGGATTATTTCACTGACGGGATGGTTGACGACATCATCACCGGCCTAGCGCGCATCAATTGGCTGCTCGTCATCGCGCGTAACTCGACCTTCATCTACAAGGGTCGCGCGGTGGACGTGAAGCAGGTCGCCCACGAGCTCGGCGTCCGCTACGTGCTCGAAGGCAGCGTGCGGAAAGCCGGTGGCAGCGTACGCGTGACCGGCCAGATGATCGATGCATCGACCGGCGCTCACGTATGGGCTCAGCGGTACGACCGCTGCTCTACCGATATTTTTGCGCTTCAGGACGAGATCGCCCTATCGGCTGTCGGTGCAATCGCACCCAGCCTGCGGCGTGCCGAAATCGATAGGGTGAAGCGCAAGCGTCCCGACAGTCTCGATGCATATGATCTTGTGCTGCGGGCGCAGCTCGACGTGGATTCCGGCATGCCGGACCGGGTTGCGCGAGCGCTCGTGCTGCTCGATCGTGCCATCGAACTCGATCCGGGTTATGCGCTGGCGCATGGCAATGCCGCGATGTGCCATCATTGCCTCTTCCTGCGCGCCGGCCTGCAGGAAGCCAACCGTGCCGCTTCGATACGCCATGCCCGCTCAGCGATCCTCCACGGGCAGGATGATGCATCCGCCCTTACCCTTGCGGGTTTTTCCATCGGCATGGATGGACATGACCGGAAGGCTGCTTTCACCGCACTGGAAGCCGCACTCGCCATCAGCCCGTCATCTGCCCTGACCTATATCTTGGGAAGCGTCATTCTCGGATGGGGCGGAGAAGCAGAGCGGGCCATCGAGTGGAGCGAGCGGGGCATGCGGCTGAGCCCATTTGACTCATGGGCTTTTGCCGCATTCGATGCGCAAGCGATGAGTCATTTGCTGCTTGGCCGCTATGATGAAGCCTGTCGCGCAGCCTACAAGTCTGTTCAGGCCAATCCCGCACACAGCATCACCCATGTGCAATTGGCTGCCGCCCTGGCCAAGCTCGGCCGGCTGGAAGAAGCGAGGGCAGCCGCTGCGCGGGTGCTTGAGCTGCATCCAACGTTTCACTTCGGCCGCCAGTTTGCGGGCGTCGACTGCGCGCCGGCTCTCGCGCAATGCCTTGGTGATGCGCTACGTGCTGCCGGCCTGCCGGAGTAGCGCGCAAAAAGACCCTGCGCGCGCCCTCGGCGGGGTCCATGATTCGAATCCCGGCAAGAACAGATATTCGACGCCTAAAAGTAATTGGTAATAATAGAAGCGGGATATGTTTCCAGATAATCGAAGATCAGCTTCGCGCAGAACTTACTGTCCTGAGCTCGAGTAAGAATGTAATCAGCTTGTTCTACGTGGCTTTGGCTATAGCGGCAGAGCCGCGATAGTTGCGCTCACCACCTTCAATCAAGTGATAGCAGTCAAGATAGCGCGCAGCATCTTGAGTTATCGGCAGTCGTTTTGTACCGGTCCAACACATCGCCGGGGGCAGGCCTGCGTTTTGCATGAAGAGACGACTGCATGCCGGATCAACCGCACGTCTGCGCAGTGACTGTGAACAGACCAAAAATGGTCAACAAATTGTTAGTCATGAGGCTTGCGCGCCGCGATATTAACTGCTTCAGAGGAAATAAATAAGAATCTACTTTGCAAGTAGATGTGATTTCGTCTACCTAGTGGATGAATAAGCCTGGAAGTATATTAGCAAAGTACTGTTTTTGGGGAAGGGTACTATTTTGGTTTATAGAAAACGATTGATTGGGGCGATCGGCTTTTCGGTAGCCATTAGTTCTTTATTGAGCGGCGCTGCTTACGCTACGACATTGCAGCAGGCAATTGACAAGACAATGAAGACCAACCCGCAGATCATGGAGGCTGCCCAGAATCGGGAGGCAACCGAGTTCCAACTGCGGCAGGCGAGGGGGCTTTATCTGCCGTCGGTCGATCTGGAGTCGGGTTATGGTCGCCGTAGGCTTTCGGATGTCACGTCGGGAGCCCTGACGCGTAGCACGGATTACCTAAATCCGGCCGACGTCAGCTTGACGATTACGCAGACGTTGTTTGACGGCGGCGACCGCAAGGCACAGAAAGATAAGCAGGCGGCTCGTGTCGACAGCGCATCCTTTCGCGTCCAGCAGCGCTCGGAAGCCCTAGCGCTTGAAGTGACGCAGGACTATCTCGAATATATGCTGCAGACGGAAATCGTCGCAGCAGCGGAAAAGAACGTCGCCTTCCACAAGCAGATGGTCGGCAACATCGAAGATAGCATCAAGGGCGGTGCCCTTACCGACGCTGATCGCTATCAGGGCCGCGAGCGCCTGCAGGCGGCCAATGCCCGCCTTCAGGAAGCCAAGCAGGAACTGGATGCGACGAAGATCCGCTATCTTCAGGTCGTCGGCGAGCCGATCAGCAATGCCCAGCGTCCGGCCTCCGTGTCGCATTACCTGCCGAAGACGCTGGATGATGCTGTCTTCATCGCCCAAAAGAACAATCCGCAGATTTCCTCCGGCAAAGCTGACGTGAACGCCGCGGACGCCGATGTCCGCGGTTCCAAGTCTGCCTTCCTGCCGAAGCTGGACCTTGTCGGCAGCGCCCGTATCGGTGACGATGTGGACGGCAACAAGGGCAACACCAACGACGTCCAAGTCGGTGTCGTCGCCAAGTGGAACCTCTATCACGGTGGCATCGATACCGCCCATCAGCAGGAACTGGTCCGTCGCGCCGCCGAACAGCGTTATGCGCTGAGTGAAACATATCGCGAGGTCGATCAGTCCGTTCGTTCCGCTTGGAGCGAGCGTACCAATCAGGCCCAGCTCGCGCGTATCCTGGACGGGCAGGAAAAGACAAACGCCCAGCTCGTGACGTCCTATCGTGAGCAGTTCAAGGTCGGTCAGCGCTCCCTGCTCGATCTGTTGGATGCCCAGAACACCCGCTTCAACACCGAGGTTTTGGCCAAGACGGCGGACGTCGCCTCGCTCTTTGCCGAATACAAGATCCTTGCCGCATCGGGCAGTTTATTGTCGACGATGAAGCTGAAGCCGGTCGATCAGGCAACGCCTTATGCCCGTGATCAGTTCAGCGTGTCGTCGAACACGGCTGATCCCGGCTATACCAAATACGACTCGCATCAGAAGCCCGGCCTGCCGATGGATCTGCTCGAGCCGATTCGCTAATCGTCGCGATCCGGATTGGATAATACTCCATGTTGAACGTGGCACCTGAGGTGTCTGCGAGCGTACCGCTGCAGACGTTTAAATCGGCATTTAAATCGGTCGCTGCGTTTTACGGTCGCCCGAGCTCCGACACAGTGCTGTTTTCAGGCGTTCCGGACGAGGTTCTGGAGGCCATGGAGCAGGACGACGTCGAGCGACTGTCAGAACGCGTCGGCCTGCAGGTGCTGCAGCACAAGGAGCGCGATTGCCGGCTGGGTAATTTCGACTGTCCCGCCATCGTCACCTTTGCTGGTGGCGGTGTGCTTCCATTGCTTGAAATCGCCGAAAATGGCTCCTACGTCATCGATATCGCGCCAACAGCGGGGACGCCGCTCCACCTGACGCGGGATGAGCTTGCGGCGCTCAATCCGCAGGCCGCCTTTGCCTTCACGCTCTACTATCAGAATGCTTCGGAAGAAGCGCGCGTCGGTCATGCGATGGAGATAGAGAAGCGGCATTGGCTGGCAACGACGCTGGTGCCCTACTGGCGCACCTATACTCGCGTCATGCTGGCGGCGCTGTTTATCAACATCATCGCGCTGGCCTCGCCGCTCTTCACCATGAATGTCTATGACCGCGTGCTGCCAAACAAGGCGTTCCCAACGCTTTGGGTGCTGACGATCGGCATTTCCCTGGCCTATCTGTTCGATTTCCTGCTGAAGACGGCCCGCGCGGCGCTGATCGACTATGCCGGCCGCAAGGCGGACCTGCGCCTTTCGCAACTGATCTTCGACAAGATCCTGAATTCGACGCTAGCCTCTCGCCCGATGTCGACAGGCGAATATGCCAACCGCGTAACCCAATATGAATTCGTGCGCGAATTCTTCACCTCGAACACGATCGGCGTACTGATCGACAGCCTCTTCGTCATCATCTTCCTGATCGTCATTTATATGATCGCCGACTGGCTGGTGGTTATTCCGGCTGTCGCTTTCGTTCTGTCTGTCGTGATCGGCCTTGTGGCCCAGGCGCAGATTGGCAAGCGCATGGCGGCTGCGACGAACGAGGCATCACGTCGCCAGTCCATGCTTGTCGAGACGATTTCGACGATCGAGACATTGAAGAGCCTTCGAGCCGAAGCGACCATGCTACGCCGCTGGCAGGAGCTGACGAAATATTCGAGCCGCACCAGCGAGGACATCAAGCACATCTCGTCGAACGCCATTAACTTGACGATGTTGCTGCAACAGATGGTTAGCGTGTTCATCGTCGTGGCGGGCACCTATGAATTCGCCGATGGAAAAATTGCCATGGGCGCGATCGTCGCCACCGTCATGCTGGCGAGCCGTGCCGGCGCGCCTTTCGGACAGATCGCCATGACACTGGCGCGTTTCCGCCAGGCCACCATGTCGCTGCGCATTCTCGACAAGATCATGGAACAGCCTGATGATCGACCGTCGACGGTTGGCTTCGTCAACCGGCAGATCCGCAGTGGCGGATTCAGCTTCCAGAACGTCTCTTTCCAATATCCGGGTTCCGATCAGGCGGTCATCAATCAGTTGTCCTTCACGGTCACGCCCGGGGAGAAGATCGGGATTATCGGCCGGATCGGTTCGGGCAAGACGACGCTCGGCCGGTTGCTTGACGGGCTTTTCCAGCCTGCCAGCGGTCGCGTGCTGATTGATGGCGTCGATATCCGCCAGTATCACATGGCCGAGGTGCGCGCCGCCGTGGCCGTTGCGGGTCAGTCGTCGGACCTGTTCTCCGGCACGGTGAAAGAAAACCTGCTGCTCGGCAGAGCCGATGCCAGCGACGAGGAGTTGCTGGCCGTCTCGCGGATGACCGGTGTCGAGGAGTTCGTCGCCGTTCACCCGCGCGGTTTCGACATGCCCGTCGGCGAGCGCGGCGCGAACCTTTCGAATGGCCAGAAGCAGGCATTGACCATCGCCCGCCTGCTCCTGACCCGGCCGAAGATCGTTTTCCTCGACGAGCCCTCGGGGGCCATGGATCTGGCGAGCGAACGGCACCTGATCAACAAGCTGACAAATGCCTTCGGCCCGGAAACGACGGTGATGGTGGCAACCCATCGCCACAGCATGTTGGAGCTGGTCGACCGGCTGATCGTCATCGACAAGGGCCGCATCATTGCCGATGGACCAAAGCACGCCGTCATCGAGGCGATGCAGCGCAAGGCGGTGTCCTGATGCGTATTCATCGCCACAATATCCACGACAATCCTCCGCTTTTCGCCCGGCTGATCCTCGGTATCTGCGCCTTGATGATTGCCGCTTTCATCGCCTGGGCGGCCTTGGCCGACATTGACGAGATCGCACGGGGCGAGGGGAAGGTGATACCGGTATCGAAGACGCAGATTGTACAGTCGTCCGAGCCCGGCATCGTCCAGCAGATCAATGTCAATCTTGGCCAGGTCGTCCATAAGGGCGATCTTCTGGTCCAGCTCGACAACACCACGACACAATCGACGCTTGGTGAGTCGGTGGCCAAGGCCCGCGCTCTCGGTGCCAAGGTCGAGCGCCTCGCCTTGGAGGAGGCCGGCACCTACGACGCGCAATTTATCTGTCCGGCCGATATTCTGGCCACCGCCAAGGACGTCTGCGATAACGAGGAAAAGCTTTTCGAGGCGGATCGCGCCGCCTATCAGAACAAGCTTAATGTTCTCGATCAGCGTTTGAAGCAGCATCAGAACGAGCTGGACGAGGCCCACGCCAACATAGACCGTTTGACGCAGAATATCGCCGGGGCTCAGAAGCAGTATGATCTTCTGAAGCCGCTCGGCGAGAAAAAGCTCGTCGCCGAAACTGAAATCCTGAAAGTCCAGCGAGACCTGGTCGACCTGCAGGGTCAGCTTAAAGTCTATGTCGAAAGCCTGGATCGCCTGCAGGCAGCCATCAAGGAAGCGAATCTGCAGGTCAACGACCTCGGGTTGCAGCTGCGCCAGCAGGCATTGACCGACAAGGGGCAGGCATTGTCGGAGCTGTCCGTCGTCGACGAGACGATCCGTGGGGCTTCCGACCGGGTCAAGCATACCGATATCCGTTCCCCGGTCGACGGCATCGTCAATACGCTGGAGGTCAACACGATCGGCGCCTATGTCGACGCCGGCAAAGTCATCGCCGGCGTCGTGCCGACAGCCGACAATCTGCTAATCGAGGCGAAGATTTCACCGCGCGACGTTGCCTTCGTGCGCCTCGGCCAGCCGGCGGTCATCAAGATCTCGGCCTACGATTTCTCGATCTTCGGCGCGCTGGATGGCGCGGTCGTCAACGTCTCCGCCGACAGCCTGGTCGATAAGGACAAGAACGAAACCTATTACCTCGTGCGCATCAAGACCGACAAGTCGGAGCTGGAGCGCGACGGCAAGCGCTATCCGATCATCCCCGGCATGGTGGCTTCGGCCGAGATCATGACCGGCCGCAAGGCGATCCTTGCCTATTTGATGAAGCCGATCAACAAGGCGCGCTCCGAAGCGCTGACAGAACGGTGAGGGCGGCGATGCGCAAAGGAGCCGGAAAGGACGAAGTCACGACGATGGCCCGCAGCGAAGCCTTGCCATCCGTCGATGGTGACGAACTGGAGCCGCGTTTCCGCGCCGTGACTGGCGGCGGTGAGCGTCGCGGCATCCGCTTGGAGCGGATCTATTGGGACGGCCTCGGACGGATGTCCGAAGCCGGCGGCATCAGCATCGGCGACCTCGTTTACCACACGGCGACCGACATGCCGGAAACGGGCAATCTCGCCTCGCTGTTGCGTGTGCTGAGCTTCAAATGGGCGCTGAGCCGTCTGGACGCCATCGAGGATGTTGCGTCGCTAACCAATCTCAACGCAGTCCTTCAGGCGTCGCCGACGCCGGCAGTGGTGTTGACGCGGGAGCGTGGGATCAAGCTCTTCAACGACGCTTTCCTGAAGATGCTGCGCCATCGCCTGCCGTTAATTGACGACGTCCAGCAGACGGCGCGCACCCTGCGCTTTTCCATCGACACCCAGGTCGAGGAAGTATTCTCCGTCCTATCGAGCAATCGCGGCAAGACGCTGAATACAGGCTTCAAGATCGGCCTCGGTTCGCAATCGCTGACGGGCCAGATCAATCTGGCACTGGCACCGACGCACGAGGCCCCGATGCTGATGGGCTATATTTCCGTTTATTGAGAAGTCGTCACGTTCATTGAGCGCGGCATTCCTCGCGGAACGTCGAAAAGGCGAGCCCGATCAGTGGATCTCGCCTTCGCCAGGGGCCACCTTGGCGAGCGGCATTGCGGCGACAACCGCTTTCGCATGAGGATCGCGGGAGCCGTGCAGATAGCCGCGGCCGGCGACGATCGAATAGAGCGGCAGATATTCTGCAATGCGCCTGTCGGACAAAACCTCATCGCGCATGTTGTCGAGGATGAAATAGTTGCCGTTGACCGAGACCGAGAGGACGGCGTGGTAGAAATGCCGCTGCTGGTCAAAGAGGATGACCAGCGCCATTTGGTCGAGATCGACGCCAGCATTATAGAGGGCGGCCATCTTCAATATGGCAAAGTCCTCGCAGTCGCCCTGCTGGTGCGACAGGGCCTCGCTCGGCTTCGCCCAATAGTCCGTCACATGATAGGTATCCATGTCGCTGGCGTAGCGGATGGCATGGTTGACGGTGAAATTGATGGTGTTGATCTTGTCGCGGATCGAGGCGCCGGCAGCCTTTGTCTCGGCAGCCGCGACGGCGGCTGCGGCTGCATCGCATCCACCCGCGCTACAACCGAGCGCTTTGCCGGAACGGATCTCGGCGAGCGGGCCGGCAAACTTGTCGAGCGCCGCAAGATGCTTGAAGGGGATGGCGACGGTTCCGAACACCGAGTCGCCCATTGGGGTGTTGGTCGGCTGTGCGGGACGTGCCGGCTCGAGCACAGCTTCATCATTATGCGGAAGACCTGCGGGCTCGACGGCGAGGCTCTGGCTCAGCGCGGCAAGGTCGAGGCCCTCAATCGCCTTTGCTGTGTTTGCGGCGGTCGGCGCAAAGAGATTGATGACCGTGTCGAACAGCGGATCCGAAAGCAGGTTGACGACCGGGCGGACGGTATCGCTGGTCGCCGCCAGGCAGGTGGTTGATGACGACAGACCAAAGGCAAGGGAAGCTGCAGCAATCGCTGCAAGTATAACTTTATTGTTCTTGCGTTCCATTGGTGCATTATTCTCCCTGGTTGAGAGAATAATGCGCCATACCTCTGAATATGGCGTTCGGAAGCGTAGATAATCTAAGTATAAATTAAGCGATCAAATAAGTATAAAATTCAACCGGGTTTGGTGGGAAACCATTAAGGATGATGCCGTCAGGCGCACAAAATGATCCAGCATGGCGCTGCAACTGATAACACAGCGCGGCGCGACAGTGCGCGCTATGTGCACTGCGCTCGATGCGATTGCTCAGCTTCAGAACGACTGCGAGGGCTGCGCGGCGACCTTCAGCTTGCCGCCGTCGATCGTATTGATCACCATTTTGCGCTCTACCATGCCGGCGGCATTGAAGCGGAACAGCCCGGTCGTGCCGCGGAAGCCGACCTTGTTCATCAGGTTGGCGGTGGTGATGGCTTGCGGGCCCTGGGAACGGATGAGGCCGGAGGCGATCGCCATAGCGTCGTAGCCATAGGCGCCGGAGGTTGTCAGCGGATGGTTGAAGTGGCGCTGGTAGCGCTCGGCAATTAGCCCGCTGCTTTGCGTGTCGTCCGTCGCGACAAATGCACCAGCCACAGCCGACACGGCATAGATTGATTGGGGCCATCTGTTGGTGCCCACCACCGCCTGAGCGGGAATGGCAGCACTGCGCACGGCACTCGCTACTGCGCCGATTTCCGGCGTGTTACCGAGAATGACCACGATCTCGGCCGACTGGATAAGCGGCCGGTTCTTGGTAAGGATATCCGCGGCCTGATCGCTTGTGTTGTAACGGCCAAGGCCCATGAAAGTGTTGCCGCTGTTCCAGATGGCGTTGCTCAACCTGGTGCTGTCGGATGGAGAAAAATCCGCAGGCACCAGCGCCGACACCTTCTTGTGACCTCCGGGACCGGCCGCCTTGATGCCCTCGGTCGCGCTATCGATTTCGTCCGAAGCGAGGTTGAAGACATCGCCACCGGTCGAGGCCATAGCACTCGCAAGGTTAAGCAGTGGCGGGCGTTGGGCGGGGGAAATGGCGGCAATGGCAGCGGTCTCGGCCGGCGGCAGATAGCTGACGATCAGCGCGGCATTGCGGCTCTTGGCCGCGGCGACCTGCGCCGCGATTCCTGCAGGGCCCTGGCCGACATCTTTTACACGCAGCCGAACCTGATTGCTGCCGAGCTCGCCGACGCCAAGCACTGCCCCGTCACGCACGTCGCGAGCCGGACCTTCGTAGAGACCTGCTGCGCCCTTGCGCATCAGCAACGTAATTTCCGTGCCGCTGTCGCCGCCGTAGGTTTCATCGATGGCGGTGGACGGCATTTTTACGTCGTCGTTCTTGCTGTTGCTGCTCAGGCCAGCACCGTTCATCTGGCATCCGGCGAGGCTGGCGCAGAGGACAAGAACGGCACCGCCTGTTGGGCGCCGGTGCTGTCTGCGCCGCAGCCAATCAGTCAAAAGGCTCAACGAAAGGCTGATCGCAAACGGCACAACTCACTCCCCCGATTCCCGAACGCAGGCTGCGACAGCCTATGGCGGCGCATTTGCACACAGCGGCTGACGGAAAGTCAAGCGGTATACTTAAGGAGTTGTTTGGTTGTTGAGTTAACCATGGGTAAATATATCTGCGGTCGTGCATAACCGGCTATATCTGTGAGGTTAACGAAGTATTGCAATTACCCCGCTCTCGTAATTGATTGCCGTCAAATTACGAGACACCGGGAGTTAGACTTATGGAAGATTCGCGCATTTCGACGGTAGACCACGAAGCGGTTTCGAACGATCTCGTATCGGGCGACCGGAACGAAGGCCTTGCAGCCGACATCAATGCGTCTCGGCCGTTGTCGCAGAATGCTGATGTCGCCGCGTTTGAGGTGGCACAGGCCGCCGAGCAGCAGGCGAACGGCAAGACCGAGCGCCTTGCCGCCAACGAGCCGCAAAGCACCGACACCCATCAGCCGATCCAAATCGTGCCGGACAATGGCAACATCGTCCACCTGCCGGCGAACACCTCGATCGACGACATTCACGTCGAGGGGCGCAACCTCGTTCTCATCCAGGCCGACGGCACGCGCATCGTCATCATCAACGGTGCGCTGCACGTCCCGACCTTCCTGATCGGCGAAGTCACGCTGCCACAGCAGGCCGTTGTCGCTGCACTACAGCAGCAGGGCATCAACGTCGCTGAAGGTCCCGACGGTTCGGTTCATGCTGGCAATAACACGGATTCCGGCCACCAGTTCACCGACAACCAGGCCCCGAATGCCCGCACGCCGCTGAACCTGATTGGTCTCCTCGGTCCTGGCGACATAGGTGGCAACGGTAACGGCGGCAATCTGTCTGGCACCCAGACTCGCGTTCCCTTTATCCTTCAGCAGGCGACCGAAACAGCTTCGCTGATCGAACGCGGCAGCAGCACTGGCGCCTTCCTCACGACAAGCAGCACCGGTCGCTTCGGCTTCGGCGGCAATAATGCCTCGATCACCACTGTCACGCTGGTCGGCGAGGCAGAAATCACCAGCAGCGGTACGCAGCAGCTATCGGGCCTGACCTCCGGCGGCGTTCCCGTTGTCGTCACCCAGAGCGGCCAGACCGTCACCGGCGTCGCCAATGGCGTCACTGTCTTCACGCTGGTATTCAACGCCTCGACTGGCGCGTACACCTTCACCCAGCTCGCTGCCCTCGACCATCCCCGCGGCGCCAATTCCGCGAGCGATGTGCTTGAACTTCAATTTCGGTATACGGTCTCCGACACGAGCGGCCATACGGTTTCGGCTGTCGCAACCGTCGATATCACGGACAGCGTGCCGGTTGCGGCCGTTGGTACGGCGGGTTCGGTTACCGAAGCGGCTCTGTCTGCTGGTAATGCAGCCCTGACCCATGACACCGGCGCCGCGACGGCCACTGGTTCACTTAACATCTCCTGGGGCGCTGACGGCGGCAACACCGACAAGGGCGGCCTCGGCGATCGCTCGGTCGCTTTCACCAATGCCACGGTTTCGGCGACGGGTGAGGACAATGGCGCGCTGAGCTCGCATGGTCTGGCCGTTCATACGGCGCTGCTGGCTGATGGCACGCTGGTCGGCTACACCGGTGAGACCGCTCCGACGGCAACCTCCGCAACCAACGTCGTCTTCTATGCTACGGTCTCGGATACCGACAACGGTCACTACAACTTCACGCTGGTGCAGTCGCTCGATGATGCGAAGGGTTCGGACGCCATCACGCTGACCTTCGGCTATACGGCAACCGATTCCGACGGCGATACCGCCGCAAACACCTTCACCATCACCGTCGCTGACGACAAGCCCGTCGCCTCCACCGGCGATGCAGGCTCCGTTATCGAAGGCGCGCTGGCGAGCGGCAACGAAAACCCGCATGTCGAAACCGATGCCATCACCACCGGATCGCTCAACATCTCCTGGGGTGCTGACAACGCCAACACGAACAACGGCGGCGCCGGCGACCGGTCGGTTGCCTTCACCGATGCCACGGTCACGACACAGGGCCAGGACGGCGAAGCGCTGAGCTCGCACGGTCTTGCCGTTCATACGGTGCTCTTGGCTGACGGCACGCTGGTCGGCTACACCGGCGAGACTGCTCCAACGGCCGTGATGAATGGCGAGGGCGGGGTTGGCTCGAACATCGTCTTCTATGCGACGGTCTCGGACACTGACAACGGCCACTACAACTTCACCCTGGTGCAGTCGCTCGACGATGCCAAGGGTTCGGACGCCATCACCCTGACCTTCGGCTACACGGCAACCGATTCCGATGGCGATACCGCCACGAACACCTTCACCATCACCGTTGCTGACGATAAGCCTGTCGCTGCGACCGGCGATGCAGGCTCCGTTATCGAAGGCGCGCTGGCGAGCGGCAACGAAAACCCGCATGTCGAAACCGATGCCATCACCACCGGATCGCTCAACATCTCCTGGGGTGCTGACAACGCCAACACGAACAACGGCGGCGCCGGCGACCGGTCTGTTGCCTTCACCGATGCCACGGTCACGACACAGGGCCAGGACGGCGAAGCGCTGAGCTCGCATGGTCTTGCCGTTCATACGGCGCTCTTGGCCGATGGCACGCTGGTCGGCTATACCGGCGAGGCCGCTCCGACGGCGGTCATGGATGCCAAGGGAGCGGTCGGCTCGAACATCGTCTTCTACGCGACGGTCTCGGACACCGACAACGGCCACTATAACTTCACCCTGGTGCAGTCGCTCGATGACGCCAAGGGTTCGGACGCCATCACGCTGACCTTCGGCTATACGGCAACCGATTCCGACGGCGACACCGCCACGAACAGCTTCACCATCACCGTCGCCGACGACAAGCCCGTCGCCTCCACCGGCGATGCAGGCTCGGTTACAGAAGGCGCGCTGGCGAGCGGCAACGAAAACCCGCATGTCGAAACCGATGCCATCACCACCGGCTCGCTCAACATCTCCTGGGGTGCTGACAACGCCAACACGAACAACGGCGGCGCCGGCGACCGGTCGGTTGCCTTCACCGATGCCACGGTCACGACACAGGGCCAGGACGGCGAAGCGCTGAGCTCGCATGGTCTGGCCGTTCATACGGCGCTCTTGGCCGATGGCACGCTGGTTGGCTATACCGGTGAGGCCGCTCCGACGGCGGTCATGGATGCCAAGGGCGCGGTCGGCTCGAACATCGTCTTCTATGCGACGGTCTCGGACACCGACAACGGCCACTACAACTTCACGCTGGTGCAGTCGCTTGATGATGCGAAGGGCTCGGACGCGATCACGCTGACCTTCGGCTACACGGCAACCGATTCCGATGGCGACACCGCCACGAACACCTTCACCATCACCGTTGCCGATGACAAGCCTGTCGCTGCGACTGGCGATGCAGGCTCGGTCACTGAAGGCGCGCTGGCGAGCGGCAACGAGAACCCGCATGTCGAGACCGATGCCATCACCACCGGCTCGCTCAACATCTCCTGGGGTGCCGACAACGCCAACACCAACAACGGTGGCGCCGGCGACCGGTCTGTCGCCTTCACCGATGCCTCGGTCACGACACAGGGCCAGGATGGCGAGGCACTGAGCTCGCATGGTCTTGCGGTTCATACGGCGATTTTGGCCGATGGCACGCTGGTCGGCTACACCGGCGAGACTGCTCCGACGGCAACCTCCGCATCCAACGTCGTCTTCTACGCGACGGTCTCGGACACCGACAACGGCCACTACAACTTCACGCTGGTGCAGTCGCTCGACGACGCCAAGGGTTCGGACGCCATCACGCTGACCTTCGGCTATACGGCAACCGATTCCGACGGCGACACCGCCACGAACAGCTTCACCATCACCGTCGCCGACGACAAGCCTATTGCTCAGACGATTGACAACACTGTTTCGCCGCTGAATGACGATGCTCAGATCGGCGGAAACCTGGATGCCAACGACGCCAACGCGCATAGCGTCTCGGGCGCTGCCGGCGCCCTATTCAGCGCTGGCGCCGACGGTTCTGCAAGCGTCTCGATCGATCAGTCCAGCCTTCCGGCTCTGAAGACGATCTATGTCGACGCCAACGGGTTCGCACAGCAGGAAGACGTTACCTGGGGCAAGCCGACGGTTTCTGGCGGTGCGACGACCTGGGTTGCTTCCAGCGCCAATCACGAGACCGTCGCCACGCTGACCATCAATGCCGATGGCTCCTACACCTTCAGCACCAGTGCGCCGCTCGTCCACCCGACCTCCGGCACGACGGAAGAAAGCTTGTCGCTGACCTTCACCTTCACGGTGACCGATGGCGACAACGATACGTCGACCGGATCGCTGACCTTGCATGTTACGGATGACGTGCCGCTTGCAAGCACCGTCACCGTGACCAGCGTGGCGCTGAACGACGACGCGCTGAAAGGCGGAAATCCCGACACGGTCGGCGTAACCGACACCGACACCGTCAGTGGCGCGAGCGGCACGCTCTTTACGGGCGGTGCGGATGGCGTTCATCAGGTGACGCTCGGAGCGACGACGGATTTCAGCACCATCTATACAGGCAAGGACGGCTTTGCCCATGTCGAGTCGGTCGTTTGGGGCAGCCCGACGACGGCGGCGGGCGGCGAGACGATCTGGATCGCGACGGGCAAGGACAGCGGCCAGACGGTCGCGACGCTGACAATCGGCGCCGACGGTTCCTACAGCTTCACGCTCAGCGCGCCGGTCGCTCACACGGCAAGCCCGACCGTGGAAAATACGCAGGATCTGACCTTCAATTTCACCGTCACCGACGGTGACAGCGATACAGCCAGTGGCTCGCTGACGGTCACCGTCAAGGACGATGCCCCGATCGCCTATAAGGTTGATGCCACCTCCACGCCGCTTAACGACGACGCGCAGTCACATGGCAACCTGGATGGCGCCGCCGACGCGAAGACGATCAATGGCGACGCAGGGGCGCTGTTCTCCGCCGGTGCCGATGGCGTCAAGGGTGTATCGATGGACAGCCTGCCGACGCTGAAGGCGATCTACCTCGACAGCCACGGCATCGGCCATCAGGAAGCGGTGTCCTGGACGTCGTCTGCGGCGAACGGTGTGACCACCTGGACGGCAACCGGTGCCTCCAGCCATGCCACCGTTGCGGTTCTGACCATTGGTTCGGACGGTTCCTACAGCTTCACTGCGGATGCGCCGCTTGTTCATTCGACGTCGTCGACGACCGAAGACAGCCTGACGCTGAATTTCGGATTTACTGTCACGGATGGCGACGGCGATACAACGAAGGGCTCGCTGGCGATTGCCATCACGGACGACGTCCCGGTTGCCTCCGGCACGACCGTTGCGGTCAGGGCCAACGAGGGCGACATTTACAATCTCCTGTCGCATGGCAACAGCCCGCTCGATGGCACGCATGACGGATCGTCCTCGCAGCCCGCTCTATTCGGTTTCGGCTTTGCGGCCACGGTATCCGGCTCCGTTGCTTCCACCGTCTCCTTCGGTGCCGATGGCGCAGCGCTCGGCGGCGGCTTCAGCTTCACCGCCAATGCGGCGTCGACGCTTACCGCTCTGCATCTGACTTCGGGTGGCGAAGCGCTCTCCTATGCCGTCGTCAACAACGTGATCATCGGCTATGTCGATAATGACCATCACAGTGGCTACAATCCGCTCCTCGACCGCCCGGTCCTGTCATTGTCGCTGTCTGGCAACGGCAGCTTCACCTTGCAGCAGTACGATCAGCTCGACAACGTCGCTGGTCCCGGCAACGACCTGCGCTCAGGCAATAGCTCGATCTCGGCCATCGACTTCGGTTCCGTCATCCAGGCGACCGACGGCGACGGCGACAGCGTGACGCTGACCGGCGCTTTGAAAGTCACGATCGTCGACGACGCGCCGAAGGTCGATCTTGCCCTCACTGGCTCGATCACGATCGACGAGAGCGGCAGCGGCGACAACGACGTCAACGCCAGCAATGCGGTCAAGAGCCTGTTTGCGGGCATCACCGGCGGCAACGATCCCGATATGTCGACGGTCTACGCTCAGCACAACGTCGTCTCGCCGGCGGTCTCGATGGGTGCCGACGATGCGTCGGGTACGACGAGCAGCCTGACGCTTCATATCGACAATGCCGACTCTGGCTTGCAGACGACTGCTGGTCAGGCGATCACGCTCTCGCAGCTCGCCAACGGCACGGTTGTCGGCAAGATCGCCGACGGCGAGATCGCCTTTGCGATCCGCCTCGACAACAGCGGCAAAGTCAGTATCGCCCAGTACATGTCGCTCGCCAACCCGAACACCTCGAAGTCGGACGGCGATACGGTCGATCTCACCGGCAAGCTCTCGGCGGTGCTGAGCGCGACCGATAGCGATGGCGATATCGTCGCCAAATCAGTTTCCATCGGCAGCAGCATTCGTTTCGATGATGACGGCCCGTCGATCGGCGGTGCCGTAGCGACGAAGACACTTGCCGAGCATGACCTTCTGACGAATTCGGGTTCGCTGTCGCCTTCAGGCATCAGCACTGGCGCAGTTGCGCTCAATCTCGCCTTCGGCGCTGACGGCCCGGCCGCCCATGCTGCTACCTTCGTAGCTGGTTCGAACGGCAGCTATTTCACCGCGAGCTACAGCAATAATCAGACGCTTGATGCGACTAAGCTCAGCTCCGGCGGCCATGCGCTATCCTACTCGCTCAGCGGCGACGGCATGACGCTCATCGCCTACACCGGCAGCAATGCCGCCGACCAGTCGAGCTGGGTCTTCAAGGTTGTCCTGTCCCAGGACAACAGCCACGCCAACGGCGCCTACAACTTCACGCTTTACAAGTCGCTCGACGACGTCAACGGTCAAACCAACCTCTCGGATATCAAGCTGACCTTCCAGGTTGCCGGACATGACGGCGACGGCGACACCACGAGCGGCACGCAGAGCTTCTCGGTCGATTTGATCGACGATGTGCCGACGCTGGTTGATCATGCCTCGGTTTCCGCGACCGTCTCGGAGACGGCGATCAATGCTCCTTTGGTGACGACGGGATCTTACACCGTCGATTTCGACACGGTGAATCCTGCGGCTGCCAAACTGACGGTCAGCGAGGGCAGCGTCAGCGACGGCCATGTGGAATCGTCGTCCAAGGGGGGCGATATCGTGCTCGTATCCAACACGGGGACGACCTTTGTCCTCGCCCAGATGGATATAGGTGTGTTTGACCACAAAGGCGCGTCGTCCAAGACCGTCACCATCATCGGCACCGATGCCAATGGCAACACCTATTCGGTGACGACTACCGGTACGACCTTCTCGGCCGCCGGCACGGCGCTTGAAGGCAAGCAACTGACATCGCTCGAGATCGATCCGCATGACAACTCGCTGACAGTCACGGTCGACAACATCCATGTCACCGACACGACCACGACGCCCACAAGCAATCCTGCTGAGACAACGCTAGATCTGACCTCGCTCGTTCACGCCAGCGCCGACAGCCCGTTGACCTGGTCGGTGAACACGGTTGCCGCTGGAACGTCTTCCGGTAACCTGACGGGCGGTACCGGGCTGACTTACAACGGCACGGCCATCACGCTCGCCAGCACAGATGGACACACGATCACCGGCTCGGCCGGAGGCGTCACGGTCTTCACGTTGACTGTCGATCCTGCGAGCGGCCACGCCACATTCGACCTTTACCATGCGATCGACGGCGGCAAAACGCTGCCGCTCGACTTCTCGAAATACGTTACGGCGACGGATTTCGACGGCGATGCTGTCACCCTGGGCAGCGGCTCCGTCACCATCGTCGTGCAGTCGGCCACGGACAGCCTTCCGACAATCAATTCGGCCGGCCTGGTATCAAGCGTCAGCGAAAGCGGCTTGCCGGGTGGTACGGGGGCGGCTGGCGTCGCCAACGTCCATTCCGGTAGCATTGCAATCACTGCAGGCGATGCACCTTCGACGGTGACAATCGCAGGCCATACGTTCAACGTCGGCGCCACAATCACCAATGGCGATACCAATGCCACCATTCATGGTGCCTACGGAACGCTGCACATCCTCAGCGTCACTACGACGGCCATCAACTATACCTATACGCTGACCAGCACCACGAGCGGGGCGAGCAACCACGACGCCTTCTCCGTCACAGTCAGCGACGCGCTGATTGACGGTGAAAGCCAGACTGCAACCCTGACCTTCAACATTACCGATGATAAGCCGATAGCAAGCACCATTCTGGTCGGATCGATGCATGAGAACGACAGCAGCGCGACCTTCGCACTGGCTTCCGGAACCATCGCCTTCGGCGCCGACGGAGCGGCCCAGAGCGGGGCAATCCATGTCGACAGCGTCAGCGCCAACGGGGATCTCGCCGGGTCGACGCTGAGCACGTCCATGGTCACGATTGACGCCGGTCATGTGACCGTTGCGCCGGGCAGCGCACTGGATGCCCTGCCGCTTGGCCACTCTTCGATACTCTCGATCGGTTATACCGTCACCGACGGCGACGGCAGCAAAACCAGCGGCACCTTCACCATCAGGGTCGACGGCGTCAACCATGCGCCGACCACGGCGGACGGAAGCGTCTCCACCGGCGAACATGCGGCCTACTATTTCTCGTCGAAGGATTTCGCCTTCAGCGATAGCATCGACGGCAACACCCTGAAATCCGTCACCATCACCAGCCTTCCGACGGGTGGGACGCTTTATCTTGGCGGGACAGCCGTCACGGTCGGCGAGCACATCGCAGAGAGCGCGCTGACAACACTTCACTTCACGCCTTCGTCAGACTTTGCAGGCGCGACCGAAACCGCGAACTTCGGCTTCACGGTGCAGGACAACGGCGGCACGGCCAATAGCGGCGCGGATACGTCAACCGCCCATACGATGACAGTTACCGTGACTGCCGTTGACGATGGCACGGCGACGGTCTCGATTGCCGATCAGACGACGCATACCGGCAATGCGGTCGTCGCAGGCGATACGCTGAACGCGGCGATCGCAACAGACGACCCGGATCACGGGCAGTCCGGTCTGACCTATGCGTGGAGCTGGGCCGATGATCAGTCCCATACGGTTCTCGGAACCGCATCGTCCTACACGGTGACGAGCGCCGATGTCGGGCATTCGTTGATCCTGACGGTGAGCTATACGGATGGCCAGGGCTTCAGCGATGTCGCGACGCAGACGACGTCTGCTGTCATCGCTCCGACGGTCTTCACTCCGACGATCGATGCAACGCCACTGTCGGAGGCCAATCTTTCGGGCGGCTCCAACCCGCAGCCTTCTGAACTGACAGCCACGGGCAGCATTGCTCTGGGTACCCTGGATAATCCGCACATCACCAGCGTCGCGGGTGCCGACGGCACGCCGGTAAGCGTCGATCAAACGGCTCCGGACAGCCAGACGACGACGATCCACGGTTCCTACGGTGATCTCGTAATCGACGCGAACGGCGCATATACCTACACGCTGACGCATGCGGGCTCGAACCCATCGGGAGATACGGATCAGTTCACCTATACGGTGACGGACATGAACGGCAAAACGGCTCAGGAAACCCTGACGTTCAATATCGCCGACGACGCGCCGACGCTGACCGGTACAGGGATTTCCGCAACCGTCTCCGACAATGGTGTGGTGACGGCCGCCGAACACTCCGCAACGACGACGGCGGAACTGACCTCACTGGTTAACTCTGGTGCCGACAGCCCGTTGACCTGGTCGGCGAACGCCGTCGCAGCCGGTACCTCCTCCAGCACTCTGACAGGCGGCACCGAGTTGACGTACAACGGTGCGGCTATCACGCTCGACAGCACGGATGGGCATACGATCACCGGCTCGGCGGGAGGCGTCACGGTCTTCACTTTGACCGTCGACAGCAGCGGCCACGCCACGTTCGTGCTTGACCAGACGATCGACGGTGCCAAGGACCAGACGCTCGACTTCTCGCAATACCTGAAGGCCACGGATTCCGACGGTGACTCCGTGACGTTGGGCACAGGCGCCTTCACCATTGCTGTGGACCACGTCAATCACCCGGCGGAGATCGTCGGTGCCGATAGCGGCGCCGTCACGGAAGACCTGAACGTTTCCGCCGACGGCTATCTGCAGGCAAGCGGTACGTTGACGATCGACGATGCGGATCGGGGCGAAAGCAAAATCCAGGCGGCGACCATAAACGCTGACGGCACGCATCTTGGTACGCTGACGATCGGTGAGGACGGTAGCTGGACCTACAAGGTCGATAACAGCCTGTCAGCCGTGCAGAATCTGGGTGTGAACCAGAGCACGACCGACAAGTTCACGGTCTCCTCGGTTGACGGAACGACCCATGACATCGTCGTGACGATCAACGGCACGAACGATCCAGCTGTGATCAGCGGTGACGTTGCCAAAAGCGTGACGGAAGACGGCGGTGTCAACAATGGGACGGCTGGGGTAGCGACGGCGAGCGGAGTGCTTTCGGCGACGGACGTCGACAGCGATCCTTCGTTTACCGCGCAAAGCGATGTGGCGACAAACTACGGTCACTTCACGATCGGTGCTGACGGTCAGTGGAACTATACGCTCGACAACAGCAACGCGTCCGTGCAGGCACTCAACAGCACCGGCAGCAATACGACGCTGCACGACCTGATCACAGTAACGACGGCGGACGGCACGCAGCAGCAGATCGATATCACGATCAACGGTGCGAACGACGCTGCGGTGATCACTGGTGATGTTGCCAAGAGCGTCACGGAAGACGGTGGTGTCAACAACGGGACGGCTGGAGTGCCGACGGCGAACGGAGTGCTTTCCGCGACGGACGTCGACAGCGATCATTCGTTTACCGCGCAAAGCAATGTGGCGACGAGCTACGGTCACTTCACGATCGGTGCTGACGGGCAGTGGAACTACACGCTCGACAACAGCAATAATGCCGTGCAGGCACTCAACAGCACCGGCAGCAACACGACACTGCATGACCTGATCACAGTAACGACGGCGGACGGCACGCAGCAGCAGATCGATATCACGATCAACGGAGCGAACGACGCGCCGACCTTTACTGGCGATACCGGGAACATTCTGGAGGGCAGTACTGCCGCTATCAGCGGCAAGATCACCGTCTCCGACGTGGACGCGAACCAAAGCTCCTTCACGACCGTCTCCTCAAACTCAATCGCCGGTGCACACGGGACGTTTACCTTTACCAATGATGGCTCAGCCACGGGAGCGTGGACCTACACGCTGAACAACAATGACGCGGCGGTTCAAGCACTGACCGGCGGCGCAAAGCTGACCGACACATTGACTGTCACCTCGGCCGACGGAACGCCACATGACATCGCCGTAACGATCACTGGCGTGGATAGCGCGCCGGTTTTTGGCACCGGGACGACGACGGGAGCGGTAACGGAGGATGCGTCCTACGCCGCAGGTTCCGAACTGATAACGAATGGCAGTTTCGAGACTGAGACCGTGGGCGGCAGCTATAGTCTTCCGACCGGCTGGTCAACTACAGGGAATGTCGGCGGTGAGTATGGTACCGCTCGAACTGGTAGCTACTCCGCGATCCTCAATAGCAATGGCGACAACGGGACCAACTCACTGTATCAGTCAGTATCGACGGTGGTTGGGCAAACGTATCAGCTCACTTTCTACATGAAGGATTTCTCTACTCTTACGAACTCGTTAACTCCTGCAATTTTTGATGTTACAACGGGGTCTCAAACACAAGCTATCAACTACACATATTATTCCGGAGTTGGTCCGTACACGCAGTATACGGTTACGTTTGTCGCTACGGGTGCGAATACAGTCATCAAGTTCTGGTCGCCGAACCAGCCATATGGTGCGTTCTACGTTGATGACGTGTCCGTGAAAGCGGTAAGCACAGGAACGCCGGGTGTTGAAACGGCCTCGGGAGCGATCGCGTTCACGGATGCCCATGCCGGGTATACCCATACGGTGACCTACGCGACCCCGGCGGGTAGCAGCTATTACGGTACGTTCGCCGCCAGCGTCGACAACACCACCAATAAGGTAAACTGGACATACAGCGTCAACGACAGCGCCATCCAGTCGCTCAGCGCCACGGACCATATCATCCAGACCTACACGCTGACGCTCAGCGACGGTCATGGGGGAACGGTGACGAAGGACGTTACCGTGACAGTCAATGGCGTCAACGACACAGCCTCGATCTCGGGCTCGGCGACCGGTTCGGTCACCGAGGACGGCGAGTTGACGGCGAACGGTGTGCTGACGGTTGCCGACGTCGACCACGGCGAGAACCATTTCCAGGCGCCGTCATCACTGGCGGGCACGTATGGTACATTCACCTTCGACGCGACAAGCGGTGCTTGGGGCTATACGCTCAACAACTCCGCCGCGAATGTGCAGGCATTGACCGGGGGGCAGACGGTTACGGACAAGCTGACTGTGACGTCCGTAGACGGGACGGACTCACAGGATATCGTTGTGACGATCACTGGCGCGAACGAGGCGCCGGTATTGGATCTAAATGGCAGTTCGACGAGCGGCGTTGATACATCTGTCAGTTACACAAAGTCGAGCAGTGCCGTTATTTTGGCGCCGAGCGCCATTGTCACAGACACTGACTCGTCTAATTTCAACGGCGGAAGTCTTGTCGTTACGTCGTCCGGTTCCTCAGACAAGGTCAGCATCAAGAATCAAGGAACGTCGACTGGTCAAATCGGCATTACCGGTACGAACAGTGGGAACGTCACCTACGGCAACAAGACAATCGGCACGTACTCGATCAATGGTGCAACATTGACGGTTACATTCACCTCAACGAACGCTACGCAAGCTGCGGTAACGGCGTTGCTAAAGGATATTCAATTCAGTTCGACATCGAGTACCGCAGGTAACAGGACCGTTACTTTCACCGTCAACGATGGCGATGGTGGAACATCTTCCGCTGCACATGTAACCGTCAACTATACGAACATGCCCGCCGGCATCTCCGGCGAAGCCATCAACCTCGCACTTGCAGATCCGTCACATCACATCGGCGCGGTCACGTTGACCGTTGCTGGCCTTCCCGCCGGCTGGGTGCTCAGCGAAGGCACGCATAATGCCGATGGCACCTGGTCCGTGGTGACGAACGATCCGTCGTCGCTGACGGTCACCTCGCCCGATGGCGTCACCGGCGCACTGGTTCTTCAGGTCACCGAGACCTGGATCAATGCCGATGGCTCGACCGGCACGGCCTATGTGTCCGACAACATCGAAGCCTATGCCAAGGGCGCGCCGATTTTCGCCTGGTCGGGCGACGATACGCTCACCGCATCGAGCGGCAACGACACGCTGGTCTTTGCGAACACCATCGGCACCGACGTCGTGCACAACTTCGATACGGCGCATGATAAGATCGATCTGGTCGGCTTTGCGGGCTTCTCAAGCTTTGCGGACGTTCAGGCCCATCTGTCGAGCGACGCGTCGGGCAATGCCGTCATCACGCTCGGCGATGGCGAGACCATTACCTTGGCAGGCGTCAGCGCCGCGGCTCTTACGGCAGACGACTTCCTCTTCAACGAGACCGTGGTGACGCACAATACCGGCGACATGGTGCTTAGCGACGGTGCGCTGATGCCATTCAGCGGCACGCTCGACAACACCGGCAGCATCCATCTCTCTTCGACCGGCAGCGAAACGGCCTTCGAAATCGTGCAGCACGGCCTCACGCTGACCGGCGGCGGCACGGTGACGCTGTCCGACGATGCGGCCAACGTCATCTTCGGCAGCGGTGACGCCGTCACGCTGACCAACGTTGACAATACCATCTCCGGTGCAGGCCAACTTGGCGACGGTCACCTGACGCTGGTCAACGAAGGCACGATCATTGCCGACGGCAGCCACGCGCTCGTCATCGACACCGGTGTCAACGCTGTGAGCAACACCGGCACGCTGGAGGCGACCGGGACCGGCGGCCTCGACATACACAGCAGCGTCATCAATGATGGCGTGTTGTGGGCGAATGGCGGCAACATTAATCTCGAGAGCAATGTCAGCGGCAGCGGCACGGCGCTGTTGTCGGGCCACGCTGGCCTCGAAATCGGCGGCTCGTTCAGCCAGGCGATTACGTTGAGCACGGATGCCCAGGCTACGATCACCATCGACCACGCGGCCGCCTTCACCGGCACGATCGCCGGCCTCGACGGCAATGACACGCTGCGGTTCGGCGACATCTCCGCCGCGACCGCCAGCTTCTCCTATGCGGAAAACGCGGCGAAAACTGGTGGTGTGCTGACCGTCACCGATGGTACCCACACCGCCAGCATCGGTCTCACCGGCGACTACTCGGCCGGCGACTTCTCGCTCGGCCACGACGGCGACTATGCCGAGATCGACTTCGGCCACCTCTACGGCACCGACGGCAACGACACGCTGACGAGCGGTGGCGGTTACACCATGACCGGCGGCGCCGGGGCGGATACTTTCGTGCTCGATGCCCAGGCTCTGCACAATCTCAACATGGCTGACGTCATCACCGACTTCAGCCCGAAGGGAGAGGGCGATAAGTTGGATGTTTCGAACCTGCTGAACGCGCTGGTCGGCGAACATCCGGGCATGACCGAGGCAAGTGCTGTCGCGTCGATGACGGCAGCGGTCGACACCGCAACCAATTCGACGAAGATCAGCATCAACACCGGCTCGGAAACCCATGTGGTCGCCACGTTGCAGAACTACGCGCCGACGGGCCACGATGCCGTCCACGTGCTGTTCAACAACCACGAAGAGCAGCTTGCAACGCATACGCAAACCGCCGGCGCCTGAGGCCCTTCCGTCGGCATAGAAATCTTGAAGCGGCGCGTCTCGTCTCGGACGCGCCGCTTTTCATGGAGGCCACTACGATGGCACAGCGATGTGTCGATCGGGAAGTGTCGCCTTAACGGTCGGTACCGATCGGAATGATGCCGCGCGGGCGAAGGATGGTTGTGGATAGCTCAACCGGATTTGCCACCTGCCGTGTATCGAAACTTCGCCACATGGCGGCGCGAGGTCTTAAATCCCTGACCCATCGAGCTGCTCAACGTCGTCGCCTTCCCAGGGCGAGGGCATCGAGGTGCGCTGGAGATTGGCCGAGGGCATCGGCATCCAGCACTTCAATTCCGGCTCGGCATATTCAACGATGCGGCCGGGCGAGGAATCAGAGGCGCGCCAGCCTTCTGCACCGAACTGATCGCCATTCGACCAATATGCGAGATCAACTTCTGCGGCCCCCTGTTCGGACGGGCGGATCGTGACGAGGATCCGGCTGCCGTCTTTCGGTGCGCTTGCCATGTGGCGCCAGCGGTCTGGCTCATCCATCTTTTTCCTCCTGCCTTGCTGCCGGCTGCAAGTGTCGCCTCGCCATCGAAAACGGTCAACCCAAACTTTGCACGAGCCATCCTCTATCGATTGATCGTCCGTGCCTCCGCATCTGCGTGTCGTGCCTGCTCTATAAGGGGCTTCACATGGTCTTCAGCCCATAGCGCCAGTTCACGCAGGACCGGGACCAAGGTTTGGCCGAAGGGCGTGATCGAATATTCGACTTTGGGCGGCACCTGCGGATAAATCGTGCGCGTGATGATGTGATCGGCCTCAAGCTCGCGCAACTGCGTCGTGAGCATCCGCTGCGTCAGTCCCGGCAGCAGGCGTCCGAGTTCACCGAATCGTTTCGGCCCGTCCAGGACATGAAAAATCAGAATGGCCTTCCATTTGCCGCCAATGATGTCGAGTGCTGCTTCGACCGGGCAGTTGGCATAGACCTGATGACGTTGCTTGCGCATGATGTTCCACAATTTGGCGATTTGGGACAGTAGCTGCGCTATTTGTGCGTACTGTCCAAGGACACGGAAATCCTATTAATGGACGGCTCTCCCGCAACCGGGAAAAATTTAAAGGAGAGCAGATGTCACAGTCTCATGCCGTCGTCGAGTTGGAAAAAGCCGCAATGGCGCGGTGGTGCAATGGGGATCCCGATGGGTTCCTTGAACTGTCATCCCGCAATGTCACCTATTTCGATCCCTTCATTCCACGCCGCATCGACGGGCTCGATAATCTGCGCGCCCACTATGATACCATTCGAGGCAAGATATTTGCCTCGCGGTACGAATTCCTCGATGTGCGCGTAGAGGCGGTCGGCGACGTTGCGATTTTGACCTATCATTTCCACTCGTGGGCCGGCACGGAGGGGGCGATGCGCTGGAACTGCACGGAGGTCTTCCGGCACGAGCCGCAGGGGTGGAAAATCATTCAGACGCATTGGTCGTTTCAGGGAACGCAATGAGCCTATAGGCAGGATGCAAAACGGGCCGGGATGACCGGCCCGTTCACAATCAGTCCTGCTCGAGCGGCGCCGGCACCGCGGCCGGCGGTGCCTGTCGTCCAAGCCGGTCGGCGACCAGCATCGACAGCATCATTTCCACCAGACCATTGGTGGCACCCTTCTCGCCGGAGCCACCGCCGACCTGGATCTGCGGCACGAGCGGCAGCTTGCCGTTCTCGATCGCCTCGGCGAAGCGCATGAGCACCTGCGAGTTGAGCTGATAGTCCGGCCCGCCGAAGGCCGCGACCTTCTTCTCGGTGGCTTCGGCTTCCGCCAGGCCGACGGCGCGCACCTTCTCTGCATCGGCAAAACCGGTCGCCTTGATACGTTCGGCATCGGCAAGCGCGATGGCCTTGATCCGGTCGGCCTCACCGAGACCGGCGAGGCGCACCTTCTCGGCCTCTGCCTTGGCCGTGACCTGAATGGTTTCTGCCTGCTGGCGAGTGCGGGCGAGTTGCGCCTTACCCTCGTTCTCGCTGATCTCGATGGTGAGTGCTGATGTCGTGATCTTGGCCTGCTGTTCGGCGAGCGCTTCCTTCTCGCGCAATGTGCGCTCCTGGATTGCAGCCGCTTCCTGCAATTTATAGGTCTCGACCTTTTCAACGGCGATCTGGCGCTCGCGCAGTTGGATCAGGATCTGCTCTATGCTGTTCTGGCCATTGTTGGCGCGCGGCGTGCCGATCAGAACTTCCTGCAGTTCGAGGCTGTAGGAGGCAAACTTCTCGCGCATTTCATCACCGGATTTGCGCTGGATTTCGCTGCGTTCCTGCAGCAATTGGATCAACGTCTTGGTCTGGGCGATATTCTTGAAATAGGCCGAGACCATCGGATCGAGCGTCTGTTCGACCAGCCGTTTGATGTCCCCGAAACGCTGCACGACGAGGGGCGCCTTCATATAGTCGATATGCACGACGACCGAGAGCGGCAGCACGGGTTCGAACGCATCCTTGGTGATCAGCGACACTTCGGAGAGATTCTCGTCCAGCCTATGCTCGCCGAACTGTTCCCTGGACCATTTGAGCACGAAGTTGGTGGTCGGCACGATGACGATATTGCCGGCATAGGTGTTGAATGCATATTTGCCCGGCAGAAGCGGCGTTGACCAAACGCCGCGTGCGCCCGTCTCGACCAGTTCGCCATGGCGATAGGACTGGCCGGAAATATCCGCGCCTCGCCGGCCGGTATAGGAGACGACGACACCCACTGTGCCAACATCGATGATCGTCTTCTCGACGAGTTCGACCGTTGCGAAGATGCGGTTGAGAAAGTAACTGCCGTCGGCAAGCACCTGCAATTGGCGGCCGCGATAACCGCCGGCATTGAGAAACTTCTCCGGGTCCTGGAAATTGTTGTGAAAATTCGGATCCTTCGGGTCGTTGGCAACGGTCGGCGCGATGATCTCGCCATCCGGCAGCGCCGGACCGTCGTGAATAGTGACGATGCCGATCAGGTCCTCGGCGTCGTGGATGACGACGGGCACAAATCCATCCCGTTCGGTGATCAGCGTGGACATATCCGCAAACAGCTTTTGTTCGGACGAGCTCAGGTTTACGGCGTGGGTCGATTGTGCCGTCAGCACGATGAACTGCGCGAGATTGATGGCATAAGTGCCTTCGCGCAGGATCTTGCGCTGCGGACCCTTCTGGCCGCCCTTTAGGAGAAAGCTGCGCACGTCCTGGAAGTCATCGGCTTCGATATTCGAGGCAAGCGTCTGGGTCGGCGGCAACGACTTGCCGTCACGCGCGAAGACGTAGCCGATCTGGCCTTGCGGAATGGTCACGAGATTGGCGCGATGCATCGAATACTGGAACGGCATGAAAAAATGCAGGCCGCCGCGCACGACTTCCGGCTGGAACCCGGCTTCGCCGTTGAGCGCTATGAAGCCATTCTTGACGGAGCCCCGAAAACTCCACAGCTTTTCGAGGATGCCGAGCCTGTCGTTGGGGATATAGCGGACCAGGCCGCTCCACCGGAACAGGATTGTCAGCACGATGACCGCGACGGCGATTTCGATCGCCATCCATTCCATCGGGCTGAGATATTGTAAGGATTCCATCTTTTCTCTCCTATGGGCGCACGGGTTCGTTCATCCGACGGCCGCCCGGTTGGTGTTGGTTATTAAGACGGGGAGATTGCGCGCGCCTTTACGCACGACACGCCAAGGGCGTGTCGAACGCTTGGGCTGCTCATTTGTCTGGGAAAATGACCGCGCGTCCCGAGTCCCCACTGAGGGACGGCGTGGTCGTGAGTGATCTCACATCGGTGTTGCCTTGATAGACATAACGATAGAGGACGTAAGGATTGCGCCTATAGGTTTAAAGACGTTCGATACGGAAATCGGATAAGTACTTTCAAGGATTTCGGTATTTCGAGCATTCAATTCTACTGATTTAGACCGTTTCGGTTGATTGTTGCGGCAGACGTTTCCTCTGCCCGGCTAGGCGACGGTGAGGAACATATAAAAATCGACGGGAATCTCATGCTGAAGGTCCGGATGCACGGAAAATCGATGGCATCCCTGCGGCTGGAAGGATACCTAGCACCTGGCGAGCCTTGCTGCAGTCCCGTCAGAAGCGATCATTTCAGCGGATGTCTGCCAGGCGCGACCGGGTTGACCCGCAAGCTTCGGATGGCCCGCTTTGAACATCTACTGTCGGAGTCTGTCGCACGGCACATCGAAAACATTGCTAGACCCGGCCTGATACAGTCAATTTCAATGTCGTTAGAAACGAAGAGGGGTGAAAATGTCAGCGTTTCCCGAAAAAGCGAGGGTAGTCATCGTTGGTCTCGGAGGTATCGTTGGTGCGTCGATCGCGCATCATCTGATCGAACGCGGTTGGGACAACATCGTCGGCATCGATAAGTCGGGCATTCCTACTGACATCGGATCCACGGCGCATGCCTCGGATTTTTGCTACACCACAAGCCATGACTATCTCTCGGTCTGGACAACCCAGTACTCCATCGATTTCTTCGAAAAGCTCGGCCACTATGCTCGCATCGGCGGTCTCGAAGTCGCTCGCACCGGCGATGACGTTTGGATGGAAGAAATCAAGCGCAAGGTAACCTCGGCCAAGTCTTTTGGCACGCGCGCCCATCTCGTGACTCCCTCCGAGATCAAGAAGATGTTCCCGCTGATCGAGGAAGATCAGGTCATGGGCGGCATGTTCGATCCGGATGCGGGCCTCGTCGTTCCACGCTCGCAAACCGTAGCCGGCAAGTTGGTCGATGCCGCTGAGAAATCCGGCAAGCTTCAGGTGTTCGGCAACACGCCGGCCAAGTCACTGATTGTCGAAGGCGGCCGCATCAAGGGCGTCGTAACCCATCGCGGCACCATCATGGCTGACCATGTCATCGTCTGCGCTGGTCTGTGGGGTCGCCTGATCGCCGAAATGGTTGGCGAAGATCTGCCGGTCATGCCCGTCGACCACCCGCTGACCTTCTTCGGCCCCTACAACGAATTCGAAGGCACGGGCAAGGAAATCGGCTATCCGCTGCTGCGCGACCAGGGCAACTCCGCCTATATGCGCGACACCGGCGACCCGAAGACCACCGAGGGCGGACAGATCGAGTGGGGCTACTACGAGAAGGACAATCCGCGCATGTGCCATCCGCGCGAATTGCTCGAAAAGCACGAGGCACGCCTCTCGCCCTCGCAGCGCGACCTGGACATGGAACAGATTCTCGAGCCGCTCGAGCGCGCGATGGAACTGACACCGATCCTCGGCGAGCTCGGCTATAATGAAGGCCACTCCTTCAACGGTCTCCTGCAGGTGTCCGCCGCTGGCGGTCCGTCGTGTGGCGAGAGCCAGAAGGTGCGCGGCCTCTGGTACTGCGTCGCCATCTGGGTCAAAGACGGTCCCGGATACGGCAAGTTGATTGCCGACTGGATGACCGATGGTCGCACCGAGATCGACCACGCCAGCATCGACTATTCGCGCTTCTACCCGCACCAGCTCGAAGAGAAATTTATCGAAGGCCGCTGCTACGAGGCCGCGCAGAAGATCTATTTCCCAGCGGTCCATACGCGCGAACCCTATGCTTCGGGCCGCAACGTCAAGCGCTCGCCTTTCTACGAGCGCGAAAAGCAGCTCGGCGGCTATTTCATGGAGCTGGGTGGCTGGGAGCGTGCTCACGGCTATGCCGCCAACGAACACCTGCTGGAGAAATACGGCGACCGCGTTCCTGTTCGCGAAAACGAATGGGACAATCGCCACTTCTGGCGCGTCTCCAATGCCGAACATCTGGCGATGAGCGAGGATTGCGGCATCGTCAACCTCAGCCACTTCTACATGTTCGATGTCGAAGGACCTGACCATGTCGAACTCATGGAATGGGTCTGTGCCGCAAAGATCGGCGGCGATGCCAATATCGGCAAGGGCATCTATACCCACTTCCTCGACGACGAGGGCATGGTGCGCGCCGACTTGACGGTCATTCGCATGGCCGATCGCTGCAGAGTGATCGATGGAGCGGACGCCGGCCCGCGCGATTTCCACTACATAAAGCGCATTGCCGAGGATAAGGGCTTCAACGTCACCGTCACCGACGTTTCCGAGAAATTCGTCACCATCGGTCTCTGGGGTCCGAACGCCCGCGCCACGCTGAAGAAGGTCGTTGCCGATCCGGCAGGACTCGATCCCGAAAACTTCGCCTTTGCAGCGATCAAGCCGATCGAGATCGCCGGCAAGTCGGTCACGGCCTTCCGTATCTCTTATGTCGGCGAGCAGGGCTGGGAACTGCACATGGCGTACGAGGATGGCCTTGCCGTTTGGGATGCGCTGCGGGCAACGGGCGTCATGGCCTTCGGCGTCGAAACATATGCCAACTCGCGCCGCATGGAGAAAAGCCTGCGTCTGCAGAACGCAGACCTGCTGACCCAGTACAACCTGCTCGAATGCGATCTCGCGCGCCCGAAGGTTAAGGAAGCTGACTTCCGCGGCAAGGCGAAACATCTGGAGTACAAGGCACGCGACCATCAGCCGGCCATGCTCTGCACCCTCGTCATGACCGACAATGTCGACAGCAACGGTGTCGCCCGCTATCCGCTCGGCAACCTCCCGGTCATGGATCCGGAAACCGGCGAGGTGCTGGTGGACGAACTCGGCCGCCGCTCCTACACGACCTCGATCGCCTTTGGCCCGACCATCGGCAAGAATATCGCGCTCGCCTACCTGCCATGGAGCCATTGCCAGGAAGGTCGCAAGCTTAATATCGAATATTTTGCCGAGACCTATCCGGTCGAGGTGGTTGGCATCGGTTACAAGCCGATCTACGACCCTGAAAGCCTCAAGCCAAAAAGCTAAGTCGAAGTGCTTGATCTAAGAGGTCATTGAAGCAATTGCCTGGCGCTCCCACATTTCGGCGGCGCCGGGCAAAGAATGCCTTTGTGCCGGGCCGGGCTCGCCCCGATTGTCCGGCTCGGGCGGTGCTGCACCGTGACATCGGTGCCCGATCGCGACACCAGCGAACTGCCCCAGGTAATCGCGGATACCCAGTTCCGTTCCCATCCCTTCAAGATGGACAGCATCCACCATTGCTAGTGGAGCCATATCCGGTCTGTCGGCATCCGACGGAGCTCAAAGACCGGCGTCAACATTTCTAAACATATCTGAACACACAGCAACGCGATCAGGCGCTATCGCTGGTTCAAGTGACATCTTTCGCCCGCCCATTTTTTCACGAGAGAGATAATCTTGAAACTTGCTTCCAAAGCTTCGCTCGCATTCATCCTTATTGGGTCGGCGCTTGCCGGCTGTACGACGGCGGATCCGCTGGTTTATTCCGGATTGGCGTCAGCGCCGAATTTGCAGCCCAACCCCAGCGACCCGAGTGGGCGCGTTCCCTTCCGCTATCGGGGCAATGCCGATTGGAAGCAGTATGACAAGGCAATTATCGATCCGGTGACAGTCTATCGAGCCCAGGACAACCAGTTCATCGACACGAGCGAGCAGGACAAAGGCGAGTTGGCCAACTACATGCAGACCCGCTTCACCGAACAGCTCAGAACCCGCTTCGGCATCGTCAATACGCCGATGCCGGGAACCCTGCGGATTCACCTGACGCTTACCGGCGCGAAGAAGACGACGCCCGTCCTTGGACCGTTCTCGCATCTTGATGTCGGAGGTAACGTCTACAACGCGGTCCAAGCCACCCGTGACAAGGAAGGATCGATGACCGGCTCGGTTTCATATGCCGTCGAGATTTACGACGCCCCGAGCAATCGTTTGCTTTCCGCCTTTGTCGCCAAGCAGTTTCCCGGCGCGATGAACGTGGGCGCGAGCTTCGGCGCCCTCAAGGCCTCGAAAGTCGCGATCGACAAAGGGGCTGAGGCACTTTTGGCGCAGTTTCAATAGAGCCAAATCCCTTATCTGCCGTTCAATGCCCGGTCGGAACACGTCTTAAGGGCAAGCGTGCCCCCGAGATCGTTCCGATCAGCCGCGGAGTGCGGCGGCGGGCGGCTGACGGTAAGCGAGGATAGCGGGTACGGACGCGATCGATGCCGCAAACGTCAGCAGCGCCGCCGCGAAGCCGATATCTTCGCGAAGGAATCCGACCGGCATGACGACGCCGCTATCCCCCGCCACGACCTCAGAAATTACCGCTGCCGCTGCATAGCCGATGCCGAAGCCCATGGCGACACCAATGGCCACCAGCGCGAACAGCTCCAACCAGACGATCGCAAACAGCGCGCCGCGCGGGGCGCCGAAAGCCCTGAGCGCGCCGATCTGGCGCCGCCTCTGCCCGACATGCATGACCGTCACCAGCAGCAGCGCCGCCGCCACTAGGACTTGCGACCCCACAGCGATCGCAAACAGCACCCGTTTCGCATCGCCAAGCGTCGCATAGAGCCGGGTCAGGACCTCGGCGGGGAACACCGCCAGCGTTGCACCGGCGCGGTATTGCTGCCTGAGCTTATAGGCATCGGCTATGGTCTTCGGCTTCACCAGAATTGCCGGCAGGCCGGGAACCTCATCATCCCACGTTTCATTCAACGGCGCATCCGGATCGATGGCATGATGCTCGTGCTCATCATGCGCTTCGGCGGGGTCTTCGTGATCGTCGTGATGGCCCATGCCGTGGATATGCCAGACCGCCTGGATCGGGACCAGGATGGCCCGATCCCAGGCCGTTCCGGTAGGTTTCAGGCGGCCGGTTACATGGTAGGCGAGTTCGGAGTGGGTATGTCCCCCTTCCTGCGCCGAGCCGTGCATCGGCTTGATTTCATCGCCCTGTTTGAGGGCGACGCCTGCGCCAATCACCGCCTCGCCTTCCTTTGCGAAAATTTTTCCTTCCGCCAGTTCCCTGGCGAGATTATGCACCAGCGCCGTCGTCGTGCCGACGATCGGATTGCCCATGAACGAATCCCCGAATCCGATCGGAGCCGCCCAGGCGACGCGGGGATCGGCAGCGAGTGTTGTCAGCAGCCCGCCATCCATCAATGGCAACGGCGCGGCCTGAAGGAAGACCGAGGAGAGCACGAGCTGGTTCTCGCTGCCGGCCGCGCCGATCACCAGATCGAATTTATCGGCGGCCCGTGCGCTGCCGAGCCTGAGCGCCCGTTCCTGCAGCGTGACCGTCACCCCGAGCGCCACGGCAAGGGCTACGATCAGAACGAGCACGGCCGAGCCGAGCCAGAATCTGCGGAGATCGGCCAGGATGAAACGGATCATGCTGCATCTTCCATCGACCGGGTATCGCTGGCGATGCGCCCGAGGTTGAAGGTGATCTTGCGTTGGAGCCGGTTGGTCAGCCGCTCATCGTGTGAGACGACGATCAGTGTGCTCTTTTCCTGATCGGCGAGTTCCAGCAGCAGGCTGCCGACGGCTTCGCCGCTGTCGACATCGAGGCTGGCGGTAGGCTCGTCGGCGACAATGACGCCGGGTTTTTGCAGCAGCGCCCGGGCAACGGCAACGCGCTGCATCTCGCCGCGCGACATGGTCTCGATCCTTTGCTTGGGCTGCTTCAGACCTGCCCGCTTCAACAAATCATGTGCCCGTTCGATGATCTCGACGGATGCCGAGCGAGCAAGCCTTGCCGGCAGCAAGATGTTTTCGATCGCCGACAGGCCGGCAAACAGATGAAAATCCTGCATCACCAGACCGACATTTGCGGCACGCCAGCGGTCCCGGCCGCCTTCGGAGAGCTTGGCTATGTTCGTGCCGCTCCAGTCGATGCAGCCCTGGCGTGCCCGTTCGAGCCCGGTGATAACGTTGACGAAGGTGCTCTTGCCGGACCCGGAGGCGCCAGTGACGGCCACGCGACCGCCGGCCGGAATCTGCAGTCGCTCGATCGTCAGCACCGGCGCGGCGAGCCCAGGAAAAGTGATGGAGATATCGGCGAGTTCGAGCGATAGCATCTTGTTCAGGCAACCCAATAGTTCGCTTCGCGCAATCTAAGCCGGCTTAAGAATCCGGTTTCCGGGTCCGTCCAGGAGCCGACTTCGAGCGTGCCGGCGACGGCTATCAGCGTGCCGGGTTGTACGAAGGTCTGCGCTTCTGAGAGATAGATGACGACAATATTGTCCGGCCAGTCGGCATCGGTCGAGCAGAAGGGGCAGATCGACATCGGGATTTCGGTCAGCACGAAAAATTTCGCTTCTGCCTTCAGCGGCGGCGCCATGAAGCCGCGCATCTGGATCTGTTGTCCGTTCAGGGACTTAACCTTGTCGGAAAATTCGAGGCCGAGCGCGCTGACCTTGCCGTAGAGATCGCCGAAGGAGAGTTCGCTGGGCGAGGCGTGGCTGGGGCCTGCGGTCATGACCCATGGCGACAGGCCGATCATCGCAAGCAGGCTGCGGCGACTGACAACGGAACCGTAAAGAATGTTGCCCACCGCGCACCTCCTCGGAAATGGCCTCCGGGCGGCCAATGCCGCCCGGAGGTTTCTGGCAAATTACATAGTCTCTGCACCGAGCGCAAAGGTATCGGCGAGAACGCGGTAGACGTCGCTCTCTTCCATGTAGCCCTTGAATTCTTCCGAACCAGGACCGGCTGCCTGCAGTACGACATCGTCGACGGCATGAACGGCCGTATCGGCATTGCGCGGCAGATTGCCTTCGCGAAGCACGGCGCCGGGAACATCCTTATACGCGCTGTTGGCGACGTATTCCTTCTTCTCGTTTTGAATTGCCGGCTCAAACGGGCCGTCCATCTTCGGGCGGAAGGTTTCGTAATAGTCCGGATAGTTGTTGGCGAAGATGGCAAGGCGGCGGCTCACGTCGACCTTGTCAGGGAAACCGTCGCCGTCCTTGTCCTCATAGTTCGGGAAGCCGGCATCGGCGTAGACGCCCACCTTCTCACGCATGTCCGTGCCCGGCTTTTCGTCATCGACCGTGCCGATGACCGAAACGCCATGCGTATGGTCGCCGGTGACGACGATCAGCGTATCGGGATGCGTCTTGGCGAATTCGCGCGCCATGCCGACAACCTGGTCGAATTCGATGGTTTCGAAGACCGAGCGCTCCCAGTCCATCGTGTGAGCCTGCTTGTCGATCGAGGCGCCCTCGATCATCAGGAAGAAGCCGTCCGGATTCTTGGAAAGCTGATCAAGCGCGACCTTGGCCATGTCCTTGAGGCCGGGCTGGTTCGGGAATTTGCCGACCGTGCCCTTCTTGAGGAATTCCCGATCCAGCGTCACGTCCATGTTGCCGGTGTGGAAGAGGCCCAGGATTTTGCCGGTATTGGTGCCAGCGGCGGCTGTCAGCTCGGACTTATCGGTCGCCAGCGCGTAGCCATCGTCCTTGAAGGTCTTGACCAGGTCCTTGTCGTCCTTGCGCTTGGAGCCCGGGACGTCCTTCGGCAGGAAATAGGCCGAGCCGCCACCGAGGATAACATCCGGCTTGGTGTTGAGGAACATGGCAGCAATTTCAGCCTTGTCGCCGCGCTTGCGCGTATGGGAAATGACGGCGGCCGGTGTGGCATCTTCGATTTCGGCAGTGGAAACGACGCCGATCGATTTCTTGGTCAGGCGGCGCACCGCTTCAGCGATGTTTTCGACACGCGGGTCGTCCAGCGAGTCCGGCGTGCGGTCGGCATAGACGCCGAGCGCATTGATCGCGGTCTTGTGGCCGGTCATGTAAGCCGACATGGTGTTGGCGCTGTCGGTGGCGATCGCGTTGGTGGACGATGTGCCGATGAATGCCATGTGATCGAGGTCATCCATGAAGAGGCGGCCGTTCGCCTTGCCCTCGGTCATGCCTTTGGACATCAGGCGGGCAGCGGTGCGATGGCCAACGGAGAGGCCGTCGCCGAGCAGAAAGATGACGTTCTTGGCCTTCGGGGTCGCGGAGGTGCCGAACACGTCCCAGGTGACGGCTTTCGTCTGGCCGCCGGCGCTGACTTCTACCTTATAGGTGCCTGCCTTGCCGATTTTGGCGGAGCGCAGAATAACGGCAGAGCCGAGGCTCTTGTCGTCCTTGCCCTTCTCGTCGGCCACGAAATTGAAATCGGCGCCGAGAACGGACTTGGCATCCTGGCCGTTGATGGTGATCTTCACGTCTTCCTTCTTGATGGCGCCGTCGAACTCGACCTTGAAGTCGAAAGGCGAGCCGACCAGGATCGTTGCACGATCGAGCGGATAGACGGTGGCTGCGTGGGAAACGCCGGCCAGCATGGTGGCGGCGGCAAGAGCGATTAGAGTTTTACGCATGGGAATCCTCGCGCGTTTGTGAAGTCACGTTACGGTGTCGTGATTAGCGGGCGATCGTGACACACGAATGACAGGCAGAAGGTAAGTGGTTGGACTTGCAGCGATATCAGTCTCGTCGCATCGGTGTCGCCTAAAGCATCTGCATGGAAAACCGCCATTCCAGGATACTTTCCCGAAATCGTCAACTATTTCAGCGAAGTAGTCATGTCTCCGACGTTGCCGGGTCGATAGTAGCGGTTGTCCGTCGGCTTGCCTGACCGGTTTATTCATCGCTCCGATCGCTCGTAGCGGTCGTATTTAAGCCAGCACTTGACATCGGAAGCGTTAAGGTCGAAGCCGCACTTGGCCGCGCATGCGCGGCCGTTTTTGCGAGGATTCGGGGAATGAAGACCAAGACGGCCGTGGCCAATGCCGGAAACATGATCATGATCGGTGTCGTGCTAATGCTGCTCGGCGATCTGCTCTTTGCGTTGAACGATGCGATGGGCAAGTGGCTGGTCTCGAGTTTTGCCGTCGGTCAGGTGCTGGTGATCCGCTCGTTCGGAGCTTTTGTCGTGCTCGGACCGATGATCGTGAGACAAGGGCCGATGGCCTTGTTCCGCGTCGAGCAGAAAGGCCTCCAGTTCATGCGGGTGGCCATGGCGACTGGCGATGTCGGCCTGTTCTACGCTGCCGTCGCCTATCTGCCGCTCGCAGATGTGATGACCTTCTATATGGCCGGGCCGATCTATGTTGCGGCGCTCTCGCATTTCTTTCTTGGGGAAAAGATCGGCTGGCGCCGTTGGCTGGCCGTTCTGGTCGGCTTCGCCGGCGTCGTCATCGCGCTGCGTCCGTCCACGGCGATGCTGTCGCTTCCGTCGCTTTTCGGTCTCGCGGGCAGCTTAGCCTTTGCACTGACGCTGGTGATGAGCCGCTATCTGCGCTCGACCAGCGACACGACACTCGTGACCTGGCAGACGATCGCCGCCCTTGCCACCGGCATCGTCTTGAGCATCGGCCACTGGCGGCCGGCGACGCCCATCGATTGGCTCGGCATGCTGCTGCTCGGTATCGTAGCCTCTTGCGCGCATTTGCTCATCACGCGCTCGTTGAAGCTCGCACCGGCATCACTGCTTGCGCCGCTGCAATATACGCTGCTGCTCTGGGCGATTGTGCTGGGCTACATCTTCTTCAACGATATTCCCGATATGCAGATCATCATCGGCGCCGCGATCATCGTCTTTGCCGGTCTCTTCATCTTCCATCGGAAGAACCTAAAGGAAACGGTCCCGACCGAGGCCGTCCCGCCCGACGGCCATTGAAGGTCATGCCGCAAGAGCTTCGTTTCGCACGGTTCTTCTGACGGATTGACGAGATCGATCCGCACGGTCCGAGTTTGCCCGCCGTGGCGCCAAGTTTTGTCAGGCCGTCCCGCCCGGCACGAGATCGAATCCGACATCGACCGTTTGGGGAGGAGCATCCTCCAGAAGGAGTTCCGCGGCCCGCCTTCCTATATCCACACGCCGCGTGAGAATGCTGGCGATGGGCTGCGGGGTGTGGCGGCAGATATCGAGAGCGTTGAAGCCGATGATCGCGAGCCGGTCGGGCACGGAGATTCCCGCGGACAGGCAATGGAAGTAGCCCCCAAGCGCCATGTCGTCATTGGAGAAATACACGGCCTCAACGTCTGGGGATCGGCTTAAAACACTCGCCAATCCCGCTTTTCCCAGGCTGACCGAGGAAGGAGCATTGCGGATTTCCCGATCTCTCAGCGCGAGCCCTGCCTGGCTGAGTTGATCGACAAACCCTGCGAAGCGTTTTGCGCTGCGGGTGTCGCGTTCCATGTCGTGTCCGACATAAGCGATGCGTGTATAGCCTTTTTCAATGAGATGGGTGGCAGTCGCCTTGCCGGCCGATCGATGCGAGAATCCGACAGCGATATCTAGCGGTTCTCCATCGATATCCAGCAGCTCCAGAACACGGCAGCCCGCGGCGCGAAGCAGCTTTCGCGTTCCCTCGGTATGCTCCAGGCCGACAAGCATGACCGCTTCCGGTCGCCACGCCAGAACGGCCGCGACAAGCGCCTCTTCCCGTAGCGGATCATATTCGGTAACGGCGAACACGGCCTGCTTCTGCCGCGTCTCAAGCGCCCGGGTAACGCCGCTCAAGACGTCGGCGAAGACGATATTCGAGAGAGAGGGCACGATGATCGCCACCAGGGGAGTGCCCGTCGATGCCAAGGCTCCCGCGATTCTATTGGGGACATAGCCAAGTTTGTCGACCGCCGCCATGACGCGGGCGCGCGTTTTCTCGGAAAAGGACCCATGATTGCGCAGCACACGCGAGACCGTGCTTTCGCCGACGCCGGCCGCGTCAGCAACCTCGGCCAGTGTGATCGGCGTGTTTTTCAGATCCATTTCCTTCCCCCAGCTCGAGATTCTCGCGAAATGTTCCTTCGAGTGCCTCGCGGGTTTCGGCTTGTCAATCAAGACTTTGGAAAGCGCGTCGCACTCTGAAAAGCGGCCTTTGCAAGCATATTAGAAAAGCACTCCTTTGCTCAATGGCAGCGCTGCCAAAAACTACTTGGCAGCGCTGCCAAAATTGTTTATAGGAAATGGCAGCGCTGCCAATTTGGGGCGCGGGAGGCGGGACTACCCGTATTTTATCAGAGGAGGAGAGCAATGACGGTGCTGGATCAGGCATCGGCCGCCCGTGCGGGCGCGGCCGAAGCGGTAGAAAATATCGCTTACAAGAAAGTTTTCTGGAGAATTATGCCCTTGCTGATGTTCTGCTACGTGGTCGCTTATCTCGACCGCGTTAATGTCGGCTTCGCCAAATTGCAGATGTCCAGCGAGCTGGGTCTTTCGGAAGCGGCCTACGGTGCCGGTGCCGGCATTTTCTTCATTGGCTACTTCCTTTTCGAAGTGCCCAGCAATCTGCTGATGAACAGGGTCGGCGCGCGGATATGGATCGCCCGCGTCATGATCACCTGGGGCATCATTTCGGCCGCCTTCGCATTCACGTCCTCGGAAAGAATGTTCTACATTCTGCGTTTCCTGCTTGGTCTTGCGGAAGCCGGCTTTTTTCCGGGGATCATTCTTTATCTGGCATCCTGGTATCCGTCCCATCGGCGCGCCAAGATCATTGCGACGTTCATGTCTGCCATCCCAGTTTCCGCCATTTTCGGAAACCCGCTTTCGGGCTGGATCATGGACAGCCTTCACACCTTCAACGGCATGTCCGGATGGCAATGGATGTTCATGATTGAGGCCATCCCCGCTGTGCTGCTCGGCTTTGTCGTCCTTTGCTATCTCGACAACCGTATTGAAGATGCGAAATGGCTGGATCAAAAGGAGAAAGATGTTCTGTTCGCCAACATGGAGGCTGAGAACCGGATCAAGACAGCGAGTCCCAGCAGCCTCGGTGCGACCCTGCGCGACGGTCGGGTATGGCTGATGAGCCTCATCTATTTCTGCTTCGTGCTCGGTCAATACGGCCTGAACTTTTGGATGCCGACGCTCGTCAAGGCTTCCGGGGTTGTCGGCAATTTCAACGTCGGCCTGGTCTCGGCAATCCCCTACATCTGCACATTCATCACTATGCTTGTTCTCGGACGCTCGTCCGATCACTTCCGCGAACGCCGTTGGCATCTCGTCGTCCCTGCCATGATCGCCAGCATCGGCTTCATCGCCGCAACCGCCGCATCGAGTACCGGGGTCGCCATCGCGGCGCTCTCGCTGGCTGCTGCCGGCGCGATCACCTGCGCACCGCTATTCTGGTCCCTGCCGACTGCCTTTCTGGGCGGCACGGGTGCCGCAGCCGGCATCGCGTGGATCAATTCGGTCGGCAATCTTGCGGGCTTCCTGGGACCGTTCATAATCGGTTATCTCAAGGACGCCACAGGCAGTAACTCTATTGGTATGTATTTTCTGGCGGCGGCATTGATCGTCGGTTGCATCGCAACACTTTCCGTGCCGGCAAAGACGGTAAACCGCTGAATGAGTGCCTCCCCGACATCAGGCGCCGGGGAGGCCAACCGCTGTATCATTTAAGGATCATCATATGACAACCCTTCAGGAAAACGCGGAAACGCCCCAGGTGGCGGCCGTCATTGGTCTTGGCGCCATGGGCATGGGCATGGCTCTCTCGCTCAGGAAGGCCGGCTTCGATGTGATCGGCATCGATATTTCCGCGGATGCTGTTTCCCGCTTCGTGCAGGCAGGAGGCCGCTCCGCTTCCAGCATCGCGGAAGCCGCGAAAGAGGCCGACATCGTTGTTTCGGTGGTCGTCAACGCGGCGCAGACGGAAAGCGTCCTGTTCGGTGCGGGCGGCATTGCCGGTGTCATGCGTCCCGGTTCCGTATTTATCTCGTCCGCAACCATGGATCCCGCGGTGGCTGGCAAGCTTTCCGCGCAGCTCGAGGCAAGGGCCGTTCATTATCTCGACGCCCCCATTTCGGGGGGAGCAGCGCGCGCCGCCAGCGGCGAGCTGACGGTTATGGCCTCGGGTACAAAGGCTGCCTTCAGCGCCGCGCGCCGCGCGCTCGATGCCATGGCCGCTAAGGTCTATGAGCTCGGTGAAACCGCTGGCGCTGGCGCTGCCTTCAAGATGATCAACCAGTTGCTCGCCGGCGTTCACATCGCCGCCGCCTGTGAGGCGATCTCGCTCGCCGCGAAACTGGGACTAGATCTCGACAAGGTCTACGAAGTGATTACCGCATCCGCCGGCAATTCGTGGATGTTCGAAAACCGCATCCCCCATGTGCTCGCCGGCGACTACACGCCCCTCAGCGCCATCGATATTTTCGTCAAGGATCTTGGTATCATCCAGGACATGGCGCGGTCCGAACGCTATCCGGTGCCGCTCAGTGCCGCGGCGTTGCAAATGTACCTTGCGGCTTCCGGCGCCGGCATGGGACGCGACGACGATTCGTCGCTCGCACGCCTTTATGCGCAACTGTCCGGCGCCTCGCTTCCGGAAAAGACGAGGTGAGCCATGCCAACCTTCGCCGCCAATCTGACGATGATGTTCAACGAATGGTCGTTCCTTGACCGTTTCGACGCTGCCGCCGAGGCCGGGTTTTCGGCTGTCGAGTACCTGTTTCCCTATGACTTCAAGCCCGAGGACATCCAGGAACGGCTTGTCCGCAACGGCTTAACCCAGGCACTTTTCAACATGCCTCCGGGTGATTGGGCCGCCGGCGCGCGCGGGCTGGCATCGCTGCCGGACCGCTTCGGCGATATGGACGAGGGCGTGACCCGCGCGCTCGTCTATGCCGAAGCCACTGGCGTCAAGAAGATTCACCTGATGGCCGGCCTCGCCGACCGCAGCGATCCGCAAGCGCAGGCCAGCTATCGTCGTGCGGTGGAGCATGCCGCTCATCGACTGGCCGAAAAAGGCATCGATCTTCTGCTGGAACCCATCAATGGGCGCAATATGCCCGGCTATTTCCTCAATGATTTCCGTACGGCTGCGCAGATGATCGATGAATTCGGCCTCACCAATGTGAAGCTGCAGTTTGATATCTACCATTGCCAGATCATTCATGGCGACGTGACGACACGCCTGCGCAAGCTGATGCCAATCAGCGGGCACGTGCAGATTGCCAGCGTGCCGTCGCGTCAGGAGCCGGACGGCGAAGAGCTTAACTATCCATTCCTGTTTTCCGAGCTCGATCGCCTCGGCTACACGGGCTATGTCGGCTGCGAGTATCATCCTCGCGGTCGAACGACGGACGGTTTGGGCTGGTTCGAACCTTATAAGCGGGGATGAGCGATGGGTATTCTTCTTGGCGTCATAGCCGACGACTTCACCGGGGCAACCGATATCGCCAGCATTCTCGTACGCGAGGGAATGCGGACGGTGATGTCGATCGGCGTTCCCGCGCCGGCATTCGATGTTCTTGACGCGGATGCCGTCGTCGTTGCGCTAAAATCCCGGACCGCTCCCGTCTCGGAAGCTGTCGCGCAATCGCTCGATGCCCTTCAGTGGCTGCGGACACACGGCGCCGAGCAGATTTTCTTTAAATACTGCTCGACATTCGACTCCACCGCCCAGGGCAATATCGGTCCCGTCGCGGATGCCTTGAGCGACGCGCTTGATGCGAAGATCGCGGTAGTCTGTCCTGCCTTCCCGAAGAACGGGCGGACGGTGTTCAACGGGCATCTTTTCGTCGGCCGCCAGCTATTGCAGGATTCGCCGATGAAGGACCATCCGTTGACGCCGATGCGCCGTTCCGACCTCGTCTCGCTGATGGCGGAACAGTCGGCCCACAATGTTGGTCTCGTTCCTCATGAGGTCGTCTCCGCGGGCGATGCCGCGATTGCGGAAGCTTTTGCCGGTCTCACAGAGACCGGACAACGCTACGCCGTTACGGACGCGATCCATGACGAGCATCTCCGGTCCATCGGACGCGCCGTGCGCGGTCACAAGCTCGTAACCGGTGGCTCGGCGCTCGCCATGGGCCTGCCGGCCAATTTCGGCATTTCGCCGCGCAAGCCGGTGGAACGCGCCTCTGGATATTCGGCGCCGCCACGGACGGCAATCCTCGCCGGCAGTTGCTCCGCCGCCACGCGTCAGCAGCTTGCCAGGGCTAGGGCACTTTGGCCAAGCCGCAGGATCGACCTAGACGCCATAGCCGAAAAGCATCCCGTCATAGAGCAGGCCCTTTCCTGGGCGAAAAGCCAGCCTGCCGACCGGCCGGTCGTGATCTACGGATCTGCCGATCCCGATGAGGTGGAGGCAAACCAGGCGAAATACGGGCGCGAGCAGGCCGGCGCCATGATGGAGCATACACTGGCAGCCATCGCGGAAGGACTGGTGGCGGATGGCGTCAGCCGGTTGCTGGTGGCTGGGGGGGAGACTTCAGGAGCGGTGGTTTCGGCGCTCAAAATACAAGGACTTTCCATCGGTGTCGAGATCGCCCCCGGAGTGCCATGGACGACGACGCTTTCCGATCGGCCCTTGCAGGTGGCGCTCAAAAGCGGCAATTTCGGCGGCCCGGATTTTTTTGAACGCGCCTTGGATATTATCGCATGAGCGAAACAAAAATTCGCGACCAGATCGCCGGTTATGCAAAATCGCTTTTCGATCGCGGCCTGACCGCTGGATCGACCGGAAACATCAGCGTCCGCATTGACGATGGATGGCTGATGACCCCAACCGGATCGTCCATGGGAACGATTGATCCATCGCGCATCGCCAAGTTGGATGAGGCGGGGCGGCACGTTTCGGGCGACGCACCCACCAAGGAAGCGTTTCTCCATCGCGTCATGTACGACAAGCGGCCACGTGCGAGAGCTGTCGTCCATCTGCATTCGACCCATTCTGTCGCGGTTAGCTGTCTCTGCGGGATTGACCATGACGATGTGCTTCCGCCGCTTACGGCCTATTACGTCATGCGCGTCGGACGTCTGCCTCTCGTCCCGTATTATCCGCCCGGCGACGAGGCCCTGGCCAAGGCGGTTGCGGAGCGGATTTCCGATAGCCATGCAGTGCTGCTCGCCAACCACGGCCCGGTTGTTGCCGGCGTCGATCTTTCCGAGGCGGTCTATTCCGCCGAGGAACTTGAGGAAACCGCCAAACTGTTCCTGCTGCTACGCGGCGAGAAAACCAGACCGTTGAGTTGTGACGAGACGACCGAACTGCAACGGCGCTTCCCCGCCAAGTGCTGATGCTCGGCGAGAACTCGGGATCGGCAGAGGCTTAGCGGATCGTCTCCTGGCTGGCTTATGCCGATCGCTAACTCAACGGCACATAGGCGTAAGTCTTGTCGCCGTTATCGCGAACATGGCCAAGCCCAGGAAAGGGGAGGTGCGCGCCCCCGATCATGCACCGGCTCCGCGCTGCGTCGTCGAAGACGCGCCAGTGCTCCTGTTCGGCCTGGGTCCGGTCGACATCATATCCGATCGTGACGGTCGGATCGGCGAACTGAACTGTGGCGACATGGACGATATCGCCCCACAGGAGCAGCTTCTCCCCCTTACTTTCTATCTCGAACATCGTGTGTCCGGGGGTATGCCCATAGGCCGGTTGCGCTCGAATCCCCGGAATCAGGTCGGTACTGCCCTCGAAAGTCTTCAGCTTGCCAGCTTTCATATAAGGGGACAGCGAAGCCATGGTGGCCTGGAAGAAGCGCTTCGCCTCGGCGGGAGCGGCGCGCATTTCTTCTTCGCTCAGCCAGTAATCTGCGTCGCGCTTATCGGCGCGGATAATCGCATTCGGGAAAGCGCGTTCCTCACCCGACATCAGCCCGCCGATGTGATCTGTATGCATGTGGGTGAGATAGACCTCATCCACCTGTTCTGGCCGATAGCCAGCAGAGCGTAGATTGCCGAGCAATTTGCCGGTATGCGGACCCAATAGAGTGCCCGCGCCTGCATCGACCAAAACCAGTTTATCGCCGGTATTCACAAGAAAGGAATTGTGGGAGGTCTCGACCTGCTCGCCGAGAAAGTCGCTTTTCAAGGCTTCGGCTATCCGCGCCGAGTTCCCTTGCAGCAATTTCATCGCTGCAAGAGGGAGCTTGCCGTCGGACAGCGCCATTACCTCGTAGTCACCAACCATCAAGCGATAGAAGCCGGGTGCTTCGCTCGTGGCTATCGGTGCGGCAGCAAACAGGGGGCCGGGCACGGCGCACCCAATGCACATGCATGACGCGATAAGAAGGGAACGGCGGGTAAGATTGATCTGTCTGTTCTCAGTCATCGCTGGCTTCCTTGGGCTGTCGATTGCGGTCCGTGCGGTGGGACATGCGAATGCACGACGAAGTCAAATCTTCATTGCGCCCGCGTAGCGTTGCACCGGATGAAGGTTTGCACAGCGCCTTTATCCCGGTCTAATTCAGAGTTTGACGGGATCATCATCATTGGGATGAATGATGGTCGGGGTCGGCGGGGGCCGGGTTTGATCTGGCCTGCAACAACTACGCTCATCGTAGGGCTGCGCGCGTATCCTGCCTAGCCGATCATCGGCAAGAGCTCGCTGACCGACTTCTTGGCATCGCCGTAGAACATGCGGGTGTTCTCCTTGAAGAACAG
>NZ_JBSYVH010000012.1:0-93010 GCF_054114205.1 Rhizobium sp. LEGMi-198b | reverse complement strand
CCAGAACCACAAATCAGCATCGCAGCCAATCAAGGAAACACATGAGCGAGAAACTCCGTCGCCAGCAGCGCCGCCGCCCTCGTTCAGTGAGTGGGCTTATAATCCCACCGCTTTCCCTTAGTCAACAGCGGATTTTGAAAAAAATCAAAAAACATCCAAATGATTGATTCTTATGAGAGATTTGTGAAGGTCACTCAAAATCGGCCGGATTAGGCACCGAAATCTCCCGATGCCGCCATCCAAACGTGCGCCGACGGCGGCGCCACACGCAGAGCATCGTAAAATATGACGATGATCGGCCCTTGATCCCAAATCCGCCGACACCAGATATCGCCAGCTCCCGCAGGAAACGCGGCATTTATAGCATTCAGACACTCCACAAGCGAAATGCGCGCGATTTGACTCCCCCGTCATAAATATGCACATCTTCGCCCCAGCCATACGGCTCGCATATAAGGAACCGGATCTCGATTGGCATGATGACGGACAAAATGATGCTCCGATCGCTCGGCAACGAGCCGCCAATCCTGGCCGACGGCAGGCGAGCGCCGGACCGGCGTGAAGTTTCCATACGCTGGCTTTCGGGCACGTTCCTTACCGGCATAACCTCCAGCATATTGATGGGGGTCGCGCTGTTTGCGGCTCTCGACGGGCGCCAGCAACTCGCCATACCCGCCGAAGCCTATGCAACAACAGACAGCGGCAACCACGACAGCGCAGAGGACCAGGTGACGCGCGGCGGCCGTCTTGTGCCCACCGCGATCGCGTCCAAGCCTTCCGACCGGAATATCCTGGAAGTCTCGACGGTCGTGCGTGACGGCGACAAGGAAGTGGTGCGTCGCCAGCCTTTCGCGCACGTAAAGATCGCGCTCGCCACCAACCGCGTCGCTCCAGAGAACTATCCCGCCTTCGACCCGCTGGCGATCTTTTCCGCCGATGAGAATATTCCGCCGGCCGCCAACCGCACCGGCGCGATTTATGGTTCCGATGTGGAATCTGAGGTCAGCCTGAAGACCGTGCCCTTTCCGGCCAGGGATGTGCCCTTCCCGCTTGCCGGTTCCATGTCGCTCGATGAAGTCGAGGCGAATGTGCGCTCCAACGGCTCCGTGCTGGTTGATGACAATACCCAGCTTTCCGCGCTCTATTATGTTGATCCGCGCCGTTTTGCGACTGACGATACCGATGTCGACCTGACAGCGGGGCTTGCGGCCCGCGTCGTCGAAGAAAACATGTCGGTATCCTCTCCCGAAGCGGTCACGCCGCAGACCCAGGAATTCGCCGACGACATCATCCCGGTGCGCGAGGATACGCCGATCGGGACGGTACTCGCCAATGCCGGCTACCTGAAAGCGGATGCCGATAACATTACGGCCAAGATCGAGCCGCTGTTCGGCTCGTCCGATCTTTCCGCCGGCGACGTGCTGCGCATCGGAATTCTGCAGAAAGGCGAGCACGCGAAGATCATTCGCGCCAGCATCTATCGCGGCACCAAGCATGTCCTGACCATCGCCGAAAATGATCATGGCGATTTCGTCGCCGGCAGCGAGCCGCCGATGCTCGATGCTATCGCCACCGCCTTCGACAATGACGCACCGGCAGCCGCCGCCGGCCGGGACCTGCCGAGCGTCTATGACGGCGTGTATCGTGCCGCCCTTTCCTATGGCATGACCAGGGAGATGGTGGCGCAGATCATCAAACTGCTCGCCAGCAACGTTGATTTCCAGGCACAGTTGAAGCCGACGGATTCGCTCGAAGCCTTCTTCTCCGTTGCCGACGAAAACGGCCAGGCAAGCGCTGATTCCGAATTGCTCTACGTCAACGCCAAATTCGGCGACACTGTCACCCGCTTCTATCGTTTCGAAGATCCGGCCGATCACTCGATCGATTATTTCGACGAAAACGGCAAGAGCATCCGTCAATTCCTGCTGCGCAATCCCGTCCCGACCGGCATCTTCAAATCCGGCTTCGGCATGCGACGCCACCCGATCCTCGGGTTTGCGCGCATGCACACCGGCGCCGATTGGGCCGCACCGCGCGGCACCCCGATCATCGCCGCCGGCAACGGGGTCGTTGAAAAGGCCGGCTGGGATTCCGGCGGCTTCGGCAACCAGACATTGATCCGCCACGCCAACGGCTATGTCTCCTCCTACAACCACCAAAGCGCAATAGCCAAAGGCATCGTACCGGGCGCGAAGGTGGTACAGGGCCAGGTCATCGGCTTCATCGGTTCGACCGGTCTCGCAACCGGGCCGCACCTGCATTACGAGCTGATCGTCAACGGCACCAAGGTCGATCCCTTGCGCGTCCGCCTGCCCGGCGGCAAGTCCTTGGACGGCGAGGCGCTCGCCAAATTCGAGGACGAGCGCAAGCGTATCGACACGCTCCTGAGTGACGAGAAATCGAATCAGGTCGCAAGCAAGGATTGATCCTTAACCGCCCTTCGGCCATCGCGATGGCAACCGGGAATTTCAAGTGACGCTGCGTCTCAGCAGAACAATCAGCTCACCAACGGCATCGTCCGCAGCCTTGCCTCAAAAACGAAATGGCGACCCGAAAGCCGCCATCTCATGAGTTTATATTCTGAAGCAGCCGCTTACGCCGCTTCGCTGACCGCCTGGCGTGCTCGGAAGAGCAATCGGTCGGAGCCACTGGTGACCTTGACCACCGATCCATCCGGCACTTGACCCGAGAGGATTTGTTCGGCGAGCGGGTCCTGGACATATTTCTGGATCACGCGCTTCAGCGGCCGTGCGCCGTAAACCGGATCGTACCCCTTGTTAGCGAGCCAATTGCGGGCATCGTCGTCGAGCTCAAGCGCGATCTTGCGCTCCGACAACAGCTTCAAGAGCCGCTCCAGTTGGATGTTGACGATCGCCCCCATCTCTTCGCGCTTCAGGCGATGGAACAGGATGATCTCGTCGACTCGGTTCAGGAACTCCGGCCGGAAATGCGACCGCACCACATCCATCACCTGCTCGCGCACCAGGTCGCTGTCATCCCCTTCCTTCAATTGGGTCAGGTATTCGGCGCCGAGGTTCGAGGTCATGATGATCATGGTATTGCGGAAATCGACCGTGCGGCCCTGGCCGTCCGTCAAGCGCCCGTCGTCCAGAACCTGGAGCAGGACGTTGAAGACATCGGGATGCGCCTTCTCGATCTCGTCGAACAGCACGACCTGATAGGGCCGGCGGCGGACGGATTCGGTCAGCGCGCCGCCCTCCTCATAGCCCACATAGCCGGGAGGAGCGCCGATCAGCCGGGCAACGGAGTGCTTCTCCATGTACTCAGACATATCCATGCGCACCATCGCCGTCTCGTCGTCGAAGAGGAAGCGGGCAAGCGCCTTGGTGAGCTCCGTCTTGCCGACGCCGGTCGGGCCGAGGAAGATGAACGAGCCGATGGGCCTGTTCGGATCTTGCAGACCCGCACGCGAGCGGCGAACGGCGCGCGATACCGCCTGAACGGCATCGCCCTGCCCGACGACCCACTTCGCCAGTTCGTCTTCCATCCTAAGCAGCTTGTCGCGTTCACCTTCCAGCATCTTGTCCACGGGAATCCCGGTCCAACGGGAGACGACATGGGCGATATTGTCGGCGGTGACGACTTCCTGCACCATGGAATCGCGACCTCCGTCCTGCTCTTCGGCAGCCTGGAGATCCTTCTCCAGGTTCGGGATCACGCCATAGGCAAGCTCGCCGGCGCGCTGGAATTCACCCTTGCGCTGGGCGATTGCCAGTTCGTTGCGGGCTTCGTCGAGTTTTTTCTTCAGATCGGCGGCAAGGCCCAGCTTCTGCTTTTCGGCCTGCCAGCGCGCGGTCAGCGCATCGGCCTCCTCTTCAAGCGCCGCAAGGTCGGTCTCCAGCCGCTTCAGCCGGTCGGCCGAGGACTGATCGGTCTCCTTCTTCAGCGCCTCGCGCTCGATCTTGAGCTGGATGATGCGACGATCGAGTTCGTCCAATTCCTCCGGCTTCGAATCCACCTGCATGCGCAGGCGCGCGGCCGCTTCGTCCATTAGGTCGATGGCCTTGTCCGGCAGGAAACGGTCGGTGATATAGCGGTTCGACAAGGTCGCGGCGGCCACCAGGGCGGCATCGGCGATGCGGACCTTGTGGTGCTGCTCGTATTTTTCCTTGAGGCCACGCAGGATCGAGATCGTGTCCTCGACCGTCGGCTCCTCGACCATGACCGGCTGGAAACGACGAGCGAGCGCCGGATCCTTCTCGACATGCTTGCGGTATTCATCGAGCGTGGTCGCGCCGACGCAATGCAGCTCGCCGCGGGCAAGCGCGGGCTTCAAGAGGTTCGACGCATCCATGGCACCATCGGCCTTGCCGGCACCGACCAAGGTATGCATCTCGTCGATGAAGAGGATGATCTCGCCGTTTTCCGACTGCACCTCGTTGAGCACGGCCTTCAGCCGCTCTTCGAATTCACCACGGAACTTCGCACCGGCAATCAACGCGCCCATGTCGAGCGCCATCAGCTTCTTGTCCTTCAGCGATTCAGGCACATCGCCGTTGACGATGCGCAACGCCAGGCCTTCGACGATCGCCGTCTTGCCGACGCCGGGTTCGCCGATCAGAACCGGATTATTCTTTGTGCGGCGAGAGAGGACCTGGATGGTGCGGCGGATTTCGTCGTCGCGGCCGATCACCGGATCGAGCTTGCCCTCGCGAGCCTCGCCAGTGAGGTCGCGGGCATATTTCTTCAAGGAGTCGAAGCCCTGTTCCGCATTGGCGGAATCAGCGGTGCGGCCCTTGCGAATGTCATTGATGACCTGATTGAGCCCGAGGGGTGTAACGCCGGCCTTCTTCAAAGCGGCTGACGTCGATGCCGAAGGCTCCATCGCCAAGGCCTGCAACAGGCGTTCGACGGTGACGAAACTATCGCCGGCCTTCTTTGCGGCATCTTCGGCCGTGGTGAACACCTTGGCGAGCGGCTGAGAAAGGTAAACCTGGCCATCGCCACCGGACACTTTCGGCAATTTGGCAAGTGCGGCGTCATTGGCAAGACGCGCGGCCTTGGCATCGCCTCCGGCACGTTCGATCAACGACGCAGCCATGCCCTGGTCGTCGTCCAGAAGCACCTTCAGCACATGTTCGGGAGTGAATTGCTGGTGACCCTGCGCCAGCGCACTGGTCTGCGCGGATTGCAAAAAGCCACGCACCCGCTCGGAGTATTTTTCAATATTCATATCGGACCTCCATGAATCGCCCTGCCCTTAATGGCACAGACCGATGACTGAGATTGAGCCCCCTGAAAAGGCAGACCCCGCCCGCCGCTTATTGGGATTTGCGGCGAAGCAACTGAGGAGAATATGGGAGGAGCTTTGAAAAGTTTAAAGAGCAGCAGAAATGAAAAACCCGCAGTCATCCCCGCTGCTAACCCTGCCAACTTGCCTTTTGGAAAAGCCTGAGTGAGTTTCTCATGCCGAGCATTTTTCAGAAGAGGTACGTCTAACACCTGGGGGACAAGTTGATGGAAATCCGCACGATAAATTCCTTGGCCGATTTCGAAGAAGCACACGCGCTTATCGATGCCATGAGCAAATGGGACGCGGAACAGTCTCGTAAGTTCGGGGTGCCAGATTCCGAGCTGATCGAATATATCTATGGGCACACACCCGAAACCCTGATGAAAAAGTTCAACGACCGCGATGCGGGTTTCTTTCTGGCGCGCATGGGCGAAAGCATTGCAGGGTGTGCCGGCTACTCGAAATCAGATGACGGCATTGCAGAACTGCAGAAAATGTATGTTCGCCCGGAGGCACGCGGCAAAGGCGTTGCAAGGAGCCTGATGACGGCCTGCTTGGCCGCGATCCGCAATGATGGATACACGACTGTGCGTCTGGAGACGGTGACGTTTATGAGCGAGGCCATAGCCCTGTACGATGCCTTTGGCTTTAAAAGAAGCGGCCACTTCCGCTCGGTTCCACCGAGCCTGCAGCCCATTACCATCTTCATGGAAAGACAAATCTAACGGATAGCGTCCTCACAGAGGATGCGAGGCAAGGCCGACCGGTAGCGCAAAACAAAAAAACAGTCGCAAAGTCGAGGTTCTGCGACCGACTTTGCGACTGTTGGTATTCCACATTTTGATTAGGGGCTGGGACTGATGTCGCAGCCACCTGTTCACTCAAGCGGTTCTTATTCCGAGGCAGCGTCTGCCAAAGCCGGCGCATCGCTCGGAGCGGCTTCGCCCTTGCCTTCGCCATCGGCGCTGCGGCGCGGCTGGCGGCGCGGGCGGTTGCCGGCGTTGCGGCGGCGCGGCTGGCGCTCGGTGGCAGCGGCAGGCGTCTCTTCTTCGATCGCCACCTCGGCCGGAATGCCTTCGATCACCGGCTGCGGGCCGGTGCCATCGATGACTTCCGGCTCGGGAGCTGGAGCCGCGGCAACGGCGGGGGCAGGCTGCTGACGCGCCTGAGGCTGAGCCATCTGCGGCTGGTCGTCCATCTCGTTCGCATCGATGTCATCGATGTCGCGATCGGCGTTGTCACGATCGTTGTAGTTATGATGCTCATCGCGCTGATAGCGCTCCTGCATCTGCGCCTGGGCGCTGGCAATGATCCGATTATAGTGTTCAGCGTGCTGGAGATAGTTTTCCGCCATGACGCGGTCGCCGGAGCTTTGCGCATCGCGGGCGAGAGCTGAATACTTCTCGGCAATATGCTGCGCGGTTCCGCGAATTTTCACATCTGGACCGGAGCTGTCGTAAGTCCTGGTCAGCGGGTTCGAGCCCTTGCGGTTGAAATTATTGTTATTGTTATTTCCGCCGCCGCCGCCGTTGTTGCCACGCCCCCGACCGCGCTTGTTCTGCTGTCCTGGCCTCATAGATCCTTCACCTGAATTCTCTTCGTTGGGATGAAATTATGCACGGCACCTGCCGCCGTGGCCGGAACCTTCCAAGCCAGGGCCTGCGTGCCGCAAGCAAACCGCGCCTTAAGCGCCCGTCTGCCGCTCGACTACGTCAGATTAACTGATCACGCATTGGGTTATCTTCAACCTTTGACACTCTTATCAGAGAGTGGATCCCCGAGGCTGTCCAAGAGAGGCGAATCGTCTCGCCTATTCCCAGCCGCCCAACGCGTGAGCGCAACGTATATTGCTTCCTCAGGAAATCCAAGCCTTTTCTTTGCGATAACAACAAGGTCCCTTGGACCTGCAGCAAATTGTCGCGTCAATCTTGATGTTTAAACACGAGAACTCGGTCGTTATGACCGTAGTCCCGAACTGCGTCGATTAGGAAAAATCCTGCTCCTTCAAAAACCGAAGTCACCGTTTTGCGCTGATCATGTCCGATTTCCACTCCGACAATACCATCTCGGTGTAGAAACCGCGCCGCATCCTTTGCGATTGCTCTGTATGCATCAAGCCCATCTAGGCCACCGTCGAGAGCTGCCGGAGGATCGAAATTCTTTACTTCTGGAGCGAGGGTGGAAATGATCCTAGACTCAATATAGGGCGGATTTGAGACAATCACGTGAAATCGACCGTGGATGGCTTCAAACCAACTTCCCTGCACAGTATCAAACCGTGCCGCCAAGCCATTGCGCTCTGCATTCGCCCGCGCCGTTTCCAAAGCTTCGCCAGAAATATCGGAACCTATGCCTGTCGCCTGCGGACATTCGTGGAGCAAAGCGAGGCAGATGGCCCCGGTTCCCGTTCCGATGTCGAGTATATGGATATTCCCGAGCTCTAATACAAGACGTCGCGCATACGGAAGTACGGTATCGACCAAGATTTCCGTATCGGGCCGCGGCTCGAGCGTTGCCGGCGAGAGCTTCAATGGCAGGCCGTAGAATTCCCGTTCGCCCAGGATACGATGCACCGGCTCGTGATTGAGCCGCCGCACCACCGCCGCACGCGCCGTTTCCACGCGATCCGGTGCCACCCTCTCGGAACCGCGGGTGACGAGCTCGGTCGACGAAAGATCCAGAAGGCCGCCGACGAGGATGCGCGCCTCGGTGGCGGGATCATCGAGATCGGCCTCGATAAAACGGGCGCGCACCTCCTGGAAAAGCTCAGCGACGGTCGGCCCCTGCCCGCTCGTCATGCCTGTTCGCCGAGCTGGGCGAGCTGGCTCGCCTGATAATCCGCCAGAAGCGCATCGACCACCTCGTCGATCTCGCCTTCCATCATCCGGTCGAGCTTATAGAGCGTCAGGTTGATGCGGTGGTCGGTGACACGGCCCTGCGGGAAATTATAGGTGCGGATGCGCTCGGAGCGGTCGCCGGAACCGACCTGGCTCTTGCGGTCGGCGGACCTTTCGCTGTCGGCGCGCTGGCGCTCCATGTCGAAGAGGCGCGACCGCAGCACCTGCATCGCCTTGGCGCGGTTTTGATGCTGCGATTTTTCCGAACTCGTCACCACGATCCCCGAGGGAAGATGGGTGATGCGCACCGCCGAGTCCGTCGTGTTGACGTGCTGGCCGCCGGCACCGGAGGAGCGCATGGTATCGATGCGGATATCCTCGGGACGGATTTCAATGTCGATTTCCTCGGCCTCCGGCAGCACGGCCACGGTCGCCGCCGATGTATGGATGCGACCGCCCGCCTCGGTTTCCGGAACACGCTGAACGCGATGCACGCCGGATTCGAATTTGAGCCGCGAGAATACGCCCTTGCCGCTAATCGTCGCGATGATTTCCTTATAGCCGCCTGCTTCACCTTCGCTGGCCGAGAGGATTTCGACCTTCCAGCCGTTGTTCGCCGCGAAGCGCTCATACATTCGGAAGAGATCGCCAGCGAAAAGGGCTGCTTCGGAACCGCCAGTGCCGGCGCGAATTTCCAGGATCGCGCTCTTCTCATCGGCGGCATCCTTCGGCAGCAGCAGGATCTGGATGTCTTTCTCCAGCGTCTCGATCCGCTCCTTGACCTCCGGCAGTTCCATCTCGGCAAGATCCCGCATCTCGCGGTCTACCGACTTGTCAGCAAGCATGGTTTCGAGATCCGAAGCCTCGGCGATCGCCTTCTCGTAGTCGCGGATCTTGGTGACGACCGGCTGCAATTCGGAATATTCGGAAGCAAGCTTCACATAGACGTCCGCTGACGGCCCCGCCGACATACGCGCTTCGATCTCGCCGAAACGGCGCTCCAATTCGCGCATTTTTTCAATGGGAAGATTCGCCACCCCACGCTCCGATTCTTCTTATTCGTTCTGTTCTACAATGGAATATTGTGGCTCTCGGCGAAGCGGGCAAGGATATCGCGCATAGAGGTTGTCGGACGCGTGTCGTTCAGCGCCTCTTCCATCACCTCGGTCAATGCCTGGAGGTCGAGACCCAGCAGCATCGCCTTGACCGGACCGATGGATGCCGGCGACATCGACACCGAGCGGAAACCGACGCCCAGCAGCGCCATGGCCGAAATCGTCTTGCCGGCAAGTTCGCCGCAAAGCGTCACCGGCGTCTTGTTGCGCTCGCCGGCACGCACGATGTCCCGCAAGATGCGCAGGAACGGGCGTCCAAGCGGATCGAAACGGTCCGCGACGCGTGCATTGCCGCGATCGACCGCCATCGAGAACTGGAAGAGATCGTTGGAGCCCACCGAGACGAAGTCGACCGCCGCCATCAGCTCGTCCAACTGCCACAACAGCGCCGGCACCTCCAGCATCGCGCCGAACTGCAGCTTCCGCGGCAAGCTATGGCCGAAGCGCGACAGATGCTGCACTTCCTTCTGCACGAGCTCGCGCACCGCTTCGATCTCGGAAACTTCCGTAACCATCGGCACCATCATCTTCAATTCGCTGTCGGCCGCCGCCTTCAGCATGGCGCGCAACTGCGTGCGCAGCAGGCCCGGCCGATCGAGCGACAGGCGAATGGCACGCCAGCCGAGCGCCGGATTCTCTTCCTCATGGGCGCGGAAATAGGGCACGACCTTGTCGCCGCCGATATCGAGCGTCCTGAAAGTGACGACGTGGCCACCCGCCTGCTTCATGACATTGCGGTAGAAAGCTTCCTGCTCCTCCGCTTTCGGCATGGTCGACGCGATCATGAACTGCAATTCGGTGCGGAAGAGGCCGATGCCTTCCGCGCCGGATTCGGCAAGCTGCGGCAGGTCGACCAGCAGACCGGCATTCATCAGAAGCGAAATGCGCTGCCCGTCCTTGGTGACCGGTTCGACGGAACGCAGCGCCCGGAACTGCTCTTGCCGGCGGGCGCGGAAGCGCACCTTTTCCTCATAGGAGCGCTGGTGATCGGCCATCGGTCGCAGATGCACATGGCCGCCATCGCCGTCGATGATGACGGGATCGCCGTTTTCGGCAAGCGCCACCACCCCCGCCGCCTGGCCGACGACCGGGATGCCCATGGCGCGGGCGACGATGACGACATGGCTGGTGACGGCGCCCTCTTCCAGCACCAGACCGCGAATATTGGCGCGGGGATAGTCAAGCAGCTCGGCGGCACCCATGGCGCGCGCAAAGATGATCGCATCGTTCGGGAAACCCTCGGCCGCGGTGCGGCCGGAATAGCCGATCAACTGCCTGAGCAGCCGGTTCGCCAGATCCTCGAAGTCATGCATGCGCTCGCGCAGATAAGGATCGGTCAGGCGCATCATCCGCGCCTTGGTATCGCTCTGCACCTTCTCGACCGCGGCTTCCGCGGTCAGGCCGTTGCGGACGGCCTCTTCCAGCTTGCGGACCCAGCCCTGGTCGTGGGCAAACATGCGGTAGGTTTCCAGCACCTCGCGATGCTCGCCTTCCATCGAAACGTCACGGCGCGACAGCATGTCGTCAATCGAGATGCGCAGGGAGCCAAGCGCATCCGCGAGACGGCGGATTTCTTTCTCGGTATCCTCGTTCAGGAGATTGGTGACGACGATGCGTGGCTCATGCAGCACGACATAGCCGAGGCCGATGCCTTCATTATAGCTATCGCCGTCGATGGTGACGGAGCGGGTGAGATCGAGTTCGAGGCCCGGCTTGGTAATCTTCTTCAGCTCGCCGGTGGCGATCATTTCCGCCAGTACCATCGCCGTCGTTTCGAGCGCTTCCAGCTCTTCCTCGCGATAGTTGCGGCTCGCCTTGTTCTGGACGACGAGAACGCCGAGCGAGCGGCCCGTGCGCAGGATCGGCACACCGAGGAAGGAGTGGTAGACCTCTTCACCGGTTTCCGGCAGGTAGCGGAAGGCGGGATGCGACTGCGCGTCGGAAAGATTGAGCGGTTGAGCGGAAGCGGCGATCGTGCCGACGAGACCTTGGCCCATCTTCAGTTGCGACAGGTGGACGGCTTCTTTTTTCAGACCTTCGGTGGCGTAGAGCTCGAGCACACCATCGGCGCGCAACACGTAGACCGAGCAGACTTCCGCGACCATGTTGCTGGCGATCTGGCGGACGATCCGGTCAAGACGCTCTTGCGGCTCCAGCGGCTCCGCCATGAGTTCGCGCAGCCGCTTGAGCAGAACGCGTGGACCGCCGGATAGGTCTCTCATTGCGTCTCTAGCTCCTGAATCAAGATATTGCCAGACTTGCCCACGTCAGGGCCGGCCGAAACTCGCCTCCGTTGCGGTCCGTCGTCAGCAGTCCTGAATCAACTCTTATCCAGACCGTAGCAGGAATGCAAAGTCCTGACTGCCAGTTCTGCATAAGGACCGTCGATTAGGATGGAAATCTTGATTTCCGACGTCGTAATAGCCTTGATGTTGATGCCTTTTTCGGCAAGTGCCCGGAAAGCGGTCGCAGCAACGCCAGCGTGCGAACGCATGCCAATGCCGATGACCGAGACTTTGACGAGACCTGATTCGTTTTGGATAACGTCGTAGCCGATCTTGTCCTTGTTTTCGCCGAGAACGCGCAGCGCCTTTTCGACATCGCCCGAAGGAACCGTGAAGGTCATATCGGTCTTGGAACCGTCCTCGGAGATGTTCTGAACGATCATGTCGACGTTGATGTGGCTTTCGGCCAACGGCCCGAAGATCGCAGCGGAGACGCCCGGCCGGTCGGCAAGACGGCGCAGCGAGATCTGGGCTTCATCCTTGGCATAGGCAATGCCGGTGACTACTTCCTGTTCCACGATTTCTTCCTCGTCACAAATCAGCGTTCCGGGCGGGTTGAGCAGATCGCCCATGCCCGGAGCATCGGGATCTTCGAAAGAGGAGCGCACGAAGGTGCGAACCTTAAAGACCATGGCCAGCTCGACAGAGCGCACTTGCAGCACCTTGGCGCCGAGCGAGGCCATTTCCAGCATTTCTTCGAAGGCGATCTTCTTCAGACGCCGCGCCTTCGGCTCGATGCGCGGGTCGGTCGTGTAGACGCCATCGACATCGGTATAGATATCGCAGCGATCAGCCTTCACGGCCGCGGCGATCGCCACCGCCGATGTATCGGAACCGCCGCGACCGAGCGTCGAAACCCGATTGTCGGGCCCCAGACCCTGGAAGCCGGCAATGACGGCTACCTGGCCCTCTTGCATGCGGCGGACCATCTCGCTGCCGTCGATTTCGAGAATGCGCGCCGCGCCATGGGCGTTGTCGGTGCGGATCGGGATCTGCCAGCCCTGCCAGGAGCGGGCATTGATGCCCATCGCCTGCAGCGCGATCGCTAGCAGTCCGGAGGTCACCTGCTCGCCGGAAGCGACGACAGCATCATATTCGCGAGCATCATAGATCGAGTGGTCGGCACCGGCGACCTTGGGCGTGTTCTGCACCCAGCCGACCAGTTCGTTGGTCTTGCCGGACATTGCGGAAACGACGACTGCGACCTCGTGGCCCGCATCGACCTCGCGTTTTACATGGCGGGCGACATTCTTGATACGGTCCAGATCCGCGACGGATGTCCCGCCGAATTTCATCACGATACGTGCCATGTGCCTCTACCAGTACCAGCGCCGGGCGGTCGAAATGGTGTAGGCCCGGCATGCAAAATCGCCCTTCCGGTCCATTAGCCGGAAAAGCCTGATCCCAATGGGGGCGTCTCTTAACGAGTTTGGCGGGCGGGTGCAATAGTGCGGGTCAGTCGGCTTTCACGCCTTCGCACTTAATAGTTCACCTTCAGGCTCGACTAGAGCCTGTTGAGGAGCTCACCCTCCTCGGTAATGCAGGATGACTGATCCACTTGTCATTTTAGAGCGTATGCTCTATATCCCGTTCTGGAGCAAGCGCTCCAGAATTATTCGACCGCGAGCAGATTGCGAGAACTCCGATGGCGAGACCCCGGCAATTCGATGAGGATAACGTTCTGGAAGCGGCCGGCGAGGTATTCTGGTCGAAGGGTTACGAGGCAACCTCGACTCGCGATCTGACCGACCGCATGGGGTTGACGCATGCGAGCCTCTACAATGCTTTTGGTGACAAGCGCGGCCTCTATCTGAGGGCACTGAAGCACTATCTCGACCGGAACCTGCATGCCCGCATCGCACGGATGGAGGCAGCCTATTCGCCGGGCTTTAGCATTGTCGGCTACTTCCAGGAAGTCGTCGAGCGTTCCCTTGCCGATACCGAACATCGCGGCTGCATGCTGGTCAACACGACCCTGGAGGCGCGTTCCGACGATCCGGAAATGCGGCGTGTCGTTGCCGACGAGACGGCCGAGATCGAAGCCTTTTTTCTTCGTTCAATCATCGCCGCCCAGAAAAACGGTGAAATTCCCGCAAACCTGCCGCCGGAGGACGTCGCCAAACTGCTGCTCTCCGTACAGTTCGGTTTGCGCGCCCTTGTCCGCGTCCGTCCCGAGCGCGAATTGCTGGACGGCATCCTGCGGCCGGCAATGGCCATGCTGACCTTGCCCTGGCCGCTGCCTGGAAGCAATCCGGATGGATAAGCCTCCTCCATACCCCCCCTCTTTAGGAAACATCGAAACCGGAGGCGGCAAAGCCCGCTCCGAACAGGGAAGCTTTTGCGCCATGTCCGCCCCCTTACGTCATTCGAGCCAGTCTCTTTCCACTACCGAGCCAGCGTCCCTTACCGCAGGCGCCTGGTATGCCACCATCGCCGGCCTCTGCGGCAGCCTCGTCGCCATCGGTCTCGCCCGCTTCGCCTATACGCCGCTCATCCCGCCGCTCATTAGCGCGCACTGGTTTTCGGCTGGCGATACGGTGACGCTCGGCGCTGCCAATTTTGCCGGATACCTCGCCGGTGCGTTGCTCGGGCGGCCATTAGCTGCCGGCCTTGGTAATCGTCTGGCGCTACGGCTACTGATGGTCGCCGCGACGGCCGCCTTTTTCGCCTGTGCCTTCCCAGTTTCCGTCACCTGGTTCTTTGCCTGGCGTTTCCTCTCCGGTCTTGCCGGCGGCGCCATCATGGTGCTCGTCGCGACCAGCATCCTGCCGCACATTCCGGTCGCCCGCCGCGGCTTTGTCAGCGGCATGATTTTCCTCGGCCTCGGTCTCGGCATCGCCGCCTCGGGTACCCTGGTGCCCGCATTGCTGCGTCTCGGTCTTCGCGAAACCTGGATCGGCCTGGGCGTCCTTTCGCTCATCCTGACCGCCGTCAGTTGGTTCGGTTGGCCTGCGACCAATCCGCCGCTGCCGGCTTCACATGCTGCGACCCACCATCATCCCGCCGCAAAGACTGAATGGTCGCTGCGCATCCTCTATGGCCAATATGCCGCCAATGCCCTCGGCCTCGTGCCCGTCATGGTTCTGCTGGTCGACTATATCGCTCGCGGTCTCGGCCGCGGTGCCGATATCGGCGCGGCCTGCTGGGTGCTCTATGGCGTTGCCGCCATCACCGGTCCGGTCCTGACCGGCTATGCGGCCGACCGCATCGGCTTCGCCTCCGCCTATCGCGGCGCTCTCCTGCTTCAGGCGGTCGGCGATGCCATTCTGGCGGCATCCGGCAATCCCTGGCTGGTCGGCTTTGCCACGGTGCTGCTCGGCGTCTTTACGCCAGGCATCGTACCCTTGGTGCTCGGCCGCATCCACGAAATCCTGCCGCACAGCCATGTCGCCCAACGCGCAGCCTGGAGCCGGGCAACGACGGCTTTCGCTCTTTGCCAGGCGCTCGGCGGCTATGGCTATTCCTATCTCTTCATCCATACCGGCGAAGATTACAGCATCATCTTCCTTTGCGGTGCGGTAGCACTCGTCCTTGCTTTGCTGGCTGACGTCTTGAACGGCGTGAAACGTCGCAAAAACCGGGCACAATGAAAAATTGAACCTGGCAATGCCTGCTTCAGGCCCATGTCAGACAGGAAAAGGATAGTCCGCGCACGTTAACTTCAGAGAGCAACTTTCATGACTTCAAATCGTGCCCTTGGCTATTCCACCATTCAAATCTCATTGCATTGGATCATTGCCGCATTGGTTCTGTTTCAGCTCCTGTTTGGAGAGAGCATGACCACGGTAGTCGATGCGCAGGCAACGGGTGCCAAAGTTTCGTCGGCGGACGTGTCGATGGGTACGGCGCATTATTGGGTGGGAATCACAGTTCTATTGCTCGTTCTTCTGCGCCTTGTCTTGCGCGTCGTGTTCGGAACGCCCAAGCCTGCCGGCGCCTCCGCGCTGTTGGTAAAGCTTGCTGCTGCGGCGCATTGGCTATTCTACGCGCTTCTGCTGCTCGTTCCTCTGACAGGCCTGCTCGCCTATTATTTCTCCGATCCCTTTGGCGATATTCATGGCCTGGGCAAGCCCGCATTCATCATCCTCATCGGCCTGCATGCCGCCGGCGCCCTCTACCATCAGTTTCTGCTGAAAGATGGAACGCTGCGCCGCATGCTCGTTCCAGCGCGCTGACGATAGCGGCCCATAGCCGCTGAGACAGTCCGACCCTTGACATCGGCTTCCGATCGTCCGACTTCACATCTACCAGGGTGTCACCTGCATAATTGTGCAGGCAGGTGACGCAGCGTAGACCAAGGAGCGAGACCATGACCGAAGCGGCGAAAAGCACGATCGACCAGAGCGAAGTGGATCGCTTTTCCGCAATGGCGGCGGAATGGTGGAGCCCGACCGGCAAGTTCAAGCCGCTGCACAAGTTCAATCCGGTGCGGCTCGCCTATATCCGCGACCATGCCTGCGAGAATTTCGGCCGCGACCCGAAGAGCGCTCGGCCGCTGGAGGGCCTGCGCGTGCTCGATATCGGCTGCGGCGGCGGATTGCTCTCGGAGCCCGTGGCACGCATGGGCGCCTCGGTCGTCGGCGCCGACCCTTCCGAAAAGAACATCGGCATCGCCTCAACACATGCGAAAGCCTCCGGCGTTCCCGTCGACTATCGCGCCGTCACCGCCGAACAACTGGCCGAAGCCGACGAGACCTTCGATATCGTGCTGAACATGGAAGTGGTCGAGCATGTTGCCGATGTCGAATTTTTTCTCTCGACCTGCGCCAAGATGGTGCGCCCCGGCGGCCTGATGTTCGTTGCCACCATCAACCGAACCATGAAGGCGGCGGCGCTCGCCATCTTCGCTGCCGAAAACGTCCTGCGCTGGCTGCCGCGCGGCACGCATCAATATGAGAAGCTTGTCCGCCCGGAAGAGATCGAAAAACCGCTCGCCGCAAACGGACTCGACATCATCGCCCGCACCGGCGTCTTCTATTCGCCGCTGCAGGACCGATGGAACCTGTCGAAGGACATGGATGTGAACTACATGCTGCTGGCGAAGCGGGCGGGGTGAAATCGTCTTCTCGCCGGAAGCTGGGAGTTTTGCGTTAGGCTTTCAGCGCCAGGACATGCGCCAGCAAATCACTCTGGCGCTCAGCATTTTTCGCCGCGATCTCCTTCACTCTGCCGCGATCGATCGTCGCCGTGTGACCATCGGCAAGGTAGGGCTGCTTGAACGAAAAGGCGGCCGCACTCGGCCCTTCGTCGTGAAGCCGCTCCAGCCGCTCGACTCCATCCTTCCATTCCGGAACGACGTCGGCATCCACCCACCATAGAACCAGCGGCGGCCAATCTTGTTTCACGTTCCAGTGCCGCGCATGCTTCAGCGCATCGGCGTGGACGCCGTTATAGCTGAAAGCCATCAGGGATTCGATATCGGTCCAAAGAGACAGGGAAGACGGGGCTGTCGCAAAGCCACTGCCTTCGATGAAGCGTGGGAAAACCTGCCTGCCCCAGCATGCCGGTCCCGGGTCGCCATCGTAACCGGAGCGGCCGATGAAACCATGGGCGCGCGCGGCGGCCTCGAAATTTGCCGCTTCCCGCAGGCGAAATCCCTCGACCGCGGGGCTGTTATAGGGCGCGACATGCAGCCCGAAATTATACATTGCGAGATGTTTGCCGTGCTGCGGCATCAGTTGATATCGTCCGGCAATACCGGGATAGCGGCGATCTCGATGCCCTCTTCGACCAGCGACTGCGCCTCGTCCGGCGTCGCCTTGCCGATGATGCCCCTCGCATCCGCCTCGCCGTAGTGGATCTTGCGGGCCTCTTCCGGGAATTTCGTGCCGACGTCCTCGGCATTCGCCTTGATGGCGTCGACGGCCTCCTTGAGTTTGTTCAAGGCTTCCTTGCGCGCAGTGTCCATGGCAAGCGTCTGCAGCTCCTCCTTCTTGCGCGCGGTGGAAACCGACGGCGCCATCAGAAGTTTGGAGATCGCACCCGAATTGCAGACGGGGCAGGTCAGGAAACCGCTTGCGACCTGACGGTCGAAGTCGGCGCTTTCCGAAAACCAGCCCTCGAACTCATGGGCACTGTCACATCTCAGCGAATAACGGATCAAGCAGCGACGCCTCCAGCCGCCGGCGTCGCGATCTTCTCCAGCGAGAATTCGCGCGCATTCTTAAGATTGGGGATTTTGTCGTGGGCGGATTTGACAGCGGCGACGTCGATCTCGGCGATGACAACTGCCTCGCCCGTGCCTCCAGCCGATGCCAGTATCTTGCCCCAGGGGTCGATGATCATCGAGTGACCAAAGGTCTCGCGGCCATCCTCATGCAATCCCGCCTGGGCGGCGGCAATGACGAACATGCCGTTTTCGATAGCGCGCGCCCTAAGCAGGATTTCCCAATGCGCCTCGCCTGTCTGTCTGGTGAAGGCGGCCGGCACCGTCATCACTTCGGCGCCTGCAACGGCCTGGGCGCGGAAGAGCTGCGGGAAGCGCACGTCGTAGCAGATGGAGAAACCGAGCTCGGCAAAGGGCAGCGACACGATGCGCGCCTCGGAGCCGGGACGATAGACTGCGCTTTCGCGCCAGCTCTCGCCATTGTCGAGATCGACGTCGAACATGTGGATCTTGTCGTAACGGCTGAGCAGCTTGCCATCGGGGCCGAAGAGAAAGCCGCGATTGGCGATCTTGCCATCATCGAGCGCGATCGCGGTCGAGCCGACATGCACGTAGATGCCAAGCTCCTGGGCCAGCTCCGCGGCCGTCTTGACGATAATATCATTGGCTTCGTCACGCAGCACCGCCCGCAGGCCCGGCCGATCCTTCTGCACCGCCCCGGTCATTTCCGGCGTCTGCACATAGACGGCGCCTTTTGCCGCTGCCTCGCGGACCAGCCGCGCCATGTCGGCGGCGTTCCTCACCGGATCGACACCGGAGCACATCTGAATGGCGGCGGCTTTGAAGGTCATCATTTTCTCCCGTTTGACTTGGTTCAGGCAGCGAGCAGCGGATCGAGCTTGCCGGCCCGGTCGAGCGCATGAATATCGTCGCATCCGCCGACATGCTCGCCATTGATGAAGATCTGCGGAAAGGTCGACCGACCCTTGGCCTTCGAAATCATCTCCTGGCGCAGCTCGGGCGAATAGGTGGCATTGTGCTCGACATAATCGACGCCCTTGGAGTCGAGCAGCGATTTTGCCCGGGCGCAATAGCCGCAGAATTCACGCGTATAGATGACAACGGATGCCATGCTTCACTCCAGAAAAAAGACAGGGTTACTGTCATATAAGATCACCGACAGCCCTTGCAAAGGTCAAAACCGTCACGTCAGCCGCACTGGCTTTTTTCAGCACTTTCGTCGCCGCCGCAACCGTTGCGCCGGTCGTATAGACGTCATCGATCAGCACGATGCGACGACCGAAGACATCGCCGGCACGGCCTTCGGGGATGGCGAAAGCGCCACGCACATTGTCCTGGCGTGCCCTCGCCCCGAGACCGACCTGCTGGGTCGTCCGCTTGACGCGCAACAGTGTCGCGGCAAGGAGCGGTTTGCCCGAAAGCCGCGCCAAGTGGCGGGCAAGTTCCGCCGCCTGATTATATTTGCGCGAAAATAGCCGTGCCCGATGCAGCGGCACCGCAATGATGGCATCACAGGCGGCGACCGTGCCGTCGCTGGCGCGCAGCATCCAACCGGCCATCATCGGCGCCAGATCGGTGCGGTCGCGATATTTCAATCCGAGCACAAGATCGCGAACCACCCCGTCGTGAATGGCGGCCGAGCGCAACCGATCGAACACCGGCGGATCTGCGATCGCCTCGGCGCTCAGGATTCCCGTACCGAGATCATGGGAAAACGGACTGCCCAGCACTTCGCAATAGGGCCGCTCGATGAAGCGGATGCCGGACCAGCAGGCGGGGCAAAGGCTACGATGTGCGCTCGTCGAAACGCCACAGCCGGCGCAAGCCGGCGGATAGACGAGATCGGCCAGCGCCGACCACGGCTTCATCAAGCCGGCCCGCAACATCGATACCGTGATTTCGCGTCCCATCATCCCCATATGGTTGACACTAGCTTTTTCCTGACGCCTTTGCGAAGGAAAACACGCGTGGCCGCCAGGCTCCATCAAATGAAATAGTGATCGCAGGAAATCGCCATGGAAATCGTGTTCGACCAATCGTTGCTCGCCGCCCGCAGGCGTCGCGCGCTTGCCCAGGGGGACCAGAAGGCGGCTTTCCTGCTGGAGATCGCCGCCCGCGAACTGGCGGAACGGCTTGCCGTCATCGAACGGCATTTCAACGAGGCGGTCGAACTGCACGGCGCAACCGGGATTGCCGCGCGTGAAGCCTTGGCGACCGGCAAGATCGGCCATATCAGGCGCATCGAAAGCGAGACGGGCTTTGCTGCCCATGGCGAAGAGCTGATCCAAGCACCATTGGAGGAAGTGCCGCTGGAGGCGGACTCGGTAAACCTCGTGCTATCGCCGCTCAGCCTGCATATCACCAACGATACGCCGGGCGTCTTCATCCAAATCCGCCGCGCGCTGAAGGCCGACGGCCTGTTTCTGGCCGCGATCCCAGGCTTCGGCACATTGCGGGAACTGCGCGACGTGCTGCTCGCGACCGAGATCGAGCTGACCGGCGGCGCCAGCCCACGCGTCATTCCCTTTGCCGAGGTTCGCGATGTCGGTGGGCTGCTGCAGCGCGCAGGGTTTACCCTGCCTGTGATCGACGCCGAAACCTATACGGTGCGCTACGACAATCTCTTTGCGCTGATGCGCGACCTTCGCGCGATGGGCATGACCAATCCGCTGGCCGACCGCAGCCGCAAGCCGCTGACGCGCGCCTTCTTCCTGCGCGCCGCCGAACTTTATGCCGAACGCTATTCCGATCCCGACGGGAGAATACGGGCGACCTTCTCGATCATCTACGCATCCGGCTGGACGCCGCATGAAAGCCAGCAGAAACCGCTGCAGCCCGGCTCAGCCAAGGCACGGCTTGCCGACGCGCTAAGGGTCGAGGAGCACAAACTGAAACAGTGATCGGATGAGAGCCGGTTCGCTTACCCAGGCGACCCCGTCAATTAGCCGGCGAATTAGTGACCGTGTTGGAGATGTAATTGAACATCGTCGACAGGCTGCCGCCGAAAGCGCCGACGCCGCTGATGATCGCCACCGACATCAGCGCGACGATCAGGCCATATTCGATGACCGTGGCACCGGTCTTGTCACGAAAAAAACGCCGTACGGAACGCATACGCTTCAAACTCCCAACATCTGAAAACGAGCGTATCCGGCGCCTTCATGCACCCAATAGGCTTTACCAGTATAATGTCAGCAACCGCTGTCGGCGCCATAGCCTTGAACGATGCAGACTGAACCGGGCTCCTGCTGCAGCACGCTGCGACGGATCGTGTAACGCTTGCCATTTTCCGTCTGCGGGATGGAGCCGGTAGTAATATTGTCGAAATCGGGCGCACTGGCGAGCACGCTAGACTTGGATTTGTCGGAAAGCATCGGCGTCAGGATAAGCGAAAGCGCGACCGCCGCCGTTCCGAACAGCAAGGCGATATTCAACGCGCCCGTCTTGCGCGACGAGGAATAGGACTGTTCTTTTTCCTGAACAGCTTTCCAGAAATCGTCGTCCATAATGTCAAGCCTTCTTTAACGCACACACCAACCGCTTGATTGAGATCATTCAATGCCAGAAGGTCATAAACGATCCCTTAATATCCACATGTAAATTAGATATGCATTGAGTCGCGGGATAAAGCTTGACTATAGCTAACAGATTGATATCAAAATATTTATTTCAATTAACCACGTTTAGCTGGTTGTGATTTCGCAAACAACAACTGCGGTAACGATCCCGTTATGGGATGAGATCCGCCACGGCTTCCCCCATACCCGCCTTTGGCGTGCCCATGCGAGGGCTTTCGCTACCCTAACTCACAAAGCTCTTCACACGCGATTTGCCGTCGCCGGAACACACTGAGACAGGTTTACAGGCAAAGGCACCAGAGCGAGCCATCGCTCAGGAAGGCTTTAGAGAAGATCCTGCAGGAACGGGATCAATGGCTCGTCGGCCGGCGGCATCGGATAGTCGCGCAGCGCCTGTGGCCGCACCCATTTGATCGCTTGGCCTTCGCGGCCATGCGCAATGCCCTCATAGCGCCGGCAAATATAAAGAGGCATCAGCAGGTGGAAGGTTTCGTAGGTATGGCTGGCAAAGGTCAGCGGCGCCAGGCAGGCGATCTTCGTCTGGATGCCAAGCTCTTCCTCGAGTTCACGCACGAGCGTCTCTTCGGGCGTCTCGCCTGCCTCGACCTTGCCGCCGGGGAACTCCCAGAGGCCTGCAAGCGATTTTCCCTCCGGCCGCTGCGCCAGAAGAATGCGGCCGTCGGTGTCGATCAGCGCGCAAGCAGCGACGAGGATGATCTTGCGGCCCGCCTCGCTCATGCTTCCCCCGGAGAGCGCCAGTAGCAGTAGCGATAGGCCTCGCGGAAACCAAATCGGGCATAGAGCGCCAGCGCCGGTTCGTTGGAGGCGCCAACCTGAAGCCAGGCAGTCCGGGCGCTGCGCATGCGCGCCCAACGCAGCGCCGATGTCAGGATCTCGATCGCCAATCCCTTGCGCCGGTGCTCGGCCGCCACCGACACCGACATGATGCCGGCGAGGTCGTTATCCTGCACGCAAAGCGTCGTCGCCACCGGTCCGGCCTCGTCATTCTCGATGACGAAAAGGCCCGACGGCGGCTTGATCCCGCTGACCACCTCGGCCAAGGCAGGCTTGAGAGCGAGATCGGCTTTATCCACCAAAAGGCTCGCGTCGACATAGCGGCCGACATCATGGCTGGGCAGATGATCCAGCGTATCCGGCAGTTCGAGATCGATCAGATCGGCGGTCATGACAATGGTTTCTTCGAACCGCGTCCAGCCCTGGCGCTGCAACAGCTCGATCAGCATCGGCGAGGCCAGCGGCGTCTCGCGCACCACCATCGGCCGGCCATAGGCTTCGAACTTGCGCTGCGCCTTCGTCAGCCGGATGTCCAGATCGCGGCAGTCGGAGGGATCGAGCGGCACGACGCAGTTCAGCCGCTTCGACGGATGGCCCGCCGTCAACCGTACCTGCCAACTGCCATCATACTGCACGGACGAGGCAGGCCATGCCCGGAAGCCAACAGCTTCGAGCCTGCGCACCAAAGGCAGCTTGTTCATGGTGGACTGCGCATGCATGGGAACGGTATCAGCTCCGGTAGTCGCCATTGATGGCAACATATTCCTTGGTGAGGTCGCAGGTCCAGACCGTCGCCCGGCCATTGCCAAGCCCAAGGTCGACTTTCACAGGAATATCTTGCTGCTTCATCACGTTGGAGGCTGCTTCCTCGGAGTAGGAGGCATCGCGTTCGCCATTGACGGCGACACGGACATCGCCGAACCAGATGGCGAGCTTGTCACGATCGGCCAATTCGCCGGCCTTGCCGACGGCCATCACGACACGGCCCCAATTGGCGTCCTCGCCGGCAGCCGCGGTCTTGACCAGCGGCGAATTGGCAATCGAGAGCGCAATGCGCTTGGCGGCGGCGTCATTCTCGGCGCCGGTCACGGTGATCTCGAGCATCTTGGTGGCGCCTTCACCGTCGCGAACGACCTGGATGGCGAGATCCTTCAAAAGCTCGTTCAGTGCCGTGCGGAAAGCGGCAAGCTTGGGATCGTCGGCGCGCTCGATCCGTGCCTGGCCGTCAGCGGCGGCGGCACCGGTGGCGAACAGCATCAGCGTGTCCGATGTCGAGGTGTCGCTGTCCACCGTCATCGAATTGAAGCTCGGATCAACACCTTCGGAAAGCAGCGTCTGCAGCGCGGCGGAGGAAATATCGGCGTCGGTGACGACGAAGGAGAGCATGGTCGCCATATCGGGCGCGATCATGCCGGCACCCTTGGCGATGCCGTTGATGCTGACCTTGACGCCGCCGATTTCGGCGCTGCGGGTGGCAACCTTCGGATAGGTATCCGTCGTCATGATCGCCTTCGCGGCCTCGAACCAGAAATCGCTGGTCGCATCCTTCGCCATGGTGTCGAGCACGCCAGCAAATTTGGTCGCGTCCAACGGCTCGCCGATCACGCCCGTCGAGGCAAGGTAAACTTCGTTTTCGCCGCAACCGACGGCAGCAGCCGCTGACTTTGCAGTGAGTTCGGTCGCCTGACGACCCCTAAGGCCGGTGAAAGCATTGGCATTGCCGGAATTGACGACGACGGCGCGGGCGCTGCCGTGCGGCAGGTTCGAGCGGCAGAAATCGACGGGGGCCGAAGGGCACTTCGAGCGGGTGAAGACCCCCGCGACGGCAGCCGGCTTATCGAAAACCATGAGCAGGACGTCTGTCCGGTTCTTGTATTTGATACCGGCGGATGCCGTGGTCATGCGCACGCCACGCAAGGCCGGCATGGACACGAGGGATTTGGGAGCGAGCGGAGAGACGGAACCGGACATGAGACCACCTGAACGAACATGATGCCGAAAAGTAGGCGGTTTTCGGATGACATCATGCTCTGCTTCTTTGATTCTGGAGCGGATTCAGATTTTAGGTCGATACGACCTAAAATCATCCGGCTCCAGTGAAAGGCCCGGAAAAACCGGGCCCTGATGATTTGACTGCTGCGACTTACTGCTGCGGCTGAGCGTCAGGGGCGACTGCGTCGTCTGCCGGCGCCTGGTCCTGCTGCTTCTGCGCATCATCATAGGCCTTGCTCAGCGCCGGGTCATTGATGACGACCTTCGATTCCTGCTTGGCCTTGTTCAGGAGCTCAAGATACTTGTCGCGCATGACGAGCTGACGAACCTGATCCTTCACCTGGTCGAACGGCGGTGGCGGAGCGACGCGCTTGTCTTCGACCTTGATGACGTGCCAGCCGAAATCGGACTTCACAGGGGTCTTGGTGTAGGTGCCGACCGGCAGCGCGAAAGCTGCGTCTTCGAATTCCTTGACCATGCGGCCGCGGGCGAAATAGCCGAGATCGCCGCCGTCGGCCTTGTTCGGGTCGGTCGACTTTTCCTTGGCAAGTTCGGCAAAATCCTTGCCGGCGTCGAGTTCCTTGATGATTGCCTTGGCTTCATCCTCGGTCTTCACCAGGATGTGGCGTGCGTGGACCTCTTCCTGCTTCGGAAGGGCGGCGACTTCCTTGTCGTAGCGAGCCTTGACCTCATCGTCCTTGATCGCGTCGGCGACATGGGCCTTAAAATAGGCGTTGTGCAGCTCGCGATCGCGCAGATAGGCCATGTGCGACTGGAAGTCCGGCGTCTGGTCGAGTTTTTCGGCAGCCGCGTCCTTGGCGAGCAGCTTGACATCGATCGAAGCCGAAAGTGCCGCGACCTTCTTCTGCTCGTCGGGAAGCTGGCCGAGCTGCGGGTCGAGATTGGCGATCGCCAGATCAAGCTCGGATTGATGGATTTCAACATCGCCGACCTTGGCGACAACTGGGTCCTTGGCATCCGCCGCAAAGACCGGCGCCTGGAAGGTAACGATTGTTGCAAAGGCAACCGCAGCAAGTTTGTTGTAACTCAGCATAAAATAACCTTTCGGTGGTCTTGACCGGCTCACAGTAATGAATCCGGTAGGAAAAGCCTTCAGCAGGAGAATGTGGCCTTTCTGTATCGGCCAATTCCCGTTGACATCAATCGACCCCCCTCTTATCTGTCACGCAACCTCGCGTCCAGAACAGTTTCCGGGCGTTTTGTGCTATACTCCCGATTTTTTCAGGGACGGATGAAGCAGAAAACGACAGGATGAAATCTCAGAAAGGACCAGTCATATGGTCAGCATAGGTGGAATTGCCCGCAAGTTGTTTGGCTCGTCCAACGACCGCCGCGTTAAGTCATTCCAGCCGAATGTCGTTGCGATCAACGCGCTCGAAGAAAAGATGCGCGCCTTGTCTGACGAAGCTTTGGCCGCCAAGACGGTAGAGTTCCGCCAGCAGCTTGCCGACGGCAAGACGCTGGACGACCTTCTCGTACCCGCATTTGCCGTCGTGCGCGAGGCTTCGCGGCGCGTTCTCGGTATGCGACCTTTTGACGTACAGCTCATCGGCGGCATGATCCTGCATTCGAATGCGATCGCCGAGATGAAGACGGGCGAAGGCAAGACGCTGGTCGCGACCCTGCCTGTCTACTTGAACGCGCTTGCCGGCAAGGGCGTTCATGTCGTCACCGTCAACGACTACCTGGCACAGCGCGACAGCGGCAATATGGGCCGCATCTATGGCTTTCTCGGCCTGACCACCGGCGTCATCATTCACGGCCTGTCGGATGAAGAGCGCCGTGACGCTTATGCCTGCGACATCACCTACGGCACCAACAACGAACTCGGCTTCGACTATCTGCGCGACAATATGAAATACGATCGTGGCCAGATGGTGCAGCGCGGTCATAATTTCGCGATCGTCGACGAAGTGGACTCGATCCTCGTCGATGAGGCGCGCACGCCGCTCATCATTTCCGGCCCGCTCGACGACCGCTCCGATCTCTATACGACGATCGACGCCTTCATTCCGCGCCTGTCGAAGGACGATTACGAGATCGACGAAAAGCAGCGCTCGGCCAACTTCTCCGAAGACGGCACCGAAAAGCTGGAAAACATGCTGCGTGACGCCGGCTTGCTGAAGGCTGAATCGCTCTACGACGTCGAAAACGTCGCGATCGTCCACCACGTCAACAACGCGCTCAAGGCCCACAAGCTCTTCCAGCGCGACAAGGACTATATCGTCCGCAACGGCGAAGTTGTCATCATCGACGAATTCACCGGCCGCATGATGCCAGGCCGCCGCTATTCGGACGGCCAGCACCAGGCATTGGAAGCCAAGGAACGGGTACAGATCCAGCCGGAAAACCAGACCTTGGCGCAGATCACCTTCCAGAATTATTTCCGCATGTACGGCAAGCTCGCCGGCATGACCGGCACGGCATCGACGGAAGCGGAAGAATTCGGCAACATCTATGGCCTCGACGTAGTCGAAGTGCCGACCAACCTGCCGATCCAGCGTCTCGACGAGGACGACGAGGTCTATCGTACACACGACGAGAAGTATAAGGCGATCATCACCGAGATTTTGGACGCCCACAAGCGCGGCCAGCCGGTGCTCGTCGGTACCACCTCGATCGAAAAATCCGAGCTTCTTGCCGACCGCATGCGCAAGCAGGGCTTCAGCAACTTCCAGGTTCTGAACGCTCGCTACCATGAGCAGGAAGCCTATATCGTTGCGCAGGCCGGCGTTCCCGGCGCCGTGACGATCGCCACCAACATGGCCGGCCGCGGTACCGACATTCAGCTCGGCGGCAACCTCGAAATGCGCGTCGAACGCGATTTGGACGAGATGGAGCCCGGTCCGGAGCGCGATGCGGCTGTCGCCAAGATCGCCGAAGAGATCAAGGAGCTCAAGCAGCAGGCTTTGACCGCCGGCGGTCTCTACGTCATCGCCACCGAACGCCATGAAAGCCGCCGCATCGACAATCAGTTGCGCGGTCGTTCCGGCCGTCAGGGCGACCCCGGCCGTTCGAAATTCTACCTGTCGCTTCAGGACGACCTGATGCGTATCTTCGGCTCCGACCGCATGGACGGCATGCTGCAGAAGCTCGGCCTCAAGGAAGGCGAAGCGATCGTCCATCCCTGGATCAACAAGGCCCTCGAACGCGCCCAGAAGAAGGTCGAAGCCCGCAACTTCGATATCCGCAAGAACGTTCTGAAGTACGACGACGTGCTGAACGATCAGCGCAAGGTCATCTTCGAACAGCGTGTCGAGCTCATGGATGCAACGGATCTTTCCGAAACCGTCGGCGATATGCGCCACGAGGTCATCGAAGATCTGGTTTCCAAGCACATCCCCGAGCGCGCCTATGCCGAGCAGTGGGATGCCGACGGCCTGAAGGCCGGCGTCGCCAACTTCTTCGACATGGACATGCCGGTGCATGAATGGGTCAAGGAAGAAGGTATCGGCGAAGACGATATCCGCGCCCGCCTGACGGAAGCCGCCGACAAGGCCGCTGCGGAAAAGGCCGAGCGTTTCGGTCCTGAAATCATGACCTATGTCGAGCGCTCCATCGTGCTGCAGACGCTGGACAATCTCTGGCGCGAGCACATCGTCAACCTCGACCATCTGCGCTCCGTCATTGGCTTCCGCGGTTATGCCCAGCGCGATCCGCTGCAGGAATACAAGGCCGAGGCCTTCGAACTCTTCCAGTCGCTTCTGAACAACCTGCGCCAGGCCGTCACCGGTCAGTTGTCGCGCGTCGAACTGGTGCAGCAGCCGGCCGAGCCGCAGACGCTGCCTATGCAGGCGCGCCATATCGATGCCACGACCGGCGAAGACGAATTCGCGCCGCTCAGCCTCGTCAACGAAAACGTCGTCGCCCCGGAAAACCGCGATCCGCAAAATCCGGCAACCTGGGGCCGCGTCGGCCGCAACGAAACCTGCCCCTGCGGTTCCGGCAAGAAATACAAGCATTGCCACGGGGCGTTCGAGAGCAGCGAAGTGGTTTGAGATTTCGCAATCTCTCGGCAATGATCAAAATGCCGCCTTCGGGCGGCATTTTTTATGCGCGATTTTTGCCGGATGCGCAGAGATCGCTATTTTGCAGATGCGCCAAAGCGTTTCAGCAGGAAATCGATCATGCTGCGCAGTTTCGCGGTGGGCCGACGGTCCAGCGCATAGAGCATGTACATCGGCGAAGCGATGGGCGTCCATTCGGGCAGAACCTGCACAAGGCGACCTCTAGCAAGATCATCGGCGAGCATGACTTCCGGCTGCAGGACGATACCCGCGCCATTCAAGGCCGCGACTCGCAGCGCATCGCCATTGTCGGCGGATAATCGTCCTCTCACATCCGGCCGCCATTCGCCATCCGGACCGAACAAATACCATTGGTCGCGCCGGCGCCAATAGGAGAGGCCGAGACAGTCATGCGAGGATAGATCCCTGGGGTGCATCGGCCTCCCCCGCCGCTCCAGATAGGCGGCAGATGCAGCCATTATTCTTCGATAGGGCTGCAGAGGGCGCGCCACCAGATCAGCCTCGGCGACCTCGCCGATCCGAATTCCGAGTTCGCACCCTTCTCGCGACAGGTCCGGCACCCCATTGTCCAGCACGACGTCCACGCTCACTGCCGGATACATGGCGAGATAATCGGAAAGTGCCGGCATCAGGCGATGACTTCCGAATGTGACGGGAGAGACGATGCGCAGGAGGCCACGAGGCTCGGCCTGCAGCTCGCTCGCGCTTGCGTCAGCCAGTTGCACATCGGCCAACACCTGCTTGCAGCGTTCGTAATAGAGACGGCCGATTTCGGTTAGCTGCTGGCGGCGGGTGGTTCGATGCAGTAGGCGGGCTCCCAGGCGCTCCTCTATGGCCCGCACCTGCTTGCCCGCCATGGTGGGGGTCACTCCGGCAGCGTCGGCGGCGGCGCTAAAGCTGCCGTGTTCGACCACCCGCACAAACATCGTCATGGCGGATAATTTGTCCATATTATAAACCTGTCGGTTCTAAATGAATGAACGTAGAGCATGTTTATCCGGGCGAAGCTAGCGGCCATAGTTCCTTTGCCTCAGCCGTCTCAATTCGAGAGGGCAGCGAAACAGGAGCTTTCCAATGCCAACAATTCACCTCGAAATGCATCCAGGCCGAACCCTCGAACAAAAGCGTGATTTCGCCCGCAAGGTCACTCAGGTTACCGCTGAGACACTTGCCTGCCCGACGGATAGCGTGGACGTGTTGATCAGCGAGATTTCTCGCGAACACTGGGCCAAGGGCGGCCAACTCGTATCGGATAAGGGCGCGCCTCAGACAGTCGCACGATGACGCGGCTCCAAGGCTTCGCATTCCTTCCTATCGATCCACAAGATGCCGCCTTCGGGCGGCATTTTTGTTGATGCGCCGTCCCTGCCACTGGCCATTTTTCGTTTACGCGGGGAACCGATTTTTAACCCCCCTCTGCGAAAACTATCGCTAGGTTAGTTGATGTTTTAAGTATTGCGTATCGATCATGGCGGTGTTTCAAACAGCAGAAAAAATGCTGCCGTCCGGGCTGCGGACCGTGCTGTCGCCATATCTGCGCAAACTCGCCTCCCTCTTCACCGGCAATGACGAAAAGGCCGTCTCGCAGCGGATGGCGCTGGTCGCTTTCGCCATCCGCATTGCCGGTGCCGGCCTTGCCTTCGTCTCGCAGATTGCTCTGGCCCGGATGATGGGCCGCTTCGAATATGGCGTCTTCGTCTTCGTCTGGGTGCTGATGATCCTGTTCGGCAATCTCGCCTGCCTCGGCTTCCCGACCGCCATCATCCGCTTCCTGCCGCAATATGATGCGAGCGGCGATCACGATGCCATTCGCGGTGTGACCGCCACGGCGCGCAGTTTCGTCCTGGCAGTCGCGGGCGGCTTGGCGCTGACCGGCATGGCCGCGCTCTATGCCTTCAGCGGCATGGTTGAAAACTATTACATCATGCCGATCTTTCTCGGGCTGATCGCCGTGCCGATGATCGCGCTTGGCGACGTGCTGGACGGAACGGCGCGCGCCAATCACTGGCCGGTCATGGCGCTGAGCCCAACCTTCCTCATCCGTCCGACGCTGATCCTGCTGTTCATGTTGGCCGCCATCCTTTCCGGCGCAGCCCATAGCGCAGTGACGGCGATGGCGGCTGCCCTTGCCGCCGCTTTCGTCACCGTCTCCTGCCAATATCTCGCCGTCACCATCCGGCTGCGCCGCCACTATCCCGACGGTCCGAAAAAGGTCGAATTCCACACCTGGCTTGCCGTCGCTTTTCCGGTCTTTCTGGTTGAGGGTGTCGGCTATCTCCTGACCAATTCCGATGTCGTCGTAGTCGGCATTTTCCTCGACCCCGCCGAGGTCGCCGTCTATTTCGCCGCTGCCAAGATCATGGCGCTGGTGCATTTCGTCTATTTCGCCGTCAAAGCCGCCATCGGCCCGCGTTTTGCCGCCATCATTGCCGAAAACGACCCGGCAAAACTCGCAGCCTTCGCCACGGAGGCCGCGCGCTGGACCTTCTTCCCGGCCCTTGCCGTCGGTCTTGGCGTATTCGCGGCCGGGCAATTTTTGCTCTCGCTCTTTGGCGCGTCCTTTACCGAAGGCCAGGTCGTCATCGCTATCCTGCTTGCCGGTGTTCTCGCCAAGGCACTCGTCGGCCCGGCCGAGGTGCTGCTGCTGATGGCGGACCGGCAAATGCTCTGCGTCTATCTCTATGCCGCTGCGCTGATCGCCAATATCGGCCTTAACGTGGCGCTCATTCCGCATTTCGGCATCGAAGGCGCGGCCATCGCTGCGGCAAGCGCCATGATGATCGAGGCCGCGTTGCTGCATATCGCCGTCCGCCGCGCGTTCGGCATCGTGCTTTTCGCCCTTGTCCGTCGACCGACGACGTCAGCAACGAAGGGGGCACTCTGACCATGGCGCGCCCTCCTTTTACCGAAAGCACCGACAGCCAAGTGAACGCTCTGACGCACACGCTCGCAGCGCTGCATTTCGATCCACCCAAGGCCGAGGCCCGCGTCGAGGTCGGCCGGCCTGGCCGCGACCTCTCCCTCTATCCCGGCAAGCTCGGCTACGAGCTGCAGGACGAACTGGACTTTCTCTCCAATCGCGCCATGGAACCGAATGTCTTCTTCTCCGGTCGCTTCCTGGCGCCTGCCATGCCGCGCCTGGAAGACCGGCAGATCCGCCTCGCCCTGATGCGCGACGACAACGGCTCCCGTAGCCGCATGCGCCTCTTGATGCCCTTTACCGTCGACAAACCGGGTTTTGCGATCGGTCCTTCGATCATCCGCGTCTGGTCGAATTCCTTCGGTCCGCTCGGCACGCCGCTGGTGGACGCCGAAGAGGCCGGCGAGACGCTCGACAATCTCTTCGAGGCGCTGACCCGGCGCGAACTGCACCTGCCGACCACGCTGGTGCTGCCGGATATCCGATTGAACGGCCGTTTCGCCCAGATGGCAAAGGCAGTCGCCATCGGCCGCAACCTGCCCCTCACTGTCGCCAATCCCTATCAACGGCCAATGCTTGACAGCAGCGAGGATGCGCTCGCCTATCTGAAGCGAACGATCTCGAACTCGCATCTGCGCGAAATGCGCCGCCAATGGCGCCTTTTGGAAAATCAGGGCGATGTCGTCTATAGCGTTGCCCGCCAGCCTCGCGACATTCATGTGCGCATGGAAGAATTTCTGGCCTTGGAGGCGAGCGGCTGGAAGGGCAAGAAGCGCAGCGCCTTGGTCACGGACCGTCACCATGCTGCCTTCGCCCGCGAAGCCATCTCCAATCTCGCTGCCGTTGACGCCGTGCGCATACACACCATCGACCTCAACGGCCGGGCAATCGCCTCGATGATCGTGCTGATGATGGGCGGCGAGGCCTATACCTGGAAGACCGCCTATAACGAGGATTACGCCCGCTATTCGCCTGGCAAATTGCTGATGGGCGAGCTGACCGAATGGCATCTCGACGACGCCAATATTGTCCGTTCCGATTCCTGCGCCGTGCCGGATCATCCGATCATGAGCCGCTTCTGGCAGGAGCGCGAAGACATGGGCACGCTGATCATCGGCCTGACGCAGAACGGCGACCGCGACGTCCGGCAGGTGGCAGCGCAACTGCATATGTACCGCAGCACCCGCAACATGGCGAAACTGCTGCGCGAGAAGATATTGTCGCTGACGAAGCGCTAGAGCCCTTATAGTCTCCGTAGCGCGGCGCTCTATTCTTTCGAGTCCAGAGTCTCGGCCACCGCGCGGTCGCGCAGCAATCTGCGGATGACCTTGCCCGATGTCGTCAGTGGCAGGGCGTCGACAAACTCGATCTCGCGTGGATATTCATGCATGGAGAGCCGCGTTTTCACCCAGTCGCGGATTTCGGCCGCCAGCGCCTCGCTCGGCTCGAAGCCGGGCACAAGAACCACATAGGCCTTGACGATCTCCGTGCGCACCGCATCCGGCTTGCCGACGGCGGCGGCGAGCTGCACGGATGGATGACCGCCGAGACAGTCCTCGATCTCGCTCGGGCCGATGCGATAGCCCGACGAGGTGATGACATCGTCGTCGCGGCCGATAAAGGAAATATAGCCATCCGCATCCTGCCGGCCGAGATCGCCGGTCAGCAGCCAGTCGCCGGCGAATTTCGCCTCCGTCGCCTTTTCGTCCTGCCAATAGCCGAGGAACATCACCGGATCGGGCCGCTGAATGGCGATCTGCCCGCTCTCGCCGACCGGCATCTCCCTGCCATCCGCATCTACGATCGCTACGCGATGGCCGGGCACCGGCTTACCGGTCGATCCACCCCGGCTGACGCCAAAGGCAGCGCTGGAGGACAAAACGAAATTGCACTCGGTCTGGCCGAAGAATTCGTTGACGGTGACCCCGAGGGCGGACCGCGCCCATTCATAGGTCTCTCGCCCAAGCGCCTCGCCGGCCGAACCGATGGTGCGCAGCTTGAGATCATAAAGCGCCCGGGGATTGCTGACCGATTTCAGCAGCCGCAGTGCCGTCGGCGGAATGAAGGCATTGCGCACGCCCATCTCGGCCATGATACGGAAAGCCGTGTGCGTATCGAATTTCTGCGCTGGCGAGGAGACGACGGGCACGCCGAGCATCAGGCTCGGCAGCAGCGCGTTCAGCAGCCCGCCTGCCCAGGCCCAATCCGACGGCGTCCAGAGCTTGTCGCCCGCCTGTGGAAAACCTTCATGGGCGAACTGCATGCCGGGAATATGCCCCGGCAAAACGCGATGGCCGTGCAGCGCCCCCTTCGGCGGCCCGGTGGTACCCGAGGTGAAAATCATCAGCGCCGGATCGTCCGGCCCGGTATCGGCCACTTCGAAAAGCGGCGGATGGGCGGCGACCAGCTCGGCAAAACCGGCGACACCCTCCTCGCCGCCATCGATGCTGATCACATGCGCGAGATCCGGCAGGCGATCCCGGATCGGCCGCAGCCGTGAAAGACCGAACTGATTGGTAACGATCGCCGAGGTGCCCGAAATCGCCAGCCGGTATTCCAATGCCTCAGCGCCGAATAGCAGCGCCAGCGGCAGGGCAATCGCTCCCATCTTGTAGATAGCGACATGCGCGATGACGGTCTCGAAACTCTGCGGCAAAAGCAGCGCCACCCGATCGCCCGGTCGCACCCCAAGCGCCGTTAACGCATTGGCAAAAGCGGCGGACCGATCCCGCAGCGCACCATAGGTCAGCGCCAGATGGCTGCCGTCCGGACTGAAATGTTCGAGGCAGACCCTATCCGGCTCCCGCTCGGCCCAGTCGTCGCAGACCGCGCGTCCGATGTTGAATTTCGCCGGAATCTCCCAGCGAAAATCGCGATAAAGGACTTCATAAGTGTCGCGCGGGGGCAGTTTCATACTAAAAATCCAGGAAAAATGCTGCAGTGCAGCTAACACCTGTCGCCCCCGGGATTCAAGGAAACATTTAAGTTGCGGCTACTCGCCCTCTCTGGCCGCAAGTATCTAGTGCACGAAGGACCATCCTCCCTCGGGGCGAAACACTAGCCAGAACTTACCGTATATATTCGCCTCCGGCACAAAGCCGACATCGAAACGGCTATCATTGGAATTGTCGCGATTGTCACCCAAGACGAAGTAGTAACCCTCGGGCACCGAGTACTCGCGCGTGTTGTCGCCTCGCGAGTTTGGCAATTCGTCCAAGGTCTGGTAGCGAACCCCATTGTCCAATACTTCGCCGAAAACGGGGAATTCGCCAGGGTCTAAACTATAGTGTGACACGATAGTACCTTCGGCATCGCGCGGTACGGACTGTCCATTGATGAAAACAATGCCGTTTTTCATCTGGACGCGGTCACCGGGTAACCCGATGACACGCTTCGCGTAGTCCACATTTGGCGTTGTGGGAGGCACCAGCATGACAACATCTCCGCGCTGCGGCTTGGACCCGAACAATTTCGGCGGCACCCAATTGGGCCGAAACGAGAAGGAGTAGCGACCGTAGCCATAATTAAACTTCGTCACGAAAGCATAGCTGCCGGGCATCAGCGTAGGCATCATCGAGCCGGAGGGGATCGAAAACGGTTGGATAATGAATGTGCGAATGGTGAACGCAACGACGAGGGGTAAAAGCCAGAAAAGCAAGGCTATATTATACCAACGCGAGAACCAGCGATGCTGCCAGGCAACAGCTCCTCGTCGCATCAGCCAATAGCCATGAATGCAGCCGATCAAATTAAAGGGAACCGCTACCAAACCGGCAACCGTAACCAATGCAAGCTGAGGCATGGCAAGCACCGCCAGAGCACCAACAAGATTGGTCAAAAGCAGATAGGATATCGCTATACGCCCCCTGCCGAGATAGGCCATGACAACGGCAGGTCCCAGAAGTAGACCAATGATAATGACGGCAAGCGGACGGCGGTCTCGGAAGAAGCGGAAAAAGCGCATGGGAAGCCTCGAACTGATCGGACCGCCATCGTTACACAACCAGTAAATGCATTTGAATTGACAGGATATGACAATCCCCAGCCTGGGCTAGGATCGAGTCTTCCCGTGACTTCTAAATCAATCGCAAATTATTGAATTAATCGGCGACCACTCGCTCTGCTAGTCTGCGTTTTGATGCTCATCCGCTTGCACTCCCATGAGCGGAACCTATCGAATATCCAAAACAGGATGGAGACTATTGATGGAATTCGTAAAGCTTGGCAAAACCGGCCTAGAAGTGTCCCGCATCTGCCTGGGCTGCATGACCTATGGCGATCCCGGCAAGGGCACGCATGCCTGGTCGCTGAAGGAAGAGGACAGCCGCCCGCTGCTCAAGCAGGCGATCGAGGCCGGCATCAACTTCCTCGATACGGCGAACACCTATTCCAACGGCTCGTCGGAGGAGATCGTCGGCCGCGCCATCAAGGATTTTGCGCGCCGCGAGGATATCGTTCTGGCAACGAAGGTATTCAACCGCATGCGTCCCGGCCCGAATGGCGCCGGCCTGTCACGCAAGGCGATTTTCGATGAGATTGACAACAGCCTGCGCCGCCTTGGCACCGACTATGTCGATCTCTACCAGATCCACCGCTGGGACTATACGACGCCGATCGAGGAAACACTGGAAGCGCTGCACGATATCGTCAAGGCCGGCAAGGCCCGCTATATCGGCGCCTCCTCCATGTATTCCTGGCAATTCGCCAAGGCGATCTACACTTCGCGCCTCAACGGCTGGACCGAATTCGTCAGCATGCAGAACCACGTGAACCTGCTCTATCGCGAGGAAGAGCGCGAAATGCTGCCCTTCTGCGAAGATCAGAAGATCGCGGTCATTCCCTGGAGCCCGCTTGCCCGCGGACGTCTCACCCGCGACTGGGACGAGGCGACAGCGCGCACGCAAAGCGACGAATTCGGCAAGACGCTCTACACACAGGCGATCGAGGCCGATCGTAAGGTCGTCGAAGCCGTCGGTGCCGTCGCCAAGGCCCGGGGCATCGCCCGCGCCCAGGTCGCCACCGCCTGGATCATGCAGAAGAGCGCCGTCACCGCCCCGATCATCGGCGCCTCCAAGCCAGGCCATATCGCCGACGCCGTCGCTGCACTGTCGGTCAAGCTGACGCCGGAGGAGATCGAAGCACTGGAATCGCCCTATATCCCGCATGCGGTTGCGGGATTTAAATAAGCATCCCGAATGGGTCAGGCGCGCGTTCCGTTACTGCACGCCTGACCTAATGGCGGGACTGGGAATGACAGTCAGCTTTATTGCGGCATCAAGCTTTCCAGTTCACTGAGCCGTTTCATAGCCGCCTGCTGGCGCAACATTGCATAGTTGATCTCTCCCGCATTGAGCGAACTGCCGGATTGAGAGGGGAACTGATCGAAATCGGCGAAGAACTCCTTGATCTTCCCCTGGATCGGCACAAGCAGCCAGATGTTTCGCGCCAGAAATTCGATCGCTCCGCCTCCTTCCTCTAGCCCTCGTTCGTAGGGATCCATCCGCAGATTGGCGATCAGGGCCCAGGCCGGCGTCTCGCGCACCCCGGTTGCAATATTCCCGTGCGCCACCGCAAAACTCAGCTTCCAATCATTCCACCTGATGGCGTTGAGATTTCCGCCCTGGTCGAAATAGTAGACCGTATCCCTCGGCGTCTTTTCCGACTCGCCTTTCAGGAGGGACGTCAGGTCGTAGCCGTCGAGATGAACCTTGAAGTTCTTCGCCCCAGCGGAGAATCCGGTCTTCATCTTTTCCTTGATATCGGGAACGCCCGCTGCCGCGGTCAAAGTGGGCATCCAGTCCATCAGCGTGACGATGTCGTTGATCTGCGTCCCAGGCTTCACGACGCCTGGCCAGCGCACCATCATGGGAATACGGAAACCGCCTTCCCATGTCGTGCCCTTCTCGCCGTGGAACGAGGTCATGGCACCATCCGGCCACAAAGCGATCTCTGCGCCGTTATCGGTCGTGTAGAGCACGATGGTATTGTCGGCGATGCCGAGATCGTCGAGCTGCTTGAGCAGTTCGCCGACCATGCCGTCATGCTCGACCATGCCATCCGCATGGATACCTTTGCCGGTCTTACCCAGCGATTCCTTCTTGAGGTGGGTGAAAACATGCATCCGGGTCGAGTTGAACCAGACGAAGAAGGGCGTATTGGCCTTATGCTGGCGATCGATGAAGTCCTTTGCTGCGGAAAGGAACTCTGCGTCGATTGTTTCCATGCGTTTTATCGTGAGCGGACCTGTGTCTTCGATCTTGCCGTCGGCCTTTGAGTGAATGACACCGCGCGGGCCGAATCTCTTCCGAAACTCCGGATCCTTCGGATAGAAGTAACCCTCGGGTTCTTCCTCGGCATTGAGGTGATAAAGGTTTCCGAAAAACTCGTCGAAACCGTGATTGGTCGGCAAATGTTCGTCATGGTCGCCGAGATGGTTCTTGCCAAACTGACCCGTCGCGTAGCCCTGGGTTTTCAAGACATCGGCAATGGTCGGCATCCAATCCTGAATGCCATGCGGATCGCCGGGCATGCCGATTGTCAGCAGGCCGGTGCGGAAAGGTTCCTGGCCAAGAATGAATGAGGCGCGTCCGGCGGTGCAACTCTGTTGACCGTAGGAATCCGTAAAAATCGCCCCTTCGGCAGCGATCCGATCGATATTGGGCGTGCGGTAGCCCATGAGCCCCATCGTATAGGCACTGATCTGCGGAACACCGATGTCATCGCCAAAGATCACCAGGATGTTCGGCTTCTTGTCGGAGGATGCTGCCGTCTGGTTGTTTGAGGGCGTCGTCGTCTGGGCGTTGGCCGTTGTGGAACCGACCATGTTCGCCACCGTGGCTGCACCGGCGGCAAGCGCTGTCGATCCGATCAGCAGATTGCGTCGCGTGATGCTGTTGAGGTCGATGGATGATGATTTCTCGCGGTCGTCGTAAGCCATGTTATGTGTCTCCCGTCGAACGTTGAACCAATATCGCGCGGTGCTGAGATGCACCGCGGAAGCTCGATCGAGGCACAAAGATCGCGAATGTGTAAGTACGTTACTGTAAAACTCGCGGTAAAATCGTAGGCGGCAATTTGCGAGCGCCGCTCTGGCCGCCAAGGGTAGTTTGGGCGGCAGTTGGCACCCCTGTTCCGCCCTTCGCTGTGGCGTTGCGTCGCAGACAATGCCGAAGCTTTCGAGCCTGCGGGAAATCGCGCAAAAGTTACTTCACTAGTCGGTCGCCGTTGAGGCTTAACAGGTCAAGGTTCCTTAGCCCCGAGGATGACAATCCATGATCACAGCCCCTTTCAACGCGCGGCGCTTCCAGTCCACCGCGGCCTATTACCTGCGCTATCGCATCCCCTATCCGGATACGCTTATCGCCCGCGTCGCCGAGCGCAGCGGCCTGAAGGCTGGCGATCATGTGCTGGACCTCGGCTGCGGCCCCGGCCAGCTCGGCATCGCCTTTGCGCGGCTAGAGGGCGCGACCGTGACTGCCATGGACCCGGAACCGGAAATGCTCGCCGCCGCCGAAGAGGGCGCCAGCAGCGCCGGCGTCGAGATCACCGTGCGCCAGGGTTCCTCCTATGATCTCGGGCCGGATATCGGCAAGCTGCATCTCTGCATCATGGGCCGCTCCTTCCACTGGATGGATCGCCAGGCGACGCTCACGGCCCTCGACAGGCTGATCGAGCCCGGCGGCGCGGTCGTGCTGTTCCACGATCGACAAGTGCTGGCGACCCCGGATTGGCGCAGCATTGTCGACAAGCTGACGGAAACTTTTGCGCCGGAGCGCCATCAAGAGCGTCTATTGCGCAAGAGCAAGGCCTGGGCGCCGCATGAGGCCATGCTGCTTGCCTCGCCCTTTTGCAACCTCGAGCGCATCGGCATCGTCAACCAATATCAGAGGGATATCGAGGATATTGTCGGCCGCGTCTTCTCGATGTCTTCCACCTCGCCGCAGGCGCTTGGCGACAAGCTTGCCGATTTCGAGGCTGCTTTGCGCGCCGAGCTGCTGGAAGTGGCTCCCGACGGCAAGATCACGGAGATCGTCGAATCCCAGGGCCTGCTCGCCTTCCGTGGCTGATCGAAGCAGCCGCCTCAGCGCGAAGCAAGCTCCTGCCGGGTTGCAGCCAGAAGCTCCTCGGAAAGCGCAGGCGTATCCATGGCGCGGGCGAGGATGACCGCGCCGACCATGGTGGAGAGATCGGCAAGCGCCTTGCGCCGCCGCTCCTCCTGCGTTTCTCCGGGCGTAATCTCTTCGAGGATTGCCGCCATTCCCATCAGGCCGTTGGTGAAGGTGGACTGCATTTCGGGACCATAGCGGCTGACCTCCTGCGTCAGCGCCGCGAAGACGCAGCCGGTGCCATGCTCAACGACATTGCGATGCGAGAGATAATGCGCGAGCAGCGCGTCGCGCGGCGCCTCCGACGCCCCCTCGACCACCCCTTGCCAACGCTCCTGCGCACGCGCCACCAGCGCCTTGCTGGCTTCGCAAGCCAGCTCGTCCTTCGATTCGAAATGGCCGTAAAAGCCGCCATGCGTCAGCCCGGCCGCTTTCATGATGTCGGCGACGCCGATGCCGTCAAAACCCTTCTCGCGGAAAAGCTCCCCTGCGACGGCAAGGATCTTCTCGCGATTCTCCGCGAATTTCTCCCGGCTCACTCTCATCAAAAAACTCCATCAGAGCATCAATAATTCTGTATTGACAATTTATATGACGACCATCATCAATACGCAACAAATATGATCGCAATCATCTAAATGCCTTTACACAAACGTTCAAGCCGGGAGAACGGCAGGGCGCTAAACGTGGCTACGGCACCCTTGGCCGTCCGCGATCGAGCGCCTTTGCAGCCCTCCCGATCCTGATGGCAAGACACGCAACTTTATCGGAACGCTCCTCATGGTCTCCACAGTCCTTGCTTCGACGCTTGCCCGGCGCAACATTCACTATGGATGGGTCGTCGTCGGCGCCACTTTCCTCACCATGCTCGTCACCGCCGGCGCCATGGGCGCGCCCGGCGTGCTCATCAAGCCGCTGGAAGACGAGTTCGGCTGGAGCACCTCGTCCATCTCCTCCGCGCTTGCCGTTCGCCTCGTGCTCTTCGGCCTCATGGGTCCCTTCGCCGCCGCCTTCATGAATCATTTCGGCGTCCGCAAGGTCATCGTCTTCGCGCTGATCACCATCTGCGTCGGCTTCATCGGCTCGCTGTTTATGACGCAGGTCTGGCAGTTGCTGCTCTGCTGGGGCATCATCATCGGCTTCGGCACCGGCCTCACCGCCATGGTGCTCGCCGCCACGGTGTCGACGCGCTGGTTCACCAAGCATCGCGGCCTCGTCGTCGGCATGCTCTCGGCAAGCTCGGCCACCGGCCAGCTCGTTTTCCTGCCACTGATGGCGGAGCTGACGGAACGCTATGGCTGGCGCACCACCGTGCTCTTCGTCTGCGGCATGATCGTTGTCGCCGCCTTGGTCGTGCTGTTGCTGATGCGCGACCGGCCGGCCGACGTCAATCTGCCGCTCGTCGGTGAAATCCATGTCTCGCCGACGCCGCCCGCCACCAAGAACCTCAAGGCAGCCCTGGCCTCTCCCCTCCTCATCCTGAAGGAAGTGTCCACCAGCTCCACCTTCTGGATTCTCGCCGCCACCTTCTTCATCTGCGGTCTTTCGACTAACGGCCTGATCCAGACGCATTTCGTGACGCTCTGCGGCGATTTCGGCATCGTCCCGGTAGCCGCCGCCAGCGTGCTCGCCGTCATGGGCATCTTCGATTTCTTCGGCACGATCGGCTCCGGCTGGCTCTCCGACCGCTTCGACAATCGCTGGCTGCTCTTCTGGTATTATGGCTTGCGCGGCCTGTCGCTGGTCTACCTGCCTTTCAGCAATTTCACCTTCTACGGCCTGTCGATCTTCGCCGTCTTCTACGGCCTCGACTGGATCGCCACCGTGCCGCCGACCGTCAAGATCGCCGCCGACCGCTTCGGCCGCGAAAAAGCCGGCCTCGTCTTCGGCTGGGTCTTCGCCGCCCACCAGCTCGGCGCCGCCACGGCGGCCTATGGCGCCGGCCTGTCGCGCACCGAACTCAGCACCTACCTGCCCGCCTTCTTCATCGCCGGCGCCTTCTGCGTGCTTGCCGCAATCCTGGCGCTGACGATCAGCCGCTCCACCTCGACGGACAAGGCCCCGGCAATGGCGCATTGAGGCCAGCCCCCTGAAAGACAAACGGCCCATGGCGACCGCCGCCGCCATGGGCCGCCATGGGTCGAATGACAAGTCCCGGAAAACAAGACGCATTCCTTCGCAACCCGTCTTGCGCGTCCGGCCAATCACATGTTAGACACCCGCCTCGTTGCGATCCGTTGCCCCATTGGCGGAATTGGTAGACGCGCTCGACTCAAAATCGAGTTTCGAAAGAAGTGCTGGTTCGACTCCGGCATGGGGCACCACTCACAAACCCTGTCATTGATTTTGCTTCAGAATTATCAAGTTTTTGCCCCACATTTAGCCACCCTGAAATGTGTGGGACAAAAATGAGCCGCGTTTGTTCTCAAGCATCAATCGTCTTCATAGCTAGCGAGTGACGTATTGACCTTCTCTTCGCCATTATGATCGATTGCGATCTCCCAGTAATCTTGGCCAATAATGTTGTTTGTCTCATACCAACCGCCGTAAAATACCATGGGGCCGCCGAACGAGCTCCTGGTGGGGATCTCAATCAGAGTGAAGAAGCCTTCGTCCGTCTGCACGACAATGTCGTTTGCTCTGGCTCCTCCATCTTCTGCACCGTGCAAATAATCCAACGCCGAATGCTTGCCGGCGTGATGGCGAATAACCAAGGATCGGGGAAAGTTCGCGTCAACGCCGCGAACGATATCGCGCCTATATTCGCCAAACACGTCTATATTGTCATTAATCGTGTAGTCGACGCATTCGCTAAATGGGGAGACGTCCATCATACCAATGGCTTGGAGTTCGTCCGCGGTTGCTGAGGATAGAATCCTATATAAAGGAGGGAAATGCAGCGCCAACTTGTCGGAATACAGACCTTTGGTGCGCTTGGCGAAATCAACATAAACGATATTTGTCATGATCTCTTCATTTAGGAAGCAATTTGGAAATGGCGCCTGCAGCAATCTTCTTGCGCCGAGCCTTTTTGGTGTAGCGCGTAGTCTGGTTTTTCGTTGTCCAGCCGAAAATCGCCATGAGCTCTTCGTCGGTCGCACCGTTTTCCGCTGCGATCGTCGCGCCAGCTTTGCGTAGGCCATGGGTTGAGCAGTGAAATAACTGCGCGGCGTTGCACCAATCGCGCATCTTGTTCCCCAAGCCCTTCGTGGTGAAAGGCTTGCCAAACTCGTTGACAAGGAATGTCATATTCCCAAGCGGGCTTTCGTCGATGGTCTTTTGCAGCTCCGCAAGTACCGGGATTTCGACTGTCACGTTACTTGTCTTCTTCGTTTTTTCCGGCCGGATGGTCAGCACACCATCGCGAATATGCTGGCGGCCAAGAATGGCGAGATTGTTCAGGCGTAGGCCGGTATAGAGGGCCAGGTGAAGCATGAGCCGCGCCTTACTGCCGGCCGGGTGCGCCGCCTCATATTGGCGAACCTCGTCGACCGTCCATGTGTGGAAGCCATCGCCCGAATAGAGCAGCTTGATCTTGGATGCGGGGTTGCTTTGCACGCCCTCGATATCGTTTTCCAGCGCCCACGAAAACATTGCCGATATGGCACGTACGATTTCATTCTGCGCGCCCGGCGTGTCGCGCAGCCCATCGCGCATGTCCAGCACATGGCGGCGCAGCATGTCCTTGTAGGGCAGCTCGCCGCACCGGGTTTCGCCGAATTTGTAGTCGCAGACGTCTTCAAGGATGGTGGATCGTCGCGCCAGTAGCGTATCGTTGATCTTGCCTTTGATGCGCCGCTTGTATTGCTCCAACAGCCAATCGACCGTGCCAACGGCATGCTTGCGGTTCAAGGTAGGCTGCGGCTTCGCTTCTGCACCGGGAGGCTCATAAGGAACACCGAGACGAGCGCAGGCCACCTCTCTGTCAAACGCCTCGGTGCCCGGCGTTTCACGCAGACGTACTTTACTTTTGCCGGGCGCGCGAAAATAGTAGCGCGCTTCTCGCGAACGCCAATCGCGATCGAGGCTCACGCCCTTTGGCAGTTTATCGTCGAGCTTTTTTGGCATTGTCGAAAGCATTGCCTGCAACGAAAGTTGCGTCAAGCGGATCTTGCTCGCCGCCCTTATGGGGAAGTTTCCGGAAAGCGTCGATCAGTTCGGCCACGTCGTAGACCAGGCGCTCACCGATCATGCGAGGCTTTGGCATGGTCCCGATCTCAACCGCCTTATCAAAGAGGCTGGTACCGACGCCAATCAGAGCGGCGGCTTGTTCACGATTGATGCCGACCGGTGGGAGAGATGCGGGGAGAACATCGGTGCGTTGCGTTTGCATTGTTACAGCTCCTCACAGAGAAGCGGCGGCCCGCCATCGTGGCCGATCATCGCTTCCCTGCGCGCCTTCCACTGGCGCTTAATGTTTTTGCTGTGGCTGACCAGTTCAAGATGGCCTTCGTCATGCCGCACACAGAGGCGGTTGCGGCACTTGTGGTCCAGCTCGCGGTTACCAGGGATATAGCCGTGCTCGTTCGTCCACATGACAATGTGGACGGCGACGGTGCGGCCATTGAGGGACATACGCGGGTAGTCCTTGCCGCGACCGCTCGATCCGGATGTCGGGCCGGTCCATATCCAGCAGCCTGTCACCGGATCGATTTTGACGCGTGCCATGATGCGTGCACGGATGCGGTCGCGTCGGCTCATCCGTGGGTTCTCCAAGCTTCGAACGCACCACGGAAATCAACCCAGCGCTGAGCGGCGGCGGGATCGGTGTTCAGTTCGGCGCGGGATTTGATCCGCAGGATATTGCGGACGGAGACGGCGATGCGCTCATTGTCGGCGACATCGGGAACTTCGTAGCGCTCGACGAGGAAGCGGCGGAACAGGCGGTCGTTGCACTTCATGGCGCACTCAGCCGCGTAGTCCTTGCTCGCCTCCCTGTGCCTCTCCTGTCGCTTTTGGCGGGCCTCTGGCGGCTCAAGACGGCGGATCTTGGCGAAGGCCTCGTCGATGATCACCAGAAGCGCGCGCACGAGCTGCGGCGCCTCTTTCATCATCCGGCGATCATCATAGGAGCAGTCGATCGTCAGCAGCGCGATCGGCTGCACCTCACCCGTCATGCGGTCGACGACGCAGATCTCGGAGCGACCGGACTTGGTATTGTAGGCCTCCGAGAACTCCTCGCTGGCGAGGCCCGCGATTTCGCGCGCATCCGGAAGCAGCTTGAGGGCGGTTTGAAGATCCATCAGCGCACCACCCGGTAGATGTGTGTGGCGTAGGCGCCGACCGCCTTCCAGTAGGCAGCCATCGGACCCTTGTTGCGCTTCCAACTGGATTGCGCCCGCTCGCGAGCATCCGCAGAAAGCTCTTTGAAGATTGCTGCAACTTCCGCCCGAACGTCATCAGGAAGCGCTGCAAGGCGCTGGGCGGCGGGAAGGCGAAGAACAGGATTGATCACCTTCGGGTCTTTGGATCGCTCTGTCATCAGCCAGCCCGCTTCATCGTTGCATCGACGACCTTGCGCCACATGATCGGCTGCTGGTCGCGCGGGATGCGATTCTTGCCGCGTGACATCGGGTGCTTCGGCTGGCCGTTCTGGGTCAGGCCGAGGCAAACCAGGTCGACGAAGTGATGGGCTGCCTTTTCGCAGAACCAGAGGCCGCGCGCTTGGAATGCACCGTCATTGCCCCAGGCGGCCAGCATGGGCGTATTGAAATGGCGAGCATAGCCGAATGCCTGCTCGATATAGCGCTTGTTTCCCGGCCCCTTCGGATCGGCGGAAGCCATCATTTCGGCGGGGCTGGAAGAGCGAAAGGCCCATAGATTGACGATGTACAATCCGCCATAGCCCCATAGCTTCGCGAAGTGCGTCAGCTCGCGGATGGTCGGATCGTCTTTCTCGTGATCCGCGGTTGACGGATTGAGCATGCAGACCGGCAATGAATATAGCGCCGCGTCCCAACGGCGACGCAGCTCGTAGCGGTAGAGCTTGCAATCGGAGATGACGGCACTCTTCTCAATGGCAGGCATGGATACTTGAGCCATCACTCGGCACCTCGCGCCATCATCGGCGAGATGACGTAGAGTTCGCCACTCCCAACCGAGGGGTAAAATACAGCATTCGGCAGAGAGCCGCCAAAGCGGACGATGGCGTCTTGCGTGTCGATGGTGCCGAGAATGCCGCGCAGGGCTTCGTTGTTGAGACCGATGGAAAAGCCCGTTTCGCCTTCATACTGGATGGGCACGTAGTCAACCGCCGACTCGCCTTCCTTACTGGCCAGCTCGACGCGCATCAGGTCGCGCTCAAGGGTGAGCTTGATTCCATCCTTGCCCGCCTCGGTGGCGACAAGGCAGACGCGGGCAACAGCAGCCTTCAAAGATGCGACGGTGACGAAGATTTCGCGCTCGTAGTCGGCCGGCGCGGCAGTGAGGTAATGTTTCGGAAATTCACCCTCGATCAGCGTCGAAAGAAGGGTGATTCCGTTGCACCGGATGCGGATCAGGTTTTCGGCAACCTCGATGTGCGCCGGCTCCTTGATCTCGTCGAACAGCTTGCGGATCGACTGCGCTGTCTTCAGCGGAATGATGATACCGGGGAAGTCGAGCAACCGTTCCGTACGGATCTGCACGGCAGCAAGGCCGACGCCATCGAGCGCGGCAAAGCCGATCCGCTCACCCTGCATTGGGTGCATGTGAATGCCTGTCATCCACGGCCGGCCGATATCCTTGGTTTGGACGGCATGGGCAACCTTGCCGAAGGCGGCGGTTACCTCTGGCATGGCGATCTCGAAAGTCTTGCCCTTGATGTTTGAGGCCATGGATGGGAAGTCGCTGGCAGGCAGCGTGAAAATCGAGAAGCTTGATTTGCCGGAGCGGATGCGCACCTGGCCGTTATAGGCGCCAGGCAGGAATTCGATCTCCGCCGACTCGGGCAGGTTGCGCACGATGTCGCGCAGATCCGTGCCCTTGATCGTGAAGTCATCGGCATTGTCAGCCACATCCAGCAGCTCGCAGCCAGCCTCGATCTCGATGTCGAGATCAGTCGCGCGCAGGCTGATGTTTTCGCCTTCAGGCCGCAGGAGGACATTGCCGAGGATCGGGATCTTCGCGCGCTTGTCGACAGCCTCGAATACGGCGTCAAGTGCCGGCAGGAGCTGGCTGCGATGGACGCGGAAATAGGCTTGCTGCTTAGCCATGGGTGCGCTTTCCCGTCTGGCAACGGTCGGCAAGGCGCATCTCGTCGACGGGGGGGCGAAGCTGATGATGGATGCCGCTGAACATGTCGTAGATCAACTGCAGCACTTCGCGGCGCGGCTCGCCATCAGCGACTGCGCGATAAAGGCGCTCGACCTCATATGTGGAAATGTTTCGCATCAAACGCCCTCCTGTGGCGGATAGAATCCAATTTCACCTGTCCGCCCAAACGACGACGCGGCCGATCGACGACGCGGCGTGCCAGGTCTTGGCGATGCTCTGAACGCCGAGCCAGATGCTGGCCGACCAGATGACGACGCAGAAGGTGACGATCAGCCGCCAATGCCAGGAACGGCGGCGGCGACGCGGTCGCGAAATGTATGGGGTCCAATAGTCCGGCATGGGTGCTCTCCGATCCGTTTGGGAAACCGCCGACGCCAGGGGTGAGACGTGGCGGGTCGCCCAAGCGGATCGGATCAGGCGGCGACGCGCTGAACTGACTGCGCGTAGAGGACAGACGCGTCGTGCGCATGGCGAATGATCTGCTCTTCGGTATAGCCGAGGCCCAGATAGTCGGCCTTCGTCAGGCCCTCGCCGCGCTCGCGGGCATAGTCGGCCATTTCCTGCGCAATGTTGCGGGCACGGACGGGATTGTAAGCGGCTGTTCGCATAATCTACTCCTGTTGCTGACCTCCGAGACCGCGCCGCCGTCGCTGGGCAGGAGGAGAGCGACGGCGGGCTTCGGTATCCGGGATGGGAGGAGATCACCGGACGCAGAATTGAAAGCATAACTTTCAATATTGTGCAAACGGAAAGTTATGCTTTCATCCCATTACAGCGAAGTTGGTACGCCGCTAAGCGAAAAGCTGAGGTGGATGGCACAAGCAGGGCGCGCATAATCCAAGCATCCATACAACGGCTGTCGAGCGACGCAGATGCAAGACCCAGCTCAAACTAGCATGGCGCTCGGAGCGGACATGCAAAAAGATGCCTTCTTAAAATGGGCAGACGTAGCGCTATCGCAAGCAAATGACCTATGGGTTCTCGGAATACCTATGGTCGTTTTGAACGTCGTCGTTCTCGCGAGCATCTTAGATAGTCGGTCACGAAGCGATGCTTACAAGCGCGCTCACTATTGGCTATATGCCTCTCTATTTTGCTCCAGTTTCTCGCTGATATTTAGCTACCTGGCAAAAGCAGCGATCCTTTATGACATTCGCAAGAGCCTTGAGGACTTGAAACTGGAGATCCAGGGCGTGAGTCGAATTGATGTCTTAGTTCAGTTTGGATTCTTCTTCTTGGCTGTGATTGCGTTTCTCATTGCCTTCCGAGTTGGAGGAAGTCCGATGAGAAAAGCAATATTGGCCGCGTTTAAGGGAGGATAGCGTGCATCGGCGAGATTTACTCATAGGGGCTGTATCTGCCGCGTACCTGGCTGCCGGCCGGACGCATGCTGACCAGCTTTCAACCGATCTTACTGAGACAACTTTAGGCTTTGTTGGAAAGGAAGTTGCCGCCGCCTTATCCTCATACCCCGATGCAGCACGGATCGCGTTCGGGGTCGATTCCCTTAGACTAAATCTTTTTTGGGCGACGTTTAGGGCTCGTTCCGCAGATGAGATGCGGCAAGCGATCCAAAACTCGACTCCTGCCTTTCAGGATTTAGTCAAAATCTTCTTCAGCAGCAGGGACGCAATCATAAAGAGCGCGCAAGAAAGAGAGGCGCAGCCTATCAATGCGGCTCGCAGTGTCGTGCGCGGGATAGACCGATGCCGGGAAATTCTCATCCAACAAGGTATTCCCGATGGCGAGTGGGCGCTCGCTGAAATGATACGGGATTGCCAAGTATTCTTTGGCTCGCTTTCTTTGCCGGACCTGAATGTGGAGCAGACCGGGCTATCAGCTATTGGGAATTGGTTCTGTTCCCACGACCCGTTCAGCATATTATGCTCCGGATGATATAGGCAAGTTTAGCGGACAACTCCAAATCTGCGAACGACGCGCCCGATTATGTTCATATCCTCAAGGCGCCAGATACGCGCGGCATGGCGCTCGTGGTTATCGGAGATAACGCTCACTTTGGGCTCTTCATCGCCCGGTTCGGAAACAACTTCGAGACGCTTCACAACGATGCCCCCGAATGAATCGGATATGGCGTATATGCCGTCTGGCGACGGAAATCGGTGGCGTGTATCCACAAAAACGTAGTCGCCCTCGTTGAGGGTCGGAAGCATAGAATCCCCTTGAACAGGAATAATAGCGATGCTTTCGGCCTTAAGTGATAAAGCAGAGAGAACCTCTCCGGGCAGGCGCCAGTGATCTCGCACGTGATCGGCGGCAAATGTAAGTCCGGATTGGCTTTGCACACTGTCAACAGTCGTTGTAAGGCCGCCCGCACCCATGCCGCCCGTAACGTCAATTTGGGCTGAATGACCGGGGGGTATATTTCGTCCACCCGTAATCGTACCAAACGTCATGACCTCTTCTGCGGAAGAGTGATCAGGTTCAGCCGGATCGCGCCAGTCAAGCCCTTTGATCGGAGCGCGGCCTTTGCCTGTCGCTAGCCAATCAAACGATGCTCCAAATGTCGCGGTGATTCGCTGTAAATTTTCCCGCTTTATACCTTTCCCAAGTTCCCAATTGCCAATTGCACCGCGCGTCACTCCGGTAAGTCGCCGCGCAAATTCTTCTTGCGAGATCTCGAGCACCTCATCCCGAAGGTACCGGATACGTTCGCCAATCATGGCATTTTCTTTGGACACGTCGCTCATGGGGTGAATATGCAGCATGAAAGCGCACCTTTCATCGACAGATATGCTTGCAAATAATTGAAAGTTATGCTTTCAATCTGCGCATGATCGACGCGTGTCTGAAAGCAAAGCTATTGGCTGGCGGCCCAACTGCCCTGGCGAGGGCCGTAGGTAAGGTTTCCTCCCAGGCCGTCTCACAATGGAAGCAGGTGCCGGTCGGTCGCGTCCTCGATGTCGAAAAGGCCACTGGTATCTCCCGTCACGAGCTTCGACCTGACGTGTTCGGCGATAAAGAGGAAAACGCAAAATGACGGGCTTCCATGCGCTGTTCCCCCAGTGCAGCCGGCTATGCGGCTACACCAACTGCGGCCGAGGCAGCGGACCCCTAAGCCTCGGCGGTCTTTTTCTTGCAGTGCGTTTCGCATGCGGGCCTCCGTGATCTGTTGACGGCCCAATGAATACGGCAGCCAAGCGCGCCGATCACTGAATCCTTTCCCGTTTTTGTTTCCTTGATTTTCCGAGGAGTGTTTTCGTGCGCACAATTTCCGAGATGGAAGTCCGCAGTATCAAGTCGGCGACCGAGGGGTCTTATGTCCTCGGCGGCGGCGTTTCGGACTTTCCTGAATTTACCCGCGTCGGCATTTCGACGCTGTCAAAATACGCGTCGTTCAACGACGAATTCAAAGACACCGTCATTCCCTGCGACGTTGCAATCGAGGCGGATCGCCGGGCGAAAAGCCCGCGCATCGTGTCGGCCATGGCCCGCGTTCTCGGCTATCGGCTGGTTGCCGACGACGGCGGTGCGGTGCGCGGTCCGGTCACCGAAATGGACGCGCATAAGGTGCTTTCCGAAAGCATGGACCTGACCAAGGCCATTCTCGACGCACTCCTCGACAACCGGATCGACGCGCTGGAGCGCAAGCGCATCGTCGCCGAGGGCCGGGAGGCTCTTCGCGCGATCGAACAGGTTCTCGCCAAGATCGAAGAGGGGGACGGCGAATGAACCGCGTCACTGAACCGGGCGTCGGCCGCGACGGTCGCACGCTGCTCTATCGCGTCCGCGTCCATCAGCACCGCACCGGCAAACCCTATCCGCTTTCTGGAGACAGGGACGCTCGCGGCGCCGCCGCGGCAATCCATGGCGCATACGCCCGCCGCGCACCCTGCGCACCGAATGCCGTGACGCTGACCTTGAAGGGTGGGGCTTATCTCGACCGGCTGCTGAGGTGCGAATAATGGAATACATCCGACCATCGCCAGTCGAAACCATGCGCGCTTTCGACTCTCTGCCCAAGCCGCTCCGGCAAGCCATCGCCGGGGCGGCCTTCGTCTATGCCCCCTGCGAGATCGCCGCGCGCATCGTGAAGGGCCGAAAGCCGGAAACGATCCTTCGCGGGATCGTCCGCTATGAGCGGAGGGCGGCGCAATGAACACGGCGGAAACCGTACAGCAGCGCGTCGCGGCGGTCATGGATGCCGCCATGCGCGACGGCCAGGTGCGCAGCGCCAATTACAGCGAGCGCAAGACCTGCATTCAGCTCAACGTCAAGGGTATGCTTCGCCGAGACGGCAAGGACGCGGACCTCTGGTATCCGACCGACAAGGCGGCGAAGAAATATCGCCCTTCCACGCCGGCCGTCGATGTCGCAGTGGTTCCCGCCGATGGCCGCATGGCGATCTGGCGCGATATCAGCACCATCGAGATTGGCACGCGCTTGCGGATGGCGGATCAGGTAAAGGTCGATGCGCTGAAGCCGTCTTTCCTCGAAATCGGCCAGAAGACGCCGATCACCGTGCAGGGGCAGGAAAGCGACGGGCGCGTCAAGCTTTCGGCCGGGCTGCATAGGCTGGAAACAGCAAAGCAGCTCGGTTGGGAAAAGGTGCTGTGCTTCCACGAGGCATTCGACGATCTCGACCGCGAACTTTGGGAGATCGACGAGAACCTTTGCCGCGCCGAGCTGACGGTTGCTGATCGGGCATTGTTTACGGCACGGCGGAAGGAAATCTATCTCGAAAAATATCCGGAGACGGCGCAAGGCGGCGACCGTCGATCAAAACGACAAGATGTCGTTTTGAAAGATGCGGATAGGCCGAAGGCATTCGCAGTCGCAACCGCCGAAGCGACCGGGCAAGACAAGCGAACCGTTCAACGAGATGCCTCGCGCGGCGAAAAGATCGTCGATATGGCGTTGCATAGGGTACGCGGCACGCGCCTGAATAATGGCAAATTCCTCGACCGCTTGAAGCAGGTCCCGCAGGACAAGCAGGTTCTCTATGTCGAGGCCGCGCTCGATGAGGAAAAGCGCAAGGCGGTGGATGCGAAGGAAAACCGCACTGCAAAGCTGCAGCATTCCCGCATGATCCGTACCGCCGTCATCAATCACATTGCCGCGCAGGGCAAGCATGTGGCGGGCGAGATGCCGCGCGCGGCCTTCGCGGTCGGCTATTGCGATGTGCCCTGGCAGCAGGAGGCATGGAGCGACGAAACCGGCCAAGACAAGGGCCTGCCCTATCCCTCCATGACGGTTGACGAGCTGATGGCGCTGTGCGCGCGCGATCGCAGCCCCTTCACGCAGGATGCCATCCTGTATTTCTGGACCACCACAAATCGCTGGCGCGACGCCATTCGCATCGTCGAAGCATGGGGTTTCGCCTATGTAAGCGCCATCACTTGGGACAAGGTGAACATCGGCATGGGCCGCTGGGTGCGCGACCGCACCGAACACCTGCTGATCTGCAAGCGTGGCAATTTCCCCGGCATCGACCTTTACACGCCGAAGCCGGAAAGCCTCTACAGCGAGCCGAAGACGGAGCACAGCCGCAAGCCGGCCTGGTTCGCCGAGGAGATCGAGCGGCTTTTACCCGACATGCGCAAGTTGGAGCTTTTCCAGCGCAAAGAGAGCCTGCAGCCCGGCGATATCAGGCTCAACGGCAAGTGGGATTTCTGGGGCAACCAGGCGGGCACGCCGGAAGGCGAGGCAGCGTGAGTGATTTCCCCTACAAGCGCAAAGAAGTCATTGGAAATTGCACGCTCTTTCTCGGTGATTGCTGCAAGATCATGCCGACCCTTGGTGCCGTCAAAAGTGTCGTCACAGATCCACCGTACGGCATAAAGCGGGACGGAAAAAAGCAAAGCACGTCTAGGCATGGCGGCCATAAAGGATACGACTTCAAGGGATGGGACAGCTCTGCTCCGCCAGAGGAAGTGTTCAGAACAATTGAGCGAATAAGCACTTATCAAATCATTTGGGGCGCGAATTATTTTCCTCAATTTCTGCACCCTTCGATGGGTTGGTTGTTTTGGGACAAAGGGCAGCGCATCGATCAATCGGACGGCGAACTCGCTTACACAAACATTCAAAAAGCTCTCCGGGTAACAACTATAAATCGCGCTGTACTAGCTGGCGATGGCGCAGTTCATCCGACACAGAAGCCGCTAAAACTAATGCTGTGGTCGCTAACACATCTTCCAGAAGAAGGCGTCGTTCTCGACCCATTCATGGGTTCTGGCACAACCGGCGTTGCTTGCGTGATTGCCGGCGTTCCGTTTATCGGCATAGAAATTGATGAGGAGTACTTCGATCTCGCTTGCCAAAGGATTTTCGATGAATCGCGGCAAACGCGACTTTTAGTTGACGAAGCTCCTAAGGTCGATCGAGCACGGTACGGTCAAATAGCCTCCCTCTTTGGAGAGGGCGCAGAGCAATGATTGTCTTCCGCCCCGATGTCGAAGACCTTGACGACGCTGCTACCGATCAGCAGCGCGCGCGCTGGCTGATACGAGCGCCACTGTCCAAGCTGCTGCGGAACGAAGGCTATATTCGCCGCCGCCTGCAGCTCGCCCAATTCCATGCCGGCGTCGCCTATCTCGACGCTGAGCTTTCCTTTCTTCGCACTCCACGCCGCGACGATGGCGGCCCGTCCGATCTGATCGGGATCGAGGTCGCACGCGCTCGCATGGACAGAATCGCTTGCGGCCTCCTGCCGCGGAACTTGGGGGCACAGCAGACGTGAGCCAAGAAGCAACAATCCGTCGCGGCGTCCGAAACGCCCGCTACGCGGCCATTCCGAACCACGTATTTGAGGATTCCCGATTGTCGATGGAGGCGCGGTGGCTGCTGAGCTACCTGCTATCCAAGCCGGATAATTGGACCGTCGTCATCGGCGACATCATTAAGAAAGGCAATTGCGGACGCGATAAGGCCCGTAAGATGATCGCGGAGCTGGTCGAATTCGGCTATGCGGAGCGCGAGCAGACGCGCGATGACGGCAAATTCGGGTCGTCAGTCTTGGTCATTTTCGATGAACCGAGCGCCGGAGTTGATGCCACCATTTCCGGCGAAGCGGAAAGTGTTGCATTTTTACCGCAGACGGATTTGCCGGCGACGGCAATGCCGGCGCCGGTTTCACCGTCGCCGGCAAAATCGGCACCTAGTAATAACTTAGATCTACCAAATACTGACTCCCACCAAGCGAGCGCTGGCGCGGAAGAGGGTTTGAAACGGTCTGATCGGAAGAAGATCGAACGCGATTTCACGCTCTGGTACGCCACTTGGAAAAAGGGCGAGGTCGGATACGCCCGTAACGCTTGGTTCGCCATGAGCGACGATGAGCGCGCCGAATGCATCGAGCGGACGCCGCTCTATCTGCGATGGGCCAAGGCCGACGAGATCCCGGCCGCATCTGTCTTCCTGAAAAATAGGGGTTGGCGCGACATGCCGGAAGAGCTGACGGCTGCGCCGACACGAGGCATTGCCAAGGTGTGCGGAAAGCTGTGGATCGGAACGCGCTTGGCAGCGCTGTCGAAAGAGCCGTCAGGCCGGGTCATCTTCACCACGTTCGATGAACGAGAGATCGCTGCAGGGAGAGCCAGCAGAGAGACGGTGACGCACAGCAAGCGCCTTGAGCATGGTTGGCCGCTCGTGACCACGATGCGCGACCTAGCGCGCCGCAAGGAGCCGTTCGTCACTTCGCTGGCGTTGCTTCCATCTGTCGCCGAGTTTCGTCAGGTGAAGAGCGACAGCGCCTTGTTCGCGGCGTGGGCCGACCTCCACGAACGCCATGGGTGGCCCTTCATCGAGCATCCCCATGAGTACGTCTGGTTTCCGGCGGTCGACGAGGGTGCTGACGATCTGAGCCAAGCCGTCGAAGATGCCCTGGTGACATTCATTTCCACGATCAGCGAGGCGGGCAATGACGATGCAGCATAAGCGGAACGGCATTTCAGGCGCACCGATCGAGATCCGTCAATTTGCCGACCATAAGCAGGACAATGCCATAGCGCTGCATCGTATCCGCATTCGCGAGATCGTCGCGGCCAGTAAGCGAATCGCTGACGAGAACCCCGATCTTGCTGGCTGGTATTGCCTGACTGTCCTGTCCAGCCGGGAAACATCTGTGGAAAATGCCTTGGAGAAGGATGGCGTAGAATGCCTGCTGCTGCGCGAGCCGGAGCAGAAAGTCATCCGTCGAGGCCGGGAATGGATCTTGCCGGGCAAGCTCTGGCTACCCGATTTCGCGCTGGTTCGCTGCGTTCCTTCCAACGAGGCTTTTCGTGGTTTGCTCGGCATTCAGAACGTGACCGGCATCGTCGGTGGGTGGGCGCGACCATATCGAGTGTCGGATGAATCCATATGCAAGTTCAACGAGGTTATGCAGGAGCATGAGGACGAGCGGGAGCGCAAGCGCATCGAGCAGGAAGCCAAGAACGCATCGATAAAGGCGCGTGACAAGGTGCGCATCAAGCTCGGTCCATTCGCCGGATTTGAGGCTGTCGTGGTCAAGCGGCTCAAGGGCAGAGAAAAGCGTTGCAAGGTGGAATATCGCCTATTTGGCAAAACGGGACAGGTCGACATTCCACTTGCGAATCTCGAAAAGTTGTGAGTACAAATCGGCCCAACGGGATGATCTGCGATCTCAGTGCACCCTTGGGCGACAGCCCTGAATGCCTCGGCAGGACGCGAGGCAAAGAGAGGAAACTCTCAGGTCGGTAGCCGGGCAGACCCCGCCTTGAACGCCTCAGACGAGGCACCGATTCAAGGCCAGTGCGCAAGCTATGACTTACCGAGAGGGCGGCCGATTGGTCGCCTTTATTGTATCAAGGGTATGGCAAGCAAGCCGAAGTCCTTCCGCCTTCGCGGCTCGCCATCAGCGCAAGATCGTGAACGTCAGTACGATCAGGAGCGTGATCAACGGCTATGGCGCAAGTGGTATAAGACCTACCGTTGGCAGTGTGAGCGAGCCGACTATCTGGCTCAACCAGAGAACCAGTTCTGCCGGCGCTGTGAGGCCAATGGCATCCTGAATGCCGGCCACCTTCGCATGGATGGCAGCCTGCAGACAAACCCACGCCGCATGCATCTGGTCGTTGACCACGTTAGAAAGCATCGCGGTAACCCGATCCTCTTCTGGGATCGCACCAACTGGCAAGCTCTCTGTCCTGATCATCACGACATCGAGAAGCAAGCCGAAGAGCGCGCCGACCCCATCAGGTAGGGGGGCTCAAAAGTCTGGAGCCCCGAGGGCCTAGACCGGTGGGTGTGCCCGCGCACATCACCGCGAAATTGGTGAAATATTTTTTTCTCTCGCCGAATTAGGAGGGCGAACGATGGCACGTGGTCGCAAGCCCGACACGGCAGAGCAACAGGCTGCAAAAGGTGCACCCGGAAAGCGCATGTCTGCACAGGAGACGCAGAAAGCCCGCGAACCGAAGGCGCTGGCGCCGATCGTTGTCGGCAAGGTGCGCCCGCCGAAGTGGCTGAAGCGCAGCCGCAAGGCAACCGAGATCTGGAACGACATGGCGCCGAAGCTTGAGCGCCTGAACTTGCTCCACGATCTCGATGCGGCACCGTTGGGGCGTTACTGCCGCTACATCGTCGAGTGGATCGCTGCTGACATCACCGTCCAGAAGGAAGGCACGTGGTTCGATGCCATCGACACGAACGGCAACGCCACGAAAAAGCGCCATCCGGCTTGGCAGGCCTGCCAAGACATCGAAAAGATGTTGCGGGACCTTGAGGCGACCTTCGGCATGCGTCCGGACGCTCGCTACAAGATCATGCGCGACCAGGCCGCTGCGCGTGGCCTCGGCAATCTGCCGCTCTGGGGCGACGAACCGGCCGCGCCATCGACGCCGAAGGGCGAGCAGCCTGACGCCGCTGACGACGCCATGGGCGGCCAGCAGGACATCGTCGGCATCCTGCAATCGCTGAATTCTCAGCCGCCGGAGCGCCTGAATTGATCCATGGATGGTGTATCGACGGCCGCTATTCAGGCTTCTGCCGGCGCAAGGCTGTGGCCCGAACCGGAATGGGTCAAGGAAGGCGCGGATAAACGCGGCTGGGCATGGGTGCGGATCGCTTGGCAGCGGGCGGCATCGGTTCCCGGCGCATGGTTCGACGAGGCCAAGGCTGACGCCGCGGTTAAGCTGTTTCCGACTGTCTTCCGGCTGACGGAGGATCGATTTGCGGGCAAGCCCTTCCGCCTTGGCCTCTGGCAGGAAATCATTGTCCGTCTTCTCGTCGGCTGGAAGGCGCCGAACGAGATCATCGACGAGCAGACCGGTCAGCCGATCGTCGTTCATGTCCGGATCTTCCGGCGCCTCATGCTGTGGGTGCCGCGCAAGAACGGAAAATCCGAGTTTCTGGCGGCTCTGTCGCTGCTGTTTTTCATCCTTGACGGTGTTGTCGGCGGTCAGGGCTATGTGTTCGCAAGAGACGAAAATCAGGCCAGGATCATCTTCAACAAGATGAAGGCCATGATCAGCATGTCGCCGCAGCTCGGCGACACGCAGATGTTCAAGAAGTCGATCTATCTTCCGAAGATCCGCGCGCTTTTCGAGCTGCTGTCGGGCAAACCGGAAGGCAAACACGGCAAATCGCCGACCGTTATAGCCGGCGACGAGATGCACGAGTGGGAAACGCCGGATCTGGCGAACTTCCTGCGGCAGGGTACGGGCGCCCGCCTTGAGCCGATCGAGCTGTATGCCTCGACGGCCGGCGTAAAGTCGAACAAGACGGGTTGGGCGCTTTGGGAGGAAAGTCAGTCCATCCTTGATGGTCGCATCGACGATCCCTCGACGCTGGTCGTCATCTTCGCCCTCGATCCGGATGATGATTGGGCGGATGAGCAGAACTGGCCGAAGGCGAATCCGTCAATTGGCATATCGCCGACGTTCCAGTTTCTGCGGCGCGAAGCGGCAATCGCGAAGGATAACCCGCGCGCCGAAGCGCACTTCCGCTGCTACCACGCGAACCAGTGGATTGATGCTGTCACGCGATGGCTGTCCATCAAGAAATGGGACGCATGCGCAGCCGACAAGGAGGCGTGGAAGCGCTGGCGGCTTGGTGAGGGGTTAGAGGGCCGCAAATGCTACGTCGCCTTTGACGTATCCTCGAACGAGGACATCACGGCGCGCATCGCGGCTTTTCCGCCGGATGACGAGTTTGAAAAGTGGGTCATTTCGGCCCGCTTCTGGGTGCCGGAGGAGACGATCAAGCGGCGAAGCCGGCAAGATCGCGTCTCCTATGAGCAGTGGGCTGCGATCGACGCGATCGAGACGACGCCTGGCGATTACGTCGACCAGGACTTTGTTCGCAAGGCTGTCGACGAGGATCTGCAGAATTTCGACGTTTCGCTGATCGGCTACGATCCGTGGAACGCCACGAAGCTCATCACCGACATGCAGAAGGACGGCGTTGACGAAGAGCTGTTTCAGCTCATGCGCCAGGGCATTCCAACGCTCGGCGAGCCGACGAAGTTCTTTGAGCGGCTGGTGATGTCTGGTCAGCTCGACCATGGCGGCCACCCTGTTCTGCGTTGGATGGCAGGTAATACCGCCGTTCGGTTCGATGAAAATCTGAACTATGCGCCGACCAAAAAGAAGTCCGCCGAAAAGATCGACGGCATCGTCGCCAGCGTCATGGCTGTTGGTCTCTCGATGGCCGAGGAACAAGAAGAAATGCCCGCCCTGGAGCTACTATGAACCTGCGAGATCGAATTGCCGGATTGATTGCCGGGCGGGATATCTCTGCGCCGCTGCTGGATAAGAGCGTTGAGCCGCCGCTGGCGGTTTCAAATCAGGCGTTCACTCCAGCTCCCATGATCACGCCGGGCACGGAAATGTGGAGCGCCTTTTCCGAGGTCGCCGGAAAACTGCCGGCACCAACCGAACGCACGGCGCTAACGGTTTCGGCGATCTATGCGTGCGTCAACATCATTGCCGGCGCGATTTCGGCGCTTCCGGTCAACATCTACCGCATGAACCTTGAGAACGGCGAGCGCGACCAGATCTATAACGACGATCTGCTGTGGGTGCTCAACGAGCAGATGACGGCCCGTTGGTCTGCTGCCACCGGCTGGGAGTTCCTCATTCAGTCGCTGCTGCTGCATGGCGATGCCTTTGCGATCATCAATCGCAAGCCTGGCGGCGCACCATCCGGCCTGACACCCACTCATCCGCTGCGCGTCACGGTCGGAGTTTGGCCCGATGGTTCGCGCCTGGTCTATGCCGTTTCCCCGGAATTTCCCGGCAGTTCGAAAGAGGCGTATCAGATCGTCGATCAAGACGACATGCTGCATATCCCCGGCTTCGGCTTCGACGGAATGCGCGGTCTGTCGCCGCTGCGTCATGCCTTGCGGATGACGGGCGCCTCCGCCATCGCCATGCAGGAATTCGCCGCCAACTTCTTCGCCAATTCGGCGCGGCCGGATTACGCACTGGGCACGGAACAGAAGTTTGACGAGAAGCAGATCAAGCAGCTTCGCGCCGAGATCGAGGAGAAGCACCAGGGCGTCGGCAACTCCCATCGTCCTATGCTCCTGCATGGCGGCCTCAAGATCCTGCCGATCACCATGCCGCTCAAGGATATGGAGATGGTGGCGACCCGTCAGCTCCAGATCGAGGAAATCGCCCGCATCTATGGCGTTCCGCCCTTCATGATTGGTCACAACGAAAAGACCACAAGCTGGGGTTCCGGCGTCGAGGCAATGGCGGTCGGCTTCGTCCGCTTCACGCTCCGCCAGCACCTGACGAAGGTCCAGACGGAAATGAACCGCAAGCTCTTCCGCACTGCCTCGCGCGCCGCCGAGTTCGATACCTCGGATCTTGAGCGGGCAGATATGAAGTCACTCTTTGAATCGCTGCGCACGGCAATGGGCCGCGCAGGCGAAAAGCCGCTCATGTCGCAGAACGAAGCGCGGCGCGTCATACGCCTGAAGCGCGTCGACGGCGGCGACAGTGTCGACAGCATGCCCGCCACCCAGCCCACAAGCCAGAATGGATCTCAGCCATGAACAAGCTTCGCGCCCTCTTCGCCGCCAACAAGAAACTCGGCTCGTTCCGCGCCGAAGGCAACACGATCTATCTCTATGACATGATTGTGGACGACGAGATGGAGGCCGAATGGTTCGGCGGCATCACGCCGGCCGGGTTCATTTCGCAGCTAAAGGCCATGAATGGCGATGTCGCGATCCGGATCAATTCGCCGGGCGGAAGCGTGTTCGGCGCCGTCGCGATCTGCCAGGCCATGCGCGAATATAAGGGCAATATCACCGTTCACGTCGACGGCTATGCTGCCTCGGCCGCGTCGGTTATCGCTGTGGCCGCTCCGAAAGTGGTTATGGCGCCTGGTTCGTTCATGATGATCCACAATTGCTGGACCTTTGCCATCGGCAACGCCAATGACCTGATATCCATGGCTGGCGTCCTCGAAAAGATCGATGGCAGCATCGCCGATGCCTATGCGGCAAAGAGCGGCAAGGAAGCGGCGGAGTTCCGTGACCTGATGGCGGCCGAAACATGGTTCACGGCGGGCGAATCCGTCGCCATGGGCATTGCCGATGCCATCGCGGAAGATAAGCCGAAGGCCGCGGCTCAATGGGATATGAGCGCCTATGCGGCGGCTCCAAAGCTTCCCGACCCGTCCGCAAGCGACTCGGACGTGCAGGACGAAGATACCGTTTCCCGGCGTGTGCGCCAGCATACCGCTCGCATGCTGGAAAGAGCTGCCTAGCGCGCCGCGCTTGCAGAAAAACGGCCGACAGATCGGCCATTTCAACCAACCGAAAGGATAGTGCGATGTCTCTACAGGCATTGAGGGAAAAGCGCGCGGCTAAGGCTAAGACGCTTAATGAGCTGGTGAACAAGAGCGACTGGAATCCCGAGAAGGATCAGCCGATCTATGACGCCGGCATGCAGGAAATCGATGATATCGATGCCCATATCAAGCGCATTTCCGACATGAACGAAAAGGTTGCCCGCGAGACGCTGAACAACAGCGTTATCGAGGCTTCCGAGCGTGCCGGACGAGACAACAAGTCGGCCGGCGCTGCCGTTTATGCCAAGTGGCTGCGCCAAGGCGACAAGGCTCTGACCGAAGAGGATTGGGAGGTCGTGCGCAACACGATGTCCACCACGACCCCGAGCGAGGGCGGATATACCGTTGCGACCGAAGTCGCGACGACCGTTCTCGAAGCCCTTAAGGCTTATGGCGGCATGCGCGCCGTAGCCGATGTCATTCAGACGGCATCCGGCAATCCGATGTCATTCCCGACCTCGGACGGCACCTCGGAAGAGGGTGAAATCGTACCGGAAAACACCGCTGCCACCGACGCAGATGTCAGTTTCGGGACTATTGGCCTTCCGGTTTACAAGTATTCGTCCAAGGTCGTGACGATTCCGTGGGAGCTGCTGCAGGACAGCAGTGTCGACATCGAGGCTTTCGTGCGCGGTCGTCTCGTGATGCGCCTCGGCCGCGTCACCAATCGTCACTTCACGATCGGAACGGGCGCGGCCCAGCCGAACGGCGTCATGGTAGCCGCCCCGGTAGGTGTGACGGCGGCGAACGGTTCTTCGCAGGTGACCAGCATCACCTATGACAGCCTGGTCGATCTGCAGCATTCCGTTGATCCGGCTTATCGTGAGGGCGGCAATTGCCGCTTTATGATGAATGACGACAGCGTGCGCATCGTCCGCAAGATCAAGGACGGCCAGCAGCGCCCGATCTTCGTTCCGGGCTATGAGACTGGCAATCCTGGCGGTCAGCCGGATCGCCTGCTCGGTGATCCCATTCAGGTCAACCAGAGCGTCGCCGTCATGGCCGCCAGCGCCAAGTCCATCGCTTACGGTGATTTCAAGCGCTACAAGGTCCGCGATGTCATGGCGATCCAGATGTTTCGCTTCACGGATTCGGCCTACGCCAAGAAGGGTCAGGTCGGGTTCCTCGCATGGATGCGTTCGGGCGGCAACCTCACGGATATCGGCGGCGCAGTGAAGACCTTTGTCAACGGCGCCTCATAAGGGTGCGCATTGCGGGCCGTCGACCGGCGGCCCGAAATCCTCCTGATGTCCAAAACAAGGAATGCAATCATGGCTACCAAAAATAACGGCGATGGCGAAGCCGTCGCAAGGAAACGCGTCAAGCTTCTTGCCTATCTGAGCGGCAAGGATGGCTCTCTACCTCCTAGCTCTGTCGTTGATCTCGACGAGGAGGAAGCCGCACGCCTGATCGGCCTTGGAGCAGCCGTCGAGGTCGAAGAAGCCGAAACCGACGAAGAGCAGAAGGGCTAATTATGCCTGTCCAAGTCATCACGCCTCCGGCCCCCATCGTGACGCCGGCAGATATTCCCGGCAGTCATGCAGCCGATGATCCCGCTATCGCAGCCATGATTGCTGCGGTCACGGAAGATATCGATGGGCCGGGCGGATGGCTTGGACGCTCCCTTGGCAAGCAGACGCTTGAGTTGTCGCTTTCCTCCGAGAGGCCGGATTGTTCGCCACGGTCGTTTCCGCCTTCAATGGTGAAGCTGCCTTATCTGCCCGTTATTACGGATGCCGTCAGCGTCAAGTATTTGGACCGCGACGACACCGTGCAGACTGTCGATCCGTCCGATTATAAGGTGTTCGACGATGCGGTCTGGTTCAACCCGGAATTCGTCTTCCCCGCTGTTGCCGCTGCCCCCGATGCGATCCGCATTCGCTATGATGCTGGCTATGATGGCGATGGCCGCAACGGCCCTGTCCCTGCGAGGGCAAAACAGACGATCATCCTCTGCGTTCAGGATCTGATGCGCCTTCAGGCGAGTAATTTCGCCGTTCGCTCTGAGACTGTCGAGGGCGTCGGCGCGACGAACTACCTCGATCAGGATCGAGTCAGCGCCATCGTGGAGAGCGCCTGCGAGCGCCTGCTCGCCAGATTGTGGGTGCCGGTCCTATGACCCCCGCAAACGCTATCGCCACGCTCAACAGCCAGCTCGCGCAGCACGGCAAGACGGTCACAGTCATGCGCGGCGCACTGGCTGCGCCGACCACGTCGCAGGCCGCCAAAGGCTTCGTGCGGGGCGACAAAGCGACCGATATCTCAGGCCAGAGCGGCATCACACAGCGCATCAGCACGGTCATCCTGTCGCCGACCGATTTTGCCGCATGGCCCGCCCCTCTGCCGCAGAAGGGTGATTGGTGCCAGGTTGCCGGCCAGACGCGGCAGGTTCTGGAATTCGATCATATCGCGCTCAACGATGTCGTCGTGCGCATCGAACTGACGGTGGAAGACTGATGGCGAAATTCGAGACATTCGACCGCGACATCAAGATCGCGACCGCAGGGCTTTCGCAGGATGCGATTTCCGCCGAGCTGGCGAAGTTCGCCAAAGCCGAGCTGGCGCGCGTCATTCAGAACGGCGAGGGTACTAAGGCCTATGCCCGCTTCGTCAATGGCAGCGCCGGGCGGCCGGAAGAGGCTGTCGAGGCCCCCGGCCCGATCGTTTACGTCTTCTCCTGGTGGCAGGATATCATTCAGGATGCGCTGGCCGCCCTGGTAGCCGCAAGCCCGAGGAAGACGGGCCGGTTTGTCCGCTCCTTCATTGTGATCGTCAACGGTCGCCTGGTGACGGATTTCTCCGATATCGAGACCGGCGCCGAGGTCATCATCACCAATGCGCAGCCCTATGTGCGCAAGATACAGGTCGGCGCCATGAAAATGAGCGTCCCGCCGCGCATCTTCGATCAGGCGCGCAAGGCCATCTTTGCGAAATACACGCAGCAGTTTCTAAGCTGCCAAGTGACATTTCTGAACATTGAAAGCGGCGTGCATCCGCTGATCCCCTACATCCTGAAGGGTCACCAGCGCACGGTCGCCGTGAAGCATAGCAGCCGGTCGAGCGCCCATCGTGCCGGCCGCACGTCGCTTGCCCGTCGTAAGGATACCGCAGCCGGCCAGCCGCTCACCTATCCGGCCCTCGTCCTGAACATGGTGCATTGATGTCCAGCCCTGAAGCCTACGACGCAATTCACGATCATGCCGTCTCGGCCTGGTCTGGCCCGGCTCTGGCCTTCGAAAACGACGGCTTTCAGCTTCCGGCAACACCGACTTACTGGATACTCGTCGAGATCTTCGGCGACACCTTCGCTCAGGAATCGATTGGTGCCGAAACCGTGACCGCCAATCTGTGGCGCGAAGAAGGCCAGATCCAAGCCCATGTGATGACGCCGCGCGGCCTCGGTACGCAACAAGCGCGCGCCTACGCGCAACAGTTCCTCGACCTCTTCCGTGGGCAGGAAATCGGCGGCGTGATCTTCGAAACCATGTCGATCGGCGCCGCCAATGCAGGCGATGCGACCGGCGCCTACTTCCGCATGACCGCGACCATCGACTGGTATCGCGACATCTGACACCCGGCCGATAGCGGCCCTTACCCTGATGGAGAAAGACCATGGCTGGTAGTGATACCAATCGCGTCCGCATGACCACCGTGCGGGAAACTTCGCTCGGCGTCACGCCGTCCAATCCGCGCATGCGTGCCCATCGCTTTACCGGCGAAACCCTGGCCTATCAGCCGGTGTTCATCGACTCCGAAGAGATCCGCGACGACCGCATGAATTCGGACCCGATCAAGGTCGACGAGACGAACCAGGGTCCGATCAACGGCGAACTTTCTTATCCGGTCGACGGCTCGCCGCTGTCGCAATTCATCGAAAGCCTTTTTTTCAATCCCTGGGTCAACACGCCCTCGCGCGACAATGACGGCGCTGCGGCAAGCGTCATTACCGGCGTCACGGCCTCTACCGGCGTCATCGCCGTGACTGCCGCCGCTGCCTTCGTGGTTGGTCATCTCGTGCGGCTTTCTGGTTTCGGCCAGGCTGGCAATAATGGCCTGTTTCGCATCACGACGGGTTCCGCCACGGTTCCCGCCGTGGGTGCGGCGCAGCTCACCGATGAAGCCGCGCCGGCCGCCACCGCGCGCATGAAAGTGGTGGGCGCTCAGGGTGTGGCCGGCGATATCGCCGCGGTTGCCGATGGCTTGACCGCGACCGCGCTCGATTTCACCACGCTCGGCCTTGCGGTCGGCCAGTGGATCAAGGTCGGCGGCACTGGCGCTAACTTCCGCTTCGCCACAGGCGCGACGAACGGGTGGGCGCGCATCGTCGCGATTGCCGCTGGCAAGCTCACGCTCGACAATCTGCCGACCGGCTGGGCAGCCGATACCGGCTTCGGCAAGACGATCCGCATCTTCTTCGGTGACCGCATCAAGAACGGCACGACCATGCTCAGCCAGACGATCGAGCGTGGTTGGATGGCGCAGGCGGTACCCTCCTACATCATCCAGCGCGGTATGGTGGTCGGTCAGGGCGAGTTCACCTATGAGAGCAAGGCGGTCGCCAAATACGTCCTGACCTTCAACGGCATGACCGGTGAAACCACGACCGTATCGCTCGACGATACGCCGGACCCGGTGACCACGAACCGCAGCATGGACTCGGCCGTCAGTGTCGGCCGTATCGCCGAAAACGGCGTCGCGGTCGGCGGCCCGAACTTCGTGAAATCGTGCGGCATCACCATCAACAACAACCTGCGCATGCTCGATGCGATCAGGAATGACGGGAAGGTCGGCGCCGTCGATATCGGCACAGGTAGCTGCGACGTGACGATCAACATGCAGACCTATTTCGGCTCGAATGACTTCCTGGTGCGGCTGTTCAGCTCGGCCGTCAGCAACCTCAATCTGCGCATCGCCAAGGATAACCAGGCGGTCATTCAGTCTGTCCCGCGCATGACGATGACGGACGGCACCACCAATGCGCAGGGCAAGAACCAGGACTCCATGCTGCCGATCACGGCGAAGGCCTCCAAAGACCCGCTGACCTCGGCGCATATCCTGATGGATCGCCTTGAATATTTCGAAGTCTGATTTTTCCAAACGGAGTTAGGAATTTCCAATGGTAGTAAAGCTTGCATCCCTCAAGGCCAATCTGGAACGCGAAGCCAAGGGCGACCGCATCGAATACCCGGATTGGCCCGGCGTCTTCTTCCACGTCAGCTCCACCAGATCTGAACCTTTCGTGACGCAACGCGATCTCTTCCTGAAGCAGATGGCGGCCCGCAACAAGCCGGTGACCCCAGGTGATCCGGAAATGGCAAGGGGCATTGGCCGCCTCTATTGCGAACATATCCTGCACGGATGGGAAGGCCTCGATGTCGAATATTCGCCCGAAGTGGCGTTGGAGACACTGACGGACGTTGCCTATCGTGACGTGCTTTCCGCCGTCGACTGGTGCGCCGGGAAACTGTCGCAGATCCAGGTCGAATTCGTGGATAAAACAGCAAAAAACTCCGAAGCGCCTTCCTCTGGCGGCTGACGGCGGAAGGCAACAGCAATTGGCTTGCTGATCTCGCTGCGGAGAACCCTGAAGAGGCCGCCTTCATTCAGGTGAAGCAGATGCCAGAGGAAGCCCGCAGCGAGGCTTGGCATGGCCTGTACTTCCGAGCATGGGAAGATCTGCGCTTCGATCGCTTCTATGGCGCCTTGGGTGGTGAAGCGCCAATCAGCTACCTGGCAATCAGCCGCTACGCAGAAGATCATGGCTTGCGAGATGAGGAGTTCGCGCAGTTCAAGCGCTTCCTGCAAGCGATCGATGCGGAGTGGATCAAGTACGCGTCTGAAAATGCGGAAGACTAGTCGCAGGCTGAGGCGTCGTCGATGTGAATGCGATGGTCTGTGTCGCGGTAGTGAAACGGCTTGAAGCCGATATAGGCTCCATACTCATTCTTGGTGTTTATGAGGCCGCACAGGTCGTCCTGGTTCTTCACTCCGTATGTCAGCATAATCAACTGCGCGGCGAATGGGTCTCTCGTTGCAAGAACGAGAGATGCGGCGACTTTTCTGAGTAATTCCGGCGGTATCGATTTGTCGGACTGATCCATCACCGCTTGAGAATGCGCAGACGTTGCCATCAGCGCATTCAATAAAAGTACCCTCATAAATAGTCGCATCGTCGTTCCCTCCTCGGCGCGACGACAATAATCGAAGCCTCAAAAAGGTAAAGCTATGGTTGTTGCTCTCAGTTCGCTGCGTGTTGGCGCGGAGATTGATGCCGGAAAATATACTGCCGGCATGGCCGAGAAAGTCGCCGCCGATAAGGCTGGCGCCGCATCGAGTGTTGCCGTTGGCGAAGCGCTGACGGCAACCAATACCAAAATCAGCCAGAGCGGCGATGTGCTAACGCGGCTGCGCCGCCAGTATGTCGACGGCGCCGCAAATGCGCAGCGTTTCGAGGCTGCGATCACGACGCTTGGCAGGGGGATCGAGCGCGGAGCTGTACCGCTCAGCGAGGTCAGCTCGATCCTCGACGGTATCTACAAGAAGTACCAACTCACGGCCGATGCCGCGTTGCTCATGGAGCGGGGCCAGGTGGATCTGGCAAAGGCAGTCGAAACCGCCAATGCAAAGCTTAAGCAGCAGAACAGCATCGTTCCCGCCAATCAGAACACGCACCCGGCAAACAATTTTCAGGCGACCAACGTTGCCTATCAGTTGCAGGACGTGTTCTCTACTGCCGCGCTCGGCTCCTCTCCCTTCACCGTAGCCCTGCAACAGGGACCGCAGCTTGCGTCCGTGTTCGGTGAAACAGGTGCTGCTGGTGCGGTAAAAACACTTGGCGCTGCGTTCACAAGCCTCCTCAGCCCGGTTTCCTTGATCACCATTGGCCTTACCGGCGCGACGGCCGCCGCAATCCAGTACTTCACATCATCGAACGACGGCGTGAAGAACGCGGACAAGGTGCTGACAGAGCACGCTGCATTGATCCGCGAAATCAGGGACGCATACGGAGATGCCGCAGCGGGTCTCGACGACTACACGAAAAAGACCAATATTCAGCTCGGTGAATTTGCCAACGCGAATCTGCTTTCGTTGAAGAAGGTCGCCAAGTCTGCCGGCCAAGATTTTTTCGATGAACTTGGCCAACTCGGCTCAGCGCGTACGGGTGGCTTTGTTGTTGACGCTCAATTTGCGCCGTTTCGATCCGCAATCGACAATCTTCGCCAGGGCGTTAAGGCGGGTAAGCCCGACTTTGACGCGTTCTATCAGCAGATCAACAAGATTGTTGCAACCAATCCCGGCAAGCTGACCGATCTTGGTGGCAAGGTTGTCGAGTTGTCGCAGGCATTCTTGGATGCTCAGAAAAACGTGGATCAGGCCAATGCTGCGATCGGCGTCATCGGTGGCACGGCTGCCGCGCAGATTGATCGCGTCCATCAACTGTCGCAGGAATTGCAGGCGCTGGCGGGTATCGCCATGGCGCCGGTCACGGCCACGGATCAGATCGCGGCGAATGTAAACGCGGGCCTGAGCAAGCTGAACGAATATCGCAATGGCGGCCTGATTGATGAAGAGGCGCGAAGGCGCCTTCTCATTGCCGGGTCATTGGCCGATCAGCGCATTGATGCTGGCTTTGTCGATATGGGAGATGGCCGCCGCGTGTCGGCCCCGACGCCTGACGCAAGACCAAACATCGAGCTTGAAGGCCTCCCCGGCGCCGACAAGCTGGCGAAGTCCGCGCAGAAATCGGCCGATGCCTATCGCGATGTCATCAAGAACGCTCGTGACCGCATCGACCAGATGAAGCTGGAGGCGACGACATCGGGCGAAACCGGCATTGCCGCCGATACGCTGAGCTTCAAGCTAAAGCTGCTGCAGGACGCAACCGACAAGGGCCGCACGGTCACGGCCGGTCAGCGGGCCGAGATCGAGAAATTGGCGGATGCCTATCGTTCGGCGGCAATCGCTGCATCGGAAGCGAAGCTGCAGCAGGATATCCAGTTCCAGCAAAGGCAGCTCGGCCGCTCCTCGATGGACCAGAACGTCGCCTCGACCTTGCGGCAATACGGCTTGCCGGAGGACCTGAATTCTTACGATGCGCAGCTCATCCGCTCCAACGAACAGTTGAAGCAGAGCCGCGATCTGGCCGGCGACTTTGCATCGACGCTGGCGAATGGCTTGCGGCAAGGGGAAGGCCTGTGGAAATCCTTCGGTGATGCCGCGACGAGCGTATTGTCGAAGATTTCCGACATGCTGCTCAATGACGTGCTGAACAGCCTGTTTCGCGTCAACAGCGCCGCATCGTCGTCGGGTGGCGGTGGCTTCCTCTCTGGCCTTCTCGGTCTCTTCGGCGGAGGCTCTTCAAGCGGCTTTGACCTCGGGGCAGGCGCAACCGCCTTTACCGGCACTCAGCCCTTTGCCAACGGCGGCATCTTCAGCAACAGCATTGTCACCCGGCCGACGCTGTTTCCGTTTGCCAAGGGAACCGGCCTGATGGGCGAAGCGGGTCCGGAGGCGATCATGCCGCTGCGCCGCGACGCCTCTGGCCGCCTCGGCGTCAGCAGCCCGAGCAACGATAACAGATCGTCCAGCAGCTCCGGCACAAGCGGCGTTCACGTCTCGCTTGGCGTCGCCTTCGATCAGGACGAAGGCTTTCGCGCCTACGTCAAGGATGTCGCCCGCACCGAGGGAAACGCCGCGGCAAAAGCCGGCATCAAGGATTATGACCAGCAGATGCCGGATCGCGTCGCGCAGATCAACTTGCATCCGAGGCGCCGATGACTGTCACCTATCCCTATGCGCTTTCGGCCTTCGCCGACCTCCTGAAAATCAGCAGCGTCGTCTGGGATATCCAGCGCAACGACGAGCTGAGCGGAACGGGCGATGGCCGGCTGTGGCAGGCCGAACTTGCGCCGCCGCTCTGGACCGGAACGGTTACGCTCATTCCGATGCTGAACCAGGCGGCGAAACAGATCGCCGCCCGCATTCGCAAGCTGCACGGCGCACAGGAGGCTTTGTTCCTTTACGATCCGCTGTCGCAATATCCGCAGGCGGATATCGGCGGCGCGATCCTTGGGGCATCGGTGGTACAGGTCGCGTCTATCGGCGGCAATTTCGATACGCTCGCACTCAAGGGCTTGCCGGCCGGCTACGTGCTGACGGTCGGCGACAAGATGCAGATTGCCTATAGCAGCAATCCGACCCGTTACGCCTTCCTTGAGGCGTCGGAAACGGTTGCGGCTGACGGAACCGGAGTAACGCCATCCTTTGGCGTCTTCCCGCATGTCCCGACCGGCGTGGCGGCAAATCTCGCCGTCACGCTGATCAAGGCCGCCTGCAAGTGCGTCATCGTGCCCGGCAGCGCCAATCCCGGCACGGCCGGCGGCAGCAACGGCGGCGGCATCACTTCCGGCCTCACCTTCAAGGTCATTCAGAAAAAGTAAGATGAAGAACATCTCTTCGGCATTTCTCGCCGCGCTCCTCGGCGCGCGCGATGGCGCAATCGTGCCTCGCTGGTTTGCCTATTTCACGGCAAAGAGCTTCGATACCGGCCTGCCGGTATCGCTTGGACTTTGGAGCGGCGACGAGGATATCAACATATCTGTCATCTCCGGCACCACAGGCCTGCCGGAGGCGCGCACCTACAACGGTGCTCAGAACCTCGATATCAGCACGATCACGCAGACGGCCGATCTCACCATCCAGACGGTGACCGTCACCATCAGCCAGATCGCCAGCGCCGCGCAGCAGCTCGTGCGCGGCTACGATCTGCGCCTGGCGCCCGTCGAGATCCATGCGATGACTTTCGACACCGTGTCGCGCCAGCCCGTCTCAAATCCGGAGGTCGTCTTCCTCGGCCTGGTCGACGAGGCGCCGATCAAGACGCCGAAGGTTGGCGAAGAGGGCGACATCGAGATTAGTTGCGTTTCGGCGGCAATCTCGATGCTGGAGCGCACCAACCCGATCAAGAGCAGCTACGAGGGCCAGAAGCGCCGCAGCGGCGATGAATGGGGCCTCTATTCCAGCACGGTTGCGAACTGGACGATTCCATGGGGGCAGAAGGCATGAGCGAGCTTGTTCGTATGAAGGATTGGCGGGCGCGTTTCGTCGCCGAGGTCGATCGCCTGAAGCGCACGCCCTTTGCATGGGGCGAGCATGATTGTGGCCCCGGCCTCGCCGGCAACCTGGTGCTTGCCATTACCGGCGTCGATTGCGCCGCTCAATGGCGCGGCACCTATTCGTCGCCGGCTGGAGCGCTGGCGGCAATGAGGCTCGCCGGCTTCAAGAACCTTGGCGACATGGTGGCCGCCATGCTGCCGGAAATCCATCCAAGCCAGGCGCGCATCGGCGATATCGCGGCGATCGAGATGGAAGGTCCGTTCGGCTATGCGCTCGGCGTCGTCAACGGCGAGAGGATCTTCGTGCTTCGCGAGGATGGAATTGGAACCGTCGATCTCCTCGACGCTATCAGGGCCTTTCGGGTCGGCTGACGCATGAAACTCCTGATCCTTCTTCTCAATGTCGCCTGCTTCTGGCTGGCGGCCGATCCCGCGCATGCCGAGCCGATCTCGACGGCGATCGCGGCGATCTCGTCGTTTATCGGCTCGATCGGCGTTATCGGCAAACTCGTCCTGACGGTCGCCATCAACGTCGGCATGTCGCTGATCGAGAAGGCGACGGCGAAGAAATCCGACACGTCGACTCCGACAGGCGTGAAGCTCGAAATCACCATGGGCGACGATCAGCCCATGTCCTTCGTGCTCGGCAACTATGCGACCGCTGGACGCCGGAAATACGTCGGCACATGGGGCGACGACGGTAAGACGCCGAACGCCTATCTGACGGATGTCATCGAACTCGGCAACCTGCCTTCCTCCGGCCTGAATGGCATGTGGGCCGATGACCGGCACTGCACCATCCTGTGGGGGGAGCCGGCTGCGGACGGTCGCGGCTATCCCGTCTCCGAATATCGGGTCAACGGCAAGGATTACCTCTGGGTCAAGTTCGTCGACGGCACACAGACGGTCGCGGATGCCTTCCTGCGCACCAAGTTCGGATCGGATGCGGATCGACCGTTCAAGGCGACGATGATCGGCTACGGCTGCCCCTATGTCGTGGTGACGGCACGCTACAATACCACTCTGTTTTCCGGCCTGCCGAACTGGCTGTTCGAGGTCGGCTCGATCAAGCTCTACGATCTGCGCAAGGACAGCACGAACGGCGGTTCCGGCGCGCATCGCTGGAACAATCCCTCGACTTGGGAGCCGTCCCTCAACCCTGTCGTGATGGTCTATAACATCGTTCGCGGCGTCTATTACGGCAACGAATGGGTCTATGGCGGCCAGAACCTCGCCGCCTTCTGCCTCGCCGCGTCGAGCTTCATCGCCGGCGCCAACGCCTGCGACATCACCGTTTCGCTGAGCGGCGGCGGTACGGAGCCGTCGAGCCGGGCCGGGATCGAGGTGCACTGCGACCAGCAGCCGCTGGATACGGTCAATGAGCTGCTGAAGGTCTGCAACGGCCGTATGGCCGAGGTCGGCGGTATCTTCAAGATCCTGATCGGCGTACCGGGTGCTGCCGTCTATTCCTTCTCCGATGATGATGTCGTCGTCACGCAGGAACAGGATTATCAGCCGTTCCCCTCGCTTGGCGATACATACAATGCCATTGAGGCGACCTATCCGGAGCCTTCGGAAAAGTGGGCCACCAAGGACGCGCCGGGCCGATACTATCCGGATCTCGAAGCCGCAGACGGCAACCGCCGCCTGCCTGTGCAGATAGAGCTGCCGGCCGCGCCCTATGCCAACCAGGTGCAGCGCGTCGGCCAGGCGATGATCCTCGATTATCGCCGCTTCCGCACGCACCAGTTCTACCTGGCGCCGGATGCCTATCCTCTGGAGCCGAACGACTGCGTTTCCTATTCGTCGGCCCGCAACGGCTACAGCAACAAGAAGTTCCTGGTTGTCAAGGTCGCGCCGCAACGCAACTTCCTCGTCCTGGTGACGATCAAGGAAGTCGACCCGTCAGACTATGATTGGGACCCGAGCCAGCAGCTCCCGACCGCAGTCGGCTGGGTTGGCCCGATCACCCCGCCGGCACAGCCGATGTATGGCTGGCAGGTCGAGCCGGCGACGATCAACGACAGCGCTGGCGTACCTTGGCGCCCATCGATCAAGATCAGCAGCGCGCCGGATCAGGATGACGTCACCAAGGTTTGGGTACAGGTTCGCCTAGCAGCGACTGGCGACATTGTCTTCGACAGTGATTCCACCCGCTATGGTGAGCCCTATAGTTGGGTGATCAATGCCAACTTCAAGGGCAGCACTGACTATGAGGCAAGGGGGCGCTATATCCCGTTCTCGACGCGGCTGACGGACTGGTCCGACTGGTTGCCAGTCACCACGCCGAATGTGGTGATCACCGATCTGATCGTCGATCTGCAGCATGTGAAGAACGACATCCTCGACCGCTTCAAGGGCCTGCAACAAGAGCTGCTCGATGTGCGTCCGCTCGTCGAGCAGTTGATGATCAACACGCAGCTCTCCGATGCGGTTCTGGATAGCGCCCACCGCAACCTCGTGGCCTCGGTCGGACAGAGCAATGCGACCTTCAGCGAGAATATCCAAGTTGTCGCCGATGCAGCCAATGCGGCAGTCAGCCAGGTCACGACACTAACTGCAACTGTCGCCGATAATAAGGCACAGGTTGACGTTGAGGTTGCCGCCGTCACCAGCGTTGCCAATGCGGCGGCGGCACAGGCGACATCGCTTTCGGCGACGGTCGGCGATCTCTCAGCGCAGGGCCTCGTCAAGTTCTCGGTTGCTGCCGATCAGACTGGCGTCAATGCCCGCTTCTCGATTGCGCTCCGGACATCGACCGCAAATAGCTATGTCGAAAGCGGCATGTTTCTGGAGATCTACACCGTCGGCGGGGTGCAGAAATCCCGCTTCTCCGTCATGGCGGATCAGTTCAGCGTTCTCAATCCCGACAGCATCGGCACGTCCTATCTGCCTCTGGTGTTTCAGAGCGGTGTGCTGAAGCTGCAGAATGTCAAGGTCGAGTGGGCAGATATCGTCAACGCGAGCATCCAGTGGGCTCAGATCCAGAATGTCTCCATCACGAGCGCACAGATCCAGGATGCCGCGATCACCAACGCGAAAATCGGCAACGCGCAGATCACGACCTCAAACCTCGATTTCAACCAGATCACCGACACCACTACGCAGACCCGCACGGGCAACGGTCAGCCGGGCGGGGAAATCGTGCTCGGCGCGGCATGGGTGATCAATAATCCGAATCCGAACCCGGTCCTGACCTCCGTCAATATGCAGTTCACGATTCAGGCCGGCTCCGGTTCGTCCTATGTGCGCCTGGTGAATGACAGCACAGGCGCGGAGCTGGCGCGGCTGACCATCAACGCGCCGAGCAGCGGCAGCACCACGAACTCGGTGGCGGTCATGCTGATCGAGCCGAGGCCGGGCGCGGCCGGCAACTATCAATATTCGTTCCGAGCTTACTCTGGTGTGCAGATCGCAACCTGCACCGTCACGCAGCTCTGGTGGAAACGTTAAGGGCGAAACTTCATGACCACACCCTACACGACAGGCACAATCACTCTGACCAACGGTTCGGCCTTGGTCACAGGTATAGGCACGGCATGGGTTACCGCCCTGATCGCTGGCGGCACTATCTATGCTGAGGCCGCAGGCGGCAACGCCATGCCGATCCTGACGGTCACCAGCGATACGCAGATCACCGCCGCGACGAAATGGAAGGGTGCTACCGGCACCTATCCTTATGCCCTCGTCGTAGACACCGCATATGACCGGCAAGTGCTTTCCAATGCAACGGCACTGGCAACGATTCTGCAGCAGCTAAAGGCGACGGCCATCGCGGCACTGTCCGCTTTGACGCCTGCCGCCGACAAGCTCGCCTATTTCACAGGAGCCAGCACGGCGGCTTTGACGACTTTAACCTCCTTCGCGCGAAGCCTGCTTGATGATGCGGACGCCGCAGCAGCGCGCCAAACGTTGGGGGCCGTCAACAAAGCCGGCGACACAATGACTGGTGCGTTGACGGCTACTGCTTTGAATATCGATGGCGCAGCCGCCAGCGCAACACGTACATTTGCATTCAGAAGTGCGGGCGTCCTTCGCGCAATTCTTGGCCTAGACAACGCGGCGGAAAGCGGCAGCGCCGCAGGTGCAAATGGTTTTCTCAATACATATAACGACGACGGAAGCCTTCGCGACACGATCCTGAGTTGGGCGCGAGCAACAGGCATCATCACTCTCAAAAGCTTGGCTCTTGCGGCTAACGGCGCCATCAGCTTTGCAGGAACCGGCGCTGCCACCACGTTGACGAATTTGGGCTTCTCGGCCTTCATTAAGACGCTGATCGATGATGCCGACGCCTCGACTGCCCTGTCGACCCTTGGCGTCTCCGCCTTTGCGAAAACGATCCTCGATGATGCGAGCGGCGCGTCGGTATTCGCGACCATCGGAGCGACTGCGTCCGGAGTAATTACGGGTTACTCGGTTTTACCAAATAGCAAGAAGCACATGTGGGGGACGTCTGTCATCACGACGACGGCGACCGGCGATTCGACGATTGTCTTCCCAACCGCCTTCGGAGGCGGGCGGCAGGTCGTCGCCATCAATGGAGACCATGCAAATGGTGCCTCCTTGACGATTGCTGAGAATATCTCAGCAGGTCAATCGCTGTCGGGCTTTAACCTACGCGTCTACAACGGAACCGCCATCGTGCCCAATGCCACCGTTCGCATTAGCTGGCACGCAATGGGAGATTAATATGGCAGACATCATCATCCGCGCCACCATCAACGAAGATGGCTTTCCGACTGGCTTTTACACCTCGGACATTTGGCCGGAAGGCTATCCGGAGAGTACCGTCGAGATCAAGATAGACGAGTGGAAAGAATGCCTGGAGCACCAAGGAAGGCGAAAATTCGTTGCCGGACAGCTCGTCGAATATACCCCGCCGCCGCCTGTACCAACGCTTGCAGATTATACGGCGGCGATCGCCGGCATGCTCGATGTCAAGGCGAAAGAGCGGCTTTACGACAATGCGCTCTCCATCTCCACCTATGTCGGCAGCAGCAATGCGGCGTGGGCGGCCGAAGCGCAGGCCTTCGTCACCTGGCGCGATCAGATATGGGCCCATAGCTATACCGAGCTGGACAAGGTGCAGGCCGGTGAACGCGCCCAGCCGACTGTCAGCGAATTTCTTGCTGAGCTGGAAACGCAGTTTCCCCTGACTTGGCCCGACCCGGCCGCCTAATTCCTTTCAAAAACCCATCTCCCAAATCGAAGGATACTTTTATGGATCGCGCGAAGTTCTTCGCGGGAGCGCGCACGTCGTTGTTTGGCGGCCGGCTCTCGCAAAATCAGGTCAACGGCATGGATGCCATCCTCGACGCATGGGAGGCAATGCCGTTTGATAGCCGTTGGCTCGCCTACATGCTGGCGACAACCTATCACGAGTCCGACAATACAATGTGCTCCATTGCCGAGAATCTGAACTACTCAGCGGCCGGACTGCTTTCGACCTTCCCGAAATACTTCAATGCCGCACAAGCTGCCGCCTATGCCCGCGAGCCGCAGCGCATCGCAAACCGCGCCTATGCAAACCGGATGGGCAACGGCGACGAGGCGAGCGGCGACGGCTGGCGCTATCGTGGGCGCGGCCTGGTGCAGATCACCGGCCATGACAATTACGAGAAATACGGCATTGCTGATGATCCGGATAAGGCACTCGATCCCCACAGGGCGGTCGAGATCCTATTCGATGGCATGGTCAATGGGCGCTTTACCGGTAGAAAGCTCGCCGATTATTTCAGCGCCGCGGCGACCGATTGGACCGGCGCTCGCCAGATCATCAACGGCACGGACCGGGCCGGCGATATCGCCCTTTATGCCCGCAAGTTCGCCGCCATGGTCGAGGCGGCTCGCTGATGGCCAGGAGAAAGCATGGTGAACCGGCATGGATGTGGCGGCGCGTCATCATCTTTCCGGTTGTTGGCTGGGCCTGCTACCAGCTCCACATCCTCATCAACGCACCCGACACGCGGGTCAACGAGACGATCGCCTACGGCTGGATGATGCTGATCGGCATTCTCGTCCTTGGCTACACCGGCTTTGCGACCGTTCAGGATGTCATCGCAATTTGGCGTACCGGCAGGGCGCTCCCATACCGCGATGACAGCGAGCCGCCTTCAGACACTTCCGACATGGGGACGAAATAATGTTCGGCATCCTCGACTACCTCAAGATCGGTGGAGGGGCCGCGATCGGCGTCGTCACTACGTCGCTCTATTGGACCGGCCTGCCGATCCTCAACGACTATCAAATCCTCAAGAACATCCCGCTCCTCGGCGATATCGCCGTGGGGCATGTGCAGACCGTCAAGGACGAGGCGCTGCAAGGCTATGTGCTCAAAAGCGAGAAGAAAACCGCCGAAGCCAAGGCGGATGAGATGGAGCGCCAACGCAATGCCTATGCGCAGTCCTACGAGGAGCTGCGCAAGCGCGCCAATGCCGCCAAGAACACCAGGGAACAGAAAGATGCGAAGCTGCAGAAATCCATCGCCGAGGATACTGGCGACGACGGCGCTGTTTATACTGACGACGATATTAAGTGGCTGCAACACCACTGAAGAGCGATTGTCGAAGGCGGCGTCCGAACAGGGCAGAATCGCGGCCGGCGTCGATATCGGTGAGCTGCCGGATCACTGCCGCCAGCACATGCAGCGCGTCATGCCGCAGGTGGGCGACAAGGCTCGATGGTCGCAAAAAGCATGGGAGATTAATGCCGATGCGATCGACGATCAGATCGATTTCTGCGCGGCCTTCGATGACGATCGGCGGTCGAGGTTGATGCAGAGCGACGCACGATAGCTGAGGAGAGGTCGGCGCCTTGGTGCCGTCATTTCAATTGCGAATTCTATGAATGAGGGATGGAAAATTGACACCTGTGGAAGATGGTCTCATGCATCAGCAAATCGGCAATCTGACGGCAAAAGTCGACATGTTGATCGAGACTGCCAGGCGATCGGAGGAGAAGTCAGATGTCAGTCGCGCTTCGATGCATCGCAGAATGGATGAACTCGTCGATCGCGTAAGTAAGGTCGAAACGTCTGTAGTCACCGTTCAGGAAGACGTTTCCGAGATGAAGCCCGTCACCGATGATGTTAAGCGATGGAAGCTGATGGGCCTCGGTGCCCTGGGCGTGATCGGCGTTGGTGGCATGGCGATGGGCGTAACCTTCGCCGATGCTATCAGGAGATTAGGGGCCGTCATTCTTGGTAGATAAGCAATTTTCGGCATTCTATCCCGCATGCCGCATTCCATTTTCGTTGTCTGTTTCTTGCTGATATTGGAATGTGACTGCCGCGTTAGTAAGAGTCTCAAGAAGGTGGCTTTTCAGATCTTGATCGATATCGGTTGACCGCGGTCCCGTAAGAACCTCTTTACGCAGACGCCCAAGTTGTTCTTTGCCCCGATATACCACGTCCATCATTGCCGAGAGCTTTCGCAGCATGAACACCATTAGAAAAAATGCGAAAGCCATCAAGCCAAAGGCCATCATTTTTGGGGCTATCCAATTGTCACTCGATGAACCAGATGGCGCCAAACCTATCGAAATTGTGAAGATGGTGACACCAATGCCGTACATAAAATTTCCGACTACGAATAGTGTGCACCTAAGGATGAATTTATAAAGTAACTTTCCATCTCTACTTTGTTTTTCTGTGGTAATGTATTCGCCTATCCTTCTGTCTATCGAATTCATATAGCTTTTTCTTGAAAAATGCTGCGTATATGGCTTAATTTTCCAAACAAATATTCCTACAAAATATGGCGAGATGAAAGAAAGAATGGTAAAAGTCGGCGTTTTGGTGAACTCAGCTAATAGAGCCCATACGCCCCCAAAAAACTCTAGCAAGTTGCAATCTCCTTCCTTCTTCAGGCCAATCAATAACCTTCAATCAGTATCCATCTCAATCGGAAAATAAATAACACCGACATCGACATCGACATCGAAGTCTTATATTGAGCGCTATATGGGAACGACGTTACCTCTCGACTCTTATTGTTGCGGAGGAGAGGAAGAGATGTCGCGCCAATGGTGGAATGAGGACGTAACGATCCAGACTCGGATCGTCGGCCGCGGCGTAACGATCAACAGCACAGAGCGAGCGGCCGAGTACATGTTGAACGAGTGGCCGCGAGAACAGCGCGGCGAGGCTTTCCATGCGGCCAAGCTGGTTTTGATCGGTGCCCTAGAGGGGAAAGTTTCTGTCGACGACGCGCGTCGTGCCTTTATAGCCGCCGCCAACGAGGCGAACATATTTGTCTTCGAGCGAAAGCCTTAGACGGCCTTGACCCGCCGTCTGGCTGGCGCCGTCACCAATCGCCATTCGTCGGGACCGGCTTCATCATGAATATAGCTGAAGCGGCCGGTATGCTCCTCGCCAAGCAGGACATCGACGATCCAATCGACCGGCGCGACACCCGGTAGGCGACAGCCATCGAGCCACGCCGGTAGCTCGGCGAGATGCCCGAAACCAGTTAGCGGCTCCCGGTGCGGGCGGAAAACAGTCCAGATGTGTGCCATCATCTCGACTTTCCCGCGCTTGTCGATCCGCCTGCTTTCGGGCTCGGATATTCATCCCAACGATGCTCCCAGCAAAACCAGCGGGTTTCTCCGCGGCCGATATCATAGCCATGGCCGCCCCATTTGCTGCAGCCCGGCTCCCCGCAATAGTGCTCGAAATGAACCGGCGCGGGCGGCCTTTCATCCGTCTTCAGGTCGTCGCTCATAGTAATGTCGGCTCCGGATCGTCGTCGGTCGCCTCTTCGATCGGATCGATGATGTCGGGACGGTCATTCTTCGGCGAGCCGACATCCCTGCCGATCGGCCACATGGTCATCAGTTCAGCGGGGAATGGCTTCAGCAACTCGTAAGGATCGGATTCGGCAGAAAGCCAGCGTTCATAAAACTCCGGAGCGAGGATGACCGGCATGCGGTCATGGATCGTCGCCATCATCTCGTTGGGCTCGCAGGTGACGATCGCGAATGTCCTTAGGTCGAGGCCCGTGTCTGGATCTCCGCGGCTCGACCAGATCCCGGCGAGTGCAAACGGTTCCCCCGATTTCATGGCGATCGCATATGGCTGCTTGTTCTTGCCGGTCCCGTAAATGTCCTTCCACTCGAAAAAGCCATTGATGGGGATAAGGCAGCGCTTTGACTTGTAGGCGTGTTTGAACATGCCGCTAGTCGAGATGCCTTCCGCCCTGGCATTGATCGGCGGCGGTCTGCCGGTTCCTGCATCCTTTGCCCATGTGGGGATAAAGCCCCAACGCGCTGAGGCGAAGACTGGCCCCATGACGTCAGGCTCCTGCACGATCTCGCGGATGATGATCGGATAATCCTGCTGCGGCGCACCGTTATAGCGCGGGAACCTGTTGGCCAGTCCCTCAACATCGCCGGCGCCGGCAAAGGCGAAATTGTCGAGCAGTTCTCTAAGGGATGATCGGATATACACGCGTCCGCACATGATTAGGCTGCCTTCCTACCGTTCAGTCGCATGATCGCTTCATAGCATTTTTCGACACGGCAGGCGGCCTCCCGCGCGCCCCATTCCCAGCCCGCCGAAGGACATTGGCGCTCGGGCCGCTCCAGTGGCACATGTTCGACCAGCCAGAACCATTTGTCAGCCTGCGCGGTGTAGTCGAGCCTGAATATTCGGCCGAGACAGAGCGGCCCATCATACGCCACAAAGTCATCGCCCTTGTCGCCGGCCCACGTATGCCGCCACTTATAGCGCGTCCTCTCATCAGCCCCGATGCTTTCATAGCCCTTCCAGCCGTTGCTCTCGATCGCCTTAGGCGGCTCCGGCTCGCGCTCGATCTCGGTGACCGTGAAGTTGGAAAACACCATTGCTCGCACCTGATCGGCGATGAAGTCGACCACTTCTTCCTTTTCCTCCGTTTTGATGCTCGCCAGTTTGAAGGCTTCTTCATCGTTGATGTCGAGCAGGATTGCCTCGATCTTGGCGGCTATGGCCTCCGGTATCACCGCCTGCCCGCGCTCGGCGACGTTCACATGCCGCAAAATCTCCTTGGCCATATCCAAGGCAATGTATGGAATGACAGAGAGTTTCCGGCGTTTGCCAATGGCGTAACCGGCGAAATCGCGTCGGGTTTGTCGGCTCGTGCGCGCTATGCAGGAGGTCGCCACAAAGCGCAGGGTTTCAAATGCTGGTGTGAAGCGATGGATATCGCGCGGCATAGATCTTCCTCATTTCTCGTTTGCCGCCTTGAATGTTCTCATTATGTTCTTAGGCGGCGCAGAGTCAATCGTTCCTTGCCTCTCAATTGCCCAGACTCATATGGGCAGCAAACCCGTTGAGCTCATCCACTGATCCGCTACAGTCTTTGTGCTGGATTGTTTGGGGGTCGCGTTGATGTCAAAGGTATTTGAAGTTCTGAGACGACTTGATGATGCGAAGATTCATTATTTCATTGGCCGATACCGACCAGACACGATTGATATCACGGCCACGCTAGTGGGAGAGCGGATAGAGATTTCCGTCTTCGACGACGATCACATAGAGATATCCCGCTTCGTGGGAAACGAAGACGTTCTCGATGAGGAGGTGTTAGACGATATTTTGAGAGGAATCGGCTGATTGATCGGAGGCTCCACCATGGGTGCTTCAACGATCATCGCTGCGAACTCCGCCCCATCCTCAGGTGCGGACAGAACCAGCTTGCCCTGCCGCGCCATCGTTCGCCAAGTCGAAAGGCTCTGGCTGCCGTTCGCGTCTGGTTGCCCTCATTTATCGGGTTGGTCGAAAAGCCAAGACGTAACCCGAGCCTCCCCAGCTCGGACATCTTTGTAGGTAAAGTTGATCTTATTTAGCACCGTCTCGTCTTCAGTAGCAACCTCGAAGTATGTACTGTCGATCGCCCGGATTATCACCCAGGCCTTGTCCAATCGCGTGGGTGCCAAACCGATGAATTCTCCCCAAATAACCTGCCGCGTATTCTCGGCTAAGGCTGCCAAATCAGAACCCAAAAGCTGAGAATTGTCGTGCGCCAATCTCTCAAGTTGCTCGCCGCCTTCGCCTGTAGCCTCAAACCATTGGTACCCAGGTTTGGATGACTTGACCGTCGAAACAATCCAGCTTGCTTCCAAGGACTGAGGAGCCAAAAGCCGCAGCAAGTCTCTCAAATCAAGCGCGAGAACATGTTCTCTGAGATCGTAAATCCTGAGTGTCGCCATCGCGTGCCCCAAAACCAATAGCTGGCATAGGCAGCGACATTTCGTCAACATGGCCTAAAGCTCGATCGCCACCAGAAGAGAGCGCCGCGAAGGCTCGCGCATAACGCCCGCAACAACGAAGGCCGTCGCCACGCAGTCGGACAAGGTCATGCTGCCGTCTCCGGATTTCGGTGAAGAGAGTTTTACAGCCCGATCTGGATTATTGCCTTTTTTGGAACAGAAACGGACCAGTTTTACATTGAAGGTTATGTTTTATCGGCAATAGATCGAGCTTCCCAAGCTGATGCTTCTGTCCAGATGCAATGTAGAGGCTTCTTTCGCGGGCCGACAGCCGTCACCTTGCTGTCCTGACCCCCAACACACTGGCTTTATTCGCTCGGCCGTTCTTCAAACTAGGATTTAAAGTCAATCGCAAGTCTCTCCGGAATTCGGCGTAACACTGCAAAGAAATTTATCAACAGGCGTTTAAGCGAAATAATATCTTGCCTGCATGTTCTGAGGACATGAATAAGCTGCGCCGCTGTATCCTGAATGGAAATCGCAATTACCGGCTCAATTTTTCTCGATGCGCTCTCAAAATTCTGCCCTGTCGCGACGTCGAATAGCTCCCTCATCTTGGCCTGGTATAATTGGCCGTTCTTTGCGCAAGCCTCGGTCATCCTCTGGTACAACAAGGTAGTGGCGGCGTGCGCTGCTCGAACCTTTGCCGCTGCCGCAATCTCTTCGTCTACAGTTGCGGCCGCCGCCTTCAACCAATAGTCTCTCGCCGCATCGCAGAATTTTTCGATGTCCTTAATATGCTCATTTACAAGCGCGACATCTTCCGATCTGGCGACACGATATTGCTGTAGTACCCACGTTAGAAGTGCGCCTAAAACAAGGAAGAAAAGTTTGTCTAGATCGTCAGTGCTAATGGGTAGCAACGGTCTCGGTTCTTGCGTCTTGAATATAAGCGTTAATGGAGTCTCTAAAAAAGAGCAAATATGGTTTTGTACATTTGATTTCCAGAAGAGAGCTAAGTTGCTCTCGTGTATAAAGTCCATGCCTAACTAAACCCCCGAACGCTTCTTCTAGAAAAGAAGAGCCGAATGACCGGACTCCGTCAATATCGACTATCACTTTGCCCTTTGGGTGTGATGAATTAGCTTGTGCGAGGGCAGGCTCCAGCAGCGTCCTTCGAAACAGCTCACCATTATAGGAACTGTCCGCCTCGAAGCGGCCAGATGGATAAGTGTTAAATTGGGTTGCGACATCGATAATCATGTGAAGCTAACTGATGCGGCAGGGTTAAGTTCCACCGTCCACTCTATCAGGGTGCCACCGAATGAAAAGGGTACAGCACCAGAGCTAAAACGTCCATTGGAATCGCGTTTGCACCATCCTCCGCGGCTATAGACAGTCATGGCGCCAACGCCGGCCTGCTCGATAACTTGAATCATTTGGGGCAGCCCTTTTCCTCTATGCCTTTGGTCCGTGCGTGACCCGCCATATTTCATTGCCGCTCGTATATATATGCCGTCGTTTTCATATTCAAATTTCGGCTCACGTCTAAGTGTGCGCCGAAGGTATTTTAGTACTCGCTCTAGCCGGTCGATCCGCGGATAGGTGTACGGAATGGTGACGCCTTGATCATAAAGGACGACAGTTAATGTGTTTTTACTTCGATCTGCAGTTGCCGCCACCCATAAGCTGTTAATGTGCGGGTAGGGTGGAATGAAATCTTCGGGGTAGGCATGGTTCGTCACGTTGCTCATCGCCTCACTCAATGCCGTAAGGAAAGGGATGATTATGTCATCAGGGATGCGCTGGACTGGATTCAGGAAAGTGCCAAGTTGCTGAAGGGCAACGTCGACCTTAGCTAGGTCATCAGCATTCTTTGTGCTGACGATCCGCATCGTGCGTGTATCGCCTTCTTCAATAATTACGTCGTCGCGGTTAGCGATGAAGCCAACAATTTCAAAGAATCCGAGCTGCGCCAGCTTCCGAAAAACCTGTTCATTCCAGAGATGCAAATTTACGGTGGGCGGCACCTCTCCGTCTACTGCTGCCAATCGCTCAAACTCTGCTGCGAGGACAACTGCCGCAGCGGTGGAAATATATGTCGGATAAGAAAAATCTAGATACCCAACCAGCCTGGGGAGCTTGCCCGGCCCTTTCGACCGATCGACTAACTTGTTCTTCGCCTTGTGTGTGCGCTGCGTCGAATCCCGAATTCTGTCGAAGAATTTCAAGCTTTCATTCATATTATCTTTGAAGCACAACTTCTGTGGCGGCCGCTCTGGCCGTGTCATTGAAATGGCATCTTCAGGATCGCCACCTTGCCAGATCCGCACCTTATGAACGCTTCTGCTTCTGGGTGTGCGAAAGCGATTCGACCATTTAGACCAGGGCCTACGTCGATTTTTCCGCCATACTTCATTGGCGGCCCGCCTCATGAGCCGCTTCCGTCCCGCGCTAGTCAGTCTTTTCAAGTTTCGGCACCAATCGATTTCCAGCAACCTTAACGGATTCGGGAAACTGACAGACTGCACGTACAAGTCAACATATGATCCTCACAACCTGATGCCGGCATCAGAGAGATGACGAGCTTATCGCGGAACTTGCGATTTGCGCCGATACTGTGCCGGTTGTTCATCCATCATCCGGAGATATGTCATGAAGGAAGTTGCGACCATTGGATTAGATATCGCGAAGAATGTCTTTCAGGTTCACGCGGCCGACGCCGTAGGGGCGACAGTATTCAACCGAAAGCTACAGCGGTCAGAGGTTCTAGGCTTTTTCCATGACTTGCCACCGTGTCTTGTAGGCCTTGAAGCATGCGCGTCCGCGCACCATTGGGCGCGGAGCATTCAGGGGGTCGGCCATGAAGTTCGCCTCATTCATCCACCGTACGTGAAGCCGTTTGTAAAGCGGGGCAAAACTGACGCCGCTGATGCAGAAGCTATCAACGAAGCGCTAACGCGGAAGACGATGCGCTTTGTGCCAATCAAATCGATCTCTCAGCAGGCACTCGCGATGTTGTTTCGCACTCGTAGCTTGCTGGTGCGTCAAAAAGCTCAATCGGTCAACGCGCTACGTTCCCATCTAGCCGAGTTGGGCATAGTCGCAGCGAGAGGGAGAGCAAACGTTCCGTTTCTATCAAAGTTTGTACGCGAGAGCGGCCCGACGCAGCTACCTCCACAGGTGTGTTTGGGCCTTGAGATCGTTGTGTCGCAGATCGAACGGCTGCAGGACGCGGTCGAGCAGATCGAGCGAGAAATCAAAACACAGGCAAAGCGTGACCGAGACATCGACCGATTGACGACAATCCCCGGCGTCGGACCAACAACTGCGGTCGCAATCAAAGCACTTGTTCCCGATCCGTCTGGTTTCAAATCCGCACGTCATTTTGCGGCTTGGATAGGCCTAACACCGAAATCCCATTCAAGCGGAGAGAGCCGCGTGCTAGGCCCCGTTTCACGAATGGGAAACAGGCAGCTCCGCTCGTTGCTCGTTATCGGCGCGATGGCGGTTCTTAGTCACGTCAACGAAGCTGACGGCAACGCAACGTGGATTAGTCGCCTCAAGAGGCGTCGCCCATTTATGGTCGCGGCCGTGGCTGTCGCCAGCAAAACAGCCAGAATAATTTGGGCACTGCTCAGGAAAGGTGGCGTGTTTGTTCGGCCGCCGGGCATCTCGCTTCTCGACAGGTCCATATAACCGACAAAAGACTGCCGCGTAGCGGCCAACAATGGGGCATCATATCGAGGACTGCAACAAACCGATACTCAAGCAAACAGCACCGAAAATTTCATAGAGTGATCAAATCACGACGATTTGTGAGGTCTTTGCTTGGCGAACTTTACTTTGGCCGCGTCTCCAGCACGCAAGGCCGCGCAGATGTTGGCAACGGTCCGTGCATTGCGTCTTCGATAAGTGTCCCGGACTGGCCGATCCACAACTCGGATCGGTCAGTCGCTCACGCCATCTGGGTCCCTTTTGCGGCACTCTCTGCCTCTTCCCTATCAAGGGGGAGCTTAAGCGACTTTCACGAGCGAAATGTGGGGATTGGTTGAGACGGTCCAGCACTACCAACGAACTATGCCGTCTACATTTGCGGGACATGTGAAGCGAAATGCATAGTGATTTGCCAGGGCTATGGCTTGCCCCACCATTGGCCAAGATGTTGATCTTGCTTATTTGTTGAATTTCGGCATGGGGCACCACTTTAAGCGCGGCTCGTTGAAATCCTAGATTAGGAGAACGATGAGTACTGTACGGCCTGAGTTCACCTTTATAAATAACGAATAACGCAGGTTTTCGGTTGCTCCGTCGCTCGAACCGTGACGAACTCGGCTTATTTTTTGATGCCGGTCATAGGCGCTAACTTTAAGTGAGTAAAAGCTCAACACAGCTTTCAGAGTATTGCGCTTTCATCCCAGAACCGGTTGATCTATATCTGGGACATACAATCCTTGAGGGAGGCGCGCTGCATGATCAAAACAATAAAACGTATTTCCGTTCTTGGCCTTGTATTGGTCCTTTCGGCATGGAGCTGCCTTGCGGAGGATATTCCCGCATCCTGGCGGAAAACCATGAGCAATGACCCTTCCACAAATTGGTATCTGTCGGAAGCCATGAAACGTATGCCGGATGCCGATGCGGAAATCCTGCGAATCTACAAGTTGGGCGGCATTATCGGCACCATGTGTAAAGATGCCAAAGTCAACACTGCCACTGGGAATCTATTTTTGAAGACTGCCGGTTACGGGAAGATAACAGGCGACAAGTATCGAGAAGCCGCATTTCTGGTGGACGATCGTTTTAAATTTTTCAATTATCGGACTCTCGCACATCTGTGCGCAGGGGGCGATTATATGTTCGGACCCCAGGGGCACTTACTTCCGAACTTAGTCATCGGCAACAAGGGAATACCTAACCTCTCTTATGATCCCAGGAACCCATTTATCATTTTGCCGTCCATATCGACCGCGCCACATGGATAGGGCGCAGCTATTCGCAATCTGCCCAGCATAGAATACCGCGACCATTGACTACCGCGTTTTTATCGGAAGTAACCACGGTTCCGGGCATTCTCTCCGGCCTCAAAAGCCCCAACCATCACGAAAAATTTTGATTTTGTGCGTCTTCCGTCATCCCCCGACCATTTACAGCCATAATCCTCCCCCCTAAAGGTGCGCAACGCAGCAAAAGGGGGCAGAATGCTTCGTAGACTTTACGACTGGACCATGTCGCTCGCCCGTCGCAAATCGGCGGAAGTTTGGTTGGCCATTATCGCCTTCGTTGAAAGCTCGATCTTTCTCGTGCCCGCCGACGTCCTGTTCCTGCCGATGTCTTTGGCAAAGCCCGAACGCGCCTGGCGCTATGCGCTGACGGCGACGGTTGCTTCCGTGCTCGGCGGCATTGCGGGCTGGGCGCTCGGCTATTACGCCTTCGAGACCATCGCCAAGCCGATCCTGATCTTCTACGGCAAGCTCGACGCCTTCAACCAGATGAGCGCCGGCGTCACCTACGGGTGGGTCGTTCTGCTGCTCGTCACCTCGGGCCTGGCGCATCTGCCGCCGATCAAGGTGGTCACCATCCTTTCCGGCGTCGCCCATATCGATCTCGGCCTGTTCATCATCTCGGCCATCGTCGCCCGTGGCGCCCGCTTCTTCTTCCTGGCCTTTCTGCTCCGCCGCTATGGCGAATCGATCCGGCATTTCATCGAGAAGCGTCTCGGCCAGATCACCATGGCGGCCGCCGCCGTCCTCATTCTTCTCTATATCCTCTTCCATTATGTCCTGGCGCACTGAGCACGGAGCCCTTGCATGTCTAAGACTTTGACTTCTCGCGCCGGCCTCACCTATTCCGCGCTGCTTGCCATCGGCATGATCATCGTCATCGGCTCGGCGCTCGGCTTCCAATATATCGGCGGCTATATTCCCTGCGCGCTCTGCCTTGAGCAGCGCCAGCCCTATTATTATGGCATTCCCGTCGCGATCGCTGCCGCTCTGACGGCAGCCCTCGGCCTGCCCTCCTGGATCACCCGCGCGCTGCTGGCCATTGCCGGCATCATGATGGTGGTCGGCGGCGGCATCGGCGTCTATCACGCCGGCGTCGAATGGCATTTCTGGGCCGGCCCGACGACCTGCTCCACATCCGCCAGCAGCATCACGCAGAACGCCGGCGACCTGCTGAATGAACTGAGCACGATCAAAGGTCCGTCCTGCACGGAAGCCGCACTCCGCGTCCTCGGCTTGTCGATGGCCGGCTGGAACGTGATCGCCAGCGTTATTCTGGCGACGATCGCGTTTATGGGCGTGAAGAAGGCTGGTTGATTGAACTGAGACCCGTCAGGCGAGCGAACGGCTGCCGCAGCTACGTGCCGTGCATATAAGCGCGGCAAAGCGGAACTCGCCCGAGCTTCCCAGGCAATCAATTTTACGGCTGCAGTTCCGTATCCCAGTAGAGATAGTCGAGCCAGCTATCGTGCAGATAGTTCGGCGGGAACAGGCGGCCGTTATTGTGCAGGTCCTGCACGGTCGGCTGATAGGGCTTTTGCGCCGGGAACATGCCCGCCTGCTTCGGCAGCTTGCTGCCCTTGCGCAGGTTGCAGGGCGAGCAGGCGGCCACCACGTTTTCCCAGGTCGTTTCGCCGCCATGGGCGCGCGGGATGACGTGGTCGAAGGTCAGATCGTCATGAGCACCGCAATATTGGCATTCGAACCGGTCGCGCAGGAAGACGTTGAACCGGGTGAAGGCAGGGTTGCGGGAGGGCTGAACGTAGGTCTTGAGGCAGACGACGCTTGGCAGCCGCATCGAGAAGCTGGGCGACGATACCGACTGATCGTATTCAGCGATGATATTCACACGGTCAAGGAAAACCGCCTTGATCGCGTCCTGCCAGGACCAGAGCGACAAGGGGTAATAACTCAGCGGCCGATAGTCAGCGTTCAGCACGAGCGCTGGCAAGGACTGCGGTGAGACTGCAATCGTCAAGGAACCCTCCTGATCGATTCGGCATCTGTATCTGTATATTAGGCCGGTTGTTACAGGATTGTGAAGTCCAATAAATTCAGTGCATAGCGGCCAATCCATGAGGGCAGCCGATCAATCGATAGGCAGCGCCTCGCGGCGGGTTTTGACGGCGTAATAGGCCCAGAAGAGCCGGGCCGCGACCGAGCGCCAGGGCATCCACACCGCCGCTTCCCGGGCCAAGGCCTTGGGCAGGGGCCTGACATCATGCCCAAACGCCATGCCGACGGCTGCCTGCAAGGCAACGTCGCCGACCGGAAACACATCTGCGTGACCGCAGCAGAACATCAGATAGACCTCCGCCGTCCAGGGGCCGATTCCCTTGATGGCGGTAAGCTCGGAAAGCGCCTTTTCCGGGCTTTCGGCACTCAGCGAATGAAGATCGAGGCTGCCGCCGGCAACTGCTTCAGCGACGCGGTGAAGCGTCTCGTGCTTGATTCGCGAGAGGCCGAAGGTTCGCCATGCCTCCAGCGCCAGGCCGACATAGCCCTCAGCGGTCACCCGACCCATCCCAGCGATCATCTTCCCCCAGATCGCATCGGCGCTCGCCCGCGACACGACCTGCGACACGATGATATGGGCAAGTCCCTCGAAGCCCGGCTCGCGCAGGCGCAGCGGCACGGGTCCCGCCTCGGAGACAATCTGCCGCAGGCGCGGATCGAGCTCGACCAGCGCCGCCAGCCCCTGCCTGATATCGTCTTCACCGCGGATGATGTTCATGGCTTCTCGTAGTCCGGGATTAAAATTCGTGGCAGAAGAAAGCATGATCGCGATTCCCCGTCAAAAGCCGATATTCCGCTTCGCGCCGAGCCCGAATGGCCCGCTGCATCTCGGCCATGCGCTGTCGGCAATCCTCAATCACGACATGGCGAGAGAGGCCGGCGGCCGTTTCCTGCTGCGCATCGAAGACATAGATCAGGCCCGTTGCACACCCGAATTCGAAGCGGGCATATTTGCCGATCTCGCCTGGCTCGGCCTCACCTGGGAAGAACCGGTGCGCCGGCAATCCCTGCATTTTCCGGCCTACCAGACCGCCCTGCAGTCGCTCATCGCCCGCGGCCTCGTCTATCCCGCCTTTCAGACGCGCGGCGAGGTGAAGGCACGGGTTGCAGCCGGTGAAGCTCGGGGAGACCCATGGCCACGCGATCCGGACGGCACGCCGCTCTATCCCCCCGACGACCGCCTGTGTAGCGACACAGAGAGAAAGCGCCTGCTCGACGCGGGCCTCAAGCACGCCTGGCGGCTCGACATGGAAAAAGCCATCGCCACCGTCGGGGCGCCGCTTCATTGGCATGAAAACGGCGATGGCGAGACGGGCGAAATCCCCGCCGATCCCCGCGCCTGGGGCGACGTCGTGCTGTCGCGCTCCGATGCGCCGTCGAGCTATCACTTGTCCGTAGTCGTCGACGATGCCGCGCAGGGCGTCACCCATGTCGTGCGCGGTCTCGACCTTTTTCACGCCACCTCGGTCCACCGCCTGCTGCAGGCTCTGCTCGATCTGCCGCAGCCGCTCTACCATCACCATCGGCTGGTTCTTGGCGAAGACGGCAAGAAGCTCTCCAAGAGCCAGGGCGATACCGGCATTGCCGAATGGCGCCGGCAGGGCTGGTCACCTTCGGAGCTTCGTCGCCGCATCGGCCTCTGATTGTTTGTCTGCCTCTTGTCTAATCGCTTCGGGGGCACCCGCTCCCTTGCCGAAGAGCATGCGCCGCACCTTGAACTTCATCAGCGCCGCATTGAACTCCGCGCCGAGGATGAAGATCACCGCGAGCATGTAGAGGAAGACGAGCACAATCATCACCGAGGCCAGACCGGCATAGGTGGCCGTGTAGTTGGCGAAAGTCGCAAGGTAATAGGCGAAGATCAGCGCGCCGAGCGACCAGAAGAGCAAGGTCAGGAACACGCCGGGGATGACATCGAACAGCCGCCGCCGCCCCGCCGCCAGCCACAGATGCAGGATCAGCAGTCCGGCGAGCAGCAGGAAGACGGTGCCGTAGATGCGCCAACTGAAGACCACATCCAGGATATCGGCAAGCCGCGGCACCCACACGCGCGTATAGTTCAGCACCAGCGGCACGGCGACCAGCATGATGCTGAGCATGGCAAAGATCAAAACCGCCATCAGCACATAACCGAGGCTTGCGAGACGGTTGAAATACCAGGGCCGGTTTTCCGGCACGCGATAGGCCCGGTTGAGCGAGATGCGCAATGCCTCGACGCCATTGGAAGCGAAATAGGCGGCCGCCAGCACGGAGATTGTCAGCAGCCCGCCGCGCGGAATGGTCAGAACCTGCACCACCTGATCCGCCACCGGCTTGGCGATCGCCTCCGGCCAGGTATCGAAAATCAGATGCACCGCCGTCGAGGAAAACTGGCTGGCGCCGAGGAAGCTCGCAAGTGCCGTGCCGAAGATCAAAAAGGGAAAAACGGCCAGCAGCGTCGAAAGCGCCACATGGCTTGCCATCGCAAAACCGTCATCTTCGACGAAATGGAACACCGCGTCGTAGACGACCCTATAGAGCGTACGAACGAATGTCGGCATTCCATCTCCGCTTGAGCCCGGTTCTCGTCCGCCGGTTGTCGATTGTGTCGGGTCCTTGAATATGGGAAACGTCTCCGCGTTTGTACAGGAATCATTCCATGGCAGATCAACGCATCATCATCGTTACGGGTTGCTCTTCCGGCATCGGGGCTTTCTGCGCCCGTGCGCTGAAGGCCGATGGCTGGCGGGTTTTCGCGACCGTGCGCAAGGAGGCGGACCGCGCCTCCCTCGAGGCCGAGGGGATCGAAACGCTGCTGATGGATTATACCCAGCCGGAAACGATCTCGGCTCTGGTCGCAACCGTGCGCGAACGGACCGGCGACCGCATCGACACTTTGTTCAACAACGGCGCCTATGGCCAGCCGGGCGCGGTCGAGGACCTTTCCACAGATGTGCTTCGCGAACAATTCGAGACGAATTTCTTCGGCTGGCACGAGCTGACGCGGCAGGTAATCCCGCTGATGCGCAGGCGGGGCCAGGGCCGCATCGTCAATGTCTCCTCCATTCTCGGCCTGATCCCCTATCGTTTCCGCGGCGCCTACACGGCCTCGAAATTCGCGCTGGAGGGCTTGACGATCACGCTCAGGATGGAGCTGCAGGGCAGTGGCATCCATGTCAGCCTGATCGAGCCCGGGCCGATCGCCACGCGCTTTACCGCCAATGCGCTCGCCAAGATCAAGGAGCATATCGATCTCGAACATTCGGTTCATGCGGTCGAATACCAACGGCAATTGGCGCGGCTGAATGGCACAGGCCCGGTCAACCGGCACAAATTGGGACCCGAAGCGGTCTATGACGTGTTAAAATCTGCGTTGAACGCCAAAAATCCCCGCCCGCATTATCTTGTGACCACCCCTGCAAAACAGGGCGTTCTTCTGAAAAGGCTGTTGCCGGCTAACCTTTTCTATCGTCTGATGCGCCGGTTGGATTGAAAGACGAAGGCCCGAAGCAATGTCTACCGTTACCTATATCGCCGCCATTATCGTCATGGGCCTGGTCGCAATCGTCCTCATTCGCGGCCTGCTCAACATGATGAAGGGCGACAATCCGAATCTCTCCAACCGGTTGATGCAGCTTCGCGTGCTGCTGCAGGCGATCGCGGTCATCCTGATCATGCTGACGCTGTGGCTGACCGGCGGCGGCCGTCCGACCTGACGGCGGGATCACAATGGTCAAGCTCAACAAGATCTACACCAAGACCGGCGATGACGGCACGACCGGCCTCGTTGCCGGTCCCCGCCGGCTGAAGCATGATTTGCGCGTCGAGGCCTACGGCACGATCGACGAAACCAACTCCATCATCGGCGTTGCCAGGCTGCACACCGCCGATATGCCTGAACTCGACGCCATGCTGATGCGCATCCAGAACGATCTGTTCGACCTCGGCGCCGATCTCTCGACGCCGGAAACGGACGAACCGCTCTCCTACGAGCCGCTGCGTATCATTGACGGCCAGGTCCAGCGCATCGAACAGGATATAGATGCGCTCAACGCCGGTCTCCAACCGCTGAGTTCCTTCATTCTGCCTGCCGGCAGCCCCGCTTCCGCGCATCTCCACCTTGCCCGCACGGTCGCGCGCCGCGCCGAGCGGCTGATGGTGGCGCTTTCACGCAGCGAAGGCGAGCGCGTCAGTCCCGCGGCTTTGAAATACATCAACCGCCTCTCGGATTTCCTGTTCGTCGCTGCCCGCCATGCAAATGATCAGGGGCGCGCTGATGTGCTGTGGGTTCCGGGGAAGAATCGATAGTGACTCAAATTATTTGAGCAGCATTCAAGGATATTGACGTTGACGTAAGCGTCATTTATGTCCCTCAGGCAATTTGCCATTCTGCGGCATGGAAGCGTTGAAATTGGGGGAAAAACGCGTATCCATGTCGCCATTCGACAAACGGAGCGGCGCTGAACAGGCCATGTTCTTGAGCGCAGTGTTGAAGGAAGGTTTCCATGAAGATTCTCGTCCCGGTGAAGCGGGTGGTTGATTACAACGTGAAGATCCGTGTGAAGGCGGATGGCACGGGTGTCGAGCTTGCGAATGTGAAGATGTCGATGAACC
>NZ_JBSYVH010000011.1:0-126485 GCF_054114205.1 Rhizobium sp. LEGMi-198b | reverse complement strand
CGATCCACGCTTCCTCCCCACGGTCGGTCGCCCTTCCGCAGTTGCGCTTCTCTTCGCTCGCCATGACCAGCTTACGGTGGGACTTCCACCCACGAGAGTGCGCCCATGCTGGGCGCACATAAAAAAGCCCCGCCGCGAACGGCAGGGCTCTGATCAGTTCCGGAGCAAATCCGAATTATTCGGCGCTGTCTTCAGCAGCCTTCTTCTTCGGAGCGGCCTTCTTCTTCGGAGCGGCGGCAGCTTCTTCGCCTTCGGCAGCGGCTTCGGTTGCTTCAGCCTTAGCAGCAGCCTTCTTCTTCGGAGCAGCCTTCTTGGCGGCCGGCTTGTCTTCCGTTTCAGCTTCGTCGTCAGCCAGCAGCGCTTCCTTGGAAACGGTCTTGTCGGTGACGTCGACTTCGGTCAGCAGGTGGTCGATGACCTTTTCTTCGAAGATCGGCGCGCGCAGGTTGGCGGAAGCGCCGGGCGTGTTGCGGAAGAAGTTCAGGATTTCCTTTTCCTGGCCCGGGAACTGCTGGAGCTGCGCATAGAGCGCGCGCTGCATTTCGTCTTCGCTCACTTCGACGCCGGCCTTTTCGCCGATTTCGGAGAGAACGAGGCCAAGGCGGACACGGCGCTCGGCAAGCTTGCGATATTCTTCGCGTGCCTTTTCTTCGGTCGTGTCTTCGTCTTCGAAGGTCTTGCCCGATTCATCGAGATCGGTCTGGATCTGACGCCAGATGCTGGCGAATTCTGCTTCAACCAGCTTCTGAGGGGTGTCGAACTGGTACATCTCGTCGAGCTGGTCGAGGAGCTGACGCTTGACCTTCTGGCGGGTGACGGAGCCGTACTGGCTTTCGATCTGGCCGCGGACGATTTCCTTCAGGCGGCCGGCGGATTCGATGCCGAGCTTGGAGGCGAGTTCGTCGTTGATTTCGATATCGCCGGGAGCTGCGACTTCCTTCACCTTGATGTCGAAGGTGGCTTCCTTGCCGGCAAGGTTCTTGGCCGGGTAGTCGGCCGGGAACGTCACGGTAATGGTCTTTTCATCGTCCGCCTTGACGCCGACGAGCTGCTCTTCGAAGCCCGGGATGAAGCGGTTGGAGCCGAGGACGAGCTGAGCGTCTTCGTCCTTGCCGCCGTCGAAGGCTTCGCCGTCAACCTTGCCGAGGTAGTCGATGGTGACGCGGTCGCCGTTGGCCGCCTTGCCCTTCTTCGTCTCGTAGCTGCGGGCGCTTTCAGCGATCTTCAGGATCTGCTCGGTAACTTCGTCCTCGCCGATTTCGGCGACTTCGCGGGTAACTTTGATGCCCTTGACCGACTTCAGCTCGATTGCCGGGATGACTTCATAAGAGAGCGTGAATTCGAAATCGGCCTGAGCGGCGAGGATCTTTTCAGCCTCGTCCTTGTCCTCGGTCATGGCGATTTCCGGCTGGGTTGCCGACTTTTCGCCGCGCTCGGTCAGGATTGCCGGGGGCTGATCACGAACGATCTCGTTGACGAGGTCGGCCATGATCGACTTGCCATAGACCTTCTTCAGATGCGCAACCGGCACCTTGCCCGGACGGAAACCGTTGATACGGACCTTGTCCTTGACCTCGGCCAGGCGCTCGTTCATGCGAACTTCCATGTCCTTGGCCGGGATGACCACCTTGATTTCGCGCTTCAGCCCTTCAGCGAGCGTTTCGATAACCTGCATTGTCCTACCTTCATTCATGGCGGCCGTGCCCAGACAGCCGTTCGTTTCGATGAGCACGACGCCGGAAAATCCCGAGCGTGGCTTGGATGCAATTCCTCATCATTTTGCTAGAGCGCCGCGCGTTCGAACGAATGCGCAAAGGTCGCTCTTCCTCTCGGAATCTAGGGCATCTTGTCCACTTTCCACTAGAAAGCGGGATGCTCTAGGCAAAATGGCGCGTCCACCGCGGGTCAGGAGACAGACCGTTAAGCCTCTCCCGTCCACAAGGCAGCCTTGGTGCGGGTAGAGAGACTTGAACTCCCACGCCTTGCGGCACCAGAACCTAAATCTGGCGTGTCTACCAATTTCACCATACCCGCGTTCCCAAAACCGCACGGCAATGCCTGCCCATGGGGCCTTCCGGAGCGCGGCGTCTCTATATCACCCGTTTTCAACCACGCAAAGGAAAAATGACGGTTCTACGACCGTCCATGAACCTTGTTTGGTTTTAGACGGAAACGCTGTCAGTAAAGGGGCTCTTCGTAGACGGGTTTGCCATCGAGAAGCAGGCTTCTGATATGCGCCGCGCCATCGGACGAAACGCGGGCGGCAATCGCGACGCGGTCGTGATTGCGCGCATCCTCGATGGTGCGACCGTCGCCTTCAGGCACATAATAGCGTTCGATACCGTAGGTGACCCAGATCGTCGCGTGCGACGGCGCACTATCGCTGTAAGCAAAATAGTCGAAAGGCAGGCTTTTGAGAACGACCGTGTCCGGTTTCGGCTCCAGTGCTCCGAAGGACGATTCGACGATGCCCCAATAGCCATCATCCTGCTTCTTAAGGCGGACGGACAAAATCTGGTTTTTCCGATTTTCCGTCGGAATCCCGCCGATCACGGTCGATACCGGCACCCGTGAAATATCGTAGTTCAGCGTCACATAGTCGCCGCGCAGCAAATCGCGCGGATCGATCGGGGCGGTTTTCAACAGAACCTCGACGCCGCTCCGCAGGCCCCAAGCCCGTTCGCCAACCATATAGCCGAGGATGGCTGTCTGAAGTACTGCGACAATGATAGCGGCAATCCACATGCGGCGGCTGACATTGCGTACAACGGTGCCTGGCTCGGCTGTCATCGTCATGCCCGCGCCCCCTGCCTGTCACTCTCAGCGGCGTCATGATGGGAAAATCGCCGCTCCAACCGGATGACCAGCCAGGCGGCGATCGCGACCAATACACCGCAGATCAGGAAGAATCCCGATGTGCCGATGATCGAACCGACCGTCTCGCCGGCGAGATAGAGGATTTCACCGGCAAAGACGACATAAGCGAGATAGCGCACAGCACCGTTATCGCGGCCGCTCAGAATGATGGCAACGATCGCACTTGCGAGCGTCGCGAAGGCGATCACGATGAGAGGCAGCTTGTTTGCAACCCATATATTATTCTCAAAAACCCCGTCGCTGATCTCTCCATGAATTGCGAAGAGACTGATGGCAGCAACGAGGAAGCTGTAGAAAGCCGGCGCTGCCCCGGCAGTTTGCGCGATCCGTGTCAAAGGCGAGATCGGAAGGCTGACGGCCAGGAAGGCAATCATGCCGGCGGTAGCAAGCAGGATAGCCGCATGCAGGCTCTCATACTGTGCGAAAATCCAAGTCAGCCAGCCGACAAGCATCAGATAGGCAAGATGCCGGGATCTTGGCGCATCGACGTATCGGACAAGGGCGATCAGCACGGCCGCCATAGCCGGCGGCGCCCAGGGCATGATGCCGTACCATGCGTCATAGTGCTCCCAAAGATAGAAGCCGCAAAAGCCCCAAGCGAGGAAGCCGGCAAGTGCCACCTGCCCGCTCGAGTGAAACAATACGGCAGCGACGGCGGCAACCGCGAACCAGACGATCATCATCGTCAGCTCGTCGCCGGATAGATTATACATCTGGCCGACAAGCGACATGGCGCCGCCGAAACTCATCGTACCGAGAATCAGCACCGCCGAGCCGAGAACCGGGTGGCCGCGCGCGAATGAATAGGCGCCGCCAAGATAAAAGGCCCAGATCAGCGCCATGAGTCCAAAGAGCCTGACGATCCTTGGAATCGCCTCCCAATTCGAGGCGACGAAAAGCAGGATCGCGGCACCAACCAACAGCGCCGCCATGACGGCGAGCACGCGGCCAAGGCTGAAGCTTGCCGGGCGGCTGTCATATTCATTGAGAATCGCTGCCGCTGCCGGCCCATCGACCAACCCCTTATTCACCCAGACCTTAAGATCACGCTCCAGCCTAGCCCGGTACATCGCGCGCCCCTGACAGCGATTCCAACATCCCTGAGTGTCTTATCACAAAATGGGTGCGATCGAGGTCGCTCTTTCGCGTTTCAAAACAGGCCGAGCTTCGCGCAAGGTCGCACCACGTTAATCCAGAGTTAAGGCTTACTTCGTATAATGGTCGTTTGCGGTATTGATGCGCGTCAACGTATGCATATGAAGCATACCTCCTATGAAATTATTGCACTGCACAAAAATCAAAAGTCATACTATTTTATGAGCATCGAAGGACGGCGTGGCGCGCCGCTTCGGCGAAAGCCGGAAAGAGCCTGAGGATGAATTCCTCATATAGAATTCGGAGCCGCACACTCCTCCTCCCAGTGCGCTCCGATGGATTGACGACACTCCTCCTCCCAGTCGTCAATCACCACAAATGACGCCCACCGCATCCTCCTCCCGCGGTGGGCGTTATTTTTTATCTCCCATTAAATCGGTTATTGCCCTACGAATCGGCGGAGATCGTTTGCGCGCCCCTTTTAGGCGGCTCAAGGATTTGGAAGAGCGCAAAGCATGCGGCAACGGGAATTTTCTCGTGCGCTCAATCTCTAGCGATCTACAATCCGTTACGGGCTCGCAGGATGATATGGATCCGACCGCGGATGGGCGGCGCCCGATCAATTGCTCATGATTTGAGCTAAAGTTCGCAAATTCAACCAATTGCATGCCAAATGGCTGCTTTCGCGCAACTCCGTTATGCACAAAAAGCGGTCACCGCGTTAACCAAATACCCCTACTGGATTGCATCTTGCGCATAGGTGGCATGTAGCAATCGCTCTTTTTGATTTTCGCAGTGCAGCATATATTCGCATTCATCAGATCGAGGACGGAACCAATCGCGGAACCGACGAGATCTCCAAATCCTCGAAAGGGATATAAAATGAACCTGACCCGCTCTTTCAACAACTGGCGCAAGTACCGTCAGACCGTTACCGAACTCGGCCGCATGAGCACTCGCGAACTGCACGACCTCGGTATCGACCGTTCGGACATCCATCGCGTAGCTCGCGAAGCCACCGGCCGCTAACTGCCGGATTGGCTTCGCTAAAATAGCGACAGCCTACACAACGCCCGTTGCGGACAACCGCGGCGGGCGTTCTTTTTTGCGCGTCATTTGTGCACGCCGTTTGCCCTCGCAAGCAATCACTGCCACGTTTCAAGTCATACGCTCTAACATGTCATATAAAATTTGGGCAGTGATGGCTTTTTGGGCGTCATATTGCACAAATGCATAGCAGACGCTTTTTATTTGCACTGCAAAATATCCGTCCTCGCGCCTATATGAATATCAAGCGCTGAGGCGGCAATCGTGCTGCTCGCAACTAGATGACTGAGGACAAGAAAATGAACCCGCTTCGTATTGCCAAGAACTGGATTAGCTATCGCCGCACCCTGAACGAGCTCGGCAACCTCTCCAGCCAGACCCTGTCGGATATCGGCGTTAGCCGCTACGAAATCCGCAACATCGCTTCCCGCTCTTTCCGTTAATCGCAACGGACTGAGTGGACTGCTTCAAAACGGCGCTCTTCGGCGCCGTTTTTGATTCCGGCTTCCGCGTAAAGCAATTGGATCGCCGGCCTGCCCGTGGTAATGACGCGCGCATGACAAATACCAACTCCATTTCTCCCATCCATGTCATCGGCGGCGGCCTTGCCGGCTCCGAAGCCGCTTGGCAGATCGCCAGCGCCGGCGTGCCCGTCATCCTGCATGAAATGCGTGGCGTGCGTGGCACCGAGGCGCACAAGACCGACGGTCTGGCCGAACTCGTCTGTTCCAACTCCTTCCGCTCAGACGATGCGACCAGCAATGCGGTCGGCGTCATCCATGCGGAAATGCGCCTGGCCGGCTCGCTGATCATGGCTTGCGCCGATAAGCATCAGGTTCCCGCCGGCGGCGCGTTGGCGGTAGATCGCGACGGATTTTCGGAGGCGGTAACACAGGCGATCGAAAACCACCCTCTGATCACGGTCGTTCGCGAGGAAGTCCAGGGCCTGCCCCCGACTGAGTGGGGTCGGGCGATCATCGCCACCGGGCCTCTGACCGCGCCGGGGCTTGCCAGTGCCATCCAGGCAGAGACGGGCGCGGACGCACTTGCCTTTTTCGACGCCATCGCGCCGATCGTCTACCGCGACAGCATCAACATGGACATTTGCTGGCACCAGTCGCGTTACGACAAGGTGGGCCCGGGCGGCACGGGCAAAGACTACATCAACTGCCCAATGGACGAAGCCCAATATAACGCCTTCCTCGACGCGCTGATCGCCGGCGATGCCGTCGGTTTCAAGGAATGGGAAGGCACACCCTATTTCGATGGCTGCCTGCCGATCGAGGTGATGGCCGAGCGCGGGCGCGAGACGCTGCGCCACGGACCGATGAAACCAATGGGCCTGACCAATGCCCATAACCCCGGCGTCAAGGCCTATGCGGTCGTACAACTACGCCAGGACAATGCGCTCGGCACGCTCTACAACATGGTCGGCTTTCAGACGAAGCTGAAATACGGTGCGCAGGCCGAGATTTTCCGGCTGATCCCAGGCCTGGAGAATGCCGAATTCGCACGGCTCGGCGGCCTGCATCGCAACACCTATATCAATTCGCCGACGCTGCTCGACCGCTCGCTCTCGCTGAAATCGCGGCCGGGCCTGCGTTTTGCCGGCCAGATCACCGGTTGTGAAGGTTATGTCGAAAGCGCCAGCATCGGTCTGCTGGCCGGTCGCTTCGCGGCAGCCGAGCACAGGGGCGAGTCGCCGTCCCTGCCGCCAGACACGACGGCGCTGGGCTCGCTGCTCAACCACATTACCGGCGGCCATATCGTTTCCGATGAAGAGCCGGGCAAGCGCTCCTTCCAGCCGATGAACATCAATTTCGGGCTGTTTCCGGAATTGGAACCGGGTTCGATCGTCAAGCCGGAGGGCGTCAAGCGCTTCCGCGGCAAGGACAAGACGATCATGAAACGTCAACTGATCGCCAAGCGGGCACTGGCGGATTGCGCTGCGTGGCTGGGGGTTCAGGCACCCGCGATCATCAAAAGCGCCTGAGCCTCTTTAGGCCTTTGCCGCTGGCTTGGTAGCCGAGGACTTGGAATCATCGCTCGCAACATAATTGCCGAGCAGCCAGAGTGAGACCTCTGCTGCCTCCGCGGGCGTCGCGAATTCGAATGTGCCGTTATGGTGCGGGGCGTCCAGGAAATCGATGGTCAAGCCGCGACCGCTTCCCGAATCCTTGGCATGTGCCCTGCCCGGCTCGATCAGATGAACGGCAAAGTGATTGCGCAGGCTCCGCATGAAGCCGGCCTTGTCATCATGCAGGCGCACGAAAACCGCTTGGCCGTTGGCCGTGGTCTGCAATTGCCGGATGGCTTCCGTCGGAAAAGCGCGGCCGAACTCCAGAATGGCAAGACCGGTATCGTGTAGACCATCTTCCTTGTTCTGCGACGCCATGCGCGTTGCGAAGAAGGCAAAGAAAACGACGATCGCAAAGAGTATGCACCAGACGATGATGCCCATAGCGGCTCTCCTGGGATGCGGGCAAATATTCGGCAATCTCTATAAGCTCTGAGACTTGCGCGAACGTGGTCAGTTTCAGATTTTCCTGGTCACCGAGGCCAGAGCCATGCGCATCTGCCGGCGCCATTGCGGCTGCAGGAACGATCGATCGAACAGGTCGGCGCCCAGCGCCTGCGCGCGTTTCAGCACCGGCTCTGCCAGAACCACCGGCAGGAAAGCCGGAAATACCGCCGGCGAAATATTGCCGGCAGCTCTCGCCTTCGCCAGATGCTCGCGGCCGAGGCCGGCGAAAGCTTCGATGGCGGCAGAAATGCGTGCCTTGTCCTCGCCAGCGAGAAAAGCATCTCGATCGAGACCGGTTGCCGTCAAGATTTCCAACGGTAGATAGAGCTGTCCGCGATGGCGGTGCATCGGCATCAGCAACAGCAGCCCGGCAATCGCCTGTGCCACGCCGGCATGGCCGGCAGCGTCGGCCGAGCGGCGGGCATCCTCCGGCGACAGCACGAGGCTCGCAAGCTGGATCAGCGCCGACGCCGTCTCGCCGGCATAGCCTTCCAGCGTGCCGCGCGTTTCCATCGGGTCGTCGTAGAGATCGAAGATGCGCGCATCGATCATATCGATCAGCGTTTGACGCGGCAGGCGATGCAGCTCGATCGCGGTGAGCAGCTCGGCAGCCACGGGATTGGCCGCGCTCGACCCATGCGCCTGTCCCTGGAGCAGATCGCGCCAATATTGCATGCGCACTTCGCCCGGCAACGGCTCGTGGACGAGATCGCGGATGCGCGCCAGCTCCGCATTGAAGGCGTAGAGTGCGGCGAGAGCGCCGCGCTTATCCTCCGGCGCCAGAAGACAGGCAAGATAGCGGTCGCGATCGGTGTCGCGAAGCGTCGCCAGGCAAAGATCCTGGTTGCTACGGGGCGCAGCTAATGTCGTCATGCCCTGCCTGATCCTCGTCAAACGGCGATCAGCGCCGCGGCAACGGCGCGCGACTCGGCCAGCATGATGTTGAATGTGCGCACCGCCGCTCCCGTATTCATCGAATCGGAAGAAATCTGCCTGGCGCGGAAAGCCGCCCTCAGTTCCGACGGCAAAGGCCGCAGTTCCAGGCCGGTGCCGACCAACAACACCTCGATCTCGGCAGCCTCATCGAGCACTTTCTGGAAATGCGCCGGCGTCAACGCATCCTCCAGCGTCATGTCCCAGCCGTAAATGCCGGAGGGCAGGCAGAGCAGCGAGCCGCGATGCGACATGTCGGCAAATCGAAAACCGCCATTGCCATAAGCGTCGATCGGTGCGCGACCGGGAAAATGCGCGTTCCGTATTTCTATGCCTTTTGCCACTCTGTCACACCGCTGGTTTGCCTGATTGAACGTCGCCGCCTGCCTGTCCCTTGTTTTCGCCGCCAGCCTGGAATCTATCCGGGCGTAGCTTGAAGACGATCAGGACCGGGGCCGCAATATAGATCGAAGAGAAAGTGCCGACCGCGACGCCGAAGAGCAAGACGAAGGTGAAGGAGCGGATCACCTCGCCGCCGAATATACAGAGCGCGAGCAGCGCCAGCAAAGTCGTCGCCGAGGTCAGAACCGTGCGCGACAGCGTCTGATTAATGGAGGCATCAATCAGAATCGGCAACGGCATCTGCGAATAGCGTCTGAGATTCTCGCGCATCCGGTCATAGACGACGACGGTATCGTTCAGCGAATAGCCGACGATGGTCAAAAGTGCCGCAATGCCCGTCATGTTGAATTCCATGCCGGTCAGCACGAAGAGGCCCAGCGTCAGGATGACGTCATGCAGCGTGGCGACAATCGCGCCAACGGCAAACTGCCACTCGAAACGAAGCCAGATATAGATGAGGATCGCAGCCAGCGCCGCGAGAACCGCAAGCGACGCCGTCGCGCTGATTTCGCCGGAAACGGCAGGGCCGACGACCTCGACACGGGAGAAGTCGTATTCCCTGCCTAGTTCGTCGCGCACGAGGGTCACGGCGGATTGTTCGGCGTTCTCGCCGCCCTGCTGCGCATGCACCCGGATCACGGCACTCAATCGATCGTCCAGCCGTTCGACCTGCACATCGCCCGGAACGACGTCCTGCAGACGCGATTGAATATTGGCCGGATCGACAACGCCCTGCTTGGCGCGAACTTCGATGATCGACCCGCCGGTAAAATCGATACCGAGATGCATGCCGATCGTTGCGAAGGCAAGCAGGGTTGCGACCGAAAGCGCCGCCGACACCGTAAACGAATAGCGGCGGATACCCATGAAGCGAATATTGGCGCCGTCGAAGATGCCGCTTCGCACACCCGCCAGCAGCACGCGCGGCTTGCGATGCGAAATCCAGGCATCGACGAGCGAACGCGTCACGAAGCAAGCGGTAAAGAAGGTGGTGAAAACGCCCGCTATCAATGTCGCGGCAAAGCCGCGCACCGCGCCGCTGCTGACGTAAAAGAGGATGGCCGCGACGATGAGCAGCGTGAGGTTGGCATCGGCTACGGTGGCAGCGGCTCGGTTGAAGCCGTGGCGCAACGCGTCGACGAGAAGATGGGTCTTCTTTTCTTCTTCCCGGACGCGCTCGTAGATCAACACATTGGCATCGAGCGCGATACCGATGATGAGAACGATGGCGGCAATCCCGGGCAAGGTCAGCGTGATGCCGAACAGCCCCATGATTGCCAGAACCATGATGATGTTGATGACAAGTGCAATCGTCGCGGCGACGCCGAGCAGTCCGTAGAAGCCGATCATCAGCGCGGCAACGAAAATGGCGGCAACAATGCAGGCGGTTATGCCGGAGCGCATCGTTTCATTGCCCAAGCCGGGCTTGATGGTCCGCTCTTCGACCGTCGTCAGCGTTGCGGGCAATGGCCCGGACTTCAGCATGACGGCGAGATCCTGCGCGCCCTGCGCCGTGAAATCACCGGGTATATCGATATCGCCGGTGGTGATTGCGGTCTTCAAGGCGGCCGCCGAGATGACCTGGTCGTCAAGCACGACCACGACATTCTTGCCGAGATTGGCAGCCGTCGTCTGTGCAAAACGGGTGGTCGCTTCGGCCGTCAGTTTGACGGAGATATTGCCGTTATTGTTCTGGGTGTTGGACACCGCCACAGCATCGGCAAAGTCGATATTCGAGAGGAGAGGCTGCTTCTGGACGAGATAGCCAACCGGAGGGTCATCTTCGGAAAACAGCACTTCCGAACCGGCGGGCGGGCGGCCATTGATGGCATCCTGCACCGGCATGGATTGATCGATCAGACGGAAGCTGAGCTGGGCTGGCTGGTTCAGGAGGTTCTTCAGGCGCTGCGGATCGGCAAGGCCCGGCACCTGAATGACGACACGATCCGCGCCTTGCCGGCGGATCAGTGGCTCACCGACGTCCAACTGAGCGATACGATTGCGGATGACTTTCAGCGAGCGCGTCATCGATGCAGAGACACGCTCATCGATGCCGGCATCGGTAATATCGACGGTCAGGGCACCATTGTCGCCCTGCGATAAGACCACTCCCGTCTTGCCGCTGGTGATCGGCTTCAAGGCAGTTACAGCAGCCTGCACCTGCGCGGGATCGTTGATGCGGAGCTGGATCTTCTGGCCAGTGCCGGTAAGACCGGAATAGCTGATATTGACCGTGCGCAGCCTGGCGCTGATATCGCCAACAACAGTCTCCAGCCGATCCCGGACGACATCGCCACGCTCGATTTTGAGCATGATATGTGAACCGCCCTCAAGATCGAGCCCGAGTCCGACTTTGCTTCGCGCAAACCAGGCCGGAAAAGAGGAGAGCTGCTGATCGCTGAGCAGATTGGGCACGGCAAGGAGAACGCTCAAGAGAACGGCGAACCAGATCAGGACGGTCTTCCACCAGGAGACGTGCAGCATCGCTCTCTCGAGTTTTGGCTTCTCACTGCGCCCCCACACTCACCGGGACACGCAAAGGCGCAGTAACACTTTGAATTTGCGCACAGTTCTCTTCGAAAGTCGAATCCGATTTTCGAAACTGCACGCTGGCGTGGCAAGCTGCTCGGCCCCACCTGCCCGTCAAACCTTACGCAGCGTCAGCCTTGACCGGCTCGCCCTTGACGCGGACTTCCGTGATGGCGCTGCGCACAACGCGGATGCGGACGCCTTCGGCGATTTCGACCTCCAGTTCCTTGTCGTCGACGACCTTGGTGACCTTGCCGACGATGCCGCTCGTGACGATCTGGTCGCCGCGGCGGATATTCTTCAGGACTTCCTCACGCTTCTTCGCCTGTGCGCGTTGCGGGCGGATAAGAAGGAAATACCAAACCACCATCAGCGGCACAAACAGGATGATCATTTCAAAGCCGGAACCGCCAAAGGCGCTTGCGGCTGAATCTGTCGCGCTCTGCGCATATGCGTTGGTGATAAACATCGAGAACTCCCTTGAACTCCTTGCGGGAACGGGCCCCGCGTCAGGTGGCCGGAATATAGTTGTGATCATCGCGAATGCAACAAAAACAGCCGCGGACCGTACTGTTTTCCAGGCCTCTTAGCCTTTCGGGGCCGAAAGGAGCATGGTACCCGCCAAGACAGGGAGCATTTTACTCCTTTCCCGACTAACGTTCTGGAGGAAAAACGGTGACCGAAGATCAAAACACGCTGATCCTTGCGGAAGTCCGCCGCCTCGCCGACGCGCTTGAACGCCTCGCCGGCCCGGCGCCGGCCGTCAACGATTGGGACGCTGCCGATTGCTTCCTCTGGGCCCCTGCCCGGCTTTATCTGCAGCCCGTTGCCCGACCGAACCGCGTGGCGCTGACCCTCATCCGGGGCGTCGACCATGTGCGCGACATTTTACACGAAAATACGCTGCGCTTCACCGAAGGCTTCGCCGCCAACAATGTCTTGCTCTGGGGCGCGCGCGGCATGGGCAAGTCGTCGCTCGTCAAGGCCGTGCATGAGGATGTGCGCCGTGCCACCGGCGTCTCGCTGAAGCTGGTCGAAGTGCATCGAGAGGATATTTCCTCCTTGCCGGTACTGCTCGATATCCTGAAAGCCACGCCGCATCGCGTCATCGTCTTCTGCGACGACCTTTCCTTCGATCACGACGATACCGCCTATAAGTCGCTGAAGGCGGCGCTGGACGGCGGTGTCGAAGGCCGGCCGGACAATGTGCTGTTCTACGCCACATCGAACCGCCGCCACCTGCTGCCGCGGCATATGATGGAAAACGAGCAATCGACGGCCATCAACCCTTCGGAAGCGGTGGAGGAAAGGTATCGCTCTCCGACCGTTTCGGTCTCTGGCTCGGCTTCCACAAGTGCAGTCAGGAAGATTATCTGCAGATGATCGACGGCTATGCCGATTATTTCAAGCTCACGCTTGATCGCGCCCAGATGCATCACGAGGCGCTGGAATGGGCAACGACACGCGGCGCCCGCTCCGGGCGCGTGGCGTGGCAATATATCCAGGATCTTGCCGGTCGGCAGCGGATCGTGCTGGAGCGGGATTGACCATCGCCTTCCAAATCATGTCGCGCAGCGGCCGTGCGACAACGACATGCGCAAAATTAAGAACCTAAAGCGCAAAGAGCGGATCCTAGAGATCGCGATGCGCTTTAGAACGACAAAAAGCCCGGTGGTAGCCGGGCTTTTTGCAGACTCCTTGAGACGCACTACCTATTCAAGGAACGTCATTGGGTTGACCGGGGCCGAATTCTTGCGGACTTCGAAGTGAAGCTGCGGCTGCTTGACGTCACCGCTCATGCCGGACGTGGCGAGCGTCTGGCCGCGCTGAACCTTCTGGCCACGGGCGACGCTGAGTGCATCGGCATGGCCGTAGACCGTGACGGTACCGTCGTCGTGACGGACGAGGACGGTGTTTCCGAGTTCCTTCAGGCCATTGCCGGCATAGATGACGACGCCGTTTTCAGCGGCCTTGATCGGGGTGCCTTCCGGAACCGAGATGTCGATACCGTCGTTGCGGCTGCCGTTGACGTTGGAGCCATAGCCGGCAATGACCGCGCCGCGGACTGGCCAGCGGTATTTGCCGATCCCTGTCGCTTCCGGAGCATCCGCCTGCACGTCAGCCTTGGCGGCGGCGTCGCCGACGGACTGGGTCGGCGCTGCGGCTGCGACAGCCTGCGGCTTGGCCGTATCGGCGGCCGGCGCTGCGGCGACGGCCTTGGGCGCTGCCTTTGCTGCCGGCTCTGCGGCGGCAGTCTTAGTCGCGGCGGCTTTCGCAGCCGGTTTTACGGTCGGCTCAGCAGCCGCCTGCTTCGGCTCCATGGCCGGCACCGCAACAGACTTTACTGCGGACTTTTGCGGCTCGATCGAGGCGGTTTTTACCGGATCGGGTTTCACCGGTTCGGCCTCGGCAACTGCACCGTGCGGCAGCTTCAGCGTCTGGCCGATACGGACGCCGCCGCCCGACTGTATGTGGTTTGCCTGCTTGAGAGCATCGACGCTGACGCCGGCGTTTTTCGCGATCCTGGCAAGCGAGTCACCCGGCTTGACGACATAGGTGCCATCGCCCTTCGGCTGCGGACCCTTGCCGTTACCGGCAGCGAGCTTGCTGGGATCGGCGAGGCCGGCCTGCGACTTGCCACGCATCTGACCATTGGATGGCAGCACGACAGCGTCCTGCTCCGGAGCCTTGACCGGCGCGGGCATCTTGCCACCCTTGGAAAGGTCGGTCGCTTCCGAGGCCACTTTGGCCGGGCTCGGAGCACCGGCACCGTTCATGGTCGGGATGATGATCTGCTGGCCGGGCTGAGCGCTGGCGCTGTTCTTCAAGCCGTTGGCGCGCAGGATTTCTTTTTCCGGAACGCCGTAGCGGCGCGACAGCAGGCTTATGTTTTCGCCGGGACGCAGCGTGACGCTTGGCGCGTTGACTGCCGTCCAGCCGGATGAAGGTGCTGCGGCAGTCGGCGCCTTGATCGTGCCGGTCGACATCGTATCCGGAGCCAGAGCCGGTTCTGCGCGGGATACCGCAGCCTTGCCACGCGATGCGGGGAACGGCTGGGCAAGCGCTTCGCTTTCTCCCTTGGAGGCGACATGCGAGCGAACCGGCGCTGCGGAAGCAGTCGGCGCTGCAAGCTCGGTCCGCTGGATCGCGACGGGAGCGCTTGATACGCGAGCACTCGAATAGGATGGATTATAACGGGCCGGAGAATTCGGATATGGCCTCGTCACCGGTGCGTTCTGCTGCGAATAATCCTGCTGCTGATAACCGCCGCCCTGGGCGAGATCGGCACGCGGCACGGGATCGCCATCTGCCCCATTCAAGCCGCGACGATTGATCGAGCCGGTCGTCGTCTGATCCGGAGAGCCCGCAAAGAGCCCGCCGAAGCGCATCGTGTCCGAACTACAAGCTGTCGCGGTACTCGCCAGGAGAACGGCCACCAAGACTTTCCCTGCCGATTTACCGAAGTTTGACGAAAGACTGAAACCCATGACTCGACCCACTTGAGACGCAACCGATTATGGGTCGATTAAAGCGCGTTAATCTTACCATGCGGTTAAAGCACTGGCGTCACATGTGTTTTTTTGAGGAATTGCTAACCATAGAAGATGAAACCCCGCGTTCGCGGGATACTTCCAAGGATTTCAATCTAAATTAGGCCTCAAAGATAAGAGGCGAGCATCGGCACGATCGGCTGATAAGGAACATCGAAGAGTTCCTCGCGCTCGAAGCGACTGCCGGTCTTGGTGAGACGCACCATGCGGCAGACATTGTCTGAAAGTATCAACGGCGCAATCATCGACCCGCCGGAAACCAATTGCTCGGCAAAGAAGCGCGGCATGGTGGTGAAGGCGGAGGTCACCAGGATGCGATCGAAAGTCCCCTCGCCCGGCAAACCGACGCTGCCGTCAGCCTGGCGGATGATGACATTGCGCAGGCCGAGCGTATCCATGCGCTGCTGCGCTGCCGTCGTCAGCGTCTTGTAGCGATCGACCGTCAGCACCCGCTCGACAATGCGGCCCATGACGGCAGCAGTGAAGCCGCTGCCGGTTCCGATTTCGAGAACGCGATGGCCTGGCTTGATCTTCAGGCTATGCAGAATGCGGACGACGAGATCGATGCCTTCCATGAAGGCACCGCATTCGATCGGGATCGTTCGGCTGGAATAGGCATCATCGGCAAATTGCAGCGGCACGAAGGGTAGGCGCGGCGTCTGTTCGACGGCCGTCATCAGATCGATGTCCAATATGCCTTCGGCCCGCAGCCGCAGCACGACGGCTGCAAAGCCTTCCTTCTCGACCAGACGAGATGTCAATCCGCTACTCCGTACCCGAGCGCCCGCGCCACGCGGTCTTGCGCCGAATAATCCGTTAAATCGAGTTTCAAAGGAGTTACCGAAATACGATTTTGTTTCAAGGCATGGATATCGGTGCCGGGGCGAAAGATGCCGCTGCGTTCGCCAAAGCGCAACCAGTAATATGGGAAACCACGACCATCGGCCCGTTCCTCGACCTGGAGATTGAAGGCGAGATTGCCCTGCGCGGTGACTTCTGTGCCCGAAACTTCGTCCGGTTGGCAGTTCGGGAAGTTCAAGTTGAGAAAGGTGCCGTCGGGCATGTCGACATCGATAAGCTTGCTGAGAAGCGCGGGCGCATGCGCCTCCACCACCTCCCAGGGAACGACGCGTGTCCCATTCTCATGCACATAGGCCTGGCTCAGCGCGATGGAGCGCACGCCCTGCAGCGTACCCTCGATCGCGCCGGCGATCGTGCCCGAATAGGTGACATCGTCGGCAACGTTGGAGCCGGAATTGACGCCTGAGAGCACCAGGTCCGGCTTGATGTCCATGACCTGGCGGATGCCCATGATGACGCAATCGGTCGGCGTGCCGCGAAGCGCATAGTGCTTGTCAGAGACTTTGCGCAGACGCAACGGTTCGGAAAGGCTTAGCGAATGGGCAAGGCCGCTCTGATCCGTCTCCGGCGCCACGATCCAGACGTCATCGGACATGGTGCGGGCGATGCGCTCCAACACGGCCAGTCCTTCGGCATGAATGCCGTCGTCATTGGTCAGAAGTATCCGCATTGCCCCCACCGCTCAAAAACATGATCCCGAATAGCGCGAAGCGGTTTTCGGACAAAATCATGTCCCGTCAAATCAGGCTGCCCGCTCGATTCTCTTCAGACCACCCATATATGGCAGCAGTGCGTCCGGAACAGTGACTGAGCCGTCGTCATTCAGATAATTCTCGACAACGGCGATCAGGCAGCGGCCAACGGCAGTGCCGGAGCCGTTCAACGTGTGGACGAATTTCGTCGCCTTGTCGTCCTTCCCGCGATAGCGGGCGTTCATGCGCCGCGCCTGAAAATCGCCACAGACCGAGCAGGAGGAGATTTCGCGATAGGTGTCCTGCCCCGGCAGCCATACTTCCAGGTCGTAGGTCTTGCGGGCGCCGAAGCCCATGTCGCCGGTCGACAGCGTCATGACACGATAATGCAGGCCAAGACGCTTCAGCACTTCCTCGGCGCAGGCGGTCATCCGCTCGTGCTCGGCAATCGAGCTTTCTGCGTCGGTTATGGAAACGAGTTCGCATTTCCAGAACTGGTGCTGGCGCAGCATGCCGCGCGTATCACGACCGGCCGAGCCCGCTTCCGACCGGAAAGACGGCGTCAGCGCCGTGAAGCGCAGCGGCAGCTTCTCCTGATCGAGGATTTCACCGGAGACGAGGTTGGTCAGCGTTACTTCGGCGGTCGGGATCAGCCAGCGGCCATCCGTGGTCTTGAACAGGTCCTCGGCGAATTTCGGCAATTGGCCGGTGCCGAACATGGCCTCGTCGCGCACCATCAGCGGAGAGCTGACTTCGGTATAGCCGTGTTCACCTGTATGAAGGTCCAGCATGAATTGGCCGAGCGCCCGTTCCAGGCGCGCAAGCTGCGAGGTCAGCACGGTGAAACGCGAGCCGGAGAGCTTGGCAGCGCGCTCGAAATCCATGTAGCCGAGTGCTTCGCCGATCTCGTAGTGCTCCTTCGGCGGATGGTTCCAGGTCGGCTTGGCGCCCCAGGCATGCTTGACGACATTGTCGTGCTCATCCTTGCCAACCGGCACGTCGTCGAGCGGAATATTGGGAATGCGCGACAGGGCGTCGTTGAGCTCGGCCGTCAGCACGCGCTCCTCTTCTTCCGCGGCCGGCAGCGACGTTTTGATCTCGGCGACTTCCGCCTTCAGCTTCTCGGCAAGCTCGGTGTTCTTCTGCGCCATGGCCGCGCCGATTTCCTTCGAAGCGGCGTTGCGGCGAGACTGCATATCCTGGACGGATTGGATGACGGAGCGGCGCTTCTCGTCGAGCGCAATGAGGCTTTGCGACAAAGGCTCGGCTCCGCGCTTAGCAAGCGCTGCATCCAAAGCCTCGGCATTCTCACGAATCCATCTGATATCAAGCATCGTCGTTCCAGGTCGTTGCACAAGATGATGACTCCGCCCGAGATTTCGGACGGAGATTAAACCGGCAGAACCTTATGGAAAGACGATGCGGACCTGCCGCTCAGACGCTATCCGTCTTGGCGACATCGGACGTCTCGTCACTCTCCTCGAGCGCTTGCCGGGCACGCTGGCGTTCCACGAGTCGCGCCGCGTAGATGGAAATCTCGTAGAGAAGGATCGTCGGCAGTGCAAGGCCGATCTGGGACATCGGATCCGGCGGCGTCAGCACGGCGGCGACGATGAAGGCGAAGACGATCGCGAACTTGCGCTTTTGCGCCAGCCAAGCCGATGTCAGCAGGCCGACGCGCGCCAGCAGCGTAGTGATGACCGGAAGCTGGAAGACGAGACCGAAGGAGAAGACCAGCGTCATGATGAGGCTGAGATATTCCGAGACCTTCGGCAGCAGCGCGATGCCCACCTGACCCTCGGCCGGTGCCTGCTGCATCTTCAGGAAGAACCACATCACCATGGGCGTGAAGAAGAAGTAGACGAGTGCGGCGCCCATCAGAAACAGAATCGGCGATGCGATCAGGAACGGCAGGAAGGCAGAACGCTCGTTCTTGTAGAGCCCGGGCGCGACGAATTTATAGATCTGTGCAGCGATGATCGGAAAAGAGATCACCAGCGCACCGAACATGGCAACCTTCACCTGCGTGAAGAAAAACTCCTGCGGCGCGGTATAGATCAGCTCGGCCTTGGTAACATCGAGGTGCGCCCAGACGACAGCCCATTTGTATGGATAGACCAGATAGTTGAAGAGATGTTTGGCAAAGGCGAAACATCCGATGAAGGCAATGAAAAACGCCACCAGCGACCAGATCAGCCGCGTGCGCAATTCCATGAGGTGTTCGATAAGCGGCTGCGGCTTATCGTCGATGTCACCCGTCATGCCTCGTCCTTCTTCTTAGGCGTTATTTTGCTCGCTGCAGGGCGCTTCCTGGGAGAGGCCGCGGCGGCTGGAGCATCGGCCGTGGCCGCTGCAACCTTGCGAGGCGCCCGCTTCGGCTTTTCCGCGACAACCGATGTGTCGACCAGCGCAGCAGCGACCTCGTCCGTCTTGCCCGGTGCTTTTGCCCGAGGCTTGCGAACAGCTTTCGGCTTAGCAGGCGCTTCCGCCGCAACGGCGGCCGGCTGCGGCGTAAGCGGCGCGGACGATACGGCCGGTGCGGCCTCGCTAGCTGCCGGAACGATTGGAGACATTTCCGGCAGCCCCATGGACGGCTCGGACACTGGTTCGGCCGGCGTCGATGTTGCCGCGACGGGCTGATCAGCGGTCGTCGAACGCTGCAAGTCGGCCTTGATCTCGTTGCCCATCTGCCGCAGCGGGTTCATTGCTTCTCGCAATGAATTGACCGGATTGAGTTTTTGCGCATCGGAGATCGTCTGGCGCACATCGTCCAGCTCCGCCTCACGCATGGCCTCATCGAATTGCGCGCGGAACTCGCCCGCCACTTTTCGGGCCCGCGCCGTCATTTTGCCGATTGTCCGCAACGTTGCCGGCAGTTCCTTAGGGCCAATGACCACAAGCGCCACGACGGCGATAACCAGCAGCTCAGACCAGCCTACATCGAACATGAAAAGGCTCCTGGGCCGACAGCGAGCGTCTCAACTCCCTGCGCACCCGACATGATTATTTCGATTCGTCGGCCTTGTGTTCAACCGTGCGGGACGCTGTCGTCTGAGACGGCGTCTCATCCTCGTCGCTCATGCCTTTTTTGAAGCTCTTGATGCCCTTGGCAACGTCACCCATCAGCTCCGGGATCTTTCCACGGCCGAACAACAACAGCGCGATGGCCAGGACGATAAGCCAGTGCCATATGCTTAGAGAACCCATTGCGATAACTCCCAATTTCAACGTCTTCCCGATGTAAGACGTTTACGGACGTTTTTCAAACACCAAAATGTGCTGCACCGGCGCACTTGGGGATAGCGAGCGCCAAAGCCGCAGTCGAACATCTCCAACTGAGGAGAACGGCTTCTATATTCGCATCTGCTAATGGCGAAACCGAGACTTGATGTCACTGTCTGGAAAAAAGCTTTGTCGCGGCCAATCCGCCTGCAACGACCCGCTTATTCATCCGAAGCGCCGCCTGGCGCCAGAAGGCCGAGTTCCTCCAGATCCAGTTGCGTGATCGGATCTTCGTCCTCGGTCAATTCGTCGCTCATCAATGGCGACGGAATGTTGAAATTGGCGGGAATACGGCCCGAAAGCAGCCCCGCCCCCTTCAATTCTTCGAGGCCGGGGAGGTCTCGCAGCTCTTCCAGCCCGAAATGATCGAGAAAATCCCGCGTCGTACCCAGCGTCACCGGACGGCCGGGCGTGCGCCGGCGACCGCGAAAGCGAACCCAGCCGGATTCCATCAGGACGTCCAGCGTCCCCTTGGAGGTCTGCACGCCTCTGATATCTTCAATCTCGGCGCGCGTCACCGGCTGGTGATAGGCAATGATGGCCAGGACTTCGAGTGCTGCGCGCGACAGTTTGCGCACCTCGTTGTCATCGCGGCGAATTACGAAGGAAAGATCGGCGGCCGTGCGAAAAGCCCAGGCGCCGTCGACCTGTATCAGATTGACGCCACGCGTCGCATAATCGGCCTTCAGACGCTGCATGATGGAGCGCACATCGATGCCGCGGGGAACGCGATCGGCGATAAAACCTTCGGACACCGGCTGAGCGGAGGCGAAGACCAAGGCCTCGGCGATGCGTTCGGCCTCGCGGATGAGGTGTTCGTCGACGGCCGGCTCTGTCGGCGCAGCCGCTTCATCGTCCATATGGTGGTCGTCGTCCGGGCCGGTCACGCTCACTCCTGCTCTATTCCGCCGCTTCGAGTTCTATATGGTTCGGCCCGCGACGCATATAGAGCGGCTGAAACGCGCCCTCCTGGCGGATTTCCAGCTTGCCCTCGCGCACGAGTTCCAGCGAGGCGGCAAAGGCGCTGGCGATGGCGGTGACACGCTCGCTCGCGCTGGTCATATAGCGCAGCAGATAGTGTTCCAGGGCCGTCCAGTCGGTGATCTCGCCGATCATACGGTTGAGAATCGTCCGGGCGTCGACCAGCGACCAAACGCGGCGACGCTCGATCGTTACCTGCGTGATCGCCTGGCGCTGACGCAGGCCGGCATAGGCAGTCAAGAGATCATAGAGGCTTGCGTCATAGGCCGATTGGCGCCGGTCGGGAATATGTTCGGGCGCGCCGCGGACGAAGACGTCGCGGCCGAGACGATTGCGGTTGACGAGGCCGGTCGCTGCGTCCCGCATGGCTTCCAGACGCTTCAGCCGGAAGGCAAGCGTTGCGGCCATTTCCTCGCCGGTCGGACCTTCTTCCTTGCTCTGCTGCGGAATGAGCAGCTTCGACTTGAGATAGGCGAGCCAGGCGGCCATGACTAGGTAATCGGCGGCAAGCTCGATACGGATCCGGCGGGCACGCTCGATGAACAACAGATATTGCTCGGCGAGCGCCAGCACGGAGATACGCGACAGATCGACCTTCTGGTTGCGGGCAAGATGTAGCAGAAGGTCGAGCGGGCCTTCGAAACCGGCGATATCGACGACCAGGGCAGGCTCATGCATGCCGCGCTCGGCACTATTGTCCTGCCACAGCTTGTCCATCGGCGCCGCCGCCTGCAGGCTGTTTTCCGTGCCGTCCACCTTGTTCACCTTTCAGATCCCTACTGCATAATTCCTTAAATCGGTACCGATTTAAGGAATTATGCAGCATTTCAAAGCGCTACAGCGTCCTTAGCGCGTCTTAAAAGACGCGCGGCGCTGTAGAGTTCGGTCTTACGCCACCGCAAATATCGCGTCGAATTCAGCGCGGATCGAAGCCTCGTCGGCACCGTCGTTGCGGCCGAAGGCTGCCTCGACCGCTTTCGCACGCGCCAGAGAAGCTCCGGCCAGCACCGGAACATTACGCACCACCTGCTGCATCTCATCCATGACGCCATTGCAGTGCAGCACGATATCGCATCCGCCCGCAACAATATTCGCCGCCCGCTCGCCGATTGTGCCGGCTAGAGCGTTCATCGAGGTATCGTCGGAAAGCAGCAGCCCCTGGAAGCCGATATGACCACGGATGATCTCGTCGATGACCTTCCGCGACGTCGTCGCCGGATTGGTGGGGTCGATGTCGGTAAAGACGACGTGGCAGGTCATTGCTATCAACTCGTCCTTGAGCGCCACGAAGGGCGGAAAATCATGCGCCTCCAGCTCCGCACGCGGAACCGTGACGACCGGCAATTCATGATGCGAATCGGCAAAGCCGCGGCCATGCCCGGGCATGTGCTTCATCACCGGCAGCACGCCGCCAGCCTTCAGACCTTCGGCGGCCGCGCGCCCCATCTCCGTCACCGTCGCAGGATCACCGCCATAGGCGCGGTTGCCGATAACATTGCTCGAGCCTTCGACGGGCACGTCGAGCACCGGCAGGCAATCGACGTTGATGCCGAACTTCAGGAGATCGAAGGCATGCAGCCGCGACATCAGCCAGGCGGCGCGCAGGCCCTGTTCGCGATCTTTGCGATAGATATCGCCCAGTGCCTGGCCGGACGGATAATGCGGCAGAATCGGCGGACGGATGCGCTGCACCCTGCCCCCTTCCTGATCGATCAATACCGGTGCATCGCGGCCGACGCTGTCGCGTAACGAAGCGACGAGATCGGCGATCTGCGCGGGCTCGGAAATGTTGCGTCCAAACAGGATAAAACCCCAAGGCTGTTCCGACTGATAGAAGGAACGCTCTTCGGGCGTGATGGAATGGCCGCTACAGCCGAGGATCATGGATTTTGATTCGGTCATGTTCGAATCATAAAGGCCACCTCGCGAAATGCGAATAACCTCAAACCGAGATACACAAAAGAAAACGGCGAGCCTCGGCCCGCCGTTTCAACAATCGTTGGGGCCTAGATCTCTTATTTAGAGATCAGGCAGGTGCCGCCTGCGGCGCGGTAACGCTGGCAGATGTCGGCAGCCTCATCCTTGGAGCCGGCGACGACGCGGACGCGATAGTAGGTGCCCTTGCCAGCGATATCGGCCTTGCGAATTTCGAGCGGGTGACCCCCGATGACGCTGGCGAACTTGACCTTCAGATTGGCCTGCGACTTCTGCGCTTCCGCCTCGGAAGGCAGCGAAGCGATCTGCACGCCGTAAGCACCGCTTGCACTTGCCGACGCGGCCGGAGCAGCCTGGGCCGCAGCCGGGCTCGCCGACGCGACCTGCTGCGGTTTCGGCTGAGCGGGAGTCGGAGCCGGGTGAGAGGCAGCGGCGTTATTCGTGGCAGCGACGGCGGGGGCGGCCTTGGCCGGCTGCTGCGCCGGACGCGAGGTCGGAACCGGAGTCGTTTTCACGACACGGATCGGCGTGCTTTCGGCGCTGGCTGAGTCGCCGTCGTCGGCCTGGTCCGCAGCCGGTTGCGAGGCCTGCGTCTCTGCCGTCGAGGGGCGAAGGTCGGCGGAGGCGACCTGATTGCCGACCGGCGGTTTTGCAGCCGGGGTCTTCGGCGTCGAAGCCGGAGATGCCGCCGTCGTCGTGTTGTCGACAGCCGGCTCCTCGCGGGCAACCAGCGAGCCATCTGGCTTGACGATCATCGTGCGCACCTTGCGCGGCGATACCGACGGAACCTGCGAATCATCGTTGGCGGCCGTATTGGCATTGTTGCCGTTCTGGTTCGGCAGCAACCGTGGATCCTCGGTTTCGCCGACCGGAGTCGGAGTGACCTGATCCTCGCTGCCGTCGTCAGGCGACACGGATTCGGGGATCAGCGTCTTCTGGACGACATCCACCGGCTGCTCATTGGAGGAAACCAGTTCCTTCTGCTTCGGCGCCGCGGTGCTGTCGCCGGCTACGCGGTCGTAGACTGCCTTGTCCTGGTTGGGAACAACCGTACCGCCCGGATTTTCCGGAGCGACCTTGACCGGATCGGCATCGGCCGTGATCACGCGCGGCTCTCCGGAGAAGGTCGAAATCGGCGAACCGTGACGAACCCAGCCGTAGATACCATAGGCGCCAAGACCCAGAACTGCGATGACGGCAGCGGCGGTCGCCATGCCACGGAACGAGCGTGCCGGACGACGGCTGGCCACAGCGGCCGGGTTCAGCGTCATGCGGGCGACGTTCTCGACCGGATTGGACGCTTCACGGTAGCTGCGGCGGAAATCCTCTTCCAACGCCCGTTCGAACTCGTCGAATTCCTCTGCAGGCTGTTTGGCCACAGCAGCGGGCTTTGCTGCCGCATTCTTGGACCAGGATGCGGCCATCGCGCCGCCGCCGAGGGCGGCTGCGGCAGCCGGCTTGATCGGCTCGGGGGCCGCTTCCTTGGCGGGCGTACCGAACAGGCTCGCCATCTCCGAGTCGATGTCGAAATCATATTCCGGCGGCACCACGATCGGCTCTTCCGGCTCGACCGGCGGCAGGTTTGGAACATGCGAGCCTTCGAAGTTCTCGACACGATCTTCAGTATCGGAGATTTCGGACGGATCGAATGGCAGAGCCTGATCGGCATCAAGAGCAGGCGCAGCCTTGCGGGCTATCGGTGCTGTGGCAACAGCGACGGGTTCAGTCGGGCGCTGCGGAGCCGGCTCCTGACGCGGAGGCTGCATGACGCTGGGCGCAGCAGCTGCGGCAGTCATCGCTGCCGCAGTGACGACGGGAGCAGCCGGAGGCGGCGCTACCGGGGTTGCCCGAGAGACAATGGGAGCAGGCTGCTGCGCAACCACCGGAGCGGGCGCAGGCTGCGGGATCGGTGCGGACTTGTTCGTTTCGGCAAAATCGAGCTCGGCAAGTTCCATCTCGATATCTGCGAGATCGAACTCGAAGTCCTGGCCGGCGAAGGGATCTTCGGCTTCCAGAGCGATCGGCTTTGGCTCTTCGCGCTGCGGAGGCACAGCAACGGGCGCAGTCACAGCAGCGACGGGGGCATCAACAGGTGCTGCCGGCGCCTTGGGCTCCAAGCCGAAAATATCGAAGCTCGGCTCGACCTTCGCCGTCGGCGCGGCACCCCTGGAGGGAACCGGATAGCGGTCGACATCGGCCAGCAGATCGTCGATTTCGGCGGAAAGAGCCGCAGCGTCCATCTGGACGGGCTCCGGCGCCCTGGCGACCGGCGCATCCGGTTGAGCCACGGCGGGCCGAGGCTGAGGCAGGTCCTGCATCATCGGCAGATCGAAATCGAGCGCCGTTTCGATGGGCGGCTGCGCCTGAACAACCGGCGGCGCGACCGGAGCTTGAGCCAAAGGCTTTGCTTGCGTCGGAGCCGCAACGGTGAAATTAGCAAGCGGCAGCCGCACGGTGGCGGCAGCGGACTGCGGCAGCGGCGCAGGTTTCGGAGCCGGAGCTACCGCCTGCGGTGCCGGAACGGGCTGCGGAGCAGGAGCTGGCTGCAAGGCCGGCGCGATCGACATTTCCAGTTCGTCGATCAGATCGCGTGCACCGACGGTTGGCTTGGCCGGAGCCACTGGCTGCGGCAACTCGGCAAACTGAGGTTCGCTGCGCACCGGCTCGACCGGATGCGAGAGCTGGGCTTCGCCGGCAAAAGGCTGATCTTCCGGCGAGACCGGAATGTCATCAGCAGGACTCAAACGAGGCGCATCATAACGCTCGAACTCCCGCAAGAGCTCATCTTCGAGATCGAAGGCCGGCTCTTGCCGCTGGGCTGCGGGCGCCGCCTGGGCGGCAGGCCGCGGCTCGAAACCGACGATGCGGGCGAGTTCGGCAAGCGGATCATCATCCGCAAAGAACTCGTCGTTTCCGCTTGCGCGATACGCCAACTGTTTTTCTGCCATCACCCAATCCACTCGCAAACGCTACAGATAAATGCCAGCGCAATGTGGGTAAATGGTGACGTTTATCGCATTTCATCCGGTGCTGCGGTCCCGGTTATACCAAGACCTGACTTCAAAACCGACGCGACAGCGTGCACCAGCCCAAGTCTGGCAATGCTTAATTCTCGGTTCTTATCGTTAACAAATCGTAATTCAGGTAAATCTTTACCTTTATTCCAATGTCCATGGAAGGAACTTGCCAGATCGTAAAGATAAAAAGCGATGCGGTGAGGCTCCTGCGACTGGGCTGCAGCCTCAATGATTCGCGGGAATTCCGCAATCTTTGCGATGAGCTGTAATTCGGTCGGATCGGAGATCGCGCCGCTGACCGCTTTTGCCAGATCGAGCGAGGCAATATCGAGATCAGGGAAGGCTTCCTTGGCCTGCCGGAAAACCGACATGCAGCGCGCATGCGCGTATTGCACGTAGAAGACAGGATTGTCCTTGGACTGCTCGGTCACCTTGGCGAAGTCGAAGTCCAGAGGTTCGGAATTCTTCCGGTACAGCATCATGAAGCGTACAGAATCGCGGCCGACTTCTTCGACCACGTCGCGCAGCGTGACGAAGTCGCCAGAGCGCTTCGACATCTTCACCGGCTCGCCATTACGGAACAACTTGACGAGCTGGCACAGCAGCACCGTCAGTTTCGCCTGACCGTCCGAAACACCACGCGCCACGGCTTCCAGCCGCTTGACGTAGCCGCCATGGTCGGCGCCGAGAATATAGATCATCTCGTTGAAGCCGCGGTCGAACTTGTTCTTGAAGTAGGCGACGTCGGCGGCGAAATAGGTATAGGAGCCATCCGACTTGATCAGCGGACGGTCGATGTCGTCACCCACTTCCGTCGAACGGAACAGGGTCTGCTCACGATCTTCCCAATCTTCCGGCAACTGTCCCTTCGGCGGCGGCAGCGCGCCCTTGTAGACGTATCCCTTGAAGGTCAGGTCGTTGATCGCGGTACGGATCAGGGCGGCACCATTGGCATGCAGCGTCCGCTCGGAGAAGAAGACGTCATGATGGACGTTCAACGCTTCCAGATCGGCACGGATCATCGCCATCATCGCGTCGATGGCGCGTTCCTTGATAATCGGCAGCCATTGATCTTCCGGCATGCCACGCAGCTTGGTGCCGAATTCCTTCGCCAGTGCCTCACCGACCGGAACGAGATAGTCGCCGGGATAGAGACCGGCCGGGATGTCGCCGACCTGCTCGCCAAGCGCCTCGCGGTAACGGAGGAAGACCGACCGCGCCAGCACATCGATCTGCGAGCCGGCGTCGTTGATGTAATATTCCTTGGTAACGTCATAGCCGGCAAAACCGAGCAGATTCGCCAGTGCATCGCCGACGACGGCGCCGCGGCAATGGCCGACATGCATCGGCCCCGTCGGATTGGCGGAGACATATTCGACGTTGACTTTCTGGCCTGCACCAAGGGTCGAGCGTCCGAATTTTTGGCCTTCGGAGATCATCGTCGCCAGCAGGCGCTGCCAATAGCCAACCGAAAGGCGAATATTGATGAAGCCGGGGCCAGCCACCGAAACCTCGGCAACATCGGCATCTTCCTTCAGCTTGCCGATGATGATCTCAGCGAGCGCGCGGGGATTGGTGCCGAGCGGCTTCGACAGCACCATGGCCGCATTGGTGGCGACATCGCCGTGGCTGGGATCTCGCGGCGGCTCCACGCCGATGCGTCCAAAGTCGAGTTCGGATCGCTCTTCCTTCACAATATCAATTTGTTCAAGAGCGTTCTTAATTCTGACTTCGAAATCGGTGAAAAGGTTCATCATAGTGTCCACGCATAGCTTGGGCGGGCCCTGTCGGCCCGACGCCGCCGCTGCCTATCGCAAATCGGGAGTCTGGTCAAACAAACGCCTGTGGGCGCTGATGGCGTAGGTATCGGTCATCCCCGCCAGATAGTCGCCGACATGGCGAGCCTTGGCGGCAACGGCGAGGCCGGCGATATGGTCGACCCAATAATGGCTCTGCATCTCCTGGGGATTGTCCATATAGGCGCGGAACAGATCAGTGACGATCTGCGCGGCGCCGGCGCGGATGCGCATGATATCCGGATGGCGGTAGATGCGTTTGAAGAGCATCTGCTTGATCTGCTTGTCCGTCTCGGCCATTTCCGGAGAGAAGGTGGCGATGATGCGGCCAGCAGCGCGGATATCGGCAACGTTGCTCGGCCTGATCTCGCCCAGCGCTTTTTGCGCAACGGAGATCACATCCTCCACCATGCGGGTGATCTGCCGGCGCATGATCTCATGCGTGAAGCGACTCGGCTCCAGATGCGGATAAAGCGCCCTCACCTCGGCCATCAGCGCCGAAAGAAATGGAATCTCCTCCAGCATCTCGAAATTCAGATAGCCGGAGCGCAGGCCGTCATCGATGTCATGGGTATTGTAAGCGATGTCGTCGGCGATCGCCGCCACCTGCGCCTCAAGGCTCGCAAAGGTCGCAATCTCCAGATCGTGGATTTCGCAATAGTCGAGGATCGGCTGCGGCACCGGGCCGCGCGTGCCCTGCCCATCTGATGTCAGCAGCGGACCGTTGTGCTTGACCAGCCCCTCCAACGTTTCCCAGGTGAGATTCAAACCATCGAATTCGGCATAACGCCGCTCGAGCTTCGTCACGATGCGCAGCGATTGCGCGTTGTGATCGAAGCCGCCATAGGGCAGCAGCACCTCATGCAGCGCGTCTTCACCGGTGTGGCCGAAGGGGGTGTGGCCGAAATCGTGGACGAGCGCCACGCCTTCTGCAAGATCCTCGTCGAGCTTCAGAGCGCGCGCCAAGGCGCGGGCGATCTGCGCCACCTCGATCGTGTGCGTCAGGCGCGTACGATAGTGATCGCCATCCTGCGCGATAAAAACCTGCGTCTTGTGCTTCAGCCGTCGGAAAGCGGTGGTATGCACGATGCGATCGCGGTCGCGTTGGAAATCGGAGCGCGTCGGGCTCGATCCCTCTTCATAAAGCCGTCCACGCGATTCCCGGGGATCGGTCGCATAGATAGCCCGCTCACCATAACCGAAACCCAATGCATGCCTGTCGATCGTCATTATCCATCCATTCCGGCGTTAGAGCGCCCGCGCTTTCGATTGAACGCGTGAAAGTCGCCCCATTCCTTCCAATCCAGAGCATCTTCTCCGCATTTTGATGATGCCATTCAAACTCGGGATGCTCTGGCCCATTGACGCCGCTTCACGGCCTTCATACCTATACCAAAGAAAAACAGCAAAATGGCACATGGCTCAACCATGAAACCTAGCTGTCAACGGCCGCACTTTCATGATAAAGGCTATGGATATCAGCCGTTTGAAAGGCGGACGGCTCATTGGTTCTCTCCGGATCTTGACCCCGGCAGGAGGAAGGCATGACTGAGACGAGTGTAACCCTATCGGACGCAGCGGCAAAGCGAATCGCCGCCATCGTCAGCGCCGAAACCGGCAAGCGAGCGCTTCGCGTCGCCGTCGAAGGCGGCGGCTGCTCCGGCTTCTCCTACAAATTCGATCTTGCCGACGGACCGCAAGAAGATGATATCGTTGTCGAAAAGGGCAACGCTACGGTACTGATCGACCAATTGTCGCTTGTCTACATGGCCGGCTCCGAGATCGATTTCGTCGATAACCTGCTCGGTCAGTCCTTTCAGATCAAGAATCCGAATGCGGTCGCAAGCTGCGGCTGCGGCACGAGTTTTTCGATCTGACTCTCCTGATTTTTTCCACAGATTGATTGCCGGTCGGAAGCTGTTGCTTATGGCCGGTTTTCATTTGGACGGGTGGCCAAGGTCGTTTGCTGCGGATAAAAGAAAAGCCGAAGCAGAGGAGCCATCCCTTCATGAAGATCGCCACCTGGAACATCAACGGCGTCAAAGCGCGTATCGAGAACCTGTGCCAGTGGCTGAAGGACTCCGATCCCGATATCGTTTGCCTGCAGGAGATCAAGACGGTCGACGAAGGCTTTCCGCGCTTTGAAATCGAAGCGCTGGGCTATCACGCCGAGACGCATGGGCAGAAGGGTTTCAACGGCGTCGCGATCCTGTCCAAGATGAAGCCCGACGAAGTGACGCGCGGCCTGCCGGGTGACGACGCCGATGAGCAGTCCCGCTTCATCGAAGCGGTGTTCTCTGTGCCGGGGCATGGCGCGCTTCGTGTCTGCTGCCTGTACCTACCGAACGGCAATCCCATCGATACGGAAAAATATCCCTATAAGCTCGCCTGGATGGAACGCCTGCGGAAATTCGCCGTCGGTCGGCTGGAGCTTGAGGAGCCGATCATCCTCGCCGGCGACTACAATGTTATCCCGGAACCGCATGATTGTTTCGATCCGAAAGTCTGGGAAAACGATGCGCTGTTCCTGCCGCAGACCCGCCAGGCTTTCCGCCAGCTCGAGCATCTTGGCTTCACCGATGCGGTGCGCGCCACGACGGATGCGACCAAGCTTTATTCCTTCTGGGATTACCAGGCGGGCGCCTGGCCGAAGAACAACGGCATTCGCATCGATCACCTGATGCTTTCGCCGGAAGCGGCCGATCGCCTGACGTCGGCTGCAATCGAAAAGCACGTGCGTGCCTGGGAAAAGCCGTCGGACCACGTTCCCGTCATTGCGCATTTCGATTTTCAAGGCTGAGATCGGGGATTATTCGGCGCCGGCGACGTCCAGTTGATGCGCCATGGAAACGGCGACGCGACGGTCGTCTTCGCTGGCTATCGAGAAGGCCTGCTCCTGCAGGTCTTGCATCCATGGACAATCCTTCGGCTTGCACTTTTCGAGCGCCGCCGTCATGAAGGCGAGGCCGCGCACTGACTGGCCTTCCTGGAAGAGAATATTGCCAAAGACGGACATTGCGCCGGGATGGCCGCTCTTACGGGCCTGGTTCAGCCACTTCTTGGCCTGCTGCACATTGGCCGAGCCGCCCTCACCCGCCAGCATCATCTGCGCGAGCTGAAACTGCGCCTCGGGAACGCCGAAGGTCGATGCGACCTGGAAATAGAGCTGGCGCGCCTGATTGAGGTCGACCTTGACCGGGCTGTTTGCAATGCCGGTCTTGTAGTAATTGGCGAGCGCAAGCAGTGCGTTGATGAAGAAGCCGGTATCTTCGGAGCCGGGCTCTACACCCTGCTGGGCGATCTCGCTATAGATCTTGAAGGCTTCGAAATCGTCCTGGGTCACGCCATCGCCGTCGGCATACATATTGGCCAGCGCCCAACGCGAGCCAGTGTGCCCCTTCTCGGCGGCGTAACGATAGGCTTCGACCGCCTCTTCCTTCTGGCCATTCTTGTAGGCCCGGAAGCCGAATTTAAAGAGATCGAAAGGCCCCGATTCCTTCGTGACACCCGCATTGATATCGAATGCCAGGGCCTGGCCTGCGAGTGCCACCGAAGTGGCAAGCGACAGGCTGAGCATCATCATTCTCGCTGATATGAACTCGGACTTAAACATAACAGTCGATTTCTTTCGCTCCATTCGCATCCGCTACGGTGATCCCATCTGCACCGTAAGGCCTGCGAATGTATTCCCTACCGGCGCGCAAACCAGCGAGATCCCCTTTTGAGGAGGTCTGCAGGACACCAGCCCAACGCCATTCGCCACATTTCCGAGCGTAGTCTGAAATTATGTCCAAACGAGCATCCACGCTGACGCGGTCACATGTCGCCCTTGAAACAGCCCGCCGCTTCGCTGTCCAAAGAGAGAGATTTACGATCGAACGGGTGTATGATTCCTTCGGGAAATAATGCGTTTCCGGCTGCGTCGTGAACGTCACCGTTCCGATCCCGAATTGCTCTTTTTTCCGAAGTGTAAACTGACCCATCAACCGTTTACGCACTTTCTACTAAGGCCTTCCCCTGTGCCCGTATAATCGCTGCTCCCCATTTGTGGCGGGAAATGGACAAATTGGGCGCCTGATACACGCCCGTAATCTGTTGAAATAAAGTGTTGCTGATTCGTCACAAAGAGTTTGCCGATCTTGAGGTTTCGTTAACCACGAAACGCTAGGCGAGACGGTTTTGCCGGTCGGATCTGAAAACGGCTTGGCGCCAAACTTGGAATTAAAACGCCGCGAGACCAAAAAGGGCTCGCGGCGCGGGAATCGCTTGAAGCGGCGAGGACGAGACCTCGAAAGCTGCTTCAGTTCAATGATTTACGCTTAGAATCTGACCTTCATCGACGTCGACAGTGCCGCGACGAGATCATTGCCGTAGCTGTAGGTCGCGTCATTGCCGTAGGTGATACCGTTGGAGGTGATGGTGCCGGATTTGCCGCTGGTCAGCAAGCCCAGCGCGCCGGCGAAGGTGAACTCGACATGTTCGGTCGGCTTGTAGGAAAGACCAGCACCGAGCGTCCAGGTATCCGAGCTCAAGCCATAACCCTGGCTGGTGCCGCGATCCCAGCTCAAGCTAAGCGCGCCGCTCCACTGGTCATTGAACTTATGACCAATGCCGCCGGTGATCGTCCAGCCGTCCTGGTAGAGCAGATCGAGCGAGGTGAGCTCGGTCGCACCGCCCGTATGGCAGGATATGCCACGCGTGGAGGTCGGGCAAAGCGCGATGCTCTGCAGAACGCTCCAGTTGGTCCACTTGACCGAACCGAAGGCCAGCCAGTCCGGTGCGATGCCGCTCTGCACCTTCCATTCAAGCGAGTCCGGTGCATCGGCCGAACCGAAGACGGACGTGGCTTTGCCGAAGAACGCGCGGACCGGCGGCAGTTCCGTCAGATCGACGGTGCCCTTGAGGTTATCGTATTTGACCCGGCTGTTGTAAACGAGGCTGGTACGGAGGGCATATTCGGGGATCTCATAGGCAAGACCGGCGCGCCAGCCCCAGCCATGACCGTCGACATCCAGCGAGCCGACACCGTCATAGACGGCGGAAAACGGAGCGGGAACGACGGAGACCAGACGGGACTTGTAGCCGCTGACTTCCTGATAGAAACCGCCGCCGATCAGGCGTAGCTGACCCGGACCCGCATCGAACTTGTAAGAGCAGGTCGCCGCATAATTGTGCGTACGCACCTTGGTCTCGATTTCATTGTTGGCGCCGGCCCAGTTCAGACCCGGATTGGTGTGTGCGCCGAACGGCTCGGAGTAATCGGCCATGCAGTCGATGTCATCGGTAATGCCGATCTTGAAGCCGATATAAGGCACCGCAAAATTCTCGCCGGCATCGACCGAATGCGGACGGCCATTGAGGTTGCCATCGGTCGGATCGATGTCCTTTGCATTCTTCAGCTTACGGTCGGGCATCACATAGGTCACGCCGGACTCGAAAACGTAACGTCCCTTATCGAAAAGTAAGTCAATATCGTAGCCGGCGCGATCAAGCCCGCCCGCAAAAGCGGCGCTGGCGAATGACGAGCCGATAATGAATGCAAATGCGCCCCTCAGCGCAATACGAAATGCCATTGTGTCTCCCCCGATTTCGTATTCATTAATCCGATTGTTGCGACGATCACCCGAATTGGCAATGCGGCGCCGGCAATCCACAATGTTGCGAGATATTGATTGACTTACGTAAGAAAGTGATTTGCACGCCCAATCACAGCCAAGTTTAGGCATTTTTTGCCTCTCTAATCTCTATAATGGGCCCCGGTTAGATTTTCATTCCACACCGCAACAATTCTGTTACAATCTGACAACAGTCCGGCTTTTCAATAAACCCTACCAATTTAGGGGTAACCTTTCTTGCCTGCGCGAAGCTGGAGTGTCTTGAAAAGCGACACATTTTTTTGACGCTTGCCATCGAATCAGCCGCGCAAAGAAAAAGGGCACGCTGCCTTCGCTGCGTACCCTTACATTCAGATTGTTACAGCTTCTTCAGCCGGCTTCGCTGACCCGGTCAAGCGCCACCTTGAGGCTCGAAAGTTGGCCTTCGAGTTCGCCCAAGCGCTCGCGTTCGGCGGCGACGACATCCGGGTTAGCATTGGCGACGAACTTCTCGTTCGAGAGCTTGCCGACGATGCGGGCCATTTCCTGTTCGTTTTTGGCGATCCCCTTTTCGAGACGCGCCTTTTCGGCAGCGAGGTCGATGAGGTTACCGAGCGGCAGGCAGGCTGTCGCTTCGCCGACGATGATCTGCGCCGCACCCTTCGGCGCGGTGTCGGAGAGCGAAATCTTCTCGACACGCGCCAGCCGCTTGATCGCCGCGTCATGGCGGAACAGGCGTTCGCGCGTCAGGCTGTTGGCGCCAACGAGCACCAGCGGCGCGGTGGCGGCCGGCGGCACGTTCATTTCCGAGCGTACGGAGCGCAAACCTGAGACGAGATCGATCAGCCAGTTGATCTCATCGGCAGCGACATCGTCGGCATAGGAAGGCGCCGGCCAATCGGCATGGCAGATCAGGCCATGGCGTTCCCTGCCCTCGCCTGCCGTATGCGCCCACAGTTCTTCGGTCATGAAGGGCATGAAGGGATGCAGCAGCTTATAGGTCTCTTCCAGAACGTAGGCGGCGCAGGATTGCGCCTCCGCCTTGGCGTTCTCGTCGTCACCGCTGAACACGGGCTTCAAGAGTTCGAGATACCAGTCGCAGAACTGGTTCCAGATGAAGCGATAAAGCGAGCCGGCGGCGTCGTTGAAACGATAGGCCTCCAACGCTTCGGTAACATCACGCTCAGTGCGGGCAAGCTCCGTCAGGATCCAGCGGTTGACGGTGAGTTCGGCTGCTTCCGGGACAAAATGCGGATCACTCTTCGCGCCGTTCATCTCGGCAAAGCGCGTAGCGTTCCAAAGCTTGGTGCCGAAATTACGGTAGCCGGCGATGCGGGCCGGATCGAGCTTCACGTCGCGACCCTGCGCCGCCATGATCGCCAGCGTAAAGCGCAGGGAATCGGCACCGTACTGGTCGATCAGTTCGAGCGGATCGATGACGTTGCCCTTGGACTTCGACATCTTCTGCCCGTTCTTGTCGCGCACCAGGGCGTGAACATAGACCGTGTGGAAAGGCTCGACGGGCTCGCCGTTTTCGTCCTGCATGAAATGCAGGCCCATCATCATCATGCGGGCAACCCAGAAGAAGATGATGTCGAAGCCGGTAACGAGCACATTGGTTGGATAGTAGCGCTCCAACTCCGGCGTCTGATCCGGCCACCCAAGCGTCGAGAACGGCCAGAGCGCCGAGGAGAACCAGGTATCGAGCACGTCTTCGTCGCGCGTCAGGATTTCGCCCGGCCTGAAGTTTTCCAGCAAGTCCTCGACATAGGCCTTCATGGGCCCTTCATGCGAAAGATAATGCTGGATGGCGGCCTGCAGCGCCTCTTCTTCCGTCTTCTCGACGAAGACCTGACCGTCCGGACCATACCATGCCGGGATCTGGTGGCCCCACCAGAGCTGTCGGGAAATGCACCAGGGCTGGATGTTCTCCATCCAGTCGTAATAGGTCTTGTCCCAGCTCTTCGGAACGAGCTTGGTGCGGCCTTCGCGAACGGAGGCGATTGCCGGTTCGGCAAGCGTCTTGGCATCGACATACCATTGTTCGGTCAAGCGCGGTTCGATCGGCACACCACCACGGTCACCATGCGGGATGGTATGCTTGTGCGGCTCGATCTTATCGAGCAGACCAGCCTCTTCGAAGATGCGGACGATGATCTTGCGGGCTTCGAAACGATCCTTACCCTCAAGCTCATCCCAGGCGCCATGCAACGCCGCCGGATTGTCGACACCTTCGAGGAAATCCTCGTTATCCTTGATGGTGACGCGGGCATCCGGCGTCAGGATGTTGACGACGCGAAGGCCGCGACGCTTGCCGACGTCGAAGTCGTTGAAATCATGCGCCGGCGTCATCTTGACGGCGCCGGTACCCGCGGTCGGATCCGGATATTCGTCGGCAACGATCGGAATGCGCCGGCCGACGATCGGCAGGGTAACATGCTTGCCGACGATCGCCTTGTAGCGTTCGTCACTCGGATGAACGGCGACGCCGGTATCGCCGAGCATGGTCTCCGGGCGGGTGGTGGCGACAACGAGATAGTCGCGCGTTTCCCATTCCGTCGGCTTGCCACTTTCATCGAAAGCGATCGGATGTTGATAGGTGACGCCTTCTTCGAGCGGATAGCGCAGATGCCAGAGATGGCCGTTGACCTCATGCTGCTCGACTTCGATATCCGAAATCGCCGTCAGCATTTTTGGATCCCAGTTGACCAGCCGCTTGTCGCGATAGATCAGGCCTTCCTTGTAGAGCGTGACGAAGACTTCGAGAACAGCCTTGGACAAGCCCTCGTCCATGGTGAAGCGTTCGCGCGACCAATCGCAGGAAGCGCCCAGGCGCTTCAACTGGTTGAAGATCAGGCCGCCCGATTCCGCCTTCCATTCCCAGACTTTTTCGATGAAGGCGTCACGACCCATGTCGCGGCGGCCGGGCTGCTGCCTCTCCATCAACTGGCGTTCGACAACCATCTGCGTGGCAATGCCGGCATGGTCCATGCCCGGCTGCCAGAGCACATCCTTGCCGCGCATGCGCTCGAACCGCACCATGATGTCCTGCAGCGTGTTGTTCAGCGCATGGCCCATATGCAGCGAACCGGTGACGTTCGGCGGCGGGATGACGATGGTGAAGCTTTCCGCGCCGGGCTTGGCGTTCGCACCAGCGCGAAAGGCGTCGGCCTCATCCCATTTCTGGGCGATCTTCGGTTCGACGGCGGCGGAATCATAGGTCTTGTCGAGCATTTGGGGACCGGATCTGGAGGGTTCGGTGATGCGGGTTGTAAATAGGATGGTCGCGGGCAAGTCAATAAAAAAGCCGCCCCGGAAGCCGGAGCGGCGGATCGTCTACCCGGGGCTCAGGCTGTCAGCGACGCGGGCCGCGAGCCACTCGTTCGATTTCCTCGCGCACGAGACGCTCGACCAGAGTCGGCAGATTATCGTCCAGCCATTCCTGCAGCATCGGCCGCAGCATCTCCTGGGCGATTTCGTCAAGCGACCGGCGCTCGCTGCCATCGATGGCAGCCGCGAGCTCGCCGAAGGAACGGGCAACCTGCGCACCGGCCGCTTCCGACATCAACGAGGATGTAAGCTCAGCCTGCACTTGCGGCAGGTAGCGATCCGCGGCTGTCGTAGATGGCGGCTGATTGAAAACCGGCATCTCAACTGAAGCGGCCGCAGTAGGAGCAATGGCAGCAGCCTTGCGCTCTTCGATCGACTCAGGCTGTGGTTCGATCTTGGCTGGTGCAACCACAGCTTCGGCGAGAAGGGCAGCGGCGGGCGGGGCCACGACCGGCGAGGTCACTGCCGGTGCAGGCGCTTCGGCGATCGCGCTACGCAAGGGCACGTCGGCGACCGGATCGACACGCGGCTCGGCAAGACGCGCGGCCATGGCCGGCGGCAATTCGCGCGGTTGCGGCGTGTCGCGTGCCGAACTCAGTTGTGCGGCATTGCGCTCGGAAGCGGCACGAACGCGCGCGGCGACATCGGCGAGCGACATGGTGCGGGCGGGCGCTTCCGGCTCGCGCATCGGAATCTGCGAATTGGCGGCGACAAAACGCGGCTCGGGGACAGCGGCTGCGGCCGACGGCACGTCATCCATTTCGGCAGCAGCAAATTGATCATCGACCGTCAGGTGGATATCGTCATCCTGCTCATCATCGGCAAGGGTATAAACAGCAGGCAGAGACGGCGAAATGGATTTGCCGGCGCCGGGCTCGTTGTTCTCGATGATCCGGCGGATCGACGCCAGAATCTCTTCCATGGACGGTTCACGCACTACACTTGGCTGAGCCATATTCATCCCCGTTTTCCCAGACAACGACCGGATTCCCGCCAAAGCAGCGCCCGAATCAGCGCCAGCGTAGAATACTACCCTTGGGAAAAAAATCACCGCGACAGCACTAAGCCACCTGATGCACAGTTTTGTTACGGTGGCTGCGAATCACCTGATATTGTGGACTTCTCTCTCCAAATCCCCAACGAAAAACGGGCGCCCGAAGCGCCCGTCTCAAAAGGATGGTTCAACCGCTTAAGCGGTCAGAATACGAATGCCTTGGCCTTGGCAAAGCCCGGCAGCGGTTTGACCGAAGCGTTGAAGAAGACGTTTTCGGAAAGGGCGCCACGCTCGCGTATGAAGACGGTGGCGCGCGCGGCGTGGCCATAGCCGAGGACGACGATCAACCGGCCACCTTCGCCAAGCTGGTCAAGAAGCACCTGCGGCACTTCTTCGACCGAACCATCGACGAAAATCACGTCATAGGGACCGCTGCCGGCATGGCCTTTTTCCAACTCGCCGGTGATGACGGTCACGTTTGCCTGACCGAGCGCGGCGAGATTGGCCTTGGCTTCTGCAGCCAGCGCCTCATCGGATTCAAGTGCGACAACGGTGCCTGCAAGGATCGACAGGAGTGCCGAGACGTAACCCGTGCCGCAGCCGACATCGATAACCTTGTCTTCCTTGGTGATTTCACCGAGCTGCAGCAGCTTTGCCAGCGGCGAGGCTTCCATCAGGAAACGCGCCGGCTTGCCGGAAGCTGCGGGGCTGACCTCAATGTCATTGTCGATATAGGCCAGGAGCTTCGACTTCTCCGGCACGAAATTCTCGCGCGGTACCGTCAAAAACGCGTTCAACACGGAATGGGAGGTGACATCCGTCGTGCGGATCTGGTTCTCGACCATTTTCACGCGTGCTGCTTCGAAATCCATCATATCCTCTCGCGCCCAAAGGCAAAGCCGGGGTTGCTGTATGCTCAGCGTGTCTTAATCGCGTGCGGCTACGCTTTCAAGGCATCGCAGCGTCGGGCGTAGAGATTCATGGCATGGCGTCGCGGCGCAACAACAGGCGTTCCCTATTGTGCGCGAGTCAAATCGATGCCTCAACCCGGAGCCAATGGACGCTAAAGCAGGAACAAACTGCCGCACCTAGAATAAAGCGTGGCGGAACATTGGAGGCCCAAACTGCCACATCTTCCAAAAAGCGGGCCAAAATCAACCAATTAGAGATGACATAGGAGAAGGATGGAGGCCTCGCCCGGAATCGAACCGGGATTCAAGGATTTGCAGTCCTCTGCGTAACCACTCCGCCACGAGGCCATCCGATTTGTAAAGGCGAGTGATGGCGGGCGTTTAGAACGAATCTTATTGGAGCGCAAGACCTATCGCGGCTGATGATCAAATAACTTGATTCCCACTCTATAAACTCCGACAAGGCGCGGCAAAGCTTAACGATTATTAAGCACCAACTACGCCTCCGAAGGCCGCCATTTGGCGGATTGCGTCATTTTTGCAACAAGATTTTTTTTCGAGTAGCGTGCGAATAGTTCGTCAGTCTTAGTATCTTGTCAAATCATTGAGACGGGTTCAGGAAATAGTTCGCGAGGCTTATTACTTCGCACCTACTGATAGGGAACATGAACGGGATGGGGTTGGGCACGTCGTCTTTTCGGCGCGATATCTCATGCCCAATCAGGAAAAGATTGGAGTTATTATGAACATCAAGAGCCTTCTTCTCGGCTCCGCTGCCGCGCTTGCAGCAGCATCCGGCGCTCACGCGGCCGACGCCATTGTCGCCGCCGAGCCGGAGCCCCTCGAATACGTTCGCATCTGCGACGCATACGGTGCAGGCTACTTCTTCATTCCGGGCACCGAAACCTGCCTCAAGGTTGGCGGCAAGGTTCGTACGGAAGGTGAGTGGTACAACGCTTACAACCGTGACAGCCACCAGGGCACGCTCTGGCACACCCGCGCCGAGCTGAACGTCGATACCGCGACCGACACCGAATACGGTCCATTGAAGACAGAAACCATCGTTCGCTGGGACTGGAACGACGGCAACTCCACCAGCACCAACCTGCTGTGGTCCTACATCAGCCTCGGTGGCTTCACCGTCGGTAAGAAGGACTCGGCCTACAACCTCTACATCGGTTACGCCGGCGACGTCATCAACGACGATGTGATCTATGACGGTCCGTACGAACTGAACCAGTTGACCTACAACTATGACGCCGGCAACGGCTTCACGGCGGTCATCTCGCTCGAAGATTCCAATTCCAGCGGCTCGGGCGCTTCTTACGGCGCAAGCTGGTGGACGGATGACAAGGCCGATCACTACGCGCCGGACGTCGTGGTCGGTGCTGGTTACAAAGCCGGTGCATGGTCCTTCAAGGTTGTCGGCGGTTATGACTCGATCGTCGAAGAAGGTGCTGTCAAGGCCCGCGTCGATGCGGACTTCGGTGCATTTTCGGCTTTCTTGATGGGCGGCTGGAACACCGACGGCGACAAGCTCAACAAGTATGCCGGTACCAACCAGGATATCTCCGCTTGCACGGCGCCGAACGGCACTGTGAACGAATCCAAATGCGGTTGGGGTGATTGGGCTGTTTGGGGTGGCGTTGGCGTTCCGATCAACGACAAGCTGAAGTGGAACGTGCAGCTTGCCTACACTGACTCGAAGATCTTCGAAGCGACCTCGAACCTCAAGTTCAATCCGGTCAAGGATCTGCTGATCGAGCCGGAAGTGACTTACGTTCACTATGATTATGCCAAGGACGATACCGTCTCCGGCATCCTCCGCTTCGAGCGCAACTTCTGACCTGATCTGAATTGACCTCCGATCAGAGAAGAGAGGGGCCTAGCTTTCCCTGCTAGGCCCCTTTTCTATGCCGATCGCCTCCCGAATATATAACCTCGGCCCCACCTGATCCCCCACCGGGACAGCGGAAGACACTACTTTCGGCAGGCGGCATTCTTATTGCCACCACTATACCACACGTTGCAATTGACACTCAGGTAACTTAAAGGGGAACTTTGCGGCCATCGCAGCGTTAAGTCCTGAAGGGACGTTGGTCCAAACAAGGAGTCGATGCTTTGAGACACTTCGCTTCGATAGCCCTGGCAGCCTCACTTGCTATGGGAACAGTGCTGGCCGCCGCGGTTCCGGCAACGGCAATGCCGTTGACAAGCTCGCCCTCGCCTAGCCTTTCCAGCGTCATTCTGGTTCAGGAGCGCGGATCCCGACGAAACCAGGATTGGTACGATGGGCGATATTGGCGTGATCGCCACTACCACCACCGCTACTGGCGCGATAGCCGCTGGGATCGCCGCCGTTACTATGATGATGATGACTGGCGATATCGCCGCTACCATCACCGGCACCACGGAGGCATCTACTTCGAATTCCGGTAATCCATAGCGACAAGTGCCGAATTCGTTACGCGTCAAAGCGGCGGATGCGATTGCCGCAAAGAGCGGATGCTTGTGCCCATATCCCAAAAACATTCCGGCCGTTGCCGACGATATATGCGGCAACGGCCGGGCCTATTTTTCTGGCGCTAACGGCCGGCAGTTCGAAGCAGCGACAGGATCAACGGCAGACGCGTTCCTTGCGGACAACCCAGTGGCCATGAACATGGTGCCGTACGGTCTTCACAACGCAATGATGGTGATGATGATCGTCGACATGCACGATCGTGGCCGCCTCAGACTGCGTGCTGATGCCGACGAAGGAAGCCAGGGCAACGGCGGAAGCAAGAATCAGGTTTTTCATTTCGAACCTCTAAAGCATTTGGGGGAATATGCTGCGCGATAGGCGCACGACGTTTTTGCGCCCGTTCAGATTAACGCTACATGAATGTATCCTCACATTTTCGAGAGCAGCCGAACCTGTGGGAAGAGTGCGTGAGAACGCCACGCTGGGCGCGAAGAGAAAGCCGCGACAGCCCGTTTCAGCCCAGGCTATCACCGGCCACGCGCCGCATGATTTCTTCTGATCGATGATCCTGTTCCGTCGCCTGCTTCATGGCTTCGCTACGCTCGTGATCGAGCGGTTTGGCGACAGATTGGGCGACCCGAGCGGAAAGGCCGCGCTCCATTAAAACAGAAAGGCCGAGCGATGCCTCGCGCCGGCCTTTCATGCTCCAGTTCGACACTGCCGGTACCTCCGCGGTCAGCGATCGAAATGGTCCATGAACTAGAATATGGCGCGGCTGCAAAATTCTGCAATAGGTAAATCGGAGTAGGACAACCGTCCGAGCGCTCGGCCAATTCGCCTAGCTCGATAGCGATTCAGCTAAACCAGGCCGGACCTCGCTCCGCCCGTCTCGGGGCAGCGCGGAAGCTGATGACGAGGAAGCACTTAATCTTTCGAGGAAAAACAATCGCTTAGCGAAAGAACCATTAGAATAAAATTAGGAGCCGGTTCAATCAAGAACCGGCTCCTACAATAAAGTCAGCTACTAAGCTGAATAAACTGGCTCCCCGGGCCGGATTCGAACCGGCGACCTGTCGATTAACAGTCGAATGCTCTACCGCTGAGCTACCAGGGAATACCGCTTGGCGCGGTGTGAGCGGGGTAATACAAATGCTTTCCCGATTTGCCAAGCGGTTTTTTCAAAAAAATCCATTTCCCTTGTATTATTTCGTCGCCTTACCATTTCCTGTGGATGACCGATCAAGCCAGAACCAAAGAAAAGACCGATCGCAACGGCAACGGAAAGGCGCAGCGTTTCGGAATAGATCATACCACACATGAGCTCGTCCTTGGCTCAATTCGTATTCCGCTTCCGCAATCGAGGCTTGCCCGGCTTGGCATCGGCCTTGCGTTGATCCTCGGCGGCCTTCTCGGCTTCCTACCCATCCTCGGCTTTTGGATGCTGCCGCTTGGCTTCATCCTGTTGTCACATGATCTGCCGCTCGTAAGGCGGTGGCGACGACGCCTTGCCGTGTGGTGGACAAAACGGCGGCGCCCTACGGATTGATGTCCGTTGCCTATTTGGCGAGCAAAGCCCTCGCTGGATTGCCTATTACGGTCGTACCCGCCGCGACATCCTTGGTAACGACGGCGCCTGCTCCGACGATCGCTCCATCGCCGATGGTTACGCCGCCAAGGATGATGGCGCCGCCGCCGATCCAGACATCCCGGCCGATCTCAACCGGACGCGTGATTTCCAGCCCTGCACGCCGCTGCACCGGATCCTTGTGGTGCTCGGCACAATATATGTGAACACCCGGCCCCAGCATACTGCCGCCGCCGATGCGCACCGGGGCATTATCGAGAATGGTGCATCCGGCATTGAAATAGACGCGCGGGCCGAGCGAGATGTTCATGCCATAGGAGCAATGAAACGGCGCTTCGATGAACGCGCCCTCGCCCACATTGGCAAACAGCATGGACAGCGCGGGACCAATACCACCGCGCTCACCCGGCGGCATGGTGTTATGCTGATGCACAGCCTCCCGGGCAAGTGCGCGCAGGGCATCAAGTTCCGGATCGAGGCAGCGATACCATTCTCCCGCCGCCATCTTCTGTCGCTCGCTTCTGCCCATTGATCCGCTCCCCCGACGCCTCCGTCACCATATCGGGGTGATCATGCACACGATCCGGGCGGGCGGCAAGGAGAGCTCACGGCTCAGTCTGCGCCCCTCAATACCCTGCAATCAGCAGCGTCAAAGGGCCGAGCGCCATCAGGGTGAGCGCCGCCATGATCAGGAGCAGCTCCCTCATTATATATCGTTCCATTCTGATGAGGCGCGGGGATCTGCGACCCATGCGCGACTCCTCTCCATATCAAAATATTAGATGCACCTTATGCGATACATAAGACGCCGTCTTCCCCTCCTAAAGGATTAATCCGCGATAGCCCTTTAAAAGCGTTCGCAAAGGCGCAAAACTGCCGGCGGACGAGAGGTTTCCGCCCACAACAAACTGTCACACAGCTTGTCTATAACGCCGCTGCCGCGAACTTGCGCAAGGCCCACCGGTTCCGCGCTTTCAAAAGGAAATAGGGATATGTCCAAATTTTATAACTGCATTTCGGCGGCTGCCGCCGGCGTCATGAGCTTAGCGCTGGCCCTGCCGGCTGCTGCTGCTCCGATCAAGTTCGATTTCTGGTTCGGCCTGTCCGGCGACCTGGAGCGTGTTGTTCAGACCCTGTGCACGAACTTCAACAATTCGCAGACCGATTATCAGGTCGTCTGCACCGGCCAGGGCAACTACGACGCCGCTCTGCAGAACACCATTGCCGCCTTCCGTGCTGGCAAGCAGCCGGCCATCGTGCAGGTTTATGACGTCGGCACCGCAACCATGATGCTTTCCGGCGCCTATTATCCGGTCGGCAAGCTGATGTCGGAAAACGGCTACAAGGTTAAGTGGGACGACTATTTCCCCGGCATCGCTCGCTACTACGCCACCTCGAAGGGCGAGCTGCTTTCCTTCCCGTTCAACTCTTCGACCGCCCTGCTCTACTGGAACAAGGACGCCTTCGCAAAGATCGGCAAGACCGCCGCTCCGAAGACCTGGGAAGAAGCCGCCGACGACATGAAGGCGCTGAAGGGCGCTGGCTATGATTGCCCGATGGCTATCAACATCTCCGGCAACGAGAGCTGGCAGTTGATGGAACAGTTCTCGGCCATCCACAACGAGCCGGTCGCTACCCAGAACAACGGCTATGACGGCCTCGACGCCCGCCTGACCGTCAACAAGACAAAGTTCGTCAAGTACGTCACCGACCTCAAGAGCTGGTACGACGCCGGCCTCATCAAGATCAAGTCGAAGGATCTCGGCCAGGATATGGTCCAGGCCTTTGCAGCGGGCGATTGCCAGATGATCATGACCTCGGTCGGCGACCATGGCACGGTCGGCAAGACGCAGAAGGCCGGCATGAACTGGGATGTTGCCGAGCTTCCGGTTTACGCCGGTACTGAGCGCAAGAATTCGCTCGTCGGCGGCGCTTCGCTCTGGGTTCTCTCCGGCAAGTCGTCTGACGAATACAAGGGCGCTGCAGCGTTCCTCGACTTCATCGGCAAGCCCGAAACCGCTCTGTTCTGGTCCACCAACACCGGCTACATCCCGGTCAAGAAGTCTGGCTTCGACTTCATGAAGTCCTCCGGCTTCTACGACAAGGCTCCCTATAAGGGCCGCGAAGTCGCCATCGCCAGCTTGACCGCTTCCGAGCCGACCCCGATCACCCGCGGCGTCCGCCTCGGCAACTTCACGCAGATCCGTGCTGAATTCGGCAACCAGATGCAGGCCATCTTCGCCAACAAGGTCAGCGTCCAGGAAGGCATCGACAACCTCGTCAAGAACGGCAATGCTGTTCTCGATCGCTTTGAAGCCACCTACAAGGGCAAGCAACTGCCGTAAGCAGTTCGCCCGTGAATAGACGACGTCCGCCGGACTTTCCCGGCGGACGTTCGTTATGACCGCGAATGGCATTAGAATATCCCGCTTTCAGTTGGAATCATCTGAAACGGACGAGGTATTCTCGATTCAAACGGTAGAGCGTCCTGTGTGCGTTCAGACGACCGCACGGCGCTCGGGGGTCCAAGCCGGAAGAAGCAATGGAAAAGCGTACGACTTTCAGCAAGTGGAGCGTCGGCATCCTGTTCGCAGTGCCGCAACTCCTCCTTATCTTCACCTTCTTCTATTGGCCCGCCGGCCAGGCGATCTTCTGGTCGCTGACGCTGCAGCAACCCTGGGGCGGCGGCAATATCTGGGTCGGACTCGACAACTTCAAATCCATTCTCGCCAATGCCGATTACTGGAATTCGGTGACGATCAGCATCATCTTCGCGGCGATCAGCACCAGCATTTCCATGGGGGTCGCGCTGATACTGGCCGCTCTCACGGACCGGCAGCTCAAAGGTTCGAAATTCTACCGCGTCGTGCTTATCTGGCCCTATGGCATCGCGGCTCCCGCTTCGGCGATGGCCTTTCGCTTCATCTTGGCGCCCGAAGCCGGCTTCATGTCCGTTGTCAACCATTATTGGCCGGGTTTTTGGGACCCGGGCCTCGACGGCAACGCCGCCATGGCCTCTATCATTGCCGCCTTCTCGTGGAAATATACCGGCTACAGCTTCATCTTCTTCCTTGCCGCCTTCCAGGCCATTCCGCGCTCCTTGATCGAAGCAGCGGCGATGGACGGCTCAGGCGTGATCCGGCGCTTCTGGGACGTCCAGTTCCCCATGATCACACCGACGATCTTCTTCCTGCTGGTGATCAACATCACCGAAAGTTTCCAGGATTCCTACGGCATCGTCGACATCATGACATCCGGCGGCCCGCACAATTCCACGAACCTCATGGTCTACAAAATCGTCTTCGACGGCTTCAGAGGTCTCGACTATTCCGGCGCGGCGGCGCAGAGCATCATCCTGATGCTGCTGATCATCGTGCTCACCATCTTCCAATTCCGCTTCATCGAGCGGCGCGTGCATTACCGTTGAGGCTGACATGGTCGAGCGCACCCCAATTCTCAATTTCTTCACCCATGTGATCCTGTTCCTCGGCTTCATAGTGGCGGTAGGACCGCTGGCCATCGTCGCGATTGCCGCATCTCACAACCTTTCCGAGGTTAACCAGGTGCCGATGTCGTTGGTCCCCGGCACCGATTTCTGGATCAATATCAAGACGGCGTGGACCACGGCCAATCTCGGCCCCAAGCTGCTGAACAGCCTGATCTTCGCGGGCGGCGTCGCGGCGGGCAAGGTGATCGTTTCGGCGCTGACAGCTTTTTCGCTTGTCTATTTCCGGTATCCTGGCCGCGGCTTCATCTTCTGGCTGATTTTCGTCACGCTGATGCTGCCGCTCGAAGTGCGTATCGTACCGACCTATGCGGTCGCCGCCAACGTATTGTCGCCCTACCAGGCGATCCTCGACGTTACCGGCATCACCTGGCTCATCGAAAGGATTTCTGGCATTCAGGTCTCGCTGGATCTGGGGCTGCTCAATTCCTACCCCGGCTTGATCCTGCCGCTGGTCGCGACGGCGACCGGTACTTTCCTCTACCGTCAGTTCTTCCTGACGATACCCGACGAGCTGACCGAGGCCGCGCGCATGGACGGCGCCGGATCGCTGCGCTTCTTCATCGACATCCTGCTGCCGCTGTCGCGCACCAACATGGCCGCGCTCGGCACCATCATGTTCCTCTGGGCCTGGAACCAATACCTGTGGCCGCTGCTCGTCACCACAGATCCGTCGCATGCGACCGCGGTGACGGAACTCAAGCAGCTCATCCCGAACGTAGGCGGTCTTCCCGAGTGGCACATCGCCATGGCCGGCACGCTGATCGTCATGGTGCCGCCTCTCGCCGTCGTCGTGCTGATGCAGCGCTGGGTCGTTCGCGGAGTGATCGCCACCGAGAAGTGATTGGATTGCCTGCCGCGCTTCCCCGGGGAATGCGGCAGACTTTCGAGGCCGGATCATTGCGGCGATAGTGGCGCGTGACAGAACCGGACGTCGTCGCGATATTGCGACGTCGATGGAATGTGCTCCCGCCGATCAGGACAGAGCCAGCTTCGGGCCACAGCAACTGCCTTTGGCCCAGGCAATAAAAAGCCCGGAAATCGGTAGGGATTTCCGGGCACTCTTGCTGAAAATTGATGTCTGAAAATTAGTTTGCGGCAACCTTGAGGGGTGTGACGGAGGCAATGGTATCGAGCCGCAGGCCGGTGTCCTGGGCGAAGAGATGCGTATGCTGCTGAGGAAGCTCCAGGCCGACACTGTCGCCCGTCTGTCCCGTGGTATGGTCCGCAACGGCAACGGCGAAGTTGGAGCCGTTGATGTCGCAATGGATGACGCGGCCGGCGCCGAGTTCTTCGACGAAATCCACCGTGGCGGGAACGGCACCCGGCGTGCCGGCCGGCACGAGACGCGCATGTTCCGGGCGGATGCCGAGCGTGACCGGCTGGCCGGCATGACGCTTGCCGATATTGGCGTCGACAGCGATCGGCAGGCCATCAAAGATAAATTGCTCGCCATTTGCCGCGAAGGAGCCCTCAAGGAAATTCATTGCCGGCGAACCGATGAAGGAACCGACGAAACGGGTGCGCGGCGTATTGTAGACCTCGAGCGGCGTGCCGACCTGCTCGACATTGCCCTTGTACATGACCACCAGCTTGTCAGCGAGCGTCATGGCCTCAACCTGATCGTGGGTGACGAAAACCGAGGTGGCCGCCAGGCGCTTGTGCAGGCGGCGGATTTCGACACGCATCTGCACGCGCAGCTTGGCATCGAGATTGGAGAGCGGTTCGTCGAAGAGGAAGACTTTCGGTTCGCGGATGATGGCGCGGCCCATGGCGACGCGCTGGCGCTGGCCGCCTGAAAGCTCTGATGGTTTGCGGGCGAGGAAATCTTCGAGACCAACGATGCGGGCCGTTTCCTTGATGCGACGGTCACGTTCCTCGCGCGGCACACCGGCCACCTTGAGCGCGTAGCCCATGTTGGCGGCGACATCCATGTGCGGATAAAGCGCGTAGTTCTGGAAGACCATGGCGCAGCCGCGCTCGCGGGGCTCGAGCTGATTGACGACCTTGCCGTCAATGATGATTTCGCCCGAGGTGATATCCTCGAGGCCGGCGATCATGCGCAGTAGGGTGGATTTGCCGCAGCCGGAAGGGCCGAGAATGACGACGAATTCACCGGAGCGGAAGTTCAGATCGACGCCATGCACGACCTGATTGCGTCCATAGGCCTTGCGAACTTGCTCGATCCGGATCTCTGCCATCTTGCGCTTTCCTGCCTGTCAATTCTGGGGCCTTAAGTTCGCTGGACTGCTAGCGAACTTGCATTACAAAAAGGTGACAAGGGCCCCGTTATATCACAGGCGGCATCGAGATTCCCTCACAAGAGTTACGTGCGCTATTCCACATGAAATGTACGGGCGGCGGAACTATTGTGCTGACGGCTTCGTATATTGCTTCCGGCAGCGAAGAAGCATGTAAGGAAGAAGAAGGCTGGTCAAAGGCAAGGACGATGACGACCACGAAAAATGAGCCCAATCCCGTGCTGCTGTGGTTTCGCAAGGATCTCCGCCTTGATGATAATCACGCCCTGCAAGCCGCCGCAACATCCGGCCGCCCGGTCATTCCGGTCTACATTCGTGAGCGCGGAGAAAAGGCTAGCGGGCCGCTGGGCGCAGCGCAGGAGTGGTGGCTGCATCATTCGCTGGTCGCACTACAGAAAGCTCTGCATGCCCTTGGCAGCAAGCTCATCCTCCGACAAGGCGATGCGCAGACAGTACTTGAAAAACTTCTTGCAGAGACCGGGGCCGAAGCCGTCGTCTGGAACCGGCGGTATGATCCCGCCGGCATAGCGGTGGACACACAAGTCAAAGCGGCGCTGCGAGACAACGGCATCGAGGCCAACAGCTTCGCGGGCCAATTGCTCCATGAGCCACCGCGCCTGCGCTCAGGCACCGGCAACCACTACAAGAGCTATGCGCCGTTCTGGCGCGCGCTGGAGCAATCTGGCGAGCCGCCGTTTCCTATCGTGGCTCCCGAACAGCTCCCGGCTCCCGGCCGTTGGCCTCATTCGGATTCGCTCGACTCCTGGTCGCTGCTTCCCACCAAGCCGAACTGGGCATCAGATTTTCCGGACATGTGGACACCGGGCGAAGCTGCCGCGCATGAGAAGCTGGAGAATTTCGTGGAGACCGCGCTCGACGGCTACGCGGTCGATCGCGATTTCCCGGACAAGCCGGCAACTTCCCTGCTTTCGCCACATCTGGCACTCGGAGAAATCTCGCCTGCCCGCATTTGGCATGCGACGCGAGCGCTGGCCGGTAAGGTGCGCACGGACGACATCGTTCGCTTTCGAAAGGAGCTTGTCTGGCGAGAATTCTGCTATCACCAGCTCTTCCACTTTCCGAAGCTGAACTCAGTCAACTGGAACGAGCGTTACGACGATTTTCCCTGGCATGCGGATGTCAAGCTTTTCGATAGCTGGCGTCGCGGCCAAACAGGATATCCGATCGTCGATGCCGGTATGCGGCAGCTTTGGCGTCACGGCTGGATGCACAATCGCATCCGCATGATCACGGCCTCGTTCCTGATTAAGGATCTGTTGATCGACTGGCGGGAGGGCGAAGCCTGGTTTCGCGATACGCTCGTCGACGCCGATCCAGCGGCCAATGCTGCGAACTGGCAATGGGTCGCGGGCTCCGGCGCCGATGCCTCACCTTTCTTCCGCATCTTCAACCCGGTGTTACAGGGCGAGAAATTCGATCCGGATGGCGGCTATATCAGGGCGTTCGTACCGGAGCTGGCCGATCTCGACAGCCAATATATCCATCGCCCATTCGAAGCGCCGGCCGACGTGCTAAAACGTGCAGGCATACAACTCGGCGAGGACTATCCTCTCCCGATCGTCGATCACGCCGCGGCGCGGCAACGGGCGCTCGATGCCCACGCATCACTGAAAAATGATCGATAAGACTTTATTCGGCAGGGTGCGGAGTCGCACGCGTCCCCACCGACCGGCCGTTGCGGCCGCTTCCGAGAAAATATCTGAGAACGCGGAAATAGAGGCTGTAGGGCAAAAACTTCAAAAGCTTTGCCCGGAAGACCAGGCGCTTCGGGAAGCTGATCTCGAAAGCCGATGATTTCAATCCGGCTGATATCGCGTCAGCCGCCTGCTGTGCCGAGACCATATCCGGCATCTCGAATTTGTTTTGCGCAGTCATTGGCGTATCGACATAACCGGGAGTGACGAGTTGGATGTGAATGCCCATGCGCTCGAGCTCGAAGTTCAGGCTTTCGGCCATGTTGATAAGGGCAGCCTTGCTCGCGCCATATGCGGCGCCACCAGGCAGGCCGCCATAGCCAGCAACGGACGACACGAAGGCAACCTGGCCATATCCCCGGGCACGCATATGCCGGACCGCCGGCACGAGGCAGTTGACGACGCCATGGAGATTGACGGCAAAACTGCGCTCGAACACCTCATGATTGAGATCTTCGCCCCGCGCCGGCAAATAAATGCCGGCGTTCAGAACCGCCAAGGCGACGGGGCCGTGTTGATATTCGATTGCAGCAACCGTGTGCTCCATATCCTCGGCATTGGTCACATCGCCATCCAGCACGACGATACTACCGGCAAGAGCGCCTGCCTCGGCCTGTAGGGCCAAAAGCTTTTCGTGGCTGCGCGCCGTAACGGCCACCTTGTATCCTTCTTCCGCCAGTTTCAGCGCGAGAGCACGGCCGACGCCGGAACTGGCGCCGGTGATCCAGACGACTCCATGTTCAGGACGTGCGATGAACGGGCTCATGGTTCTTCTCCTTGGCTGGCGGTCGTCTACATCAAACGCTTAGCCGCGACCGACCGTGGCATTTTAGCAATAGCGTATCATTGTGGCCGCTTTCGGCCGGTTTAGCGGCTCCGCGCGGAAAACAATGTCACCAATTGGAGACTAGGCACCCCATGAAAGACTTAGGCAAACGAATGCTGCCAAGTCGAATTTTGCGGCTTGAACAAGCAGCAAGGAACAGAATTTCTTGCCTATGCCGCCTTGTGAAGGGAAAAGACCGTTCTTACAGTAGTCCTGAACAGAAGGCAGAGATTCCATGACCGTCCATCCCTCCGTCCTAGAAGCGATCGGCAACACGCCACTGATCAAACTCAAGGGTGCCTCCGAGGCGACGGGCTCGACCATCCTCGGCAAGGCGGAGTTCCTGAACCCCGGCCAGTCGGTCAAGGATCGCGCCGCGCTCTACATCATCCGCGATGCCGAAAAGAAAGGCCTGCTGAAGCCCGGCGGCGTCATCGTCGAGGGGACTGCGGGCAATACCGGCATCGGCCTGACGGTGGTCGCCAAAGCGCTCGGCTACCGCACCGTCATCGTCATTCCCGAAACGCAGAGCCAGGAAAAGAAGGATGCCCTGAGGCTGCTCGGCGCCGAGCTCGTGGAAGTGCCGGCCGTCCCCTACAAAAATCCCAACAACTACGTGAAGGTTTCCGGCCGGCTTGCTGCGGAGTTGGCGAAGACCGATCCGAACGGAGCGATCTGGGCCAACCAGTTCGACAACGTCGCCAACCGTCAGGCGCATATTGAAACGACCGCCAAGGAAATCTGGGCCGATACCAACGGCAAGATCGATGGTTTTATCTGCTCCGTTGGTTCCGGAGGCACGTTGGCGGGTGTCGCCATGGGCCTGCATGCCTTCAACAAGGACATCAAGATCGGCATCGCCGATCCGGAAGGGGCGGCACTTTACGAATTCTACAAGAACGGCGAACTGAAATCCTCCGGCTCTTCGATCACCGAAGGTATCGGCCAGGGCCGCGTGACGGCAAATCTGGAAGGTTTTACGCCCGATTTCGCCTATCAGATCAGCGATGCCGAAGCCCTGCCCTATGTCTTCGATCTGGTCGAACACGAAGGTCTCTGCCTCGGCGGCTCGACGGCCATCAACATTGCGGGCGCCGTGCGCCTTGCTAGGGATCTCGGCCCCGGCCATACGATCGTGACCATCCTCGCCGACTATGGCAACCGCTATCAATCAAAGCTTTTCAATCCGGATTTCCTGAAGTCGAAGGGTCTGCCGCTGCCGGCATATCTGACGACGAATTCCGATATTCCTATTCCTTACGAAAACCTCGCGTGATCTTATGTCGGTGAATGCCCTTTATCGTGACGATTTCTATCTCTCGACCGCCGAGGCTGTCGTAACCGCAATTCACGAGGACGGGGGCATCGAGCTCAATCAAACCTGCTTCTACGCGACCTCCGGCGGGCAGCCGGGGGATACCGGTTTCTTCGAGCGCGCGGACGGTTCGAAAATCACGCTTGGCCAAACCAAGCATGGAGCGACGAAGGACATCATCGTCCATGTGCCGCTTGAGGCAGAAGCAAAGCCTGCCGTCGGTGAAAAACTGGTGCTGCATGTCGACTGGCCGCGCCGCTACAGGCTGATGCGCATGCACACGGCCTGTCATCTGCTCTCGGTCGTCTGCCAATATCCGATCACGGGTGCGGCAGTCGGCGAGGATGAAAGCCGCGTCGATTTCGACATGGGCGAGACGATCGACAAGGACGAGGTGACGGCGAAAATGATGGCGCTCGTCAATGAGAACCATCCCGTTTTCGTCCAGTGGATTACGGATGAGGAGCTTGCAGCCAATCCGGGTATCGTCAAATCGAAGAACGTGCGTCCGCCGATCGGACTCGGCCGCGTCAGCCTGGTCTGCATCGGCGAAAACTCCGCCATTGACAGCCAGCCCTGCGGCGGCACACATGTGTCGGAAACGCAGGAAGTCGGGGCAATCTACATCGCCAAGATCGAGAAGAAGGGCAAGGAGAACCGCCGCTTCCGCATCCGTTTCGGCACGCCCGCCGACGAAGTTTGACCCGGCGGTTCCTGGATTAAACAAGGCCCGATATAAATCAGGGAGAGATCATCATGACAGCGGAGAAGAGCCGTTTCGTCGTATCCGCCGACTGGCTGCAGAACGAATTGGGCGCCAAGGACCTGCGTATCCTCGACGCATCCTTCTACCTGCCGGCGCAGAAGCGCGATGCTGATGCCGAATATGCCAGCGGCCACATTCCCGGCGCCATCCGCTTCGATCAGGACAAGATCGCCGATCACTCCACCGACTTGCCGCATATGGTGCCTTCGCCGGAATTCTTCGCGGCCGAGGTCGGCAAGCTCGGGATCAGCGAGACCGATCGCATCGTGGTCTATGATGGTCCCGGCGTCTTCGCCTCCCCGCGGGTCTGGTGGCTGTTTCATGTCGTGATGGGCGCCGCGAATGTCTTCGTGCTCGACGGCGGCCTGGATGGCTGGAAGGCCGAAGGACGGCCGCTGGAAACCGCCCTGCCCGCATTTGCACCGGCCACCTTCAAGCCGAATTTCAACGCAGCCCGTGTTGTCCCCTTCGAAGAGATGCGCGAGATCGTCGACAGCGGCTCGCTGCAGATCGCCGATGCCCGCAGTGCCGGTCGTTTCGCCGCCACCGAACCGGAGCCGCGCGAAGGCATGCGCTCCGGCCATATGCCGGGCGCAAAAAGCCTTCCGTCCGGCAGCTTCGCGGTGAACGGCAAGTTCAAGTCCCTGCCGGAACTGCGCGAAACGATCGAGAAGGCCGGCATCGATCTTGAAAAGCCTGTGGTGACCACCTGCGGCTCCGGGATCACTGCCGCCATTATCACGCTGGCGCTGGAATCGCTCGGCCATGGCGTCAACCGTCTCTATGACGGCTCCTGGTCGGAATGGGGCAGCCGGCCGGACACGCGCATCGTCACCGGTAAAGATTGAGCGGCGCAGACCCCGTGAAAACGCCATCGTCGCTCAAAGTCCATATTACCCGGTTGGAAATGATCGCGCCTCCCAAGGCGAGCCTGCCCGTGCCTGTCAATATCCAGACGGCCATCATGCGCTCGCCCGGCATTCCCCTGCCGTTTTACCGCTATCTCTACCGCCAGGTCGGCGCTCGCTGGCATTGGGTCGACCGGCTTCGCTTGCGTGACGAGGAACTGACGGCCGTCCTGCACGACCAGCGCAACGACATCAGCGTGCTCTATGTCAACGGCGCGCCGGCCGGCTTCTTCGAATATTTCCGCGAGGATGAGGAGACGATCGAGCTAAGCCATTTCGGCCTGATCGAGCACGCTCTCGGGCTCGGCATCGGCAAGTGGTTCCTGTTGCAGGCGCTCTACGCCATGTGGACGCTGAGTCCGCAACGCATCACCACGACCACCAACAATCTCGACCATCCGCGGGCGCTTCAGCTCTACCAGATGTTCGGCTTCTCCCCGGTCTCGACCGGCGAAGGCATCGTAAGGCCGCTGAGCGACAAGGAACTGCTGGAGCTGGCAAAGAAAAGCTAGCCGCAGGAATCGGGTGGCTTCATCTGTTCACTGGGCGCATCACATGACAAACCCTAAAAAGGAGATTTGTCATGTCCGCGATTGCTTTTGCCGCCATGCCCACGTCCGATGCCGAAGCTCTCTGGAACGGCGGTGTAGATGCCTACGGTCACCGGCCGGAGACAATGGTTTCGGATGGTCCCGGCCATCCCTGCCGCCACTGCCTGCAAAATATCGATGCGGGCGAAGAGCTCTATGTCTTCGCCTATCGGCCGTTTCCGGATCTGCAGCCCTACGCCGAGACCGGGCCGGTTTTCCTGCATAAGGTTCCTTGCCGGCGTTACGAAGCCGAGGAAGTCCTGCCGCCCGTGCTGACCACCAGTCCGGATTTCATCGTGCGCGGCTATGGCGAAAACAACCGCATCGTCTACGGCACCGGTGCCGTGACACCGATCGGAGACATCAAGGCCTATGCCGCCGAACTCCTAAGCCGCGACGGCATCGCCTATGTGCATGTCCGCTCGGCGCGCAATAATTGCTATCAGTGCCGGATCAATAAAAAAGAAGCGCCGGCATACGGTGACGCCGGCGCTTCCGTCTGACGTGAGCGCGATGGGATTTACGCCACGTTCAAGACGCTTTCCGGGGCGAAGGCCTCGTAGCCGAGCGCTTCGGCGACGGGTCTGTTGGTGACACGGCCCTTGTGGATGTTGAGGCCGTTGCGCAGGTGCTTGTCCTCGGCAATGGCGCGCAGGCCGCGATCTGCGAGCGCGAGGCCGTGATAGATGGTGGCATTGTTCAACGCTTGCGCCGAGGTGACCGGAACCGCCCCCGGCATATTGGCGACGCAATAGTGCACGATTCCGTCGACCTCATAGGTCGGTTCGGAATGGGTGGTTGCATGGGAGGTTTCGAAGCAACCGCCCTGGTCGATGGCGACATCGACGATAACGGCGCCCTTCTTCATGCCGGACAGCATTTCGCGGGTAACAAGCTTTGGCGCTGCTGCGCCGGGGATCAGCACCGCGCCGATCACGAGATCAGCAGCGAAGACCTCGTCCTCCAGCGCCTGGATGCTGGAATAGCGCGTGTGGACACGGCCGTTGAAGATATCGTCCAACTGGCGCAGACGCGGCAGCGAACGATCGAGAATGCTGACATCGGCACCGAGGCCGGCCGCCATTTTGGCCGCATGCAGGCCGACGACGCCGCCGCCGATGATGGCAACCTTGGCCGGCAGAACGCCGGGCACACCGCCAAGCAGGATGCCAAGACCACCATTGGCCTTCTGCAGCGCGGTGGCGCCCGCCTGGATCGACAGACGGCCGGCAACTTCCGACATCGGCGCGAGCAGCGGCAGACCACCACGCTCATCAGTGACGGTTTCATAAGCGATGGCGGTGACGCCGGAGGCGATCAAGCCCTTGGTCTGCTCCGGATCGGGCGCGAGATGCAGATAGGTATAGAGAAGCTGGCCATCGCGCAGTTGCGACCATTCGGAAGGCTGCGGCTCCTTGACCTTTACGATCATGTCGCACTTTTCGAAAATGTCCTTCGCAGTGGCGGCGATCTTGGCGCCGGCGGCGATATAGGCGTGATCATCGGCCCCGATACCGGCGCCCGCTTTGGTCTCAACCCAGACCTCATGACCATGGGCCACATATTCGCGAACGGATGCAGGCGTCAGACCGACGCGATATTCATGATTCTTGATCTCTTTCGGACAACCTACGCGCATTTGCTCCTCCTGAATGCTTTTCCGGTTTGCAACTGTTCCGGTATGGATGAGACCACTTTCGCCCTGAAATGTCCTTGCAAAGACAATTTGCTGAACAAGCATTTTTCGTGGATTATTGCGTTTAAACCAATTTTTTCGAAAGATCTTCGAATGCCGGATATAGACACCATCGATCGTGCGATTTTGGGAGTACTGCAACAGAACGCCAGGATCACCAATGCCGAACTTGCGGAAAAGGTCGGCCTGTCACCCTCCGCCTGCTCGCGCCGGCTCGACATTCTGGAGAAAAATGGTGTTATCGGCGGATATCATGCCCGGCTGTCGCACAAGGCGCTCGACTATAAGATGATCGCCATCGTGCATATCTCGCTGTCCGGCCAGTTCGCCAAGACGCTGTCGGAGTTCGAAACGGCGGTGAAACGCTGCCCGAACGTGCTCGTCTGCTACCTTATGTCCGGCGAATACGACTATATCCTGCGCGTCGCGGCGCGCGATCTCGAAGATTACGAACGCATCCACCGCGACTGGCTCTCCGCTTTGCCGCATGTGGTGAAGATCAATTCCAGCTTCGCGCTGCGCGAGATCATCGACCGGCCGAATGTCGGCCTCTAGGCCGCGCCGCTGGTCGAACTATCGCATATCCAGCAGCAAGGCGCGGTGATCGGAGACTTCCGGTTCGGCGACGGGGTCGAACTCGATCACCTCCACCGCGGATGTCACCAGCATATAGTCGGCGAAACGCGGCTCCTTGCGGTAATAGGAAGTCCGTGTATCGCGATGACCGCGCGAGGTGACGAGGTCGGAAAGCCCCAATGCGCCGAGGGAATCGAAGGTTACGCTTCCCGGCAGGACATTGAAGTCACCGCAGACGACCAGCTTCTCATTGCCCTTGTGAACATGCCGGATGAGTTCCACCAACGCGTCCGCCTGATCACGGCGAGCCGGTGTGTCGCCCTTGCCGTCCATATCGCGCAGGCCATGCATATGGGCGATGGTGACGGGGAAACCGCCCTCGTAATCGAAGATGCGGATGCAATGGGCGTTGCGCGACCGCGGGTGCGGACCCCAGCCGTCGGCCGAAAATTCCCCATGTACGAAGCCCGACGCCTGGCCGATGACCGGATAGGACTTACGGACAAAGGTTGCCAGGCCGAATTCGGAGGCTATCCGCCGATCACCGTCAAAGACATCGCCTCGCGCTGTCGGACTGAAGAAGGCGTCGTGCATGGGCAGGGCGGCGGCGATCTCCTCAAAAAGATTGGCTCGTTGCGGAAGTTCGACGCCGTGGTCGCGATAGACCAGCCATTCGGAGGGTGCATCCTCGGTGCGCGTGACCTCCTGCAGGCACAGAACATCCGCGTCGACATCGACTAGGTACTGCATGAGCGGCCCATGCAATAGGCCGCCCCACACATTCAGCGAAACGATGCGCAACGCCATTTCTTCTTTCTCCAAAACTCCCGCTCGACCTCCATAAGAAAGTCTGGAGTTGAAACATTAAAAGCAACAGGTCCCGATTCGGAACGGATCCTGTCAATTTTACCGATCGTCCTAAGCACCTTTCAACGCCTACCTGCTATCCGGAATTGTCAGACACAGGCATCGAGGTCAGTTATGCAGCCGATTTCAAAACCGCTTACTGAAAACAATCTGAAAATCAAAGCGAGGCGTTCGCCGCGCAAGTATGCCCGTCTGATGGGTCGGGTCCGATATTTCGCCAAGGCGGTTACCGGCCGTGTGGTCAATATTTCCACCGGCGGCATCGCGCTCGACCTGCAATCGCCGATCCATGCCGCCGCCGGCAGCAAGGTCCGGGTCGAATGCGACGACATCGGCGTATTGGACGGCATCGTGCGCTGGACCCATAGCGGCCGGATCGGTATCGAGTTCGACCCCTCCTCCAATGCGTCGGCGCAGGTTGCTTCCTATTTCCGCTTTTTCCACAAGGACATACAGCCGGTTCTCAAACGTTGACGGCTTCTTCGCTCCCTGGCGGGAGGATCACAATAAGCCTGTCATATTACTAGTGCACACCTTCGAAAATCGTCTTAATCTCCCTCGCCCCGAAAGGTGATCGAGGGATCATGGATTCATTGTTGAAGGAGTGTTTCATGTCTTCCATTCTGGAATTGCCCAGCATGTCGCGCCGTTCTTTGCTGCAGGGCCTCAGCGCCACCGCCGCGCTGATCGTGCTGCATCCATTTGCCGCCCGCGCCGCCGGCAATCAGGCGCATCTGCGTCTCATGGAAACGACGGACATTCACGTCAACGTCTTCCCCTACGACTATTACGCCGACAAGCCGAACGACACGATGGGTCTGTCGCGCACGGCAACGATCATCGACAACATCCGTGCCGAGGCCACCAATTCGCTGCTGATCGACAATGGTGACGTGCTCCAGGGCAATCCGATGGGCGACTACATGGCCTATCAGCACGGCATGAAGGACGGCGACGTCCATCCCGTCATCAAGGCAATGAACACGCTCGGCTATGAGGTCGGCACGCTCGGAAATCACGAGTTCAACTATGGCCTCGACTTCATGTTCAAGGTTCTGGGCGGAGCGAATTTCCCCTTCGTCTGCGCCAATCTGACCAAGGGCCAGCTTGCCTCCGACCCGAAGAAGGACGACCTGTTCTTCAAGCCCTATCTGATCCTCGACAAGAAGATCAAAGATGGCGCCGGCAATGAGAACACGATCAAGATCGGCTTCATCGGCTTCGTGCCGCCGCAGATCATGCTCTGGGACATCAAGAACCTTGAAGGCAAGGCACAGACGCGCGACATCGTCGAGGCTGCCAAGGCCTGGGTACCCGTCATGAAGGAAGAAGGCGCCGACATCATCATCGCCCTCTCGCATTCCGGCATCGACGGCAGCGGCCCGAGCGACAAGATGGAAAACGCCTCGCTCTACGTTGCGGCAGTTGACGGCATCGATGCCGTCTTCACCGGCCACCAGCATCTCGTCTTCCCTGGCCCGAAGACCTGGGACGGTATCAAGGGCGCCGATCCGGTGAAGGGCACGCTGCACGGCAAGCCCGCCGTCATGGCCGGCTTCTGGGGCTCGCATCTCGGTCTGATCGACCTGCTGCTCGAAAAGGACGGCAAGAGCTGGAAGATCGTCGATTTCACCTCCGAGGCACGGCCGATCTATCACCGCGACGACAAGAAGAAAGTCATCGCCGATGTCGCCGACAAGAAGGAAGTGGTGGAAGCGGCAAAGGCCGAGCATGAGGCGACGCTGACCTATGTCCGCACGCCCGTCGGCAAGACCTCTGCGCCGCTTTATTCGTATTTTGCTCTCGTCGCCGACGATCCGTCGGTGCAGATCGTGAGCCAGGCGCAGGTCTGGTACATCAAGAACATGCTGAAGGAGACACAGTATAAGGATCTGCCGGTGCTTTCGGCGGCTGCGCCCTTCAAATGCGGCGGCCGCAACGGCGCCGACTATTATACCGACGTTCCCGCCGGCAATATCGCCATCAAAAACGTCGCCGACCTCTACCTCTATCCAAATACGGTGCAGGCGGTCGTCATCAACGGCGCGCAGGTCAAGAACTGGCTGGAAATGTCCGCAGCGATGTTCAATCAGGTCCAACCGGGCGCCAAGGATGCGGATCTGATCAACAATAGTTTCCCGTCCTATAACTTCGACGTCATCGACGGTGTCACCTACCAGATCGACCTCTCGCAGCCGCGCCGCTTCGGCGATGACGGCAAGGTCTTGAATGCCGACGCAAATCGCATCCGGAACCTGCAGTTCGACGGAAAACCGATCGATCCGGCTCAGAAATTCCTGGTCGTCAGCAACAACTACCGCGCCGGCGGTGGTGGCAACTTCCCGGAAATCGCTTCGGATAAGGTCGTCTATCAGGCTCCGGATACTAACCGCGACGTTATCGTCCGCTATGTCCATGACCAGGGCACGATCAATCCGACCGCTGACGGCAACTGGACCTTCAAGCCGCTGCCGGGCACGACCGTTCTGTTCCAGAGCTCACCGAAGGCTAAGGATTTCCTCGCTGATGTGAAGAGCGTGAAGATCGAGGACGCCGGCGAAGGTGTCGACGGCTTCCGCAATTACCGGCTGGTACTCTGATTCCGTTGACCCTCCCCCCGCGCGGGGGAGGGTTTTCATTCCGCCGCCAACGGCTTCTCGTTCGGATGAAACATTTCGACGGCCGCCTTGAAATCCGCCTGGTTCGGGCATCGCGAAAGGCGCGAACTGAAAGCTTCGATCATCCAGGCAGCGGCGGGACCGGGAGGACTGGCAAGCTTGTGGACGGCGTAGATCGGATATTCGCTCTGGTCGTACGCATCGAGGGCCAGAGGCACCAACCGTCCCTTCTGTAGGTCTTCCATGATGAGCGAAGCCGGCAGCCCGCCCCAGCCGAGGCCGCCGCGCATCAATTGATGCTTGGTCGCGATATCGCTGACATGCCAGATCTTGTAGGAGAGGACGTTGAAATCTTTGCCACTCGTGAGACCGGAGGCATCGGTAACGACCAATTGCACCTCCTCCCGCACATCGGCAAGCGTCAACGGCCTCCCAATCTGAGCGAGTGGATGATGGGGCGACGCGACCGGAAGCATGAAGGAGTGGCCGATACGCTCGACGACCAGCGAATCATCCTTCTTGAACACCGCGCCACCAATACCGATCGTAGACTTACCGCTGGCGACGAGTTCCATCATCGTGCCGAGTTCGCCGGTGTCGAGCCGAAGCGAGACGAGCGGGAAGCGCTCGCGAAACTCGCTCAACACGTCGACGGTGGCATGTATCGGCACCATGACGCTGATGGCCACCGCCACTTCCGATTCAAGTCCCGCCTTCAAACCTTTGACGCGCGCACGCATCACTTCGAGATCGCCGAGAATACGACGCGCATCTTCCAGCATAGCTTTGCCCGCGTCCGTCAATGTTGGCTGACGGGAGCCGGAACGCTCGAATAGCGGTACCTCGAGCTGGGCCTCGAGATTGGCAATCGTGTAGCTGATGACCGATTGCGCACGGTTTAAGGTTCGCGATGCGGCGGAAAAGCTGCCGGATTCGGCAACGGTGAGAAAGACCTGCAACTGGTCGAGGGTCGGATTGGGAAGCATGGGCCATCCATTCTATCGATAATTCCAATCCATATTATCACAGTTTTTTCGATGGCACTGCAGACTTATTTCTTTTCTCGAACGATGGCTGGCCTCCCTGCCTGGCTCTCGCAACTCATTGAAAAGGAACACGACCATGTCCTCTATTCTGCTTTTGACGTCCAGCCCGCGCAGCGACTCGCTTTCCACCAAGATCGCCAGCGAGCTTGCCGACAAGATCAAGGCCCAGAACCCGGGCAAGACGATCGTCCATCGCAATCTGGCCGCTGCGCCGCTGCCGCATATCGATGAACTCTTCACTGCCGCCATCCGCACCCCGGCCGAGGCTCGCACGCCCGAGCAGACCGAAGCCGTCAAGGTTTCCGACCAACTGGTGGACGAGCTGCTTGCCGCCGACACCGTCGTCATCGGCACCGGCCTCATCAACTTCAACATCTATTCGTCGCTGAAGGCCTGGATCGACAACATCGCCCGCGCCGGCCGCACCTTCACCTACACCGAAACCGGCCCGAAGGGTCTGGTGACCGGCAAGAAGGCTTATATTGTGCTCGCTTCCGGCGGCGTCTATTCCGAAGGTCCGGCTGCCCCGCTCAATCATGCCGTTCCCTATCTGAAGTCGGTTCTCGGCTTCATCGGCATCACCGAAGTCGAGACCGTCTATGTCGAAGGCCTTGCCTTCGGTCCGGAAGCCGCTGAAAAGGCGATCGGCGCTGCCCAGGCCCGCGCAACCGAACTGGCACTTGCCGCGTAAGCTTTCAAAACAATCGTAATTCCCTGCGAGCGGCCGGTCCCCCACCGGCCGCATTTTTTATTTCCGGCCGTCTGTCGCCAGTTCCTTCAAGAAGCTCTTCGCAGCCTCCAGAATTTCACGGGAGAGCTCTTCGTCGTTTGCGATGCGCGCAAGGCCGACCGCGCCGCTCATCAAGCATGAGGCGACAATGGCATTGCGCCGCATCTCCGCGGCATCCTGGTGCGGCAGGCGCGCGGCCATCGTTTCGAAGTTTTTCCGTATCCCTTCCGTTGCAATGGTTCGCACGGCATCGCCGCTGCGCGCGATATCGGCCGTCAACGCTGCATAGGCACAGCCTTCGCCGCGGTGGTCGCGATGTAGCGTGCTGAGATAATCGTCGGCATAGTCCTCCAGAGAAATATCCGCCGGATCGATCCCCTTCCCCTCCAATTGCCGCCGCCACGATTCCACCGCTGCCTGGACGGCTTCAGCGACGAGTTCGTCACGGGAGGCGAAATGCTTGTAGAATCCGCCGACCGTCAGGCCGGCTTCCTTCATCAGATCGGCAACGCCAATACCCTCCAGCCCCTCCTCCCGCAGGCGCTTGGCGGCAAGTGTCACGATGCGCTCATGCGTCTTCTGCTTCTCCAACTGAGAATGACCCATCGAAAAATCTCCTCGATCTACCTTGACAAATGTAGATTATGATCATAATCCTTATAGAGAACGATCATAATCCAGATCGTGATCAAAGCCAATAGGAGCTACGAACATGCGTCTCAAGAACAAGGTTGCCATCATCACAGGTGGGAACAGCGGCATCGGGCTGGCCACCGCCCGCCTCTTCCTCGCCGAAGGCGCCAAGGTCGCCATCACCGGCCGCAATCCACAGACCCTTGCCGCCGCCGTTGAAGAGCTTGGCGGCGACGTGCTGGCACTGCAGGTCGATGTCACCGACGTTGCAGCCACCGAGAAAGCTTTCGCCGACGCGGCTCAGAAGCTCGGCAATTTCGACATCGTCTTCGCCAATGCGGGGATTGCCGGCGAAACCGCCGTTGGAAGGACCACGCTTGAGCAGTTCGAGACGGTGGTGCGCACCAACTTCACCGCCGTCTTCTTTACGGTGCAGGCTGCGTTGCCGCATCTGAACGACGGCGCCTCGGTGATCCTGAACGGTTCCGTGCACGCTGTTCTCGGCATCCCCGGCTACTCCGCCTATGCCGGCACCAAGGGTGCCGTCCGCGCCATGACCCGCAACCTGGCATCCGAACTCGCCCCGCGCGGCATCCGCGTCAACCAGGTCACGCCCGGCGCCACCAAGACGCCGATCTGGAACACACGGGCGATGACGGAAGATGCCAAGGATGCCCTGGAAGCCCGTTTCGGTAGCCTGAGCCCGCTTGGCCGCATGAGCGAAGCCGACGAGATCGCCAACGCTGCCCTCTATTTCGCATCGGACGATTCCCGGAACGTCACGGCGATCGAAATCACCGTCGACGGCGGCGCGACCAGCGCTCCCTCGGGTGCCAAGCTTTTCCGCACGGCGTAAATGGATCGGAGAAAGCAAGGCCTGTATTCGACCACTGGTAATTGCTGTCGCAGAAAATCGGTCGCGGAACTCAAAGTTATGCGACCGACTTTTTGACAAAAGCCCTTCCATGCTTCGAGCACGCGACAGGCACTTCCTCCACCTGAGCCTCGCCCAAGCCTTTGGGACACCCAACCAGGCGGACTTCAATTTTTATTCGAAGACGATGCCGTTTTGCTTGAAGTCGCTTTGCCTTTCGGGAGGGAGCGCGGGTTCTCCAAAAGGCGCAAAAGCACATTCGGTCTTCTTGCCCGCTGGACAAGATCGATATCGCTCACAAGCTTTGCACCGCCCTCGCGCCGCTCCAACGTGATCTTGCGGCTATGGAAGACTTCCAGCTCGGCGCGGTGCGCCACGCTGATGATTGTGACCTTCGGCAATTCCTCGATCACCGTCTCCATCATCTTGTCCTGACTCTTCTCATCGAGTGCTGACGTTGCTTCATCCAGCACGATGATATCGGGATTGTGCAGCAGGAGACGCGCAAAGGCGAGCCGCTGCTTTTCGCCGCCCGACAACGTCTGGTCCCATGGCGCTTCTTCCTCGATCTTCTCGTTCAGATAATCGAGTCCCACCTTGTCGAGGGCCGCCTTGATCTCATCCAGCGTCCAGCTATCGGCGGCGCTAGGATAGGCGACGGCGCGGCGAAGCGTCCCGGAAGGGATGTAAGGCCGCTGCGGCAACATGAACAGCCGTCTGTCGGCGTGGAAATCGACGCTGCCGTCACCCCACGGCCAGAGACCTGCGATGGCCCGCACCAGCGTGCTCTTGCCTGAGCCGGATTCTCCGGCCACCAGCACCCGCTCGCCCGGTTCGATCACGACCTGTGTTTCCTTGACCACGGCGGTGCCGTCGTCAAGCGACACGGAGAGATCGTTCAGGCTGACCATCGCATCGCCCTCAGTTTCGCCGTGCTTGATGCGTCCCAAAGCGTCGCTCTGCTCCGCGCGCTCGAGCCCGTCAAGCGACACCATCAGCGAAGCGACGCGCCGTGCGCAGGCGTTCCAATCGGCGAGACGGGGGTAGTTGTCGACCAGCCATCCGAACGCGCTCTGAACAATGGCGAAGGCAGAGGCAGCCTGCATGACCTGCCCAAGGGTCATGCTGCCTTCAAGAAACTTTGGAGCGCAAAGCAAAATCGGCACGACGGGCGCAAACAGGCTCGACCCCTGCGACACAAGCGTCGTACGCATGTGCTGGCGGGCAAGGAGCGCCCATTGCCCGAGCACATTGGCGAAGGTCTTGTCGAGGTCGCTACGCTCCTCCTCCTCACCGCCGAGTAATGCGATGCTCTCGCCGTTTTCCCGCACATGTGTCAGCGTGTAGCGAAATTCGGCTTCCGCCTGATTTTTGACCTCGGAAACGTGGACGAAATAGCGGCCGATGATCGCCATAGAGCTGGACGTGATCGCGGCGTAGAGGACCGCGGTGACGACGAGAAAGCCGGGAATAGTGACCGTCGTAGCGGCGATCGTCAGGGTCAGGGCACCGCCGATCGTCCAGAGCACCACGATGAAGGTCGAGGCCGATAGAAATGCGGAAATGACGCCGGCGATGAAATCGACGGGGGATTCCGTGGCAATCCGCAAATCTTCCGAGATGCGCGCTTCGGGGTTCTTGTGGTCGCCGCCGATGAGGTTCAACTGATAGTAACGGCCGTTTGCGAGCCAGCGCGCGATGACTGCGGTCGTCAGCCAGGAACGCCAGCGGCGCTGAATCGCCATCCGAAGGAAGACTTGTGTAACGACGAGGGTCATGCTTCCCAACGCGAGTGGCAGGAATACGGCGCTCAGAAAATAGACGGTGCTGGCATTGCGTTGCTCTATGGCGTCGAAAATTGCGCGATTCCAGATATTAATTCCATACTGGAAGCCGACATTCATGCCGATCAGGGCCAATAGCACGATCGTGCACGGCCAAGAGAGCCGGTCGCCGCCGCGGCCCCAGTAACCACGCGCGCTGATCCAGAAGCGCCTCAGCAAATACCGCTTGCGCGCCTGCTCGGCCTCCTCAGGCGTGAGCTCTGGATCTGGTTCGATCACATCTGGCGGCGGCGCGACCTCGACGGTCGATCCCTCCCCTTGGCGCGACTTCTCGGCACCGTGCGGTTGAGTGCCGTCGACCGATTTCGGATTGATTTTAGCGTCGGTCATAGCGCAACAACGACTTAAAAATCGAAAGGTTTCATGGTGCCGGTGTCGAAGACGAATGGCGGTCGCGGGGGGCTTGTCGAGAAAATCAGTCCGTCGCCACTCGAACGCTTGAGAATGCCGTCAGTCGAATGGAAAAACCGCCCGCAGTGTCTGTGCTGCAAGCGGTTCGACATCAATATCTGCTTTAGTTCCGCATTTCCGATAGGCTAGGCCATCCAGCCTATGTCGTTCGAGCCAGTTCCTGAACTCAGACCTGACGAACCTTTTCGCCGTCGCCGAACAGAGAGGGGCCGTTTTGGTCGATGATCTGCTGCGCCTTGCGGAAGGTCGATTCAAGCGCATCGTCCGACGAGGTGAAAACATCGGCGCGGATGAAATTGCGCACCAGCACCTCGCCGTTCACTTCCTTCTCGATCCGGCCCATCAGGCGGAACTGATTGCCTTCGCGCTGCGGCGTCGCATAGATCGTGCAGCCGTTATGCTCCTGCGGTTCCGCGGTGACGGAGGGACCGCCGGTCTTTTCGGCGCTCGTCGTCGAAGCGCCGCCGGTGAAGATCGAGAAAATATTCGACAAGATCGAAGCCATGAATCGCCTTTAGCATGAAGGACGTGGGGTGGCAAAGTTAAATAATCAGGTTCGCCAGAATGTCGTTCTCGGTGATGTCCTGATAGCCCATGCCGGCACGCTCGAAATTCTCGACCAGTTGCTTGAAATTGTCGGGATGCTTGGTTTCGATACCGATCAGGATGGAACCGAAATTGCGGGCGCTCTTCTTCAGATATTCGAAGCGGGCGATATCGTCGTCCGGACCGAGCAAATTGAGGAAATCGCGTAGCGCGCCGGGACGCTGAGCCAGCCGCAGGATGAAGTATTTCTTCAGCCCGGCATGGCGCATGGCGCGCTCCTTGACATCGGGCAGGCGCTCGAAATCGAAATTGCCGCCGGAGACGACCGCAACGATCGTCTTGCCGCGGATGCTCTCACGGTCCATTTGCTCAAGCGCGGTGATCGCCAGCGCGCCAGCCGGCTCCAGCACGACGCCTTCGACATTCAGCATATCGGTGATCGTCACGCAGATGGCATTTTCCGCAATCAGCATGACCTGCTCCGGCGCAAAACTTCTCAGGGCCGCAAAATTCAGGTCGCCGATGCGACCGACCGCTGCGCCGTCGACGAAATTGTCGACCTTCGCCAGCGTCACCACCTGCCCCGCCTCCATGCTGCGCCTGAGGCTCGGCGCTCCCGCCGGCTCGGCAAAGACGAATGCGTCCTTGGCGAGGCGATCGGCAAAAAAGCCGGTGATACCAGCCGCCAATCCACCGCCGCCGACGGGCAGCACGATGCGGTCGGGCACGACGCCATCCGGCAATTGCTCGGCGATTTCGGCCCCGACCGTCGCCTGCCCCTCGATGATATCGGCATGATCGAACGGCGGCACCATGACGCCGTCAATTTGCTGCACATGGTCGCGCGCTGCCTGGTAGCACTGGTCGAAGAAATCGCCGAACAGCTTTATGGTGATGAATTCGCCGCCGAACATGCGGGTCTTGTCGATCTTCTGCTGCGGCGTCGTCACCGGCATGTAGACCACGCCCGGCACTCCGAAATGGCGGCAGACGAAGGCAAAACCCTGCGCATGATTGCCGGCCGACGCGCAGACGAATGTCTTGCCGGTACCACCTTCGGCAATCACCTTGCGGAAGAAATTGAAGGCGCCGCGGATCTTGTAGGAGCGCACCGGCGTCAGATCCTCGCGCTTTAGCCAGATCTCCGCACCGTAGCGAGCGGAAAGATGCTCGTTCAGTTGCAGCGGCGTTGCGGAAAAAAGGCCACGCATGGCCTCGGTGGCGTCGAGAACATCCTGCTTGTCCACGGTCTTGGTCCGTTCCTGTTCAATCCACCTTCGCTATGACACAGGAAAGATGAGTAAAGAAAGCCTCTTTGTTGCGCTTTCCGACCTGCCCAGGCGACATTGCGACACCACAAATCGACGGCTACGACCATCCAACGCGCAACTGCTGCATTTCGCGCCACCGTGTTACATCCGGTCGCAACGCAAAATCTTCGAATTGACAGGAAGCAAAGGCCCGCCTCCAATGCAAGCCAGCCATCATGATGATGGTCAGAGGCCCGCTCCAATCCGGTTTCCCCGGTGCCGGCGGGCTTCGCTTGTGAGCCACACTCTCAGATATAGGGCGGATGCTGACGCCAGTCCTCATCAAGGTATTCGGCTGATGGGATGCGTTCGCGCTCAGAATTCAAAAATCTGTGTTCCGAAGCTTCCCAAATCAGACCTTGCAAGATATTGAAATCGCGAAAACGCGGACGTGGCGAAATTGGTAGACGCAAGGGACTTAAAATCCCTCACCTTCGGGTATACGGGTTCGACCCCCGTCGTCCGCACCATATTGAAAATATTGAGAAAACTGAGCTACCCCTTCCTCGGCTGAAAATCCCGATAATTCAGCTGGGGGCACAGCAGGGGGCACGGAACGCGGCGGCTCCGAATTTTTGGCAGCCAATTTTACGCCAGCCCATGCGCGGAACCCGGTAAAAAAACTCTGTGGGAGATATCCCCACGCTACCGTAGGTTTCATTGACTTGGCATTTGAATGCAGGCAACGCTTCACGCATCACTGGGGACTGTGATGAAAAAATATCTACTAACAGCTGTGGTCACGGCTGCCATAGCCACTTGGGCTGCCCCGGCCTTTGCGGGACCGTTCACGTTCAACAACGGAAACCAACTGTACCGTTATTGCTTGGGAGAGGATGACCCGGCCACGAAGTCGTCTGATCGAGTGTACTGCATAGGCTACATTGTGGGAGTGGCCGATGCCATGAGCGCCGTGAGGGCTGCTAATGGCGCGAAACCATGCATTCGAGAGGGTATTTCCGTACAGCAACTGGTTGATGTTGTGATCAAGAGCTTACATGACCACCCGGAAAAAAGGGGTGATACGGCTGCTAGTATTGCCGGGGTGGCAATCGCGGATGCCTACTGCCCAGCAGGCGACAAATGAGGAAACAGACGATTTCCATGGTGCTGGCGCTGGTCTGCGCTTGGGGATTTCTCGGTAGGGCCCCCGCTGCTGCTGCCGATGTTGAGGTCGTCGAGTGGCGCGGGCATAAGGTTGTCAGCCTAACCGGCGACATCGATAAAGGGACAGAGCAGAAGCTGGCAGAAAAATTGGCAGAGGTCGCACCGCTGCCTTACGGCTTGCCCGTTCTATTGCTGAATAGCCCCGGCGGTCTCGTTGATGAGGCTTTAAAGATATCGGCTCTCCTTGATGGCAAGCGGGTGCATACGGTCGTTCCAGATGGGGCCAAATGCGCCTCAGCATGCGCGTCCATTGTATTCATCGCGGGGGCAGCTCGAACCGTCGAGGAAGGCGGCTTGCTTGGTCAACATTCCTGCTCACGCGGAGGGGTACCGGACAAGGACTGCAATGAAAAACTAAGCCAGCACGCTGTAGAGCATGGTGTATCCTATGGGAGCATTGCGGCGTTCGTCACATACGTAAGCCCCGAAAATATCCTTTGGTTCAGTCGCGAAGACGCTGAGGGATGGGGCTTGACCAAATACCCCGGCGAAGACCTAAGCGGGTTTGAGAAAAGCGAACCAAGGGTGTTTAAGTTACTGAGCGGAAAAATCCCGCCAGCGCAGTCAGCGTGGCGCATCAACTTTCGAGATGATGGGTATGAGGCATTCGTCAGAACCGTGTCTGATGCCGAGCGCGAGATGCAGCTAAACGTCTTCTGCACAGAAAAAGTGAGCGGGCACCTGTTTCTGAGCATGGAAGTGAATGGCCCAGCCGATGTGGTGCGGGATGCAATTATCGGCACTTCGGTTGTGACCGATAAGGGCGATTGGAAGGATTACCGGCCGTTAGTTCTGCAGCAAACCAAGCAGATAACGGAAATCGTGACAGCAATCCCGACCAAGCAACTAAAAGCCTTCCTAACGAAAGCCGACAGGTTGAGCTTTGGGGTCGCGCTGAAAAAGCCCTACGAGCCGATGATTGCTCAGACATGGTTGGCCAGCAGCAGGAAGGTTCTGATGTTCGCGGCCAATAACTGCACCGATAAATAGGGCAGATTTTGCGGATGCCGGGGGACCCTTTTTGCCCCATGGGGTGGCCTGCCGAAGATGGGCACCGGGGCGTGGCCCAGCCCTGCCGGAGCGGATACGGCCGAAGATGGTTAGAACGGTTGGGTGTTTTCGCTCCCTTGATCACTCGTCAAATGTAAAGGTTTCGGTTCCCAGATTGGTCGTCACATCGACCTGTATTGGATTGCATCCCATCATGTAGATGGCCCTTTGACCGAACGAAAGTGATCCGTTGGGGTCGCGTTTTTCAAATGTTCCGATAGGGGAAGCTCCGGGGCAGTTCCCGCGATTAAATACGACATCCTTAATTTTCAAAGAGTTGAGGCGGTTCGTTATGGTCACGAACCACGATCCGTCTTGGTTTTTCGCGACACTCATGCCGCCTTGGGTATAGGCATCCCATGTGAATGTTTGCGCCCCCTTGTTGGTGTTAACCTGCACCTCGATCGGGTCACACATATAGTGAGCAAATGCCCCGGTCTGCCCGAATGAGACAGAAACAGGCATCGGGATTTTCTCTTGGGAGGGACAGTAGCCGCGATTTACGTCCACCGAATTGATGACCAACCCATCAGTGCGGATTGTCAAATCAAGCTCCCAAAGTAGGTTTTGTCGATCCATTGGCCTCTTATCGATGGTGACTAAATCCGGTTCATCACTTGCAGCGGGTGCGATTGTCAATAAGGCGAATGCGGTCGCGACGACGGCGATAGATAGGGCTTTCTTCATTTGCTTGCCCCCGGACAAAAGGCGTTGAGGATTGCGTTGTTTACAAGGACGGCCGCCGATTGATCCCGGTTTTCTGGGCGTTCGCGTAAGCTCCTCACCACAATATCGGTCACTTGCTGTACGGTCACGCCCAGTCGAATGCATGACTTGCCGCTCGCTTCGAATAGGCTCATCGGATCGACGACACCCGAGATATAGGCGTGGCAGTCTTCCACGTTCAGCGGGTTAATTGCCGAGCGCCAACCATACAATTGGTTTCCGTCAGCAAACCCGGCAAAGGCTGGTGCGGCCGGGATGGCGACGGCCGCGCATGCCAGTGCGGCAAAAATCGGGGTTTTCTTCATTTTCCACCCTCACGGACAAGGCATGATTTTTTGGAAGGCAGAACTGACAACGGCGACGGCGGGAAGTTGATCAGCACTTGCGCCGACCGATGCATCTTCTTTGAGAAACAGATCAATTAAATCCTTGGTCTGTGGCTTCCCATCGGGCGACGGACAAATGATTGGCTTGGCGGAAGCTTTGCCTAATTCGACAAGAGCATAAAACATTTTGTCGACCCATTGACCGCACTGGGGGGAATGGCTTTCGCACATCGTGCGCAATTGGGACGTTGTTAGATTTTCGGCAAATGCCGGGCCTGCAGTCGCAAGGACAAGCGCCGAAGCGGTCGCGAGAATTAAGGGCTTCATGAAAATCTCGTTGCAGTTGGAAATGGATGCAACGATAGCGCGTGGGGGTTAATCGAGCGTCAAAGGCCGAAGACCCAGACCGTTGCTCGAGAATTAATTAGTCATCTCTAATAGTCGACTTTTGAGTGTCCAGTCTGTGTGTTGGGGGGTACCTTTTGCCGTCCCCACCCCCCGCCTGCCGAAGATGGCCCCCCGGAGTGGCGGCCCGTCGAGGCGTGAGGCTTGGCAGGACAAGGGCAACACTAGCCACCGCCATAGTGCCTGCCCTATCCATTGCCCTTTGCTGTCTCTGCCTAACGTTCCAGCATCCGGCTGATGGCGGTTCTGGTGAAGGGCGTTCCAGCGCTTGAGACGTAACCAGCCTTGGCCAGTTCCTCGGCAACATCACCCAGCGAGCGGCGCTTGCCGTTGACCGGGTAGCGGTGCAGCTTCTTGGCCAGTGCGACCATCTCAGCGCCGCCTTCAATCTCGGCATAATTCAATCTGCCGCCGACCTTCCGGCCCGTTTCGCGGCGCTTGCGCTCACGGGCACCTTTCAGCTTTTCGACTAGCATGGCTTTCTCGAATTCGGAGACGGCACCAAGCACTTGCCGGATCAACGTTGCAGTCGGGGTGTCGTCAAGGAAGCTGTCGGGGCTATCGACCGCGATTAGATCGATGCCGCGCGCCTTGAGCATCGCATGGCCGGTCTCCATCACGATGAGGTCGCGGGCGAAGCGGCTGGCTGTCTCGACGAGGATGGTGCGCACGCCATTCGAAAGCAGTCGCTCAAGCATGGCAGAAAAGCCGGGGCGAGCTGTCACCGGATCGGCACCACTAACTGCAGCGTCATAGTACGCGTCGACGATTTCATAGCCTGCCGCCTTGGCAAATGCGTCGATGGCACCCCGTTGCCGCCGCTCGCTGTCTTTGCCCTCCCCGATATTGGCTGCGCTGGACGTTCTGAGATAGGCAACAGCCTTGGTGTTTCCGTTGCTGCTCAAGCTCTTTGCTCCTTTATGTGTGTCAATTGCTTGAGCAATTGATACACAAATGATCAAATCGATGCCAGAGAAATCGAGAAGTGAGTGAAACGCGGCATTAACGGTCCATGCACCGCTCCGTTTGAAATAGGCGGACTAACTCGTCGTCTTTGGGCACAAAACCAATGGCGGCATACTCCGCATCTCGCGATCCAAGTTTGCCTCATAATCTGGCTTGAGACCTACAGATGCGAGTTGTTCCGGTGTTGGATGCGGGTCGAAATAAAGGCTTTCGAAATTCATAACCGTTTTGTCGGGATTAAGATGAAACCGCGAAATGATCGAAGCCGCGCCGGAACGTGCGGTCATCGTAACTCGATCATCTCCGATGTCTGCGACTGTTATGTTTTTTTGAAGAACTTTGCTTGTGCCCTTGTCCATCATGACGAGATTTTTGCCATCAAAGGCCAAAAAGGCTCCAGCACAGGATGATCCTAATTCATGGAGCTCGCTTGTTTCCAGCTTCTGGACTATGGGGCTTTTCTCTTCAGGTGTGCAACCCGCCAAAATCGCCGCGACCGCAAGCCATAGCAGTTTCATTCCACTGTTTCGCATGCCAGATCTCTTCGTTAACGTCATCTCGGAGCATGACACTGCTCCGATAACGTTCTGCAAACGGAGATAGCAGCATTTTAGGAATACCCGTCAGGGGCGGCACATAAGGCCGACAGCGCTCAATGTGCCATGCGTATTTCTGCGCGCGGACGGCGGAAATCCTGTCGCCGCTCTCTTCCGCCAGATCGGCCTGCCTTCGAAGATCAGCAACAACGCCTTCGCGGTTGACCTGCGGAGGTTTTGCCTTTCGTCTTGCCATCAGGTCCTCAGTCAAGATCGATTATCCCCGCTGCCCGTATCGGCGCTGTCTCGGCATCCCATTCAATGGCAGACGGTACGACGGCAACCGGTTTGCCCCCGTGAGCACCAGCGTTCATTTTTCGCTTCTCTGCCATCGAGCGCTTAGTACCGGCAAGTGCTGGCTTTGGGCCGGTTCCAGAGCCGAATTGCGCTCGCCATTCGTCTTCGCTTAATTCGAGCAGTTTGGTCGGCAAGGGTGCGGGGGCATGTCGGATGATTTCAAGCTGCGTTGGTGCCAACAATCCAAGTAATTTTGCCTGCAATCCGATGGCGGAAACCACAGCGGCTGGACTTCGGCATCTCTTCGCAAAATCAATGGCCTCATCAAGGTTAACGACCAAGCTTTCGACCGATTTTGCGGTCCGTTTGGCCGCCATTCCCTGCAGTTCGGCGATGCGGGCGGCCACCACAGTATTTCTCAGTAGCTTGGAGCCGTTCACCTCAGCCGTGCGACCGGAAACGTGATAGATGCTGGCATAGGCTCCGGACGCGCTTTCACCCCGGCAGATGGCGCGGCAAAATCCTTCGTGACGTTGATTTCCAAGCGCTGGCATGGGGGTCAGAATACGCGATTGAGGCAGGCTCGCCAACGGTCAACGCGGGCTGCTGCTCACCGATTTGCCTATGGTCATGCTGCTCCTCTCTTAAGCGGGACAAGTTCGCCAGCCTTCCGCGTTGGCGGCCACACCGGCTCAGATGCAATCTTGCGGATAAGCGCAGGCATGATGTCAATAATATCGGCTGAGGGCCGAGACGCCGCCCACTCGAACAGATCAATCTGCTTCATGCCACGCTCTTTCCTTCTGAGAGGATGCCTTCAAGCTCGTACGGGCTGAGATTGCCGCCCATCATTAGGCGAATACACTCGTCCATGCGGGACGGAGGCACGTTCTTGCTATCGAGGAACTGGCGGGCTTTTACTGTTGAAGATGGGACAGCAAAAGCCCGAAACATGCTCCCCCTATCCTCATCTTCCCTTTTATCTAGAGCCAAACCTTGTGCCGGTGGCGCTGATCGTGACGCTGGCGGTAATGGTGATGGTGATGGTGATGAGCTTTCGTTTGGGTTTTGGTTAGCGTTACCCACAGGTTTCGTTTCGGTTTCCGTTAGCTTTTCTTTTGACGTGCGTGGACGGCCACCTTTTTTGCCATTCTCCACCTTGGTTTGACGCAACTCTTCCGATTGACGACGGAGCTCAGCCGTCTTTGCGTGGAGCCACTGCCAATCGAACAAGGGTGCCAAGGCATCACGGATAGGTGGCCACTGATCGCGGTCAATACCGACAATTCGGGCAAGGCGGTCGTCGTCATTAGGAAGCTCACCATGCCGCCATTGATGCAATCTGAGGCGCATGTGAGCGCCATATTCCTCCGGGCTAAGATGGGACGTGTCAGCAAACTCGTCGGCGACGTATATCTGCATCCAAGGGAGAGGGACGTTGGTCATCCGTGTGCCTTTCTGAAAATGCGATACCGATGCGACAGCGCCGCGGCCTCCACCCACGCGGGAAGCCGCTCCGAACTGGCAAGCGCGATGGCATCAGTTTCCCTCCTTCCGTTCGGTGAGAGGCACGGAGAGGCCTCAATCGTGGCATGGTCCATATCAGCACTCATGCAACCCTCCCCCCGATATCGGCAAGCTGGCCTATGAGCCGTGCCGTGGCGGCCGTGGCGACAAATACATCGGCCACGGTTCTTGGTGGTCTCCCAGTCACGCCTGAAGGCTTCGTGCCCGACATTTCAATTGCAATATGGTTGCGGGACATCGTGCACTCTCCATATCGGATGCCACGTTGCGCACGGTGCGGTGCTGGATTATGCTGCCGGTCAATTGGATATAGCCGAATGCATTTGGAGCCCGTCGTCGCGCAAGCGTGGCGGGTTTCTCATGCGGCATCGGCGGAGTTGCGGGCGTCAGCCGTATTCTCGGCAAGCATGTCGCATATTTCTGCTAGGTCGTACTGAGGGCCTTTGAAGCCGAGCGGCCGTGTGTACGCTGGTGGCATGTGTTTGCGTCGGCGAGCCTTCAATGTTGCTGGCAGCACCCCTAGAATGGCAGCCGCCGTTGCGTCATCGACGTGTCCGGGCAATTCAGTATCGGCAGCCAGTGCGCGGAACAGCGCAGCTCCCCGGAGGCCGTTGCCTTGATGATGGCGCTTGCGGCGCTCGAAAAGATGGGAGACTTCGGTTTCAATAATGTTGCTTGCCATAGGGGGGCACCTCAAGCTCCAAGGGAAGGTGTCAAACTATCTACGGCAATTTCCGGCCCATTTCTTATCCACCGGCGCGTTTTTCAGCGGGGCATATGTTCAGGCTTAGTCGTCAAGAACCGATGGATGGTCGCTGATGCGATCTTGATCCCGGCTTCCTTTGCCACTGCTAGAACGAAAGCGATGAAGGGGCTGTAATAGTTTCGCCTGCCTGCCTTATCGACTACTAATGAGGTTGTAGGCCCCGCTCTGAAATGTTTTTCGAATATCGTCCTGAGCTGGTCAATAATCCAATCCGTGGCGCTCTTCTCAACGTTTTCACGGGAGACGGTAAGCATGGCAGCCTTGGCTTCCTTCGTGGAAAGATACGCCATGAGCGCGGGGTGTTCGTGCTGAAGCACAAGATCGGCTTCCCTCGCACCGGCACCGCTCAAGCCCATCAATTCGTGAAGGGTTCGGACCGTTTCGTTAATCCGCATGCTTTGCTTGGTAAGGGCCGATGGATTTTTGATCTCCATGCGTAACCAGTAGCCGCGCGTCGCTGCATCTATATCCTTCCGCAACAGCAGCCGGGGCTTTTTTGACGCCTGCCGCTGATCGACCGGCAACGCCAAAATCTGCTGGCGAGATGGCGTGAGCTTGTCAGGGATTGGAAACTCCTGTTTGCGGTTGCCGCCTCGGACGGCAGCAAGGATCGGATCGAGGTTGCCTACATCGATGTCGGCTTCGTTAACGAACTCGTCCATGCGCGGCATCTCGGATCACGTCTTGAGCTTCAGAACCTCGCCCGCTGGCTTGGAAAAGATGTTGATGGCTTTTGCCGCCTTCTCCGCCCCTGCCCGGCCAAGAGTTTCGGAACGGCTCACGTAGCGGTTCGCCATGGCGAGCGTCCGCCAACCGCCAGCCTCACGCAGTTCATGCGCGGTGGCACCCGCATTTGCCGCCCATGTGGCGAAGGTATGCCTCAGGACGTGGGGGGTGATCCGCGCCACCTCCGCCTTCTCGCAGATGGTCGAGAGGGTCTTGCCCGCCAGCTTGTAGTCGAGTGGGCGACGGCCGTTGCTTGCCGAGAAGACAAAGCCGCTCCGATGCGGCTGCCGGTCAACGATCACGGCAGCGTCGGCCGACAACGGACGATCAATTGCGCCAACCTTGCTGTCTGGAAGGCGTATGAGAAGCCGGGGAAGGTCAACGTCCGCCCAATCCAGCAGCCTCGCCTCCGAAATGCGCCAGCCGCTTACGGCCAGAAAACGCAAAAGCTCCCCGACAGGCGTCTCGATCTCATCCAACGCCGCAAGGAATTTCGGCATTTCCTGCTCGTTCAGCCATGCATCCCTTGCCTTCTCCTTATAGCGTTCGACCTTAAGGCAGGGATTATCCCGCCTGACGCTCTGGCTGATTGCGAACTTCATCATAGCCGAGAGAACGGCCAGCGCCCTATTCGCTTCGGTCGGCGTCCGCCTGTGTTTATGATGGCAGTCGATAACCATCGCCGTCGTTATATCGTCGGCAAAACGGCCCTTGAAGTAAGGCAAGAGAACACGACGGATGCGCCCTTCGTAATCCTTGCGCGTGGCGGGCTTGCGCTTTGAGAGGCGCTTTTCGCGATACTCCTCCACCAGCGTGTCGAACGTCATGCGGGCCTTGCGGGCTGCTTTCTCGCCACGGGGATCGTCACCCCGCTTCACCGCCTGAAGCAATCGCTGCGCCTCCAGTCGGGCCGCGTCGGCATGAAATAGGGCCGCATCACCTATCGCGACCTTGCGGCGAACCTTGCGACCATCCGGCAACGCGACCAAATGATCGATCATGAAGGCCTTGCTTAGCGTTCCATTGGAACGGCGGCGGACACGCATCCAGAAACCCGTGAGCTTGGTATCGCGGACCTCCGCGCTGGTCTTCTCGGACGCCAGTTTATAGCGGGTAACATAGTCTTGGCTAAGAAGCGGCATTTTGTCTTTTCCACCGTTGCAGGGGGCACGTCAGGGGGCACGGAACGCATACCTCGTTGTACATTCACGTTACCCTTGGTTTACTTTTGTATAGCTAAAGCCGTTACAATACAACGCTTTTTGGTAATCTTCAGATACGTATGGTATGCTCCCCCAACTGACTTAAAATCCCTCGGCCTTAGGCTATACGGGTTCGACCCCCGTCGTCCGCACCAAGGACAAATTCCAAATAGGTCCCGACGAAAAAAGGCGCAGCTCTCGCCGCGCCTCGATTCCATGCAATGTCGAAGATCAAATTAGGCGACGAGCTTGGCCGCGATCTTGGCGACGTGGGCGCCCTGGTATTTTGCGGCTTCCAGTTCGATTTCCGAAGGCTGGCGGGAGCCGTCGCCGTTGGTGATCGTAGAAGCGCCGTAAGGCGAACCGCCCTTGACTTCTTCCGTGCCCATCTGGCCCTGGAAAGCATAGGGAAGGCCGACGACGGCCATGCCGTGGTGTAGCAGGGTCGGGATGAAGCCGAGGATGGTGGATTCCTGGCCGCCGTGCTGGGTCGCGGAGGAGGTGAACACCGAGCCGACCTTTCCGACGAGCTTGCCGCCGAACCACAGGCTGCCGGTCTGATCCCAGAAATTACGCATTTGCGATGTCACCGTGCCGAAGCGGGTGCCGGAGCCGACGATGATGGCGTCGTACTTGGCCAGTTCTTCCGGCGATGCGATGGAAGCTTCCTGATTGAGCTTGAAGTAGGAAGCCCTGGCCACCTCTTCCGGCACCAGTTCCGGTACGCGCTTAACGGTTACGTCGGCGCCGGCGGACTTTGCGCCTTCGGCGACGGCATAGGCCATCTTCTCGATATGACCATAGGAGGAATAATAGAGAACCAGAACCTTAGCCATGAACGTCTCCTAGTTGTTGGACGCGTTGATTTTCGGGCTGATTTCTATCAGCGCTAAAACGAAGGCGCAGCCCCAGCAACTAGAACGCACTGTTCACCCGATGAAGACGAAATTTCACTTGCAGTTGCTTTTTCGACCGTCGCCAAGCAAACGAAAACGTCAGTTTGCATTCGCAGCAAACGGCGCTACCTATTTCAAACGTTTTTTCGAACGCGTTACTGCGCAATTCCACGGATATTTCCATGACCAATGAAACCATTGTCACCGCCGCCATGCTGGCTATCGGCGACGAACTGCTCTCGGGCCGGACGAAAGACAAGAATATCGGCCATCTCGCCGATGTCATGCTGCTGTCCGGCATCGATCTGAAGGAAGTCCGTATTGTCGCCGACGACGAAGACGCCATCGTCTCCGCGTTGAACGCCCTGCGCGGCCAATATGATTACGTCTTCACCTCCGGCGGCATCGGCCCGACGCATGACGACATCACCGCCGATGCCATTGCAAAGGCTTTCGGCGTGGCCTGCGAACATGAGGCCGAAGCGATGCGGCTGATGGCGGAGATGTATGCGCGGCGCGAGATGGAATTCACCGAGGCCCGCCAACGGATGGCGCGCATGCCGGTCGGCTCCAAACATATTGCCAATCCGGTTTCGACCGCGCCAGGCTTCAACATCGGCAATGTCTACGTAATGGCCGGCGTGCCGCAGGTCTTTCAGGCGATGCTCGACAACGTCGTCCCGACGTTGCGCACCGGCACCCGCATGCTTTCGACGGCGATTTCCTGCCCTTACGGCGAAGGCGAGATCGGCACGCCGCTCGGCGCCATCCAGAAAGCTCATCCTGATACCAGCATCGGATCCTACCCGCGCTATGTCGGCCAATCCTTCTCGACCGAGATCGTCGTGCGGGGCCGCTCGGCCGAATTGGTTGAAACTGTCGCGGCCGAAGTGCGCGCCATGATCGAAATGATCAGACAGGCAAAAGCAAAGGAAAATCAGTCTACTGAGGCATGACGTTCAGCAAATGCTTTTAACCCGTTGGGGAACCGCGGTCATATCAGCGCATTATTATCGGACGGAACACTGATATAATGCAGCGATAAGGACCTTTCCTCATGGGAGATCACGTCATGCCCTATAAAACCATCCTGGTCATACTCGATACCCCCGACAATACGCGCGTGGCGGTCGATTTCGCCGCCGCGTTCGCTCAGGAGCATGGCGCGCATATCGTGGGTCTGCATGCGGAAATCGTCTCGGCCGTGCCGCTGGTGGCGCCGATGGAGATCCCCGATCCGGTCGCCGTGCAGGCTCTGCAGGACATGGCGCACAGCCAAGCCGTGGAGATCGAGCGGCTGTTCCGCGCGAAAATGGAGCGCGAAGGACTTGCCTATGAATGGCGCAACTTTGCAAGCACCGTCGGCTATGGTTCGGAGCCGCTGATGGAAAGTGCGCGTAGCGCCGATCTGCTGATCGCCGTGCAGCCCGATCCGGCCAAATCTTCGGACTCGCATGTCGATGTCGAAAGCTTCCTGTTCGAAAGCGGCCGTCCCGTGCTGCTCATTCCCTACATCTTTACCGAGCCGAAGCCGATCCATCGCGTACTGATTGCCTGGAACGGATCGAAGGAAGCCGCCCGCGCGACCTTCGACGCCCTGCCGTTCCTGCGGACTGCCGATTCCGTCGAGGTTTTTTCCGTCGACACCTCTGACAGCTCGACGCATTCGCCGAAAGAGACCGGCGTGGAGATTACGGCCACGCTTGTCCGCCATGGCATTCGCGCCAGATTGGAAACGGCGACTTGCGGCGGCAAGACGCCATCGCAGGTCATCGAAAATCGCCTCGCCGACGATAGCATCGATCTGCTCGTCATGGGTGCCTATACACATTCCTGGCTCTGGCAGTTGATCTTCGGCGGCACGACGCGGACGCTGCTGCAATCGATGACGGCGATGACGCTGCTTGCGCGCTGATGCCCATAAGCCTGCCGGATATGCGGTGCAGCGGCGCTCTTGCCTTTTGAGCGCAAATCCAGCAGAAAGCAGCGACCGATGAGAGAATTCCCGCCAGGGAACCCATTCGCGTGGTCCACGGAGCGTGATCCCTAAAGTCCAAAATGGTTTGGGTGGGATCATCTTCGATCGGAGAGCCAGCGAATCGCGTTTCAGGATTTGGTCCTTGGTCCGCGCCCGTCGCGGGGTCTGCTCAGGGTCGCCGGCAGCGCCGGTGCGTTGTTATCCTCTGCCTCCCGGAGCCTTAGAGCCATGTCCCTGCCCGATAAAGCCTTTCCCGTATCCTGGGATCAGTTCCATCGCGATGCCCGCGCCCTTGCCTGGCGACTTGCCGGACTCAATCGCGAGTTCAAGGCGATCGTCTGCATCACCCGCGGCGGCCTCGTTCCCGCTGCCATCATCTCGCGCGAACTGAATATCCGCCTGATCGAGACCGTCTGTATCGCCTCCTACCATGATTATTCCAGCCAGGGCGAAATGAACCTGCTCAAGGGTATCGCGCCGGAACTCACCACCAATGGCGGCGAAGGCGTGCTGGTGATCGACGACCTGACCGACACCGGCAAAACGGCTGTGGAAGTGCGCACCATGCTGCCAAATGCGCATTTCGCCTGTGTCTATGCCAAGCCGAAGGGCGTGCCGACCATCGACACCTTCATCACCGAAGTTAGCCAGGACACCTGGATCTATTTCCCCTGGGATATGGGTTTCACCTATCAGGAGCCGATCGCCAAGGGTCATCGCGGCTGACCGTTAGGAGACTCACCCGAATCAGTTGTGATTCTGTGCGGTGTGCCAAAATCGGACATAGGCATCAGCAATAGATGTGGGCGCGTTAGCGCCCACTATATTTAGTGGTTATCGAGATACCAGGATTACGTGGGATTCAAGGGCTTCGGCGCGAATCATAAGGGGTTGCTGCATGCTTTTGCCCCTCTGCCAATGGTTTCAAGGCCACGGTCACAATATTGTCGCTTTTAATTCCGCCGTCAGTGGTATTCGGCTCATAAGCGGTCGCGCGGAGAACGAACAATTTCCGCCAAGCGCTTGAATCTTTGGGACTCCTGGCGTTTCCCCAATTTCCACAGGCAAGCCCACAAGATATTGTGGTTAAAAATCCGTCGCAAACCACCCCTTGACGGAATCGGGTCTTTCAAAGTTAATGAATGACGTTGCGGCGGCGACTGGACCGGACGGAATAACGGGGGCTGGTCCTTAACTCGAAATCGGATTTGGATTCACGGCGATCATCATGATCGATGGCGCCAGGGAGGCCTTTTGTGCCGAGATCGGTGCTGCCAAAAAAAGACATGCGGGGACTGGCGGCAATAAGCTGTTAATACTATATTTAGTGTTTGCAGCCACCATCACCACAAGATACGGGAAAGACATCTCCGGATGACACCTCCTGTCAGGAAGCGGATTGAACACTGGCTGCGCGCTGAAACCGCGAAGCCGGATCAGGAATTTTGCGCCTTCGTTTCGAGGACGGGCGCCAACGAATTGAGGTAAGGGATCATGCGCATCGAACGTCGATTTACGAAGGCCGGCCAGTCACCTTATGCGGAGATCGAATTCCGCAAGGCGACAAGCGAGATCAAGAACCCTGACGGTTCGATCGTTTTCCGCCTCGAAAACATCGACGTGCCGGCGCAGTTCTCGCAGGTCGCCGCCGACATCTTGGCGCAGAAGTATTTCCGCAAGGCCGGCGTGCCCGCCAAGCTGAAGAAGGTTGAGGAAAACGACGTTCCTTCCTTCCTGTGGCGCTCCGTGGCCGATGATGCGGCGCTGAAGGATCTGCCGAAGGAAAGCCAGACCGGCTCCGAAACCGATGCGCGCCAGGTCTTCGACCGCCTCGCCGGCACCTGGACCTATTGGGGCTGGAAGGGCGGCTATTTCTCCTCCGAAGAGGATGCATCGGCATTCCGCGACGAACTCGCCTATATGCTCGCCACCCAGCGCGTCGCACCGAATTCGCCGCAGTGGTTCAACACCGGCATGCACTGGGCCTATGGCATCGACGGCCCCGGCCAGGGCCATTTCTATGTCGACCCTTTCACCGGCAAGATCACCAAGTCCAAGTCAGCCTACGAACATCCGCAGCCGCATGCCTGCTTCATCCAGTCGGTCGAGGACGATCTCGTCAACGAAGGCGGCATCATGGACCTCTGGGTTCGTGAAGCGCGTCTCTTCAAGTATGGCTCCGGCACGGGCTCCAACTTCTCGCTGCTGCGCGGCGAAGGCGAAAAGCTCTCCGGCGGCGGCCGCTCCTCCGGCCTGATGAGCTTCCTGAAGATCGGCGACCGCGCTGCCGGCGCCATCAAGTCGGGCGGCACGACCCGCCGCGCCGCCAAGATGGTCGTCGTCGACATCGACCATCCGGATATCGAGGAATACATCAACTGGAAGGTCAAGGAAGAGCAGAAGGTTGCCGCCCTCGTCACCGGTTCGAAGATCGTCGCCAAGCACCTGAAGGCGATCATGAAGGCTGCCGTCAATTGCGAAGGCGACAATGACGATTGCTTCGATCCGGCCAAGAACCCTGCCTTGAAGCGCGAAATCCGCGCTGCCAAGAAGGATCAGGTTCCGGAAAACTACGTTCAGCGCGTCATCCAGTTCGCTCGCCAGGGCTACAAGGACCTCGAGTTCAAGACCTATGACACGGACTGGGATTCGGAAGCCTATCTCACCGTTTCCGGCCAGAACTCCAACAATTCGGTCTCGATCAAGGACGACTTCCTGCGCGCCGTCGAGAACGACGCCGATTGGCATCTGACCGCCCGCAAGGACGGCAAGGTCGTCAAGACGGTGAAGGCGCGCGATCTCTGGGAATCCATCTCCTATGCCGCCTGGGCATCTGCCGATCCGGGCCTGCACTTCAACACGACGATGAACGACTGGCACACCAGCCCAGCCGCCGGCCCGATCCGTGCGTCCAATCCGTGCTCGGAGTACATGTTCCTCGACGATACGGCCTGCAACCTCGCTTCGCTGAACCTGATGACCTTCAAGGACGCGGCGACGAAGCGCATCAACATCGGCGACTACGAGCATGCCGTCCGTCTTTGGACCGTCGTTCTCGAAATCTCGGTCATGATGGCGCAGTTCCCCTCGCGCCGCATTGCCGAACTCTCCTACGAATACCGTACCCTCGGCCTCGGCTATGCCAATATCGGCGGTCTGCTGATGTCATCCGGCATTCCCTATGACTCGGATGAAGCCCGTGCGATCGCCGGCTCGCTGACCGCAATCATGACCGGCATCGCCTATGCGACCTCGGCCGAAATGGCTTCCGAACTCGGGACCTTCCCGATGTTCAAGCCGAACCGCGAGCATATGCTGCGCGTCATCCGCAACCACCGCCGCGCCGCTTATGGCGAGACCTCGGGCTATGAGGGCCTGTCGGTCAATCCGGTGGCGCTGATCCACGCCGAAAATCCGGACCAGGATCTCGTTGCCCATGCGAAGGCTGCCTGGGACAAGGCCCTGAGCCTCGGTGAACAGCATGGCTACCGCAATGCCCAGGCCACCGTCATCGCGCCGACCGGCACGATCGGCCTCGTCATGGATTGCGACACGACCGGCATCGAGCCTGATTTCGCGCTGGTGAAGTTCAAGAAGCTCGCCGGCGGCGGTTACTTCAAGATCATCAACCGCGCCGTTCCGGAAGCGCTGCGTGCGCTCGGCTACTCCGAAAGCCAGATCGCCGAGATCGAGGCCTATGCCGTCGGCCACGGCAACCTGAACCAGGCGCCGGCCATCAATCCTTCGACGCTGAAGGCCAAGGGCTTCACCAATGAGAAGGTGGAGGCCGTCAACGCCGCGCTGAAGAGCGCCTTCGATATCAAGTTCGTCTTCAACCAGTGGACGCTCGGCGCCGACTTCCTCAAGGGCACGCTGAAGGTTTCCGACGAGCAACTGACCGATATCAGCTTCAACCTGCTCGACCATCTCGGCTTCTCCAAGAAGGACATCGAGGCAGCCAACATCCATGTCTGCGGCGCGATGACGCTGGAAGGCGCACCGTTCCTGAAGAACGAGCACCTCGCCGTCTTCGATTGCGCCAACCCCTGCGGCAAGATCGGTAAGCGTTACCTTTCGGTCGAAAGCCACATCCGCATGATGGCCGCCGCCCAGCCCTTCATCTCGGGTGCCATTTCCAAGACGATCAATATGGCCAACGAAGCAACCGTCGAGGATTGCAAGAACGCCTACATGCTCTCCTGGAAGCTCGGCCTGAAGGCGAATGCTCTTTATCGCGACGGCTCCAAGCTCAGCCAGCCGCTGAACGCCTCGCTGATCGACGACGAGGGCGACGAGGATGCAGTGGAAGAACTGCTGCAGGCCCCGGCTGCCGCCCAGGCCGTCACCGTCACCGAAAAGATCATCGAACGCGTCATCGAAAAGGTTGTCCGCAGCCAGGAAAAGCTTCCCGGTCGCCGCAAGGGCTACACCCAGAAGGCCAAGATCGGCGGACACACCATCTTCCTGCGCACCGGCGAATATGACGACGGTCGTCTCGGCGAAATCTTCCTTGACATGAACAAGGAAGGTTCGGCGCTGCGCGCCTTCATCAACAACTTCGCTATCTCCGTCTCGCTCGGCCTGCAATATGGCGTGCCGCTCGAAGAATATGTCGATGCCTTCACCTTCACCAAGTTCGAGCCGGCCGGCATCGTCACCGGCAATGACGCGATCAAGAACGCCACGTCGATCCTCGACTACGTGTTCCGTGAACTCGCCATCTCCTATCTCGGCCGTCACGATCTCGCCCACGTCGATACGTCGGACTTCAACAACACGGCGCTCGGACGCGGCGTGTCGGAAGGCAAGGCCGATGTCGTCTCCAAGGGCCTGACCCGCGGCTACAAGCCGACGCTGGTGCCGACATCGGGTGAGCGCCAGGCAGCCGAGGTCAAGGGTTCGTCGACGGCAGCCCCTGCCCGCGCCTCCTCTGGCGCGACGATCACCTCCATCGCTGGCAATACCGCGCGCAAGCTCGAACCGACCAGCGCCGTCTCCACCTCGGAAGTCGTCGCCTTCAAGCGCGATTACGAGGAACGCGCCAAGGAACTGGCTGAAGAGATCGTAGAGGAACTGGCAAACGAAGAAGCCTCCACTGCCCTCTTCACCGACAAGGCAGCGGATGAGGCGGCAACGGCGAAGTCGGAAGCCAAGAAACTGGAATCCGAACGCCGCGCCCGCTCCATCATGCAGGGCTACACCGGCAACATGTGCACGGAATGCCAGAACTTCACGATGGTTCGGAATGGAACTTGCGAGAAGTGCGACACGTGCGGCGCGACGAGCGGGTGCAGCTAAGCGCTGAGCGCGATTGTAGGCAGCAGTCGTCACTCATTTTGACGCATAGCCAACAAAATGACGCAGAATCCGTCCCGCCCGCATAAAATCGGGCGGGAAGAAGTTTAAAGATGCCGCCGGAAGATCACCTTGTAACAGTCGCGAATTGTCTTTATGACAAATCGCGCTTAGTGAACCGACGGTTAAGGCAACCACCGCAGTACGATTCTGACGTTTGCGGAAAGAGACGCTTGTTCATACACAGCATGCGTGGGCCGTTGGCGCATCAATTTCATTGGCCCTGCGGAACGTCGCGGGAAGCAGAACGTCGATACCTGCGATATCGCAAACGGAAGCCGCTTGATTGCACTCGTCGTTTTGGGGAAAAGCGCGAGCGCATGTCGCTCGCGTGAAGGTATTCAGCGCTGTTCGCTGACCTTCAGATCAGCATCACGAATGACATAGGGGCCGCGGAGAGTCTCGGGACGCTCTAGCACGTTTTTGACGGCATTTTTCATGATCGCGCGCAGCTCATCTCCGCGCTCCTTGCTTGTGGATGTGTCCTGCACGGCTAGGTTGGCTTTCATCACTACACCCTCCAAGTGATCGCGACTCGATAATACTCGTATTAACTAAGGCGCGATATGATAATCGCGCCACAGTCCTTAATGTTCCCTTTAGGAGCCACGATTGACCACCGCAGCCACTATCGACAATCCGGAAATCGTCTTTGGACTTGTTGGGCCGATCGGCGTCGACCTCGATGCGATCGTGCGCTTCTTGAAGGAAGCACTAACGGAAGTCCAGTACTCAAGCGAGATGATCCACATCACCCAGGTGATGCGCGATATCCTTCCACACATCGTGGTTGATGAGGATACGTATGGTAAGCGGTACAGATCTCTCATTAATCACGCTGATGAGGTTCGCCGGAAGGTAAACAATAATGGCGCTCTCGCCTGTTTGGCTATCAGCGGTATTCGACGTGTTAGAGCCCGCCGAAACAACAAGGGCCCGGATCAGCCCGCGCTCGGAACGGCCTACATCATTCGTCAACTCAAGCGAGAGGAAGAAATCAATCTACTTCGCGCCGTCTATGGCCGCAAGTTTGTGCAAGTCTCTGTCTACTCCGATCCGGATGAACGCCGCCGACAACTCATGAAGAAGATCAAGGGGTTCGGCACGGAGATAATCGAAGATGCCGATGCAGAAAAAGAAGCCATCGATCTCATCGCTCGCGACTATAATGAAGTCGACGAGGCCTTCGGACAGCGTGTTTCCGATGTCTTTCATCTCGGCGACGTCTTCGTTCCCGGTCAAGGTGGGCGTGAGGCGAAGGAGGTCGTCGTAAGATTCATCAACGCTTTCTTCGGTCACAACGGGCTATCGCCGACGAAGGCTGAGTACGGAATGTACGCCGCGGCCGGCGCGTCGCTACGCTCACTCGACCTATCCCGGCAGATCGGCGCGGCGATCTTCTCCGACCGCGGCGAAGTTATCACGCTTGGCTGCAATGAAGTACCGAAGGCATTCGGTGGGACCTACTGGTGCGACGATCCAGGCGCTGCCCATCGCGACTTCGAAGAAGGCGAGGATGGGAACCATAGTCGCAAGCTTCGTCTTCTCCACGATCTAGTGGAGCGTATGGGTCAGCTAGGTTACCTGTCTGACAAGCTAGAGAAGGAAGGCGCTACGTCTAACCAGGTGAAGAAGATGATGTCCGAGGGGCTCATCTCCGACTCCCGTGTCATGGATATTATCGAGTTCGGACGCATCATACACGCAGAGATGTCGGCAATCACGGATGCGGCCCGCAAGGGCAAGGCGCTGGCCGACTCCATCCTATTCACTACGACTTTCCCGTGCCATATGTGCGCGAAACACATAGTCTCCTCCGGCGTCCGGCGCGTCGTCTTTCTCGAACCTTACCCGAAGAGCCACGCCAAGGATTTGCACGAGGACTCGATTACGTTTTCACCGTCTGAGCAATACACCAAGGTGCTCTTCGAACCTTTCATCGGAATTTCCCCGCGCCGATACCGTGACATATTCGAGAAGAAAAAGCGCAAGAACTCCGACGGGAAGGCGTTGCCATGGGCAGAGAAGAAGCCAGTCCCAAGGATCGAGGACAAAAGCCCTTCGTATATTGCAAACGAAGAGCCCGCGATATCGCTGGTCGTAGAAAACATCCTCGCGCTCGCGAAGGAACCTGTAGATCAGCCCGCCGCGAGCCGAACAACTAAGCGTCCGGCGCGCGGTACCAGGAAGAGGAACGCGACTGGAAATGCTTCCTAGACCGCTCTACTGAGTTACGCCAGCAGAATTGACGAATGACGGCCCATCGCGGCTGCCATATCGCAGCACGCGTCCCCCGCTGAAATGCCCGATTTCCGTCACGAAACCGGCGGGAAATGATCCGCTTTCACTGAAATTATTGCCACGGTGACATCCGACTCGCCGCGCTCCGAGCCGTTCTGCGCGAGAGTCCAGCCTTTCGACTCATTCTATCGCCGAACCGGCCGGCAAGGCGTCGGCGATGGTATTCCGGTCGCGTGAGGCACCGTCTTGAAAATCTCAGAAATCGCCAGCCATGAACACCGATCTGCAACGGATATCATTCTCCTTCCCAAAAAGCTGCGACAGAGCGCACGACCCGTGGCATAAGGCGCCAAAACTTTCTTCGGGCCTCGCGTAGACATGATTCGTATCGAAAACATCAGCAAGCAGAACAGCCATCGCATCCTCTTCATCGAGGCGTCCGCGGCGCTCAACAGGGGTGAAAGCGTCGGGCTCGTCGGTCCCAACGGGGCCGGCAAGACGACGCTTTTCCGGATGATCACGGGACAGGAGCTGCCCGATGAGGGGCAGGTTTCCGTCGATAAGGGCGTCACCATCGGCTACTTCAATCAGGACGTTGGCGAAATGGCGGGCCGCAGTGCCGTCTCCGAAGTGATGGAAGGCGCGGGCCCCGTCAGTGCGGTTGCCGCCGAGCTGCGCGAGCTGGAAGCCGCCATGGTCGATCCGGACCAGGCCGACAAGATGGACGATATCATCGAGCGCTATGGCGAAGTGCAGGCACGCTACGAAGAGCTGGACGGCTATGCGCTCGAAGGACGCGCCCGGGAAGTCCTGGCGGGCCTCAGCTTCAGCCAGGAGATGATGGACGGCGACGTCGGCGCGCTGTCGGGCGGCTGGAAGATGCGCGTGGCGCTCGCCCGCATTCTCCTGATGCGCCCCGATGTCATGCTTCTCGACGAGCCGAGCAACCATCTGGATCTGGAAAGCCTCATCTGGCTGGAAGAATTCCTGAAGGGCTACGAGGGCGCTTTGCTGATGACCTCGCACGATCGCGAGTTCATGAACCGCATTGTCACCAAGATCATCGAGATCGACGCCGGCTCATTGAGCAGCTATTCGGGCGACTACGCATTCTACGAACAGCAGCGGGCGCAGAACGAAAAGCAGCAGCAGGCCCAGTTCGAGCGCCAGCAGGCGATGCTTGCCAAGGAAATCAAATTCATCGAACGCTTCAAGGCACGCGCCTCGCATGCCTCGCAGGTGCAGAGCCGCGTCAAGAAGCTGGAGAAGATCGATCGGGTGGAACCGCCGAAACGGCGTCAGACCGTCGCCTTCGAATTCCAGCCGGCACCGCGCTCTGGCGAAGACGTGGTCAACCTGAAGAGTGTTCACAAGAAGTACGGCAGTCGCGTCATCTATGAAGGACTGGACTTCATGGTACGGCGCAGGGAGCGCTGGTGCATCATGGGCATCAACGGCGCCGGCAAGTCCACCCTGCTGAAGCTGGTCGCGGGCTCGACGCAGCCGGACGAAGGCAGCGTCGCTTTGGGCGCCAGTGTGAAGATGGGATATTTCGCCCAGCATGCCATGGACTTGCTGGACGGCGAACGCACCGTCTTCCAACAGCTCGAACACGAGTTCCCGCAGGCGGGACAGGGCTCCTTGCGCGCGCTGGCGGGATGCTTCGGTTTCTCCGGCGATGATGTCGAGAAGAAGTGCCGAGTATTGTCGGGCGGCGAAAAGGCGCGGCTTGTCATGGCCATGATGCTCTTCGACCCGCCGAATTTCCTCGTGCTGGACGAGCCCACGAACCATCTGGACCTCGATACGAAGGAAATGCTGATCCAGGCCCTGTCGCAATATGAAGGCACCATGCTGTTCGTCTCGCACGACCGGCATTTCCTGGCCGCTTTGTCCAACCGCGTGCTGGAATTGACGCCCGAGGGCATTCACCAATATGGCGGCGGCTACACCGAATATGTGGCGCGCACGGGCCATGAGGCTCCGGGCCTGCGGAGTTAAGCCGCGTCTGGCTGGGAAACGTAGCTAGCGTATGCTGATGGGGACCGCCGTTGCGTCATTGATCACAGCAACGGGCGTGGTCCTGCCGCGTACCCGGATTTCGATGCGCCGGCGGGATTCCACGGAACCCGCCTGCCCTGCCGTGATCGTATCGCCGGGCAGGATCAGTTGCGCGGCCGACATCGGCAGGATGGTGACGTTCTTCAGCTTCGGATTGGCCTTGAGGACATTGGCCACAGCGATGGCGCGCGCAAGTCCCAGCCCGGCATTATCAGCCGGCTCGACCGCCGATATCGGCAATTTGCCATCCATCGCCCCGATCAGCGTATCGTCGAGATTCGAGCTTCCCCGCGATACCCGCTGCTCGTCCGTGTGGCCGATCACCTCGACAATGTCGGCGTCATAGAGGCTCAAGTTGCTCGCAATCTCATTCGAGATCGTGGTGTCGAGCATGCGTTCAAAAGTCTTGGTCAATTCGGCGCTGCCCGACTGGAAATAGTTCTTCTTGGCGTCGTCGAGATTGATGATCGGCGGCCAATCATGGGCGCCCTTTCCAGAACGCTCGCCTGCCAAAAGCTTGGCTACCTCGTCGGGCGCCTTGGAAAGATCGACGCCATGCTGCTTCAACACTTCCGCGAGTTTGGCAAGCTCCTGCAGATCCTCCGGCTTCGTGCCATCAGCGCCCATGCTGTCCAGCGTGTCGCGCGCCGCCACCAGTTCGCGCCATTCCTTTTCCAACGTCGCGCGGTCCGCCGCCGAGAGGTCGCCGGAAATCAGCTTCGATTGCAGTTGCACGATGCGCGCCGCCTGCTCGGATTGCTTTTTTTCCAGGAGTACAAGCCGTTGCTCGGCGTCTTTCAGTTTCCGCTCGGTCTCGTAGCGATGATTCCTCTCCGCCGAAATCATCGCCGCTGCCACCAGAAGCAGGCAGAAGACCAGCAGTAGCATGGATTCGGCCATCGTCAGGCCAAGGATCAGGCCACGATTATAGCCCTTGTGTTCCAGTTTCGGCGTGGTGTCAGAGACGCGCATCACCATAGATACCACCGGCGTCTGCGTCGCACCTTATCGGCCGGCGGTTCGTTTTCGTTGGCCGAGAGGACTACGACAGGCTCGGAGAGCACTTCATCGTCCACGGATGCAACCGGATGATCTGACGGTTTCTCCGCCTGCAGATCGAGCGGTTTGGGCTCAGGCGGCAGCGACCGGACCGGCATATCCGCCATACGGCTCAGTGTCTGTTCGATATTTTTCAGTGGCTGCAATTGCGCCTCAGCCATCTCCTTGATGGCAGCGATCGCCGGCGCCAACTGGGCACGGACGACGTCTTCGGGCGAGTGGATATCCTCGAGCTTCTTGCCTACGGTTTCGACCGCCGTGCCGAATTTGTCGATGATCTCGGAGAGTTGCGACGTCGTTTCCGTCAGTTGCGCCGCCGCCTCGTTGATGGGTTTGACCGCCTGCTTCGCCAGGACCTCCAGGATCTTCTGAATTTCCTCGCCGTTGCGTTCCGCCTGGCGCGCGATCTCTTCGAAACCTTCCGACAGCATCTGATTGCTGACACGCCGGTAGTGAGAAAATTCACGCGACGACGAATCCAGCTCCGTGCGCACGCGCCGCGTCATTTCGGCCAGTTCGTGGCGGACGCTGCGCTCGATGTCGATCGGATCGCGCCGCATTTGGTTGAAGAGAATACGCAGCGTCACGCCGGCGATGGTCGAGGTGACGGCGATGCCGAAATTGCGGACGATCGTCTCGATCGAGGTCTCGCCGGCAAAGAGGTAGAGCGATACGCCGAGGCTCGACAGGGTGAACAGAAATCCCATGTAGTAGAGATTGTCGCCCGCCTGCTCGTTGTGCAGGCGAAATCCCGCGAAAGCCAGGGAGAGCACGAAATAGACCGCCATCAATAGCAGCGGTACTCCAGTGACGATCGGCAGCGGCCAGCCCAGAAGCTTGGACGTCCAGATGAAGATCATGCCGCCGACGGTGACCAGCGCGAATAGGACCATCGGCCCGTAGTCGCGCATGGCTAACCTCGCCTCAACATCGGCCATCAGCGTATCCCCTCCAATCGGACGAAGCCGTCGAAATCGCCATTATTGCCCTTGATCCACTGCGCCCAGAAATTTGCCAGATCCTCCATACTGAACTTCATGTTCGGCCTTTGAAAGGCGAGGATCCTGATCATGACACCATCCAGTGACGTCCGGAATTTATTCCGCGCCGGGCTCTGCTGGAATTTCTGATAGGAGGCGCCGTCGCGGTAGTTCGAGAACGTGTCGGTATGCTCGATCATGTCGGAGGCGATGTAGAGATGCTTCGGAATGCCTCCGGCAGCGCTCGCAAAGACCTCCAGATTGATCTTCTGGATACCGGCCATGATCGGCGATTGCTTGCCGGCCTCGCCGACGCTCAGCTTGCCGGCGATATCGGCAAGCGGCTTTGCAAAGCCTTTTTCCCAGCGCGCCTGCGCCAGGCGCGGATTACTTGTCCATTCGTCGACATTGGCGCCGCTTCCAGGGTTGCAGCCATGGAAGGTCTGAATAAGCTCGCCCTCCTTCTCCGTCAGCGCATAAATGTCGATTGCACCGCCGACGGGCACATCGGCGACGATCTTCTGGAACTGATTGCGCAGATCGAGCGCCGTCGTGTCCGAGATCGGATCGGTGACGTCGAGCAGGATCGCCGTTTCCGCTTTCGGTCCATCCACCGGGCAGAGCGAAGCCTGGTCGACCGCGACATTGCCGCTCGCCTTATAGCGCAGCCAGCCATAGGCGCCGACAATACCGAGGGACAAAACGGCGAGGCAAACCGTCGCCATGATAAGACCGGCCGAGCTGCCACCTCGGCTACGCCGCTTGCGTCGTGCCAATGATGCTCTCCGGGAAAAGATTATCGAGCTTGTGGTATTTCTCGATGGCGCTTTCGAATTCGTCGCCGATTCGCTTGATCTGCTGAGTCAGCTCGGCCTGCGCGCTCTGAATGCGCTCGCCAAGCACTTTGTCGTCCCATTCCTCTCCGGTCTGCAGAACGGGCATCAGGCGCTCAAGCTGATAGCCGGATGAAAAATAGGCCGGCTCCGGTTCCGTGCGCGTGCCTCGGTTGGCCTCGCGATAGACGGTCAGAAGCGTGTTGGCGGTGCGCTCGAGATGATTTTGATGTTCGATGAAGAGGCCGGCCGTTCGGGCGCGATGGGCGATGATGGCGGCGGTCTCCTGCCGGCGCATACTGAGATCGCGGATGATCTCTTCGATCTTGCCATTGTGTTCATCGCGGATATCCCGAAGATCGTCGATCAGATCGAGCTTGCGGTCGATATAGTTACTTCTCGCCGCATCGAGGCGTTTCTGCACGCCGGCAAAGCCTGGATAGGGATCTGTCAGGTAACAGCCGTCTATGAAGGCGAAGAGCGAGAACATCAGGCCGACGGCAAACAGCATCCAGGAATTCAGCTCCTGCAGACCCAGCGGCGCGGCCTTCAGCCGTTGCATTACCTCGGCTCCGGCACCGGTCAGAATGGTTGCCGACACTTCGCGGTAATGCGCCAGTGCGATGTTGATCGCGAGCGCTACGGCGACATAGGCGACCAGGCCGAACAGACCGAGCAGCTTCAGGAAAAACGAGCGGTGCACGAGGAAGCGAACGCAGAAGAAGGAAAACATCAATGCCGAGCCGATGTTCAGAAAGGCGAAGGCCGCCGCTTCCGTGACGCCGCCGACAATTCCCTGCTCGCTTCCCTTGGCGAGGAAGCTGCCGTTCATCACCATCTCGATGAGAATGAGGAAGACGATCAGCGCAACCTTGAAGCCCCAAGCCGCCTTGCTGGAGACCTTCGCCGCGCGCTGCAGCCTGTGCCGGGACTTGAAGTCCACCATCTCGTCCTCGGCAGTCTTCAAATTGCGGCGCAGGCCATGCAGCTCGTCGACGCCGCTTGCGACCTCCGCCTTGAAATCTGAAACGCTGGACGCGTTCGCCTGCCGGATCAGCCCGAACTGCCCTTCGAAATCGAGATTGCGCAGGCGGCTGTCGAAGGTCTGGAACTGATCTTCGAGGACCTGATAGGAGCTCTTCTTCTCCGCCTCGACCCAAGCGATGATACGCTGCTCGGTTTCATCGAGGGACTGAGCGCTTTGCCCCGGCCGGTTGAGACTGCCATTGGCCGCGCCCTGCTCCTTCAGGCTAAGCGTCGTGCTCAGCTTCTCGACATCGACAACGGGAAACACATCGGTAGAGGCCCGAAAATCATGGCTGGTCTCCCGAGCAGTCTCCCAGATGCGGTTTAAGGCTTCGAAACGCAATGATCTTCCTCGGCGACATGATCAACTCTAAAAGGACCACCGACAAACCGATACCGCACTGGTTGTTTCTGGTCCAGCATTCCCGCCGACGTTAAAATGCGATTGTGGTAAAGAATAGCCCGAACAGACAATGCCGGGCCTGAAGACGATATTGGTTTCACGAGGATACGATATTAGGGCTGATCCGGGTTAGCTTTTTGCGGCTGAGCTGCGGTGCAAGGCCGCAGAATTGCGATTACCTCAATAGACCGCTCGCCAAATCATGGCGGTGACCTAACTTGCTCCGATCGGTATAGCCCCGGAGATCAAGGCCATGGCATCCCCTTCCCTCAAAACTATCTGCGTCTATGGCGCAGGTGCGCTCGGCGGTGCAATTGCGGCGAAACTGGCTTTGGGATTGAGGGGGCAGGCAACTGTTTCTGTCGTGGCGCGCGGCGGGCATTTGGAAGGCATTCGTGCGGATAGCTTGCGGGTCTGGGAGGCCCAGGCAGAGAGCCCGCTCGTGGCACAGGTGACCGCAACCGACGATGCGGCGGAACTGCCGCCACAGGACCTGGTGATAACGGGGCTCAAGGGCCACCAGCTCGGCGCGGCAGCCCCCGGTCTTGCCAGGCTCCTGCATGCCGGGACGCGCGTCGTAATGATCCTGAACGGCATACCCTGGTGGTATTTTCATCGGGATCGGCTAAGCGGTCATGCCGAGCGGCAGATGGAGGAGCTCGATCCGAATGGCAATCTCTGGCGGTTGATCGGGCCTGAGCGCGTTATCGGCTGCGTCGCCTATCAGAGCGCCGAGGTCATCAATCCCGGCGAGATCAAGCTCAGCAACAACGGCCATTTCGTTCTCGGAGAGCCCTCGGGCGAGGCAACTGGCGACATCGAAGCGATCGCGGCTCTCTTAAAGCAGGGCGGGATCAATGCCTCGATCTCGCCGCGCATTCGTGACGAGATCTGGAGCAAGCTGATGGGCAATGCCGCCTTCAATCCGATCAGCGCCCTGACACGGGCGCTGATGTCCGACATCATGGGCAATCCGGCTCTGTCGGTCATGGTCGGCCAGGTGATGAACGAGGTGCAGGCGGTTGCGGAAGCCCTGGGTGCGCGTCTGGCGATTTCCGTCGAAGAACGTCTCGAACGCTCCCGCCAGATCGGCCCGGTACGCACGTCTATGTTGCAGGATCTACTGGCCGGCAAGGCGCTGGAAATCACGCCGCTGGTCGGCATGGTCGTCTCGCTTGGCAAGCTCACCGGTGTCGCGACGCCGACCTCGGCGACAATCCTGGCGCTGGTGACGGAGTTGGAGCGGCAGAACTTGCGGGCGGCGGGATAAGCCTGCCACTCCCTCCGCGCGGTTCGGTGCATTGCTCCCGCCATTTAGAACGGTGGCGCGGTTCGCACCACGTCAGCGTCTTTATATCTCGCCTATATCTTCGCCTTCTGCCTCGAATGGATTTCCTATGCCGCTCGGCGCTACCCTCGGGATCGAATGCAGAGGTAGACGCTATGCTCGATACACATTCCCCCAATCTCACCGAGGCCATCCGTTCTCTTGTGCGCGACAGCCGCGAAAGACGCCATCCCATCACTGCTTCTGCCCCCGTCGGCAAAGCCCAACCGAAGCGGCGGCTTCGCAACCGGCAGGTTCGCGAAAGGCGCACTTTCTATGCGATGTTCGCCTTCGGGCTATTGCTAAGCGGCCTCGAGCTTTTCATCGTGCTGCATGCTCTCTGAGCGGCCAAAGAGATGATGAGACCGGCCTTGCAAAGGCGCATCGGCGGCGCGATCACGGCACTCGTCACGCCATTTCGCGGCGGTGCGATCGATACCGTCGGCCTGATGGCGCATGTGGAATGGCAATTGCTAAGCGGCATCGACGGTTTGCTTGCCTGCTCTTTGACCGGTGAAGGACCTGCGCTAACCGAAGCAGAGCGGGTGCGGATCATCGAGATCTGCGTCGAGCTGGCGGAGGGCAAGGTCCCCGTCATCGTTGCCACCGGTACCAATGACACGGCGGCGACGATCAAGGAGACGCGGCAAGCCCAGAAACTCGGCGCCGACGCCGCTTTCGTCACTCTTCCCTATTATTCCAAGCCAAGCCAGAAGGGCGTAGTCCATCACTTCGAGCAGTTGGCGGGCAGCACCGATCTGCCGCTGATCATCCATAACCTGCCTGCCCATACCGCCATCGACCTGATGCCGGCGACAATCGCGCGGCTGGCGGAAATCCCGACCATCATCGGCATTGCCGACGGCAGCGGCGACGTCGCCCGCGTCGGCGCATGGCGTGCTTTGCTGCCGGAAAGGATCGCGCTCTATTCGGCCCATGATGCGAGCGCCCTCGCCTTCACCATGGCCGGCGGACGCGGTTCGTTTTCAAGCGCCGCCAACATCGCGCCGCGGCTTTTCCATTCCATGCAGCTATCGGCCGGATGCGACCATATGGCAGCGGCACGGCTGATCGACGATCGGCTTCGGTTGTTGTTCAAGGCGCTTGCGCGCGAACCCGAACCGGCGACGGTAAAGCATGCCCTTTCTCTGATGCGGCACATGAGCCCGGACGTGCGCCTGCCGCTAACCGGCGTCGATACCGAGACGGATACGGTGATCCAGGCGACGATGGCGTTACTTCAAGCTGGCTGCCATAGACACGCGCCCTCGCCGCTGACTTTCCGCCTGGGATTATAAAAACGCTCTATCCCTATGAGATTTTTATATTTTATCCTTTCCTGCCAAATGGAAATCATACCCGATCACTCATAGTTTATTTGCATGGCGCTTGCGTCGTTCAAAATCGACCGTAGCGCCAGTGACACTTGGAAAGGAACTATGATGTCACGCTACATGCAATACGGCACTGCTGCCGACCCGCTCCAACGCCCTCGTACCGCTGCCCTCGGAGGCGCCAAGCGTCCGACCCCTTCGCATGCGCTGCTAAACGGCCTGCGCGCCATCGCGCCGCGCCTGGCGTTCGTCTTCTTCGCCGCTGCCATCATCCAGATGCTGGTGCACTGGGCCGGCAATTGAGCACACGAAGCCATCTACGAGGGAAAACACATGGCAGACACACAGCATATTCAACGCCGCACGGCTCACATCGCAGCCTCGCCGGCCCCCGCCCGCTTCACAGTCGGCCGCGACCGGCGCGGCACCTGGATCGTCCAGGACCGGCAAGGTCTCGTCGGCGGGCTTTTCACCAACGAAGCGGCGGCACTGCACTTCGCAGCCGAGGAGTGCAATCATAATCCCGCCGATATCTGCCTCGCGCCCGAAGGCTCGGTGCTCGATCTCGACGGCTTCGCAACGCCATTTCCAAACCTGCATTAAGGCGTAGCAATTCGAACGGCCTTCGACCGCCCCCGCTGCACCCGGCCCAACGCTTCCTTAACCCACGCTTGGGTAGAATATCGGCCGGGTGTCACCAGAGTAAAAAAGCAATGTCGAAGCCTGCCTTCCGTTACAGCCACTATGATCTCAACGAACAGCGCGCCGGAACCGTGATCGAAATCACGCTGTCGGCCATCGCCAATGTCCGGTTGATGAACAGCTCGAATTTCGAGCGCTTTACGGAAACTCTGAAGCACCAGTTCCTTGGCGGCGTCGCCAAGAAATCGCCCATCCGGCTGTCCATTCCCGAGTCGGGCCATTGGCATCTGGTGGTCGATATGGAAGGCCATAACGGCATGGCGGAATCGAGCGTCAAGATGATCGACAAGGCCCCCGCGCCGCGCATACAGAAGGCCGCCTCGGAAAACATCACCGCTCGGTGATATCGGATCTACTCTTCACCACGCTCCTTGCGCAGCTTTGCCCACCAATCCAGCCGCTTGCGGATTTCGCGCTCGAAACCACGCTCGGGCGGATCATAGAAGGTCTGACGGCCCATTTTCTCCGGAAAATAATTCTGGCCTGAAAAAGCATCGGGCTCGTCGTGATCATAGCGATAACCGTCGCCGTAACCCTCCGTGCGCATCAGCTTCGTCGGCGCATTGAGGATATGCTTGGGCGGCAGCAGCGAGCCGTTCTGCTTGGCAGCCTGTGTGGCAGCCTTGAAGGCGGTATAGACGGCGTTCGACTTCGGGGCGGTGGCGAGATAGACGCAGGCTTCCGCCAGCGCCAATTCACCTTCCGGCGACCCCAGATAGTCATAGGCGTCCTTGGCAGCGTTGCAGATGACCAGCGCCTGCGGATCGGCAAGGCCGATATCCTCCACCGCCATGCGCACCAGCCGCCTTCCAAGATATAGCGGGTCTTCGCCGGCATCGAACATGCGAGCGAGATAGTAGAGCGCCGCGTCGGGGTCAGAGCCGCGCACCGACTTATGCAGAGCCGAAATCAGATTGTAGTGGCCGTCCTGCGCCTTGTCGTAGACCGGCGCACGGCGTTGCACGATTTTGACCAGCGCATCGGGATCGAAGAGCTCGTCCTTGCGCGCGGCGCGCCAGACTTCTTCGGCAAGCGTCAGCACCGAGCGGCCATCGCCATCGGCCATGCGGATGAGGCTGGCGCGAGCATCCTCGGTCAAGGGCAGCGGCCGACCTTCCGCCGTCTCGGCGCGGCGCAGCAACTCCTCCAGGCTCTCCTCGTCATGCGGGCGAAATGTCAGGACGCGCGCGCGGGACAGGAGAGCGGCATTCAGCTCGAAAGACGGGTTCTCGGTGGTCGCGCCGACCAGAATGACGGTACCGTCCTCCATGACGGGCAGGAAGCTATCCTGCTGGGCGCGGTTGAAGCGATGGATCTCGTCGACGAAGAGCAGCGTCTGGCGGCCATCCATGCGGCGCAGACGCGCGGTTTCGAACACCTTCTTCAGATCGGCAACGCCGGAGAAGATTGCCGATATCTGCTCGAAGGCAAGGCCCGCCTCGCCCGATAGCAGCCGCGCCACCGTCGTCTTGCCGGTGCCGGGCGGCCCCCAGAAGATCATCGAGCCGAGCGAGCCGGAGTCGATCATCCGCCGCAGCGCGCCGTCCTCGCCGGTCAGATGTGGCTGGCCGGTGACATCGGCCAAGGTTTGCGGCCGCAGACGATCGGCAAGAGGCCGCCTCTTGGCGACCTCCTCCGGTATCCTTGGTGCAAACAGATCGTCACTCATCGGAAGAACTGCCGGATGCGTTGGCCGTCACGCTCGATCTCGACGCGCCAGAAGCTCGGACTGCCAGCAACGGCCTGCTGCAGCACGTCCGTCGAGGTGATCGCGACACCATTGACGGATACGACGATATCCTTCGGTGCAAAGCCAAGGCGCTCGGCCGGCGAATCCGCCTTCAGGTTCTCGACGACGACACCGTTCGTATCCGCCGGCAGGTGCAGTTCATCGGCGACGCGCGGCGAGAGGTTGGCGACGGTCGCACCCGAGAAAGGATTGTTGCCCTGGATCAGCTTCTCGTTCCGCGGCGTGGATTCCGGTGCCGCGGCAAGCGTCATGCTCTCCTGATGTTCTTTGCCATTGTCGAGAACGGTCAAAGCAACGGTGGCGCCGAGGCCGGCCGTCGTCAGGCGATAGCCAAGCGCGTCCGGGTGCTCGACCGGGATATTGTTGATCGCCGTGACGACCTCGCCGGCCTTCAGGCCAGCCTTCGCCGCCGGCCCGCCATCGACCACCTTGGTCACCAGCGCACCGCGCACCTTGTCGAGGCCGAGCGCTTCGGCAACGTCTGACGTCACCGGTTCGAAGGAAGCGCCGATATAGGGGCGATCGAAGGTCTTGTCGCCACGATCGGCGGCTGCGAGGAAAACCTTGACCAGGTTGGCGGGGATGGCAAAGCCGATGCCATTCGAGCCGCCGCCCTGGGAAAAGATGGCCGTGTTGAGGCCGATCAGCTCGCCCGTCATGTTCGTCAAAGCGCCGCCGGAATTGCCGGGATTGATCGAGGCATCAGTCTGGATAAAGAACCCGACTTCGTTCTTTACCTGATTGCGGGCGAGCGCCGACACGATGCCGCTCGTCACCGTCTGGCCAACGCCGAAGGGATTGCCGATCGCCAGCACGAGATCGCCCACTTCGACGGCATCGGAATTGCCGATCGGCAGGACGGGGAAGTTCTGGTTCTTGGATTTGATCTTCAGAACGGCGAGATCGACCCGATCATCCTTCAGCACGACGTCGCAGGGAAATTCGCGGCCGTCCGACAGCGCGATCTTGATATCGTCAGCGCCGTCGACGACGTGATTGTTGGTGATGACCGTGCCATTCGCCTCGACGATCACGCCGGACCCGAGCGAAGACTGCTTCTCGGTGCGATTCGGCATGCGCTGGCCGAAGAACTGTTCGAAGAAGGGATCGCCGGCAAAGGGCGACTGCCGCTGCACCATCCGCTCGGCATAGACATTGACCACGGCGCCGGCCGTCTGCTTGACAAGCGGCGCAAACGAAAGCTGCATTTGCATCTGGCTCTGCGGCACAGACTTCGCAGTCTGCGCCTGGGCGGAAAGCGGCATCGTCATGATGAGGGCGATCATCGAAACGGCGGTGCGCTTCAGCAGGACCTGCATGGAATTTTCCTTCTTTAATGCTCTTGAAACAACGTTGTAGCGTCCGACGCTAGAAAGGAAAGAGGGCGGAAGCATGAAGTATAATTGGTCGCTTGCGCGCATGAAGAACAGGCGTTGTGAACAAAAACGCGTGATCGCGCATTTCGTTTCGGAAACCGGCAGATGGAGCAAAAGCATGCGATCAAACAGCCTTGCGGCAATCTTTCTCGTTACCTCTCTCACCGCGGCCAACACATCCCAGACCGCGAGCTTCAATTGCGAGTCGCAGAACCTTCAGCCGGACGAGAAGACGATCTGCGATAACAGGGCGCTCAACGATGCCGACGTGAAGATGGTGACGACCTTCGACCTGCTCTCCGGCCTGCTGGCCATGGGCTCGCGCGGCACATTGCAGGACGAGCAGACAGCCTGGCTGAAGAAGCGGCAGGCCTGTGGCGCGGATGCCGCCTGCATCAAGGGCGCTTATGACGAGCGGCTGAAAGCGCTGGATGAGACGTATAAGCGGATCAATCGGCCGCTATAAAGCATATGCCGATGAGCGTGGCGATGCGGGATCTATCTTACCCGCCAAGGGCGAGATAGATCCCGCGCTACAACCACCTTCTCTCCATCCCTTCGACAAGCTCAGGACCGGGCGACGGGGTTTGATTACTTCCCGCCGAGATCTCTAACAGCACCCCGGTCAGCACTCGTTGCGAAAGCAGCATAGGCCTTCAGCGCCGTGGTGACATTGCGCTTGCGTGCTTCGACCGGATGCCAACCGCTGGCGTTCTGAGCTTCGCGGCGAGCGGCAAGTTCCTTGTCGTCGACGCGCAGGCTGATGGTACGGCTCGGGATGTCGATATCGATCATGTCGCCTTCGCGCACCAGGCCGATCATGCCGCCGTTTGCCGCTTCAGGCGAAACGTGGCCGATGGAGAGGCCAGAGGTGCCGCCGGAGAAGCGGCCGTCGGTGATCAACGCGCAGGCTTTGCCCAGGCCCTTCGACTTCAGATAGCTCGTCGGATAGAGCATTTCCTGCATGCCGGGGCCGCCCTTCGGGCCTTCATAGCGGATGACGACAACGTCGCCGGCCTTGATCTCGTTGCTGAGGATGGCCTTGACGGATGCGTCCTGGCTTTCGAAGACCCTGGCCGGACCGGAGAATTTCAAGATCGATTCATCGACGCCGGCCGTCTTCACGATGCAGCCGTCCAGCGCCAGATTGCCCTTGAGAACGGCGAGACCGCCATCCTTGGAGAAGGGATGCTCAACGGAGCGGATAACACCGTTCTGACGATCGGTGTCGAGTTCTTCCCAACGGGCGTTTTGGCTGAAGGCAACCTGGGTCGGAATGCCGCCCGGTGCGGCGCGGAAGAATTCACGCACGCTTTCGCTGTTGGTGCGGGTGATGTCCCAGCGGTCGATGGCGTCCCCGAGAGTTTCGGCGTGAACGGTCGGGCAATCGCGGTTGATGAGGCCGCCCTTGTCGAGTTCGCCGAGGATCGACATGATGCCGCCGGCACGGTGCACATCTTCCATGTGAACGTCGCTCTTGGCCGGTGCAACCTTCGACAGACAAGGCACGCGTCGAGACAGAGCATCGATGTCGGCCATGGTGAAATCGACTTCGCCTTCATGCGCAGCCGCGAGAATATGCAGAACCGTGTTGGTGGAGCCGCCCATGGCAATATCGAGCGCCATGGCGTTCTCGAAGGCCTGCTTCGAAGCGACGGTGCGCGGCAGGACGGAAGCATCCTCCTGCTCGTAATAGCGCCGGGCGAGATCGACGATCAGATGGCCGGCCTCGACGAAGAGACGCTTGCGGTCGGCATGGGTGGCGAGCGTCGAGCCGTTGCCGGGCAGCGACAAACCAAGCGCTTCCGTCAGGCAGTTCATCGAATTGGCGGTGAACATGCCGGAGCAGGAGCCGCAGGTCGGACAGGCCGAGCGCTCGATGATCTGAACGTCTTCGTCGCTGATCTTGTCATCGGCAGCGGCAACCATGGCGTCGACCAGATCGAGCGCATGCTTCTTGCCGTGCAGGACCACCTTGCCGGCTTCCATCGGGCCGCCGGAGACGAAAACAGTCGGGATGTTGAGGCGCAGCGAGGCCATCAGCATGCCGGGGGTGATCTTGTCGCAATTGGAGATGCAGACCATGGCGTCGGCGCAATGAGCATTGACCATATATTCGACGCTGTCGGCGATCAGCTCGCGCGAAGGCAGCGAATAGAGCATGCCGTCATGGCCCATGGCGATACCGTCATCGACGGCGATCGTGTTGAATTCCTTGGCGACACCGCCGGCAGCTTCGATTTCGCGCGCGACGAGCTGGCCGAGATCCTTGAGGTGGACGTGGCCTGGCACGAACTGGGTGAAGGAGTTCACCACCGCAATGATGGGCTTGCCGAAATCGCTGTCCTTCATACCCGTCGCGCGCCAAAGGCCGCGCGCACCCGCCATATTGCGGCCATGGGTCGTGGTTCTGGAACGATAAGCTGGCATGGTGTCTTCCTCGTCGTCTTGGAAATGTGAGGCGTCGGCCGGCCTGGGCTTTGCGCCGAAGGGAGCGCCGACATTCCTGCTTTTTGAAATTGTCCTAATCCAATCGCACTGGACTGTCACTATCAACTCGATCGAATCCGGTACGCCGTAGGGGCGAACATAGCCTCGAGCTCAATCATCAGCCAGATGATACGGACAACGCAGAAGGCCGTTTATTCCATCACGAACCAACACAAAAAGTTGGTTTCCGTTCAAAAGAAATAACGTCGTAAGACGGTAACAAACCGTGCTTCTCCCGCGTAGAGATCGTATCATCTCTACGATCGTAGAAAGGAATATCGTAATGCCTTCCTATCGCCCGCCGAAGATCGCCTCTTCCGAGATCACGCCGCGCTCGGTGTATCTCAAGCGCCGCGAATTCCTGACGGCAGCGGCCGCCGGTATCGGCATGGCGGCCATCGGCAGCAAGACCGCAATGGCCGAGGCGCTGACAGCGACCAAAAGCAACTATACGGTCGACGAGAAGCTGACTCCAATCAAGGATGTGACCACCTACAACAATTTTTACGAATTCGGCCTCGACAAGTCCGACCCGGCCAACCTCTCCGGCAAGTTCAAGCCACGGCCCTGGACCGTCAAGGTCGATGGCATGGTCGGCAAGCCCGGCACCTTCGATATCGACGCGCTGATCAAGGAATTTCCGCCGGAAGAACGTGTCTACCGCATGCGCTGCGTCGAGGCATGGTCGATGGTCATTCCCTGGGACGGCTTTCCTCTTTCCGCACTGCTCGACAAAGTCGAGCCGCTCGGCAGCGCCAAATTCGTCGCCTTCGAGACTGTTGTGCGGCCGGAAGAGATGCCGGGGCAGTCAGGCGTTTTCCAGTCTCTCAACTGGCCCTATGTCGAAGGCCTGCGGCTCGATGAAGCACGCAATCCGCTGACGCTGCTCGCCGTCGGTCTCTATGGCGAGACACTGCCGAACCAGAACGGAGCTCCGATCCGGTTGGTCGTGCCATGGAAATACGGCTTCAAGGGCATCAAGTCGATCGTCCGCATCACGCTCACCGACAAGCAGCCGCTGAACACCTGGCAGGCGACCAACAGCCAAGAGTATGGCTTCTATGCCAACGTCAATCCGGCGGTCGATCATCCGCGCTGGAGCCAGGCGACCGAACGCCGCATCGGCGAAGGCGGCTTCTTCGGCGCCAACCGTCACCCCACCCTGCCCTTCAACGGCTATGCCGATCAGGTCGCAAGCCTTTATGCCGGCATGGACTTAAGGGCGAATTTCTGATGGCTCTTTCCCTCGCCTTGCCCAAACGCTGGCAACCTGCTTCCGTCTGGGCGCTTTACGCCGTTGGCCTGATACCGGCCGCATGGGAATTCTATCTCGGCGCAACCGACCAGCTCGGCGCCGATGCGGTCAAGACTTTCGAGCTCTTCCTCGGGCTCTGGGCGATCCGCTTCCTGCTCCTGACGCTCGCCGTCACTCCGGCGCGCGATCTGTTCGGCAGGAACTACCTGCGTTACCGCCGGGCGCTCGGCCTGCTCTGTTTCTACTACGTGCTGATGCATCTGGCGGTCTACATGGTCCTCGACCAGGCGCTCGACGTGCAGGCTGTCATCAACGACGTGCTGAAGCGGCCTTTCATCATGTTCGGTATGGCCGGGCTGGTGATGCTGCTGGCGCTGGCCGTGACTTCCAACAATTTTTCCATCAAGCGTTTGGGCAAAAAATGGATCTGGCTGCACCGGCTGGTCTATATCATCGCCGCCTGCGGCGCCCTGCATTTCGCGCTGTCGACCAAGGTGCTGTCGCTGGAGCAATATATCTATATCGGCCTGCTGATGGCGATGATCCTCTATCGGTCGTATCGCCCGATCATGATGGAGAAGCGCAGAGCGGCGCGGACACCGGCCGCGCTTTCCCGCTCCAAAGCAGCTTAAGATTGGAGTTGAAGCCGGATGGTGAGCGGCAGCCATCCGGGGCATCCATTCGTTATTCGATGGCCGACCCGAGGGCGACCTTGCTTTGCTGCTGCGAAACCTCCACCGTCGCCGTCAGGCCAGCGATCAGCTTCGTGCCGTCAGGCACCTTGTCGAGAGCGATGCGCACGGGTACGCGCTGTGCCAAGCGGACCCAACTAAAGGTCGGGGTAATATTGGCGAGCAAGCTGCCCGAGGTGCGTTCGCGATCCTCGATTCCATAGGCGATGCTGTCGACATGGCCTGTCAGCTTCTCGACCTGCCCCATCAGATGAATGGAAACTTCGTCGCCGACATGGATGCGCGGCAGCTTGGTTTCTTCGAAATAGCCTTCGACGCGCAGGGAATCGGTGTCGATCAACGCTACCTTGGCGGTGCCGGCAGAGACATAGTCACCCGGGCGCAGGGTGAGGTTCGAGATCGTACCATTGACAGTAGCGCGGACCTCGGAACGGTCGAGGTTCAACTGAGCGAGTTCGCGATTTGCGGTTGCCTGCCGGAGAGAGGCTTCGGCCTGCTGCTCGGTGGTCTGCGCCTGCTCCTTCTGCTGCAGGGAAGCGGCATCGCCGAGGCGTTCCTGGCGCTGGCTTTCGCGGCGGGCCTGATCGAGAGCCGCTTTGCTGCTGGCGAGCGCAGCATCCGCCTGTTCGAGAGCGATAGCGAAACGATCGCGATCGACACGGAAAAGGACATCGCCCTTCTTGACGGTCTGGTTGTCCTTGACGAGCACATCGCTCACAAGGCCGGAAACATCGGGCGCAATACCGACAACATCAGCCCTCAGGCGCGCATCGCGCGTCCACGGTTCGTCCATGTAATGGCCCCAGAGCTGGCGGCCGACATAGACGGCGGCAACGACGAAGATGAGAGTGACGGCCACACGGCCGATGAGTTTGAACGCGTTCATGTAAAATACCAACGAGAGACGGAGGAGACGGCGCCGAGCAGCAAGACGTAAAGCGCGAGATCGAAAAGACCGCGATGCCAGACCAGGGTGTAGGCTCCGATCCATGCGAGCAGGCGTCGAAGAATGATGACGGCAAACAGCGTCACGAGCATGAGAACGAGAAGGCGTGGGATGTAGACGCCATAGAGATCGAATTCTGCGGGCATGATATTACTCGGCGGCAATGGGAAGAGGTTGAGTTGTATCCGATAGGGGCGGCCGCCAGCTCGCCGGCGGCTCGGCATGGGGGAAAAGCGCCCTGCGAAGGCCGACGAGCGCATCGAGGCTCGCCCGGCCGGAATGCCGCTTTTCCTGCGCGACCGCTTCGAGACTATGGTCGATCGACACGCGCAATTCGTTGGAGGGATCCCCCGCACGCTTGGCCTTTAGCCTCGAGCGATAGAAATCCGAAACGCCGATCAGGACTTCACTGACGGATGCGGCGGCAGCAGCGCTCAGTTGCCCACGCTCCTTCTGCAGCATCAGCACGTTGAAGCCGAGGCGGACATCGGCGTAACCGTCGACCTTCTTCAATTCGCGATCTTCGATGCCTGCAAGGCGCGGCACGAGTTGCCCGAGGCGATCCAGAATGCGGCCGGAAAGGCGCTCGTGATCCGCGCGGCGGATGCCAGCCGCGGTTTCGGCGAGATCGGTCCAGCCGGCCCGCACCAGCCGCCAGGCGGCCAGTTCGGCGCCGAAGGGACGGGTGAGCAAGGTCCAGATCAGGGCAAAACCCACACCTGCGAGAGCCGCGACCGCACTGTTGGAGAAACTGGCGAAATCGGCCGTATAGCGGTCCTGCAGCGCGATGAAGGTCGCGCCATTCACCGCCAGCAGCATGGCGAGCATGTTGGTCTGCGGGCGCGGGATCAACAGGCCCATCACCAGGAAAGGCGGCGCGAAGACCAGCACCAACATTTCGAAACCGGAGATCGACGGCAAGATGCCGAAGATATAGACGCAGGCGATGAGCAGGCTCATGGCGCACCAGATGAACATCGAGGTGATGAAGGGTGCAGGCCGATCAAGCGAGGCGAAAAACGAACAGGCGACGGCCGCCATGGTGACGAAGCCGGCGCCGTCTTGCCATCCGGAATAGATCCAGAAGAAGCAGGCGACGGCGATACCGACGACGACTGCACCGGCCGAGAAAGCAAGCAAGGCATAGTCATAGTGCCGGCTGCGCCCAACGACATTGCGGTGACGAAAGGCGGGCCGCCATGTGCCCACCTGCCGGCCGGACACGATCTGGTCGCGCAGCGTCAGGCAATCCTGCCAGAGATCGACGATTTCTTTGAGGCGATCGAGCGCACTCGACCGGACGAGATCGTCCCAACTGAGATTCAGATCATCCTGTTGCAAGTCGCCAATCTTTTTGAGCAAGCTATCGGCGGTATCGTCGGCCTTGCCGCGACCGCCCTGCCCTAGCCAATCGGCCACTTCATTGAGCACCGTGACCAGTTCCTGCGGCAGCGGCTTTCCACCGGCTTTCAGCGCATGCAGGCGATCGGCGAGAGACGAGAAGAGCGGCAACAGCATCAACAGACGGCCGCGCAGCTCGCGCGAATGCCTGATAATATCGCGGCTGCCCGCGTCATAGCGCAACTGGCTGATGACGAGATCAAGGCCGGAGACGTCGGCGGCGAGCTTCTGCCGCTTCAGGGGCGTTGCGGGAGAAGCCCCCTCGCCGCGCAGTATCTCATCCGCCCAGGTGCCGGCGTCATCCAGCCAGGAGCCGATGCGCTGGCCAAGTACGGTGCCGACGCTGCTCGGGAAGACGATGGCGCTGACGACGCTCGCGCAGACGATGCCGATGATGATCTCCTCGGAGCGGGCAAGCGCGACATCGAAGACGGTTTCGGGCGCGCCGACGGTCGGCAGCGCGATCAGCGGCAGCGAATAGCCGGCCAGCATGAAGACATAGCTGCGCGAGGTGCGGTCGAGCATGGAAATGAACAGCAAGGTGCCGGTCCAGAGCGCGACGACGACGGACAGCAATTCCGGCGCATTGACGAAGAGCGGGACAAGGATCACCGACGCGGTGGCGCCGATGAGCGTACCCAAGGCACGATAGAGCCCCTTGGAGCTGGTTGCCCCGGCAAGGGGATTGGCGACGACATAAACGGCGGCCATCGCCCAATAGGGGCGCGGCAAATCCAGCGACAGCGCTATGAACAGCGCCATGATTGCCGCAATGAAGGCTTTGACCGAAAATAGCCAGTCGCGCCAGGAGGGAATGCTCATAAGACCTTCTCCCGTTCCTGCTCGGCGTCAGCCGCCTTCGGCGGCTCGAATTCCTCAAAAGCCTTCAGGACGCGAATGGCAGCTTCGATATCGGCCGGGTCCACATTGGCCAGAATGTTGCCGCGCAGCTCGTCGAGCGCATCTTCCATACGAGAAGCCAGCTTTTCGCCCTCCGGCGTCAGCCACAGACTTTTAGCACGCCGATCTGTCGGATCATCCTTGCGGATGACGAGATCCATGCTTTCGAGCTGATCGAGCAACCGGACGAGAGACGGGCCTTCGATACCGACATAGGTGGCGAGAACCACCTGCCGCACGCCTCCCCCCAGACGGCCGATCCAAAGCAGCGGCGCGGCCGCGGCCTCCGATATGCCATAGGAGCTCAGCGCAAGATCGACGACCCGGCGCCATTGGCGGCCGGTCGTCAGCAGATTGGCGGTGAATATGCGTTGCAGAGCGTTTAGCGATTTCATGAAATTCCATTAGCACTAAACTAATTAGAATTCAAATTATTATGATCCGAAGTGGTATTTGAAATGCGAAATGCAGCCATGCGAATAGCGAGGAGAGACTGTATTCCCGCTAGGTAGCGGGGCCGCCTCGTCGCTCGAATCACTTCCTATCGATCGACGCCGCCAAGATAAGTGCAGATCATCTTGATTAGTTCCTGCTTCAACTCCGGCGAATCCAATGTGCCCTTTCTGGCTCCATTATGGATCACGCCTTCGACGACGCCGGATAGAAGCTGTGCAAGGACATCGTTGGAAGGCCCGGCATCGGCACTTCGATGTGCTGCAACAAAAGCCCTGTAATGATTTTGATAATCTGCCAGGAAGGCATCATGGGCCGACCTCGACCCCTCAAGCCCCGGCACCTCATCCAGCAACACCCTATGAAGGTCGGGATTGACGCTGTGCGCAGCGATCATCCCCTGGACAAGAGCTTCGACACTCTGCCGCAGCGGCAAATCGCTGGCGACCGCCTGGCGCAGGACGGCGAGGACCTCGTCGAAATGGCGGCGCCTTATGGCTTCGACCAAAGAGAGCTTGTCCGGAAAATACTGATAGAGCGAACCGATGCTGATGCCGGCGACGGCCGCGACGGTATTCGTCGTGAACCCGGCCCATCCGCGATCACCCAAAATGCGAGCACCTGACTCGATAATCGCATCGACCGTTGCCCGCGAACGCGCCTGGCTCGGCTCTTTGCGCATCGGCAAACCCGGCTTTGGAATGCGAGTAGACATGCGCTCCCCACTCCATAAAATGTGAACACTCTACTCGCATTTTTGCCGCCAACGAAAGGGCAACGTCATCATGAGCGAATCGCCATTACTGCAGACTCTTTTCCGCTATCAGGCTTGGGCGAATGAGGAACTGCTCGACAGCATCGGTCATCTCGATCCCGTAGAGCTTGGCAAGGAGCGCCATGTCTCCATACGCCTGATGAATCATTCGCTGGTCGTCGCGCGGATATTTGCGGCGCATCTCACCGGACAGGAGCATGGCTATGCGGACGACAATACGCCCGAGACACCTTCCCTTGCGGATCTTCACGCGGCGCTAACGGCCTCGGATCAATGGTACCTGAAATATCTCGAAACCATTAGCCCTGAGCTCCTGTCCGAAGCTTTGCCCTTTGTCTTCACCGACGGAGACCGAGGCTGCATGACGCGCCAGGAGATGCTGCTCCACGTCGCCACGCATGGAGGCTATCACAGGGGCGAGATTGGCCGCATTCTGGCGCAACTTTCCATCAGGCCGCCCTGGGATACGCTTGCGGTCCATCTTCACCGCAGCGAACCCTCGCGCCGGCTAGCCGCAGCCGCCGAATAAGACGCTAGGATTCAAACCGAAGCGGTGGCCTCGACAGCGCGCAATCAAGCACCAGTGCCGCCGCGATACCGGCGGCATAGGCCAGGATATTCCAGAGCGAAAAGACTCGTCCCAGCAACAGGGCTCCGGCGGTGGTCAGCCGAAACGCATCCAGCGCCGGCGTATGCCAAAGCCTGAAAAGCTCGACAAGGACAGCGACGATCAGCGCCGCCGCGGCGATCCTGAAACGCCCTGTCGCAACGAAGAGGGTAGCCAAAAGCCAGTAGACCATCGCTCCCCACAATAATGAGCCACCATATTTGACTGCGACGAAAGGCAGATGCATCGCATAGCCATAGCGCCGGAGCGCGAGGCCGCTGGCTATCGTCAGCAACAAGGCTGAGCACAGCAGGATCCTTTTCCCTCTATATGGTGTCAAAGCTTTCAATGCGGCTCCATCCCGCGAAAACGGATATGAGTTTCAGGGCACGTTTGCCGCGGCAGCCGGGAAAAGCAATGCCCTTCGCCGATTTTCAACGGAAGAGATAGATCGCACCAATACAAGGTTAAGCTGTAATTTTGCCATGCTCCTCGTGTCAGCAATCAGTCCGGCGATTCACCGGCGCCGCGGGGGGAGCATTTGATGTCCAAAGTCGTTTCATGGGAAAATCGCACGCCGGACGGCGATAGCTGCCTTGATCCAAATCCGCGCCCTTCCGACCTGACGGGCCTTCATCGCTTTGCAATCGAATTCCTTTTCTTCGGGCTGAAAGAGGCCCGCGCCTGTCTCTTCGCCGGATTGTTCTTTCTGGCGGTCTTTACCGTTCCACGCGCTGGGCTTCTTCATATCCCGCGCTACGATGTGTTGCTGATCATTGCGCTGGCCATCCAGATTTGGATGGTTTGGGCAAAGCTTGAAAGCTTTGACGAACTGAAAGCCGTTTGTCTCTTTCATGTCGTTGGCTTTGCACTCGAAGTCTTCAAAACCTCCGGCAACATACAATCCTGGGCCTATCCGGATCATGCCTACACGAAGCTGCTTGGTGTTCCGTTGTTCTCGGGCTTCATGTACGCCGCGGTTGGCAGCTACATCATTCAAGCTTGGCGGCTCTTCGATCTTCGCATCAAACATCACCCGCCCTATTGGATGGCCGGCGCGTCGGCCTTGGTGATCTACGCAAATTTCTTCACGCATCACTATATTGGTGACTATCGCTGGTATATTGCCGCTTGCCTCATGGGCCTTTACGCGCGGTCGACGGTGATATTCCGCCCTTATGATCGTGACCGGCGGATGCCGCTCTTACTGTCATTCGTCCTGATCGGCTTCTTCATCTGGCTGGCGGAAAATATCAGCACCTTTCTCGGCATATGGAAATATCCAAATCAGCTCGGTGCTTGGTCGATGGTACACATCGGCAAGTGGAGTTCATGGTGCCTTCTGGTCATCATGACCTTCACCATTGTCGCCAATCTGAAGCACATCAAACAGCACGTCCATATTCCGGAGTAAGGGCGCGCATCAAAGCTGGCATTTCAAAGTCGTAAACGACAAAAGGCCGGATGATCGCTCATCCGGCCTTTTAATCTTGTATGCGAAGCTGGCCTTAAGCGGCAGCGGCTTCTTCTTCAGCAGCAACGCGAGCCTTGTCGGCTGCGCCCTTGGCATTGATATCGCGATCGACGAACTCGACAACTGCGAGAGCGGCATTGTCGCCCTGGCGGAAGCCGGCCTTCATGATGCGCAGGTAGCCGCCGTTGCGGGTGGCGTAGCGCGTTGCAATCGCGTCGAAGAGCTTCGAGACGACAGCTGCGTCGCGGATCTGCGAGATGGCCTGACGACGAGCGTGCAGGTCGCCGCGCTTGCCGAGGGTAACCAGCTTCTCGACGATCGGACGAATTTCCTTCGCCTTCGGGAGCGTGGTGACGATCTGCTCATGGGTGATGAGCGAAGCCGCCATGTTGGCGAACATCGCCTTACGGTGGCTAGCGGTTCTATTCAGCTTGCGGCCGGCTTTACCGTGGCGCATGGCTATTCTCCTTCACTTGCAGGCATCGCTCGCCTGCAGTTTGTTGGTTAGTATTGGTCTTCGTAACGCTTGGCGAGATCTTCGATGTTCTCGGGCGGCCATGCCGGCACTTCCATGCCGAGGTGCAGGCCCATGGAAGCGAGAACTTCCTTGATTTCGTTCAGCGACTTGCGACCAAAATTCGGCGTGCGGAGCATTTCTGCTTCGGTCTTCTGAATGAGGTCGCCGATATAGACGATGTTGTCGTTCTTCAGGCAGTTTGCCGAGCGAACAGACAGTTCCAGTTCGTCCACCTTCTTGAGGAGCGCCGGGTTGAAAGCAAGTTCGGTGACTGCTTCTTCTTCGGCTTCCTTCTGCGGCTCGTCGAAGTTGACGAAGACGCCAAGCTGATCCTGGAGGATACGAGCCGCGAAAGCGACGGCATCTTCGCCGGTGATCGAGCCATCGGTTTCGATCGACATGCTCAGCTTGTCGTAGTCGAGAACCTGTCCTTCGCGGGTGTTTTCAACCTTGTAGGACACCTTCTTGACCGGCGAATAAAGGCTGTCGACCGGGATGAGGCCGATCGGAGCATCTTCCGCACGATTGCGCTCGGCCGGGACGTAGCCCTTGCCGTTGTTGACGGTGAATTCCATGCGGATTTCGGCGCCCTCGTCGAGCGTGCAGATGACATGCTCGGGATTGAGGATTTCGATGTCGCCGACCGTCTGGATGTCGCCAGCTGTTACTACGCCTGGGCCCTGCTTGCGGACGACCATGCGCTTGCTGTCATCGCCATCCATCTTGATGGCGATTTCCTTGATGTTCAGCACGATGTCCGTCACGTCTTCCCGAACACCCGGGATAGAGGAGAACTCATGCAGCACGCCGTCGATCTGCACGGCCGTCACAGCGGCGCCGCGCAGAGAGGACAGCAGAACGCGGCGCAGCGCGTTGCCGAGGGTGAGACCGAAGCCACGCTCCAGCGGTTCTGCCACGAGCGTAGCCTTGGTGCGGCCGCTCGAGGAAAACTCGACCTTGTTTGGCTTGATCAGTTCCTGCCAGTTTTTCTGAATCATGTTCTTGCCTTCCGTTCGTTGCCACCATCCAATCGTGACAACCGAGCTTGAGAAGCACCAAGCCGGACACATATGCGCCGGCCGGTGTCGTGAGTGGCGATGATCAGACGCGGCGCTTCTTGCGCGGGCGGCAACCATTGTGCGGGATCGGGGTCACGTCGCGGATGGACGTGATCATGAAACCGGCAGCCTGGAGCGCGCGCAGAGCGGATTCACGACCGGAGCCCGGGCCGCAAACTTCGACTTCCAGCGACTTCATGCCATGTTCCTGGGCCTTCTTGGCGCAGTCTTCAGCAGCGATCTGAGCAGCGAACGGGGTCGACTTGCGCGAACCCTTGAAGCCCTTGGCACCAGCGGACGACCAGGCAATCGCGTTGCCCTGTGCGTCGGTGATGGTGATCATCGTGTTGTTGAAGGTCGAATTGACGTGCGCAACGCCCGACGTGATATTCTTGCGCTCGCGACGGCGAACGCGGACGGCTTCCTTGGCCATGGTAGTCCTTTCTTGGATCTCTTCACCGCCGTAATGCCAGCGGCTACACCGGAACGGCACCTACATGGTCCCGCTCCAAACTCAAAAGAGGCCGGCGCAGACCGCCAGCCTCCCAAATCCGGTTTCCCGGAAATTACTTCTTCTTACCAGCAATAGCCTTTGCCGGACCCTTGCGGGTGCGGGCATTGGTATGGGTGCGCTGGCCGCGAACCGGCAGGCCGCGACGATGACGCAGGCCGCGGTAGCTGCCAAGGTCCATCAGACGCTTGATGTTCATCGCGGTTTCGCGACGAAGGTCGCCTTCGACCTGATAGTCGCGGTCGATGGTTTCGCGGATCTGCAGAACTTCAGCATCCGTCAACTGGTTGACGCGACGCTCGGCCGGGATACCGACCTTCTCGCAGATTTCCTGTGCAAACTTAGGTCCGATCCCGTGAATGTAGCGAAGCGCAATTACAACGCGCTTTGCAGTCGGGATGTTGACGCCAGCGATACGAGCCACGCCTGTTCTCCTTGCATTCCCTCTGCCTGAGCAAAAGGTTTTGTTATGCAGCCCTGGAGCTGCTTGTTCAAACTTGGGTCCGCAACACGTCAAAACGACCGTACCCGGACCTCCCTACGGAAATCCGCGCCGATCGCATGGCATGTCGCGAGTTGGCGCGGTGTTTAGCGGAATCAGCGCAAAAAAGCAACCGCCCCGGCAAGTTTATTTTAGGCCATCCAAAGCTTGGACAGGATGGCATCGATATCGGCGGTCACATGCTCGATATCGGCCATGCCGTCGACCGATTGAAGCTTGCCCTTGGCGTAGTAGTAACCGATGAGCGGCGAGGTTTCCTTGTAGTAGACCTGCAGGCGCTCGACCACCGTTTCCCTGTTGTCGTCGGCACGGCGCTTGAAGTGCGTGGAACCGCAACGGTCACACACGCCTTCCGCCTTCGGCTTCAGGTTTTCGTCGTGATAACCGGCGCCGCAGTTGGCGCAGGTATAACGGCCCGAAATGCGATCGGCGAGCACGGCGTCATCCACCTTGATCTCGATCACGACAGAAAGGTTGAGGCCTTTCGCCTTCAACATTTCCTCGGTCGCGTCAGCCTGGATGAGCGTGCGCGGATAACCGTCAAGAATGAAGCCCTTGGCGCAATCCGGTTGATCGATGCGCTCGGACACGATGGCATTGACAATTTCGTCTGAAACAAGCTTGCCGGCATCCATGACGGCCTTGGCGCGCTTGCCTACTTCAGTCCCAGCCGCCACCGCAGCCCTCAGCATATCGCCCGTGGAAAGCTGCGGAATGCCGTACTTTTCCACGATACGCTGGGCCTGGGTCCCCTTACCTGCGCCCGGCGGCCCCAAAAGTATTAATCTCATCGCCCCCTCTTTCCTCCACGCAGCTTCGATTTCTTGATCAGGCCTTCATATTGCTGTGCGATCAGGTGACCCTGAATCTGCGCCACCGTATCCAGCGTTACGCTAACCACGATCAGAAGCGAAGTGCCACCCAGAGACAGCGGAATACCGGTCTGGGACACGAGAATTTCGGGCAGAATGCAGACGAAGACAAGATAGATCGCGCCAATCACCGTGATTCGGGTCAGCACATAATCGATATATTCGGCGGTGCGCTCACCCGGACGGATGCCCGGAATGAAGCCGCCGTGCTTCTTCAGATTGTCGGCCGTATCCTTCGGATTGAAGACCAGCGCCGTGTAGAAGAAGGCGAAGAAGGCGATCAAGGCACCGTAGAGCACCATGTAGATCGGCTGACCATGACCAAGGGCCGCGACGATGGAGGTGACCCAGGTCGGCAGGGCCGTGTTGTTGCCGAGACCGGCGACGGTCGCAGGCAGCAGCAGCAGCGAAGATGCAAAGATCGCCGGAATAACGCCTGATGTGTTGAGCTTCAGCGGCAGATGCGAGGTATCGCCCTGGAACATGCGGGTGCCAACCTGGCGCTTCGGATACTGGATCAACAGGCGGCGCTGGGCGCGCTCAACGAACACGATAAGCCCGATGACCAGGACAGCGACGACAAGCACGGCCAGAATGAGGCCGGTCGACAGAGCGCCCGTGCGGCCGAGTTCCAGTGTACCGGCAAGCGCGGTCGGCAGACCGGCTGCGATGCCTGCGAAGATGATCAGCGAAATACCGTTGCCGATGCCGCGCGAGGTAACCTGTTCACCAAGCCACATCAGGAACATCGTGCCGCCGAGCAGCGTGACGACCGTCGAAAGGCGGAAAAACCAGCCTGGGTCGAGAACCACGCCATTACCGTGCTCAAGGCCGATCGCAATGCCATAGGCCTGCAAGGCGCCGAGCAACACCGTGCCGTAACGGGTGTACTGGTTGATGATCTTGCGGCCCTGCTCGCCTTCCTTCTTCAGGTTTTCGAGCGCCGGCACGACCGAGGTCATGAGCTGCACGATGATCGAAGCGGAAATATAGGGCATGATGCCGAGCGCGAAAATCGCCATGCGCTGCACGGCGCCGCCGGAAAACATATTGAAAAGGCCGAGGATGCCGCCGGACTGATTCTGAAAGGCCTGGGCATAGGCCGCCGGATTGAGGCCCGGAAGCGGGATGTGGGTACCCAGACGGTAGACGAGGAGAGCGCCGAGCGTGAACCACAGTCGCTTCTTGAGATCCTCGGCTTTGGCAAAGGTCGAAAAATTGAGATTGGATGCCAATTGTTCCGCTGCAGAAGCCATGCAAATCTCCGCATTACCAATTCCGGCATAATCGGCCGGGTCCGGAATCAGTCTTTAATTGTTTAAAAGCCGGGTTTTGGACGGATTGCACTGCAATCGGATGCCTCACCCTTGGTTCCCGTTATTCCCTGAAAAGACACTGCTGCATCGCTCAGGTTCGTGAGGCTCACATATGGGAGCAAAATCGCCCGGTGTGAAGCACCCCGGGCGATTTATTGATAAGATTATTCTGCGACAGAAGCGAGCAGCTTGATGGAACCGCCAGCCTTTTCGATCTTTTCGACCGCCGGCTTGGAGGCGCCTGCAACTTCCAGCGAAAGCTTCGCCTTCAGTTCGCCGTCCGAGAGAACGCGAACGCCGTCCTTGACGCGGCGAATCACGCCCGCAGCCTTTAGGGCTGCTGCGTCGACGGTTGCCTTGGCATCGAGCTTGCCGGCATCGACGGCAGCCTGGATGCGAGCCAGCGACACAACGACGTAGTCGGCAGCGAAGATATTGGTGAAGCCGCGCTTCGGCAGGCGACGGTAGATGGGCATCTGACCGCCTTCGAAGCCGTTGATGGCAACGCCCGAACGGGACTTCTGACCCTTCACACCACGGCCGCCGGTCTTGCCGGAGCCGGAGCCGATGCCGCGGCCGAGGCGCTTGCGGCTATGGGTCGAGCCTTCGTTATCCTTGATCTCATTCAGTTTCATAGCGAATACCTCCGGCTCACTTCTCGTCGACAACGCGAACGAGATGCTGGACAGCACGGATCATGCCACGAACAGCCGGAGTGTCTTCCAGCGTGCGGCGACGGTGCATCTTGTTCAGTCCGAGACCGATCAGCGTCTTCTGCTGAACATCCGGACGGCGGATCGGGCTGCCAATCTGCTCGACCGTAACGGTCGCCTTGGCTTCAGCCTTCTTGGTCGTCTTGGCCATAGGTCAAACTCCCTTATTCTTCGGAGGCGTTGCCCGAGGACGCGCGGCGAGCCTGCAGGGTGGCATACTTGATGCCGCGCTGAGCTGCGATGTCCTTCGGGTGAACCTGGTGCTTCAGGGCGTCGAACGTGGCGCGAACCATGTTGTACGGGTTCGACGAACCGGTCGACTTGGCAACGACGTCATGAACGCCGAGCGTTTCGAAAACGGCGCGCATCGGGCCACCTGCGATGATACCGGTACCGACCTTAGCCGAGCGCAGCAGAACCTTGCCAGCGCCATGGCGGCCATGAACGTCGTGATGCAGCGTACGGCCGTCACGCAGCGGTACGAAGATCATGTCGCGCTTGGCGCTTTCGGTTGCCTTGCGGATCGCTTCCGGCACTTCGCGTGCCTTGCCATGACCAAAGCCTACGCGGCCCTTCTGGTCACCGACGACGACGAGAGCGGCGAAACCGAAACGGCGGCCACCCTTTACAACCTTGGCGACGCGGTTGATCGCGACCAGCTTGTCGACGAATTCGCTATCGCGCTCTTCACGGCTCTGGCGGTCTTCCCGCGGAGCCCTCTTTTCCTGTGCCATTGTCCTCTTCCTTTTTCTTTTCCGGGTGCAATCGGCAAACAAAACGAAGACCGCATCGACCTCCCGAAGGAGATCAGCGGTCCGGTGATATCCGGCCGGCGCTCGAAAGCTGCCGGCCGGAAACTTGATCAGAAGGTCAGGCCGCCTTCGCGGGCTGCATCGGCCAGGGCCTTGATGCGGCCGTGGTAGATGAAGGCGCCGCGATCGAACACGACTTCCTTAACGCCGGCCTTGGAGGCACGCTCGGCGACGAGCTTACCTACAAGAGCAGCGGCTGCGGTGTCGGCACCGGTCTTCAGAGAACCGCGAAGATCCTTGTCGAGGGTGGAGGCAGACGCAAGCGTCTTGCCAGCCACATCATCGATGACCTGGGCGTAGATGTTCTTCGACGAGCGATGAACCGACAGGCGCGGACGGCCATTGGCCACCGACTTGAGTTGACGGCGCACGCGGTTGGCACGACGTGCAAGTGCTTCTTTCCTGCTAGCCATTTCGCGTGATCCTTACTTCTTCTTGCCTTCTTTGCGGACGATCCGCTCGTCGGCATACTTGACGCCCTTGCCCTTGTAGGGCTCAGGACCGCGATATTCGCGGATTTCAGCGGCAACCTGGCCGACCTGTTGCTTGTTGATGCCGGAGACGACGATTTCCGTCGGCTTCGGCACAGCAATCGTGATGCCGACCGGCGGCTCATAAACCACGTCGTGGCTGAAGCCGAGCGCGAGCTGCAGGTTCTTGCCCTGCATGGAGGCACGGTAGCCGACGCCGTTGATTTCGAGCTTGCGCTCGTAGCCGTCCTTAACACCCTTCAGGATGTTCTCGATCATCGTGCGGGACATGCCCCACTTTGCGCGAGCATCCTTGGAGTCGTTGAGCGGCGTCACGACAATTGCATTATCTTCCAGCTTGAGACCGATTTCGTCGTTAGCGACGAAAACCAGTTCGCCCTTGGGGCCCTTAGCAGTCACCTTCTGGCCATCAACCGAGGCCGTGATTCCTGCAGGCACCTGAACGGGCTTCTTACCGATACGAGACATTTTTTCAAACCTGTCTGTTTCGAGGGAGATCTCTGTTCGATCTTAGAAGACCGAGCAGAGAACCTCGCCACCAACATTCTGTTCGCGAGCCTGGTGATCGGCCATCACACCCTTCGGAGTCGAAAGGATGGTGATGCCGAGGCCGTTCGCGACCTGCGGAATGGACTTGACCGAGACATAAACTCGGCGGCCCGGCTTGGACACACGGCCGATCTCACGGATCACCGAAGAGCCTTCATAGTACTTGAGCTCGATGTTGAGCTCAGACTTGCCGTTGCCGAAATCGACGACGGAGTAGCCACGGATATAGCCTTCAGCCTGCAGAACATCGAGAACACGCGCACGAAGCTTGGACGCAGGCGTCGAAACCGACGACTTGCGGCGGGAAGCGCCGTTGCGGATGCGGGTGAGCATATCGCCCAAAGGATCAGTCATAGTCATCTAATCTGCTCCTTACCAGCTCGACTTGACAATACCCGGCACCTTGCCGAGATTGCCGAGTTCACGCAGCGCGATACGCGACATGCGCAGTTTGCGGTAATAGGCGCGCGGGCGACCAGATACTTCGCAACGGTTGCGAATGCGGGTCTTCGATCCATCGCGCGGGAGCGATGCCAGCTTCAGAGTGGCCTTGAACCGGTCTTCGATCGGAAGAGACTGGTTCATGATGATTGCCTTCAGGGCAGCCCGCTTCGCGGACTGGTTGGCAACCGTATTGCGGCGGCGCTTGTTCTTTTCGACTGCGCTTGTCTTCGCCATATCAGGGTTCCTTTTCTACGCTCGTCGTTACGGTTATTGACGGAACGGGAAGTTGAACTCTTTCAGAAGAGCCCGTGCTTCGTCGTCGGTCGTCGCCGTCGTGCAAACGATGATGTCCATGCCCCACATCTGATCAACCTTGTCGTAGTTGATCTCAGGGAACACAATGTGCTCCTTGATGCCCATGGCGAAGTTGCCACGACCGTCAAAGCTCTTCGGGTTCAGGCCGCGGAAGTCGCGAACGCGCGGGAGCGCGATGTTGACCAGACGATCCAGGAACTCATACATGCGGGCGCCGCGCAGCGTCACCTTGGCGCCGATCGGCATGTTTTCGCGGACCTTGAAGCCAGCGATGGAGTTGCGCGCGCGGGTGATAACCGGCTTCTGGCCGGCGATCGCTGCGAGGTCGGCAGCAGCAACGGTCGGCTTCTTCGAATCAGCCGTTGCTTCACCAACGCCCATGTTGATCACGATCTTGTCCAGCTTCGGGATCTGCATTTCGTTGGCGTAGGAGAACTTCTCCTGCATCGCTGCGCGAATGCGGGCGACATATTCCTTCTTGAGCCGCGGCTCGTACTTTGCCTCAGCCATCGATCACTTCTCCCGAGGTCTTGGCCACACGGACCTTCTTGCCATCTACAACCTTGAAACCGACGCGGGTCGGCTTGCCGTCCTTGTCGACGATCGCAATGTTGGACAGGTGAAGCGGGGCTTCCTTGCTGATGATGCCGGCTTCCTGGGTCTGCGTCTGGCGCTGGTGGCGCTTGATGACGTTGACGCCACGGACGACCGCGCGGTCTTCCTTCGGCAGCACTTGAATGACTTCGCCGGTACGGCCCTTGTCCTTGCCGGCCAATACGACAACCTTGTCGCCTTTACGGATCTTTTGCATCGCTCCGCTCCTTACAGTACTTCTGGAGCCAGCGAGATGATCTTCATGTGGTTCTTGGCGCGAAGTTCGCGCGGAACCGGTCCGAAGATACGGGTGCCGATCGGCTCTTTCTTGTTGTCGATGAGGACTGCTGCGTTGGTATCGAAGCGGATGACGCTGCCATCCGGACGACGGATGTCCTTGGCGGTGCGAACGACAACCGCCTTCATCACGTCACCCTTCTTCACGCGGCCGCGCGGAATGGCTTCCTTGATCGAAACGACGATGACGTCGCCGATCGAGGCATACTTGCGCTTCGAGCCGCCCAGCACCTTGATGCACATGACACGACGTGCGCCGGAATTATCCGCCACGTCGAGGTTTGTTTGCATCTGAATCATGTCAGGTCGCCTTCTTGTTGTTACCGGAATGGTTGGGCTAAACAGCCCCCTACCCCGGCTTATGGACTAGTGTCTTGTCTGATTTCTCCGACGGTAAGGACCACCTGGGTCACCTTCGCCGGCCATCAATAAAGCAAAAGAACGCCCGTTCTCGAGCGTCCTGCTTCCAAGCTCGTGCTTCATACAGATATTTCGCCCAAGCGCAAGGGCCTGAGCGAAATTCTGTTACTTGGCCTGGGCGGAAACGACCGTCCAGGTCTTGTCCTTGGAAATCGGCGCGCATTCCTCGATGGAAACGACGTCGCCGACCTTGTACTGATTGTTTTCGTCGTGAGCCTTGTACTTCTTGGAACGACGAACGGTCTTCTGAAGCAGCGGGTGAGCGAAACGACGCTCCACGCGGACAACTACCGTCTTCTCGTTCTTGTCGCTGACCACGACGCCCTGCAGAATGCGCTTCGGCATGTTATTCTTCCTTTAGGCCTTTGCTTCTGCCGCCTTCTGGCGGGCAATGGTTTTCACGCGGGCGATGTCCTTGCGGACTTCATTGATGCGCGAGGACTTCTCAAGCTGGCCGGTCGCCTTCTGAAAGCGCAGGTTGAACTGCTCCTTCTTCAGCTTGGCAAGCTCGTCCTTGAGTTGGTCGGCGCTCAGGGCGCGAACATCTGCGGCTTTCATGAGCTTCTTCCTTACTCTGCAATGCGCTGCACGAAGCGCGTCTTGACCGAGAGCTTGGCGGCGCCGAGGCGCAGAGCCTCACGAGCGATTTCCTCGCTCACACCATCGATCTCGAACATCATACGGCCGGGCTTGACCTTGCATGCCCAGTATTCGACAGAGCCTTTACCTTTACCCATGCGGACTTCGGTCGGCTTTGCGGTTACCGGAACATCCGGGAACACGCGGATCCATACACGGCCGGCACGCTTCATATAGCGCGTGATCGCGCGGCGAGCCGCTTCGATCTCACGAGCGTTGACGCGGTTGGGCTCCTGCGACTTCAGACCGAATTCGCCGAATGCGAGGTCAGAACCACCCTTGGCAACGCCCTTGATGCGGCCCTTAAATTGCTTGCGGTACTTCGTACGCTTTGGCTGCAACATTTTCTTATTCTCCGAACTTATCTGCCACGAACGCTATCAAGCGTTTTCGCGGCGGCGGTCTCTATCGCGATCGCGGCTAGCCGGACCCTGGGCGTCGCCTTCGAGCGCGCGGCGTTCGGAGGCCATCGGATCGTGCTCAAGGATTTCGCCCTTGAAGATCCAGACCTTGATGCCGCAGATACCGAAAGCGGTTTCTGCTTCAGCCGTACCGTAGTCGATGTCGGCGCGCAGCGTATGCAGCGGCACACGACCTTCACGGTACCATTCCGTACGAGCGATTTCCGCACCACCGAGACGGCCGGCGCAGGTGATCTTGATGCCTTCGGCGCCAAGACGCATCGCGGACTGAACGGCGCGCTTCATGGCGCGACGGAAAGCTACACGGCGCTCGAGCTGCTGAGCGATCGACTGGGCAACCAGCGTCGCGTCGATTTCCGGCTTGCGAACTTCAACAATGTTGAGGTGCGTTTCGGAATTCGTCATATCCGACAGCTTCTTGCGAAGCTTGTCGATATCAGCGCCCTTCTTGCCGATGATCAGGCCCGGACGAGCCGAGTGGATCGTGACGCGGCACTTCTTGTGCGGGCGCTCGATGACCACCTTGGAGATACCGGCTTGCTTCAGTTCGTTCATGACGAACTTGCGCATCTTCAGGTCTTCGTGGAGGAGCTGGCCATACTCGGCATTGTCCGCAAACCAGCGGCTATCCCAAGTACGGTTGATGCCAAGACGAAAACCGATTGGATTGATTTTCTGACCCATTATGCGGCCTCCCCTTGAGCTTCCACTTCACGAACGACGATCGTCAGGTGCGCAAACGGGCGCTCGATACGAGACGCGCGGCCACGGCCACGAGCGTGGAAACGCTTCATGACGATCGACTTGCCGACGTAGGCTTCCGCCACAACCAGCGAGTCAACGTCGAGATCATGGTTGTTCTCAGCGTTGGCGATCGCAGATTCGAGCGTCTTCTTCACGGCGCCAGCAATACGCTTGCGCGAGAATTCCAGCTCTGCGAGCGCGCGGTCAACCTTCTTGCCGCGGATCGAAGCCGCGACTAGGTTGAGCTTCTGCGGGCTGACACGGAGCGTGCGCGCAACTGCCTGCGCCTCATTGTCCTTCAGCCGGCGTTCGGTTTTTGCCTTGCCCATTGTTACTTCCTCTTCGCCTTCTTGTCCGCACCGTGACCATAATAGGTACGGGTCGGGGCGAACTCGCCGAACTTGTGACCGACCATGTCTTCGTTGACGCTGACCGGAATGTGCTTGCTGCCGTTGTAGACGCCGAAGGTGAGACCAACGAACTGCGGCATGATCGTGGAGCGACGGCTCCACATCTTGATTACTTCGCTACGTCCGCCTTCGCGCACCTTCTCAGCCTTCTTGAGAAGATAGCCGTCAACAAACGGACCTTTCCATACTGAACGAGCCACTTGAGACTTCCTCTCTTACTTCTTGCGCTGATGGCGCGAGCGCATGATCATCTTGTCGGTCGACTTGTTCGACCGCGTACGCTTGCCCTTGGTCGGCTTGCCCCATGGGGTCACCGGATGACGACCACCGGAGGTGCGGCCTTCACCACCGCCGTGCGGATGGTCGACCGGGTTCATGACAACGCCGCGGTTATGCGGCTTCTTGCCACGCCAACGCGAACGACCGGCCTTACCGTCGTTGATGTTGGCATGATCCGGGTTCGAAACCGCACCGATCGTTGCAAGGCAATTGCCATGTACGAGGCGCTGTTCGCCCGAATTCAGGCGAAGGATCGCCATGCCCTGGTCACGACCGACGAGCTGAGCGTAGGAGCCAGCCGAACGAGCGATCTGACCGCCCTTGCCCGGCTTCATTTCCACGTTATGGATGATGGAGCCGACCGGGATGAACTGAAGCGGCATGGTGTTGCCCGGCTTCACGTCCACTGCCTTTTCCGAAGCGACGACCTTGTCGCCAGCAGCGAGGCGCTGCGGAGCGAGGATGTAGGCCAGTTCGCCGTCCGTGTACTTCACCAGAGCGATGTAAGCGGTACGGTTCGGGTCGTATTCGATGCGCTCGACCGATGCTTCAACGTCGAACTTGCGACGCTTGAAGTCGACCAGACGATAGCTGCGCTTGTGACCGCCACCCTGGAAACGCACGGTGATGCGGCCGGTGTTGTTGCGGCCACCCTTGGAGGTCAGGCCTTCCGTCAGCGTCTTGACCGGCTTGCCCTTGTAGAGCGAGGAGCGATCGACGATGACCAGCTGACGCTGGCTCGGGGTCGTCGGATTGAATGTTTTCAATGCCATTTTCTTATTCCTCAGAGACCGGTGGAGACGTCGATCGACTGGCCTTCGGCGAGCGTCACAACAGCCTTCTTCACGTCCTTCTGCTTGCCGACGAGACCCTTGAACCGCTTGGTCTTGCCGAGGCGCAGCAGAGTGTTAACGGCCGTCACCTTGACGCCGAAGAGCGCTTCGACGGCAGCCTTGATTTCAGGCTTCGTCGCGGTCTTGGCAACGTTGAAAACAACCTGGTTATTGTCCGAAAGCAGCGTGGACTTTTCGGTGATCGCAGGAGACACGATCACATCATAATGGCGAAGATCCGTCACTTGAATCGCTCCTCTAGAGCTTCAACTGCAGCCTTGGACAGCACGAGCTTGCCGCGGCGCAGGATGTCGTAAACGTTGATGCCCTGGATCGGCAGAACATCGATGTTCGGGATGTTCTGAGCCGCGAGCTTGAAGTTGCTGTCGAGCTCAGCGCCACCGATGAAGAGTGCATTGGTCAGGCCGAGCGTCTCGAAAGTGCTGGCCAGAGCCTTGGTCTTTGCATCGGCTGCAACCAGGCTGTCGATGACGATGACGTCTTCGGACTTGAGCTTGGCGGACAGAGCATGACGCAGGCCGAGGGCGCGAACCTTCTTCGGCAGATCGTGCTCATGGCTGCGAGCGACCGGGCCGTGAGCCTTACCACCGCCGCGGAACTGCGGAGCGCGAGCCGAATGGTGACGAGCGCGGCCCGTACCCTTCTGCTTGTACATCTTGGCACCGGTGCGCGCTACGTCTGCGCGGCCCTTTGCCTGATGCGTGCCCTGCTGCTTCTTGGCGAGCTGCCAGCGAATGACGCGTGCGAGGATGTCCTCACGCGGCTCGAGGCCGAAAATCGCATCAGAAAGGGAAACCTTCCCAGCGTCTTTTCCCTCGAGGGTCTTGACGTTCAATTCCATTGGTTTGGCTCCCTTACTTCGCAGCCGACTTGACGGCATCGCGCACGATGATCCAGGCACCCTTGGAGCCGGGAACTGCACCCTTGACGAGGATCAGACCGCGATCTTCATCGGTCGATACCACTTCGAGGTTCTGCGTCGTGACGCGGGTCTGGCCCATGTGACCAGCCATCTTCTTGTTCTTGAACACCTTGCCCGGATCCTGGCGCGAGCCGGTCGAACCGTGCGAGCGGTGCGAAACCGACACACCATGCGTGGCGCGCAGACCGCCGAAGCCGTGGCGCTTGATGGCGCCGGCAAAGCCCTTACCGATCGTCGTGCCGGTCACGTCGACGAGCTGGCCCGCCGTGAAGTGAGCGGCCTTGAGCTCGGTACCAACTTCGAGCAGGTTGTCGTCCGTAACACGGAATTCAACGAGCTTGGCCTTCGGCTCAACGCTGGCAACGGCGAAATGACCGCGCAGGGCCTTCGTCGTGTTCTTAACTTTCGCCTGGCCAGCACCGAGCTGAACTGCGGTGTAGCCATTCTTTTCTACTGTGCGCTGGGCCACGACCTGGCAGCCATCCAAACGCAATACGGTTACCGGGACGTGCTCGCCGGCGTCGTTATAGACGCGGGTCATTCCCACCTTCTGTGCAATCACACCTGAACGCATCGGTTCAATCCTTCTCACTCAGCTCGAGGACCAGAGGTCTCAGAGCTTGATCTCAACATCGACACCGGCGGCGAGATCGAGCTTCATCAGCGCGTCTACCGTCTGCGGGGTCGGGTCAACGATGTCGAGAAGGCGCTTATGCGTGCGCATCTCGAACTGCTCGCGGCTCTTCTTGTCGATGTGCGGGGACCGGTTTACCGTGAACTTCTCGATACGAGTCGGAAGCGGAACGGGGCCCCGGACGCTAGCACCGGTGCGCTTCGCCGTCGACACGATCTCGCGCGTGGAAGCATCGAGAATCCGGTGATCGAACGCCTTCAGGCGAATGCGGATATTTTGGCCGTTCATTCGACGTTATCCTTGTGTTTTGTTATCTCGCGTGCCGCTCAAAAAGGGCACGGATTTTTCTTTTTCCTAAGGCGGACCACCGGTTTCAAAGATCGAGAGGGACGCCGGCGACGGCATCCCCATCCACTTTTTTAGACCTTTCGGCCCACCTTATCGTTAATCTCATTGGCCGCTTCGTTATCCGAAGCAGGGCGCAAATCGCGCTCGCGCGCCATTTGCAACATTTCCATGTCATAAGCAAGCGGCTACTGCCGCTTGCATCATATTATTGTCATCGAATCGGCCACTCGGATGGAGTGGCCGACCTCGAATTACTCGACGATGGAGGCGACGATGCCGGCGCCGACGGTGCGGCCGCCTTCGCGGATAGCGAAGCGCAGCTTTTCTTCCATCGCGATCGGAACGATCAGCTCAACGGCAACCGTGACGTTGTCGCC
>NZ_JBSYVH010000010.1:0-135367 GCF_054114205.1 Rhizobium sp. LEGMi-198b | reverse complement strand
CGATCCACGCTTCCTCCCCACGGTCGGTCGCCCTTCCGCAGTTGCGCTTCTCTTCGCTCGCCATGACCAGCTTACGGTGGGACTTCCACCCACGAGAGTGCGCCCATGCTGGGCGCACATAAAAAAGGGCCCCGGCACAAGCCGGGGCCCCTTTCACGCTTTGCCCGCGCTTTTTATTCCGCTGCCATAGCCGGTGGTAGATGATGTACGGCGTCGTTGCTCTCCTGCTCTTCGACGGGCTGCTGTCCTTTCTTCTTCGGCTCGCGGCCGAAAAAGAGCGCATAGCCCGCCGGCAGCACGAAGATGGTCAGCACTGTGGCAACCAGGATGCCGCCCATCATGGCGTAGGCAAGTGGACCCCAGAAAACGCCGCGCGAGATCGGGATCAGCGCCAGCACCGCCGTCAACGCCGTCAGCATGATCGGCCGGAAACGGCGGACGGCCGAGCCGATAATCGCTTCCTTCCGGTCCATGCCCGCCGCGATGTCCTGATCGATCTGGTCGACGAGGATGATCGAATTGCGGATGATGATGCCAAGCAGCGCGATGACGCCGAGGATCGCCACGAAGCCGAAGGGCGCGCCGCTGACCAACAGGGCACCGGCTGCACCGATGATGCCGAGCGGACCGGTGGAGAGCACCAGCATCGCCTTGCCGAAGTGCTGGAGCTGCGCCATCAGCAGCACGACGATGATGACGAGCATGATCGGTGCCTTGGCGGCGATCGAGGCCTGGCTTTCGGCGCTGTCTTCGGCACCGCCCTGGATCTCGATCTTGTAGCCCGCCGGCAGGCTGTTTCTGAGATCGGCCATGTCGTTGTAGAGCTTGGCCGTCACGTCGTTCGACTGAACATTGTCGGGAAGCGTCGCCCTGACCGTGATCGTCGGCAGGCGGTCGCGGCGCCACTCGATGCTCTGCTCCATGACGGGCACGACCTTTGCGACCTGCGACAGCGGCACGAAACCGCCGGAGTCGGTCGGGATATAGATGGAATTGACCGAGGTCAGCAGGTGGCGGCTGGCCTCTGGCTCCCGTGCAACGATGCCGACGGTCTCCTCGCCCTCACGATAATTGTCGAGGGTGACGCCGGACATCGAGGCCTGCAGCATCTGGCGGATACGCTGCGAGGTGACGCCGAGTGCACGGGCGCGGTCCTGATCGATCACCAGCTTCATGGCCGGCACCGGCTCCAGCCAGTCGTCATGAATGGCGCCGAGCAGCGGGTTCTGCGCGAAGCGCGCTTTTACATCATCGGCGATATGGCGAACCTCCTGCCGGTCCGGACCCATGACACGCAACTGCACCGGCCAGCCGGTCGGCGGACCGAGGAACAGGCGGTCCACCTTGGCGCGGACCGAGGGGAAGTCGGCGGCAAGCATGCTGCGCAGCTTGACGATCAATCGCTCGCGCGCCGGCTCGTCCTTGGCCATGACCAGCAACTGGGCATAGTTCGGGTTGGTGAGCTGCTGATCGAGCGGCAGGAAGAAGCGCGGGGCACCTTCGCCGACATAGGTGGCGATGAACCGCTTGTCGGGATCATCGGCCATGCGGGCCTGCAACCTCTGCGCCTGGCGTTCGACTTCCTTAATGCTGGTGCCTTCCGGCAGCCAGAGATCGACCAGAATTTCCGGACGCGAAGACTGCGGGAAGAAATTCTGCGGAATGAACTGGAACGACCACAAGCTGCCGACGAAGGCGGCGAGCGTCAGAAGCAGCACGATGACGCGATGGCGCACGGCCCAGCTCACCGACGACCGCAGGCGGCGGTAGAAGCGCGTATCGAAGACGTCGTGATGCTCGCCGGCATGATGCCGCTGCTTCAGGATCATATAACCGAGCCAGGGTGTGAAGTAGACCGCCACGAACCAGGAAATCACCAGCGCGATACCGACGACATAGAAGAGCGTGCGAACGTATTCACCGGCCGTCGACGCGGCGAAGCCGACTGGGATGAAGCCCGCCGTGGTGATCAGCGTACCCGTCAGCATCGGAAAGGCGGTCGAGGAATAGGCAAAGCTTGCCGCATCGAGCTTGACCAGCCCCTCCTCCAGCTTGCGTTCCATCAATTCGACCACGATCATCGCGTCGTCGACGAGGAGGCCGAGCGCGATGATGAGGGCGCCGAGCGAGATACGCTGCAGGTCGATGCCGAGCTCGTACATGAGCGCGAAGGTCGCCGCCAGCACCAGCGGAATGGCGATGGCGATCACCAGGCCTGAACGCCAGCCGATCGACAGGAAGGAAACGATCAGCACGATCACCAGCGCTTCGCCGAGCGCATGCATGAACTCGCTGATGGCGTCCGTCACCACTTCCGGCTGGTTGGAGATCTGGTCGACCTGCACGCCGACCGGCAGCGATGCCTCGAAACGCTTGTAGGTCTCCTCCACCGCCTTGCCGACGTCGGTCACCTTGTTGCCATTGGCCATGACGACGCCGAGCTGGACGCTCTCGTGACCGTTATAGAGGAACTTGGCCGTGTAAGGATCCTGTAGCCCGGCGCTGACCGTCGCTATATCGCCGAGACGCGTCACCTGGCCGCCGGCGGTCAGCCGGAGATTCTTGATATCCTCAATCTTGTTGACGTCCCCCTCGACCGAGATGCGAACCGAGCGCGTGCTGGTATCGACGGTGCCGGCCGGATCGACATTGTTCTGGCCGACGATCGCGTTCTGCAGGGCGGTCAGCGTCAGGCCGCGCTCGGCCAGCACCTTGGAGGAGACATCGATATAGATCTGTTCGGGCTGATCGCCGATGATCACAGCCTTCTCGACGCCGGGCGTCTCGAGCAGCATATCACGGGCTTGGATCGCGAATTTCTTCAACTCAGGATAGCTGTAGCCGGCACCGCTGATCGAATGCAGGGTGATGAAGGTATCGCCGAACTCATCGTTGAAATAGGGGCCGAGCAGGCCGGAGGGCAGCGTGTTGGCGATATCGCCGACCTTCTTGCGCACCTGATAGAAGGCGTCCTTCACCTGTTCGGTGTTCGTGTCGCCCTTGATCTGGACGGTGGTGATGGCAAAGCCGGCGCGGGTATAGGACTTAACCCAATCGAGATGCGGGGTTTCCTGCAGCTTGCGCTCGATCTTGTTGACCACCTGGTCTTCCATGTCCTGCAGCGAGGCGCCAGGCCAGATGGTCTGCACGACCATGACGCGGAAGGTGAAATCCGGATCTTCCTTCTGGCCCATATGCGTGAGCCCAAGCGCGCCGGCGATGATGATCAGCGCGAACAGGAAGCGCGCGATGCTCGGATGGCCGATCGCCCAACGCGACAGGTTGAAGCGCTTCTTTTCGTCGGAGGTGCTGTTGATAATCATTGTCCCGCCCCTCGATCCTTTCAGCGCACGATATCGGCAGCCGCGGCGCTGCCATGTGTCTCAGCCGAAGCCTGCTGCCCGGTCGGCACCTTGACCTTCATGTTCTCGCTCATGAATTGCGTGCCGGCGGCAACGACGACATCGCCGGCCTTCAGGCCATCGGCGACACGCACGCCGTCATCGGCAAAGTCGGCAACCTTGACGCTGCGGGAGTGCACGGTGCCGGCACTACGGTCGACCAACCAGACGATCTGCTGACCGTCCTTCTCCGCAAGCGCGCTGAGCGGAATGGAGACGAAAGGCCGGGTATTGTCGGCCAGCGCCTCGATGGTCGCGGTCATGCCGAGCAGCACGCGCGGATCGTTGGGCAGGCTGACGCGGACCGCAAAGGTACGCGACTGCGCGTCGGCGCTTCCGGATACCTCACGCACCTTGCCGTCCAGCACCAGCGCATCGTCGGACCAGAAGCGCGCCTTGACGTCCTTACCGACCTTGAATTGCGCAATATCCATTTCCGGGACAGCGATCTGCGCTTCCTTCTCGCCGTCGACGGCAACGGTGATCACGGGCGTGCCGGAGCCGACCACCTGACCGACATCGGCATTGATGGTCGTCACGATGCCGTTCATGTCCGAAGTCAGATCGGTATAGGCGACCTGGTTTTTCGCTTCCGCCAGCGCCGACACGGCGGAATCGCGCGTCGACACGGCTTGGTCATAGGAAAGCTCGGCCTGTTCGAGCTGCGATTTCGGGGAAACGTTCTTGTCGAAGAGCTGCTGCGCGCGATTGCGGGCAAGCTCCGTGGTCTGCACCTGCTTCTCGGCCGCATCGAGATCGGCCTGGGAGCGGCGCACGGCTAAAGCGTAATCGGTGGAGTCGATGCGGGCGAGCACGTCGCCGGGCTTGACCTTCTCGCCGATATCCACCTTGCGCTCGACGATCTTGCCGTTGACCCGGAAGCCGAGGTTCATATCCGTCCGCGCCTTGACCGCACCGGAATAGTCGAGCTTGCGCGTCGTATCCGCCTGGGCGATCTCGACCACTTTCACCGGCCGGATCACCTCCGCAGTCTCTTCTTTCTTCTCGTTGCAGCCCGAAAGCGTGAGCGCAACGGCAGCAAAGACGGCAGCGCCGGCAGCGGATCGTATGTTGGTCGTCAGCGAAACCATGTCGCTCTCCTTGATCAAACGGCTTTAGTCAAATGCAATGCAAAGGCGCGTGGATCATCCAATGCGCGTACTACTATTTCTTTAGCGCTCTGATAGCAAATTCGATAAGATCGTCCGGTTCCGCCCGGTTCGTCTTCGCAAGACATTGCGCGACCATTTGCGGGTGGCACAAAATGATTGTCGCCGCGCCGAAGCATTTCGAGGCGGCGACTGGATCCTGTTCGAAAAACTCGCCGGCGGCGATGCCTTCGGCAATGATTTCAGCCATGAGGTCATGGATCCGGTCAATGTGCTTTTCGATGACATGCCAATCGCGCTCGATGGCGACGACGACCATCTCATGCACCTTCTGTTCGTCGAGCATCGTCTCGAGCGTCAACTTGTATTGGGCATGGACATAAGTGCGCAGCCGCTCGGAAGCGCTGATCGGCATGTGACGGATGTCGTAGGCCATCTTGTAGCTCAGCGCGAGCATGCGGCCGCACAGGGCCTGGTGGATTTCCGTCTTGGACGCGAAGAACCGATAGATATTCGCGGTCGACATACCGAGATCACGGGCGATATCGGCAACCGTCGTCTTGCTGTAGCCGTAGTGGCGAAACAGTTTTTCGGCGGAATCGAGAATCCGCGTTACGTTCTCCTGACGTGCAAGATCGGCGCTAACCGCAGAAGGATCGAGCATTGGGTTGCTTCCGATTTACGAGTGACGATTTTTAATTTTCGTCACTCGTAAATCATCAAGGCTCAAATGTCAAGAAGCCGCTCCGCGAAACGAGGCGGTTGAGACGCTGTCGATGGAGTCAGATTGCGATAATTAGATACGCAGAAGCGACGGCTGGAAACGGCGGACGCTGAGGAAGCCGACGATCAGGAACGCGAGCAGCAACACGGTCTGTACGGCGAGGATCGGCGGCTCGTTCCCCATGGGTGCCAGCGTATTGAGCAATGGAATTTTCTGGAAGGACTGAACGATCAGCACAACACAATTGAGATAGAGCATCAGCAGGCTGCCGACGATGAAAACAAGCCGCCAGATACCGGCCATCCGCTGCCTGTAGCGGGCGATTGCCGTCGGAATGAAAAGCAGAACGGTGATGATGCCGAATACGATGCCGGGCGTAATGCCGTTGAAAGGAAAGAGGAATCCGGTCAAACTCGTGAGCAGAATGGTGACCATGTAGACAAACGTGGAGCGCTCATGGCGCTTCACGGAAATCAATCCCTCTGCGACGACGATGCCGGCAGCGATGGCGATCAGGCTGATAATGACGTGAATCAACGTGAGTCCGGACATTCTGCAATCCCCTTTTCGCAATGCATTTTCCGTGAAAAGGATAGTCCGGGCCCTGGATGCGGGATTGTACATTTACGGCGGAATATGAGCGCACTATCCCGCATTTTCCAAGCCTCTTATGCGGGATCAGATTAATCGCAGGGCCCGCTCTCAGAGTTGACTTGTCACCATCTGCATGATGAGCGTGATACGTTGAGCCCGGAAAGCGGGTCTTATCCTGCCGTGACGTTCAAGCTCCGCCAGACCGTGAAGTGCCGCCCAAAAAGTTTCGGTAGCCGTATCCACATCCTGGGAGAACGGCGCGATCACCGTCGCCATGGCTCCGAAACCATCGCGAAGTTGAACTGGCGTGTCGGATCTGGCGAAGCGGAGGCCAGTCGGCAGGACGAACATCGCCTCGTACATCGCAGGGCGAGCGAAAGCGAAATCGAGATAGGCGACTGCGATGTCTTCCACTCGCTCCTTTGATGTGGATGATGGCCGGATCGCGGCGCGGAGCATCGCAGCCAATTCGCCGAAGCCTTCGAGCGCGACCGCTCCGACGATCTGGTCGCGATTTTCAAAATGCGAATAGAGAACTGGCTGACTGTATTCTATCTCCTCGGCGAGGCGCCGGATCGTGACGGAAGCCCAGCCGTCGCGTTCCGCGATCGTCCTCGCAGCGACGACGATCCTGCGTTCACGTTCGGCCCGTTCTCGAGTCTTGCGTTCGCTGATACCCACCCGTGCCTCAATCTTCATGCGCGCGATTTTCCTGATGCAAAACTATCAAAAGGAACATTGATTGACAAACTAGCAGTGCTAGATTAAATGACGTCGCTATACAGAAGAGATCAACGGGTGTTCCAATGAACATTTTCACAGGCGCAACATCGCTCGATACAATCCTCGTCTGGCTGGCCGCCGGGGCGTTTCTCGTCGGCGCTATCGTCAATGCGAGTGGACATCCGAAAATCCGCGCGGGTTTCGTGCGACTTGGATTTCCTTTCTGGTGGTGCTGGGTCACAGCCGCCTTCGAGCTTGCAACGGCGGTGCTCTTGATAACAGCCGGCACCCGATATATCGGGGCGGCGTTGGGCGCTTGCATTATGCTCGCCGCGATCGGTGCCATTGTCCGTATCCGGAACTATCGAGAGCTCCCGCCACCTTTCGTGTTCCTGTTGCTGCTGGCACTGGCAAGTGTTAGCGGCCAAGTCTGAATATCTCGCTGCAACGAAACCTGACGATGCAAACAGGATGGGATCGTACACCGCGCCGATGGCGCAAAGCGATGCCGACGCAGCCCAGGGCGAAATGTCGATCGGCGACCTGCAAACTGCTCGCGCTCACGGCGAGTACGTAGCACGAGTTGCGCTGCGGTTCGCATCGGCTCATGCCGTCCGATGCCGTGCCCTAACGCCTGGCATGTAAAAAGCGCCGCACCATCGGCACGGCGCTCTCCATCGAAAGGACTGCTCAGGCGGCGTGCACTTCCAGAGAGATCGGAACGGAAGCAAGCGCCTTGGAAACCGGGCAACCGGCCTTGGCCTTGTTGGCGAGTTCGGTGAATGTGGCTTCGTCGAAGCCGGGGACTTTGCCGGTCAGCGTCAGGTGAATGGCGGTGATGGCAAAGCCGCCTTCGACGCTTTCAAGCGTGACCTTGGCGGTCGTTTCCATGCTTTCGGCGGTGAAACCGGCTTCATTGAGGATCAGCGACAGAGCCATGGTGAAGCAGCCGGCATGGGCCGCACCGATCAGCTCTTCCGGATTAGTGCCGGGAACGCCTTCGAAGCGGCTGGCAAAACCGTAGGGATAGTGATTGAGCGCACCGCTCTGGGTCGAAATCTGACCCTTGCCGTCCTTCAGACCGCCGGACCACTGGGCCGAACCTGTACGATTGATCTGCATGCCGTCCTCCTAGTCGTTGATTGAACGCCGGGAAAGAGCCCCTTGCCCTCCCCGCAATGGCCGTAGGAGGCAGCACCAGAGCGACCTGCGTTCGCTGGAACGCATAGTCGCTTGAAAGCGGGATGCTCTGGGCTGCCTCAATCGACAATATAATGCTCTATCCGCCGAAGACGACAGCGCTGTAACAATTAACCTCTGGGGCTCTGCTCAACCCTTGGCTATCCCCTCGCACGTCCCGCCGCGGCCGAGCGAATATTGTCCAGCGTCACCGCGATCAGCAGGATCGAGCCAAGGACGAGATATTGATAGAAGGCCGGAATATTGAGGAGATTCATGACGTTCTGGGCAATGCCCATGATCAGCACGCCGACGATGACGCCGCTCATCGAGGCCCGGCCGCCTGCCAGCGATACGCCGCCGAGCACGCAGGCCGAGATGACCAGCAGCTCTAACCCGATCGCCGCATTCGGCTGCCCGGAGGTGATGCGCGAGGACAGGAGGATGCCGGCGATGGCGCAGATGAAGCCCTGCAGCGTGAAGATCCAGATCCGCATCGTGGCGACGTTCACGCCCGCCAGCCGCGAAGCCTCCGGATTGCCGCCGATCGCCAGCGTATTCTTGCCGAAGGTGGTGCGATTCAGCACGAAGCCGAACAGGAGGAACAGGATCACCATGATCCAGATCGGCGTCGGAATGCCGAGAAAGGTCGAGAGTGCCAATTGATAGAAATTCGGATCGTTGATGCCGACCGCGCGGCCGTCCGAGGCGATCAGCGCCAGACCACGGACGATCTGCATGGTGGCAAGCGTCGCGATCAGCGCATTGATGCGCAGCTTGGCAATGAGCGCACCGTTGACGAGGCCGACGATCGCGCCGCACACGAGCGCCGCCAGCAGGCCGAGAATGATGGAGCCTGTGACGTTCGAGGCCATGACCGCGATCATGCCGCAGAAGGCGACGGTCGAGCCGACGGAAAGATCGAAATCGCGTGAGGCCAGGCAAAACATCATGGTGCAGGCAACGATGCCGATCGTGACAACCGATTGCAGCAGGCCGATCATGTTGCGCTCGGTCAGGAAATTCGGAACCGTCAGCGACACGATGACGAAGGCCACCGCGAAGATGACGACGAGGCCCTGTTCGCCGAGGAGTATTTTTTTCAAGGAAGACATCGTCACGATTTCCCTAGTCAGAATGTGCTTGCGGCGTTTTTGTCCGGCAATGCGGCGGTGAGGATCTGGTGCTCGTTGAAATTCGCCCGCGTCACATCGGCAGCGACCTTGCCGCCGCACATCACCATGATCCGGTCTGAAATGCCCATGACCTCCGGCAGTTCGCTGGAGATGACGACGATCGCCATGCCGCCGGCTGCCAATTCATAAAGGATTTCATAGATTTCCGATTTTGCTCCGACATCGATGCCGCGCGTCGGCTCATCGATGACCAGCACCTTGACGCCCTGTTCGGACAGCCAGCGGCCGAGAATGACCTTCTGCTGATTGCCGCCGGAAAGATTGATGATGTCCTGCTTGCGCGACGGCGTGCGCACGCGCAGCCTAGCGACGAACTGATCGGCAAGGGCCGCTTCCTTGCGCGGGCTCAATAGGCCCAACGGCGAAAAATGCCGCCGCGAGGAAATGGCGATATTCTCCTGGATCGAGCGGCCCTGGATGATCCCATCGAGCTTGCGGTCCTCCGGGCAGAGTACCATGCCGGCATGGATCGCTACCTTGGGATTGTTCGCAGCGACCGTAACGCCATCGATAGTGACCGTGCCCTGGTGACGATGATCGGCGCCGAACAACAGCCGTGCCATCTCGCTGCGGCCGGCGCCGATCAGGCCGAAGAAGCCAAGGATTTCGCCCCTACGGACGGAGAAATTGATCGGCGTCGGAAGTCTCAACCCTGAGAGCCCTTTGACCTCCAGCCGGACAGGCCCGAGCGGCCGCTCGCGCCAGCCCCAGATATTGCTGATCTCGCGGCCGACCATTTCGGCAATGATCTGCTCGCGCGTTACTTTCCTGATATCGGGATGGTGTGCTGCGAGCTTGCCGTCGCGCAACACCGTCAGGCCATCGCAGAGCCGGAAGATCTCGTCCAGCCGATGCGAGACGTAGAGAATGACGGTGCCGTTCGATTTCAGTCGCTCGATCAGCGAAAACAGGATCTCGCTTTCGCGCGAGGAGAGTGACGATGTCGGCTCGTCCAGCGCGATGACACGGGCATCGACCATAACGGCCTTGGCGATTTCCACCATCTGCCGCGCGCCGATCGACAATGACGACACTTTGGCGGCCGGATCGACATCGATGCCGATCTCCCGGAGCTTGGCGCGCACGGTATCGACGAGCGTCTTGCTATTGATGATGCCGGCTTTCGCCGGAAAGCGGCCGAGCCACAGGTTTTCGGCGACCGTCAGTTCCGGCACCAGTTGCAGCTCCTGATGGATGACGGTGACGCCGGCGTGGAAGGCATCACGCACCGAATGGTAGTGCTGCTCCTGGCCGTCGATGGATATCGTACCCGCATCCGCCGCCTGATCGCCGGAAAGGATGCGGATCAACGTCGACTTTCCGGCGCCGTTTTCGCCCATCAGCCCATGCACGGCGCCTTTGACGACCGGAAAGGTGATGTTCGACAGCGCCTGAACGCCGGGATAGCTCTTCGAAATACCGTTGAATTCGAGAAAGGCCATGTTTCTCTCACTGGTAAAAGAGCCCGGCGGCAAAACTGCCACCGGGCCGCGATCATCCGGAGATGACGATCATTCGATACCGAGATCCTTGCGGACCTTCTGATAATCGCCGCGCAGCGCCAGCGAACCGGAGGTCAGCGTCAGCTTCGGCGGTTCCTTGCTGTTGGCGATCCAGTCGTACATATCGATCGCGGTTTCGTAGCCGTGACGCTTCGGCGAGATGATGACGGTGCCGAAGAAGCCCGTCGGCTGCGGCTTCTTGAATTCGTTGATTGCCGAATCCGCGCCGCCGATGCCAACACCGACGACGTTGGCGGCGGGAATGCCGACCGATTCCGTCGCGCGGACAGCGCCGAGCACGGCTTCGTCGTTGAGGCCGAAGGCCACCCAGTATTTCACGTCGGCATGCTTGTTGAGCACGGTGGTCGCAGCATTGAGCGCTGCTTCCGTGTCGGTTTTGGCCTGTGGCGCGTCATAGATGTTCGCGGCCGGGAAACCGGCACCCTTCAGCACCGAAATAGCGCCTTCGACGCGGTCGACAGCGGTCGGAAGCTGGTCGTAGGAAACGCGGATCGCGCCGACATTCTTCATGTCCCAGCCGCGCTTCTTGATTTCATCGACAATCGCCTGGCCGACGCTCTCGCCGATCTTGGTGGCGGAAATGCCCATATGCGGCACGTCTTCCAGCGGCTTGCCGTCGGCGCCGACCAGACGGTCGTCAACCGTCATCAGCTTGAGCTGGTTGGCCGCCGCCTTGGCGACGATGCCAGGGCCGAGCTTCACATCGGGCGTGCAGATGATGAAGCCCTCCGCACCCTGGGCGCCGAGATTGTCGATCGCAGCCTGAACCTTTTCGCCATCCTGCGCGCCGATCTTGACGAGCGTGAAGCCCTTCTCCTTGGCGGCGATGTCGGCGAACTTCCATTCGTCCTGAAACCAGGGTTCTTCCGGTTGCTTGACCACGAAGCCGATTTTCACGTCTGCCGCCAAGGCGGAGGTGGCTGCGATGACCGCAACCGTACCAGCCAGAATAGCTGCTTTGAAAAAGCGCATGACTCTCTCCCAAAATTCGAAATGAAGCACACTGCCCTCCCTGGCAGTGCTTCTTGAATTATGATAAATCATCATACCAGTCAATTGCCAATGTATGATGATTATAATAGTGTGACTTTTGGCAAGGATGGCCCGCCAAACGTGCCGACGCTTATCGCCATGCGGAATAAATTCCGCTAAGCAGAGGCTCGGCCGCGCGGGAGAACGGCTGCGGAGAAGGCAATTGGATTCGTTTGAACAGCAAGAGCAAAGGCTGAACGGAGCGGCGGAGCGCCGCCCGCGCGTGCGCAAGAACGTCACGGCGGCGATCGCCGAGGACATCTGTTCCGAACGCTATCCTTCCGGCTCGCCCCTGCCGCGCGAAAACGATCTCTGCGATCTCTACGGCGTCAGCCGCACCGTCATCCGTGAATCCCTGAAGATCCTCGAATCGAAAGGGCTCGTGCGCGGCAAGCCGCGCATTGGCACCACCGTCTGCGATAAGGACGACTGGAATATCCTTGATCAGGACGTGCTGGAGTGGATGGGTCCCTATATCGCAGAATTCGATATTCTCGGCTGCATCCTGGAGGCGCGGCGCACCATCGAGCCGGTGGCCGCCGAATATGCCGCCGAGCGCGCCACCGCCCAGGAGATAGCCGATCTCGAAAAAGCCTGGCGGCAGATGCGCGATTCCGGCGATGATCCCGAACGCTTCACCGAGGCCGACGTGATGTTCCATACGGTGCTTTTGAGCGCCAGCCACAACCAGGTGTTCCGCCGCCTGTCGAGCGCCATCCATGCCGGGCTGAAATATGCATTGCATGCTTCGAATGTCGCCGTCGACAGCCGCGACGAGGCGATCGCCGTCCATGGCGATCTGGTGGAGGCGCTGCGCCTGCGCAACCGCACCTCTGCGCGTGATTGCGCCCATCGCATGCTCGATCTTGCCACCCGCGACCTTGCCGCCGCCGAAAAAGCGATCGGGCGGGTGGAGAAAAACAAGACCTGAAATCCCGAAATCCGCGGCCTGGCGCCGCTGATATGATCCAAAAGCCGAAACGGAAGCGTTCCCATGAAAATCACCAAATTGACCACCTATATCGTGCCGCCGCGCTGGATGTTCCTGAAGATCGAAACAGACGAGGGCATCACGGGTTGGGGCGAGCCAGTGGTCGAAGGCCGGGCCTTGACCGTCCAGGCGGCCGTGCATGAACTGGAAGACTATCTGATTGGCAAGGACCCCTTTCTGATCGAAGATCACTGGAACGTCATGTACCGCGCCGGCTTCTATCGCGGCGGCGCCATCCACATGTCGGCGCTTGCCGGCATCGACCAGGCACTGTGGGACATCAAGGGCAAGGCGCTTGGCCAGCCGATCCATTCGCTGCTGGGTGGCCAGGTGCGCGACAAGATCAAGGTCTATTCCTGGATCGGCGGCGACCGCCCTTCCGACGTCGCCAACAACGCCAAGGACGTCGTTGCCCGCGGTTTCAAGGCGATCAAGCTCAACGGCTGCGAGGAAATGCAGATCGTCGACACCTACGACAAGGTGGAGAAGGCTGTTGAGACCATCGCCACCATTCGTGAGGCGATCGGCCCCTATATCGGCATCGGCGTCGATTTCCACGGCCGCGTCCATCGTCCGATGGCCAAGGTTCTCGCCAAGGAACTCGAGCCCTACAAACTGCTCTTCATTGAAGAACCCGTGCTCTCCGAAAATCGTGAAGCCCTGAAGGAAATCGCCAATCATTGCTCGACGCCAATCGCGCTCGGCGAGCGGCTCTATTCGCGCTGGGACTTCAAGTCGGTCCTGTCGGACGGCTATGTCGACATCCTGCAGCCCGACCTTTCCCATGCCGGCGGCATCACCGAATGCCGCAAGATCGCGGCGATGGCCGAAGCCTATGACGTGGCGCTGGCACCGCATTGCCCGCTCGGCCCGATCGCGCTTGCCGCCTGCCTGCAGGTCGACGCCGTCAGCTACAATGCCTTCATCCAGGAACAGAGCCTCGGCATACACTACAACAAGGGCAACGACATCCTCGACTACATCTCCAACAAGGAAGTCTTCCACTATGCCGACGGCTTCGTCAGCATTCCGCAAGGCCCCGGCCTCGGCATCGAAGTGGACGAAGCCTACGTCATCGAGCGCGCCAAGGAAGGCCATCGCTGGCGCAACCCGGTTTGGCGCCATGAAGATGGCAGCGTAGCCGAGTGGTAAGAGCTCTCCTCCCGTAAACGAAACGCCCCGAACTTCGGGGCGTTTTGCTTTCCAGAGCGGTTCAGCGTTTCACGGAATCGCTATCCCGCCCTATCCCTTTGTTTTACGCATTCCGGACGGAAAACCGCTGCGCACTTTTCCTGGAATTGCTTTAACGAACATCCGCCCGCGCTCGCGGCCGGGTGTCATTGCGCTCCCAGGAGAAAATCGCCGGCGGTAGCGGATCCCGATCGCGGATGATATCCGCGCCTTTCTCGCCCACCATGATCGTCGGGCCGTTGGTGTTGCAGGAGGGCACGCGCGGCATGACGGAACTGTCGCAAACGCGCAGGCCCTCGAGCCCTCGCACCTTCAGCTCGAGATCGACGACCGCCATGGCGTCCGTGCCCATCTTGCAGGTGCCGACCGGATGATGGTCGGTCTTGGCGTTGGCGCAGCCATAGTCTAACAATTGCGCCTCCGTCGTCAGATTGCCGCCCGGCAGCCGCTCAGCCAGCACGAAGGGTTTCAGCGCATCCTGGCTCATGATGTCGCGGGCGATCCGCAGGCCTTCGAGCGACATCTTCATGTCGTGCTGATCGCTCCAATAGTTCGGATCGATCAGCGGCGCGGCGGATGGGTCGGATGAAGAGAGCCGCACCGTGCCGCGCGAGCGCGGGTGCAGATAGGCGGAATTTAAAGTTACGCCGGCATTCTTCAGCCGTGCGACGCCGGCTTCGATGCCGGAGCCGAGGCCGAGATGGAACTGGATATCCGGCGAGCGGGCATCGGGATCAGCATACCAGAAGCCGCCGGTCTCGAAGAGTGACGAGGCGACGGGACCGGAGCGGAACAGCAGATATTGCAGCCCGGCCCAGAGCGTACGATGCAGCTTGGCGACATTGTCGTAGGTGTGGTCGCCGGTGCATTCCGAGATGACGAAAAGATCGAGATGGTCCTGCAGATTGCCGCCGACACCCGGCAGGTCGTGCGCGACCGGCACACCGACCGAGGTCAGATGGTCGGCCGGGCCGATCCCGGATTGCAAGAGCAGCTTCGGCGAGCCGATGGCGCCGGAGGAGACCAGCACTTCCCGCTCCGCTCGGATGATCTCGGCGCCTTTGTCCGTCGCCACCTCGACGCCGACAGCGCGGCGGCCTTCGAGAATGATGCGCGCCACCCGCGCACCGGTACGGATGGTCAGGTTCTTTCGATCTTTGATCGGCGATAGGTAGGCCAGCGAAGCCGACGAGCGGCGGCGGTTGCGCTGCGTCAACTGATAGAAGCCGACACCCGCCTGCTGTCTGCCGTTGAAATCGTGATTATAGGGGATGCCGAGTTCCTGACCGGCGCGGATATAGGCATCGCAGATCGGCAGCGCCGATACCGGCATGGAAACGCCGAGCGGGCCGCCATAGGAATGATAGTCATCGGCAAAGCGCTGATTGTCCTCGGCGCGTTTGAAGTAAGGCAGCACGCTGCGATAGTCCCAGCCCTCGCAGCCATCCTCGCGTGCCCAGAGATCGTAGTCGACAGCGTTGCCGCGCGTGTAAAGCTGCGCATTGATCGAGGAGCCGCCGCCGATCACCTTCGCCTGCGTATAGCGCAGCACGCGGCCCTTCATATGCCTCTGCGGCACCGTCTTCCAGCCCCAGCTCGCCACCCCCTTGGTCATCTTGGCGAAGCCGGCCGGCATGTGGAACAACGGATTCCAATCACCGCCGCCAGCCTCCAGCAACAGGACTTTCACCATGGGGTCCTCGCTCAGACGGTTGGCGAGTACGCAGCCCGCCGGTCCGGCGCCGGTGATGATGTAGTCGTAGCTCATTCCAGTCCTCAAATTTATCATGTTCCCGGCACGAGATCGCATTTCCCTCCTCCCGATGGGGCAAGGGTAAATCCTTCACAGTCGCCCGATCCCCAGCCCACCATCCGCAGGGATCACCGATCCCGTGGCAAAACCGAAGCCCCCTTTGGCCAGCGCCGCAACGATGCTGCCGACATCGCCCGTCTCGCCCCAGCGCTTCATCGGCACCAGGCCGCCATCGATCAATGCGTCGTATTTCTCCGAAACTTGCGCCGTCATGTCGGTGCGGATGATGCCGGGCCGCACCTCGAAGACGGCAATGCCGGTCTCCGCCAGCCGCAGCGCCAACCCCTGCGAGAAGGCCGAGAGACCGGCCTTGCTGATGCAATAATCGAGCCTCTCAGGCGAACTCAGCGCTGCCGAGACCGAGGTGATGTTGATCACCGAACGCGGCAGCGACGTCTTCGCCGCGAGCATCGAACGAACGATCGCCTGGGTAAAAAACACCGTGCCGCGCAGATTGACGTCGATGATCCGGTCGAAATTTTCTGGCGCCAAATCAAGGAAATCGCCGCGCACGACGGGGCCAATGCCGGCATTATTGACCAGGCAATCGATCTCGCCCAAAGCCGCCCGGATCGCCTCGACGGTTCCCATGTGTCCCGAGAGAGCGGCAAGATCAGACTGCAGATAGATTGCCCGCCCGCCATTCCCCTTCAATTCCGCAAGTTCCGCCAACGGCGGCTCTACCTCGACACCGGTGATCGCCAGATCGAAACCGCTTCTCGCCAGCGCCCGCGCAATACCGAAACCGATCCCCTTGCGGCCTCCGGTGACGACGGCGATCGGACGCCTTGCCTTCATGACCGCAGCTCCTCCCGCACGATATGGTCGGCCACGCGCAGCGCTTGCGCGGCCACGGTCAGCGCCGGATTCACCGCCGCCGAAGTCGGCAGGAAGCTGGCGTCGACCACGAAAAGATTGGGGTGATCGAAGGCGCGGCAGAAGACATCGAGCGGCGCGCTCGAGCCGTCATTGCCGATCTTGACCGTGCCGCATTGATGCGACGGTGTGCGCTTGTCGAAGGGACGTGACAGCACGATCGGGAAGCCGGCCTTACGCAGCACGCTCTTCAGCTTCTTCACCAGATCGAGATGCGCCTGCCAATTGGTGCGCACCCACTGCAGCACGATGCGGTCGCCGTCGACCGTGATCCGGCTTTCCGGCGACGGAAGATCCTCGCTCATGGCATAGAAATCGATGGCATGGGCGGAAAGCCTGTTCAGAAGCCATTCCGGCACAGTCGGCATATTCGCCTTGAGGATCGTGCCGGAAACGCGTCCCAAAAGCTGAACATTGCCGAGCGGCGGCCCGCCTTCGCCATCCGAGAGATAGAAGTCGTTGAAGCCGAAAGTCTTCTGATAGACCGAATCATTCCGATACCAGGGCGAAATCGCCAGCACGGCAGAGGAATTATGGTTCATGAAATTGCGGCCGACCTGATCGGAGCGATTGGCAAGCCCGCGCGGATTCGCATCGTCAGCCGATCTCAGCAGCAGCACCGCCGACTGCACCGCCCCGGCCGCAAGGATGACCAGCTTCGGTCGCACGACATGCGCCTCTCCATAGGCGGAATAATGCACCGCGGCGATCATCCGCCCATCGCCGGCAGCCTGGAGCCGCGTGACGCGCGCGCCGGTCTTCAGCTTGACGTTCGGATATTGCAGAGCCTTGGCAAGCGCCACCGTCTCGGCATCCATCTTGCCGTCGGCACTATGCGGATGCGCATCCCAGGGCGTACGGCCCTTGACAAGCCACTTGTCGATATCGACGCCCAACGGCAGCGAATGCGGATGCATGCCACTGTCCTTCAGTCGCTTGCGGACACTGGCGATTGCCGGCTCGTCGGGTACCGGTGGAAATGGATAGGGTTGCGAATGCGGCGGTTCCCAGGGATCGTCGCCGAGGCTGCCGCGCACCTGATAGAGCTGCTCCGCCTCGCTATACCAGGGCTCCAGCTCCTCATACGGAAAGGGCCAGGCCGGCGACACGCCGTCCAGATGCCGCATCTCCTCGAAATCCTCGCGTCGGTAGCGGATCAGCACCGCGCCGTAGAATTTCGAATTGCCGCCGACATTGTAGTAGTTGCCGGGATTGAACCCCTTGCCGTCTTTCTCGTACCAGGTCTCCTTCGGGCGGAAATGGCCGCGCAGGAAGATCGCCCGCTGGTCGCGGTTTTCCGGTCGGTCCTCCAGCCGTTCGCCGGTCTCCAGGATCAATATGTTGGCGCCCGAGGCGGCAAGGCCGGAAGCGACAGTGGAGCCACCGATCCCCGAACCGATGATGACGATATCCGGTTCTGCCATGCTGCCGCTCACGCTATCCGAACCTGGCTCTGCGGATCGAAGAACACCGCCTTGTCGAGATTGAAGGCAAGCCGTGTCGTCTGCCCGGGGGCAATGCGGGCATCGGCGCGCAGCCGCGCCACGACGGATTTGCCGCCGAGGCGGACGATCGCAAACGTATCCGAACCGGCCGGCTCGACCACCTCGATCAGGCAGTCTCCTTCGGCGAGCGAATGGGCATTGCGGTCCGCACCGTCGAGGTCGGTCAGCGCCTCCGGCCGAATGCCGAAGATCACGTCCTTGCCGGCACGGGCGCCGAGTCCGGCGCCGCTCCCGTTGACAGGCAGCTTCAGGGGGGCCGCGCCATTCGGTCGGTCGAGCGAGACCTGCAATCCCGTCGGCCCGCTCTCCACCGTCGCGGTCAGCAGGTTCATGGCGGGCGAGCCCATGAAGTCCGCAACGAAGGTATTGGCAGGGTGATTGTAGATTTCCGCCGGCGTTCCGAATTGCTGCAGAACACCGTCCTTAAGGACGGCGATCTTCGTGGCCAGCGTCATTGCCTCGATCTGATCATGGGTGACGTAGACGATCGTCGTCTTCATGCGCTGATGCAGGCGCTTGATCTCGGTGCGCATGTCGACGCGCAGCTTGGCATCGAGGTTGGAGAGCGGCTCGTCGAACAGGAAGACCTGCGGATCGCGCACCAACGCCCGGCCCATGGCGACGCGCTGGCGCTGGCCGCCGGAAAGCTGGCTCGGCTTGCGGTCGAGCAGATGGCCGATCTGCAGCATGTCGGCCACTTGCTTGATCGCCTTGTCGCGTTCCTCCTTCGGAACTTTGCGGATTTCCATGCCGAAGGCGATGTTGCCGGCAACCGTCATGTTCGGATAGAGCGCATAGGACTGGAACACCATGGCGATATCACGTTGCGACGGCGCCAGGCCGTTGACCGAGCGGCCGGCAATGGCAATGTCGCCCGAGGTGATCGGCTCCAGCCCGGCAATGGTGTTGAGCAGGGTGGACTTGCCGCAGCCGGACGGGCCGACGAGCACGAGAAATCCGCCCTTTTCGATTTCGATATTGATGTCCTTCAGGATTTCGAGCGATCCATAGGACTTGCGCAGATTGGTGATTTTCAGGAAGGACATGGTCTTATCCCTTGACGGCGCCGGACATCAGGCCGCGGACGAAAAATCGGCCGGAGACGATGTAGACGATGAGGGTTGGCAGGGCAGCGAGAATCGCGCCGGCGAAGTGGACATTGTATTCCTTGACGCCCGTCGACGAGCTGACGAGGTTGTTGAGCGCGACCGTCATCGGCGTCGAACTGACGCCCGAAAAGGACGCGCCGAACAGGAAGTCGTTCCAGATATTGGTGAACTGCCAGATGACCGAGACGACGATGATCGGCCCCGAAGACGGCAGCAGGATGCGCCGGAAAATCTGGAAGAAGCTCGCCCCGTCGATCTGCGCGGCGCGGACCAGCTCGGTCGGAAAGGCCTCGTAATAATTGCGGAAATAAAGCGTGGTGAAGCCGAGGCCGTAGACTATGTGGACGAGGATCAGTCCCCATATGGTCCCGGCGATGCCGAAGAAACCGAGGATGCGGGCCATCGGGATCAGCACGATCTGGAACGGGATGAAGCAGGAGAGCAGCAGCATGCCGAAGAAGATTTCCGCGCCGCGGAAACGCCACTTCGTCAGCACATAGCCGTTCAGCGCGCCGACCATGGTGGAGATGGCGACGGCGGGCACGACCATTAGGATCGAATTGATGAAAAACGGCCTGAGCCCCGTCGGCTGCACGCCGATCTGCGCCGTCGACCAGGCCGATATCCACGGCTCGATCGTCCAGGTCTTCGGCAGGTTCAGCATGCCTCCCTGACGGATCTCTTCAAGCGGCTTGAAGGAATTGACCAGCATCACATAGAGCGGCAGCAGGTAATAGACGGCAAACAGGATCAGCGCCGCATAGATCAGCCCACGGGTCAGCTTGCCGTGCGAGATGGCGTTTTGCGGATTGGGGTTGCTCATGCGCGTTTCCCTCCGCCGATTTCCGAATAGAGATAGGGGATGATGATGGCAAAGATCATCGCCAGCATGATGATCGCCGACGAGGCGCCGATGCCCATCAGATTGCGGGTGAAAGTGTAGGAATACATGAAGGTAGCCGGCAGTTCGGTCGCCTGCCCCGGCCCGCCGCCAGTCAGCGCCACGATGAGGTCGTAGGCCTTGATGGCAAGGTGGGCGAGCACGACGAAGGCCGAGAGGAACACCGGCCGCATCAGGGGAATGATGATGCGGCGATAGGTGGTAACCGCCGACGCGCCGTCGATCTGCGCCGCCTTGATGATTTCGTTGTCGACGCCGCGAAGGCCGGCAAGGAACATCGCCATGACGAAGCCCGAAGACTGCCAGACGGCGGCGATGACGACGCAATAGATCGCCATCTTCGAATCCTTGATCCAGGTGAAGGAAAAACTCTCCCAGCCCCAGAGATGCATGGTGTTCTCAAGGCCGATGCCAGGATCGAGAAACCATTTCCACGCCGTCCCTGTGACGATGAAGGACAGCGCCATCGGATAGAGATAGATCGGCCTCAGCAGCCCTTCGGCACGGATTTTCTGGTCGAGCAGGATAGCAAGGGCGAGGCCGAGCGCCGAGCAGATGGTGATATAGAGGGAAGCGAAGATGCCGAGATTGGTGATCGCACGCCACCAGTGCGGCAACGCCCAAAGCCTATCATAGTTGGTGAAACCAATAAGGTTATAGGACGGCAGCATCTTGCTGTCGGTCAGCGACAGATAGCCGGTATAGGCGATAAAGCCATATACGAAGATCAGAATGACGACGAAGCTCGGGGCCAGCACCAGCTTGGGCAATAGCACCTGCATTCGACTGCGACTGTTCATGGTCGAACACCTAGTTTGATTATCTGCGTACGGAGCAAGTGGTGCCCTCACCCGAACCCTCTCCCGCGAGCGGGGAGAGGGTAGCCGACAGGCTGGGTGAGGGGCGGCACTCCTTGCTCCGAACTACCTTACTTCGCCGCTGCAACCGCCGAGACGAGTTCCTTGACCGCGTCATCCGACGACAGATCGCCGTTGAATTCGCGGGTTACGACGTCGTAGATCGCGTTCTTGACGGCAGCCGGATTGGCGTGGCCATGGGCCATGGAGCCCATCAGCGTGCCGTTCTTATTGGCTTCGGCCAGATCCTTAATCGCCTTCTTGCCGCAATCATCGAAGGCGGTATCCGGAACGTCGGTGCGGGCCGGAACCGAGCCCTTGACGACATTAAAAGCCGACTGGAAGGTCGGGCTTTCGATCGAGGACGCCATTTGCATCTGCGCCGGGATCTTGTCGGCGGAGACCTTGAACATCGCGAATTGGTCGGAGTTGAAGGTCACCGAGCCCTGCGTTCCCGGGAAGCGGATGCAGACGAAATCCTTACCCGGCACCTTCTTCGCCTTCAGGAATTCGCCCTTGGCCCAGTCGCCCATGAACTGCAGGCCGGCCTTGCCTTCGATGACCATGCCGGAGGCAAGATTCCAGTCGCGGCCGGAGAAGTTGTCATCGACATAGGAGCGCAACTTCGTCATGCGGTCAAAGGCTTCCTTCATCTTCGGGCTGCCGAGCGTATCGGGATCGAGATCGATGAAGGCCTTCTTGTAGAAGTCGTTGCCAAACGAGAGCACGACGGCGTCGAAGATCGTCGCATCCTGCCACGGCTGGCCGCCATGGGCGATCGGCGTGATTCCTTGCTTCTTGAAATTGTCGAGCAGCGCGATCAGCTCGTCCCAATTCTCCGGCACCTTGCCGCCGGCCTTGTCCAGCGCTTCCTTGTTGATCCACACCCAGTTGGTGGAGTGGACGTTTACGGGAGCGGCGATCCAATGGCCGTCATATTTGGAGAATTTCTGCAGGGCAGTCGGGACCACCTTGTCCCAGCCTTCCTTATTGGCGACCGCATCGAGATTGCCGAGCGAACCTTCCTTGGCCCAGTCGAGAATGTCGAAGCCGAGCATCTGCACGGCGGTCGGCGGGTTGCCACCCGTGACGCGGGCGCGCAGAACGGTCATGGCCTCGCTGCCGCCACCGCCGGCAACCGGCATGTCGACCCAGCCTATGCCCTTCGATTCCAGATCCTTCTTCAAGACTTCCAGCGCCGACGCCTCGCCGCCCGAGGTCCACCAATGCAGGACTTCCACACTTTCGGTGGCATGCACTACGGTCACGGTGCCCGTCATAAGAAGGGCAGCCGCAGCCACAGATGTCATCAATTTACGCATATTTTCCTCCCGGTTTTAAACAGTTGCGCAGCAAGACCTCCTCCCGCTGCTTCCTCCCTGTTCCGCGCTCTTCGCGAGGAACAAATCGACCATGGCCTCCCAGCCATGGGCATTCATCTCACCTCGGCATCCACCAGCCGGTGCGCCGGCCGATATGCATATTGAGCGTTTTTGTCTCGGTATAATCTTCCACCGCATGCCGGCCGAGCTCGCGCCCGAGTCCCGATTGGCGATAGCCGCCGAAGGGCAGTTCCGCTGCGCCATCCATGAAGGTGTTCATCCAGATCGTGCCGGCCCGCACCCGTCGCCCGATCGTCAGGCAGGTATCGAAATCGCGGCTCCAGACGCCGGCGGAAAGGCCGTAATCGATGGAATTGGCGATGCGGATCGCATCTTCGGTCGTCTCGAACGTCAGCACCGAAAGGACAGGTCCGAATACCTCCTCCTTTGCCACCGCCATCTCCGGTTTGACGTCTGCGAGAATGGTCGGCGCCATGTACTGGCCGAAGCCGAAATCGATCTGGCTGCCGCCATGCGCCACGGTCGCGCCGCTCTTTGCTGCGCCGGAAACATAGCCCTGGATCTTCTGCAAATGTTGCGGCGTGATGATCGCGCCCACTTGCGTGGAAGGGTCGAGCGGATCGCCGACCCTCACCTTTTCCGACAGGCTGGCGATACGCGCCGTGACATCCTTGGCAATATCGCGATGGATGATCAGTCGTGAGCCGGCATTGCAGCATTCGCCGGCGTTGAAATAGGCGCCGAACACCGCGGCATCGACGAACTCATCGAGATTGGCGTCGGGAAAGACGATCTGCGGGTTCTTGCCGCCGAGTTCGAGCGAAACCTTCTTCAGCGTCTGCGCCGCACTCGCCATGGTCAGCCGCCCAACGCCGGTCGAACCGGTGAAGGAGATCATGTCGACATCCGGATGGCTGGTCATCGGCGCACCGACATCGGCACCCGTACCAACGAGGATATTGACGACGCCGGCCGGCACGCCGGCTTCCATCAGGATTTCGCCGAGCACCAGAGTCGAGCCAGACGTTAGCTCGGAGGGTTTGATCACCGCCGAGCAACCGGCGGCAAGCGCAAATGGTAATTTCTGACTTACGATAAGGAACGGGAAATTCCAGGGCGTGATGATCGAGACAACCCCGATCGCTTCACGCAACACGACGCCCATCGTGCCATCGCCAAGCGTGTTGTAGCTCTCGCCGTGCAGGTCGCGTGCAAGGGCGGCCGCATAGCGCCAGATATCGGCGGAACCGGCAATCTCGCCGCGCATCTGCGTGATCGGCTTGCCGGCCTCGATGGCGTCGAGATAGGCGAGCTCCTCGGCCCGCGCCGAGATCATGTCGGCGGCCTTCAGCAGCATGTTGGAGCGTTCCGCCGCCGTCATGCGCGGCCAGGGACCGTGGTCGAATGCCTTGCGCGCGGCCGCGATAGCCAGATGCGCATCGTCCTTGGTCGCGGATTTATAGCGGCTGACGGTGACGCCATGGCTCGGCGCCACGCGCTCGATCGTGCCGGTCTCGATGCCTTCGACCCATTTGCCGTCGATCAGCATCTTGAATTCGCGCACTTTTACATCGGGAAGCGCCTGTGGCTTCACAAGAACCGTCATCACCATTCCCCCTTGAACTCGGCGGCGCGTTTGCCGGCAAAGGCCGCAACGCCCTCCTTGAGGTCACCGGTTTTGGCGACCAGGATCGATCCCAACGCCTCGACGGCGGACCCATTATCCTCGCCATTGGCCGAAGCGATCATCAGCTTTGCAATCTCCAGCGCCGCCGGTCCGCGCGTGGCAATCCGCGCTGCGTAATCCCTGGCGGCGGCAAGCACCGTTCCCGTTTCGACGACCGCGTCCACAAGACCGTAGGCGCGTGCTTCCTCGGCGGAAAACATCTCTCCGCCCAGCACCATACGCCGCACGATCTGCGCGCCAAACCGCTTGGTAAGCCGCTGCGTACCGGACCAGCCCGGAACCATGCCGAGGCTGGTTTCCGGCAGGCCGATCCTGATCTGGCTTTCCGCAATGCGGATATCGGCCGCAGCCGCCAGTTCCAGCCCGCCGCCGAGCGCATGACCATTCAATGCGGCGATCACCGGCATGCGGAGCGTCGCCAGCCGCTCGAAAACACGATGGCCGAAGCGCACCCAGGCATGGCCGAACTCGTTGGCCGCCATACCGCCCCAGGCCTTGATATCGCCGCCGGCCGAAAAGGCCTTGCCTTCGCCGATAAGGATCGCGACGCGGACGGAACTATCCGCCTCCACATCGTCGCAGGCAGCGGCCAGCGCCTTCAGCATGTCGATGTCGAAGGCGTTGAGCTTTTCCGGCCGCGAGACGGTAATCGTCGCGACGGAACCTTCTACAGAAACCTTGACCTCACCCATGGCGCGCTCCTTCCAGAACACGCTTGGCCTTGGCGGGCAGCGTCAGACCGATAGGCGCGTCTTGGAACAAAGCTGCATCCATCACCTTCAGCCGGTCGGAGACGAGCAGCGGGAATTCCGACTGATCGAGAATATGCGCCTCCAAATCGACGCCGGGCGCGATCTCCGTCAGCAACAAACCGTCCGGCGTCAGCTTCATCACGCAGCGCTCGGTGACATAGGTGATATCCTGCCCCTGTGTGATGCCGCGGGGGCCGGAGAAGGTAACGTGCTCGACCGCGTTCACCAGCTTCTTCAGCTTGCCTTCCTTCTCGATGACAAGCCGGCCATCCTCAACACCAAGCTTCGCGCCAGCATTGAACATGCCGGAGAAGACGATCTTCTTCGCCCGCGCGGTGATATCGACGAAGCCGCCGGCGCCGGCCGTCACATGCGGCCGGAAGCTGAGGCGGGAGACATTGACTGAACCGTCGCGGCCGATCTCCAGGAAGGAGAGAAGCGAAGCGTCGAAACCGGCGCCCTGGAAATAGGTGAACTGATAGGGCGACGGCATGAAGGCGTCGGCGTTCGACGCGCAGCCGAAAGCGAAATCGAGTAGCGGCACTCCCCCCACCGCCCCTTGCTCGATCACCCAGGTGACCGCGCCATGCAGCCCCTCTTCCATCAGGATACGCGGCACATTGGCCGAAATGCCGAAACCGAGATTGACGGCGCTGCCGGATTGCAGCTCCTGCGCCACCCGCCGGGCAATGACCTTCTGGATATTGAATTCCGGCACCCGGAAGCTGTCGAGCGGCCGAAAGATTTCGCCCGAGATCGCCGGATCGTAAAGCGTCTGCGTCGTCTGTTTCTGATCCGGATCGACGACGATATAGTCGACCAAAACACCGGGGATGCGCACGTCATGCGGTTTCAGCGAGCCTTCCTTGGCAAGGCGCTTGACCTGGGCAATGACAATGCCGCCATTGTTGCGGGCTGCGAGCGCCTGGTCGAGCCCGCCGAGATAGGCGCCTTCATGCTCATAGGTGAGATTGCCGCGCTCGTCGGCGGTCGTCGCCCGGATGATTGCCACCTGCGGCGCGATCGCCTTGAAATAAAGCCAGTCTTCCCCCTCGAACGGGATGCGCTTCACCACCGGCTCAGCCCCGGCAGCCGCATTCATGGCGCAGCCCTCGCGGTTCGGGTCAACGAAGGTATCGAGGCCGACCTTGGTCAACACGCCGGGACGCTTGGCGGCGGCCTCGCGATGCATGTCGAAGAGGATGCCGGACGGAATATTATAGGCCGCGACTTCGTTGTTGCCGATCATCTGCCAGATCAGCGGCGGTTCGGAACTGGACGGGCCGGATGGATAGGAGCCGCCGATGATCGTCTTCAGCAGACCTTTCCTGGCGATATGATCGACGCCCTTGATGCCGCTCATATCACCGGCGGCGATCGGATGCAGCGTCGTCAGGTCACGCGGATGGCCGGTCGCGTCGAAACGCTCGCCGATCGCCTTCAGCATCAGGTCCGGGCAGCCGAGACCGCTTGAGGAAGAGACGGAGACGATGGCGCCATCGGGGATCAGGGCAGCCGCCTCGGCGGGGGTGATGTGCTTGTTCATCGCGACGCTCAAAGTCCTGGATCAATCTTGGCGGCTTCGCGGGTGGCAGCCGATTTGACGACGGCGAGACCCGTTGCCAGCGACCACACACCGTCCTCGCCGGTCGCCGACGGCTTTCCCCTGCCCTCGATCGCGCCATGAAAGGCGGCAAGCGCCGTCTCATAGAGATTGTGGTGATGGAGCGGCAGCTCGTTTTGGCCATCGCGGTCGCGCAGGTAGACATGACCGACAGGCTGCTGCGTCATGACATTGCGGCCGATCAGCGAGCCGTCGGTGCCGTGCACCTCGAAGCCGGTCTCGGCATATTTTGTGGTAAAACCGTCGTGGAACTGCGCAATGACGCCGGACCTGAACCGCAGAGCCCCCATGACGGCATCCTCAAGCCCCGCCTTGCCCATGCCACCGCTCTGGCCAAGGGCGATCGCTTCCACCGGATCGTCGTTCAGCACAAAGCGCAGCGTATCGGCATCGTGTACGGTGATATCGAGAATGACGCCGCCGCCCGCCTGCGGCTTGTCCACCCGCCAACCCTGCAGATGCGGCGGCAGATAGACGGCGTGAAACACACGGGCGCTCAGCGGCTTGCCGATCTTGCCGGCGGCGATTGCATCCCGCATCGCGCGGAGGCTGGCGGCATTGCGCAGATGATGGTTGGTGCCCATGATCACGCCGGCGCCCTTCGCGGTCTGCACCATGAGGCGCGCGTCTTCCAGCGTCAGCGCCAGCGGCTTTTCACAGAGCACATGCTTGCCGGCCTTGACTGCCGCCAGGGTCTGGTCGCGATGCAATTCGTTGGTCGTCGAGATGTAGACGGCATCGACATCGGGATCAGTGACGAGATCGGCGACATCCGTCACCGATTTGGCAATACCATTCTCAGCCGCATAGGCGCGGCCACGCTCCGCGTCCCTGCTCATCACCGAGACGACGTCGCCGCCGGTTGCGCGTATTGCGCCGATCATCCATTCGCGGGCGATTGTGCTTGCACCGATCAAGCCCCATTTTACATTGGTCATGACACGGCCCTCCTTGCCGCTGGGTCCAGCCCGGTTCCGCAGCTTTGACGCACCACCAGCCGAACGGCGCTGACGATCGCCTCCGCCTCCACCTTGCCGGAATTGATCTGCTTCAAGAGCAACTGTGCGGCGCGCCGGCCCATGCCCTGCGGATCGACGGAAACCGTCGTCAGTGCTGGCACTGCACTTTCGGCTTCGATCACATCGTCGAAACCGACCACCGCAAAATCGACGCCTGGCTCCAGCCGCCGTGCCCTCAGACCGTCGCAAACGCCGAAGGCGACCGCATCGTTGAAACACACTGCCGCCGTCGGCTTATGAGCCAGCAGCATGGCGCGGCCGACCGCTTCGACGCCGCCGGCGCGCGACGGCGCGGTCGCAACGACGAGATCGTCGTCAAATGCGATCTCCGCCTTGGCGAGCGCATCACGATAGCCGTCGAGCCGTTCGGCAAAGACGGCGGTGTTGGCAAAGCCGCCCATGAAAGCGATGCGGCGGTGGCCGAGACCGGCCAGATGCTCGACCGCCGCCGATGCGCCGGCAAAATTGTCCGACACCAGCGACGAGACCTTTGCGCCGGGAATATTGCGCACGACGATCACAACCGGAATGCCGGCATTGGTCAGCGATTTGAAGTCGGCCGCTTCTGTACCGCGTGCAGGCGAGACGATCAGGCCGGAAATGCCGTGCTCGCGCATCGAGGCGACGACCTCCCGCTGCCGGTCTATGCTCTCGCCGGTATTGGACAGGAACTGCACATAGCCGGCCGACTGCACGACCATATCGACGCCAACGGCGAGCTCCGCAAAGAAGCTGTTGGTGAGGTCGTTGACGACAATGCCGACGATCTTCGACTTCGATTGCCGCAGATTGGCGGCACCGCGATTGTAGACATATCCGAGCTCGCGGATCACCGCATTCACCTTGGCCCGCGTCGCCTCGTTGACCAGCGGGCTGCCCTGCAGAACGAGCGACACGGTCGATTTCGACACGCCGGCGGCGTGCGCAATATCGATGACCGTGACACGTGCCTTGCTCATGAAGCTCCACCAAATCCCTTGCTCTCTGCCATGGGATAATTATTTGGAACGTTCCAAATTTTGTCAATGGGTAAATGGAAAGGTTTGACGAGAATGCTTAGAAGGCTGCGCGAAAACGCACAATTCGCGGACGTTTTCGGGAGAAAACTAAATCACACACCGAGGGCTTCGTCTCCAAGAACACCCTCACAGAAACTTGGAACGATCTAAATTATTGCGCTTCGACCGGGCAGCGGAAAGAGAAAACACCCGGCAACCGAACAGGTTACCGGGCGTCCAATGGAAACGAAAATATGCGAGCTGGACGAGCGCGCCGCTTCCCGATCCCCAAAAAAGTGCGCCCGCGGTATCGGCGCAGATACCGCAGGCGCGTCATGCGTCCCTTGAAACCCCCAGGGAGACGCAATCCTGAAGCATGATCCCGAAAAGTGTGAAACGGTTTTCGGACAAGATCATGCTTGAGCAAAAAGTTCGAAATCACTCCCGCTCGCCGGTGAAGTTCAGCAGGAGCTGGAAGATGTTGACGAAGTTCAGGTAGAGCGACAGCGCACCGAAGACGGCGAGCTTCTGTGACGATTCCTGATCGTAGTTCTCGGCATATTGTTCCTTGATATTCTGCGTATCCCAAGCGGTCAGGCCGACGAAGACGACGATACCGATGACCGAGATCGCGAACTGCAGCGCGCTCGAACCCAGGAAGATGTTCACGACGCTGGCGATGATCACACCGAAGAGGCCCATCATCAGGAACGAGCCGATGTTGGAAAGATCACGCTTGGTCGTATAGCCATAGAGGCTGGTCGCGCCGAACATGGTCGCGGCGATGAAGAAGGTCCGCGCAATGCTGGTGCCGGTGAACACCAGGAAGATCGAAGCGAGCGACAGGCCCATGACGGCGCAGAAGGCCCAGAACATCGTCTGCGCCGTGCTAGCCGACATCGATTGGATGCGGAACGAGAAGAACAGCACGAAGGCGAGCGGCGCCAGCATGACGACCCACTTCAGCGGCGTCTGGAAGATCGGCACATAGAGCGCCGGCGTCGTGCCGACGATCAGCGCGACGATGCCGGTCACCACAAGGCCGATACCCATGTAGTTGTAGACGCGCAGCATATGCTTGCGCAGACCTTCGTCGAAGAGCGCCTGCGAGCCGGCGGCGGCTCCATAGCCGTATCGCGGATTGGTCGGGTTCATGGTCGTTCTCCTTTGATTCAAACTAGTACAGACTGCGGGCCAGCTTTTCGGCCTCGCCATCGAGCTCGGCCGCCTTGCCGTTGCCGATCAGCGCATAAGCGACCTCGCCGATCTGCCAATAGGCAGCCTGGACGTCGTCACGCTTCACATGGCTCACCTTCTGGACGGCGAAATTGCCGGGACGGACGGCAAACAGCGACAATTGACCGCCTTCGCCGGCATTGATCGTCATTTCAACGCTCGGACCGAAATCGGAGGGATAGATTTGCGCATCGGTGACGCGCCAACCCTGCGGCAGCTCCGGCAGAACGATTGCTGTCGATGCGCGGATTTCGTCCGGATTGTAGGCCGCATGCGGCGGCTGCGACGTCATCGCTTCGCGCAGGGCTGTCGCCCGGTAGGCTTGCACCGCACCGTCGACGAAAGCGGGCGCCGGAACGGATGCGTTGACTTCGCTCGCGCTGAAAGCGCCGAAGGATGTATGCGCGACCCAGCCGGCCGCCATCAGCATCACGACGGCGGCAACTCGCTGGAACGAGCTCAGAACCCGGCCATAAGCCAGCCCGCGCTCCAGCCGCCGTGCGGCTTCGCGCGTTTCCGCCTTCGCCGCCAGTCCTTCGCCGGCGAGCGCCATGCGCAGTTCGCCGCGGATGCTCATATCGGCCATGACCTTGGCGGCGATCGCGGGATGTTCCGAAAGATAGGATTCCACCTCGACACGGCGCGCGACGGTCAGCTCACCGTCGACATAAGCATCGAGATCAGCGTCGATGACGGGATCAATTGTCTTCATTGCCGCCTCCGATAAGTCGAAGATGCGAAACCGCGGGTGTATTCTCGAAATTCCTCAGGCTGGCGCGGGCGCGGGCGATGCGCGACATCAGCGTGCCGACGGGAATGCCGAGCGCAGATGCCGCCTCCTGATAGGAAAGATCTTCGATCGCCACGAGATGCAGCGCTTCGCGTTGCTCTTCCGGCAGGTTGAAGAAGGCGTTGCGCACCTGTTTCAGGCGCACGGCATGATCCTGCGAGGCCGGAAGTGCCTGGTCGAATTCAACAGCCGCCTCTTCATGCCGGCGATTGAGCGAGCGCGTCTGACGCAGCCGGTCGATATGGGCGTTGTGCAGGATCGAGAGCAGCCAGGTGCGCAGGTTCGCGCCGCGCCTGAAGGACGACTTTCGCTCATAGGCCTTGACCAGCGCATCATGCACCAGGTCTTCCGCCTCATCCGCATTGCGGACCAGCGAACGGGCATAGCGTCTCAGCGAACCGAGCTGCCCCAAAACATCGAATGTGCGTCCTTTGCGTTCCATACCCCAATATACGGAAGCCGAGACGATCTTATTCCACGGTCGGACAAATATTTTTTCCGAGCGGCTGCAGCAGCCGGCATTGTTGGATATATCGACGGGGCTGAAATGGCAGAGGACGACCTGATGAAAAGCATCCGCATTGCAGCCGCTTTGATCCTGCGCGGCAACGGCGACACCTTGCTGGTCCGCAAGCGGGGGACATCAGCCTTCATGCAGCCGGGCGGCAAAATCGAAGCCGGTGAAACCGCCGTGGCCGCCCTTATCCGTGAACTGAATGAGGAAATCGGTCTGCGCTTGACCGCGACGCAGCTAAGTCCTTTCGGCAGCTTCGAAGCTGAGGCCGCCAACGAGCCGGATCATCGCGTGATCGCCGAGGTGTATCGCCTCGATATCGGCGATGATCGCATTCAGCCCGCCGCCGAGCTCGAGGAAATACGGTGGATATCTCCAGCCAATCCCGGCGATATCCCTTTGGCACCCCTCACGGAACACCACATCCTGTCCGCTCACCGGCATCTGCTTTCCGCCGGCATGGACTAGAACCGGGTTAATTCCCCGACGCATTCGCTTCGACCAAAACCGGATCGGCGCGATAGTCTTTCGGGAAAATGCGCTGCAGATTCTTAATCTTCGGCAGGTCGTTGATGACGATATAGGGATAGTTGGGATGGGTCGTCAGGAAGTCCTGATGATAATCCTCGGCGGCATAGAATTGCCGTGCCGGCTCGATCTTAGTGACAATGGCCCCTTCGAAAACCTTGGCGTGATTGAGCTGGTCGATATAGGCCTTGGCGACGTTGGCCTGCTCGGCATTGGTGGGGAAGATCGCCGAACGATACTGCGTGCCGCTGTCCGGCCCCTGATAGTTGAGCTCCGTCGGATCATGGGCGACAGAGAAGTAGATTTGCAGCAGATGCCCGTAACTGATCTTGTGCGGATCGAAAACGATGCGCACGGATTCGGCATGTCCGGTATCGCCGGTGCCCACCATCTCATAGTGAGCCGCGTCCTTGTTGCCGCCGGTATAACCCGACGTGGCGCTGATGACGCCGTTGACATGCTGGAACACGCCCTGCACGCCCCAGAAGCAACCGCCCGCAAGAACCGTGGTCTCCGTGCCGGCGGAGCCCGGCTTTTCGTCCAGGGCCGGCGCCGGAATGACGCGAGCGTCGTCGGCCGAGGCGCTGGTAACGAATTGCAACGCAACGCCCGCAAGCAAGATCGCACCGGCGGCAAAGGCGGCCGGACGGGCAACACGCGGCAGAAGCCTGCGGATCATATCTTTCGATGCACCGTTCATGATGATCTCCTCTCGGCAGCGATTATAAAATCTCTCGTCGCTAGGGGATACGGGAGGATAGGGCATTTTGTTACACACGGGGCGCGTGAAACACCGAAACGTGATGGCGCGTCACGGCCGGAATGGCAGACAAACGAATTGGAAGCCGGGAACGATCTCAGAGATCCATCATCATCTCGTGCCACGCCTTCCCGCCATGGTCGGATGCGGATGGCTTTATGTAGCGATATCCCATCTTCTCGTAGAGCGCGACGTGGTGGTCCCTGCACATAAGATGGATTGTCTTCTTGCCCATCTCGGTCATCCGGCGGATGAACTCGGTCATCAGGAGCTTGGAATAGCCTTTGCCTTGCTCGGCGGGATCGACGACGACCGACATGATGACGACGTTTGGCGCAGCCGGATCGTGACCAATCAGTTCCTTGAATTCCTCGTCCGACATCACGACGTCAAATGCGCATCCGCTGTTGATGAAACCGACAATCCGGCCCTCCGCCTCAAGGATCAGAAAGCCCTCCGGATACTCCGCTATGCGCGTTGCGATCTTTTCCAACGTCGCTGCCTCATCGCCCTCATAGGCGGAGGTCTCGATGTTGAAACAATAAGCTGCATCGCCCGGTACGGGTTGGCGGAAGGTGAGCTGCATGATCATGGATATCTCTTCAGGGTTCGTATTTCCAAGCCGATATAGCGCATTCCGGAAACGATTGTGCTGCATTGATTTCAGCTTAAAATGCACAGCATGCATTCGATCGTACGCCGCCTTGATCTCAACCTGCTTGTTGTCTTCGATGCCATATACCGGCACCGAAGCATCCTCGCCGCATCGAACGAACTGGGGATGAGCCCATCGGCCTGCAGCCATGCGATCGCGCGGCTTCGCGATGCTCTCTCCGATGAGCTGTTCGTCCGCTACGGCAATGCCATGCAACCAACTGCGCAGGCTATTGAGATCTCGGCTGGTGTTGAAGAGGCGCTTCGAATTCTCGGAAATCAACTCGCCGGTGCGCAGCCCTTCCAGCCGGCGACCAGTCGCCTCGCCTTCACCTTCGCCGCGACCGATTTCACCGCGTTCGCAGTTCTGCCTTCCTTGATCTCTCGCTTGGAGAAGGAAGCTCCTCGCCTCCGTATCAAGGTCATCCATTCCGGGCACGAACAATCGCTCGATGATTTGGTAGCCGGGAAAGTGCACTTCGCCCTCGGTTTTACGGAGGGCTCTGCCGCCACCTATGAAGGCGTCGAGGGGTTCAACTGCTTCTCCGACGAGTATATCGTTGCTGCGCGGCAGAACCACCCTCGGATCAGCGACGCTCTTACCTTGGACCAGTATCTGCGCGAGCGGCATGTCGCCGTGCTTCCGTGGAGCGACGCGGGAAGCGTCGTCAGCGGGTCGCTATCCAAAGCAGGTTATCGTCGGGACGTGGCGGTCGAGCTTCCGAGTATAATGGCTGCTCCATTCATCGTAGCCACGTCGGATTTTCTAATCACGATACCAAGGCGAGCGGCGGAGGGACTGGCAAAGGCAGTTCCTCTTTCGCTGTATCCTGCGCCATTCAAACTTCCGATGTACACGCTTCGGGTCTTCTATCATTCCCGGCATGCCAGTGCACCGGCGCATCGCTGGATGCAGGATCAGTTACGACAAGCCTTCTCCAGCGCCTGAAAATGACGGATGACATTGGCCTGCCGATGGAACCGCTCAATAATGCGGCGGCTTGGTGATGGCCGGCGCATCCAGCGTCTGTTCTTCCAGCGTCAGGAAGCGCTCGGTCAGCCGGTCGAGCTTCTGCCGTGTCTGCTCGATCACTTTCCACTGCTCCGCCACCTGATCGGACAGTTCCTCGATTGTCTTGGCCTGATGGGCCACCTGTTCTTCGAGCGCGGTGATGCGGCTTTGTTCGTCTGACATCTCTGTTCCCCTTCGGCAGCGATCTATAGCACTCGGATAACAGGCGTATAGAGTCTCAATGCGGCATAGGACAGGCACAGGCGCCTTTTGACGGTGATGTGACAAAACTGAAAAACAGGTGAAAAGACCCGTTACCTAACTGACATCAGGGCCTTCTAAACAGGACGGCAGGAAGCGCCGGTTCTGAAGGAACTCCCTTGGCAAGCGCTCTCTTTCTAAGATTTCCGGAGAAGCGCCTTGAAGATCATCCAGATCACCGACACGCATTTGAGCCCCAACAAGCCGCATTTCAACGGCAATTGGGAGCCGCTGGCGAAATGGATCGAGGCGTGCGGCGCCGATCTCATCATCCATACCGGCGACCTCAGCGTCGACGGCGCCGACAAAGATGAAGATCTTATCTTTTCCATGGACATGATGCGGCAAGTCTCCGTGCCGATGCTTATCGTGCCCGGCAACCACGATGTCGGTCACCTGCCCGGCTCCTATCAGCCTGTCAATCCGGAGCGCCTCGCGCGCTGGCGTCGCCTCGTCGGCCCGGATTATTGGGCGGAAGACGTCTATAATTGGCGGCTGATCGGCCTCAACAGCCTGCTTATGGGCTTCGAGGATGCCGAAGAGCAGAAGCAGTTCGACTGGCTGCAGGACATGCTCGAAAGCCGTGGCGACCGCCGCGTTGCCGTCTTCGCGCACAAGCCGCTGTTCGTCGATGCGCCAGATGAGGGTGATACCGGCTATTGGAGCGTGCGCCCGGCGCAGCGCCGCCGGCTTTATGATCTAATCGCGGCCCATGATGTCGCCCTCTTCGGCAGCGGCCATCTGCACTGGAGCTGGGAAGGCCGCTTCAACGACACGAATCTCGTCTGGGCACCGCCCAGCGCCTTCATCCTCGACAAGATGGAACGCGAAATGCCCGGCGAACGGCTGATCGGCGCTGCGATCCATCAGCTTGGCGAGACGGTATCCACCGAGCTCGTCGCCGTGCCCGGCATGACCGCCTACTTCCTCGATGACGTCGTCATGGAAGTCTATCCGCAGGCGGCACCCAAGGCACAGAAGGAGCCGACCGAATGAGCGCCCTCTCGCTTGCCGGCATTACCAAATCTTTCGGCGGCAACGCCATCCTGAAGGGCGTCAGCCTTAAGGTCGAGCCGGGCGAGTTCATCGCCCTCGTCGGCCCGTCCGGCTGCGGCAAGAGCACGCTGCTGCGCATTCTCGCAGGGCTTGATCACGCCGACAGCGGCGAAATCATCCTTGGCGGCAGCGACGTTTCCGGCGTTGCTGCGGCAGATCGCAACATCGCCATGGTCTTTCAGTCCTACGCGCTCTATCCGCACCTGACCGCCTCGGAAAACATCGCCGTACCGCTCGCCATGCGCCGCCTGTCGCGCGCCCAGCGCCTGCCCTTCATCGGCGCGCTGATCCCCGGTCAAAAGAATATCCGCTCCGGCATCATCCGCGATGTCCGCGAGATGGCGACGTCACTGAAGATCGACCATCTGCTTGACCGCAAGCCCGGCCAGATGTCCGGCGGCCAGCGCCAGCGCGTGGCGCTCGCCCGCGCCATGGTGCGCCGCCCAGCCGTCTTCCTCATGGACGAGCCGCTCTCCAATCTGGATGCCAACCTGCGTGTCCATGCCCGCGGCGAAATCGTCGACCTGCATCGCCGCGCCGGCGTGCCGACCGTCTATGTCACCCACGATCAGGCCGAGGCGCTCTCCATGGCCGATCGCGTCGCCGTGATGATAGGCGGTCAATTGCTGCAGCTCGCCTCTCCGCAGACCATCTATGACGACCCGGCCCATATCGAGGTCGCCCGCTTCGTCGGCCAGCCGCGTATCAACCTGCTGCCGGCGCGGGTCGAAAACGGCACCGTCGCCTTCGGTGGCATCCGGCTGGCGCTGGAAGACGGCAGCGTTGCCGGCAACAATGTCACGCTCGGCATCCGGCCGGAATTCGTCTGCCTGGCTGACAGCCGGCAGGACGCGCTGGCCGCCCATATCGAGCGGATGGAATTCCTCGGCTCCGAAGTCATCCTGCACGCCCGGCTCGACGGCATCGGCGAAAGCATGATCGCCAAGCTCACCCCCGCCGATGCGAGCGGCCTCTCCACCGGCATGCCGGTGGCGCTGGGCCTATCGGCGGAACAGGCAATGGTCTTTGCCGAAGATGGTCGTCGCCTCCGCGCCATGCCCGCTGCAGCCGATGCGACCAGGGAGAAGGCCCATGGCTAGCATCGCCGCCACGTCCCTGCCGATGCAGTCGGTGGCGGCACGCGAGCGCGACGAAGCTCGAACGGCCCTGCTGCTGGCGCTGCCGGCCATCATCCTGATCGTAATTTTCATTCTCCTGCCGATCGTCGCCGTCGTCTTCCTCGGCTTCACCGATTTCCAGCTTGGCGACAAAAGCTTCCGCTTCGTCGCCTTCGAGAATTTCGCACATCTTCTCAGGGATCGCACATTCCAGAAATCCCTGTGGAACACGGCGATCTATACGGCGATCGTCGCGCCCTTCTCGATCGTGCTCGGCCTTGGCGTGGCACTGTTGATCGAAAGCGAAGGCATCGGCCGCAGCTTCTTCCGAACGGCCTATTTCCTTCCCGTTGCCTCCCTGATCGTCGCGATGGCGACCGTCTGGCAATATCTCTTCCATCCGACCATCGGCCCGATCAATGCGCTTCTTGCCGAAATCGGCCTGCGCGGCCCGAACTGGCTCGGCTCGTCGGCAACGGCGCTCTACAGCCTGTCGATCATCGGCGTCTGGCAGTCGGTCGGTTTCAACATGGTGCTGTTCCTCGCCGGCCTCACCGCCATTCCGCGCGAGCTCTACGCCGCCGCCGAAGTCGACGGCGCGAAATCGGCGTGGGACCGCTTCTGGCTCGTCACCTGGCCGATGCTCGGACCGACGACACTGTTCGTCACCACGATCAGCATCATCAACGCCGTCAAGGTCTTCGATACCGTCAGGACGCTGACTGAGGGCGGCCCGAACCATGCCTCGGAAGTGCTGCTCTTTACCATCTACCAGGAAGGCTTCGTCTATCTCCGGGTCGGCTATGCCTCGGCAATGACCACGGTCTTTCTCGCCATCCTCGTGGTGCTGACCTTCCTGCAATATCGCATCCAAGACCGGCAGGTGCATTACACATGACCTCGACAGGCTTCACTCCCGGCCGCATCCTGCGCCTCGCCGTGCTGATCGTCGGCTCGCTCGTCTTCCTCGCGCCCTACATCTTCATGATCTCAACCGCCGGCAAGGCGCAGGACGATATCTTCACCTCCGCTCTGAAGCTCATTCCGACTCATTTCTTCTATGTCGAGAACATCACGCATGCGTTAGCCAAGGTGCCGATGGGCACGCTGCTGCTCAACGGTGTCCTCGTCTGCGGCCTGATCTTCTTCTTTCAGGTGCTGATCGCCATTCCCTGCGCTTACGCCATGGCGAAGCTGAAATTTCCGGCCGCACGCTCGATGATGGTATTGGTCATGCTTGGCCTGCTGATCCCGATCCATGCAACGGCGCTGCCGCTCTATGTCGGCTTCAACAGCCTGTCGCTGCTGAACAGTTATACCGCCCTCGTCGCGCCCTTCTCGATCTCGGTCTTCGCGATCTTCATGTTCCTGCAGTTCTTCCGCACCATGCCCGACGACCTGATCCATGCCGCCCGCCTCGACGGCATGTCGGAACTCGGTATCGTTGCCCGCGTCATCGTGCCGAACGCCTGGCCGGCCGTCACCGCCTTCGCGATCTTCTCGGTCGTCGCACACTGGAACGACCTCTATTGGCCGCTGATCGTCGTCAGCAAGCAGGACTACGCCACGCCGCCGCTGGGCCTCATGTATTTCCGCGCCGCCGAGGCAGGCGACGATTACGGCGCGCTGATGGCCGCCACGCTGATTATCACCCTTCCCCTCGTCGGCGCATTCCTGCTCGCGCAGAAACGCTTCGTCGAGGGCATCACCATGACCGGTCTCAAAGGCTGACTGGTTCCCTAGAGTGGATGATTTTAGATCGCATCGATCTAAAATCTGAATCCGCTCTAGAATCAAAGAAGTAGAGCATGATGTCGTCCGAAAACCGCTTACACTTTTCGGCATCATGCTCGAACAGGAGAACGAGCGATGAAGCATATCACCCAGATTCTCGCCGCCGCGGCCATTTCGATGGTCGTGACGGTCCCGGCCTATGCCGAGACGACCTTGACGGTTCATTACCCCATGCCCGGCTTCTTCAAGAACGTGATGGACACGATCTCGAAGAAGTTCATGGAGGAAAACCCCGACATCAAGATCCAGTTCGCTGCTCCTTCGGCCACCTATGAAGAAGGGATTCAGACCATCCTGCGCCAGGCCGGCACGAGCGAGATGCCCGATGTCACCTTCATCGGCCTCAACCGCCTGCGCATGATGGACGAGCGCAACGTCGCCGTAGATCTCGGCCCCCTCGTCAAGAAAGAGGGCAACATGGCCGAGCAGGGCTTCTCGGACACGATCCTGAAGCTCGCCCAGGTCAAGGGCAAGCAGGTCGGCCTCGCCTTCGCAACGTCGAACCCGATCATGTACTACAACGCCGACCTGGTGAAGGCTGCCGGTGGTAACCCGGACAACCCGCCGAAGACCTGGGATGAAGTCATCGCGCTTGCCGGCAAGATCAAGGCGCTCGGCAACGGCGTCGACGGCATGGACTTCCGCTGGCAGGGCGACGACTGGATGTTCTCCGCCCTCCTCTTCGGCGCCGGCGGCAAGATGCTGAGCGACGACGAAACCAAGGTCGCCTTCAACGGTCCCGAAGGCCAGAAGGCCGTCGATCTGATCGCGCGCTTCGTCAAGGAAGGCGGCATGCCGGTCTTCACCAAGCCTGCCGGCGAACAGGCCTTCGCCGCCGGCAAGGTCGGCTTCGAATTCCAGACGACCGGTGCACTCGTCAACACCATCAAGAATGTCGGCGCCAAGTTCGACCTGCGCACCGCCAAGATCCCGCTGATCGACCCGGTCAACGGCCGCCTGCCGACCGGCGGCAACGCCGTCGTCATCCTGACCCATGACCCCGTCAAGGAAGAAGCTGCCTGGAAGTTCGCCAAGTTCGCGGCCGGCCCCTATGGCGCCTCGGTCGTCGTTCCCGGCACCGGCTATGTTCCGAACAACGAACTCGCCGCCAAGTCGCCGGATTACCTTGGCGACTTCTACAAGAAGAACCCGCTATTCCAGGCAGGCCTCCGCCAGATGTCGGTCATGATCCCCTGGTATGCCTTCCCGGGCGCCAACGGCGTCAAGGTCACCCAGACGATCGTCGACAACCTGTCGCGCATCGTTGACGGCTCGGCCACGCCGAAGGAAGCGCTTGATGACGCCGCTTCCGACGTCGAAGGCATGCTGCCGCGTAGCTGATATTCGATCTGATCGCAAAAGCCGCGCCGCTTCTCTTCGGAGAGGCGGCGTTTTTATTTGCGGCATGCTACGGAATGGCGTTGAGATCGCGGACCGTTCCACCGGGTCGTAACCGATAAGCCACGGTCAGGTGGCGCGGCGGCGCGGCATTCTCCGCCATGTCGAGCAGCAAAGAGGCTGCTGCGGCTCCCATCGTTCCGTCCGGAATTTCGACCGTCGTCAGGGAAACCTCTCCTAGAAAGCCGAGGGAAATTCCGTCGAAGCCAGCGACCGACACATCGCGCGGGATGGAAAGGCCTTGGCGTCGAAGTGCACCCATGACACCGAGCGCCAGAAGATCGTTCGACGCGATGATTGCCGTCGGGCCAAACCGCGAAACCGCATCCGAAAGATCGAGCTGTTCCAGGCTGTTCACGAAGGAAATCTCCAGGGCATCCAGGGGCTGCTGCCGCGCCGCCTCCATCGCCCTGACATAGCCGAGATAGCGCAGCCTCGCCCGATCCGATGCCGAAAAATGGCCTGATATGAACAGGATGCGGCGGTGCCCCTTGTGCAGGAGGTGCTCGGTCAGGTCCCGGCCCGCACCGAAATTATCGGTCGCAACGGCGGCGGTAAAGCGGGCGGTCGGCGGATTGCCGAGCAGCACGGTCGGCGGCAGGGCGGATGACAGGACGAGGCTGCGTTCGGGATCGCAGAGCGTGAGGATGAGACCGGTCGGCTGCTGCTGGAGAAGCGATGCGACGGCATCGGCTTCTTGTGCCGGATCATAATTCGATTGCGCGATCAGCACGCTATGCCCGGCATGCAAAGCCCTGTTCTGGATGCTCGAAAGCGATGCCGCAAAGACGGGATTGGTGATGCTGGGGATGAGCACGCCGATCGCCGGCCGGCCATTGCCGCTGCGGCTGCCGGGGCGATAGCCAAGCTCCGCCGCCGCGCGGCGCACGCGCCGCACCATTTCGTCGCTGACCGGGCCGTTGCGATTCATCACCCGGCTGGCGGTCGCAACCGAACAACCGGCGCGAAAAGCGACTTGCTGGAGCGTCGACATGATCTCACGCACCTCCGGCTTCACCTCCGGCAGCATCGAGAATAGCATCGGCCTACGGGAGTAGCCGGCTATTATCCGAGGTCCGTGACAGTTATTTGAAGGATTTTTATCTCCCTCAGCTCATCCATTTCCGATGTTCGACAAAGCGCTCCGCGACGAGATCGATGAAGATCCGCGTTTTTGTCGGCAGGTAAGTGCGGTTTGGATAGATGGCGTTGATTGAGAATTCCGCCGGCTTGTAGTCCGGCAGCATCCGCACCAGCGCGCCGGAGGCCAGATCGTCCATGATGAGAAAGCTGGGTGCCAGGAATACCCCCTGTCCGTTCAGCGCCATATAGCGCAGGGTCTCGGCACTGGTGGTCACGATATTGCCGCCGACCTTCACATCAACCTGTTTCTCGGTCTCGGTGAAAAAACGCCAGTCGTCGCCATAGGGGTAATAGGAGTAGCGCAGGCAATTGTGGCTCGCGAGATCGGCGGGTTCCGTCACGGCGGGATGCGTCCGGGGATAATCCGGTGAGCAGACCAGCACATGCCGCCAGGGCGTCAATCGCCGTGCCACCAGGCTGGAATCGGGCGGCATCGTCGTGCGGATGGCAAGGTCATAGCCCTCCTCGATCAGGTCGATCATCCGCTCGCCGATGCTCAGGTCGACCGTCACGGAAGGGTACAGGCTCAGATACTCGTTGATGACGGGCGACAAGAAGCGGGTAATATGCGTGCTGGTATAGAGTTTCAGCGTGCCGCGCGGCGTCGAGGTTGCGGCACCCGCAGCACTGTCGGCCTCCTCCAGATCGGCGAGAATCTGGCTCGACCGCTCGTAATAGAGCTTGCCGGTTTCGGTGAGACTGACTTTGCGCGTCGTGCGGTTCAGCAGCCGGACGCCGAGCCGATCCTCCAATGATTGTATATGGTTGCCGACCATGGTGACCGACATGTTGAGGCGTCGCGCGGCTGCCGAAAACCCACCGCATTCCACCACGCGACCAAACACCTGGAGGCTCGTCAGCCTGTCCATATCGACCCTCGATTATCCGCTCTGAGTTGATGATCCTTCCCGATTTAAGCACATTATCACGCGACACGTCAGGGCGCATTCTCCAGCCATCGAAACACCGGCCTTCGCACAGAGGTCGAGATCATGGAGAGAAACAATGGTTGAGTTGCCTCGCAAGGAGCAGTTCCAGACCGTCCTGGAAGCAGATGTCAAAACCCCCGCCGTCGCCGAGGCGCCGGCCACTGGAACTCCCGCAGCTGAAACTCCGAAGTCCAAATCGGGCGGCAAGATAGTCAAGCGCACGATCATCGCCGCCGCATTGCTGGCCGGCGCCGCCTTCACCGGCGACTATGGCTATCATTACTGGACGACGGGCCGCTTCATCGAATCGACCGACGACGCCTATGTGAAGGCCGACTACACCACCATCGCTCCGAAGATTTCCGGGTATATCGCCGAGGTGCTGGTCAACGACAACGATCACGTCAAGGCCGGCCAGGTGCTGGCGCGCGTCGACAACCGCGACTATCGCGCAGCGCTGACCCAGGCTCAGGCCGACGTCAAGGCCGCCGGGGCCGCCATCACCAATCTCGACGCGCAGATCGCCCTGCAGCAATCCGTCATCGACCAGGCCAAGGCTACCATCGTTGCCTCCCAGGCTTCATTGACCTTCGCCGAAGCCGATGCCCAGCGCTCGCAAAACCTGATCCGCAACGGCGCGGGTACGACCCAGCGCGCCGAGCAGAGCCAGTCTGCCCGAGACCAGGCCGCAGCCAACCTTCAGCGCGACCAGGCCGCCCTCGTCGCCGAGCAGAAGAAGATTGCGGTGCTTCAGACCCAGCATGATCAGGCCGTCGCCCAGCGCGATCGAAGCGCCGCAGCCGCCCATCAGGCCGAGCTCAATCTTTCCTATACCGAGATCGTCGCTCCCGTGGACGGCACCGTCGGCGCCCGCACGCTGCGTGTCGGTCAGTTCGTCACCGCGGGCACGCAGTTGATGGCGGTCGTGCCGCTCAACGCGGTCTATGTGGTCGCCAATTTCAAGGAAACGCAACTGACCTACGTCCGCCCCGGCCAGCCGGTCGACATCAAGGTCGACAGCTTCCCGGATGCCGCCATTAAGGGCCATGTAGACAGCGTATCGCCGGCAAGCGGCCTCGAATTCTCGCTGCTGCCTCCGGACAACGCGACCGGCAACTTCACCAAGATCGTCCAGCGCATTCCCGTGAAGATCACGCTCGACGATGCAAGCCTTGCCGGCCTGCTGCGCTCCGGCATGTCGGTCGAACCCGACATCGACACCAAGGCGGCCGTACAGGGCCGACACTGAGGCGAGGGATTATCCAGCCAGACTGGATGATCCTTCCCTTCCTTCCTCGATTATCACTCGGACCTCCCCGTGAGACTGTCTCTCTCAAAGAGCCAGAGGAGAAACGTCATGGCTACGCTTCAGATCGCCACAAACAGCAATTCCTCCGCAAAGCCCGTCCCCACAGCAGGCGGTGCTGCCACCATGAGCCCGCTGAAGATGTGGACCGCCGTCATCGGCTCCACGCTCGGCGCCTTCATGGCGGTGCTGAACATCCAGATCGTCAACGCTTCGCTCGCCGACATCCAGGGAGCGATCGGCGCCGGCACGGACGACGGCGGTTGGATTTCGACGTCCTACCTGATCGCCGAGATCGTCGTCATCCCCCTGACTGGCTGGCTCGCCCGCGTCTTCTCGGTGCGCACCTATCTGCTGGTCAACGCCGTCCTGTTCCTTGTCTTTTCAGTTGCCTGCGCCTTCGCCGCCAATTTGCAGCAGATGATCATCCTGCGCGCCATTCAGGGCTTCTCCGGCGGCGTGCTGATCCCGATGGCCTTCACCATCATCATCACCCTTTTGCCCAAGGCCAAGCAGCCGATCGGCCTTGCCCTCTTCGCGCTGTCGGCCACCTTCGCTCCGGCCATCGGCCCGACCATCGGCGGCTATCTCACCGAAAACTGGGGCTGGGAGTATATCTTTTACGTCAACCTCGTCCCCGGCGCGATCATGGTCGGCATGCTCTGGGCTTCGCTCGACCGTGCACCGATGAACCTCGGCCTGCTCGCCAAGGGCGACTGGCCCGGCATCGTCACCATGGCGATCGGCCTCGCCTCGCTGCAGACCGTGTTGGAAGAAGGCAACAAGGATGATTGGTTCGGCTCGCCCTTCATCGTCCGCCTGTCGGTCATCGCCGCAGTTTCGCTGACCCTTTTCCTGATCATCGAACTGCGCGCCGCCCATCCGCTCCTCAACCTGCGCCTGCTGGTACGCCGCAACTTCGGCTTCGGCATCGTCGCCAACTTCCTGCTCGGCATCGCGCTTTATGGCTCGGTCTTCATCCTGCCGATCTATCTGACCCGCATCCAGGGCTACAATTCCGAGCAGATCGGCATGGTTCTCGCCTGGACCGGTATCCCGCAGCTCCTGTTGATCCCGCTGGTCCCGCGCCTGATGAAGCGTATCGACCTGCGCATCATGATCGTCGTCGGCTTCGCCCTCTTCGCCACCTCGAACTTCATGAACATCTACATGACCGCGGACTATGCCAGCGACCAGCTTTTCTGGCCGAACATCGTCCGCGCCATCGGCCAGGCCCTCGTCTTCACGCCGCTGTCGGCCATCGCCACCTCGGGCATCGAAAAGGAAAATGCCGGTTCCGCCTCTTCGCTCTTCAACATGATGCGCAATCTCGGCGGCGCCGTCGGCATTGCCATGCTGCAGACCTTCGCCCAGAAGCGTGAACAGTTCCATTCGAACATCCTGACGGACTCGGTCACGGTTTTCGACGAAGCCACCCGCGCCCGCATCGCACGACTGACCGCCTATTTCATGAACCATGGCGTCTCCGACGTTGCCACCGCCCAGCACAAGGCCATCGTCGCCGTCGCGCTGCGCCTGCGGCAACAGGCCAATATCATGGCCTACAGCGACACCTTCTACCTGCTCGGCATCGCGCTCGTCGCCGCGCTCATCGCCAGCCTTTTACTCAAGAAACCCGGCCATATCGAAGGCGGTGGCGCTCACTAGAGCAATTCCAGGAAAAGTGCGCAGCGGTTTTCCGTCCGGAATTGCGAAAAAACAAAAAGACGGAGCGCCGCTCCCTCCCTCGCCTCAGGAGACACGATCATGACCACTGTCAAAACCCGCCAGGCTACATCTTCCCAGGCTGTACCTTCATTGTCTGATCTTCTCGATATCGAACATCCCGTCTCCGAGCGGGGCACCATCAGCCCGGCCGCGATCCTCGCTCTCATCGAATGGCTCTCAAGCGACGAGGCCCATGCGCTGGATGAGGCCGGCCTGACCTTCGGCCTTGGCCGCCGCCTGAGAAGCCTCGGCCTTCCGGTCGACCGGCTGAGCTTGCACCTCATGACCCTGCATCCGGAAATCATGGGCCGCTCTGTCGCCTGGTCGCCGAACGAACCCGTACAGATCCGTGACCGCGAGCACGGAGCCATCACCCAGATATTCCTGCACAGTGCTTTGTGGAAGGCCATGAACACCCGCGATATCGTCATCGCCGGCCGGGGCGACGATCACGATCAATGGGAACAGCTCGACACATTCGCCGGCCGTGGTCTGGTCGAACTGATGATCGTTCCGCTCTGCAATGCCGACGGCCCGGTCAGCGCCGCCTCTTTCGCCACCAAACGTCCGGGCGGTTTCACATCCCCAGAACGGCAAGTGATCGAACGCATCATGCCGTCGCTGCGCAATGCCTGCGAGCTCCGGACGCTGCGGCAGGTTGAGCTCAGCCTGCTCGATATCTATATCGGTCCGATGACGGCGCAGCGCATCCTCGCCGGCCACATCCGCAAGGGCGAGATCGAGACCATGGAGGCCGCGCTCATGCTCTGCGACCTGCGTGGCTTCACCGAGCTTTCCAACCGCCTGCCCGGCGAGCGGGTGCTGGAGCTGCTGAACGTCTATTTCGATGTTGTCGTGCCGGCAATCGCTCGCGAAGGCGGCGAAGTCCTGAAATTTATGGGCGATGCCGTTCTCGCCGTTTTCCCCGGCTATGACGCAACCCGCTCCAGCGATGCCGCGCTCGCCGCCGCCAAAGCCATCCTCGCCCGCCTCGATACGCTGTCTTTCCCCGATGCCCGCCTGCAAGCCGGCATCGCGCTGCACTACGGCGAAGTCAGCTACGGCAATATCGGCTCCGGCCGCCGCCTGGATTTCACCGTCATCGGCCCCGACGTCAATCTCGTCAGCAGGATACAGGGCGTATGCAGCGATAGCGGCCAGCCGCTACTGATGTCGCAGGATTTTGCGAAGAAGCTCAGCGATCAACAGAGCATCTCGATCGGCAGCCGAGCACTCAAGGGATTCGAAGAAGAGATCGAGCTGTTTGCGCCGGATTTAATCTCGCCCGCCAAGGGCGAGATTGGCTCCGCATTTGCCGCCATCATCACCAATACTGACCTATCCTAGAGCGCTACATGCTGCGCATTCCGCCGGATCGCCTGCGGCGGCTGCCCCGTCTCCGAGCGGAAAGCGCGGCTTCGGCAAGCTGTTCCACGGACAGAGGCGTGCGCAGATTGCGCTTGCCGGTTTTGACCAGGGCGAATTTGCGACCGTGCCTGCCCTTCCCGAGATCGCACAATGGAATGCCTACGAAAACGCTCGCCAGGCCATGATGCCCAATCTGTCGCGCACCAAACCGGCAGACCGCTACAAGATCGCCTAAGCGACTGAAAAATCTCGCGCTACGAAGCCAAGCGTGCCAGCATCCCCTTACGTGAGGCGCTGGCACCGGCCCTATATTAGCAATTGTATATTTACATCACATCTGGACTCAATTTGCTGCTTTCGCTCCATACTATCTAGGATAGTGCTCCAAAAATTGGTAATCGTCACTGGCATCGGTCTCGGAGGGGCCGGCTGTTGTGAGGCTTGGGGCGTAGCAACGATGCATCATGGTGCGGGGTCCGAAGACTATTTCAGGCTGAGCGCGCCAGCGTGTGCGCTGGAAGCCGTGCTATGCAAAAACGGAATTACTCTGGACTGTCCCGAGACGGCTGGCGGCCGTGCCGATGAAGCCGGTTTCGTGCTTGGCTTGCAGCGTCAGGAGCCGGCGCTGGACCGGGTGAAGCTCGGCGAATACTTCGTTCCGGTCATTCCCTTCCCGCAGGGTACGATCGGGCTCGCCAGCCTGATCCTCGATCCGCCCGGCAAGATGCGACGCGAGGAAACCACCAATATCTATCTATCGCGCCGGACCTTCGACCAGATCGCCGACACGCTCGGCACCGAGCGCATCGTCGAACTTCCGCTCGCGCCGGGGATTGCCACCGGCGACACCGTTATCGAAAACCTGTTCTCCTGCCTGATCCCGGCCCTCGAACAGCCGGACCGGACGAGCGCATTGTTCATCGATCACGTCGGCAAGGCCTTCAATGCCCATATCGCCCAGCGCTACGGTCGCATGCAGATGGCGCGACCCGCCGTGATCGGCGGCCTGACGCCCTGGCAGTTGCGCCGCGCCCGCGACACGATCAATGCCCGGCTGGATCAGGATGTGTCTTTGGCGCAGCTTGCCAGCGACTGCGGCCTCTCCACCAGTCATTTCGCCCGTGCCTTCGCGCGCAGCACCGGCATCCCGCCGCATCGCTGGGTGATGCAACGCCGTGTCGATCGCGCCAAGGAACTGATGCGAACGGGAATGCCGCTGGCCGAGATCGCGCTGATGTGTGGTTTTTCGGACCAAAGCCACCTCACACGCGTCTTTTCGCATTCCGTTGGCCTCACGCCGGGGCGATGGCGGGAATCGCAGATATCAGCCGCTTTCGATATGGCCCCGATCGCGTTGAGAGAAGCCGACCCCTGCTGATCATCAGCAATCTGCGACATCTAGGCCCTTGATCTTTGCTGCACCGCAGCAGATCGTCGACAGGCACCCAAACAGACGAAGATGCTGTCATCAAGCAATGTCATCATCGTCTCGCAACCATCAGCAGATCCGACCCTTTGAAAGGATGCTCTCATGTCTGAAGCAGAAGCACGGACGCCTGCCGCTTCCTCCGGAAAGGCCGAACGGCTCTTTTTCCTCGATATCAATGACGGACGAATTCTCTCCTCCGCCATTGACGGAACCGATCTCAAGCTGATCATCCAACGCCCGGGCCGCAGCCCGGACGGCGTTCTTGTCGACAGCGAAAACGGCTGGCTCTACTGGACGGAAATGGGCAACGACTACAATGCCCATGACGGCTCGATCGAGCGCATCGACCTTGATGGCGGCAATCACGTGACGCTGATTGCGCCAGGCGGCACGCTGGTAACGCCGAAGCAGATCCAGATCGATCGCGATGGTGGCAAGCTCTATTGGTGCGACCGCGAGGGCATGCGGGTGATGCGCGCCAATATCGACGGCTCCGATATCGAAACCCTCGTCCAGAACGGCGACGGCCGCGCCGACAGCGCCGATATCGAGCGCTGGTGTGTCGGCATCGCCCTCGACCTGCCGCGCGGGCAAATCTACTGGACGCAGAAGGGACCGCCGGATGCCGGGCTCGGACGCATCTTCCGCGCCGGCATTAATATTCCCGAGGGCGAGACGGCAACGAGCCGCAGCGATATCGAGACCTTGCTCGACAAGCTGCCGGAACCGATCGACCTCGAACTCGATCTCGCTACGCGCACTATCTACTGGACCGACCGAGGCAATCTTCCGCGCGGCAATACCGTCAACCGCGCCAACATGGACAAGGTCGCCGCCACATCTGAAGTCGTCCTCGAAGGCCTGGACGAAGGCATCGGCCTGTCGCTCGACCTACCGAACAACCGCATGTTCTTCACCGACATCGGCGGCAATCTCTATTCGGCAAGCCTGGATGGTACGGGTGAGCGCGAGTTGCTGCACCACGCCGGCTCGTTCACCGGGATTGTTTACGCGGTGGTTTGAGTTTCAACTGGTTTTGGGTCCGAGGATTGCCCCTCACCCCAGCCTTCTCCCCGCAAGCGGGGAGAAGGTGGCCGCCCTTCGATAAGAACTCAGGAGGCCGGATGAGGGGCTTCTCAGCACTCAATTACCGCCGCGAACGCCATCCAGCAGGTGCGGCAGGCTTTTCACGCCTTCATTCCGCAGCTCCACCGGCAACAGCCCTTCCGGCAGGTCCTGATAGGATACCGGACGCAGGAAGCGGCGGATGGCGAGCGTGCCGACCGAGGTCGTGCGGCTATCCGAGGTCGCCGGGAACGGGCCGCCATGCACCATGGCATGGCTGACTTCGACGCCGGTCGGCCAGCCATTGGCGAGGATGCGCCCGACTTTGCGCTCCAGCACCGGCAGCAGCTTGGCGGCGATGGCATAGTCGTCGGCATCGACTTGCAGCGTCGCGGTCAACTGGCCTTCGAGCTTTTCGGCAATCGCAATCATCTGGTCGATGTCCTTGCAGCGAACCAAGAGGCCGCTGGCGCCAAAGACTTCATGGCCAAGCCGGTCGTCGGCAAGGAAATGCTCGACATCCGTTTCGAAAAAGGCACCGGGGCTGCGGTTGACGCCTTCTGCCGGAGCGCCGCGCGCGACGGTCTTCACGGCCTCATGGCCGGCAAGTGCTGCAACACCATTGTCGAAAGCGGCATGAATGCCAGGCGTCAGCATCGGCGCCGGGGCCGAACCGGTGAGTGCTGCACTTGCCGTGGCGATGAAGCGATCGAGATCGGGACCGTCAATGGCAAACAGCAGACCCGGATTGGTGCAGAATTGACCGGCTCCAAGCGTCAGCGAACCGATGAACGCATTGCCGATCGCCTCCGCGCGGGCTGCAAGAGCTGCCGGGAACAGGAAAACGGGGTTGACGCTGCTCATTTCGGCGTAAACCGGGATCGGCTCGGGCCGAGCCGCCGCGATTGCGCCAAGCGCCACACCGCCGCCGCGCGAGCCGGTGAAGCCGACCGCCTTGATATGCGGATGGCGGACCAGTGCCGCGCCGGTCTCGTTCGCGCCGGTCAGGAGCGAGAAGGTGCCTTCCGGTAGACCGCAGGCAACGACGGCGGCGCGGATGGCGCGACCAACCAGTTCGCCGGTGCCCGGATGGGCAAGATGGCCCTTGACGACGACAGGACAACCGGCCGCCAGCGCCGAAGCGGTATCACCACCGGCAACCGAGAAGGCGAGCGGGAAATTGCTGGCGCCGAAGACGGCGACGGGGCCGAGCGGAATCTGACGCAGGCGCAGATCCGGACGCGGCAACGGCTTACGTTCCGGCAACGCCGGATCGACACGCAGGTCGAGCCATTCGCCCGAACGAACCACTTGCGCGAACAGCCGGAGCTGGCCGACGGTGCGGGCGCGCTCGCCCTGCAGGCGGGCAGCCGGCAGGCCGGTTTCTTCGGTGGCGCGCTCGATCAGCGCATCGCCGATCTCCATGATATTGGTCGCGATCGTTTCCAGGAAGGTCGCGCGGGCCTCAAGGCTGGTAGCACGATAGGTATCGAATGCCCGGCCTGCCAGCTCGCAGGCGCGGGCGACGTCCGCCTCGCTGGCGATTGCGAAGGCTGGCTCCAGGTTCGCGCCGGTCGCCGGGTTGATGGCGCGCACGGATTTGTTGTCGCCGGTCGAATCCGCGCCGATCAGCAAATCGCCGCTAATCACAAAAGACTGTGTCATGGGTATTCCTTGATGATGCCAGGGCGTTGGGAGGTGCGCCCCTCAGAAGCAGATAGCAAGATGAAATGACAGATGTAAGATGATAATCGTCATCTAAATATCAAGCTTTGTCCCAGGAGATGAGACGGCTGCGACCTTATGCACCGCAGCGTTTCGAAATCAAGGATGCTGCTGCACGCTGAGGCCACCGTCGATGGTCAGGCAGGTGGCATTCATGAAGGGACACTCGTCGGAAATCATGAAGACGGCGGCGAGCGCAATCTCCTCCGGCGTTGCGATCCGTCCGCCCGGATGCAGCCGCATCGTCTCCGCTTTGGCGGCTTCGGGATCGCCAAAGCTGTTCCAGTAGTCGATGACCTTCTGGGTCGCGACGTAGCCGGGCGCCAACGCGTTGACCCGGACACCCTTGACCGCATATTCGAGCCCCAGCGACTTCGTCATGCCGAGCAGGGCATGCTTGGCGAGCGGATAGGGAAAAGTATGCGGGATGATGGTGAAGGCATGGGTGGAGGCAATATTGAGGATCGCGCCGCCACCCTCGGCAATGATACCGGGCAACACCGCCTTGCAGCAATTCCAGGCACCCTTGAGATTGATGTCGAAACAACGCTGCCACTCATCATCGGTCGTCGCCAGCGGCTCGGCAAAGACATTCACGCCGGCATTGTTGATCAGCGCATTGAGCCGACCAATCTCCCCTCCCGCCTGCGAAACGAGGGCTTTGATCCTGGCAGCATCGGTAATGTCGGCCGCGGCATGGCCGAGCACTGCACCCGCGGCCTTCAGCGCTTCCGCCTCGCGCGCTAGCAATGCGCCATTCATGTCGATGAGGAACAGGGCTGCGCCTTCCGCGGCACAGGCCTTGGCGATCGCCAGGCCGATGCCCTGTGCAGCGCCGGTGATCAGGATGCGCTTGCCAGAAAGTCGATTGGTCATGAGTGTCCTTCCTCGAACTGGGAACCGCTAGACGATCGCTTCCGGACGTAACTGCAGGCTCACGGACATCGCCTCGCCCGGCTCCAACACGGTGAGATCGCCGAGGTCCGGCAGGTTATGCCCGTTTGCCAGATGCGACATCGGTTCGAAACAGAAATAGTCCCGCTGAAAACCCGGATCAAAGCCGGCATCCGAAATGAAAATAAAATAATGCCTAAGTTGCTGATCCGCCATCAAATGCAGCCGCGTATCATGTTCGGGCCAAACGATCTCCGCTACGCCATCCCCCCCTTCGAAGCCGTTGTTGACCCAGCGATGCGGCAATCCGCGCGCCGTCGCGAAATTCAGGTCGCCGGGAATATGAGTCGCCTCACCCGGCAGCCAGCCCTCCACTTCCGTCCAGAACCGCCGCGCCGGCGCCTTCAGCGTCGTCGCCGATGTCATTGGGAAGTAGGGATGCCAACCCAGGCCGAAGGGAAGCGCCTCCGGTCCAAGGTTCCTGACGTAAAGATGCATGTCGAAACATCCGTCATGAATGGCGAAACGCTGCCGCGCCTCATAGGCATAGGGCGTGCCATGACCTGCGTGCGAGAAGCCGATTTCCGCCTCGCTGCCGCTTTGGCTTAGAACAGCCCATTCCGACTGCCAGCCCTCGCCATGAAGATAATGAGGATCCCAAGGCGTATTGGGCTCGAGGACATAATCCTTGCTCTGGAAGGTAAAGCGATTGCCCTTCACCCTGTTGCCGAAGGGAACGAGCGGATAGCAACCGGAGGAGCGCGCATCGGCCTCATCTGAAGGCGCTTCACGCAGCAAAGGCAGACGCGCACCGTTCCTCTCCCACCAAAGGCCGAGCACGATGCCGCCGCGCGTGGAAAGCCGTGCGGTCAAGCCGCTATCCGTGAGCTCCACCACCGTCATGTGCAGCCCTTGTCCCCCGCGTGCATGGATGAACCCGGCATGGACGGTAGATTTCATCATATTTATTGTCAACATTGGTAGGATTTATATACAGTCTACTTGGGATGGCCGCGCTCGGTGATTGCGGGAGGCGCAGAATGGGGAACAATCGGAGAGACGGTGCCGACAGCGGCAAGACGGGGCGCAAATTGACCGCGGCTATGCCCAGGCTTTCGGAGGGCGGCAAGCGCGGCGTGCGCGAAGCGCTGCTGCAAAGCTTCATCGACAGGATCATGTCCGGCGAAATGGCCGAAGGGTCCACGCTGCCGAACGAGGCGGAACTGACCGAGCAATTCGGCGTCAGCCGCACCAGCCTGCGCGAAGCCATGCAATATCTGGCCGCCCTCGGCATGATCCGTTCGCGCACCCGCGCCGGCACCACCATATTGCCGCGGGAGAACTGGAACTATCTCGATCCGCTCGTGCTCGACGCCACCCTGCGGCTCGGCAATGACGACCGCTTTCACGCCTCGCTGATCGAGGCCCGTCAATTGCTGGAACCGGCTGCCGCTGCACAGGCGGCCGCCAACGCCAACGCTCATCATCTCTTCCGCATATCGAAAGCCTTCGAGGAGATGGTGGAGGCCAATGCCCGCGACAACGAGGCCTGGAGCCGGGCGGATCTCGAATTTCATACGGCGATCATCCGCGCCAGCGGCAATTGGGTCTATCTGCAATTCGCCACCGCCATCCGCGCCGCACTGCTCGCCAGCTTCCGCCTTACCAACCGTGCCAGTCCGTCGCATGAACAGGCTATTGCCATGCACCAGGAGGTGCTGGAAGCCATCCGCATGCGCCGCCCGGACGACGCCCGCAGCGCCATGGAGCGCCTGATCGGCGTTGCCCGCGACGAGATTTCGGATGCGTTAAGGAAAGCACGCGGTTAGCCGTATGGTATTGCGGCCGAGTTCATGCCAATTTACCGCCCATCCGAAAGACTGAACGCGGTCGTTGTCATGTCCATTGCGCTCCTCGCCGATCCGATCGTCCAGTTCTGCATCTTGGTGGTCATCGGCACATTCGTCAGCCGCATCCTGCTTCGCCACCGGCGCGCCGGTCGGCTGATCGGACAGATCGCGTTTTTCATCAGCCTGACCGCGCTTCTGCTCTATCACGGCATCGTGCCCTACGAGCCGACCCCGCCGCAGGCGCAGGACACGGTGCAGCTTCGTATCTTCACCGGCTTCGCCAAGATCGTCTGGTGGGTCAACGGCGCCTGGGTGCTGGTCGCCTTCGTGCGCCTGTTCCTGATCTTCGAGCGCAAGCCGCGCGAAGCCCGGCTGCTGCAGGACCTGGTCGTTGGCGTCATCTATCTCGGCGCGGCTCTCTCCGTGATCGCCGATGTCTTCAGCGTACCCGTGGGCACGCTGATCGCAACTTCCGGCGTCTTCGCCATCATTCTCGGTCTCGCGCTGCAGAGCACGCTGAGCGACGTCTTCTCCGGCATCGCGCTCAATCTCGGCAGGCCCTATTCCGTCGGCGATTGGGTGGTGCTCGACAATGACGTCCAGGGCCGTGTCGTCGAGACCAACTGGCGGGCCACGCATCTGCTCAGCGGCACCAACGACCTCGTCGTCATCCCGAACAGCGCCCTTGCCAAAAGTCGGATCACCAATCTCTCGAGCCCGGACGAAAGCCACGGCGTCACCATCACCGTCCGCGTCCAGCCGACCACGCAGCCGAAAGTCATCGCCGACGTCATGCGCAACGTGCTGATTAGTTGCAACACGATCCAGAAGACGCCCGAGCCCAGCGTGATGATCAATGCGATCGATGGACAGGCGGTCGAATTGCAACTCAATTTCCGTATCCGCGACATATCGCAGATGACGGCCGCCAAGAATGAGATCAACGACCTCATCTATCGCCATTCGAAAGCAGGCGGGCTGAAACTCGCAGGCCCACCCGACGCAGTCACCATGCCGTCGGAAACGCAGGCCGAGACGGGGAGCGCTGCCCAGCATCCAGGCACGCCATGGCGGCTGCTCAACAATATTCCGCTGTTCTCGTCGCTCACCGAGGACGAGAAGGAGCATCTGGCGTCGCATATGCAGCGCCGCACCTACCACAAGGACGCCGTCATCGCCGAACAGGATGCGCGGCTGCGCGCGCTGACCATTGTGCGCTCAGGCGTCATAAGCATCACCCGCAAGGAGGCACAGCGCCAAATCGAATTGACGCGGCTCGCTCCCGGCGATTATTTCGGCGAAGGCGGCCTGCTGATGGGGGCCGGCGAAGTCGGCACCATTCGGGCGCTGACTTTCGTGGTGACCTACGAGATCGACGAGGATTGCCTGGCGCCTCTGCTGCACGACCGGCCTTCCATCGCGGAAGAGCTCGGGGCGATCATGTCGAAGCGCATCGAAGCCGAGCGCCATCTCTTCGGTCCCAGCGACATGCTGGTCAACGGCGCGCCGATCGGTTCGCTGACCTCACGCATCAAACATCTGTTTCAGCTACAGCATGACTAGAGCGGTTGAGCGCTTCCTGGAATCGCTGAACCGCCCTAGTCTATTGTTTTTACGCAATTCCGGACGGAAAACCGCTGCGCACTTTTCCTGTAATTGCTCTAATTGGACTGCGCCGGAGGTGTCGTCGCAGGCTGCGCCGTGAAAAACGCGTTGGCGTCTGCGGTGAATTGTTCGCGCGACGTCGGCCGCGTGTAGAACATATGCCCGCCACGATAGAGCTTCAGCGCCACGCGGTCGGCGAAGGCCGGCGGCAGATGATCGAGCACATATTTGTTGACGCCGAAGGGCACGATGAGGTCGCTATAGCCCTGCGCCACCAGGAGCCGGAAAGATGGGACGAGGGTCAGCATCTCCTTGATGTCATCCGTCCCGCTTGCGTGCAAACGCGAACCGCCGTTGCGGCCGCCCCAGTTCCAATGCTCGTTCACGGAGCCAGACAACAGATTGTAGGTCATGTCGGTGCGAAAGCCGAGTTCGTCGCGTGCATAGCTGGAGAAGGCGCCGCCATAGGCGCGCACGAAACCGTCGAGGACCGGATCGTCGCTGTGGCCGGCTTCCGATTCCGGATAGGGGTCCGGCGCCAGGAACGAAGCGTCGTAGGAACTGACGATATCGGCGCCATCACCATCGGAATGTTTCTGATATACCCCACCGAGAAAGCCCTGGTTCTTGGCCACCACATCTTCGGGAATGCCCGTCAGCTTGGCAACGCGCTCGTAGAAAGCGCGGCCGGCGTCGCCGGTCGGGGGATTGCCTGCGAGGGCCGGCAGATATTCGTTCAGCGCAAATTTTTCGGCGTCTGCGACCCCCTGCTCGCTGAAGGCATTTTTCCGCTCCAACTCGGCGGCAGCTAGCGACGGCAATTCGAGTGCCGCGCCGAGAGCGAGATCATTCGCCCCAAAGACGAGCCGCCCTTCGATCAGCGGAGACAGCATGACGATGCCGGAGATGAGGATGCCCTGATCCTGCCGCAGGCTGGTGGCGACTTTCGCCGCGCGCAGCCCGCCATAGCTTTCGCCGAGAATATATTTCGGCGAGGAAGCGCGCCCATTATGGGCGACATAAAGCGCAACGGCCTTGGCAAGGCTCTCGGCATCCCCGCGCATGTTGTAGAACTCGTTGGCGTCATCCGGCTTGACCGTCCGGCTCCAGCCGGTGCCGATCGGATCGATCAGGACGAGATCGGTAAAATTCAGCCAGCTATGGGGATTGTCGACGAGCTTGGCGTTGGCCCCGTCGCGCCCGCTGGGGCCGAAATCAACAATGCGCGGTCCGACCAATCCGAGACTGAGGAATGCCGATGCAGCGCCCGGCCCGCCGTTGAAGACGAAGGTGACCGGCCTGCCGTCGTCGCGGTTCTTGGCGACATAGGCGGTATAAAAGATCGCCGCGGTGCGTTCGCCGTCCTGGCCGAAGAGATCGAGCGTACCCGCTGTCGCCGTATAGGGAATGTTTTTGCCATCGGCATTCAGCACATGATCGCTGACCGCATCCGGCGGCAACAGCGAGAGAATGCCACCGCCGCCGGCAGAGCGGCCCTGCTCCGGCGGCGCGGCGAAGGCGAGTGTCGAGACGAGGGAAAAGACCAGCGCAAGGCTTGGAACGATCTGGCGAAAAGACATGGGTACGCATCCTCCATCGGCCCCGCGCATCGACGCCGTCGCTTCGAATTCTATTCCACCGACGGCGAAGGCGGGAACTCAAGAGATGTTGATCGCCGATCCGCCTGCCGCATCCCTTTGAAAGGAAAAGGTCATTGAGCGCCTTCCGGCCATTTGCCAAAGTGCCCCAGTCGGGGAAACGAACACTCGAACCAGACCGCAAGGAACTTGATGATGAAACAGGATATCGAAATCAACGCTACCGATGGCGTCGCGAAAGCCGCCATCTTCCGCCCCGACAACGGCGTCTCCGCCGAGCGCGGCGTCATTTCCTACATGGATGCCATGGGCCCGCGCCAAGCGCTTTACGACATGGCGCAAAGGCTTGCTGACTCCGGCTATACCGTGCTGCTGCCCGACCTGTTCTATCGTTTCGGCGCCTATGGTCCGTTCAACGGCACGTCCTTCGGTGATCCGGCCTCGCGCGAAACAATCATGGGGATGGTGCGCGGCACGACGCAGGAGATGACCAAGCGCGACAGCGCCGCCTTTCTCGATGCGTTGACGGCAGCCGGCGCCACCGGACCGGTCGGCACCGTCGGCTATTGCATGGGCGGCGCCCGTGCGCTGACCGCAGCGGCCGCCTATTCTGACCGCATCGCCGCCGCCGCTACCTTCCACGGCGGCAATCTTGCCAGCGACGCGGAAGACAGCCCACATCGTCTGGCCGCCGACATCAAGGCCCGCGTCTATATCGGCGTTGCTGGCGTCGACAACAGCTTCCCGCCGGAGCAATCCGCCCGCCTCGCCGAAGCGCTCCGCATAGGCGGGGTCGACCATATGATCGAGAACTATGTCGGCATGGCCCATGGCTGGACTGTGCCCGACCACGGCGTCTACAACGAGACCGGCGCGGAGCGACATTGGAAGCGCCTGTTGAACCTCTTTGCCGAGGCTTTGAACTAAAGACGCTGCAATGCAAAGGCACCCCGCTTCAGTCCCATCCGAGGCGGGGTATCGGTTTGGGCAGCGTCTCAGAACTTGATCATGTCGATCTTGGTGAGCGTCGTCTTCTGCGAAACGCCGGGCGCATTGACCATGTGCCAGGCGACATATTGCTCGCCGTAGAGCGTGGTGGACGACATGCCGTCGACGGGAAGGATGATGTTCATGCCGTTCAGCGCCGCATCGGTTGCCGTATCGAGAACCGCGCCTTCGGAAGCCGTGCCGGTGACGATCACGGTCTTGATGCCCTTGTCGGCGAGGATGTTGCGGAGATTGGTGCCGATGAACTTGTCGGGGCCGGACTTGACGATCGGATCGCTTGCCAGCGGCGCAAGATCCGTGGCGATATCCTGAGGTTCGCCCACCCCGGCAAGGCTATAAACGACGAACACGTCTTTGGCGCGGGCCTCGTCGAGCATCGCCTTCACCTTCGGCACGGAGGCGAGGCAACGCGGTTTGGTGTTCTTGTTGCAGGGCCCCTTGGTCGGGTCCTGCGCGCCATTGAAATCGAGGATCAGCAGCGCCGTCGTCTTCGGATCGACCGTCACCGGCTTCAATTCCGGCGCCTCCGGCGGCTTTACCTTCTGCCAGTCGTCGATGATGGTCTGGGCGGACGCCGGCATCGTGCCGACGGGACCGATGGCCGCGCTCAAAGCAACGAAGCCGACACCGAAAGCGAAGGCTGCCTTTTGCACCATGCTGCGGATATGTCTCATGAAATCGCTCTCCTGAACCCCATGGGTTCCATTGGCCGGACGCTGCAACCTAGATAGGTCAAACCTCGGAGATTGATAACGAAACTCTTTGTGATCCCGGCGTTACCGAACAGAAGATTAGAGACTTTGGGAACGCGGTTGAGACGACCGATTTAGGAGTCGGCCTGTTCCTCCGGCCCGATGGCGGTGTCGTCGCCGCTCTGCAGCTTGCCGAGCAGTCTTTGCAAGGCATGCTTGATTTGTTCGATCTCTTCCGACCCGGCGATCTCCGCCCAGCGTTCGTCGACCAGACGGCCCGTGGCCATGGCGATCGGCCGCACGCCCTTGCCGCGTTCGGTGAGGAAGACCAGCCGCCCACGCCGGTCGTTGGGATCCGGACGGCGCTCGACATAACCCAGCCGTTCGAGCTCTTCGACCGCTTGCGTCATCGTCTGCTTACGCACGTGGGCGAGCTTGGTGAGTTCACTGACCTGGATGCCCTCCGGCCGGGCAAAGGTGAAGACGTTGGCATGTGGTGGGCGGATATCGCTGAATCCGGCTTCGTCCAGCGCGGCTTCGACCGCCTGCGTCCAGTGCTGGTGCACAAGGCGAAGCAAGAGGCCGAGTGGTGGATGGGAGGGAACGCATTTTTCCATAGGATATAGACAGGCAACTGACCATTATGTTAATAGACAGGTACCTTACCATTTCTTCAGAAGAGAGAATACCCCATGCCCTCCATCGATGTGTTGAATTCGACGATATTCTATGAGGATGCAGGGAGCGGAACCTCTTTCGTCTTTCTCCACGGCAATCCCACCTCGTCGCATCTCTGGCGGCATATCTCTCCTGACATCGGTGAGCCCGCGCGCCGTCTCGCGCCCGATCTCATCGGCATGGGCCGCTCGGGCAAACCCGATATACCCTACCGCTTCGCCGATCACGCCCGCTATCTCGACGCCTGGTTCGACGCTCTGGAACTCACCGGTGTCGTGCTGGTCGGCCACGACTGGGGCGGCGCGTTGGCCTTCGACTGGGCGGCCCGCAATCCCGAACGGGTGCGCGGCATCGCCTTCATGGAAACCATCGTCCGACCGATGAACTGGGATGATCTACCGAACGCACGCCCGCGTTATGAGGCGTTGCGCTCGACAGGCACCGGTGAGGCCAAGGTTCTCGACGAGAATTTCTTCATCGAGCAGGCGCTGCGGGCCACCATCCTCAACGGATTGAGCGACGAGGATCATGCCGTCTATCGCGCACCCTACCCCACTCGCGAAAGCCGCCGCCCCCTGCTCGAATGGCCCCGCGCGATGCCGATCGCAGGTGAGCCGGCCGATGTCGTCGCCCGGATCGAAGCCTACGACGCCTGGCTGGCGGTGAGCGCGGATGTCCCAAAGCTGCTTCTGACTTTCGACGGTCCGACGGAGACCCTGTTGATCGGCGAGAGGATGACGGACTGGTGCCGGGCGAACATCGCCAATCTGGATATCGAAAAATGCGGCCCGGCCCGCCATGTCGCGCCGGAGGATCAACCCGAGGCAATTGCAGCCGCAATCTCCCGGTGGGCGGATCGGCGGAATCTTCGTTAGAAAGCCGGACGGAGCCGAGTGTCAGATGGTGGCGCCATCGCTGATTTACGGCGTGGCCACCGGCCCGTTCGCCTTCTTCCAGGCCGCGATGCCGCCCTCTATATGACAGGCGGTCGCCAGGCCCGCGTCCTGGGCCGCTTGCACGGCCATCGCCGACCGCTCGCCGAAGGCGCAATAGAACATGATCCTTTTGCCGGTGGCCGCTGCCAGCTCATGCAGCATGCCGCCCGCGCTGATGTTTTCCAGCAAATCCGGATAGGGTGCATGCAGCGAGCCTGGGATCGTTCCATGCTTTTCACGCTCGCTCTTCTCGCGCAAGTCGACGATCGCGATGTCGGGACGACCGCGCAGCACCAATGCTTCCGCCGCCGAGACGGCCCAGCCCTTGCGCGCGATCTCATCCTGATGAAAGCCGACATGAACATTGGCCGGCACGGCCACATCCATCATCTTCGGGTTGGGAAGTTTCAGATTATTCATGAGGTCCGCATACTCATCCGCCGACCGGACCTTGAGGCGCGGATTGAACAGTTTCTCCTCGCCGATGGTGGAAACAGTATCGCCCTTATAGTCGTGGGCGGGATAGACCAGCGTTTCGTCCGGCAATTTCAGAAGCTTGTTGAAGATCGAATCGTACTGCTGAAGCGGATTGCCGTTCTGGAAATCGGTGCGTCCGGTGCCGCGAATGAGGAGCGTATCGCCGGTAAATACGCGGCCGCCCATGAGGAAGGAATAGGAATCGTCCGTGTGGCCCGGCGTATAAAGTACGTCGAGGCTCAAACCCTCGATCGCGACACGGTCGCCTTCCGTCACGCGCATGGAAACGACGTCGGCAAGGGTCTGCTCGCCCATCACGGTAATGCAATGGGTGCGGTCGCGCAACGCACCCAATCCGGTGATATGGTCGGCATGCAAATGCGTATCCACGGCCTTGACCAGCTTAAGGTCGAGCTCCTCGACGAGCTGAAGATAGCGGTCAACCTTCTCGAGCACGGGATCGATGATGAGCGCCTCGCCGCCCCGCCGGCTGGCGATGAGATAGGTGTAGGTACCGGACACGCTGTCGAAGAGCTGGCGAAAGATCATCTGCGGCTCCCTTGCGCAAGTCTTGCCCCGGATCAAATCTTTTCCTTGGTATAGTTATTCTACATTTCAATAATTTAGGCAACGGCAAACCATGAGGGAGCTCTTCCCCTTGAATGCGCTGCGCCGATTCTTGGATTTTCTCTCGCAAGAACGCGCTTGACTTAAGAGAAGCCGAGGAAAACTTTGAGTAATATGGCCGGGACGCTCGTCGTTGAAGCGACCGGCACGATCGAATCGTAGCGATCGGCAAAAGAAAACCCCGCCACTTTGGGGGGATGGCGAGGTGCTAAAGAATTATGATGGCAACATCATAATAGTTCCGTGCGCCTCTGCAACAAAAAAAGCGCCCACCTGCTAAGCGGTGACAGGCGGGCGTCAAATATTCAACGAATTGAAGTTAAACGATAATTAAATATCGTCAACAGCTAAATAAACTACACCTAAAACTTAGCCCCATTCGACGGCACACAGTATTATCCGACATTTGGACGAATCGCATTGTGAACCGCCCAGAAAAAAGCCCCGCCCATCGGATGAGGCGGGGCAAAGCGGGGAAAGCTCCCTCAGATATGAGAAGGGAGCGCAGGCAATAAATCAGGACTATCCGAACCGCACGAGGTCAGTTCTGACCAATGCGGTACGGTGCTGCAGGAAAAAGCAGATCTGTGGCAATCCAAGCCATATAATTGGGACATCACAGCGCTCTTTGCCCTTTTTGCGGAGAAGACAACTACCGCGGCCAAGCCTATGTTCGATCGCAACGCCGGCCACTTTTCCGTGGTCCGGCTCGAACGCGCACTGGCCGATCTCGCCGAAAGCGGCAAACCCGTGTAGAATTTCGAACTCGGGCGATACGGTTCAGGCGGTTTGCGGGCGTCCGACAGCGCGGGTTGGGGGGATATGATGACATTGGTTATCGCTTCGCAGCTACAGTTTTCTGCAAGGCCATCATTCCAATGACGGACAGTCTGGCATTTCGTCCTCACGAACTGACCCGCCTTTTCCGCGAGGAATGGTTTCTGGCGATCAGCATCCTGACCAGCCTGTTTATCATTAGCTTCGAAGGCGAGCTGTTTCAGCAATTGTCCAATCCTGTTTGGCTCGCATTCAGTTTCTTTGCACTTTTTGCTGCCGTGCTGGGTTCCGCCCTTTCCGTTGTCCGGCATGCTGACCATCTCGCGGAACGGCTTGGGGAGCCGTACGGCACATTGATCCTGACGCTCGCCATCACCTCGATCGAAGTGATGGCCATTTCCGCCGTCATGATCCACGGCGAGAACAACCCTACCCTCGCCCGTGATACGCTTTTTGCGGTGATCATGATCATCCTCAACGGCATGGTGGGACTATCGTTGCTATTCGGCGGCTGGCGCCGACCGGAGCAGTCCCATAACCTGCAGGGCGCCAACGCCTATCTCGGCCTTATCGTGCCATTGGCGACGCTGAGCCTGGTCATGCCGAGCTTCCTGTACGGTGCCGCCGGCCCGCACCCTTCCATGCCGAGACAGATGGTGCTCGGAATCATTTCCGTCGGCCTCTACAGCGTCTTCCTGATGCTTCAGGCGGGCCGCCATCACCATTTTTTTGCCGACGAGAGCGAGCCGCACGTCAAACCAGACCCTCGCCCTGGCCGAAGGGCGATATGGTTTCACACCGTTTTCCTGTTCGCCTATATGGGGCCGGTGGTGTTCCTGGTCGAAGAACTCGCCAAGCCGATCGACTACGTGATTGAAACATTGCGTGCGCCTGTCGCCTTCGGCGGCGTCGTCATGGCGGTGCTGGTTGCCACGCCGGAAGCCATCAGCGCTGTGCGCGCGGCCGCCGCCAACCACTTGCAGCGTTCGATCAATATCTTCTTGGGTTCGGTTCTCTCAACAATCGGGATAACCGTGCCCGCCATGCTCGTCGTCAGCTATCTCTTTGCACATCCCGTTACGCTGGGACTTGAAGGCGGCGATCTCGTGATGCTCATTCTGACGCTCGCCGTCAGTATCATTACCTTCGCCAGCGGCCGGACCCATGTGATGCAGGGTGCCGTTCACCTTGTCCTTTTCCTGTGTTACGTGCTGCTCATCTTTCAGCGGTAAGGTTCACATCGTCCCGGTCCGGAGCCACCGACATGACCATCGAGCTTCTGATCGCAAGATATGGCCTCCTGGCAGTTTTCCTTGGTGCTGCCATCGAGGGCGAAACCATGGTGATCCTCGGCGGCGTGTTTTCGCATCGTCACCTCATGACCTATTGGAATGCGGCCGCGGCCGCCTGCGCCGGTTCTTTCATCGCCGATCAGACGCTCTTTTTCATCGGCCGCTATGCCCGGCACTATCCGCGCGTCCAGAAAATCATCGAGAAACCGGCGTTCGCACGCGTCACGCAGCTTCTGGAGCGCCATCCCACCGGCTTCATCTTCGCTTTCCGCTTTATCTATGGCTTTCGGGCAATCAGTCCGGTCGCAATCGGGATGTCCGGCGTTTCAGCGATAAAGTTCGTCTTGATCAACGCTGCCGCAGCCCTGGTCTGGGGATCGCTCTTCACCGGAATAGGCTATTTGTTCGGACAAAGTATCGAGCAGACGTTCGGCCATCTGCCGCTCCACCACCACGTCCTGATTGCAGCCGGGATTATCGTTGTCCTGCTTCTTGTCATGATGACATTCCGAAAAAGACGGCCTGCGTAGTCGCGTTCGGCCTTCGCCAGGGCGGCGCATATGAATTGCAGGCACGGGGCTATTGCAATTTTTAGCAATGGCGCTTCATAGTGTCACATGCCTTGATCCATCGACGCCGCATGGTTGCCGACGAGGCGCGCATGAAGACTGGAACTCGCAGTTTATCGGGGGTGTCAGGAATGCGTGGGGGATTTTCTCAAGGTCTACAATTTTACATCGTGCTCCTGTGCACGATTTCTCTTCAAGCATGCGACGGAAGCAACAACACCTATGTTGCCCCGCCACCACCCAAGGTGCGCATAGCGCTTCCCCTGCAGCAGACCGTCACTCGATATTTCGAGCTTACGGGCAACACTGCAGCGATCAATTCCGTCGACATAGAGGCCCGCGTACAGGGCCTCATCGAGTCGATCGACTATCGGGATGGCATGCCGGTCAAGAAGGATACACAGCTCTTCGGCATCCAAAGCAACACCTACGAAGCCCAGGTCGATCAGGCGCAGGCGACACTCGCCTCCGCTCAGGCATCGCAGGTCGGCGCCGATCAGGAATATCAGCGGCAGCTCAATCTGAGCAAGCAGAAGGTTACGACCCAGACGGCCGTCGACAGCGCCAAGGCGACGCTTGATCAGGCGAACGCGACCATCCTAAATGCCCAGGCCAGTCTCGAGCTTGCGAAGATCAATCTCGGATATACGAAGGTGTTGGCGCCCTTTGACGGCACCGTAACCGCCCATCTCGTCGATGTCGGCGCTCTCGTCGGCGTATCCGGCCCGACCAAGCTGGCGACTATCGTCCAGACGGATCCGCTCTATGTCAATTTCAATGTCAGCGAGCCGCAGGTGCTGATGATCAAGCAGGAGATGGCAAAGCAAGGACACACGTTCCGGCAAACCGACCTTCCGACCATTCCCTTTGAAATCGGCCTGCAGGATGCGACCGACTATCCCTTCAAGGGTCATCTCGACTACGCCTCGCCGCAGGTCGATGCATCAACCGGAACACTGTCCGTGCGAGGCATCGTCGACAACAAGGAGCACGCGCTTCTGCCGGGTCTTTTCGTACGTGTGCGCGTGCCTGTCGGGCATGAGGACAAGGCGCTGCTGGTGCGCGACGATGCCATCGGCACCAACCAGCAGGGCAGCTACGTGCTGGTCGTCGGAAAAGATGACGCCGTTGAGCAGAAGCTAGTGAAAACCGGCCAGCGCGAAGGGGCTTTGCGCGTCATCGAATCCGGGCTCGACGCCAACGATTGGGTAGTGACGGAAGGCATTCAACAGGCCATCCCCGGCAGCAAGGTCGCGCCGGAGAAAGTCGCGCTGGACGCCGCCGCGACCGCTAGCGCGTCGAACAATGTTGCGCCCGCAATCGATTCATCCAAGCCCGATGCACCTAAGTCTGATGCGGCCAAGTCTGATACGGCCAAATCCGACACGCCATGAACTTGCTTTCGTTCCCACGCCAAGATCCGAGGAGGACAGCATGATCTCGCGCTTCTTCATCGAGCGGCCGGTGCTCGCGAATGTTCTGGCGCTTGTCTTCGTCCTCATCGGCGCGGTCGCGCTCTTCCAATTGCCGGTCGCACAATATCCGAACGTTGTGCCGCCGACGGTACAGGTGACGACGCGTTATCCCGGCGCGAGCGCGAAAACTCTCATCGACACCGTTGCACTGCCGATCGAACAGCAGGTCAACGGCGTGCAGAACATGCTCTACATGCAGTCGACGAGCGCCAGCGACGGCACCTATTCCCTGACAGTGACCTTCGCGATCGGCACCAATCCCGATCAGGCGCAGGTCCTCGTGCAGAACCGTGTCGCCATCGCCATGCCGTCGCTGCCGCAGGCCGTTCAGGAGCAGGGCGTCACGACACAGAAGAAATCGACGTCTATCCTCGAATTTGTCACCCTCACCTCGCCGGACAGTCGGTATGACAGCCTTTTCCTGTCCAATTACGCCGTCATCAACCTGCAGAACGAATTGGCCCGCCTGCCCGGCGTCGGCAATGTCTCGGTATTTGGCGCCGGCCAATATGCCATGCGCATCTGGATGGACCCGGACCTGCTGCAGGCGCGCGGTCTGACGCCGCAGGACATCATCAATGTCGTGCAACAGCAGAGCCAGGAAGTAACGGCCGGTCAGGTGGGCATACCGCCCGTGCCGCCCGGCCAGAATTTCCAGTATACGCTCAACGTCAGCGGGCGGCTGAACGACGCCGTCGACTTTGAGAACATCATCGTCAAAGTCGATCAGCAGAATGGCGGACGCATCACGCGCATTCGCGACATCGGACGCGTCGAGCTCGGCGCCCAGACTTACAGCCAGTCCTTCATGCAGAACGGGCGGCCTGCAACCGGCATCGGCATTTTCCAATTGCCGGAAGCCAACGCCATTACCGTCGCGACGGACGTCGCCGCGAAGATGGCGCAACTCTCGAAGAGCTTCCCGCCGGGCCTTGCCTACCAGGTTCCGTTCGACACGACCAAATTCGTGACGGCGTCGATCGACGAGGTCTACGTGACGCTGGTGGAGGCCGGCGTCCTGGTGCTCATCGTCATTCTCGTCTTTCTGCAGGATTGGCGCGCAATGCTCGTGCCGGCGACGACCGTTCCGGTGACGATCATCGGCGCCTTCGCAGCGATGGCGGCGCTCGGTTTCACCGTCAATCTCTCGACGCTGTTTGCCATCGTTCTAGCCATCGGCATCGTCGTCGACGACGCCATCGTCATCGTAGAGGGTGTCACCCGTCACGTCGAGGCAGGGATGCCGGGCAGACTGGCTGCCGAAAAGGCGATGGACGAGCTGTTCGGCCCCGTCATCGGCATCACGCTCGTCCTGATGGCGGTGTTCATCCCGGCAGCCTTCCTCCCCGGTCTGACGGGACAGCTCTACAAGCAATTCGCACTCGTCATTGCGGCGACCGCATTGATCAGCGCCATCAACGCCATGACGCTCAAGCCGACGCAATGTGCACTCTGGCTGCGTGCGCCCGTACCGCCTGAGAGGCGCAACTTCTTCTATCGCGGCTTTAACAAGGTCTACGACCGGGCGGAGCATGCCTATGCCAGGCTTATCGGCGGCATGGTTCATCATAGTGGCATCGCGGTCCTAGTTGCCTTGGCATTGATCGGCGTCGCCGTGTGGGGGCTGACACGCCTGCCGACCGCCTTCCTGCCGGTAGAGGATCAGGGCTATGTGCTGGTCAACGCCCAGCTTCCGGATGGCGCCTCCAAGGAGCGAACCGATGCAGTCATGGAACAGGTCGGCAAGATTGCGCAACAGACGCCCGGCGTCGACCAGGTGCTGACCATCAGCGGCATCTCCGTCCTCGACAATAACGCCAGCCTGCCGAATGCCGGCGTCGCTTATGTCGTGCTCAAGGATTGGGGTATCCGCGGCAAGGAAAAGGGACAGGACCTGCTGTCGATCTACGAACATTTGAACGGCGCCCTGCGGGATATATTGGCGGCAAAGACGCTGGTGATCGTGCCTCCACCGATCCAGGGCATCGGCAATGCCAATGGCTTTACCATGCAGGTCGAGATCAGGAACGGGAATTTCGATTATCCGCTGCTGCAGGGTCTGGCCGACACCATCGTCAAGAACGGCAATGCGCAGTCGGCGCTGCAGCGGCTGAGCACATCCTTCCGCGCCGACGTTCCCCAGCTCTCCGTTTCCGTCGACCGCATCAAGGCGGAGACGCTCGGCGTGACCGTCGGACAGGTCTTCTCGGCGCTTTCGGGCTACGTGGGATCAAGCTACGTGACGCAGTTCAACAAATTCGGGCGGACCTTCCAGGTCTATGTGCAGGCATCGCCCGATTTTCGGATTCGGCCTGACGACATTCGCAACCTGAAGGTCAAGGCCGGCGATGGCACCATGGTGCCGCTTGGCACGGTGGTCGACATCACCGCCGAGCAAGGCCCGTCCCTCATCAGCCTCTATAACCTCTATCCGACGGCCACGATCGTCGGCGGAGCTGCCAGAGGCTTCAGTTCCGGGCAGGCGCTCGATGTCATGGAACAGATAGCCGACCGCACGCTGTCACCCGGAACGGGCTTCGAATGGACGGCTCTGTCCTATCAGGAAAAGATTGTCGGCGGTCAGATCTATTTCATCTTCGCCCTTGCCATGCTTCTCGTCTATTTCGTGCTCGCCGGCCAATATGAAAGCTGGATCCTGCCGTTGGCCGTGCTGCTGGCGGTGCCGCTCGCCCTGCTTGGAACGGTGGGAGCGCTGAGCGCTGTGGGCGTCGCCAATAACCTCTACACCCAGATCGGGCTCATCCTGCTGATCGCGCTTGCCTCGAAAAACGCTATTCTCATTGTCGAATACGCGCGGGAGAAACGGGAACAAGGCATGGAAATTCTCGACGCCGCGGTCGAGGCGGCGCGCCTGCGCTTCAGGCCGATCCTGATGACATCCTTCGCCTTTATTCTCGGTGTCGTGCCGCTCGTGCTGGCGACGGGAGCCGGCGCATCCGCCCGCAAGTCGATCGGCATATCCGTCTTCAGCGGCATGATCGCCTCGACTTGCCTCGCCGTACTCTTCGTTCCCTCGTTCTATGTCGTGCTGCAACGCATCGAGGAATATAGAAAACGCCGAACGGTCGCGCAGCCGGTTTCGCAAGCCGCGGACTAAAGCGCATCGCGATCTCTGGGATTTGCTCCTTGCGCTTTAGGTCTTTGATTGTGCGCATGTCGTTATCGCAAAACCGCCGCACACTTTTGCGCGACATGCTTTAAGAGCAAGTATGGCGCCCGAGCCATCTATCCGAGGGCGCCATCCGATCTGAACTCACTGCCTTGCCACGGACGACCAGTTGGCGCACGGGATCTTGCCCCTATTGCACGACGACCCTGACATAGACGTTGCCGCTCTTGGCATAGTAGCCGGATCCGCAGCGATAGTAATAGCCGCCATAATAGGCCCCATAGACGCAGCCCGCCGGCAGAACGGCGATGCCAGCCGTCGTTCCCGCCACCACGCGGCGCGTCGTTCTGCGGGCGACGCCCGCATAGGAAAGCGGGGTCAGGGGCCGGCCAATGATGGCGCCGGCCGGCGTGGCGAAATCGATCGACAGCGGTATCAACCCGCCCGGCTCGACATTGACATCGGCGAAAAGGAAAGCGCCGGCCAAGCCTGCGGCCACCAATAATCTCGGATATCTCATTTGCTTTCTCCCACATCGGTAGGCGCGGGAAGCTCATCAAGCGACTGGAGTTCGCTAAGATCGACCTTCTTCGCGCTGGTCGGAATATCGATATTGTAGGAAACCTTGGCCACATCGGCGCCGCTCTTGAAGTCGCTGATCTCCAGCGTGTATTGCGGTGCCTGACCGACATGCTTGCTGGTGATGACGTAGCGCCGCGGTATCGGCTGCGCTCCGGTCTGTATCCAGATCTGCCAGTCGATTTCAGGCGTGCGGAAGGTGAGATATTCACATTCGACGCCGTCGACGAAAGCGCTGGAGATATGTTTGGCGACGGTCACATCCGACATCATCAGATCGTAGACATTCGTCGACAGCAGGTCTGCACCCGGCGCCTCGACACCGGCACCCACCAGCCGCTCAAGCAGCTCGTCCACAGACCCCTTGGCGTCGATCTTGGCATAGGCGTCGAGGTTCTTGCCATGGACGGTCAGGGTCGAGCCATCGAAGCTCACATCCACATCGGCAAACCCGCCCGTCCGCGTGATCCTGAGCTTGTCGGGACGCGTGAGGCTGGCCGTGCCGGAACTGACGAATTGCAGCTTCTCGAAATCCGGCGTCACGGCCTCGAGCGCGGATTGATAATGAAACGACATCGTCTTCTGCGCCGCCAGATAGTCGGACATGGCTTTCAGAATATCCTTGGCGTCATCCGCCAACGCCGCCGTGGGGAAGACGCAGCAGACGCCAACAGAACCGAAAATCAGCAGTCGTTTGAATGTCTGAACGTTCGAAATCGATGACATGGCAACACCTTTCGTTCGGGCCATCGTTGATCCACCGAATGTGCAGGCTGCCGGTTGCGGCAGGCCCGTATCGCTCAAGTTCCATGAAATGTCGGTCTTCGACCTCTGAAGACCATGGACCGCGGCTGTTCCGCTGCCCGCCCGCCACAGAATCCGCTCTTTTGATCCCAAACATCCTCTCCGCCTGAAGATGAATTCACCTCAAGCGGGACGCTCTAAGAGAGAGGCGGCATCCTATAACCCGCTGGTCAATACCTTCTGGCACGTGGGAGACAGCCGTTGCATGTTGTTCCGCAGGCATGCAATGCCTCTGCCTCCGCCGAGCGGCACGGAACGGCAAAAGGCGCGGAAATCCGGGCCGCACGTCCGACGCAGGACGATCAATTCTTCGCGCGGCGTGAAAGATGGCATCGGCATGCCCGCACCGGGCATCGCCGCCGCGCCGCCGCCTGCTGCCGGCGCCTGGGCGCCACCGGCAGGCGCCGAAGCGCCTCCTCCCAAAGCCGCAACCGCCTGCTGGCAGGATGGGGAAAGAGTCGCACTGTGCTGGCGCAGACAGGCTAGCGCCTGGGAGCCACCCGGCGTCACACCCGAACATTGGGCCATGAAATCGGAACGACAGGCCGATTTGACCGCATTGCGCTGTGCCTGCGTCGGCTGGGACGTTTGCGTTCCGGTCGTCGCTGCGCCGGATTGTGCCGGCGCCGTTGCCGGCGTCTCGGCGGGCGTAACGGCACTGGACTTCTTTTTGGTCGTGTCCACCGCCGATACGGCACTCCGGCAGGCAGGAGAGAGCGTCGCGCTATGCTGTTGCAGGCAGGTCAGCGCTTCGATGCCGCCCGGCGTCACGCCTGAACATTGCGCTATGAAATCCGAGCGGCAGGCCGATTTGATGGCGTTGCGTTGCGCATCGGTCGGCTGCTGCGCATGAACCGCGCCAGCAGCAACGCAGAACACCAAAGCGCAGGACGCGACGTATGCCGACAGGCGATATTGCCATCCACGCGGGACGGCCGCGAGAAAAGACGCCGATTTGCCCATTGTTTCCCCCCACAAAAGAAAAAACTTTCGCGTTTGTCGCAGAAACCTGTGGCCGAAGTAACAAGATCGAAAAAAGAGATGAAATGGAAGCTACGTGCGGCCGATATGCGGAGGCATCGCGACTACTCCTAAGTTACCATACCAGAGATGTTCGCGAAGAGGTAGTCTAGCAACCCATAATCCTTTGGCGGTAGGTTCGTCCCTTGTTTAAGGAAAGCTTCGAAAGCTATGACAGTTCTTTCCGCTTGCGCCGGCATCAACGGGTTGATGGATAGTCTGGAAACGCCGCAACCCTAAACAAAGGCCGCCCTGCCTCAGCAACCGAGCAGTTGATAGTCATTCGCAAGTATTTTCGGGCAGTTCAGTAGACGAAGCATCTTCAGTGTTCTTGGGAACGGTTGATTACCTCCACCAGTCTTCCCGCCTTCGCCATGTCAAATCGCTCTTGCGACTTTTGCCTGCCGCTTTCCTGTCGCCCTTCAGATGATCCATGTAGCCACCAAGGACACTATTGATGAAAACATGAGATTTTGCGCGGTTCGAACCCAGCAGCTTAAATCTTGCTTCCCTGTCCTGCTCCATTTGTTGAGCGATCTTCCAAAAGATAAAGCTATCGTGGCTTTCCTTCATCGCCAGAAAATACCCAGATGTATAGATGCGTTCGAAGCGATCCGCGAAGGTCAATATTTCCCGATGACGCAGGTTGTAACCCACCCAGCCGCATTCGGGGTACATTCGACGATTTAAGTAAGCGGCGAGTTGGTCCCCTCTCGGTGCAATTCTGTCGACCAGGCTGGGTGGAACATCCCTATGGGTAACCGTATCCGCATCGAGCCATATCAACTGGTCGGCCGCCGTCCGGTATCGCCGGATCGCATCGGTGACAGCGAAAACCTTGTTGGAAAAGCGTACGGCATCCCACCGGTAATCACGTTGCAAACTGGACCTGGATAAACAGATTCCGTTGGCTAGCGGATTGTCGGCGAAGGCTTGGCGAAATTCGAGCAGGCGTGGGAGAGCTTCACCGTGGTCCAAGATCTGAAGCCTGCGATCTTTCTCCTCAACATCGACGTTCTCTGCGTAGACCAAAAGCCCGATATCCTCCGGCCAGTGCTTGAGAAAGGTCTCGATGCATCTTTTCCCATAGTCGCGGTAACCCTTCTCGTGAAAAGTTGTCACAACAACATGCCTTAGCTGTTCTTGCCGCCACGGATTTGGGAAAAACATCGGCAATCAGGCTCCGTAACGAATGTTTTGTCAGTCAGAATTGACTAAAGCGGTGTGAGCGGTGCCCGCTCTGAAAAGAGCCTCGATATCTAGACGATTGCCGACAGTCGGGGATGTCCGAATGTTTCCGCGCAATGACATTTGTGAGAAATCTTGTTTCCAGATCTGGCGATGTGCGCCAGGTGAACGGCGCATTCGGCCGGATGCCATGGCGCCGGACACGGATACTAGCCCTTCCATCTGGCTCACAACTTTCCTGAACAATGACAAGCCCTCGGCCATCGACGAACGGCGGCGCTCTCGACCTGAAGGCACTTCTGTCTTGGGATTGTGATGGATGAGGTTGTCTGGTTCCCGTCGAGACATCAAGCGAGAAGCTGGTCGAAGCCGCGCAAAAGGAACATCGCTGGGCGCTTGCTCCCGAGGGCCGTGCATGGTTGCGATCCTGCACTTGCCAACAAGCTTGCCCCTATTGTTTGGCCACGCTCGCAAGCCGTGGTGTCTATAAAGCTCCCGCCGGGACGGCAAAACCGCTCAGCCTTGGTCAGCCGGCGGCGGCGGCGCCACGATCGCGTAGTGCAGCTTGAGTTTTAGCGGTAGGGCTAGCGGAATGTTGTTTGGGAAGGCTTGGTTGCGGGGGCCTGAGTGTACGGAGACTTGTAAATTCTCAGCCTCAAGTCAGCCCTACGCCGGCAATTTCGGCTTTGGGGCCGGCAGCGGTCTGTCTGCTCTTGGTTACCGCTTCTCGAAAGCAGACATCGGCGTGCGGTGCGTCGACGGCTCGTTTGTGGCGGCAAGCGGTGACCAAATCTGCCCATGGTCTGACGATACAGCACGTCGGCTCGCTCCACTGACCGGCAATGTAGGGCGTTAGCGAGCTGCGGGCGCACACGTCGGCTACGTCACGGTAGTCCTGTGGGCCGCGGCAAGTCAAACAGTGCTGTTACGCTGACGATCCTCTTGCCGCTGGCCTCTATCGCACCACCGCTGATCTGCTGGCGTAGGCGCTCCGCCAACAGGAACGCGTTGCCAAGATCGGTTTCGCGGAGCAACACCACAAACTCCTCGCCCCCAAAACGCGCGACGTTGTCGACGGTCCTGACTTCGGCCTGGACGAGTGATCCACTACTCGGCCCATGCCGCGATCCGTTCCGCGATCGCCTCGGAGGCCTCGATGTGCAGGAAGTGACCGACATCGGGGACGACTTCCAGCGCGTGCGGGGCGGCGAACCGATGTCGGTCGTCGACCTGCGGGAGGGGGATGCAGCAGTCGTCGGCACCGTGGAGCTGCAGCAGGGGCGTCCCTATCGGCTGAGATAGGCGGCGCACCGCCCCAAGAATGCCGGGTCGCAACAGCCCCGTAGTACTTCAAGGACGCGGGCATGCCGGCCCGCAGGTGCTCGTACAACTCCGCCTGGAGAGCTGGATCGAGCGAGAGGCTGAGCGATCACTGACGCCAGAGGCGGTCGATGAGGGCGAGATCGGGCGGTGACCATCCAGCCGCTTCCCGCCAGTTGAAAGAGCCCCATGTACCAGCTCCGGCGTAGCTGAGCGAGGCGCGGCCGGCTCCGGAACGTGAGTGGGTGGGGGAATGCGAGCGTGACCGCGCGTTCGATCCGCTCCGGCGCGGTGACGCAGGCATCGTATGTGATCGCGCCGCCCCAGTCGTGGCAAGCAACTCCAGGGCTTGCCCGGGAAACCAGCGGTCGATCAGCGCGAGCACGTCGCTGGTAAGGGGCTGCCATGTCGAACTGCCCTGCGGTCGGGGACGGCGCGTAACCGCGAAGCCAGGGTGCGACGACGTGACGTCCGCGGCGGCCGAGTTCGGCAAGGGCCTCGCGGTCGGCGGATGGTCCGGGAAGCCATGCAGGACGAGCGTCGGTTGACCATCGGGATCACCACCCTGCAGCGCATGGAAGGTGCCGTGTGGCAGGTCGAAGGTGACGTGTTCGAACTCCGTGTGTGTGTTAGGCTTTTCCAAGAACGGTCGGACGAGAGATGCTGATGCTGGCTTCGGTGTCTCTGGTTTTGGACATGTGTGTCTCCTCAGGCGCTGGATGTACTGCGGGGTCAGCCGGCCAGTCGGTTTTCCGTGACACCGGCCCGCAACCTTCAGAATATGATAGCTCGCGGCAAGGAAGCCGGTGCTGGTTTATCAGAAGGCCCCGCAGGCGGCTGCGGCGGATAGTCAGAGCCAGCGGCGAACCTCGGCCTTGTAGCGGCGGTAGTCGTCGCCGAACTTCGCTTCGAGATAGCGCTCCTCGCGTGCGATCACCTGCGTCTGGATCGCGATCAGCACCAACGGGAGCAAGGCGAAGGCGATCGGCCCGTCGAAGCCGATCGCAAGGCCGGCATAGATAAGCGCCATGCCGAGATACATGGGATTGCGGGTCCACCGATAAGGACCGGTCGTTGCGATGAGGGTCGTTGGCTGCGACGGCGGAACGTTGGTGCCCAGCCGCCGGAACAGCCCCGCCGCCACAAGCATCATCGCCGCGCCGGCAACGAACAGCAGCGCGCCCGTCGCGACCAGCAACCGCCAGTCGATGCCGAAAGAGCGCAGGGTGATGAACCGCTCCGCGGCCAGCCCCAGCAGCAGCGCTCCCAGATAGACGAAGGGCGGAGGGAAGCGCACACCCGCGCTGTCCGGTTCGACGGCCATGCTCATCTCCAATCTGTGCCCTCAAACCAGCATCGACTGCTGGGCGAAGATGCCCGCCATCGCGCCTTGCCATGATGCCGTGGTGACCGAGGGGATGAGGGGGTTGGTGAGGTCGCCGGCGGCGTAGATGCCGGGCACGCTGGTTTCACGGCGCTCGTCGACCTTGAGGACGATGCCGAGGGGCGTATCGACCGTGGCGAGGCCCAGTGATTCATGCAGGCTTGCCGACGGCTTGTTGCGCGGATGCGCGAACAGGATGTCGACCGCGACATCGGGGCTGGAATCGAGCTTGACGGTGGCATTATGGCCCCCATGACGGGCGATTTCAGTGATCCGGCCATCGACGACAGGGGTGTTGCGACGCTCAAGATCGGCCCGGATATTGGGCGGAATGTCGTGACCATGGGCGAAGACCGTCAACCTGTCGGTCCAGTCGTGGAATAGCCTGACTTGATTGTGCGACTGCGGGCCGGACCAGACGAGGCCCCAATGTTGGTCGGCGACTTCAAAGCCGTCGCAATAGGGACAGGGCACGATGGACGTGCCCCAGCCTTCGGCAAAGCCCGGAATATCAAGCATTTGGTCGGTGATGCCATAGCTCAGGATCAGGCGGCGCGCGCCAAGGCTTTCGCCATCGCCAGTGAGGACGGAGAAATTGTCGATGGTGCCGGAGACGCTGTCGGCCCGGGCATTGACCAGCCTGATCGCGGGATAACGCGCCAGTTGCTGCCGCGCCTCGGCCAGGATGTCCAGCGGCGGCTTGTGATCGTGGCCAAGCAGACCATGCGAGCGGCCGGCGAAGCGGTTGCGCGGCAGGCCGGTATCGAGAACGGTGACCTTGCGGCGGGCGCGGCCGAGCTGCAGAGCGGCTGCGAGGCCGGCAAAGCTGCCGCCGATGATGATGACGTCATCCATGGTAATAAGCTCCGTGTCGCGGATGGAGGAGTTGGGTTTGGTCTGGCGCGAAAGCGACCAGGGAAACTCAGTTTGGAGAACAGATAGGAAATCCAATCTTTGGCTTGCATATTTTCGATACTGTATGGTATCGTAATTCAAGAATAACGATACTGTCAAGGACTGGAATTGTCGTGAGCGAAAATAATCAGGCCCGGCGCGGCCGGCCCGCCAACGAGGCGCTTGGCCAAACCATAGTCGACGCCGCGGGCGAACTCTTTGCGGAATTGGGTTTCCAAGCGACGACATTGGACAAGGTCGCCCAGCGAGCGAAGATATCCAAGCTCAGCATCTATCGACACTTCGAGAATAAGGAGGCGCTGTTTGGCGCGTCGTTTGCGGCCCGCTGCCATCAGTTAATACCACAGACCCTTTTTGAAGGCGTCGACGGTTCGGCCGAAGATCAGCTCATGGCGGTGGGATCATCGCTGCTTCGCACGCTGTTGCGCCCGGACGTGCGCAGTGTCGAAGCCATGGTCATGGCCGACGTCACGAGTCAAAAGTCGTTGAGCAAGCTCCATTACGAAGCCGGCCCCGCCCATATCATCGCCCAAATCGAGGCCCTGTTACGTCAATTGCACGCGAAGACGGTTCTGAACGTGCCCGATCCTCTCCGGTCCGCCCGCTTGTTTGCCGCGCTTTTCAAAGGATCCGATCTCCTGATTATCGCACGCTTCGATGAGACGAGAGCAGAAGACGACAACGAGATCGAATCCTATTGCCGGTCGGCCGTCGCCATGTTCATCGCCGCACACGGTGGGCAACGACCACGCGGGCGGATAGCCTAGACAAGGCCGCGAAGGGGTACTTGCTTGATATTTTGGATGATCGCATTGACATCAACGCCTTGGGCGGTATTCCAGGAACTGTGACCGGCGGCGTAACCGCTACCACCCCATTCGACGCCTTAGTGCCGGCTAGCAGACCGTGCCTTGGGGAAGCTGCAACGGTGGTCTGAATGGCGGAAATGCGGGCGCAGAGCCGCCGTTTATAATTCGGCGTGCGGACGCCGCCTTCGGTCCGAAAGTGGAAATAATTTCCGATCCCGCGGAACGCCCGGATGCAGGCTCCGGCAAGCGCCAATGGCTTGGCGCGTCGTCGATGGCAACCTCTTGACGCGAGACTTACTTGAGATCCCGTCGAGCCAGTGCCGCGACCGCATAGGAAACGAGCTGCTGTGCTGAAATCTCAAACTGGCTTGACGGCAGTTCTGCGACAATTCTGGGGTCCAATAGAACGCCGATTGAGGCGCAAAAGCAGGACGCGGCCGCGCCGACATCTCTTGGAAGGAACTCTTCCGCTGAGATGCCGGCGTGAATGAGTTTTCCCACGCCGTCATAAAGTCGCTTATAATGATTCCTGAATGACGGCCAATTGCCCTCTGCCGCAAGAACAATAAGGTTGAACATCCGCTTGTCGGCGCGAAGAGCCTGCAGCATCAGACGATGATCTCCAAGCGCGGTCTCTTTCAGGCGGACCGCTGCACTCGCCAGTACGCCCACAGCCGAGGCGGTAAAGCAGAGATCGCTTTCGAAAAAAATTCGACGCGATCGCATCCCATATCGCCGCCTTCGAGGGAAAGATTTTATATACGCTCGCCGGTGACTTCCCGAGAAGTCGGGCAATATCAGCGAACGCCAGGGGCAGGAAAGAGAGGCTCTTCATCAAGGCTCCGTCGATGCGAAGGATTGGAAACTGATCACGCGTCCGCTTGCAGAGAGCGACCGCATATGCTGTCGAGAGAAGAGCTTGAGCTCCTTGAAGGTTTCGAATCCGAGAGCGTTTGCGGCTCGAACGACAGTGGATGGGGAGACCACACAGGCGCTCGCGACAGAACTGATCGTGCCGAAAGCCACAACATCTGGCCGAGCAAGAATCGCTCTTGCAACACGCTCCTGTCGTTCGGGAAGCCGCAACCCCGCCGCCACAACCATCGCCTTCAGCTCGTTAACGCTTTCTGGCCTTTTCAATGAGTTCATGAAAATGACTCCCATTGCTGGAGAAAGCCGCGCCGGAAGCCGGCGCAGCTCGCGTCATCACAGTATGGCGACGGGCCGCCTCCTGGAGATCGACTCGATGCAGGCCAGGGCGATAGCAAGCGCGTTGCGGGCATCCGAGCCTGTTGGGCCGTCCATCAGCTCGCCATCTCGTACCGCGTTGAAGAAGGACGCGAGCTGGGCGGTGTAGCCATGAACAAAGTGATCGGTGTCGCGACGCCATGTGTCATTGGAGACGCCGTCCTTGTCAAACAGCGTCATGCTAGAACGACGCACGTCGCCCATGGTCACCATGCCATCGGAACCGAAGACTTCGCCGCGGATGTCGTAGCCATACAGGGCGCAGAAGTTTGCCTCAGCGACGGCGATGGACCCATTGTCGAAGCGGATGTTCACGACGGCGGTATCGATGAAGCCCTTTTCCCTGGCATCCGGACGAACAAGCGCCTCCGCCATTGCAAACACCTCGACGGGCTTGGCTCCAGGGTTCAGCCAGAGCAGCATGTCGAAGTCGTGGATGAGCGTCTCGTAGAAGATGGTCCAGAGCGGGATTTTGTCGGGATCGGCGCCGAACGGCCCCGGATCGCGCGTCAAGGACCGGATGAGCTGCGGCGCACCGATCTTGCCGTCATCGATGGCGGCACGCCCCTCGGCGAAAGCCTGATCCCAGCGGCGGTTGAACCCGATCTGAAGCGGCACGCCGGCTGAACGCGCGGCATCGATGGCACGATCGGCATCCTCAAGCGTTAGCGCCATGGGCTTCTCGCAAAAGATCGCCTTGCCGGCCTCGGCCGCCTGAACAAGGACATTGGTGTGGAATCGGGCAGGCGTTGCAATGATGACGGCGTCGAGGCCAGGATGCGAAAGAAGCTCGGCGACGTCGGTATACGACGCATCGACTCCAAGTTTGTCTGCAAGCTTTGCCGCGGCACCGGGTGCCGGATCGGCGATGGAAACGAGTTCAGCGTCGACGAGCCGCCTGGCGACTGTTTCACCGTGGAAGGAGCCGATGCGGCCGGCACCGATGAGACCGATATTGACGGGTTTGATCTTGGGCATGGGTTTGTCCTGTGAGTTTATGATGTTAGATTGCGAATGCGGTGCGGAATGCCGAGAGCGCTTCGTCGGCGTCGCCGGCAGCCCAGGCTTCCATGCCGATCGGGCCGGTGTAGCCCATCGCTTTCAGCGCCTTCGCGATGCCTTTCCAGTTGACCTCTCCGGTGCCCGGTTCACAGCGACCCGGCACGTCCGCAACTTGAATTTCACCGATCCAGGGCAGGCACTTTCGGCAAAGCTCGATCAGGTTTCCTTCCCCAATCTGCGCATGATAGAGATCGAGATTGAGCCGCAGCCGCGGATGGTCGATGCTCGACACAAGAGCCAACGTATCCTCGGCCCGACCGAACGGCACGCCGGGGTGATCGACGGGCAAGTTCAGGTTTTCAAGCGTGAAGACAACGTCTTCCGCCTCGGCCAGATCGACGATCCGACGAAGAGTGTCGCGAGCCTTCAGCCACATCGCGCCCGTGACGACTTCGATGGGCTGCACCGGAAGGCCGCGATCGCCGAGGCCAGTGCCGTGAAGGTTCAACCGATGGACGCCAAGGCGCTTTGCAACCTGAGCAGTCTCGCGAGCAGACCTGAGCAGCAGGCCGGCCCCTTCTTCGTCGGCCAGACGCCCCTCAAGATAGCCGTTCATGATCGTAAAGGTCGCGCCCGTCTTCTCCAACGCATCCAAGTCCCACGCAGGCCAGTTCCAAAGGCCAACGCCAAAGCCCATTTCATGGAGGCGGGCTGCTCTCCAGTGGATTGGCTTATCCTGCCAGAGCATTTCCGCACAGGCGGCAAGTTGAAAGCTCATCTCAGATATCCTGTAGTTTGAAATCGGCCGGTGCGACCGGCATGACGCCCTTCAAGAGGGCAACGGACTTTTCGAGCCCTTCCAACGAGCTCAGCAACACGTCCTCGTGCTCGATGGAGAGCCAACCGTCATAACCCGACATCTTCAGGCGGTAACAGAACTGTCGCCACCATTCCTCGCCGTGGCCAAAGCCGAGCGTGATATAGGACCATGAGCGAGCCGGGATGTCGGTGAGGCTGCCGTTTTCAAGCAGGCTGGTTATGGCCTGCGTCGGGCCATTCAGGAACGTATCCTTTGCATGAACATGATAGACGGCATTGCCCAGTGCCTCGGCGGCGATCAGTGGATCGGCTCCCATCCAGAAGAGATGCGAGGGATCGAGGTTCGCGCCGACGATGGGGCCGACCTCGTTCCTCAACTTGAACAGCGACGGCACGTTGTAGACGCACTGGTTACCGTGCATTTCGAGCGCGATCTTCTCGACGCCGCATTCCTTTGCAAGCTGCACGATATCCGTCCAAAAGGGAAAGAGCTTTTCCTCCCACTGGTATTTTAGGATCGCCTGCGTTTCCGGTGGCCAGGAAGAAACGACCCAGTTTGGCATGGTATCGTTCGGATTGCCCGCAGGCAGTCCGGACATGGTGCAGACCATCTTGATACCCATCTCGCCTGCTACACGAATTGTGTCCTTCAGGCCCTCGCCCTGTGCCGGGTCTGTGGGATGCAGCGGATTGCCATTGGCATTCAGGCTGATGACTTCAAGCCGACGATCAGAGAAGGTCGTCAGGAATTCCTTCTGCGCGGTCTTGTTGCCAAGCATTTCCTTCAGACGGAAATGCGGGGCGGTCGACCAGCCGCAGGTATTCACCTCGACGCCCGAGAGGTCCATGCGGGCGGCATTGTCGAGAAGGTCATTGAGCGGCATGCCGCCTAGACTGTCAGATACCATACCGAGTTTCATGCGTAGAACTCCGGCTTGGAAATCATCGTGACGGGCTGCTTCTGCCCGGAAGCGAGGGCCTTCACGCCTGCCTCGGCGACCACGGCTGCGGCATAGCCATCCCAACTGCTGGAGGCGATATCCGGAAAGACGCCGGTTTCGATAAAGCGAAGGAAGGCGCGGTTCTGGCGGCGATAAGCATCGAAATAGCGCCCGCGCCAGTCGACATCGTAGCCTGTATGAACCCCGAGCGAACGCTCCTGCCGCGTATAGGCGACATGATTCATGGCGATGCTCGCCTGTTCGCCGACGAGTTCGGCGCGAACGTCGTATCCATAGGAGGCATTATTGTTGATCTCGATGTTGACCAGTTGGCCGTCCACGGTTTCCAGAACCATGAATACGGGAGCGACGCGGACATCCGACCGCCTCGCCTGGAAGGCCGAGATCGAGACGTATTCGGTGCCGAGCACATGGCGCACCACATCGAATTCATGCGGGGCGGAATTGGTGATCGCCATCGCACCGGTGAAGTCGGACGCGGGCGTTTCCACATTGCGGTGGAAGTTGTGCATCATCAGCGCCCGACCGAGCTCGCCGTCCTCGATCGCTTTCTTCATCTCGACATAGGACTGGTCGTAGCGGCGCATGAAGCCGAGCTGCACGAAGCGCTTTCCCGCCGCCTGTTCGGCCTGCATGATGGCCAGGCAGTCTTGGGAGGATTGAGACAGCGGCTTTTCGCAGAGTACCTTCTTGCCCGCACTGATGCAGGCGAGCGACAGCGGCGCATGGGTGAAGTCGGGGCTTGCGACGATAACGGCATCCACATCCGCACGAACAATCACGGCTTCCGGATTGCTTGCCACATCCACTGCACCATGGGCATCGGCCACCCTTCTCGCGCGGCACTCGTCCATATCGCAGACCACCTGGAGCACGGCTCCCGGCATTTCTTCTGCAACGATCTTTGCGTGGTCAGCGCCCATCAGCCCTGCGCCAACGACTGCCATTCGCAACATTGGACAAACTCCTTCCGTTCAGTCAGCCTGCTGGCCAACTGCTGCATGTCAGTAGATTTAATTGTATCCGGATGCCTCCGGCCACGACGCCCTCAATGAGCAAGCGGTGGCGGATGCCCATCATGCTTTTGCATATAGCCTTCGATTGAGGCTTCGAGATCAGCCATGGATTCTCCACCTGCCATCAGGTCAGCAATCTGTTCGCGGGTCTTCTCGCCCTTTCGGAAATCGGCAGCGATTGCGCCACGAATCAGCACGGCGAAGTGATCACCGACTGCCATGGCATGCATAACCTGATGGGTGATGAAGATAACGGCCAGTCCTCGGCGCTTGGCTTCGTTGACGATCCGCAGCACATGCGCCGCCTGTTTGACGCCTAGCGCCGCAGTCGGCTCATCCAGGATGAGCACGCGGGCTCCGAAATACACAGCACGGGCAATGGCGAGCGACTGGCGCTCGCCACCGGAAAGACCACCGACAAGACGATCTCCCTCGGTGATGCGCGTGATCCCCATCTTCTGGACTTCTGTTACAGCCACCCGGTTTGCTGTCTTTCGGTCAAAATACTTGAAAGGTCCCCAACCCTTTGTCGGTTCCGAACCCATGAAGAAGTTCCGCCCGATGGACATCAAGGGATAGGTGCCGCCGAACTGGTGAACGGTCGCGATGCCACGCTCCTGAGCTTCGCGGGGACTTGAAAAGACTGTCGGTTGACCGTCCATCAGGATTTCGCCGCGCGTAGGATGATAGACGCCAGAAAGGGTCTTAATGAGCGTGGATTTTCCTGCGCCATTGTCGCCGAGCAGGCAAAGCACTTCGCCTTGGCCAACCTTCAAGCTGATGTTATTCAGAACGTCGATAGGACCGAAGGACTTTTCGACGTTGCGCAGTTCGAGAACAGATTTCTTTTCGGACATGATCCCCCTCACTTCTTCTTGGGCGCCGACCAGCTGGTGGCCAGGTGGCGGAACGTGTCGTTGAGCAGAACGGCGATCAGGAGCATGACACCGATGATGAGGAAAGACAGGTTTCTGTCGATCTCGGTGAAGCCGATGGCCTGAGTGACGATGGAAAGGGTCAGAACACCAAAGACGATGCCCATTACGGTACCGAAACCACCGGTGAGAAGCACCCCACCTACGACCACCGCAATGATGGTGTTGAAAATAAGGCCGAAATTTGCCTGCGAAGTCGCGGAGCTGAAGGTCATCACCTGAAGCACCCCAGCGAAAGCGGCTGAAGTGGAGCACAGCATGAAGAGCGCAATCTTCATCCCGGTCACAGGAATACCGGCGTTTCTGGCGCTTTCCTGGTCGCCGCCGAGCGCGAAGACCCAGCTGCCCTTTGGGGAGTAATGGAGGAAGAAGACGAAGGCTGCGATGAGACCGGCCCACCAGAACACGGAGGAATTGAAGCCGTAAACCTTCCCGCCAAAGAGCGCCTTTGCCCAATCTGGGGCGTGGTAGAAAGAATTGGTGTTGTTGATAAAAAAGATCGACAGATAAAGGGTGATGCCAGCGACAGCAAACAGGGTAGCCAAAGTCACGATGAAGGAGGGCACGCGTGTGTGAGTGACGATGTAGCCATTGATGAAGCCGATCAGTGCACCGATTGCCAGCGCTGCGGCAATACCTACAACGACGGGCATCTGGTAGTGCTCGCACACAACAGCAACGGTCATCGTGGATGCAGGAAGCACGGCACCGGTCGAAATGTCGAGTTCACCCGCGATCATCAGGAACCCGACCGGAATTGCGATCATTCCGACGAGTGATGCAAAGTTCACCCAAGTTGTGACACCGGCCACGGACAGAAAGTTGCGGCTATATCCAAACATCGCAAAAAGGATGAAGACAGCCACGAAACCCATAAACGCGCCAGCGGCGGGGCTACGAAAAAAGGCCTTAAGGGATGAGCTGGCCGATTTGCTCTCGACGGTGTTTTTTTCAACGACATCGATTTTCAGGTTTGTGACGATCATGAAAGCACAGTCCCCAGTTTTATAGGCGAAGTCATGAAGAGGTAGGCTTGATGAGACCCGGCCAGGATTGCGGCTGGGTCTCGGGCTTGAGCAGCCTCAACGTGCGCCGAGCTTCACGCCTTCAATCGCAGAAGCGACATTGGTCTTGTCGACAATAGCCGGACCAGTCAGAACCGGCTTCGTTGCGATAGCCGTGCCGAACTTCAGGTTCGCAAAAAGCATCGAGGTAGCGAGGAAGCCCTGCAGGTAAGGCTGCTGGTCGATAGCGAAGGTCTGGGTTCCCTTCGAGATGCGGTCGAGAACCGAGGCGGACATGTCGAAGGTGCCGAGCTGAATCTTGCCGGCCTTGCCCTGCTGGTCGATGGAGTTGGCAGCAGCATCAGCGGCCCATGCGGCGAGGGTGATGACGGCGTCGATAGACGGATCGGCGATCAGCTCGGACTTGATGGCTTCAGAGGTGCCGTTCATGTCCTGGTCGAGGTTAGCAGGCACGCGAAGGATAAAGGTGTCAGCACCAGCCTTTTTCGCACCGTCCTGAACACCCTTACAACGAGTTTCGAGGTTCACGGCACCGGGGTTCTGGATATGGCAAAGGATTTTCTTGGCGCCGTGGGAAGCAAGGTATTTGCCGCCCTCAACACCTGCCAGATATTCGTCCGAACCGAAATAGTTCAGCGAACCGTAGTTATCCATTTCGCCCTGGCCAGCGTTGAAGGAGATGATAACGACATTCTTGTCACGCGCAGCCTTCAGAGCAGGGGTCTCGGATTCCGGCAGCCAGTTCGGGATAGCGATACCCTTCGCGCCCTGAGCTACAGCCTGCTCGATCAGCGATGCGAGGTCGGGACCGAAGTTGTCATAGTTCTGGGTCTGCATAAAGTTGACGGTACCGCCATTTGCCTTGACCATCAGCGAGGCATCGTCAACGCCCTTTTTGACCATGTTCCAGAAGCCATCCTGGGCCGAGCCCACAATGACAGCGATATCCGTATCCCCTGCATGGGCGCTGGAAGTCAGCATGACGGCCATGGCTGCGGTAGCAATTTTCATAGTGAACGACATGTCGAATTCCTCCCTCAGGTTAAAGCCGCACGCTTGCGGCTCGACATATGGTTTTGGCAGATCGGCCCGCCTTCAGAAGGCAGGCACACTCCCACGATCCCGGCGTCTGCACGCAGGATTTTCTCTTTCAAAGTGTGGCTGGGCCTCCCCCAAAGCGCTGACGGCTCGAAGATCGATGTGCACTGTCAACGCCTAATGAATGCTACATTGACATCTTTTACGTCAATGTGGATTACTATCGTTTCAGAAAATCGTCTCAATTCATTTCGGCAACAGGTACCGTGTGAGAGGTTTTGAGATTTGTATCATCGGTCAAATGGACTTTTTGACATGAAGAGACCAACCATTCCAGACCTTGCAAAAGCCGCAGGCGTATCCGTTTCGACAGTCAATCGAGTCCTTTCCAAACCTGAATCGGTTCGGAGCGATACGCGTACCCGCGTTCTGGCGGCGGCTGAAGAAATAGGCTTCTATGGTCTTGGCACGATCAAGCAGGCCGCAAAGGCACAACAGGTGACACACTGCATTGGCGTCCTATTGCAGAGAAGAGAACGTCGCTTCTACCGGCTACTCGGTGATTCCATTACGCAAGCAGCAGAGGCCTACACCGCTGGCAATATTGATCTCACTGTTGAGTACATGGAGGACCTCACGCCCGAAAAAGTCGCGGCCCATATTCAATCTTTAGGCGGCCGATGCGAAGCCCTTGCAATTGTGGCACCACAGCATCCAGCCGTGGCAGATGCTATTGATACCGTTCTTGAGAATGGAGTGCCCGTCGTTTCGCTTATTGGTCCACTTACCGCAAAAGGAGGCGTCAGCTTTGTAGGGCTCGATAATTGGAAGGTAGGACGGACCGCCGCATGGGCTTTTGACCGGATGGTGAGAGAGCCTGGCAAGATTGGCATCCTCGTGGGGAGCCATCGATTGCGTAACCAGGAAATGAACGAAAGCGGCTTTCGCTCTTATTTCCGTGAACATAATTCGGGCTTCACCTTACTCGAACCCCTGCCAACTTACGAGTCCGCCGTGGTTGCGCGTGAACATGTAGAGAAACTGCTTACAGACCATCCGGACATGTGTGGCCTCTACATTTCAGGGGGTGGCGTTACCGGTGCCATAGCTGCGCTTCGCGCCACTCCAAAACGGGATGACTTCGTTACTGTAGGCTATGAACTCTTTGAGGATACGCGTGCCGCATTGATAGACGGTACGATCTCGCTGATCATCTCACACCCTATCGAGCGCTTCGCTTCAGAAACCATCAGCACACTTGTGAAAGCAAAGAACGCCCGCCGAGACGCAGGTGTGTTCCGGATCACATTCGGGTTCGAGATGTATAGTCCAGAAAGCGTTTGATTGTCACACGTCGCAGCGATTGGCGCGGGCTTGACGAAAGTCCCCCGACAGCCGGTGACCGAGAGCTTATGGTCATCACTTTCCTATTCAATTATTCGTTAGGTGTTTTGCGATTGCCGGTCGACCGTGCGCAGGCGATTTGAGGTCGCCTGCCTCAAATCAGCCGTAGGTCCCGAAGAGCAAGGCGCATGCCCATTGACGTTCGGATCGCGACGGGTCCGCTCGTGCTAGACGGCAAGGTTGGGGAGCTGGGATATCGACGGACGAGTCGACAATCGTGATGCCGGCCGCCTTTCTCGCAAGTCTTTCGAGGACGACGGCGGTGAGGTCGGTCGCGCCCGGGCATTGGCCGCTGGTCGAAGCTGGTCACCGTCAGGATGACACAGCGCAGACGACCGATCTTGACAGAAACGCTTGATCACTTCCTCGCAATATTGCCCCATGTCGTTAGAGCTCTGACCCCAAGCGTCTCAGGCAGTGTGAACGCCCATAAAACCGAGGGAGATTTCGAACTGACTCTAAGATTGCTAGGCCGAGGGAGCGTCGTCCCTCTTCCAATGGCCCCGCCATAGATTACACAATCGGTCAGATACTTCCCCACGCCCGAAGCCTCCCCCTCCCCGTCATCTCCCTAAAGCCGAGCTCACTAATATCCGAAATTCGACCTAAGCGCCTGTCGTCAAATGATGGATTATTGACAGCGAGGTGTCGCAACACCTCGCAAATTATCAAACATCAGACCAAATCGCCCGTCGCCGGCGAAGGTGCAGAGCAAGCAAAGCGATGCCAGAGATGAGAACATCTGGTATTTCAGCAACGCTTGTAGGCGCGCACTTCACTTACCGAAGCCGAATGTCTTGCGCAAACTCTTATCGACCGCGTTCGCCGGCATGAATCTGCGCAGCCGGCTTAGAAGCGTCGCGTTGCCGCCGGCCGGTTGACGCATTCGGTACGGACCATTGATGGCGGCCAGGATTTTCTTCGCTATTACCTGCGGCGACGGAGCAGATTTGATCTGTGCCTGCACCGTCTCGATGGTCGCATAGGCCTGCTTTTCATAGACGTCCAAGGGGGCCTCGGTATGTGCCGCGTTTACGTCGAGCTTCGTGTTGGTGAAGGTGGGTTCGAGCAGCACGACCCTGACGTTGAACTCGCGGATTTCGTGGTCCAGCGACTCCGACAGCCCCTCAAGCGCATGCTTGCTGCTGGCATATACTCCCATGAACGGTGCAGGCAGGAAGCCCAAAACCGAGCTAACATTGATGATAAGCCCACTCCGGGCGGTTCGCATGGATGGCAGAGCGGCACGTATCATGCGCAACGGCCCGAACACGTTGGTATCGAATACTCTTTGTGCTTCCGCGGTTGAGGTGTTCTCGATAGGGCCGACCAGCGAAACGCCGGCGTTGTTGATCAGAATATCGATCTTGCCCGCTTCGGTCAGAACCCACTCCACAAAGTTCGTAACCGATACGTCATCGTTGACGTCAACGGCTCCGAAGCGCACGCCGGGAATTGAATTGGCCCGGTTAGGGTTGCGTACGCCTCCAAACACCTTGAAGCCATTTTGTGCGAGAAGGCGCGCTGTGGCTTCGCCTATCCCGGATGATGCGCCGGTGATAACGGCGACTTTCTGATTGGACATGCATACTCCTGAGGTTTGCGCGAACGAATGCTAGGAACCTTTCAGCGGGATCGGATTTTTTGTTCCCTTAGTGGAATTCCGCATTTTGCTTCGCACGACGTTCAATTAGAGGTCGTTCGCAATCTAACTCGATTTTGGATGTCGATCAACATATAAAATGAACGCTCGCGCTGTTTTGGAGCATTTTCCGGTGACGCTGTCGCGGGTGCCGGGTTCGGCTGCAGCGGCCGAGATACGTGGCAGGAGTGCTGCGCAGTCGATTGATGACGCCGCAGCATTGCCAACGTGCTTAGCGCGACCACGTCGGGTTGTGTTCGAAGCCGCGACGTGTGCGGCACGCTATGATGAACAATGGACGATCGAGCAAACGAGGAGCGGTTTCTTGCCTGACGCTACCCTAATCTGGTGATCGCCTCGCCTTGACACACCGGCTCCTCTGCTTCGTCTTAACCGAGCTTATCATGGAAGTGCAACGCAACCCGGTCAGCAGCCTGGCGCACTGTCTCGGCTTGGTCGTAAAAGTCGTAGTGTTTTCCCTCTGTCCAATGTAATTCTTTCGGACCCGCCAAAAGGCCATACATTTTGCAAGCCTGATCAGGGAACGCTGCGCCATCTGAGTGAACTATGAGAGTTGGTACCGTAACATGCGGAGCCTGCGCCAAAGGATCAAACGCGAGCCAAGGCTCCCACGCCATAACTGCAAACTCGTTGCGCCAGGCACGAACGCTCCCGCCGCGTGACCGATCCATATAGTATTCGTTGGGGCCGGAGCTCACCGCAGTTTTGTCGTTCGGCATATAGACGAAGACCGTTTGGATTACCCCTTCGTCGTCATAGCGCTTACGCGCCTCTCGACTAGCCGCGATCCGGCTGTCGATACCTTCTTGGCCGCCGAACATCTTCAACACCAGTTCCGGGTCGGAGAAAAATCCTGCAACGATGGCTAGCGCGCCCACATTGGGATCTTTCGCGGCTGTGTAAAGAGCCGTGCCGCCGGACGTGCAAATTCCGAGGATACCGGTCCCGGCCACGTCGCTACGTTTCTTCAGGTACCGCAGGGCGGCCGACAAGTCCTCTGCCTTTGAAGTTTGGTCCTCGAACTGCCGCATCGCACCGCTACTCTCGCCGTAATTGCGATAGTCAATTGCGAGCGCAATGATGCCGCGCCGGGCAAGCTCGCCGGCATAATTTCCGCCCATCTGCTCCTTCACCGAGGTTAGCGATCCGCCGACCGCGACGGCTGGATAGCGGCGCGATGGATTATGTCCCTCCGGAAGATAAAGATTGGCTACGACGAACCCGTCACCGCTTTCAAAGCTGACTTTCTGCGGCACTGGTTGGCTTCGTTCGGTCAGTGTCTGTGCCATGGTATTTTTCCCTGCGCTGAAGAGAACGGCGGTCGCCCCAATAGCGAGACCGAGGCTCCGGCGCGTGATCGATGTAATGGGCATTGACGGCCACTCCTCGCTAAGCTTCTGAAGATATTTGGTGGAATTCGATTTGATAATCTGCAAAAAACTAAATGGGTTTATAAGGTAGATTTGATAATGCGAGCGGACCTACTGGATGGAATAGTCGTCTTCACCCGTGTCGCTGAACGACGCAGTTTTACCGCTGCTGCGCTCGAACTCGGTGTGACACCTGCTGCAATCAGTTGGACTGTCAAGCAACTGGAAGCGCGTGTGGGCGCACCGCTGTTCACCCGCACAACGCGTTCGGTTGGCCTTACCGAAGCGGGACAACTCTTTTTGGAGCAAGCTACGGCGGGCATCGCATACGTTGAAGCTGCATATGAGGCGGCTCAACGGCTCAGTGATAACCCAAGAGGGCTGCTGCGCTTGAGCGTTCCTTATGTGGCGCAGACGCTTATCGAACCCAAACTCAAGGGATTTACCGACGCCTACCCGGACATCGAACTCGAACTGACCTTTGAGGACCGTTTTGTCGACGTCGCCGGAGAAGGCTACGATGCCGGCATCAGGATCGGGGAGATGATCGCGCAGGATATGGTGGCCGTAAGGCTAACCCCAGCTTCTGCGAGGGTTGTCGTGGGATCACCTGCTTACTTTGCAGAGCGTGGGAAGCCTGTGCGGCCGGAAGAGCTTGAGCATCATGCCTGTATCAACATTCGGCTCGCTGGAGGCGCGGTCTACCGCTGGGATTTTGTAGAGCGCACGAACGAGAATGAGACCCGAGCCTTCGCAATGGACGTGGAAGGACGTCTAACCGTAAATGGACCTGCGACTTCTCTCTCAGCCGCGCAGGCAGGCGTAGGGCTAGCCTACAATATCGCTGCTGTCGTCGAGCCGCTGATCCGCCAGGGTCTCCTTGAAACCTGCCTCGAAACTTTCATGCCAACGAGCCCCGGTTTTTTCATCTATTTTCCGGACCGAAAACAAGCACTTCCAAAATTACGAGCATTCGTAGATTACTGGCACGGAAAAGTGGCTTAGGTAGTCGGGGTCGCTATTCGCTGTCGCCGCTAGCGTTGCCTCCGAAGCCTCGGTGCCCCGCCGGTCAGATTTGCCGAGCGCCCGCATGATGAAACGAATTTGGGCGTTGACCGACGCAGCAATCTCGTCTTCCTCCTGGAAACATTGCGCGACCAGGACCGGGTGGGAAAACGGCAGAAACGCCGTGATCACTCCTTGTGCGGCATCGTCGACGTTTTCAGCTTGGAATTCACCCGATTGCAGACCCTGGCGGATAATCGCTTCCAGGATCGCCCGGATTCGCTCACTATGCGCATTCATCGTTGCCCAATTTTCGTTCGTAGCAGCGACGAACAACTCGTGAATGGGTCTTTCTTCCATCAGCGTCCTTCTGCTGTGCTGATGAAGGACGTTCAAAAGTTCAACGAGCTTTTTGCTCGCCGTGGCGTCTGTCCGTGCGATAGAAAAAGCAATTTCAGTCAGCGCCTTCACGACACGGCCACAGACAGCATTGTCGATCGCGGCCCTGCCAGGAAAGAAGCGATACACGTTCGCTCGACTTGTACCGAGATCAGACGCAATGTCGGCAACCGTTGTCTTACGGTGACCGATACGGCGAATGTGTTTTTCCGCAATATCCAGGATGCGATCACGCCCTTGCGCTAAAATTGCTTCATCCGAAGCTGAGAAATAAGGTCCTCGTCCCTCAAATTCCGGTTCCGGTCGATCGGACGGCCAATAAGCATCGCGGATCATCGACGTTGAACCGTTCGTTTTCTCCTTCGCGTCATGGCCGGTCACGTCCGTACATATCCGAAACATGATGTCACTCCGCCGCCATAGCGCGTTGCAGTTCTGGAGCATCTTGCTCTGGAAGATGTACTTGTCCCGCAGTCGGCTTGATGCGGAACCAGGTGGCATAGAGAGCTGGCAAGAACAGCAGGATCATCACCGTGCCGACCGCCGTACCGCCGATCAGCGTGTAAGCCATCGATCCCCAGAACACCGAATGGGTGAGAGGAATGAAGGCAAGGACCGCCGCAAGGGCCGTCAAAATGACGGGACGTGTCCGCTGCACCGTCGCCTCGATCACGGCGTGATAGTCGTCGAGACCGGCTGCCTTGTTCTCCTTGATCTGTTCGGTCAGGATCAAGGTGTTGCGCATCAGGATGCCAGCCAGTCCGATCAGTCCCAGAATGGCATTGAAGCCGAAGGGCTGATGGAAGAGGAGCAGGACGGGGACCACCCCGGCAAGACCGAGTGGCCCCGTCAGCATAACCATGGTCATCGTCGACAGGCTGCGGACCTGAAGAACAATAACGATCAGCATGGCGGCGATCATTGCGGGGAAGATCTGCGCAAGTGCAACATTCGCCTTGAGCGATTCCTCAATATTTCCGCCCATTTCGATACGATATCCGACTGGAAGCGAGGCAATCAGCGGCTGAAGCGCCTTCAGAACCTGCTGTGAGACCTCCGGAGGCTGTGTCGCCTCATTGATGTCAGAACGGATCGTGATAACGGGCGTTCGATCGCGGCGTTTCAGGATCGGTTCTTCAAACCGGATTTCCGAATGGCCGATCTGGTCGAGCGGAACCTGTCGACCGTCCCGACTCATCAGCGAAAAATCTGCCAGTCTTGACGGATTGAGTCGATTTTCGCCAGCGCTGCGGGCGATGACAGGCACTTTGCGGATGTTCTCACGAACCTGCGTGATCGGAATTCCACTCAGCAGCAATTGCATCTGCTGGGCGGCCTCCGCCGACGAAAGACCGATCAGATTGAGCCTATCCTGATCAGGGACGAAGCGCAGCACGGGGGTGCGATTGCCCCAGTCGCGGTTTGCCTGGCGGACATCGGGCACGCTCTTCATGATGTCGAGAGCTCTTCCGGAGATCTGGTACAGTTGCTGAGGATCAGGACCCATCACGCGGAATTCGACCGGAAACGGCGTGTAAGGACCGAATACGAGCTGCGTAACACGGACATAGGCTTCAGAAGCGAGCCCGTTTGACACGGCGGTCCGCAGACGCTGCTTCAAAGCTTCGCGGGCCTCGGCGTCAGGCGTCAGCACGACGATCTTGGCGAAGGACGGGTCTGGCAATTCCGGCGCCATAGCAAAGAAGAAACGGGGAGCGCCCTGCCCTACATAGCTCGTAACGGTCTTTGCCTCGGGCTGTTTCTGAAGCCATCCTTCGAGCTTTTCGACCGTTGCCGTCGTCGTTTCGATACTGGTGCCCTCGGGCAGACGAACCTCGACCAGCACTTCTGGGCGGTCCGATGTCGGGAAGAACTGCTGCTTTACCGCTCCCATTCCAACGACAGAGATTCCCATAGCGATGCCGACCACCGCGCATGTGACGAACTTGTGGCGTACGGCAAACTCGATCAGCCCCCGCAGACGCCGATAATTCGGCGTGTCGTAGATGGCGTGATGGCCGCCCTCGACCTGCTTGATCGCCGGCAGCATCTTGACGCCAAGATAGGGCGTGAAGACCACGGCGACGATCCAGGAGACGATAAGGGCAAAGCCTACCACCCAGAAGATGTTGCCGGCATATTCGCCGGCGGTCGAGCGGGCGAAGCCGACCGGCATCAGCCCGATAATCGTCACGAGCGTGCCGGACAGCATGGGTGCCGCCGTGTGGCTCCAGGCATAGGCGGCCGCCTTGATGCGATCCATCCCCTCTTCCATCTTCACCACCATTACCTCGATGGCGATAATGGCATCGTCGACCAGAAGGCCGAGCGCCAAGATGAGCGCACCGAGCGTGATGCGGTCGAAGAACCTGCCGGTCTCCAGCATGATGAGGAAGACCACGGCGAGCGTGAGCGGAACGGCCAGAGCGACGACGATGCCGACACGCCAACCGAGGCTGATCAGACTTACGAACAACACGACGCCCAGCGCCATGGCGAATTTCAGCATGAATTCGCCGACGGCTTCCTGGATGTTGACGGCCTGGTCGCTGACCTTGGCGAGCGTCATGCCGAGCGGAAGGCCTTGGGCGATTGTCGCCGACCTCTCTTCAAGCGCCTTGCCGAGTTCCAGCCCGTTCCAGCCTTGTTGCATCACCACGCCAAGCATGATGGCCGGTTCGCCATTGTGACGGATGAGATAGGTGGCCGGATCTTCATAACCACGCCGCACTTGGGCAAAATCCGAGAGCTTCAGCGTGCGTCCCGCTGCCACGATCGGCGTATCGGCGATCGCCTGGATGCTGTCATAAGCGCCATCGAAGCGAATGAAGACCTGCGGGCCGCGCGTATCGATCGATCCCGCCGGCGTTACGGTATTCTGGCGCTGTAATGCGGCCGCGATGTCCTGGGCCGAAATCCCGAGGGTGGCCAGCTTCGCATAGGAGAACTCGACAAAGATCTGTTCGGGTCGCTCTCCGAGAATGTTGATCTTCTTGACGCCCGGCACATGCAGAAGATCTTGGCGGATCACCTCGGCCTGTCGCACAAGCTCGCGCATCGGCATGCCCTTGGCCTTGAGCGCATAAAGGGCGAAGCTGACGTCGGAGTACTCGTCGTTGACGAACGGGCCGAGGACACCCTGGGGCAGGTTTCGTGTCTCGTCTCCAAGCTTTTTACGGGCCTGATAGAATTCTTCCTCGACCGCGGTGGGCGGCGTACTATCCTTCAGCGTGACCGTCGAAAACGCATATCCGGGCCGCGTCGTCGTCTCGACTCGATCATACCAGGTGAGTTCCTGGAGGCGTTTTTCGAGTGGTTCGGCGACAAGATCCTGCATTTCGCGGGCTGTCGCGCCCGGCCAGACGGACGTCACGGTCAGGGTCTTGATGGTGAACGATGGGTCCTCCGCGCGTCCGAGCTTGACGAAGGCGTAGACACCGGCCGCAGCCAGCAGCACGATGAAGAACAGGGTAACGGCTCGCTCGCGAACCGCGAGCGCGGAAAGATTGAAGGTCATTAGTTCGCCGCCTCTGTTTTGTCCGCGCTAGTACGAACGCTCGCGCCGTCCTGTAGCAAATGAGCTCCCAAAGCGACGATCGGCTCACCCGCTTTCAGGCTGGAAACCACTGCGGAATCCTCACCGATCTGTTCTATTTTCACCTGCCTGAAGTGAACGGTCGAAGATTTCTCATCAAAGACCCAGACGCCGGTCCGGCTGCCGTCATCCAAAATAGCGCCAACAGGCACCGCTGCATGCGATTGGGCTTCGCTATTGGAGATTTTGATCGTAACTGTTGCGCCCAGCGGGGCTGATGCCGCGCCACCATCCAGAACCCAGCGTGCTTCATAAGTGCGGGTCTGGGGATCAGCGGCATCAGAGATCTGCCGGAGCCGCGCCTTGTCTTGCCGGGTTTCGTTTCCATAGATGCTGGCGTCAGCTATGTCGCCGATCTGCGGCCGCAGGGATTCCGGGAGCCAGACCAGCGCTTCACGCGGGCCGGCCTGTGCGAGACGAACGACTGTTTGTCCCGCTGCCACGACTTGACCCGGCTCTCCGAGCGTTTCGACAATCGTTCCGTCCGCATCAGCAACTAGCAGGGAATACGTTGCTGCGTTTTCGGCGACCCTTGCATCCGCTTCCGCCGCAGCAAGCTGAGCAGTTGCAGTGTCGAGCACAGCCTTTGCCTGCTCATAACGCTGCGGCGACGCCGCTGCCAATCCGCTTTTCGCCAAAGCAGCGTAGCGTCTCTCGTCGGCTTGCGCTTGGGTCAACACAGCTTGCGCAGAGATGACTGCATTGTGTTTCGCTGTCAGTGCGAGACGCAAATCGGTCTCATCGATGCGCATGAGGGGCTGGCCTGCCTTGACCTGCTGACCAACGTCCACATAACGCTGCATGATCTTGCCGGGCACACGGAAACCAAGGTTAGTTTGCACCCGGGCGGCGATTGTGCCGGTGAAGCTCCGTTCGGCTGTATCTGGCCTCTTTGCTTCGACCAATCTGATGAGTGGTGGCGCAGTGCGCGGATCGGCGGCTTGCGCCTTTCCTTCCGAGGACTCGGCGACTAGGACGAACGCTGTGGCGCCGACGGCTGCCAGAAGGCCGAAGGAGGCGAGAAGAATTTTGCGGCTCATGTCATTAACCCTTCTTGACGGGCGCAGCAACTAAATTAGATTGTGATCTAACTCTAATTGTGTTATAGATGTCAAGTGAAATCTAAACGGAGATCGATATGAGAGTCAGTCGCGCTCAGGCAGAGGCAAATCGTGAAGCGGTGATCAATGCGGCAAGCCGGCTCTTCCGGGAGCATGGCTTCGACGGCGTCGGGTTAAAAGATTTGATGAAAGGTGCCGGCCTCACTCAAGGCGGATTCTACAAGCAATTCGAATCGAAGGATGATCTTGCGGCGTTGGCGTCAAGGCGCGCCATGGAAAGCGCGACACGCAGATGGTCGACGGTTGCTGCCGGAAGTCCCGATCCCCTTGAGGCGGTCGTTGGCCTCTACCTTTCGACTGATCACCGAGGGGAAGTAGGCGACGGATGCCCGCTGGCGGCCCTTGGCTCTGATGCGGCGCGCCAAAGCGAGGAAGTGCGAGCCCCCTTTCAGGATGGCATTGAAGCCCATCTTCAGATTCTCGACGAATTGATTCCGGCATCGGACAGCTCGAAACCTTATGACAAGGCCATGGCTGTCCTGTCCCTCATGGTGGGCGCCGTCACGATTTCTCGCGTTATGACGGATGAAGATATGTCCCGGCGGATCCTCGAAACGGCCTTTGATACGGTCAAGCGCATTACGAGCTGCCCAGAAGAAGAATGAACTGCCGGTTCTGGAAATAGAGCGTCTGTTCCATACCTTGCACGCTTCGTTTCCGGATCCACCACTAACCTTACCCTCGACCGCCCGGGCCGAGTGGAAAGATTCACTGCGGGAGAACGCATGCGTCGTATCGTTATCACAGGCATGGGGGCCGTCAGCCCGCTCGGAGCCAATGTATCGACATCTTGGGCTCGGCTTTTGGCTGGTCGCTCGGGTATTCGGCGTCTTGCAGATGAGGTGGTAGGAGACTTGCCCGCAAAGATCGGCGGCACGGTTCCGTCCTTTGAAGACGACCCCGAGGGCGGCTTCGACCCGAATACCGTCTTTGCCCCAAAGGATCAGCGCAAGGTCGATCGCTTCATACTATTTGCATTGGCGGCGGCGGAAGAGGCGCTCACGCAAGCTGGCTGGAGGCCAGTGTCCGAAGTGGATCGTCTGCGCACGGCGACAATCATCGCCTCTGGGATCGGCGGGTTTCCGGCCATAACAGAAGCGGTTCGAACGGTGGATCAACGCGGTCCCCGACGCCTGTCGCCGTTCACGATTCCATCGTTTCTGGTAAACCTGGCGGCAGGCCAGATCTCGATCCGTTACGGCTTCAAAGGCGCGCTCGGCGCACCAGTTACCGCCTGTGCCGCTGGTATTCAGGCGCTCGGTGACGCAGCTCGTCTTATACGCGCGAATGAAGCCGACATCGCCATATGCGGTGGAACGGAAGCATGCATGAACGTTGTAAGCCTCGGTGGTTTCGCCGCGGCGCGGTCGCTGTCCACGGGCTTCAACGACAAGCCAGACAAAGCATCCCGCCCCTTCGATATGCTGCGCGACGGTTTTGTCATGGGAGAAGGCGCCGGCATTCTTGTCATTGAATCGCTAAGCCATGCGCTTGCCCGCGGCGCGAAGCCGCTTGCCGAACTTGTCGGTTATGGAACCACGGCGGACGCTCATCACGTCACCTCCGGACCCGAAGACGGGGGCGGCGCACGCCGAGCCATGGAGATCGCGATTGCCCAAGCCGGCATCTCGCCCGAAGATATTCAACACCTCAATGCGCACGCAACTTCCACACCCATCGGCGACCTCGGCGAAATCAATGCGATCAAGAGCGTCTTCGGCGCCAATTCCGCAATAGCGGTGAGCGGTACGAAGTCGGCGACCGGGCACCTGCTTGGCGCCGCCGGCGGTCTCGAAGCCATCTTCACGATCTTGGCGCTCAAGGATCAGGTGGCGCCGCCAACCTTGAACCTGAACGCACCAGATCCGGCGGCGGACGGGATAGACTTCGTGGGAAATCAAGCACGACCATTGGAGATCGACTATGCAATCTCCAATGGCTTCGGCTTCGGAGGGGTCAATGCCAGTGCGATATTCCGGCGTTGGACGGACAAACTGCCTGGCGCTTGAAGCGGTAACGCTCACGACGGACAGGCTCAAATAGCAATTTATTGGAGATTGGCGATGATTGCGACCCGAAACATCGTTGAGCTGAAGCCAAGGATCACCGTGATCGGTATCGGTGGCGGCGGTGGAAACGCCGTCAACAACATGATTGCAGAGGGCTTGCAGGGTGCAGACTTCGTCGCTGCAAACACCGACGCTCAAGCGCTTGCCCTATCAAAGGCACCCCACATTATCCAGTTAGGCGCCAACGTGACCGAAGGTCTTGGCGCGGGTTCGCTTCCGGAAGTCGGGCGCGCAGCGGCTGAGGAAACGATCGATGAAATCATGGACCATCTGGCCGGGACGCATATGTGTTTCGTGACGGCGGGGATGGGAGGCGGAACCGGAACCGGTGCGGCGCCCGTCATTGCTGAGGCTGCGCGCAAGGCCGGCATTCTCACCGTCGCCGTTGTCACAAAACCCTTCATATTCGAGGGCGCGCAACGGATGCGGGCGGCAGAACAGGGCATCGAACGTCTTAGCGAATGCGCCGACACCGTTATCGTCGTCCCGAACCAGAACCTATTCCGGGTCGCCGATGCAAAGACGACCTTCGCCGATGCCTTCACAATAGCGGATCGCGTTCTCTATGCAGGCGTCGGCTGCGTCACCGATCTGATCGTGAAAGAGGGTCTGATCAATCTCGACTTTGCCGACGTGAGAGCAGTGATGCGCGACATGGGGCGAGCCATGATGGGCACTGGCGAGGCAGCCGGACAAGACCGTTCGAAGATCGCTGCGGAAGCGGCAATTGCAAACCCGCTCTTCGATGAAGCATCGGTAAGAGGTGCAAAAGGCGTTCTCATTTCAATTTCTGGCGGGCCTGACATGACCCTGTTCGAAGTGGACGAGGCCGCTACCCACATTCGCGAGAAGGTCGACGCCGACGCCGACATAATCGTCGGTGCGATATTCGATGACGCTCTCGTCGGGAAATTCAGGGTATCGGTTGTTGCGACAGGCCTACGGCAGGCAGCCGAAATTATTTCATTTGGACAACGAATTGCGTAAAAGCTGGGCTAAGACCTTCAAGCGCAAGTTCAGCTTGCGGGAAAGCTAGTTTATGTCTGTCCCCTACCGGCTGCTTCGCTACTGCTCACTCCCTCTTTGGCAAAATGCGCAGCGCGCGCTCCATAGCCTTGAGGTCGACCGCGTCTTTGGGCGGGAGGTCACGTCGGTTCGCCACCCTCGGCCGAATACATGCTCACCAAGCTTGGTGGTGAGCTATTGCCGATAATCGACGAGATCGAGAAGATCGGTTCGAAGCTGCGGGAGCCTCGTCAGGCGGCGTAAAATAGTGCGACGGCGCGGCCAAGTCATGCGCAAGATGCAGGCTGGAACCTTGGCCGACCTTATCAGGGTTTGGGACAGGTTCAAACTATAGCCGCCCCGCATTCCGGGATATACCGGTTGCTGTCGATGATCACGTTACCGGACAGACTTTGTTATCTGAACCCACGATCATGTCTGTCGCAGTGGCAGGAACCTTTATGCTTTGAAGAGGGTTATAGATGCACTCTCGAGGACAGGGAATGATCCCCAAGGTACAAACGATCGGAGTTCTTGTGGCGATCTTTTTCGGCGCCACCTTCTTGTCGCTTCTGGAGCATTTCGGACACACCGTTCCATTGCCCCTCCTCGGGCGGGCGCTGGCCGGAGCTGCCTCCTACGCCCTGTGGATCGGTCACCATGGATGATCTGACGGCTCCCAAGCAGGATCGGCCGCTTTCCGTTCTCGCGCCCGCAGCGAAGAAGATGTTCGGTCGATTGGGGCCGGGCCTTATCACCGGCGCCTCCGATGACGATCCGTCCGGGATTGGCACCTATAGCCAAGCCGGCGCCCAGCTCGGGTTCGGGGTCGGATGGACGATGTTGCTAACCTATCCGCTGATGGCGGCAATTCAGGAAATCAGTGCCCGCATCGGCAGGACAACCGGTCATGGCATTGCAGGCAATCTCGGGCGGCACTACCCGAATTGGCTTCTCCTTTCCATCGTGACGCTGCTGTTCATCGCAAACACCATCAACATCGGCGCGGATCTCAGCGCCATGGCGGACGCGACAACCCTGTTGATCGGAGGGCCTGCGGCCCTTTATGTCGTTGGCTTCGCGGCAATTTGCGTCGGTGGCATCGTGTTCGTCAATTACGATCGCTACGCCCTTATCTTGAAATGGATGACGTTGAGCCTGTTCTCCTACGTGGCGGTGTTGTTTGCCGTGCGCATTCCATGGCACGAAGCATTGGAAGGTATATTAGTGCCCCGTATCGACTGGAGCAGCGCGTTCTTCACGACGCTGCTTGCCATCTTCGGCACGACGATTTCGCCCTATCTGTTCTTCTGGCAAGCCTCGGAGGAAGCTGAAGATATCCACGCCAACCATGACAGAAAATCTCTGTTGAAAGCCCCGCGTCAGGCACTCGATGCGTTTTCGCGCATTCGCGCCGACACACTGATCGGCATGGCATTTTCCAACATCATCGCGCTGGCGATCATCTTCGCAACTGCGGCAACTCTGAACATAGCCGGGACCACCGCCATCGAGACATCCGCCCAGGCGGCCGAAGCGCTCCGCCCGATCGCCGGCGATTTTGCTTTTGCCATCTTTGCTTTTGGCATCGTGGCGACAGGACTTCTGGCGGTCCCGATCCTGGCAGGTGCTGCGGCATATGCCATCGGAGAAGCCTTTCGATGGCCGGTGGGTCTGTCGCGTCAACCAAAAGAGGCCGGGGCGTTCTATTGCACGCTCGCAGCCGCGACAGGCTTCGGCGCGGCGATCACCTTCAGTCCCATTGATCCGGTCAAGGCGCTTTACTGGTCTGCCGTTATCAATGGTGTTGTCGCCGTGCCGGTGATGACAGTCATGATGTCGATGACTGTCCGACCAGAGATCATGGGCGACTTCGTTATCAAGGGTTGGCTGCGCTGGCTGGGATGGGGCTCGACGATAGCCATGGCCGCGTGCATGCTCGGAATGCTCGTTAGCTGGTTCACGTGAAGAAACCTCGACGAGTTTTAATTTTGACGCCGCCCTCCCAGGAACAAAGCTCCCGATTGCTGGTTCGGGTTGTGGAGGGATATGGCTATGGACAGACAATGGTGGGACCATCTTCTGATGCTCGAAACGAAACGCCTTGGCCGCGTGGTCAGTATTAACTGCACCGAGCGCGCTGCTGGTTTTCTCCTGAACGAATGGCCGACGGAGAGAACCGGACAAGCCTACGAATGGGCAAAGCAAGCGCTTCTTGATGCTGTCGAGGAGAGAATCACCACCGAGGCAGCCCGCAGTGCGATGATTGCGGCGGCACGAGAGGACGGCGTATTCGTGTACGGGGAGTAGGCTCGTGCGGCCCTCGCGAAAATGTGCGGAGACAACGGTGGATTTTGCAGCTCGTTGTCGCGATACGGGATTTCGCTGTGCTGCCGGCAATTCGCAAACGTACGGCTCGGCTTCCGACTGGCTATTCCGCCTTACGACCAGCGAAATCGGTAATGACAGAAACGAATTCGGCATCCTGCCCCGCAAAACCATGGTGCGCGCTGAAGGTACACGGATTGCCTTGTTCGCTCCCTCCGCTCAACCACTTCACTCCAAGCTTCGCTCCGGCCCATGCTTTAAACGGTGCCACACCGGTCGGGCTTGTGAAGCGGCAATTGTCTTCACGATGATATATGACGAGTGGCGTAGGTAGGAGCGCTGACTTTCCGAGGATAGCGGCGACGCTTTTGGCCGGACCGGATGCTTTGGTCAGAAATCCGGAGGTCAGCACCAGCTTGTCCGGACGCGCACCCCGGCGCAATCCTTCCGCCGCACGCTGCGTTCCCTTGCTCGTGGCGACAATGATAACAGGGCGCTTGAGACCGGCCATGAAATCCGTGGCAGAAGTGAGATTCGTTCCTCGACGAGCAGCACGTTAAAGCCTTTGTCTCGGAACGCATCACGATTGCGGATGAGAGCGTTGGTCGCGCCATCGCTAAAGCGGGCGCGCCGATCGTCGAGCACAGGCAGCATTGCTATCCATGATCCAATTTGAAGCCGGCTTTTCGCACCGCTGCGCCCGCAAAGCGGTCTGCGTCTTGGCATGGACAGGGATGGTAGGGATCACGAACAGCTTTTTCTCCTGTCCATTTCGGCCACTACGTTTTCGATCGGAAAATGCATCAAGCGCACCAGCAGGCCCTTCAATTCGGGCTCCTGCACTCTTTTGGCAGCTTCCAAAGGCGAGAACCATTCTGTGGTGCGTTCTTTACGTTCCGGAAATTTGGCACATAGCTTCTGGACTCGTAGAAGATGAACCTCGACCATAGATGGGGTGGCGTTTTCCGAATCGAAGATCTTCAAATAGGTGTAGTAACCAAAGGGTTTTTTCTCGGCCTTGCCTTTGACACCAGCCTCTTCCCAAGCCTCGCGCTCCGCAACCTCGTTCGGCTTCAAACCTTTGATCGGCCATCCCTTGGGAATAGTCCAACGATGCGTTTCGCGCGTGGTGATGAGAAGAACTTCGATAGTTCCGTCGGCGCCGAGACGTGAACAGATTGCGCCGAATTGTTCAGCCATCTCGCCATTCATCATTATTTCCGCATAGGCTGCGAGACGTGCAAGATGGAGTTCGTACTTGTTCATGGGCCCCGCCAAATTCCTAAGTAAAACGCGCGGTTGCTTTTCGACAACCAGTAGCCTTTGACCAAGTTGACCAATGCAGCACCTTTGGCAAAGTGTGGCTACCTAGCCACATCAAACCGCTCCAGTCAGCGTTTGTTCCCGATAAGCGGGCGAAGAACAGGCAACGACAAAATAGCTCGACGTCGATCTCGCCACCCAGAAGCTTCTGTTGCCATAGGAAGGAGGAGCTACCGCCAGCCTTTAGAGTGGAACGAATGGCCCTTTCGTCAGTTCTATGGGAGGCGACTTCACTCAGGCCCGGCGTGTCGGTCGAGAGGGCTATGCGCATTCTAGTTTGGCTGTGCCTGGCCGCAGCATTGACGGCCACTGCGATCTGGTTCGTGACGGAACCCACCGTACCTTTCACTCAAAATGATCCGCGCCTTGAAGGCAATGGTGATCCGGCTCGGGGGCAGCTTATTTTTGCTGCCGGCGACTGCGCGTCCTGTCACGCCACCCCGGGCCAGCAGGACAGACTGCGATTGGGCGGTGGCATCGCGCTCGCAGCGCCCTTCGGCACGTTTCGCGCTCCCAATATCTCATCCGACCCCGTTGATGGCATCGGAAGATGGAGCACCGTTGATCTCGCCAACGCCATGATCGGCGGGGTTTCGCCGCAACGTCGGCACTATTATCCGGTGTTTCCCTATCCGAGCTATACCGGCATGCGGCTCGAGGACATCAAGGATCTGCGGGCCTATCTGAAGACGTTGGCACCGGTTTCCGGCCATCCGCCCCCGCATGATCTGTTTCTTCTGTTCCGCATACGCCGCGTCTTGGGCTTCTGGAAGCTATTGTTCTTCCATGAGGGGCAGACGCAGGCATCGGTCGGCGGCGATACCGTCCTGTCTCGGGGCGGCTACCTGGTCGAGACCATAGGCCACTGCGCGGAATGCCATTCGTCACGCAATTTTTTCGGTGCCATCAAGCCCGAAACCCGGTTTGCCGGCGGCACCGATCCCGAGGGCACGGGCTTTATTCCCAACATTACACCAAGCCGGATCGGACATTGGTCCGAAGCCGATATCGCGGAATTGTTGAAGAGCGGCAACACGCCGGACCACGGCCGCGTCGGCTCGTCCATGGCCGAGGTCGTGACCAATACGGCAATGTTGCCCCAGAGCGATCGCGACGCCATTGCACGCTACATCAAGTCACTGCCGGCTCGTCCCACGCCCCATCCTTGAACGAATTAGTGAATGTAGAGATAGGCGGCAAGATCGCGCGCCTCCGCTTCCGAAATCCCCGTTTTCGGCATCGCCGAATTGGGAGAGAAGGTCTGCGGCGATACAATCCAATGAACGAGGTTGTCGCCGGTATTGTTGACTACGCCGGCGATATACACCCGCGTTTGAAGCCCAGACAAAGCGCCGCCCACTTGTCCGTCCGCACCCGCGATTCCGGGGATTTGGTGACATCCGGTGCAGCCATATCGACGAAAGATCGGCGGTGCGCGGGAAGGATCGCCGCCCTGGGTGAGCAGGCGCGCCGCCTGTAGCCGCTGCTGCCAGTTCTTTACCATGTTCGTGCCGATCAGAGCGCAGAGCAATGCAATGGCTGCTGCGCCCAGCCAGACGCTGCGATTTCTATAAAGGACGGATGCGCTGAACATGGTCCACTCCCCTGCCGGCGTTGGCAATCCATAGCGCAGCCAATACGAGTGCCGCCCCGGCATAAATCGTCCCGGCGGGAATCCACATAACCATGCCGGCGAGCTGCTGGTCCTCCAGCGGCGTGAGTCCCCATGTTGCCGCGGCATGCGTCTGCTCGACGTAAAGAACGCGGGGGGCCAGCGCCATCAGGGCGCCGAGCGCGCCCGTGTGCAGCATGGTCAGGAAAAGATGCCACGCAGCGACGCCATGATTGCTGCACCAGAAGACCGACCACCAGAACAGCACGGCAGTGGCGAAGAAGCTTAGATGCTGCAGACGATGCAGTGCGACGTCGTCGACGGCGGCATCGAAAAGGGCCGGCGCGTGCCAAGCCCATATGGCGACGGCATGCAGCAGAGTGGCATTGGTTCCGCCGCTCAGCCAGCGCCAGACTGATCGCACCGTGCCTCGCCGCATGGCCCTGCCCGTCCAGCGCCTCAGTCGTTCCGGCATGCCCCATAGGAACAAACCCGCAGGCCGCGCGATGACAATCATCGGAGCGGAGACCGCCATGATGATTTCGTGCTCGATCATGTGAAAAGTAAAAACTTGCTCTCCGAGCCAGTGCAGCGGCGACAGCAGTGCGCCCGCAAGCGTCAGCCAGCCTGCCCAATAGCAAATGGCGCGTTTCGCCATAACGGGCCGGCTCCTTCCGGTGCGCCGCCACAATTTCCAGGAACCCCGGCCATAAAGAAAAGCGATGATCGCTAACGGCGTTCCGATCCACGGATCGATTGTCCAGATCGAATGAAACAAATGCGCTTCCGCGCCGTGCGCTGCCGCCTGCCGCGCCATCATCAGCAGAAATATCAAAGCGCCTAGTGTTCGCATGCGTTCAAGAGCCATGCGGCTCCCCCTTGCAGAACAAGCGCGAAGGCGAAGACGAGCCCTATCAAGACGCTGAGATGGCGGATGTACAGCCCCGTTCGCGCCTCCTCCGGCTTCGAACCGATCTGCGGTGCTAACGAACTCGCCACCGCAAGAAGGATGGCCACGGAAGATGCGATAAGCGACCAGTGCATGCGACGGCTGCAATCGACATAGGGGAGGATTTGGCCGAGCTGGGTGTTGATCGCCCAAACAAGGGGAGCAAAGATCAATCCGCCGTATTTTGCCGCTGCGGTCATCATAGGCGTGGCACCCAGTAGATGCATGTATATAGGGGAATCCAAGCCACCACGACAAAGTTCCAGTACATCGCATTATCCTCGACGTCGCCGAAGCGGCGCGGGTTGTCGGCATGCCTCGTAAACATCAGGCAGGCCAGCACCAGTGTATCGATGAGGTCTGTAATGATGTGGGTCGAATGAAGGCCCAGCAGTGTCCATATGATCGAGCCGTAGGCATTGTCATCCCAGCGCACATGGAGGACGGTGAATTCGAAAGCGCGCAAGATCAGTGGTATTGCCCCGAGCACCGACATAATGACGAGCCCGATCCGCACCTTGCGCAGATTTCTTTGCCGCGCCCAGCGGGATAAAAGAATGTTCGGCACGACGCTCGCCAACAAGATGGCCGTCAACACTGTTCCGGGGATGAGGCCGGGCGCGGGCGCATTGATAGGCCATTGCGGCGCGATGCTCATCAGATAGAAATAGACTGCGATGGCCAAAGCGAAGCCGGAACCTTCAATGAGCATGAAGGCGCAGGTTCCCCACCAGGTCGGGCTTGCCGTGCCCATACCATGGGGCGGCAACTTTGAAACGTCGAGTACGATGCGTTCCTTCACGATTCGTCCTCCGGCGTCTGTTTGGGCCAGAACCAACCGATTAACGTGATGCCGATGGGAATTGATCCCCATACGACAGCCCATGGCGAGAAGATCGACCAAATCAGCATCACCGTGGTGGCAAGAGCCGCCCATAGCGGCCAGATCGAATTTCGCGGCGAGGACTCGTTGGCTTCCGGCTGTGCCTCAACAACGCTGCTGACGATCAATTCACGCCGGTCGGTGCGCAGCCCGGTCGCAACCGCAAGCTCATCGGGCTGCGTCCACAACGGGTCGCGATCGCCGACCACCGGAATGCGGCGGAAGTTAAAGCAAGGCGGCGGCGACGGGATCGCCCATTCGAGCGTCGACGCGCCCCACGGATTCTCGCCGGCGATCGGACCCGATCGAGCGCTGCGGATGACGTCGATGAAAAAGACGAGGAACCCCAGCGCGAGGACGACGGCGCTCAGGCTGACGAACATATTCATGCCGGCCCAAGGCATTTCCGGCTGATAGGTGTAGATGCGCCGCGGCATGCCCTCGAGGCCCAGAATATGCATTGGGAAGAAGGTTAGGTTGAAGCCGGCGAAAAGCAGCCCGAAGGCCCAGCGGCCGAGCGTCTCGCTCATCATCCGGCCGGTCATCTTGGGGAACCAATAATAAATGGCGCCGAGCAAGGGGAAGAGGGCGCCGCCGACCAGGACGTAATGGAAATGCGCGACGACGAAATAGGTGTCATGCACCTGGGTATCGAACGGCACGGAGGCGACCATGACGCCGGTCAGTCCGCCGATGACGAAGGTAACGATGAAACCGAGGACGAACAGCATCGGCGTTTTCAACACGGGTTGCCCGCCCCACAGCGTCGCAAGCCAGCAAAATATCTGCACCCCGGCGGGGATGGCGATCGCCATGCTGGAGGCGGTGAAGAAGCTCTCGCCGAGCCGCGGCAGCCCGACGACGAACATGTGATGCACCCAAAGGCCAAATGCCAGAATCCCGGTAGCGATCAGCGCCATCACCAACGGAAGATACCCGAACACGGGGCGGCGCGAAAAAGTCGCTGTTATCGTCGATACCATGCCGACGGCCGGCAGGAAGATGATGTAGACTTCCGGATGCCCGAAGAACCAGAACAGATGCTGCCATAGCAGTACGTCACCGCCCTCAGCGGGATTGAAAAACTGCGTTTCGACCAGACGGTCCAGGATGAGCGATGAGCTGGCGAGCATGATCACCGGCATGGCCATGATGACGAGGAAGGCTGTGACGACCATCGACCAGACGAACAGCGGGATGCGGTCCAGCGCCATGCCGGGCGCCCGCTGCTTGAAGACGGTGACGACAAGTTCCACCGCAACGGCCAATGCCGAAACTTCCGTGAAAGTGATCATCTGCGCCCAAAGGTCGGCGCGCTTGCCGACGCCATATTGCGGCCCGGATAAGGGCACGTAGGCAAACCATCCGACGTCGGGCGCGGTATCCAGAGCAAACGAGGTCCATAATAGCAATCCGCCGGCTAGAAAGATCCAATAGGAAAAGGCGTTCAAGCGCGGAAAGGCAATATTGCGGGTGCCAACCATGAGCGGCACCAGATAGACCGCCATGGCTTCCATGACTGGCACCGCAAATAGGAACATCATGTTCGCGCCATGCATCGTGAAAATCTGGTTGTAGCGATCCGGGCCGATAAAACGCGCTTCCGGCTGCGCCAGTTGCAGCCGCATCGCGAGCGCCAGGAGACCGCCCATGGCGAGAAATACGAATGCGGTCGTGATGTAGCGGCGGCCGATGATCTTGTGATCGACTGTCGTGAGGGCGCCCCAGACGCCGGCCCCCGTCATCCAGGTTTGTGCCAGCCGTCCTTCGAGCTCGTCATCGTCGAACATCAAATCCGTCGGTACAGCTGATTTGGCGTCCTTCGTCATCTGAGGCTTTCCATATAGGCGGAAAGCTGCCGCAGTTCGTCGCTCGAGAGGAGAACCATCGGCATGTTGTTTCCTGGTTTCAGCGTCTGAGGATCGGCGATCCATGCGGCGAGCGAGCCGCGTGTATTGTCCAGCAGGCCCGCCGCAATCGTTTGCCGACTGCCGAGATGGGTCAAGTCCGGCCCCGTCGTTCCCGATGCGTCGGTACCGCGGATGGTATGACAGAAGGCGCAGGGCTTGCGCATGAAGAGGGCCTTGCCGGCAATCGCTTCCGGATCCGGCGGCGATGCGCTGTTGCCGCGCTGTGCGGCAGCCCAGCGCTGATAATCGGCCACGTCCTCGGCAATGACAAACAGCGCCATGTGACTGTGCTGAAGTCCGCAGAACTCCGCGCATTGACCGCGATAGACGCCTGGACGATCCGCTCGAATAATTATGGTGTTCTGTCGGCCGGGAATGAGGTCGCGCTTGCCGGCGAGGCTCGGTACCCAGAAGGAATGAATGACATCGGTGCTTTCGAGCTCAATGCGAATATCTACGCCGACGGGAATATGCATCTCATTGGCCGTCTGGAACGTCTTGGCCGGATCGGCATCGTCGTAGATGAATTGCCACCACCATTGCTGGCCGCGCACTTTGATCGTGACGCCGGCATCCTCAGCCATGCCGAGACCGCGGGTTCCATAGAAGCTCGCGATCGTCAGGCCGGCGATGATGAGCACGGTTGCTGCAACCGCTGCGGTCACCAACGTTCCCATCCGCCGCTCGCTCGCGGCGCTTGGACTTTGCCGCTGCGTCCTCGATCGCAACAATGCCAGGATCAGAACGATCATGACCAGCGCCCACACCGCGGAGCAGACGATCACGATCGCGATGATCAAGTGCTTAAGCTGAACGGCCGCGGCACCCTCGGCATTCAAGGCCGACTGCGCGCCGTTACATCCTGCAATCAGGATTGCCGCCAGAAGCACGAAAACGGCAACACCCGGTTTCAAGGTGACGGCCCCTGCGCGGCGTTCATCCCGGCAGGACCTTCTTCGAATAGGATTGCCGCCGGCGCGCGATTTTCCGCCGGGCGCGTATGTTTGTCGTCGTTTCGGCTCGGCGCGGTGGTCTTTACCTTGTATGCACCGACTGTGTGGATATAGCCGGCGAGCTGCCAGATCTCATCGATCGTCATCTTATCGCGAAAGGCCGGCATTTCGTGGGGTCTGCCGTTGCGGATGGAGGCTGCGATCGACACCATCTCCGGGCCATAGAGCCACCATCCGTCGAGGAAAGAGGGACCGGCCGCGCCGCGCCCGTCTCCGTGGCACGTCTCACAGCCGAACCAGGAATAAAGGCGTTTACCCTGGCTGAGGTCATAAGCGGTTTTCTCGTAAGGCTTGCCGAGGGCGAAGTAGATTTCAGGGGGAGTGCCGCTGATGCCGTTCGGCAGCAGGCGCAGCTCATCCAGCGCGGCCCCTACCGGGGGATCCGTTCGATATTGCCGTGCTTCGCGCGTATCGCCGATCAAGGCGGCCGCGCCGAGGGCCACCAGAAAAGCAGCGATCAGGAACGCGCGATCAAGGAATTCTCTGCTGACCACCCACGCCATGTTCGATGTTCCAACCTGTGCAGGCTTCAATTCGCGGGCACGGCACCGGAACGCATAAGGCGCACCGGCAACAGCTTGTAGGACGGAGTCTTCGACTTGGCGTCATGATGATCCAATGGAAACAGCGGATTGGCTTCGGGATAGTAGGCACCGCAACATCCTTCCGGAATCTCATAGGCAACGATAGTGAAGCCCGAAACCCTGCGCTCCGTCTCTTCATCGATCGCCGTCACCAGATCGACGGCTTCGCCGTTGCGGAAACCGAGGCGCGTTATGTCGGCTTTATTGACGAAGACAACCCGCCTCGTTCCCTCGACGCCGCGATAGCGGTCGCTAAAGCCATAAATCGTCGTGTTGAACTGGTCGTTGGAACGCAAGGTGGCGAGATGAAGGACATCATCACCCTGCGCGTGGAGAGCAAACTCCGGAAACAGGCGGTCGGGCGTGATGAAATTGGCCTTGCCGTTGCGGGTGACCCACTTGCGCTCCCGCGCCGGCAGCGGTCTTGGAATGCCGCCGGGATGGAACATGCGCTTGTTGAAGTCCTTGAACGTCTCCGGATAGGTTTGCTCGATGGCATCGCGGATCGTCGAATAGTCGTCAACCCAACGGTCCCATGGCACGACCCCTTTCGTCAGCGTCGCTTTTGCCATGCCGGCGATGATCGCCGGCTCCGAAAGCAATTGCGGACTGGCCGGCCGGGCTCTTCCGCGCGAACCATGAAAATGTGCGACCGAGCTTTCCACCGAGACGGCCTGTGGTCCGCTCGCCTGCTCGTCGATCTCGATCCGACCAAGACATGGCAGGAGATAGGCGATTTTGCCGTGAATGACATGGCTGCGATTGAGCTTGGTGGCGATCTGGACGGTCAGGCGGAGGTTCCGCCACGCACTCTCCATTGCCGCAGTCTCGGGGATAGCCCGCAGAAAATTTCCGCCGAGACCGATAAACGCCCGAGCCTCGCCATTGAGGATCGCTTTGCAAGTCTCGACCGTGGTGTGGCCGATCCAATCCGGCGGTTCAAACTGGTAAAGCGCGGCCAGCTTGTCCAGCGGCACGAGACCCGGCTTTTCGGTGATGCCGACCGTGCGCTGGCCCTGAACATTCGAATGGCCGCGCACCGCGCAGATATTGGCTCCCGGCTTGCCGATGTTTCCGCGCAGAAGCGCAAGATTGACGACCATCTGCACATTCTGGACGCCCATGAGATGCTGCGTTAGACCCATGCCGTAGACCATCAGAACTGCATTCGAGTTGGCGTATGTCGAGGCAGCCTGCCGCATCTGCGCTCGCGTCAAGCCGGAGACGCGCTCCAGTTCGGCCCAATCGTGGTTTCGCGCGGCAGCAGCGAATTCCTCGAAACCCGCGGTATGCTGCTGGATGAAATCGTGATCGAGGACATGTTTCTTGTCGGCAGCAGCCATCGCTGCGGCAAAAGCTACCGTTCCCGCGTCGGAAGGATCATCCGGGATCGTATCGGTTCCCGTAACCTTGCTTGTCCCGGATGCCTTCAGCGCATCGTCGGCCTCGATCAGTGCCTTGCAGACGCCAAAAAGTGCCGCGATATCGCCGCCGTTCCTGACTTGATAATATTCCGACGAGATCAGCGTTTCCTTGCCAGTGAGCATCTGACCGGGCATCTGGGGATTGACGAAGCGCTCCAGCCCAGGCTCGCGAAGTGGGTTGAAGGTGACGATCTTGGCGCCTCTGTTGACGGCATCTTGCAGATCGTGAAGCATTCTCGGCGAGGACGTGCCAACGTTCTGTCCAAGGTAGAAGATGCAGTCGCAATTCTGGAAATCGGACAGAATGGCCGTGCCGATGGATGCGCCGATGCTTTCCGGCAGTGCTGCGGACGAGCCTTCATGGCACATGTTCGACGAATCCGGCAGATGGTTGCTGCCGAACATGCGGGCGAACAATTGGTACATGTACGAGGTTTCGAGCGATGCGCGACCGGACGTATAGAAATCGACCTTGTCCGGGGATATCGCCCTCAATTCGCGGCCGATCTCTTCGAAAGCGTCCTGCCAGATGACGGGTATATATTTATCCTTTTCAGCGTCCCAACGCATGGGATGCGCCAATCGTCCCTGCTCTTCGAGATCATGATCGGGCCAGGTTTCCAGCTCGCCGAGCGTATGGGCTGCGAAAAAGGCGCGATCGGCCCTTCGGTGTGTGACTTCCCAACTGGTGGCCTTGGCGCCGTTTTCGCAGAACTCCAACGGATGGGGCTTGGCAGGCTTGCCCCACGCGCAACTGACGCACATGTAACCGTCGGGCTTGTTCTGATGCGCCAACAGGGATGGGCCTGATATCGGGATATGCTCCCGAAGAAGGATCCTACTCACCGACTTTGCTGAACCCCATCCGCCTGCTGCAGGTTTGCCGGATGTTATCCGTGGTTCGTTTCTCGGTTGCGTAGCCATGATGAAGATCCTTAATTCCCACAAAGAACCAACGACAAGCTCTTCTGTTCCCTGTCGGCGATGACAGCCGATGGCAATGGCCTCAGCCGAGACCGCCGCTAGAGATCGATGAGCATGTAAGGCTTGCCGGTGGGTCTCTCGATGTAGGCCGCGACAGTGAAAAACCGGCGCTTCGGCGGCTGTGCTACGCTCATCATGTTCACTCCAGCCTGATGACGATTACAGGTCACCGCCAAAGGATGCAGGAACAAAACACAACCCTCAGAGTTCGGATTTCCGCAAATCTTTGTGGAGGTTTTTCAAATGGGTCGCGGCATCCTACTCTGGCTTCTCGGCATACCGTTGCCGATCGTCATCCTACTTGTTCTGTTCATGCGTTAGGAGGCTGTCATGTCTCCACGCGAAGATACGTCGACGGATATCCTACCAATCGAATCCTCCAGGTCCGCCCTCGCCTGGGGGCCGATTATTGGCGGCGCCGTTGCGGCGACGGGTGTCACGCTCATCCTCCTTCTACTCGGATCGGGATTGGGTCTGACAATGGTATCGCCGTGGTCCGGCGAGAGTAGTTCCGCAGCCACTATTGGCGCGACAGCGGCGATCTGGCTCGTGGTCGTCCAATGGCTGTCCTCCGCTCTCGGCGGCTATTTGACTGGACGGCTGCGCACGAAATGGACAGCAGTCCATACGGACGAGGTATTCTTTCGCGACACCGCGCACGGTTTCCTCAGTTGGGCCTTGGCCACCGTGTTCGTTGCCGGATTCCTGGCATCGTCGCTGACATCGCTTGCCGGTACCGGCGCGAGTGCCGTCGGCAGCGTCGCTAGTACCGCCGGTGTCGTGGGTGCGACGACGGCCGCTTCGAAGGAGGGCACGGACCTCTCTACCGCCTACTTTACCGATGCATTGCTTCGGCCACAACGCGCAGGCGACCGGGCGCGCAACGACGACGGAGCGGCGGCCACAGAAGTTTCCCGCATCCTGCTTCAAGGTGCTGCAAATGGAGGAATTCCGGATGGCGATAAGGCATATATTGCCGGCATCGTTTCCGCACGGACGGGCCTGTCCGAAACAGATGCCCGTGCTCGGGTCGATACCGTCCTGAAGCAGATCAATGATGCCAAGGTCGCCGTTCAGGCCGCCACCGACAAGGCAAGGAAGGCGGCTGCAACAACAGCGCTCCTTGGATCGCTCTCGCTTGTGATCGGGGCGTTCATCGCCGCGGCGGCCGCCGCTCTCGGTGGAAAGCAACGCGACGAGGAGGAAGACCTGCTGGTCACGGACCGCCGCACAGTTTGACGCCAACCGAAGGCGCTCCGTCACATGCGAGCGCCCTCTGCCAACAGCTTGCAACGCTCTGACCCGAGACACCTCCCGGAACATTCAGGTGCTTTCCATGTTCGGTGACGACGCAATCAGGCGCCAGGAGGATCTAATGGCTACAGAGAAGACGCTGAACGACTTATTCCTTGATACCGTTAAGGACATCTATTTTGCCGAAAAACAAATCCTGAAGGCTTTGCCGAAAATGGCCCGGGCCGCCCAGCTCGAGGAAGGCAAGGCAGGATTCATGAAGCATCGTGACGAGACGCAGGCCCAGATCGAACGCCTTGATCAAGTGTTCGAACTTTTGGGCAAGCCAGCCCGCGGCAAAACCTGCGAAGCGATCCAGGGCATCATCGCCGAAGGTGAAGAGATCATGGAAGAGTATAAGGGCACGAAGGCTCTCGACGCTGGGCTCATCTCTTCGGCACAGGCGGTCGAACATTATGAGATCGCGCGCTACGGCACATTGATCGCATGGGCCAAGCAGCTTGGCCTCAAGGACGCCGTGCCGCTCCTGCAAGCGAGCCTGGCTGAAGAAGAGGCCACGGACAAAAAACTGACGCAACTTGCGCAGTCCGCGGCCAATCCTAAAGGCAAGGCGGCCTGAGACCAACGCAGGTCTCACAAAAAGCCGCTCGACGAGCGGCTTTTCCACGTAGCTGCTTCACATATTACCTTACGGGATAACACCATGGCCAAGAGGACCTCTAAGGCCGCCGGACGTGCTGTCGCCACAGTTCATGACCAAAAACTTTTTCGAGATGAAGGAGGCGAACTTCATCAATTTGCGGAAGATTGGCAACCGGTCTTGACGACTGCTCAGGGCGGTCCAGTTGCCGATGATCAGAACAGCCTGCGGGTCGGGGCACGTGGTCCTGCTCTTATCGAAGACTCTCATTTAAGCGAAAAACTCTTCCATTTCGATCACGAGCGCATTCCCGAACGCGTCGTCCATGCGCGCGGATATGATGCGCATGGTTTCGGCGCGAAGTACGACCCCGCAAAAGGAAGAGGGTGGACCGCGCAGGTGGCACAGGGCTGGCAGGAAGGGACTAAATCTACGCGATCCACCTATCAAACCAACGTCCCTGTCTTAGGTTCCCGCTCGAAATAAATAGCGATTTAGCCTCGATATTTGCCTTCGTTCATATCCGCGGGATCGTAGTTCAGATCCCAGTCCTTTTCCGGTTTCTTCTCGGCAGGCGGCCTCTTGTTCACCGTTGCGTCGGCCGATCCAGTAATGACCTTCGGTTTGGCGCTAGCGACGCCGTTGTTGCGGCTTTTCTTAACGAGCCGGCGATATTGGCCCCTCGCGTCCTTGCGGATTTCGGCCGCATCGTTGTTACCAGGATTATCCGATCTGGACATTTGTTATCTGCTGCCGCTGAACTCTGTTGTGATGAGGTGGGCCGTCCTTCAAACATTCAATCCGCACCTATTTGAGCAAAGCGTCTGGTGCCGATTGGTTCCTAGTCCTTCGAAGATTTCGTCAGAATTCCAGGGCCGTCGCGCGCGAGGATGAACTGCCCGCGTAGGTTCAGAACTCACGGTTCCGAAAGGACACGGAGATCCCTGAATCTTCATCGGCATCACGTTTCTTCATCGATCCCTCCGCAGGCCACAGGGCTTGAATTCTCACGGATCGAGAGGCTTCAGCACTTGGCATCGGGAACCCTACAGCCGCCATTCGATTATATTACGGAGATCGAGCTTGGGCATTCCGTGAGGCCACTGTGTTGAAGCTTTTCATCATCGCCCTGCTGCTTGTGAGCATGACCGCTTGCTCGGATGAACAGCAGACCAAACGCCAAATTCGTGCGTTGCTCTCCTGGACTGCGACGGCGGACATGGCCCTGGACGGACGAGCAAAAATGCTTGTGTCGAACAGCTTTACAGCACTCACCATGGAGCGATGCGGAAAGGAGATCGGCAGCCTGTCGAAGGAGCTTCCGACCTCTCCCCAGGACTTGACCGCACTGGCTGGCCGGTTGAACACGATTATCGGTGCCACGCATGACGACATCGTCAATGACCGAATAGGTACGGTTTCGCAGCATCTCGAGGATTTGCGAGGCGTCGAAGCTGAGTTGAAAGCAAGCGCCGGAACAGCACAATGAAAAAGCTGCTGCAGATATCGCTTGGTGTCGTCACGAGCATCGGCGGCTTTCTTGAAACGGGGAATATCGCAACGGCAAGTCAGGCGGGGGCGGCTTATGGTTTCACCCCTCTGTGGGCCATCATGCTCGGGACGATCTGCGTGATTTTCCTCGTCGAAATGTCGGGGCGGTTCGCAATTGCGAGCCATTATACGATCGCCGACGGAATTCGAGCCCGCTTCGGCTCCAACATTTTTCTTCTGACGGTAGCCATAGCATTTATCGTCAATCTTCTCGTTCTTGCCGCCGAAATCGGGGGCGTATCGCTTGCACTGCAGTTTCTGACCGGAGTGAAATTTCAATGGTGGTCGTTGCCGGTGACATTTGCTGTCTGGCTGTTGCTCTGGCGAGGCACGTTCGGCCTGATTGAGAACGGCATATCGTCTTTGGGGCTGATAGCTCTGTCATTCGTCGTTGCAGTCTTCGTCATGAGGCCACCATGGGACGAAGTCGCGAAAGGCATGGTGCCGACATTGCCCCGCGAAGATCCGCTGCACTATAGCTTCATCGTCGTCGGAATATTGGGCGCCCTCATCTCTCCCTATCTCCTCTACTTCTATTCTTCGGGCGCCATCGAAGATAAGTGGGACAAGAGCTACTTCGGCGCCAACCGCGCGATCGCAATCATCGGCATGAGCTTCGGCGCGATTATCACCGCCGCCATCATGATACTGGCTGCGATGATCTATCCCGCTGGAGGGATCGAAGACATCGAAGGATATGAGCAGATTGCCATGATCCTCACTCCCGCCTTCGGAAAATGGGGGCTTTATCTCTTTGCAACGTCACTCGGGATCACCTGCTTGGGCGCGACCCTCGAAGTGGGCCTTGCGCAGGCCTATCAGGTTGCGCAGGGCTTCGGGTGGAATTGGTCGGAAGACGCAAAACCGAAAGATAACCCGGCATTCTGCCTCGTCTATACGGCTTCGCTTCTGATTGCCATGATCCCGATAGCCGTCGGCATCGATCCGCTGAAACTCACCATCTTCTCGATGGCGATAACCGCCATCAGCCTGCCGTTCGGCGTGGTTCCTTTCCTCATCTTGATGAACGACCCGATTTACGTGGGAGAACACAGAAATGGGTGGGTCGGCAACGCTGCCGTCGTCTTCATCGTCGCGATGGCATTCGTACTTTCGATTGTAACCACACCCCTGGAAATCCTCGGAGGCTGACATGTATCTTGTTCGCGATGTTCTGGATAAGCAGGTCGTCGACCGTCGGCAGACTCGTATCGGAAAAGTCGACGGGATCGTGCTCACCGCAGAAAATGGCAGCCAGCCCAAGGTTGCCTTCATCGAAATGGGGACCTCAACGCGGATCCGAAGGCTGAGCCAACGGCTGTATCGTTGGATGCTCGCCTTTTCCACGACATCGCGAGCGGTCGAAGGTCAGCATCCCTATCGGATCCCATGGTCAAAAATCACGGATGTCGGCGTCGATATCGAAGCCGATGTCGACAAAAGCGAAACGCCGCTCGAACAATCGCAGGAATGGCTGAGGCAACATATCCTTCGCTACATTCCGGGAGGACTGTCGTGACGGAGATCCACCTGGAACTCCTGCTTGGAATGCAGGTTCACGACACAAATGATCGGCCGGTCGGGCGATTGGAGGAAATCAAGGCGGCAGCCGATGGAGAAGATTTCGTCATTGTCGAATATCACCTGGGCGCTCTTGGATTGTTCGAAAGATTATCGGCAACCACGATCGGTCATGCCATCCTGCGTCCCTTCGGCTTCAAGGAGCGGCCAAGCGGCCATATCGTGCCATGGGACAAGCTCGATCTGACGGATCTCTACCATCTGAAACTCAGTTGCTCCGTCGCCGAGCTTGAAACAAGAACTCTATGAACATGAGCTTTTCCGCAGGTAGATCCGTGGGCCGCTTTTTCTATGGACGAAGGCGCCGGGGCCGGATCATCGATATCTGCACAACCAGCCGATTGGTGTGCAAGCCGCTATACGTCGTCCTATCGTCGAGAGGACAATAGCTATCAGCCCTTCGACGGGCCACGTCGGGCAGGTCAGCCGCCTAGCGAAACGGCTGAACTCATCGCTAGCAGGTAATACTGCTGCGGTACGAAACAAACAGTCGTGGGGAGAAGCCCACTCTTTTGCTTTTTGACACCCCAATTTACGCGGGACCGTATTTTGCGCTGGTGTCTCCCACCTTGTCTAGGACCTCTCGTGCAGTTCCGATTGCTTCGCTGGCCGCTTCAGTCGTCCTTGAGGTGATATCCCTGCGTAGCTGGTCAGAAACTTCGCCCACGGCATCGTCCTCGAACTCCGTATAAGGTAGCGCCGCTCCAATCGCTGCGCCGACCGCAAATGCAAGCGCACCGCCGACGAGCGGCTGATCGCGAAAACGCCTGAGAATAGCTTCGCTAAGCTGCATGCTTTGATTCTCAAACGATTGCGCTGCACCTTGGACACTGCCAGCAACGGAATTTCCGGCTTGCGCAATCGACTCTTTCAGCCGATCGGCAGAGGTATTGAGCTGCCGCCAAGTGTCAGACACCCAGCCGGAAGCCTCATCGAACAAGGCGCCAGCCTCGTCACGAATGTCCTGGATCTGTTTGCCGGTCGCGTCGGTAAAACCGCGATAAGCTTTCCCGCTCTGATCGACAAAGTGGCCGGCCCGTCGGCCGGCGGCGTCCGTCATCGCCCTGAAACGATTGCCCCCTTCATCCGTGAAGTTGCTATACCGTTCGCCAAAGCTTACCTCTATGGGACCCATACGTCTTATGGCGCCCGTCACGATCGCCAGAGGGTATTCCTCCTCGGCGTCACGCCGCTCGGTGCGGGCGCCAGAATTGGCGAACAGCCAGGCGAGGCTTACCCCCAGCAAAGTGACGGGAATAGGGTTGGTCCTAACCGCCTTGCCGAGATTTTTGACATATTCAGCGCCGCCGCTCTCCCTCGCGTAATCGAGCAGTTCGTCTACGAGTTGGCCGGGGGACATGCGCTCCTCGATGGCATGGAGCTTTTCCTCGATCCTCTGCCGATCCGCCTCGATCTCTCGCTGCAGCTCGGCAGCCGAGTGGGAGTGAGAATTGTCGTTCATTGCACTCTCTCCTTTACGACGTCCACGTCCCGCCGCAGCGACGTCGCCGTTCTATCCAGCTTTAGGTTGCTGCCACGCAGCGTGGAAATCCCGCGCGCTACCATTGCCCAGGCAAGGCCCGCGACGATGACGCCGACAATAAGCGCCGAAAGCGTGTCGGCATTCGGCTCAGCTATGTTCCGTGCGACGAGAAAAGCGGCTAGGCCTTTGACGGCCGCGGCCAACAACACGCCGATGGCACCGATTGCGAATATGACGCCAATGAGCAGGGTTTCGATGCCTCCCAGCGCGCGGTTCAGATTCTCCGATGCCTCCGCCTTCGCCAGGTCGATTTCCTTGCGAAAGAGCCCGGTTATATCGGTCACTAGGCCGGCCATGAGTTCGGTCAGAGAGCGGTCATCCCAATGATTTGCCATTGTCGCGATCCTTCTGGTACTACCCGTTTTTGAGGGGCTCGACACCTTCAGGCATTGAAGGAGTCGAGGTCCGGGAATCCGTCGGGCTGTTCCGACGGGGGGCTGAGGCCATGAGCAGCCGGCTGGCTGTCAGGCCGGCAATCGCCGCGATGCCGAGAAAGGCAAGCGGCTGCCTCCGCCCGAAGTCTTCAACCATTCCCGCGATTTCCCCAAGATCACGACCCTCCATGTCGTGCGCGAAATTCTGAAGGGAACCGCCAATTTGCTTGGTGTATCGGCCGACGGCCTGTTGGTTCGATCGTCGAGTTCGGCTCCGATTTTTTCGAATGCCGATGCGATACCGTCGAGTTGGCGTGCAGCAAGATTCTTCTTATCTTCGGCCGCGTCGCTGACGGCGGTTTTCGCTTTCTCTGTTTGCTCATCGGTAAACTGCCGTAGCTCCTGTAAATTCTGCCGGATTGCTTCTTCCGAACCGTCCGTATTCGGTTTCTGGCTCGTCCCCGCTCCTATGCCTTGGCGATCGTCTGCATCTCGAGACGTCAGATCCGCAGGGCTTGGATCATCAGATTGAATGTTCATTTCGGCTCTCCCGTAGGAATCGCTAGATCAATTCCTAACTGAGCAATCGAAGCATGGTTCCTTGTTCGCAGGAGCTATTAGGACAACGTTCGCAAATGCTTACAGAGAGCCTTCTACCGCTCCGTGGAGTCGGAATAAACAAGGCGGGCGCCAAGCCCTGGCCCCGGCCCACAATTGACGGCTCAATAGGAGTGGTGGACAACGGCGTGAGAATTTTTGGCGGCATTGCGCTCGGGAACGTCTGGATACCTGCTGTCGGCATGCGTACCATAGCCAAGCTCTCCCCTTGGCAACCCGGTCATTCAAGCGTCCACAATCAGCGCCATTCGGGTTGCGTTATATTGTATCGCAATCGGCAAGCCGTCACGAACAGCCCGAAGAGTTGAGAGCGTCTCTCCACTGCGCCATTTGCAAATCAACCGACCCTATGCGGGCCGCCGTTTGGTGCGCGACCCCCTAGCAGGGCGATGGCGATCGTTGATGCCGACGAGATCGACAAGCTGTTGCTCATCATGAACTCCTTCCCTGAAAAGTTCGATGACCATTGCTGCCACTAGCTCGCCTTCTTCACTTTCGCGCTCGATGTTCCTTTTCAGCAGAATGGCATCAAAGGCGCGTTGACAGGTGTCCAAATCAATTGAATCAAGCGCCAAATCACGCTTGCTGAGATACCTGCGGATCATTCCTTTCCTGCCTCCTCTTTTGGATTTGCCGACTGAAAATGATGTAATTTTCAGCTATTAAATTTCAAGAATTTGCCGCGGAACCGGAGGCCGGAGTATCGTTTTCAGATCAAGTACCCTAAGCCACTTACACTAGACTGAACGTCGCCCTTTTTGCCTTGGTTCTCGGCGCGATCCTCCCAGACAGATTTCCCGCCACCATACGGTGGCGGGTTTTTTGCTTGTTCGGCGCTGATGGAATCGAAGGCAAAGAGGTGCCGATCTTGGAGGATTTAGACCCGAGGGCGCTCTTGAGTTCGCAGCCGTTGTAATTGTCGCAAGGTCGGGAATCTACTTCACAGGCGAACCCTCCGCAGCTTAACTACGGCAATGTTCGCAACTGCGGAACCGGCGAGTGCGGCCGCTCTGCAGGACCAAGAAACCGCGACTTCCTGTTTTGATTTTCCTTATGCCGCCTCTCCGGGAACATAGCTCCCAGTGCTTTGTTCGGATTGCGGAGGGATATCGCTATGGACAGACAATGGTGGGACCACCCCCTGATGCTCGAAACAAGACACTTGGGTCGAGCGGTCAGGATCAATAGCACCGAACGTGCCGCGGGATTTCTTTTGAACGAATGGCCGAAGGAGAAAACCGGAAGGGCCTATGAAGGCGCAAAGCAAGCGCTTCTTGACGCGGTTGAGGGGCGAATTAGCACCGAAGCAGCACGAAGTGCGATGATCGCGGCTGCGCGAGAGGATGGCGTCTTCGTATACGGGGAATAAGGTCAAGCCGTCTTCCCGAAAATGCAGGCGAGGCAACAAGAGATTTCGCAGCCGTCAGTGCGATAGGCTTGCGAATCCTGTTGCGCGACCGACCGCATCATTCGCAAACGTACCGCTCAGCAGCCGTCGATCCCAATCTCCGGGAACGGTCTGCGAATGGGACGACGCGTAGTGGTGGTGACGGGAGCAGGCTCAGGGAGGAATTGCAACCGCGCAACGGCTTATTGAAGCAGGTTATAACGTCGCTCTGGCGACCTGAATGGTTCAGCGGTCGGAAGCACTTGCGAGCGTTTGCGGCAATCAGGCAGTAAGATCATCGGCATGACCGCCAATATTTCCGGGCAAGGTCTTATACGTTAGCAGAACTTAGATGGTGTACGCGGTTTTCGACTCGGCGCGTCAACGCAACCAGCTGGCCGCCGCTCCACCTCTGCCTTCGGTCGCATATGTGTCGACATTTCGCAACTACTGTTGCGCTGGCGCGGCCTGCAGGGAGACCAATGAAGACTGTAACGCTGGATATGGTGGGGATGCAGCGAGACCAACTGCTGAAGTTGATGTTCGACGATTTCGCGAGTTTAATCGGCTTGCTCTTTAAAGGATACCAACCGCAGCTTCGCTGTGACCGGAAGGGATCTTACCAGCAGTCGGAGCTCGTGAAGGCCTTCGGAGCAGCTCTCTCGTTCAAGCGGCTTCGTCGTCGGGCCGCTCTGGGGTGCGAGCACATGACCGGGCTGGAAGGAGACTGGTGCGCGACGCGGTTTCCTTGCCTTGAAGGACTGGCGAAGAGCTAGGCAGCGTTCGCCGCGACAGGCTTCCCGAACCTGCCGATGTTCCCGTCGCCCCATGCCTTCAATGCGACAAGGATCGGCTCGAGACTGCGTCCCAGCGGCGAGATCGTGTATTCGACCTTCGGCGGAACCTGCGCGTAGACCTTGCGCTCGATCAGACCGTCGTCCTCGAGCTCGCGCAACTGGTTTGTCAACGTGCGCTGCGTGACACCCGCCACCTGCCTGCGGATCTCGTTGAACCGCATGGTTCCTCCTAGAAGATGGAAGAGGACGACGCATTTCCACTTGCCATCGATCAGGCTGATCGCCGCCTCGACCGAGCAGCCGGGATTGCAGTCGAAGCGGGAATGACGAGCCTTGGCCATGACGATATCCTTTTGATCCTTAGATGCGTCTTCGCATGTAGTTCGTACTGTTGTAGTTATTGCAGGTTTCTCGTCGCTGCAAGATGCGAGATTCGTATTCCGCGGCCTGCGGCGACATTGGAAAGACGATCACCTAGCGCAAGCAATCTATTGAATTTACGTCGTAAAGACGAGAAGTCGCCGCTTCCTGCAATCAGCTTCACGGTATCCAGAAGGATACTATTGGCAAGCGTTGTGCGTATCCAAACAGAACGCCCGTACGGCTATATGGAGGTGACTGGTTCGACGATCCCACCAACTGGAGGACCGCTGAAGCCACCCAGGAAAGCAACCTCAAGGAATTTCCAATGTCAGAAAATAGCTTCACCTCCCGTTCGATCACACGGGAAGCCGCCGCAAGGCTCGTCGCAGAAACCATCGCCGCATCGGAGCGCGTCGGCTTCGAACCAGTCGTCGCCATCGTCGACGCTGCAGGAAACCTCAAGGCTTTCGAGCGCAGCGACCGCAGCTCGTACCTCGCCGTCAACATCGCCATCGACAAGGCCTACACGGCAGCCTCCTTCGGCCTCTCGACCGCGCAGTGGGTCGACCTCCTTGAAGACCGAGGTGCGTCGAACCTTCGCCACGTCCCGCGTGTGATGGCGGCGGCCGGCGGTTTCCCGATCATGGACGACGGCATGATCGTCGGCGGCCTCGGCATCTCCGGCGGAAGTTGGGCGCAGGACCAGGAAGCTGGCGAAGAAGCGCTTCGCAACTTCGCCAAGTGAAAGCAGTTCAAGGAGCACAGAAAATGAAAGCAGTCGGATACAAGACCCCCTCGGCCATCGACGGGGCAGATTCCCTCGTAGACATCGAGATCGCCAAGCCGGTCCCGGAAGGCCACGATATCCTGGTCGAGATGAAGGCGGTTTCGGTGAACCCCGTCGATTACAAGATCCGTCGCAGCACGCCCCCGGCGGAGGGCATGGACTGGAAGGTTATCGGATGGGACGCTGCAGGCATCGTCGCCGCCGTCGGCCCCGAGGTCACCAGGTTCGCTCCAGGCGACGAGGTCTGGTATGCGGGTTCGATCCTTCGGCCGGGCACCAACGCGGAGTTCCATCTCGTCGACGAGCGCATCGTCGGCCACAAGCCGTCCAAGCTGGACTGGTCCGACGCCGCCGCTCTGCCGCTGACCACGCTGACAGCCTGGGAAGCTCTCTTCGACCGGATGAATGTGAAAAAGCCGGTGTCGGGTGCTGCGAACGCCATTCTGATCATTGGCGGTGCCGGCGGCGTCGGCTCGATCGCCATCCAGATTGCCCGGCAGTTCACCGACCTGACCGTCATCGCCACCGCGTCGCGTCCGCAGACGCGTGAGTTCGTGACGAAGATGGGCGCCCATCACGTCGTCGACCATTCGAAGCCCCTGGCACAGCAGATCGCGGATCTGGGCATCGGCGCGCCTGCCTTTGTGTTCTCCACCACCCAGACGGAGAAGCATGTGGTGGAGATCGCAGAGTTGATATCGCCGCAGGGCCGCTTCGGCCTAATCGACGACCCGAAGAGCTTCGACATCATGCTGTTCAAGCGCAAGGCAGTGTCGATTCATCACGAGCTGATGTTCACCCGCTCGATCTATCAGACGCCCGACATGATCGAACAGGGACGGATTCTCGACGAGGTCGGCGCCGCCGCCGATGCCGGCCGCATCCGCTCCACGACGACGGTGCGCCTCGGCACGATCAATGCCGACAACCTGAAGAAGGCGCATGCTCAGCTCGAGAGCGGCTCGACCATCGGCAAGGTCGTCCTCGAAGGGTTCTAACAACCGAGAGCGGCCTTTCGCGGCCGCCCTTCTGTTGCATCCGACGTTCCTATTCGTCGCCACTGCAAAATCCGGGCAGACGCAAATCCGTTTGATCCGAAGTGGGACAGCTACTTCACTGCGAGGAGGGTCTGCCATCGAAAATTACAGATCCACGCGGTGAGTCCGCATACTCTCCCGACACACAGGAACCGGCGGCTCTGGTCAAACAGGGTTTAGCGGAGGCTTGAGCCCTATGCGGGGAAACTCGCACGTACAGTTCTTAGGGAGGAGCGACCCCGCAATGGATCGTTCCTATCCGACAGGACACGCCGGAGTATGAATCACGCAATCTGGGGACCGGCGCGACGATCAAGGCACAGGCAAAGAAGCTGACCTTCCAGCCGGCCAATGCGTTGAAAGATGCGTTAAACAAATGACAACGGAAAGCCTTGCTCGGCCGAGCGCACCGGGACAAGTTCTCACAGCGCGCCCATGGCGCTCTTCATCTCGCAATGGCCATTCTTTTTCGAGAAAATCCAGAGCGCCATAGACGCCGGTGAAGTCGCGCTCCAAACCGCATGGGAATTGACGCGTTAGAATTTCTGCTTGCCGCACCTGGGTTTTCAATTGCCGCATGCCACGCTGGCCGCCCGCCAATCAGCCAAAATATGATAGCGGACGCCGCGTTCCAGCGAAACGCCGCCCATGCGATTTTCAAGAAAGACGCGGCAGGGAACGCAGGGCGCGCGGTCCCTGCCGTGCTTGAGAGCCAACTACTGATCGGGGCGGCTCTCATGCCGCATCGCGAGGGCGGCTGGCGAGTCTAGGGACAGCTCGCCGACGACTAAACATCCACCCGCTTCATTTGTTCCCGCAGAGGTCACAGTCACTCCGAAAAACTGCGACGCCGACCACACTGCTGTTCCAGGTGAGAAGCAATCACGTCGCGATTGGCGTGGTGTATGAGCAGCGTCTCGTAAAAGGCTGCCGGAATGTCTTCTGCCAATTCGGTGTCCAAGCCCTTCATGCGTAGCAAAGTAAGTTTCTGCTCCTGCTCCAGCACTTGTTGCTCGCATTCTGCGATATGGCGATCGACCATCTCAAGGTCCGCTTGGGTGAATATCATCTCCTTGCCCTTCCCGCTGGGCTGAGTGTCGCTGGCAAAAAAGCGCACCACACGCTCTGGAACCCCGTTCAGCGATCATAGTTTAATATCGGGAGGATACGAAGATGACGCTGCAATGGTGGACCGTGCCGGTGACGATCGAAACGCGCTTGGTTGGTCGATATGTTACCATCAACAGCACCGAAAAAGCAGCCGAATATATGCTGGAGAAATGGCCCGGAAGCCAAAACGGGAACTTATTCCTTGTCGCAAAACAAGCTCTGATTGATGCCCATGAGGGCAAGATTCCAACACAGGAAGCGCGCCGCGCGTTTTTAGCGGCAGCAGAAGAAGCTCGAATCTTTTTCTTCAACCAATGAGTAAAACGCGGCAGGGAACCATGGGAGCGCGGTCCCTGCCGTGTTTAAGAGCCTGCTGTTGACGAGTTAAAGGGGAAACGCCAAAGCAGCTCTCTTGCCGCGCCGTGAGAGTAGCGGCAGGCGAGTAAGGATTAGACTCGCCGTTTCTCAAACGCCCACTCGCTTCATTTGTTCCTACATGGACAAATGCGTAATAAAATTACGAGTTCCGGAAAACCGCCGCCTACACCATCTCCGTGGAACGATTGGCAAAAGGGCAGCCGCTCGCTGCGTGCCGGTCTCGCGTCCTCGGCCGAAGTCGACGAGCGCTACGCAGAGAAGCAGCTCGGCCATGCCAGTGCGGAAATGACCCTTCCACCTGTCCCACCGGCGCGATACTCTCCGCGACATCTATCGCAACACCTGCAAGAACCCGTGTGCTCCTTGATTTCCTTGTCGAGAGACTCCAGTCTGGATTGAGGCTCGATCAATGAACTTTTAGCGGACACTCATCCTTCCCTCCGGCTTGGCTGATCTGCAGCGCGACTGTCAGCCTCCGTTTGCAGGTCACTCCTCGTCAGGATTCGGACGACTGCCTGCTCATCGAGAGCCTGCGCGTCGAACAACGCCCTGATCAACCCATTGAAGATATCCCTGCGCTCCGTGAGGATCGCCGTCGCTCGGTCCAGAGCGGCCTCCAGCCTTGCATGGACGCGAGCGGCCAGCTCCAGATCACGATCGAAGACCTCGCCCGGACTGAGGTGCGGACGATAGAGCAGTGGATGCTCGACGCCGAGGCCGAGGATGCGCTCCATGTCAAAGGCAATTCTCGTCGCTCGAGCCAGATCGCTGTTGTCGGTCCCGCCGGAGCCGCCCGAGACGCGCTTGAGGACGAGGGCCTCGGCGGCCCGCCCGGCCATCATCATGGCGAGCATGTTTTCGAACCACTGAGGGGTATCGGTCCCGGATGGATGGAAGCCGAGGAGATTGTAGCCGCCCTGTCCGGTGTCAATGTTCAGACCATGGATGGGCCCGAGACCGAGGGCATGGTGGACGACCGCGTGGCCGGCCTCGTGAACGGCGAAGCGCCAGCGAAGGTCGTAGGGGACCGGCGGCCGATCAAGCCGAATGCCCTCCTCGAGATCCTCATAACGGATCGACCGCTTTTCCCGGCGCGCCTTGAGGCGTGCCTGGCGAATGATCCGCTCGATATCCGCGCCGCTCAGGCCCATCGCGCGGGTCGCCAGCCGCTCGAGCACAGCCTGGGCCGGACGGGCTCCCACAGAGCCCGCTGGCGCATCGTTCATCGTATTGCTTGGCGTCGCGGTCATCGGCCTGCTCCTTTCCGTTCTACATCTTCGGTCAGATCCGGCATGTCGGCCTGTTGTGGGTCCAGCACCATGCGATCATCATCCAGCGGAAGCTCCTGATTTCCGGGCGCGCCTTGGGTATTCAACGTATCGGCCGACCCCACCTTGAAGGCCAATGTTTCAACGTCGTCACCGAGATGATGGGCGAGAATGTCCACGAGCGCCGCCTTGTCCGGTTTCGGGATCTCGATATGCGTCTCCAGCCTGCCCGACCGCTTGAGAGCTTCGTCGATGTCATCGGGCCGGTTGGTTGCGCCGATGATAATGACACCCTCGCTCTTGACCGCGCCATCCAGCAGTTCGAGCGCCTTGTTGACGACGGTATTCCAATAATCGGCATGTTCCCGCTCCGCCGGCTGACGCTTGCCGATGCCGTCGAATTCGTCGATGAACAGGATCGAGGGCGCGACCGACTTCGCCTCGGTGAAGGTTTTGGCCATCTTGTCGACGACATCGTTGAGATGTCCGCCCTGCAGCCATGTCGAAACGGAGGTGACGACTAGCGGGATCTGCAGGCTGTTGCAAAGCGCCCGCGCGAAGGTGGTCTTTCCTGTTCCGGGCGGGCCATAAAGCAACAGCCTGCTGCTCATGTCCGACCAGTCAAGCTTGCCTGCATAGTAACCGGCGAGGTCCGCCTTCAGGTCGAGCGCCCAGTCGCGGGCCTTGCCGTAGCCGGATAGGATCTCGACGGTTAGCGGCGGCTTTGCCCGTTTCGCGCCGCCATCGCCGGACGATGATCGGGGGCTCGACTCAATCGGGGGATCCGGCTGAACGATCTCGGCCCCCGACGGCTTATCCTTCTTCCAGCGCCCACCACTGTCGCTGTCTGATGATGCCGGTGTCGAGGTCTCGGAGGACGTCGCAGGTTTCTTCTTGTCCGATCCCTTCGGCGCGGATGCGGCGGCCGTGCCTCTTCCGCCCCCGTTTTCTTCTTCGTCCTCGAAGTCATCCCGATTGCGCCGGGCGAGCCGGGCAAGGACGGACAGCGCATTGGCAAGATCCCGTCCCGGCCGGAAGGCGAGGATCACATCTTCCAGCGACAGCCAGCGCGCATCCGAATCCGCGGGCAGGTCGATGTCGCCGATCGCCGCGTCCGGATAGAGCGCCTCGACCACATCGCCGATGAACGCCCGGTCGAACTGCCCGGTCTCCAGCGACACGTCGGCCGTGATCTGCAGCACGGCGGGAATGTCCGATTGCTTCTCGGCGATCGCGACGATGGGCAGGTCGCGAGCGAAGGCGCCGAGCATCCGTCGCCGCAGGACGGCGCCGGTCACTCGATGTACGCTTCCGCCTCGGAATTCGACGACACGCCTGCGGGTCTCTCCGTCCTGCACGTCGAGGTAATCGTCGTTGAACGTGTAGTCCCCATCCACGATCCCGAACGGACCACCGGGAACGAAACGCGACTTTTGCAGGAGCCGCGAGACCTCCCGCTCGAAGCCGGCAAGCGGCGCATGCAGCGCCACGACCGGTGTCACATGCGTGATCGCCCGAACGATATCACGCAACGACTTTGTGCCCCTGCCAATCGCACGGGCCAGCACCAGGGCGGCCACGACATGGCTCACCAGCGGCGGCTCCGCCGCCATGCCGACCAGCCGGATCGCGTAGGAGCGACGGTCGAGGCCAATGTCCGCCGTGGCCCCATGCCCCTTCCGGCTGCTCCTCCGCCGAACGGGTACGAACGTGGCCGTCGATCGCATTGCCGTGGTCGCGGCCGTGCTATCGGCGTTCCTGCCGAAGCCGGTACCCGCACCAGCAGACACGGGCGGCCGGATGAGATCAGCGCCAAAGCGGCTCCGGAACCAGTCGAGATCGCGCTGAAGATCGCCGGTGAGCGCCGCTGTATCAAAGGCCGGACCGTAAAGCCGCAGCGTATAGACGCCCTCTTCACTGGTCCACGATCCGAGGAGGCCGTGAAGCGCCGCATTCCGGCGCGCTTCGCGGCGGGCGAGATGATGCAGGCGGCGGATGAAGAAGAGGGAGATCCTATCCATCGGACCGGCCTCCGGTTTCAGCGGCAATAATTGCCGTTTTGGGACCGCGAACGGGCTTGCCGCTCCAAAGATCGAGCCAGTCGATCAACAGTTGGCACGCCGGGTCACCATGATCGGCATGGGCGCGCAATCTGGATAGGATAATGTCCGGAATGGCATTGCCAAGCGTCCCGCTCTGGCGGGAATAGCTCAATGCCAGTCCGATCAGGATGGCGGGATCGTTGGTGAGGTGCTCGATCGGCGGGAGGTCGGTTGCGATCGTGGCATCGCTTTGATCAACGCGCTGCCAGCGAGTTGCGGGATGGATCGAAGTGGAAGCGGCCTCGCGGCGAAAGCGCGATGGCGGACGTGTGTCGAAAGACATGGCAGCTCCTTGGCCAGACCGCAAAGAGGTCCGGCGCTCATGAGAAGACAGAATGGTGAGGGGAGCTGCGGCTATCGCCGCAGCCAGCGCTCAGTGCGCCGCGGGGCGACGCGCGAAGCCGACGCGGATGCGGACAGGCTCAGGTTCGTCGTCCTCCGCCTCGGCGAAGCAGCCGAGGTCATCGGCGCCGTCGTCTTCTTCCTGCCAGAGAGCCGCCTGCTGCTCTTCATAGCTGACGCTCGGTCCATTCAGGCGGATCGGCGCCTTGCCGAGAAGATCGGCAGCAACAGCGGTAGCGGCTTCCATGGCCGACATGCCCATGACGTCGAGCGCCTTGCGCGCTTCGGTCTCGAGAAGCTGCCGGACACGACGGCCGAAGCGGGCACGCAATTCGGCCATGCACATGGCGACACCGTCGATCTCGAGAAGATCATCGATTTCGGACAGTGCCCAGATGCCGGTGGCATGATCGCTCGGACGGCTGGCACCATCGACGATCGCGACCTCGACCGTATCGACCATCAGGCGTTTGTGGTGTTTGTAGAGCCAGTCCGGCAGGACCATCGCCCCGGCCATCATCTTCATTTTCAACTCCTCGAGACGGCTGGTGTCGCCGTAAGAAGCAAGCGAACGCTTGAGGTCGAGGATGTAGGCGGTATGGCGCGCGCGGTTCACCACGATCAGGTCGGGCGTATAGCTCCCCCTCGCCGGTGCCTCGCAGTCGAGCTTGATTCCGTCGAGCTGCGCCCAGTCATTTCCCGAGACAGCCTCGAGAGCCGCCTTGACCAGCGGCAGCTTCAGCGACTGGGTCAGGACCGTGATGGACGAGTTCGCCTTGGCAAGACGCTCGACCGCCTGCTCCAGCAGCTTGCCTTCCCTGAAGGAGACCGCACGAACCAACGAGGCGATGTTGACGTAATGCCCGAGGATCTCGTCCTCGACCGGTTCGCCGTCGGCGATCGCCGCAATGGCGCGATCGATCAAGAGGTCGAGATCTGCCTCGACATCGCGGAAACGGACGAGATGCGGGTGGCGGCGCAGCGCTGGCGGCTCGCCGATGGTTGCCCGGTCACCGAAGCCGAACGTGCGGCGGGTGGACATGGTGGTCGCAGCCGAGGCGGCGATGGTGCAACGAAGAACTTCCCCATTGGGGATAGCGGAGGTAAACGTGGTCATAGCCCGATTCCTTTTGCAAGAAGGCTGAGGGTCAGGCCCTTGTCGATGCGCCAACATCGGCTTGGGCCGCTCTGTCCGGACCATCCGGAACGTCCCTAACCTGGCAGGACCCGGAGCCGGGCTCAAGGACCCGGACAACAAAAAAGAGAACGAAGCCGGTACAAGGTTAACGCGGGGCTCACGAGACCCCGGCTGCCGGTGATGCGTTCATCGAGGCCACCTTCCCCAGGATTGCAAAGCCACCAGATTTCAAAGGGCCGTTGGACGGCCCCTTGCGTTTCGACAGAGCGGCCGTCCAACCAGCCGCGATCAATCACCAGTTACGACACGCTGTCAGATGCCGGCGAACCGTGATTGGGACCTGCAGCCGCCTTGGCGCGATCGAGAATGGCCGGTCGCTTGAAGCCTCTTTGTGCTGCTGCGGGAACACCGGCGCTGAGCGGCGGTACGTCATCAAGCTGCTTGCGTGCCACAGGCTCCTCCATGACTCGGATCAACCCGCCGGTCGCAGCATTCAACCCGGCATCCATCCGTTTCACCGCTTCAGACACTGAAGTATCGACGAGCTCCTGCGGCTTCGTGGGAGTGACAGCGCTGAGCTTCTCAGCCTCTTCGTTCGGGACTGCGGGCACGTCGGCCGCAGGCTCACCGAGACCGACCGACCACGCCGGATTTTTCTGCTTCGAGACTGTCCACTCCAGCGTCGGCAGCACGGTGTTTGCAAGCCAGTCGCGCATCTCGGCGGACTTCGGCCAGTAGTCGACACTGCCGAGTTTATAAAGCAAGGCATCGACCTCGGCCCAACGGCTTCCTTTGTCAAAGACGGTCGCACGCGGATAATAGCCTTCCGCGATTTCCGGTTCAACGAAGCGGGCAAGGCTCGCCAGCTCCTGTTGCGCCACGCGAGCGAGATCCTGGATCTCCCTGCTCAGCATTTCCTTGAACACGCGCTTACCAGCAAGTGCCACTCCGACATCGTGCCGGATCATGTCGATATGCGCGATATAGGACTTCAGGCCATCACGCGTCTTCGTCGCGATCAGAGCCTTTAAACCATCGATCCCGCCGACCGAGGAGGGATCGGCCTCAGGCTGGCTACCACCCGCCGCTTCGCCGGCGAGAATGGTTCTTACGTCTGCCACCGTAAGCCGCCCCTGCTTTTGCGCGAAGACGATGGCATCATCGATCTGCTCCGGTCTCGCCGAACTCAGATGGAACAGGACCGTCGAGCCAATGGACAGATCAACGAGAGTGTCTCTGTAGTCGGACAGATTACGGAACACCGCTCGGTAATTGCGCGCACTGCGCGCGTTGAGGCCGCACCGCTTCTTAACCCACGTGTCGAAGGCGCCTTCGGCCAGCACTTCGGATGCAGAATGAAGATGGTCGCCGAGTTCGAAGGTCTGTTCCGTGGACCGGCGACCGAGATCAGCGATGAAGCTTGCCATGCTCTCGAGACGAGCACGCGCCGCGGCGTTGATCTCAAGCGCGTCATAGATGGAAGAGGTGGCGGCAGGGGCAGTAGCTTTGTTGGAATTACGCATAATAGACTCCATGTACGAGATACAAACAGCCCGACAAAATATCCGTCGAGCAACCGTATTATTGCACGCAAACGTAGAATCTGCAAACCGCAGTCAAAATCCACCTCAGCCTTAGACTTATGTTTTACTTACATATATACGATTTTCAGGTCAGATTTTTGTCAGTTTTCGCCTGCTACAAGCTATAAGGAAAATTTGTTGCTTCAACCTTTACTTGCTTTCCATCGCAAGTATTAAAGACCTGACTCCCCTGCACGATCACGCTGCCGATCCGCGGGATCCTCGCCGCCGCTCCGCAGGGTGCATTCGAGTTACCGGACAGCTAAAAAACGTCGAGCCGAGTTGCCCGCACGTCAAAACAAATTGCGTTCGTTTGATTCCGAATTCCAGATTTCTGATTCATTGTTCTGATGCTTCGATTCGCGAACGCCGTTTGCAAGCGTGCAAGTGATCTCGATTTGTCTCAACGTGCCCGCAACGTGTTTCAAATTGCGCTCATTCGATTCAAACCTCTGCGCAAACGATTCATGAACCAATATTTCCGATTCCGATGCAAACGGCGTTGCCATACGGGCGGGTAGCTGGCAGGTCTGGCGCCAGCGGAAGGGACATAGTGGTGCGGTGATGCCCGACGACAAGAGAAACAAGAAGCAGCGGGATCGGCAGCAGAGGCTGCGTGATGCGAACAGGCAGGCACGGCGGCCTGACCGAGACGACGTCGCGAGGACGGCGCTCTTCATGACGATCTCTGCAATGGCCACCAGGGGCGCCGACGATGCTCTCGAGGAATTTCAGGATCGTGTTGTGGCGATGCTGGTCGCGCAGGGATTCGATGAAAGGGCATCGGACGCAATCTTCGACGACCTCGTCTCAAAATACCGGACAGGCACCTGGCCGTTTCGCAGGAAGGTGCACCTTCTCTATTCCGACGATATCGAACAGAACGAATAATCGGCTACGTCTTGGACTGTGGTGGCGCCGTCCTCGAATGTGCGTCGATAGCGATGGAACACCTAACGGCGTTTGCAGTTTGTTGCCGCCTCCCCCCATTACTTCTCCAAACGCCGTTTGATTCCGAATCGGGTTTTCGGAGGTGCATTTGGGTCCGGTTAATGGCCCTCCCCTCTACGTTAGCGTGTCGAGAGCTATGAGATGGCGCATTGTGCCAATTAGGGACAACGCTGGTGGGCCGTTATTTCCTGATCAACCACCACTTTATAAACCACTTGACAGCAGTACACGCCGTCTGCAGTTGTGCTGTCAGCTTAGGCAACCGCCGAGGCTGGAATGCGCACTAACCGATGCTACTTGCCTGGCTAGGTTGGACATAAGAACTTTCGAGCGACATCCTGGAACGGCCCTGGCAAGAGGAAAATTCCGGCGCTACTCCCCGGCCCGTACTTGTGGGGGTGGTGAACCACCAAATCAAATGACCTCTGCCGAAGGACGGGAAACCAGCGGCGGAAACGACGAGATAAAGCGAGCGAGCAGTCTGCATCACCTGTTCCGTGTGGTGAGCTTAAGCAGACAAGAGATGATCGGATCGAGGACGAGCGGACGTCTGAGGGATCCATAGTGGCGAGCGCATTCCTTCGAAATCCACTCTGGACTCGCGAAGGTCATCATGCAGATCAACTCCCCTGAATACCTTTCCAGTTTCTCACGCGGGCACTGCCTGCCCTAGCGCGTCCGGCTTCTTCGCCCGACCGCTGACATGCTGCGTCATTTCGCAGCCTGCCCAAGGCCGGGTTTCCGCAACCTGACGCGCCACCACGCAACCCGACTGCAAAAAGCAGCCGTACGGTCGCGCGCATGCCTGAGGAATACCGAAATGACCAATACCCCTTGCGCAAATCCCGACGCCGGCGCAATCAGAACAGGCTACCTTCACGACGTCGTCAACGACACGAAATCCCGCTCCTTCTGCGGGCCGACTGTGGTGGCAGCCATTACGGGAGAGCCGATCTCCCGCACACGGGATTGCTATCGTCTGGTGCGTCACGGCGCCGACTGGACAAGCTGGAAGCGCGCCCCGGCGATCATGGGAACTCAACTTTGGGAAACAGAACAGGTTCTCCGGCTCTTCGGCTATACCGGCACCTGGCACAACGTTCTGGGTCAGCCTACCCTTGCGGCCTACCTCGAAGCGAGAACTGGTGTTCAGCGCACGCATCCTTGCATCGTTCTCGTCACTGGCCACTACGTCGCAGTCGCCGGCTGGCTGTTCTGCGATACTTTCAGTAAGGGGCAAGTCGTTGATGCCGACAACGCTCCCGGCCGACGCAAGCGGGTGCAGAAGGCATTTGTCATCACTCGCCGCATTACGCCGGTAGAACATATTCCGACGAAGACACCGACCCTGACGCCGCGTGGAGCAACCCGCAAGCTGGATCAGCTCTTTCGCAAGGCCATTAAGGCCGAGACGGGCGCGGCGCGGATCAGGGTGACGTCGGATGGTGATGTTCATATCCAGACATCACGTTATGGCAGCTGGGAGTGGATCGGCGGGGTAGAAACCGTTGAACAGTCACTTCTGGGGCCGAACACCGGCTATCTGAACGGTGATACCGCTGAAGCTGCAGCGTACCGCGCCGCGGCGGCGAACTCATAACACGACAAGGGCGCCGAGACCGAACAAAGGTCCGGCGCCCTTGCCCGCCATGCACGGCGACGTCGCCGCACGATCCAAGCCTCACCTTCCCTACGAACCTAACGCGCGCCGAGGACAGGTCCCTGCGACGCAATTTCGAACTCAAAAAAGGACACTTTATGCTACCCAATGCCTGGGCGAACAAGCTTCCCTTCACCTTGGTGGCCTCCATCGAAGACCACCAGAATATCGTGGCCTTCGTCGGCCAGAATAGCCAAGCCTTTAATTACCTCTTGGATGCGCTCTCGAATGCAAATGGTAAGATCGAGAATGGCTGCTGCTTCCTTTCCAAGCCGATCTTCGTGACGGTCACCGCCAACCGTGTTGCAATCTCCGGCAAAGCGCCGCAACGAAAGCGCACACACACCGCCGGCTATCGCATTACGTTCGAGCTGCGCTCCCGCGATGCAAGCGAGAACGGCGCTATGGCTATGCTGATCGCGACGGCGGTTGGGTGCATGCGGATTCGTGACACGATTAGCGCCTGCGACCTGATTTGCAAGGTGGGTTACGACATCACCAGGACGCTGAACGAGATGGCCGCCGAGTTCATCGAACAGATCGAGATCTCGTCCCGTTGTCTTCTGATTGATTGGCCTGCCGCATAATCACCGATTTGCGCAGCATGGCCATACCGGCTTAGCACTCAAGCGGGGCTCCCGGGCCCTGCGACGCCTGCTACCATGCCCCATCTTTCCTGCCCGAACTTGAGAGTATCCGATGACCAAGAACGTCCTCTTCTATGCCCGCTACTCCACCGACCGCCAAGACGAGGTATCGATCGAAACGCAGATCGAACTCGGCAAGTCCTTTGTCGAGAAGCAGGGCTGGAAGCTGGTGGAGAACTATTGCGACGCTGCGGTCAGCGGAACGTCCTTCATGCTGCGCCCCGGCATCCAGCAACTCCTCGCACGCGTGAAGGAGGAGCGCATCGATGTGGTTCTCTGCGTGACCGTAGATCGCCTGTCGCGCGATATCGAGCACAGCCATAAGATCCTCAAGGAACTGCGCTATCGCGATGTCGATCTCTGGACGGTCCACGCCGGCACCCCCGTCACGGACATGGAGATGTCGTTTCGCGCCATGCTGAGCCACGAGCTTGTCGGGCAGATCCGTTTCCGCACACGAGAGGGTATGAAGACGGCGGCGCGCAAGGGCAAGGCAACGACACGCATCTCCTATGGCTACTGCCTCGGCCAGCAGCGCGACGCTAACGGCGATCGTATCCGCGGTCTGCGTGAGATCGACCCTGCTCAGGCCGAGACCGTCCGCTGGATCTTCGAGCAATATGCGAGCGGCGTCAGTCCGGCGACAATCGCTCAGAACCTCAATGATCGCCGTGTTCCGGCGCCACAGGAACAGTACTGGCGCGACGACACGATCCGTGGCGACGGCAAGCGGCAGGCCGGCATCCTCCACAACGAACTCTATGTCGGCCGGATGATTTGGAACAAGCAGAACTACCGCAAGAACCCGGAGACCGAACGCCGAACCGCTCGCCTCAATGACAGAAGCGATTGGGTCGTCACTGAAGTCCCCCATATGCGTATCGTCAGCGATGAACTCTGGGCGCGCGTGAAGGAACGGCAACTGACGACACTGGAGAACTTTTCCCGGACGACCACCAACCGGTTGAACAGGACGCACCGGCCGAGCTACCTGCTGAGCGGCATGCTGGAATGTGCCGAATGCGGCGGCTCCTACGCCATCATGGCCAAGGAACGCTACGGCTGCTCCAACCACAAGAGCAAGCTGCCGGTCGATGGTCTTGGCGGCGCGTGCTGCACCAACCAGAAGACCATTCTCCGCAAGAACCTGGAGGACCGGGTGCTGTCCTGCCTCCCCGCCGCCTTCTTCGGCATGGGCGTGTTCGACGACGTCGCCGGACAGGCTCGCCAAAACCTCGCAGCTTCGATCCAGAACGAACCCGACGAGCACCAGCAGATTTCCCGGGAGTTGAAGGCTGCCGAGCAGGAACAGCGCCAGATCATCCAGCAGATCAGCGACCGCGCGGCTGAAGGCCGCCCTCGTTTGGCTGCACTCGACGATATGCTCGACAAACTCGAGGAGCGCCGTGCCGGCCTCGAAGCGCGTCTGAAGCAGATGCCGGCGGTGGAGGATTTCGGGGAGAAGATCAGGAAACTGAAGGCGGAGGTCAGTCCGCAGGCCGTCGAGCTGATCATCAACTCCGCATTCTATTACATGCGCGAGCACGCTGATTCCGAGACGAAGCAGCCTTTCGTCAACATCGTGCGCCAGTTCATCCAGAAGGTCGTCATCGGCAAGACACCCGGCCACCAGCCGGCATCCCTTGAAGTCCACGGCCGGATCGCCTCCATCCTGGCGGCGATGGAAGCCGCAACGATCCTGGAGAAACAGTTCAAGGCACTGAAGCAGCATGATTACCTGGAGAAGCTTCGCGCCGGCGAACTCGACACGGAGCAGAAACAAAAAAAGCTCCTCGACGCTTACGCGGAGGAGCTTTCTGTGAAGCGACTTGAATGGGCAAATATTCAAGTCTCAGTGGTTGCGGGGGCAGGATTTGAACCTGCGGCCTTCAGGTTATGAGCCTGACGAGCTACCGGGCTGCTCCACCCCGCGTTACCAGCGTAAACCGCTTTGCGGTTTATCGCACCTCGAGCGAACCGTTG
>NZ_JBSYVH010000009.1:0-255867 GCF_054114205.1 Rhizobium sp. LEGMi-198b | reverse complement strand
CGGCGCCCTCATGGCCGAGGATCGCCGGAAACAGGCCCTCCGGATCGGCGCCCGACAGGGTGAAATCGTCGGTATGGCAGATGCCGGTCGCCTTGACCTCGATCAACACCTCGCCGGCCTTCGGGCCTTCGAGCTGAACGGTCATGACTTCCAGCGGTTTACCGGCGGCAACGGCTACGGCGGCGCGTACGTCCATCGTTTCATCCCTTCTAAATTAATGATTTGGTTAGCGCGACATTGGCATGGCCGCGCCGGATGGCTCAAGCGAAAAATCGAGCGTTTCGTAGCGAATACGGATTAGGCGAATTCCATGATCACCGCGTCGACGGCAAGACTTTCGCCCGGCTTCGCATTGATCTTGCCGACGATCAGGTCGCGCTCGGCGCGCAGGACGTTCTCCATCTTCATCGCCTCGACGATCGCCAGCGTTTCGCCCGCCTTGACCTCCTGGCCTTGCGCAACGGCGATAGCGACGACGAGGCCTGGCATGGGGCAGAGCAACAACTTTGACGTATCCGGCGGCAGTTTGACCGGCATCAGCTTGTCAAGTTCCGCCTGGCGCGGCGTAAATATCCTGGCGCGGACCGAAAGGCCCTGCCAGTCGATGCGCAGCCCGTTGAGGAAAGGACGGATTTGGGCCGTCACCTTCCGCCCACTGACCGTTCCGGCCCAGACGGCGTCGCCCGGGCGCCAATCGGTCGCGACCGCCAAAATCCCGCCGTTGATCTGCATGTCCATCTCGAATGGGATGGTGACGAGCCCGTCCTGCAGCGTCACTGGAACATAGTCCGCGCCGAGCTTGACCACCCACTCCTCACGCAACGGCCCCGTCGCCGGCCGCAACCGGTCGGCATAGCGTTCGCGGCGGTTGGCATCGACAAGGCCGCAGGAGAGTGCGACGGCGGCAAGCACCGCAGATTCGCTTTTGTCCGGCGTCATCGGCGCAAAACCGTCCGGATATTCCTCCGCGATGAAGCCCGTGGAAAGCCGGCCTTCGCGCCAGCGCGGATGCTTCATCAGTGCCGACAGGAACGGCACATTATGTTCGATGCCGTCGACAACAAAACCGTCCAGCGCTTCACCCATGGCCTCAACCGCTTCAAGCCGCGTCGGCGCCCAGGTGCAGAGCTTGGCGATCATCGGGTCATAATACATGGAGATCTCAGCGCCTTCGAAGACGCCGGTGTCGTTGCGGATCACGACATTGCCGCTCTTACCTTCATGCGGCGGACGATAGCGCGTCAGCCGGCCGATCGACGGCAGGAAGTTTCGATAGGGATCTTCGGCATAGAGGCGGCTTTCGATCGCCCAGCCGTTCAGCTTGATATCATCCTGGGCAAAGGGCAGCTCTTCGCCGGCGGCGACGCGGATCATCTGTTCGACAAGATCGATGCCGGTAACAAGTTCCGTAACGGGATGTTCGACCTGCAGGCGGGTATTCATCTCTAGGAAATAGAAATTGCGGTCGCGGTCGACGATGAATTCGACCGTCCCGGCGCTCTGATAGTCGACCGCCTTGGCAAGCGCGACGGACTGTTCGCCCATGGCTTTGCGTGTCACCTCGTCAAGGAAAGGCGAGGGCGCTTCTTCGGCGACCTTCTGATTCCGGCGCTGGATCGAGCATTCACGCTCGCCGAGATAGACGACATTGCCGTGGGCATCCGCCAGCACCTGGATTTCGATATGCCGCGGATCGACGACGAATTTCTCGATGAAGACGCGATCGTCGCCGAAGGAGCTTTTCGCCTCGGAGCGCGCACGCTCGAAACCGTCGCGCACTTCCTCACTACTCCAGGCGATGCGCATGCCCTTGCCGCCGCCGCCCGCCGAAGCCTTGATCATGACGGGATAGCCGATTTCGGCGGCAATTGTTTCGGCATGGTCGGCATCGTCGATGACGCCGAGATAGCCGGGCACGGTGGAAACCTTGGCGTCATTGGCGAATTTCTTCGATTCGATCTTGTCGCCCATCGCCCTGATCGCCTTCGGCTTCGGACCGATGAAGATGATGCCTTCCTTCTCCAACGCCTCACAAAAAGAGGCGCGCTCGGAGAGAAAGCCATAACCCGGGTGCACCGCTTCGGCGCCGGTCTCCTTGCAGGCGGCGATGATCTTTTCGGCTACGAGATAACTCTCGGCGGCAGGGGCTGCACCGATATGCACGGCCTCATCGGCCATTTCGACATGCAGGGCGTCACGATCGGCGTCGGAATAGACCGCGACGGTCGAGATCCCCATCCGCCGCGCAGTCTTGATCACACGACAAGCGATCTCGCCCCGGTTGGCGATCAGGATTTTCTTGAACATCAAAACTCCGCCCAATGCATAGCCCTATCAGCGTTTTAGTCATAAATTGCGCCAGCGGTCCATGCGGAAGATGAGCGTACTCAAGCCGATTTCGTCGAACGCGACTGAACGCGCTCGCGCCAGATGATGAAAAGACCCGATCCGACGATGATCAGGATGCCGATCCATTTGGAAACATTTGGAAAGTCCCCGAACAGCGCATAGCCGAGAATGGTAGCCGAAATGATCTCGAAATATTGAAAAGGCGCCAGCAGCGACAGAGGCGCGAGCCGGAAGGCGCGCACGACGAGCATATGCGCATAGCCGGAGATCGAGCCGAGAATCAGCAGCAACACGAGACCGAGCCAGGAAGCGGGCAGGGACGGTACGAAATCGGCAACGCCAGCCGATGCCCCTATCGAAAGCGCACCGGCCATGAAGATCGTGCCGCCGATGCCGGCCATCGTCTGCATGGTCAGTGGCGAATCCGCCTCGCCGACGGCACGGTTCATGAAGAGATAAAGCGCAAAGAGAAAGGCGCAGGCGACCGGCAGCAGCGCTTTCCAGCCGAAAATTTCGAAACTTGGCTGAATGACGATCATCGCGCCGCCGAAGCCGACGGCGATGGCAAGCCAGCGCCGCCAGCCGACCTTGTCGCCAAGAAACAGCGCCGAAAGGGCTGCCAGCATGAAGGGTTCGACGAAATAGATCGCGAAGACATCGGCAAGCGGCATGTATTTGACTGCCACGAAAAACAGCAGGCTTGCCGCGCCGTGCAGCGCGCCGCGCAAGAGGTTCACCCAGGGGCGCTTGGCCGAAAGCGCTGCCCATCCAAGGGCGGCAAAGAGCAGCGGCAGAGTACAGACGAGTTGAAAGAAGAAGCGGTAGAATGTCACCTGTCCCGGCGACATTGCCTCGAAGGTCGCCATATATTTGGCGATCGCATCCATCACCGGCAGGATGATCATGGCGCTGGCCATGATAGCCATGCCTTGCAGCGGATTCTGATGGGCGGGGACGACTGAGATTTGGGACATGCGGGAGATCAAACACAGGAATCCCGTCCGATCAAGACGGGCATCAACGCCGTTGCCAATTCATCACACCATTTGGCGCAAAAATCGCGGACTTTGCCAATTCAGACAGATCGCGGTGGTGACATGACGCCCCTAGACCTATGTCTGCTTGGAAAATCCGCTAAAAAATAAGCGCGCCGCTCAGAAATTCACCGGCGCAACCAACAAGGATCGCACCGATGTTGAAGACGGAACAAGAGACGACCGTTTTTTCGGATGAAGGCGACGATACCCTGGGCGGACGCCTTTCCATGGCCCGCGACGCCGCCGGCATCAGCCTTGAATCGCTGGCAAGCCAATTGGGCATGCGACAGGAGACTATAATCGCCTGGGAATCGGACCGTTCGGAACCAGAACCATCCGTTCTGGCCAAATTGGCGGCCATGTTCGCCGTGTCGCCGACTTGGCTGATGACCGGCTCCGGCGATGGACCGGGTGAGGACAGCGACGAACGGGCACTGGAAGCCGTCAAGATCGAACTTTCGCGCCTGCGCTCCGCCCATCAGGAAATCGGCCGGCTGATCGAGACGACAACGCGCCAGATCGAAAGGCTCGACCATCAAATCCGGCTGCGCAATGTCAGCAAGGACGTCGCGCACTAAGCCTCATCAGGGTTCGTTGGCGGTTTCGCCGAATACCTGCTCAAAAGCTTCCCGCAGGCGGATATCCACATCCGCCATCATCACCGGCAGGCCGAGGTCGACGAGGCTGGTGACCCCATAGGCGGAAATTCCACAGGGCACGATACCGGTGAAATGGCCGAGATCAGGATCGACGTTCAGCGACAGGCCGTGAAACGTCACCCATCTGCGCACGCGAATGCCGAGAGCAGCGATCTTGTCTTCAGCCATGGTCCCATCCGGCAGCAGCGGTTTCTCCGGACGGCGCACCCAGACGCCGACGCGATCTTCACGCCGCTCGCCGCGAACATTCATCGAATCGAGGGTGCGGATGATGACTTCTTCCAATGCGGCGACGAAGGCGCGGATATCCTGACGCCGGCGCTTCAGATCCAGCATGACATAGGCAACGCGCTGGCCGGGGCCATGATAGGTATATTCGCCGCCTCGCCCGGTGGCGAAGACGGGAAAACGATCGGGCTCGATGAGATCGGCCGCATTGGCGCTGGTGCCTGCTGTATATAAAGGCGGATGCTCGACCAGCCAGACAAGCTCCTGCGCTTGACCCTCGGCAATCGCCGCCACCTCCGCCTCCATGACCGCCACTGCTTCATCATAGGGCACGAGACCATCGGCGATACGCCAACGCACGGGCGGAGAGCCGGCAGGGGGAAACATTTGATGTTGGAGATCGGTGCGTAGCATCAGCCAGTCCTTTGCGCCTGTTCGGCAGACAGCTCCCTTGGAAATTTGGCGCGCCGATAGGTTATCAACATATGGAGGCATTTGGCCAGGAATTCAAACATCTACGAGACGGATGCCGTGAATCCAAAGGCGCGTTTAAGGGAGCTGTGGGCGAATGTTAAAAAAACTGACATATCGCTCTTGTGCCCCCCGAATGCTTTTGCTACATGCAGCCGCGCCGGAGCAATCCGGCCCTACCACGATGCGGTCGTGGCGGAATTGGTAGACGCGCAGCGTTGAGGTCGCTGTGGGGCAACCCGTGGAAGTTCGAGTCTTCTCGACCGCACCATTTGATTTAGAAGAGCCCGCATTTGCGGGCTTTTTCTTTTCTAAGTGTCCGACGTCATAACCGAGCCTGGGACACAATTGACCTTTTCCATCGCTCCAAGGGCAAGCTTCCAGCGTTCCATTCGACGAACATAAACCTCGCTCGTCTTCGCTTCCGAAATGGCCCAGGATTGCCGTGATATCGTGCTGGCAACCAAGCGTGGGGTGCCTTCGATTCGGCAGTAGGTCCGGCCGTTAAGATGAGGTCTGTGGCCTTCCAAGGAATCGCACCGCGTCGGTCTTGCGGAGTACGTTCCGCTCCGCAATCAGCAAAATATTTGCATCTCACTCGACTGGCACGGACGCGATAACGGATCAGAGCATGTAGGAGAGCATCTCGTAAGCGTCGTCGAGAGCAGCTTCCTGCGTTCGAAATTTTCTGCTGGGCCGGCTTCTGTCCTCGTTCAAATGAATGACATAGACCCATCGACCGAGTCGCACTTCTTTTGTTTCAATTTTGTATTCGAAAGGAATTTCAATAGGGGGCATTCGTATTCCATCTCTAAGCTTGCAATCGAAAAGATGGTTACTGATCTATTAATGCGCCGGCAATCTGAACCTGCGATAATGGTTGACGGACGAGGTTAACGGGCAGCTCGGCACCAATACCCGTTTTCTTCTCGACCACACCAGAAACCCGCTTCGGCGGTTTTTTCCTTCTGGCGATCGCCGTCACCACATTCCTTTAAAAGTTGCGTCTCAGGCGAAGGTACTCTCTCTGATAGCTGTTTCCGTACAGTTACCGTTCATGTTCTCCCCCATATGGTGTCGTTGCTTGCCCGCGACTCGTGCGTCAATTGACAACCGAAGGGGCGGGGATGATTAATAGTTTCGACATTCGTCATAGAGCGGAGGATTTGCCAATGACCAGTCGTGCCATCCTGTTGATGTCTTTTGCGTCTCTTGCAGTTGTGGGCTCGATGGCCCTCTCATCGCCGGCTTCTGCGCTAACCATGAAAGAGTGCAGCACCAAGTATCAGGCGGCCAAGGCTGCCGGTACCCTGAACGGCCAGACGTGGAATGATTTCCGTGCTTCGCAGTGCGCTGCCGACGCAAGCGCTACCACCACTGCACCGGCAACCACCGCGCCGGCAAAGACCACTGCCACCGCCAAGACGACGGCGGCTGCCGATGAGCCTGATGCCACCAAGCCGCCGGCCAAGGAGCCGCCGAAGGCTACGACCGCAGCGCCGGCCGGCGTGACCTTCCCGAAGGCCGTCGATCCCAAATATTCGAGCGAAACGCCCGGCAAGGGCCGCTTCCACACCTGCGTCGACGCCTATAACGACAACAAGACCAAGAATACCCTTAACGGCCTGAAGTGGATCCAGAAGGGCGGCGGCTACTACAGCCTCTGCAACACCAAGCTGAAGGGCTGATCCGCCGCTTCATGCAGACAAACAGGCGGGCGTCTTCGAGGCGCCCGCATTTTTATGTGCGGACATTTAGACACGCAGGACCGATCACGCCTTCGCTTTTTCCCATTTCTTCACCAGCCGGTCGCGCTTCAATTTCGAGAGGCGCTGCAGCCAGAACAGACCGTCGAGCTGGTCGACTTCGTGCTGGATGCAGATAGCAAGAAAGCCTTCGGCTTCAGTTTCGTGCGCCCGACCGTCCAGATCCTGGTAGCGAAAGCGGATTGCTTTCGGCCTGGCGATCTCGTCCGTGAAACCGGGCATGGAGACACTGCCCTCCATATGCCGCATCGTCTCATCGGAAAACCAGGTGATCTCCGGATTGACATAGGTGTGCACACCATCCTCGCGGCTGAGTTCGATTACGGTTATGCGCTGAAGCACGCCGATATGAGCGGCGGTGATTCCGACGCCGGGAGCAGCGTGCATGGTGTCCAGGAGATCGTTGGCGAGCCTACGCAAGTCGTCGTCAAAGGCGGCGACGGGAGCGCAGGCTGTTTTCAATAATGGGTCGGGGAAGCGGATGATGGGACGGACTGGCACGGCTCTCTCTGTTAACGGAACGACATGTTCGCAGCCTAAGGATAGGGGTAAGACGTCGCCAGCGCCACCGTCTTACAGACACGACACAAAATGTCAGCTTCCCCTCCTATCCAATTGTTGACAATCAGCTTTTTGCCGTCATTCTCCATGACGGAATCCTAGATTTTCATAGGCAGAACGGAATGGGAGGCGGCAAATGACGACGACCGACGAAGACGAACGCGTTCGCAAGGCCTCCGAGAAGACCAATCCCGACATCTACGACGAGGACGGCGTCGTCCGCTCCGATTTCCTCGTTGAGGTCAACGACGCGATCGAGCGGCGTGATATTCCATTCCTGCAACAGAACGTCGCCCGGCTGCACGAATCCGAGCTCGGCGACCTGCTGGAATCGCTGCATCCCGACCAACGTCTGACGCTGGTGCAATTGCTCGGCGACGACTTCGACATGACGGCGCTGACGCAGGTGGACGAAGCGATCCGCATGGAGATCGTCGACCAACTGCCGAACGACCAGATCGCCGCCGCGATCGGCGAACTCGATTCGGACGATGCCGTCTACATTCTCGAAGACCTCGACCAGGAAGACCGCGACGAGATCCTGTCGCAACTGCCGTTCACCGAGCGGGTACGACTGCGGCGCGCCCTTGAATATCCGGAGCAGTCAGCCGGCCGCCGCATGCAGACGGAATTCATTGCCGTGCCGCCGTTCTGGACGGTCGGCCAGACGATCGACTACATGCGCGAAGAGGAGGAATTGCCGGAAGCCTTCACCCAGATCTTCGTCATCGACCCAACCTTCAAGCTGCTCGGCAGCGTCGATCTCGACCGCATTCTGCGTACCAAGCGACAGACGAAGGTCGAGAGCATCATGCGCGAGACCTCGCATCCGATTCCGGCCGTCATGGACCAGGAAGAGGCGGCGCAGGTCTTCGAACAATACGACCTTCTGTCCGCCGCCGTCGTCGATGAAAACGACCGCCTCGTCGGCGTATTGACCATCGACGACGTGGTCGACGTCATCCATGAAGAGGCGGACGAGGACATCAAGCGCCTCGGCGGCGTCGGCGACGAAGAGCTGTCCGACAATATCACCTCCACGGTGCGCTCACGCTTTGTCTGGCTGGCAGTCAATCTGATCACGGCGATACTGGCGTCCAGCATTATCAATATCTTTGACGGTGCGATTGAGAAAATGGTTGCGCTTGCCGTGCTGATGCCGATCGTCGCTTCGATGGGCGGCAATGCCGGTACGCAGACGATGACGGTCACCGTGCGCGCACTCGCAACCGGCGACCTCGATATCTACAATGCCTTCCGCGTCATCCGCAGAGAGGCGGGTGTCGGCTTTCTCAATGGCATTCTCTTTGCCATCATCATGGGCGCGATCGCCACCCTCTGGTTCCATGATTTCCAGCTCGGCATCGTCATCGCCGCTGCGATGATCATCAATCTCGTCGCGGCGGCCCTTGGTGGTATCCTGCTGCCGCTGGTGCTGCATCGATTCGGCGCCGACCCGGCCATCGCCTCGTCGGCATTTGTCACTACGGTCACGGATTGCACGGGATATTTTGCGTTCCTGGGTCTGGCGACCTGGTGGTTTTCCATTCACTAAGGCCGCTAGGCCTTTGAATTCAACACATCTTTGACGATCGAAAGTCCATCGGGGCCTTGCTGAAATTGACTATTACGTAAAAGTCAATATTATAGGCTCTGCACCAGAGAGGCGGACTATTGTTGGACAGGTTTTATAGCATAACGGAGCTCACGCGGGAATTCGGCGTTTCCACTCGGACATTGCGTTTCTACGAGGATGAAGGTCTTATCCATCCCGAGCGCAGAGGCCGCACGCGCCTTTTCCGGCCAGCCGACCGCCGCCTGATCCAGGAAATCCTGCGCGGCCGCCGCATCGGCTTCACCATCGCCGAAATCCGCGAGATCATTCAGGTCTATAAGGAGCCGCCAGGCGAGATCGGCCAGTTGAAGCTCCTGATGAAGCGCGTCGACGAAAAGCGCGAGGAACTGCGCCAGAAGCGCAAGGATATTGAGGACACTCTGACCGAACTCGACAATGTCGAAGAAGCCTGTCTCGGCCGCCTGGCCGAAATCGGCGTGGGGACGTGACTACCACCGTCAAAGTATAAGACGCATCGTAGTCGCCGCAATTCTAACGAGAATGCTTTGTAGAAAAGCCAAGCATTCACAGAGGGTTGTGGCAAATGGCGGCAAGGTTTAGCTTCGTCTTAGCGATAGGGATCGCGCTCGTTCCGTTCAATGTCGGAAAGACTCAAGCGGCCGATAACAACAATACCGATATTCCGGTTGCCTACGCCCTTTTGCTTGACGGCAAGGATGCGATCTACGGCCAACTCAATTGCCAAATTCATGTTCGCTGCCAGCTTATCGACAATCAGGACACTCACGTTCAGCTAAGCGTTACCATCGATTCGAATCGATATTTGGCGGGCGACATCAGCGTCCGGTGTGGCGACCTCGGCTGCTCTTTTCGGACTTGGAAAACATCGACCCGGCTGGAAGAGGTTTCTGATGGGAAAAAAGTTCGTGAATTCGATCTTTATGCCGGTGAAAATGATTCAGTCGCGATGGATCTCGTGCAACGTACGAGAACAAAGATCGGTCGGATTTTACTCCTCGCTGAATACCGATAAGCAGCGACTGCGGGCACCTCCCGCTTTCAAATCCAGCGCCGCGTACGCTTGCAGTAGAACTCGAATTCACAGCCGAAACGAGAGAGCAGGTGCATTTCCTCGCAACGGATGACCAGTGGCGTGGTCAGCGCCGCCGCCACGGCTGCCATGGTGACGAACCAGAGATTGCCGATCACCAGGCCGAGGCCTGCCGTCAGCAGCGTATATCCGAGATAGGTCGGGTTGCGGCTAAAGCGGAACGGTCCCTTGGTCACCAGATGCGCCGTGCAGCGTTGCGTTAGCACGGTCGTGCCGCTTTCGAACAGCGTCTTCACCGCCCAGACATTCAATGTCACCGCGACAACTGTCAAAAGCGCGCCAATGCCCCAAGCGATCAAGGCCCCGAGGTACGACATGCGCACGGGATAGTCCTGATTCAAATAAAGCGCCGTTATAACTGCAAGACTATAAATTAAAGGCGGCCATGGAAAACTCAGCGACTTGGAACGATAGGCATTCATAGAATAACCCTGTCATTGCGCTTGCTCCGAACACTGTAACGCGATTCGGTTTATTCGCTCATCGCTATCTGCTTTGATTGCACCGGATTCCAGGGGTGAAAACAGGTTTTGCGCTTGCAATTTATCGAGTGTGCACTGGCAGAAGCTGCGGCACATGGTTTCGCTGCCGGAGCGTACGCAGGAGGCTTGGCATTGCCTGATATAGGTGACCGTAGGATCGGGCGCCGGTGCGGGCGCGATCAGCGAAAGAAGATAGACGAGACCGATAAGCACCGGCTGGTGGACGAGGTAGAAAATCAGGCTGTGGCGCCCGACGCGGGCAATCAGATTGCGGCCGGGACCGAGCTTTGCCAATGATCTGAGCCATCCGAGCGTTGTCGTCAGTTGCGCGATGCCGAGGCCGAAAAGGAATGGCGTCAGCCAGGGGAAGACCGGCACGTAATCATTCGAACGCGGAAGGTGCTCCGACAAGCCGAGCCAATAGAGCCATGGCACGTCGAAGACGGCGGAATGCAGCGAAAACGGCGCGATGACATTATCGACGACAATGCCGATGAGGAGCAGGGCAGCGATTAGCAGCGTTGCGAAAGACGGCAGGCGCAGGAAGAGCAGACCGATGATGCTGGCGGCGGCGATAGAGTGCAGGATGCCGAAGAAGATCCAGCCGTCGCGCATGCCGATGAAGGTGACGATGGAAATCGCCGCAGCAGCGGCCACGATCATGCCAAGGCGCTTGAAATAGGGGCGCCAGCGGATTTCGGGCGTGTTGGCCAGCACGAGGCTGAAGCCGGCGAGAAACAGGAAGGTGCTGGCAATGACGCGGGCGTAGATTTTCAGCCAGCCAGTCTCCGCCGTGCCCGGTGCGAGATAGCCGAAGAACTCGAAATCCCAGGTGCAATGATAGCTCGCCATCGCCAGAAGGGCGACACCGCGGGCCGTGTCCAGAATGCCGATGCGGGGCGTTTTCTGCGGCGCATCGATGCTCTCGGCGATAACAGCCATTGGCAGGTCCTTCCAGGCATGAATTCAAATCATCGGCGCCGGTTTGATGACTGCCGACGTGGCGATGTCATGGCACATCGATATCCATGATGGCCAGACGCGCATCGGAAAAAAACTGCCGGCGGATCAGGACGATAATGATGAAGACCGTCGTCGTGATGAAAACATAGGGGCTGAGGAACCAGCCGAGATAGCCGATCGACAGGAAGATCGCTCTCAGACCCGCATTGAAGTTGCGCGCGGCGATGACATTCATGCGGATCACCCGCTCCGCGGCGCGCTCCGCCCGCACAGGGTCGAGCTCGGCATCCGCCAGCATCGGCAAGGAGCCGAAGAGGATGGTGCAATAGTTAAACAGGCGATAGGCCCAGCCGAATTTGAAGAAGGCATAGCCGAACAGGCAGGCAAGTCCCGCCACCTTGATCTCGAAGGCGGTGCGGCCGCTATTGAAGACGAAGGGCATGTCGGAGAAGAAGGCGTTGACCTTGTCAGTGGCACCGAGCAAGGCGAAGCAGCTACCGATGGCGAAGATCGAGGTAGAGGCGAAGAAACCGGTGCCGTTCTGCAGGCCAGATAGAATCTGCGTATCGATCATCTTCAAATCGCGGCGCAGCGAATTGTAAATCCATTCGCGCCGGCGCTCGTTCATGGCCAATGTCAGGCTGGTGCGATTGAAGAAGCGGGCGCTGCTGGTGATCCAGTTCAGCACGACCCAGAGAAAAACGAAGAGGGCGAGGGCGACATAGTCGGCGGTCGTCATAAAGGCAGATTCTCCAAGTCCATATGCCGCCGACTGTAACCTACGGCCATTCGGGCGCAATGGCCTTATGTTTGCGCCGCATCGTGCCTACATATAATGTCGCAGGCATGAAATCCGATGTCGGTTGATCGCCGTGCAGGGCTGTTCCGTTGGCGTAGCCTTGCCATTACGCGATTTGCCGAGGAGGCACCAAAGGTCCATGTTTCTTTCAGTTTTCGATGTTTTCAAAATCGGCGTCGGGCCTTCCAGTTCGCACACGATGGGTCCGATGTCGGCCGCCAATCGTTTCCTGGATCTCCTGCTGTCAAACGAGTGGCCACGCCCGTCCTCGAATGTGCATGTTGCTTCGATCAAGGTCAGCCTGCACGGCTCGCTCGCCCATACTGGCATCGGGCATGGCACGGGCAGGGCGGTTATCCTCGGTTTGATGGGTGAGCGGCCCGATGCGGTCGATCCCGACCGGATGGATGCCGTTATCGATGAGGTGGAGCGCACCGGGCACATCACGCCGCCGGGCCATCCGGCCTATCAATTCCAACCGAAGACCGACCTGATCTTCGACAAGAAGGTGCCGCTGCCCGGCCACGCCAACGGCATGAGCTTTTCCGCCTTCGACAAGGACGATCGCCTGCTCGTCAAGCGCATCTACTATTCCGTCGGCGGCGGCTTCGTCGTCACCGATACCGAGCTCGAGCAGATGCGTGCCGACAAGAAGAAGGCCTCTTCCGGCGAGCGAATTCCGTTCCCCTTCGCCACCGCCAAGCAGATGCTCGATATGGCCGAGCGCTCCGGTCTCTCGATTGCGCAGATGAAGCGCGCCAATGAAGAGACGCGCATGAGCAGCGAAGAGCTCGACGCCGGGCTCGATCGCATCTGGGCGGCGATGAATAGCTGCATCGATCGCGGCTTGAAGGTCGAGGGCATCATGCCGGGCGGCCTGAAGGTGCGCCGCCGGGCGCGCGCCATCCATGACAAGCTGCAGGAAGAATGGCGCAGCAACCGCATCAATCCGCTGCTCGCCAATGATTGGCTGAGCGTCTACGCCATGGCCGTCAACGAGGAAAATGCCGCGGGTGGCCGCGTCGTCACCGCGCCGACCAACGGCGCGGCCGGGGTCATTCCAGCAACGATCCGCTACTACCAGCATTTCCATGAGGATTGGGACCAGGATGGCATCCGCAACTATCTGCTGACCGCGGCTGCCGTCGGCGGCATCATCAAGCACAATGCCTCGATCTCCGGCGCTGAAGTGGGCTGTCAGGGCGAAGTGGGCTCGGCGGCTGCGATGGCGGCCGCGGGGCTTGCCGCCGTCATGGGCGCGACGCCCGAGCAGATCGAAAATGCCGCGGAGATTGCGCTGGAACACCATCTCGGCATGACCTGCGATCCCGTTGCCGGCCTCGTGCAGGTGCCTTGTATCGAGCGCAACGCACTCGGCGCCGTCAAGGCAGTGACGGCTGCATCGCTCGCGATCAAAGGCGACGGCCAGCATTTCGTGCCCCTCGATGCCTGCATCGAGACGATGCGCCAGACCGGCTACGACATGAGCGAGAAATACAAGGAAACCTCAACAGGCGGCCTCGCGGTGAATGTCGTCGAATGCTGAGTGTGGACGCTTGATTCTAAAAGCTTGACGCTGCCGGTCAAAAGGATTTCAACGGCGTCATGGCTTTGCATATCATCAAATTGTGCGTGGGCGCGGACTCGCTTGAGGATCTGCGCGAATGGGTCTCCGAGCGGGCGATGAGCGCCATTGCCGCCGGTCTGGAGCCGCACACCACCCACACGACCCGCATGGTGCCAAAGCGCGTCGATGAGCTGCTGGACGGCGGCTCGCTCTATTGGGTGATCAAGGGGCAGGTGCAGGCGCGGCAGAAGCTGCTCGGTATCGAGACGTTCACGGATGTCGATGGAATCCACCGCTGCCGGCTTATTCTCGATCCGAGCGTAGTCGAAACCGCCAGCCAGCCGCGTCGCGCCTTTCAGGGCTGGCGCTACCTGCCGCAGGAAGATGTGCCGCGCGATCTCGACAGCCTCGGCAGCGGCGTCAATGAGTTGCCCGCCGATCTGCGCCGCGAGCTTTCCGAATTGGGATTGCTGTAGGGCGGCGGCCGCCTCGGGATTCGCAGCACCGCTACACACTTTTCCTGATTAGCGCAGCCGCATCAATACCGGAGCTTGGCCATTCGGCGCGGTAATGTGCAGGTGGATGTGAGCTTCCGGCTGAGAATAGCGCCAAGCGCGGGCCCCGTGGCAGAGCAGGACGGAGATCAGGTCCTTCGTCTTGCTGCGCGAACGCGAACGGCTGAGGCCGAGATCGGCCAACCGCATGGCTGCCTCATGCAGCGGATGAAGAGCAAAGCCCTTCGATTTCATCTTTCCCCCGCCATCGAGCGAGAAACCCGGAAAGTTCTCGTTCATTGCCATTTTCACATCCCCGTAACACATTACAAACTCAGGGCCGGCCTCATGATCATCCAAGGCCGGAAGAACCGGATATCGCTACGCAAAATCCGGTAGATTTCTGAACGATGCGGCACGGAAAGCCGTGTCACATCCTTATTCCAAGCTCGCCCAGCACTTCACGCCGGCCTTCTTGAGAGCCTTGCAGGCGTTGACAGCCGCATTCTGGTCCTCGAAGCCGCCGAAACGGGCGCGATAGCCGCCATCAAAGGCAAGCGCGTAGGGCTTGGCCGAGCGCAATGCCTTGCCGCCCTTGCTCTTGGCGGTATCGAGCAGATCGTTGGCGCCATCCTTGCTGGAGGAAATGCCGATCTGGACGACCCAGCCGGTCGGGCCCGCCTCATCCTTGCTCGCCTTGGCAACCTTTTGGGGCTTGATGACCTTGGTGTCGGATCTGGAGGTCGAGGCCGTCGTGACGGCGTCGACCTCATCCGTATCGCTTTCATCCGTAGTCGCCGATGTCGGTTCGATGGAAGCCACTTCATCGGATGCGGCGCGTTGTTTCTGCTTGGTCGCGAGCAGTGGATTGCTCGACTTCGGCGTGATCGCCGCAAAAGCCGCAGCGCTTGAGGGCTGCTGGTCGTCGTCGGCCTCGGCGGTCTCGTCCTTGCTCATCTTCGCGCTGCCGGCAGCCGCCATGCGGGCGCTTGCAGCCTGGACGTTGGGCGTTTCCACCTTCGTCTGGGCGACGACATTGGAGTCGATATGCTTCGTGGATGCCAGCGGCAGGTAAGCGGCGATCAGCTTGCGCATCTGGTTGTCGCGGGCGGGCGTCGAGGCGCCACCGAGAACGACGCCGACGATCGAGCGGCCGTCGACCTTCACCGAAGTGGCAAGATTGTATCCGGCAGCACGCGTGTAACCCGTCTTGATGCCGTCAACACCACGGACCGAACCGAGCAGATGGTTGTGACCCGGGATCACTCTGTTGCCGAGGCGAAAGCTCGTCTCAGAGAAGAAGCCGTAATATTGCGGGAAGTGCTCGCGCAGGGCGACGCCCAGGCGGGCCTGATCGCGCGCCGTCGTCATCTGGGCGGTGTTCGGCAGGCCGTTCGGATTGCGGTAGGTCGTCCGCGTCATTCCAAGCGCACGGGCCTTGTTGTTCATCATGCGGGCGAAATTGTCTTCCGAGCCGCCAAGCATTTCGCCGAGCGCCATCGCCGCATCGTTGGCGGACTTGGTGACGATACCGAGAATCGCCTCGCGAACGGTCACCGAGCGGCCGGTACCGATGCCAAGCTTGGTCGGGGCCTGCGAGGCTGCATTTTTCGAAAAGACGACAGGAGTATCGAGTGTGATCCGACCGGCCTCAAGCGCCTCAAAGGTCAGATAGACGGTCATCATCTTGGTAAGCGAAGCGGGATAGTGAAGCGTATCCGCATTTTCGCTGTAGAGAACATTACCCGTGTTCGCGTCAATAACGATGCCCGCGTATTTCGAGCCTCCGGCTGCATTCGACACATCGACGGTAACGGTCACCGTCGCAGTCGTGATTGCAAAACCGAACAGCACCTTCGCCAAAAACTTGCCGGAGCTTGATGAGGATGCGGAAAAAATTGATCTGGACACTACTTCACTCTCTGCTTGCATTTACGTTCTCAATTATCCGGCCGCCGCCTCCATGAGCGCCCGTTGGCTCTCAAGAGTAGAGGTTTAGCGTTACCAATCGGTTTATGATGAACAGTTGGTTTCAGGATTCCGCATCATTTTAGTCACCACTTACGGAGATTCCGTCGTGCCGGCCGCATCGACAAGGCGTGTCTTCACGAAATTCTGGACAGCGGCATCCATCGTCTGCCAGTCGCCAAGCTGATGACTGGAAAACCGATAAAGCACGCTGAGATCCTTGCCGACCCTGATGTCCCGCTGGCAATCGCCGCTGGTCGCCTCAGCGGGCGAGGAGGGCAAGATGCAGCGCACGACATAATCCGGCTCGCCAGCGCGCGGCGCGGTCAGAAGCACTTCGCCACTATAGCCGGCGTCGGCGCGCAGACGATGGGCCGTCAGCCCATGTGGACCGGCGAAGGCGTCGCCTTCCATCAGATGCGAATAGATCGGCTCCAGCCGGCCGGACATGTCGCGCGACATCGTGCTCTGGCTGAGCTGTAGGAAAATCAGCGAGGAGGATTGGGAAATATCGTCAAAGCGCAAGCGGTCGGCATCGCTATAGCCCTGCATCTGCGGCCAGGTGAGGTAGAGATCGACGCGTTCCGCGACGCCGTTTACGCGTTCGCTCGGGAAACGGATGGTGTTGGCGCCAAGACGCAACGTATCCTCGCCGATCGTCACTGTGATCGGCTTGATATCGGCAGTGTGGCCGGCCAGTGAGATTTTTTCGCCGAGCCAACGGCCACCAATGGTGATGGCAACGGTAAGTGCGGCGAGTACGGCAACGCCGGCCGTGAGACGATAAACGAGGCCGCTCGATATCAGCGGCTGTTCGTCGATCGAGGAGGCGGATGACAGAGGAGGGGTCATGCTCTTGCCTTCGGTTCCATCCCGCCTTGGAAACCATCGTCAATGACGCGTCCGCCGCGGCTCAAGACCCTTGATGAGTCTCGCTGTGGAATGATTGTCGCCATATTGGTTAATGAGCCATTAAGAATGCGTCGGCTTGCATATTTATCGGCACAAATACCTTTCCGAAAATCGGGCGGATTTCGGGCTGGAGCGGTCGATCGCTTCACGAAATCATGGCAGCCGATCTATCTTTTTGCCCCATTGCAATTCCGGGTAAACCTCTGCGCATTTTCCCTGCAATTGCCCTGGGCACACTCCGGAAACGAAAAGAGCCGTTCCCGGGACAGCGGGAACGGCTCAGAGGCGCCGGTCGGGACAGAAATGCGGGGACAGACCGGGGCCTTGACTGAGACCACCGGTGCTAGGTCACCGGTGATCACGTGGCGGAAACACGACCTACTTCAAGCTGCCGACTGCAACGGCGCGGCCATCCTGTATCTTGACCCAGCGAGCCGGATCGTCAGCGGACTGACGTTTCAGGAAGGTGTATTCGGTATCCGACCAAAGCTTCACCTTATTGCGCATATTGTCGAGAACGAAGTCGCCGCGATCGGTGCGCACCGTCAGCACGGCATGGCCTTCACCGTTCGGCTGCAGCACGACCGTCATCAGCAGGTCGGAGGCCGAAAAGCCGGCGTCGATCAGCTCCTTGCGCTTCAGCAGAGCGAAATCCTCGCAATCGCCGGCAGTGGTCGGGATCGCCCATTTTTCCTCGACGCCATAGAGATCCATATCGGTCATAGGCTTGATCGTCGTATTGACCGTGTAGTTGATCTTCAGGATGGTCTTCCAACGATCTTCGGTAAGAATAGCGGGACCGGCATCGCCGCCGGCATAGGCGCATTCCCTCGGATTTTCCTTGCAGAACTCATAGTGACCGATCGGCGGCGCGGCATCGCCGGTGATCGTCATATTGGCCGGCGTCGCATGGGCGAAGCCGAGACAGCCAAAGGTAAAAAGAGCCATTGCGGCATAACCGCGAAGAAGGAATTGAAAGCCCATGTCCGTGTCCCTGTTTTATTGGGACCAGAATGACATGCAGGCTTTTATCCGACGCAAAATTACGTAGTCAAATTAAGGACTTAGTTGATTCAAATGCGCGTAGAATTGTCATAAAATGAGCGCAAAACTTGAATCAAATTTTCGGGGAATTCGATTAAAATTCGAATGTTTTTCCGCTTGGGGTTCCGTATGGAGATTCTGCGTATCCGCTTGTTTTTAAATAATTTTGTTTTCGCCCACAAATGTCGGCGAGGAACACCGTTTGCCGGCAGCAGCGCCGAAATAGGACGGTAGCTTCGTCTCGGCACATCGCCCGAACCTCACGAATGTCGGAAATCCCCTCAGGCTGTGCCATTTTGGGAAAAGGCGTGCTCAAAAAAATTTTGAGTTTTTTCGTTGCCATCAGCCGATGACGCGAAATTCGTCCGTCGCTTCGACAATGGCTGCCGCTATCTCCGACGTCGCCGGCGAATGGGCGGAATTGGGAACCACGACCAATCTTGCCGCAGGCCATGCCCGCGACAGCTCCCACGCGGTAATGACGGGTGCCTCCAGATCGAGCCGGCCCTGGATCATCGTGCAGGGGATACCCTCGAGCCGGTTGATGTCCCGCAATATCTGGCTCTCTTCCAGCCAGCCGCGATAATGGAAGTAATGCGTGATGATGCGCGCTCTTGCAGTGAGATATCGGGGATCGGACCAGCGGCTGGGCAAAGTCGTTTGGGTATCGACGAGGATCGAAGCCGATTCCCAGTCGTGCCAGTCCTTAGCGGCTTTGGCATGGACGGACGGATCCGGATTAAGGAGCAAGTGATAATGTGCGGCCACCAGATCACCGTCGCGCTCGCTCTCCGGCACGCCAGCACGGAAGCGAGCCCATTCTTCAGGAAAGAAGCGGGCAAGCCCGTTATAGAGCCAATCGATCTCAGATTGCCGCGTCATGGTGACCCCAACGACAATGAGGGCTGCGACGCGTTGCGGATGCGTCTCGGCGTAGATCAGCGCCAGAGTACAGCCCCAGGAATTGCCGTAGACCAGCCAGCGCTCGATGCCGAGGAAGAGCCGAAGCTGCTCGATGTCGCCAACCAGGTGCCATGTGGTGTTGGCGGAAAGGTCTGCCCGCGGCTCTGCCGCATGCGGCAAGCTTCCGCCGCAGCCGCGTTGGTCGAATTGAATGATGCGATAATGTTCCGGATCGAAAAAGCGGCGAGTACTGGCGGAACTGCCGGAACCCGGACCACCATGCAGGACGACGACTGGAACACCGTTCGGATTGCCCGATTGCGTCCAGCAAATGCGATGCGCATCGCCGACGTCAAGCATGCCCTGATCATAGGGCTCGATTTCAGGATAAAGCGTCTTCATCGGCCGTCACACAGGCAGAGGGGTGAAACGCCGCTATTTCACCAGCCGGCGTGACAGCACGATGACAAAATTAGAGGAATTCGCGCAAGGTCTCGCGAGATTGCAGCGAGAGAAATTCGATCGCGACGCCTTCCATGAAGTGGCGTACGACACGGCCGCGCATGTTGCCGAGGCGTACCGGCGTGCCGATCGGCGGGCGTGCCTCGACATCGACGGCCGCACCCGAAAGCGACAGGTCCATGATGCGGCAGACATAGCGCGTGCCGTCTTCCAGCGTCAGTTCGCTGAGGGTATTGCGCGGTGTCAGACGGTCGTGACGACGATCTTCCGGCAGACCGAGCTCATGCTTGTTGGCCAGCCAAGTGAGCTGAGCGGCGAGCTTCTCGCGCTTGCGGTCGGTGGCGTTGATCGACATGCTGAAGCCGCGGGCGTCGACGGCGACAACATGGCCCTCGACCCGGCCGAGATGGTCGATATAGGCGACGACACGCTCATTGGTGCGCGGGCGGCCAGGGCAGGTGACGTACATGTCGCCGGGCGACATATCCGTGACCAGGCATTCGAATTCTTCGTAGTTGGCCAGCATCAGGCGGCCCTGCATATTGATCGGAACCCGCTGAAAGGTCCGCTGATCCATGCGCGGCGCATTCCCCGCCAATTGATTTGGCCGCGTCGTCTGGGCTGACTGGAATGAATGCATGAAAAGGCTTCTTCAACCGATTATGTCTCATGCAATCACTAGCCGAAACTTCTTAAGGTAAGGTTGTCTTCTCTGAGGGATAGCTCAGAGAAGACGGTTGAATCTGTATCGCGATGGATCAACCGGTCCTTCATCGCGTCCACCCGCCTTAGGATTTAGGGCGTGATGAGAGGTCAAATCGACGGGATCGAGATGCGGCGACAATTCGACGCGCCGGGCGGGACGCTCGTACAGCAGGCGGCTGCGATCGAGCGCCAGGAACTCCAGACGTTCGCCACCAAGCCATGACGCATGGGCAACCGGCGTCAGGCAGCCAAGCAGCCGATCGCAGATATCGCCGGCCGAACGCACCGGCATCAGCACCATTTCGAAGGCCATATTGCGGCCGCTGATGCTGTACCCGGTCGCGTTGATCAAGGCAGGAACGACATGTGCCATCACGCCGGCGGCGATGCGCACGGGATCGTCAGGCTGGCTTCCGGCCCACAGTGCGGCAAAGCTCTCGCCCCGAAGCTCGCGGCCCATGAAGCCGCAGATCGCCGTTCCGGCCAGCCGAAAACGCGGCGCCTCGTCGGGCATCGACTCCAGAATGAAGAGCTGGGGCAGAATATGGCGGACTGCCGAGGGCTGTATCAAATTGCGCAGGGGAGCATCCGCGTTGCCGCGAAGCTGCTCCCAATAGGTAAATATCTCTGTGCTGGTTTTCTGCCGCATGACGCGCCTGTGTCCCATTTCAATTCAGATGCCGGGGCATTCATTGCCCTTACGTCATGCCTTGCTTATTTCGTGCCACGGCCGAGCCATTAAGGTTAACAGAGGGTTTCATTTGCCTTGCGGGGCCATGAGTGGGAAGAATAGACCATCACTTCACGAGGGTGACCTTCAGCACAAACTATTCTCGGGCGTGGGACATAACCATTGCGGCACATCCCAGCGAGGAGCGCCCGAACAAGCCGTCCAACGGGGTTGGGCGGCTTTTTTTTTGATATTCGCTGCTGTATGTCTCGAGTCCCTTCTCAAGATATCAGAGCAAATCATGGATGATGCAGAGCCGCCGCGCCACGAGCCCGAGGAAAATCGGCCGCCGAAGCGGGTTCCTGCCTTCAACCTGCCGCCCGTCATCCTCGCAAGCCTCGGCCTGCTCATCGTCGTCTTCGCTATTCAAAACCTGCCCTGGTGGTCGGACGACACGCTGAATTGGCTGTATTTCACCTTCAGCTTCATTCCCGCGCGTTACGCCTTTCCGCTGTCGCAACAGGGGCTGGAATGGCTGTGGACGCCGGTTACCTATTCGCTCCTGCATGGCAGCATCGAGCATATCGTCTTCAACGGGCTGTGGCTCATGGTTTTTGCCGCTCCCGTCGCGCGCCGGATCGGCGTTGCGCGCTACGTGATCTTCTGGGTTCTTTCGGCGGCTGCGTCGGCATTCCTGCATGCCGCCCTCTATTGGGGCGACCAAAGCTTGCTGATCGGCGCATCGGGCGTCGTTTCAGGGCTGATGGGAGCGGCCTGCCGCTTTGCCTTTCCCGCCATGGATGGCCGTCGTGTCGGCATTCGGCAGGCGCATCTCAATCCGCGGCTGTCGATCCTGGCCTCGCTGCGCAGCCGCACGGTCGTCGCCTATATCGTGATGTGGATCGCCGGCAATGCGCTCGTCGCTTTCGGCATCACGATCGTAGGCGACAGCACGCAGCCGGTGGCCTGGGATGCGCATATCGGCGGCTTCCTTTTCGGCTTCCTACTGTTTTCCCTGTTCGACCGGGAACCCCGTATCGAACTCGAAAACTCGGCTCCATAGGCGGATGAACCTGTTGCTTTCTTGGCCCCACTAGCGCACCATTGACACTTATCGGCCGCGAAGGGAGGAGACCGACGCGGATCGATGAAGGCAGCATCGGTCCAGGTCCGGAGGCGATTCGGAACAAATCCGAGGCTCATTTGTTCACTTTGCTTTCGAGATGGGAGGATCGAATGTCTGTTTCCGTTAAAGCCATACTTGATGCCAAAGGTCGCAATGTCACCACCGCCGGGGGAAATACGACCCTTGCAGAAGCCGCCAAGATTCTGAGTGAACACCGCATCGGCGCCATCGTCGTCGTCGGGATGGCGGGCAAGATTTCCGGCATTTTCACCGAACGCGATGTCGTCAACGCGGTCGCCAAGCACGGCCCAGACTGCCTCAACCAGCCGATTGCTTCACTGATGACGGCGAAGGTGCACCGCTGCAAGGAAGACACTACCACCGACGAGTTGATGGAACTGATGACACACCGCCGCTTCCGCCATGTTCCGGTCGAAGACAAAGGCAAGCTCACGGGCATCATCTCAATCGGCGACGTCGTAAAATGGCGCATCCGCGAAATCGAGCTCGAGGCCGAACAGATCAAGGCTTACATCGCCGGGTGAGGAGCGGTTCGGCATCACCGAAGCAATCGACCCAGTGGGTCGATTGCCGCGACGAACGCGCTGAGCCCAAAGCAAGGCCGGATAGCGCGGCATTAGCGGAGCTATCCGGCTCGCCGGAGCCGAAATCGGCTCCGCATCGGCAGCATCCTTTCATTTCCGAATGAGTCATGCCCTATCGGGCAAAGGCTTCCTGCATGCGCCTGATTTCGGCGAGCCGGATGGAGGTCTCTTCATAGCCGCGCTCGATCGCTTCGCCGGCGCGATGAAACTCTGAGAGACCGATGTCGCTGAGGCGCGGATGCAGCGCCAGGTCCGGCGGATCGCCGGCGAGGCGTGCGCGAGAAATCCGATCTTGGATGATGTTGAAAGCCTGCACCATCACCCCGGTCATGCCGAGCTTGGTATAGGGCGCCTCATCCCGGCGTTGCGGCTCGCCATTCAATGGACCGGAATTATGTTTGACGACGGCCGAACGGCCGAAAAGATCGTAGTGCAGGTTGACGGCGACCACGAGCGGCTGCTCGTAGGCACGGCAGACAGAAACGGGCACCGGATTGACCAGCGCTCCGTCGACCAGCGTGCGGCTATTGGTGCGCACCGGCTCGAAAATGCCGGGCAGGGCATAGGATGCCCGGAGTGCCGTGATCAGAGAACCGTTTGTGATCCAGACCTCGTGGCCGGTATTTAGTTCCGAAGCGACCGCAACGAATGGACGGTCCAGATCCTCGATCGCGAAGCCTTCCAAGTGTTCCTGCATGCGCTTTGTGAGCCGCATGCCGCCAAAAAGACCGCTGCCGCCGATCGTAAGATCGAGGAGGCTGGCGATGCGGCGCATGGTCAGCGAGCGGGCAAAACCCTCCAGCTCATCAAGCTTGCCGGCGAGGTAGCAGCCGCCGACCAGGGCGCCGATTGAGGTGCCGGCGATCATGCCGACCTCGATACCTGCCTCATTGAGGGCACGCAATACGCCGATATGCGCCCAGCCCCGGGCGGCGCCACCGCCGAGTGCCAGCGCGATCTTTACTTTCTTAGGGGGAGCGGGAACAGCGGGTGGAGGGGGTGTGTCCTGTGAGATGGTCGGACCTGAACCGGCAGGAACCTGCCCGGCGCTCTGACGAATCAACCCCCAGTTCAACATGGCTTTCCTCCGAGGCGTATACTTGCCTCTTGCTGAAATACTGTCCCTTTTTTGTTTCCAAATCGTATATTTGGCTGTTGCTGACCAAGCCGGCGGGCGGTGCTTAGTGCCCATAAACCTCGCCGGGATCGAAATGCAGATGATCGTCGACGACGTTCAGCACAGGCTTTCCATCCTCCAGCTCGACCGTGCGATAGAAGCAGGAACGTCGTCCAGTATGGCATGTTGCATCGTGACCGGCGACCTCAACTTTCAGCCAGATAGCATCCTGATCACAATCGGTACGCATCTCCTTCACCGTCTGCAGATTTCCGGAGGTTTCACCCTTTTTCCAGATTTTCCCACGCGAACGGCTGAAGTAATGCGCCGTTTTTGTCTTAATGGTCAGTGCCAGAGCCTCGGCATTCATATGCGCGACCATCAGCAGTTCACCGTCATGGGCGTCGGTGACGATCGCGGTGATCAGGCCGCGATCATCGAAACGGGGCGTGAAATCGCCCGCATCCTCAAGCTCAGATTTATCTTCAGAAGGCTCGTTGAATACCAGGTTCATCTCGGCTCTTTCGTGGAAAGCCCTATCAGCGGCTCCGGACCATGGTCATGAAGCGGACCTGCTCGGCCGGATCGGCCTTGAAGGCGCCGGTGAAGGTCGTCGTCAACGTCGACGAGCCCTGCTTCTGCACACCACGCATCGCCATGCACATATGCTCGGCTTCGAGCATGACGGCGACGCCGCGCGGGCGCAGCGAGTCATCGATGGCGTTGGCGATCTGGGCGGTCATGGCCTCCTGCGTCTGCAGGCGGCGGCCGAAGATTTCAACGACACGAGCGATCTTCGACAGGCCAAGAACGCGGCCATTCGGGAGATAAGCGACATGCGCCTTGCCGATGATCGGTACCATGTGATGTTCGCAATGCGAGAAAAATGGAATGTCGCGCACGAGGACCATGTCATCGTAGCCGGAAACCTCCTCGAAGGTGCGGCCGAGCACGTCCTCGGGGTTCATCTCGTAGCCGGAGAAGAGTTCGCGGTAAGCCTTGGCGACGCGCGTCGGCGTATCGAGCAGGCCTTCGCGCTCCGGATCGTCACCTGCCCAGCGAAGCAGAACGCGGACAGCGTCTTCGGCTTCCTTTTGCGACGGGCGGTCCGATACCGGATTGGATTCAAGCGCTTGCGGAAAGTTCTTTACAATGGCGTCCATTACCTGTGGTCTCCTGATCCGCACCGCGGATCTTATTTTGTCGGACTCGCCACTGGTATCCTCCGGAACGTGGAGAACTATGCACCTTTGGCGGGCTCCGGGGCGTTCTGGCTGGCGGACAAGCCTGCCGTCCTGCACGGTTTCCCATCAAACTTACAGAAGACCATTGCAATTTGATGGCCTTCGAACGACATACATATAGTATGGCATTGTCCCTGTGAAAGTATCCTAACGAGACACGCTGTGTTTTTTGTTATGAAACACAAAACGGGGCGCGTCGGAGCAAAGCGATCATGGACGACATCTACAACAGCAAGATCTTGGAATTTGCCGGCAATATCGAACGCATCGGCAGCCTTTCCGACGCCGATGCAAGCGCTCAGGCCCATTCCAGACTTTGCGGCTCCCGCGTCAAGATCTGGCTCAAAATGGACGGCGACGTCGTGACCGATTTTGCCCACGACGTCAAGGCCTGCGCCCTCGGACAGGCATCTTCCTCTATCATGGCGCGCCATGTCGTCGGCGCTACCGCCTCCGAAGTACGCCAGGCACGCGAAGACATGCTCGCCATGCTGAAGGCGGACGGCGAGGGGCCAACAGGGCGCTTCGAGGACATGCGCTATTTGAAGCCGGTTAAGGATTACAAGGCGCGGCATGCCTCGACGATGCTGACCTTCGATGCCGTCGTGGATGCGGTCGGCCAGATCGAGGCGGCGCGCGGCTCCAACGAGGCCATAACGGCCGAAGCCGTTTAATCGGGGCCGCACGCGATGTGCCATCTCTGCTCCATGCAAGATGACGAGGATGACGGAGGGGCGGCTGCGAGCTCCAAAGGGCTCAGGCGCGACAAAATACCTCCTCACCACAACGGTAAGCCAAGCCATTCCCGCAATTATCCCGGCCCCTTCCGCAAGACGCCTGACCGGCTCCTCGGCATGGGTCTCATCCGCTTCTATCAACTGACCCTTTCCGGTTTCATCGGCAATTCCTGCCGTCATATCCCGACCTGCTCGGAATACGGCTATGAATCGGTCGCCCGTCACGGTCTATGGGCTGGCGGCTGGATGACGCTCTTCCGAGTGGCGCGCTGCGGACCAGGAGGCACCAGCGGTCTCGATCCCGTGCCGGAGACGATGGGGACCCGCTATCATTGGTGGACGCCTTGGCGCTACTTCGCCATCGGCCGGAAACCGACCGGAGCGGCATGAAGACTTACGTCGCATTGCTCCACAGCATCGTGCTCGGTGCCGGACGCAGGGTGGTCATGAGCGATCTCAAGGCAATGGCCGAGGAGCTTGGCTTTTCCAACGCCAGAACGCTTGTTGCGACCGGCAACCTCGTTTTCGAAGCGGAAGAACAGCCGATGGCGGAAATCGAGGCGCGTCTTGAGGCGGGATTTACCAAGGCTTTCGGCAAATCCGTCGACATTATCGGCCGCGATGCCGAGGGATGGCAGAAACTTGCCGCTGGCAATCCGTTCAAGGATGGCGAGGGCAGCGAAGTCATCGTCCGCGTCATGCGCAAGCCGCTCGATGCTTCTGTTTTTGCTGGGTTCGATAAGAATCGTGGCACCGAGCGCATCACAATCGTCGATGGCGACCTCTGGATCGACTTTGGCGGCAAGGCAAGCGAGACGCGTCTGCTGCCAGCGCTGACCACCAAACGCCTCGGCGTCGGCACGTTGCGCAACTGGAACACCGTGCGCGGATTGGCCAAGATGATCGGCAAGTAAAGGCTGCTTTTCCTTTACTAAATCGCTAAATATCGCTATCAGGCGACCGCATTCAATCAAGATTGATTGACCGCATCTTTCAAAACCACCCGCATTCGTTGGCGGGACTGGACAAGGAGAATTTCGATGTCCCAATCCGTTTCCCTGACATTTCCCGACGGTTCCGTGCGCAGCTACGATGCTGGCGCAACCGGCCGGGATGTCGCCGAATCCATTTCCAAGTCGCTTGCCAAGAAGGCCGTCGCCGTTGCGATCGACGGCACCGTGCGCGACCTTTCCGATCCGATCACCGAAGGCAAGATCGAGATCATCACCCGCAACGACGACCGCGCGCTGGAACTGATCCGGCATGATGCGGCGCACGTCATGGCGGAAGCGGTGCAGGAACTGTGGCCCGGCACGCAGGTCACCATCGGCCCAGTCATCGAAAACGGCTTCTACTACGACTTTGCCAAGAACGAACCCTTCACGCCCGACGACCTGCCGGTCATCGAGAAGAAGATGCGCGAGATTATCCAGCGCAATGCGCCGTTCACCAAGCAGATCTGGTCGCGCGAAAAGGCAAAGGAAGTCTTCGCCTCCAAGGGCGAGCGCTACAAAGTTGAACTTGTCGATGCCATTCCGGAAGGGCAGGATCTCAAGATCTATTACCAGGGCGATTGGTTCGACCTTTGCCGTGGTCCTCATATGGCTTCCACCGGGCAGATCGGCTCGGCCTTCAAGCTGATGAAGGTGGCGGGCGCCTATTGGCGCGGCGACAGCAACAATCCGATGCTGACCCGCATCTACGGCACGGCCTTCGCCGAACAGGCGGATCTCGATAACTACCTGCACATTCTTGCGGAAGCCGAGAAGCGCGATCATCGTCGTCTCGGCCGCGAAATGGACCTGTTCCATTTCCAGGAAGAGGGCCCCGGCGTCGTCTTCTGGCACGGCAAGGGCTGGCGGATGTTCCAGACGCTGGTGTCCTATATGCGCCGGCGGTTGCAGGGCGACTATCAGGAAGTCAACGCGCCACAGGTGCTCGACAAGTCGCTTTGGGAAACCTCGGGTCACTGGGGCTGGTATCGCGACAACATGTTCAAGGTTACCGTCGCCGGCGACGAGACCGACGACGACCGCGTCTTCGCGCTGAAGCCGATGAACTGCCCGGGCCACATCCAGATCTTCAAGCATGGCCTGAAGTCCTATCGCGAACTGCCGATCCGACTTGCAGAATTCGGTGCGGTGCATCGCTACGAGCCATCGGGTGCTCTGCATGGCCTGATGCGCGTGCGCGGCTTCACGCAGGACGATGCGCATATCTTCTGCACCGACGAGCAGATGGCTGCCGAATGCCTGAAGATCAACGATCTCATCCTGTCGGTCTATGAGGACTTCGGCTTCAAGGAGATCGTCGTCAAGCTCTCGACACGCCCGGATAAGCGTGTCGGTTCCGACGACCTCTGGGACCGCGCCGAAAGCGTGATGATGGACGTGCTGAAGACCATCGAGGCGCAGTCCGAAGGACGCATCAAGACCGGCATTCTGCCGGGCGAGGGCGCTTTCTACGGGCCGAAGTTCGAATATACGCTGAAGGACGCAATCGGCCGTGAATGGCAGTGCGGCACGACGCAGGTCGACTTCAACCTGCCGGAACGCTTTGGCGCCTTCTATATCGACCAGCATTCCGAAAAGACGCAGCCGGTGATGATCCATCGCGCCATCTGCGGCTCAATGGAGCGCTTCCTCGGTATTCTGATCGAGAACTTCGCCGGCCATATGCCGCTTTGGGTCTCGCCGCTGCAGGTGGTGGTCGCGACCATCACTTCGGAAGCCGACGAATATGGCAACGAGGTTGCTGAAGCGCTGCGCGACGCCGGGCTCGATGTCGAGACCGATTTCCGCAACGAGAAAATCAACTACAAGATCCGCGAGCATTCGGTGACGAAGGTTCCAGTGATCATCGTCTGCGGTAAGAAGGAAGCCGAGGAGCGCTCGGTCAACATCCGCCGCCTCGGCAGCCAGGCACAGACGGCAATGTCGCTCGACGAAGCCATTGCCTCGCTGGCGCTCGAAGCGACGCCGCCGGATGTCTTGCGCAAACGTGAAGCCAAGCGGGCCAAGGCCGCTTGATATCAGATGTTGTCTGACGGCACCTTCAAGGAGCCGTCAGACAACTGACATGAAACTTTAATATATATGATGAATCAAACTGTTGCGCGCCTTTCCTGACATTCGGCGCAATTGAATTCAAGGAGCGGGGCAGCCCGTCGCGGATTTGGATTTCAAAGAATTATCCTACGCCAATGAACGGGATACGCGCATCAAGCGCTGGTTCATCCGCTCCATCGAGGGCCTTTCGGGGCGCGATCGCTATGCCCGGCTTTACGACATCTGGCGCAGCGATATCGTCGGCAAAAGCGAACGTGTCTTCGGCAAGATGCTCGATCTCATCGACGTGCGCTTGATTGCCAAGGGCGAATGGCCGCCGCAGGACATTCCCGATGCGCCGATTGTCATCGTCGCCAATCATCCCTTCGGTATCGGCGACGGGATCGCCGTCCTGGCGCTCGCCGAACAGCTCGGTCGCCCGTTCAAGGTGCTGATCAACAATGAGCTGTTGAAAGTGCCTGAGATGAACGACTATTCGCTGCCGGTTTCCTTCGAGGAAACCAAGGAGGCGATGGCGATCAACATGAAGACGCGCCACGAGGCCGTTCGCCTGCTCAAGGAAGGAACGACAATCATCGTCTTTCCCGCCGGCGGCGTCGCAACCGCCAAGAAGGGCTTTGGCCGCGCCGAGGACTTGCCGTGGAAAATCTTTCCGGCAAAGCTCATTCAGGCGGCGCGCGCCAGCGTCATTCCCATCTATTTCGAAGGTCAAAACGGCCGGCTTTTTCATCTCGCCAGCCGCGTCTCGATGACCCTGCGCATCTCGCTGCTGATCCGCGAGTTCCGCCGTCTTTCCGGCAGCACCATCACTGCTCATGTCGGCAGGCTGATGAGCTGGGAGGCACTCAGCGAAGGCAACGACCGCAAGGATTTGTTGTCGAAGCTCTACAGTGCGGTATTTTCCATGGCGCCTCCAAGGCGGGCGCTACGGAAGAAGGCCGTATAAAGACCGGCGCACGCAAATTCGAAGCCCGTCTCGCCTCAGTCCATGCTTTCGCCATCGTCGCCGCCAGCCGACGGTGCCAATTGCTCGTAGGTCGGCAACGGGTGCTGCTGGCCAGAGGCGGCCGGCTTCGTTTGCGGGGCTTGGTTTTGCTGCACCTGTGCCGACGGGATGGGAATCTGCTGCGCGGGCTGCTGCTGATCGTTGGCGTCCTGCGGCTGCTGTTCCTTCATCAGCACTTCAATATCGGTATTCTTGCCGGCCGCGACGGCAAAGTCGCGCTGATAGATCTTGTCCTTGTTGCGGGCAATGGCCGTATATTGGCCCTCCGCAAGTACCATGGTGGGGAAGGCGCTGAGGCTTTCGCCGACGATATCGCCGGAAGAAGTCAGGATCGACCAGGCCGTATCAGCGATCGCCTCACCGCCGGCGTCCGACACCAGCTTGAAGGTGATTTTCGCCGCCTTGTGCTGAATCGTCGCTTCGGTCACCTTGCCGGTTTCCACCTGGATGTCGGCACGGATGACGGCGTTGACGGCACCATATTCGGAGACGACGTGATAGGTGCCGGCGCTGAGGCCCACCAGCGTGTTCGGCTTGACACCGGACATGACGAGACCGCGCTCGCCGTCTTCCTTCGCATCGTTGGAATAGATCGAAAAACTCAGCTCATCCGGCGGGATGCGCACGTCCGAGCCGGAGACGGCGTTCAGCACCATGCCACCGGCGTCGAGGACCATGATCTGCTTCTGCAGCACGCCGCTTTCAGGCACGGTCAACTTCTTGGTGACGCCGGCGCGGCCGAAGGAGACGTTGACGAAATAATCGCCGGGCATGAGATGAAAGGACGCCGAGCCGCCTTTCGAGCTCGCAACCAGCGGCAGCTTGCCGTCGGCACCGGCAAAGGGGCTGAAGACATACCAGGAAAGGCCCTGCAATTGCGGGCCGCTGTCGGGCCCGAGCTTCGCCTCGAGCGAGACGTCGCGCAGCGTTTGAGCGGATGAATTTTCCCCGCCCGGCGCGATGAAGGCGTTGAGCTTCGGCATCTTCACGCTACCGTCGAGCTGCTTGAACTCCTTGAAGGCATCCTGCGCCGACGCAACAGTGCACAGGCTCGCGAGTATCGCGAAAGCCGTACCCAATCGGCGAGCGGATGAAATGCCTGACATGAGTTCCTAACCGATTGACTTCCGGTAAAACACACGCCACTTCAAGACCAATGCAGTGGCAAATTCAAGACCCACTTCCTCCCGCGCATGAAAATGAAAGCAATCATTCCATGAAAACCGATATCAAGCTGGTCGATTATCTGGCGGTGCGCCGATCCATTCCCGCTTTTCAGATGATGGAACCCGGCCCGGATAAAGCCGAAATCGAAGATATTCTGCGGCTCGCCTCGCGCGTGCCGGATCACGGCAAACTCGCCCCGTGGCGCTTCATCGTCTATCGCGGCGAAGAGCGCGCGCGGATCGGCGAAGAGCTATTGAAGCTCGCGCTCGAAGCTAAGCCGGACTTGTCCGAAGAGATGATCCAGGTCGAGCGTACGCGGTTCACCCGCGCGCCGGTCGTTATTGCAGTCGTCAGCAAGGCGGGGCCGCATTTCAAGATCCCGGAATGGGAACAGTTGATGTCGGCCGGCGCGCTTTGCCTTAACCTGCTGATCGCGGCGAATGCCCATGGCTGGGTTTCGAACTGGCTGACCGAATGGTTCGCCTATGACGAACGTGCCTATCCGCTGCTTGGCGTCCAGCCGGGCGAAAAGGTAGCCGGCTTTATCCATATCGGTTCTTCCACCTTCCCATCTACCGAGCGCCCGCGCCCGGAATTGACCGAGACCGTGACCTGGGTCGGCGGCGAAGACGCGTGATGTTCTACACGACGGACACCAATCGCCATGGCTTGGCCCATGATCCCTTCAAGGCCATCGTTGCGCCGCGGCCCATCGGCTGGATCGGCAGCAAGGGCAGGGACGGTTCGCTCAATCTATCGCCTTACTCCTTTTTCAACGCAGTCAGCGACCGGCCAAAGCTGGTGATGTTCTCGTCGGCGGGCCGGAAGGACAGCGTTCGCAATGTCGAGGAAACCGGCGTTTTCACCGCCAACCTCGTCAGCCGCAATCTCATCGAAAAGATGAACCATTCCTCGATCGCCGTGCCTTACGGCATCAACGAGTTCTCCCTGGCCGGGCTGACTGCCGAACCCGGCAGGCTGGTCGACGCTCCCTATGTCGCCGAAGCCTTTGCCGTGCTCGAATGCAGGGTGACCGAGGTCATGCAGCCCAAGGGACTGAGCGGCGAGCCATCGGAAAATATCATGGTCCTCGGCCAGGTCGTCGGCATCCATATCGATGAGGCGATCATTCGAGACGGCCGGCTGGACATGGCGCTGGCGCGGCCCGTCGCACGCATGGGCTACATGGACTATAGCGAGGGCAGCGATGTCTTCGAACTGCCGCGGCCAAAAGCGCCGTGACATCAGTGCTCTGCCGGGCCTCGCATTAGTGGTTAATAAATAAGGTAAACGGCCCGTAAACCTTTCATCGTTAACGTATCCGATGTGAGTTTGCGGGCCGAGAATCGTCCCGCCGATATCGAGGCGTTACGTGATCATAGAAGCATTTCTTCGCTGGGCCGAGACCGCCAAGGCAGAGGGTAGGGCGAGGGCTGCCAATGCACTCGGGCGGGCCTATCTGCAGTCGGTGATGCCGCAAGAAGAGCGGGCCGCCGCCGAGATGGCGATGACCTATATGCTCGACGATCCGTCACCGCGCGTGCGCCTCTCTCTGGCCGAGGCCGTAGCCCGTTCCCCGGATGCGCCGCGCAACGTCATCCTGTCGCTGGCGGAAGATCAGCCCGAGATCGCGGGACAGGTCATTCTGTTTTCCCCCGTGTTCACCGATGCAGATCTTGTCGATCTCGCGCTGCGCGGCAGCAATGTGACGCGCGTCCTGATCGCCTCGCGCGGACGGGTATCGCGGTCGGTTTCCGCGGCGCTCGCCGAAATCGGCGGTGAGACCGAAATCCTTTGCCTATTGGAAAACGACGGCGCCTCCTTGTCGCGCGCTTCGTTGAAGCGGATCGCCGAGCGCCTTGGCGATCACGCCGACATACGCGGTCTGCTTCTGGATCGAGACGCGCTGCCATCTGACGTCCGTCACCTTCTGATGCGGCATGTCAGCGAGGCGCTGGCGGGCTCAAGTCTCATTCAGGCCACGATCGGCGCGGGCAGACTTCAGCACATTACGCGGGAGGCCAGTGAGGCGGCGACGGTTTCCATCGCCGGCACAGTGCAGCATGAGGACATTCCCGATCTGGTCGAGCACCTCAGGCAGTCCGGCTGGTTAACACCGGCTTTCCTGATGCATGCGCTTTGCTCCGGCAAGGTGGACTTCTTCGCCGGTGCGATCACCAATCTTTCGGCCTGCGACGAGCGGCGGGTGCGCTCCATCCTTTCCACCGGCCGCGTTTATGCCGTCCGCGCGCTTTATGAATCCGCCGGCCTGTCGCGCGATATCAGCCTGGTCTTTGTCGAGGCGACATTGATCTGGCGTGAGGCATCGCGCACCAATGGCGGCACCATGTTGGAAAATGTTTCGGCGCGGTTGATGCGTAAGTTCCGACTTGCAGAACAATCGCCCATCGCGGCATTGCAATTGCTGGACATGGTGGAGAAGCTTGCCAATGCGGAGCGCCGGCAGACGGCGCGGACATTCGCGGCTCTGGCAGCTCTTGCCGCAGCGTGATAGTCATCGGCTATTGCAGCTTTAGGAATCTATCTTGCCGCTAACAATTGCCGTTGAATCACCGCGCCAAGACGGCGTTATCCGTCTTCTCGACATGTCCAGTGCCTATGCGCAGTCGCTCTATCCGCCGGAGAGCAACCACTTGCTCGATCTGGAGTCGCTGGAGAGGCCTGAAGTGACCTTCTGGGTCGCGCGGCTCGATGGCAATGCGGTCGGCTGCTGCGCGCTGGTCGAGGCTGGGGACGGCACCGCGGAGATCAAGCGTATGTTTGTCGATCCGCTTGCCAGGGGACGCAAGGTCGCACAGATGCTGATGGAAGCACTGGAAGAAAAAGCGACGGAAAGGACGCTGACGGCGCTACGGCTCGAAACCGGCATATATCAGCCGGAGGCAATCAGCCTCTACAGCAAGTTCGGCTATACGGAGATCGGACCGTTCGGCGGCTACGGGCTTGATCCGCTCAGCCTGTTCATGGAGAAGACTTTCCCGCAGGGATAAGACGCCCAGATTCAAGAGATTGGAGCGACCTTTGCGCGCTCGAATGAACGCGCGGCGCCCTAATCAGCCGTCCGAACCGTCCCGGATACGCAATTGCAGTTCCGGCTCCTGAGCGTGCTGTTCCTCGGTCAATTCCGCCTCGCGGATCCATTCGCGCCAGATGGCGACGATGATGGCCATGAGCACCGGCCCGATGAACAGGCCGAGGAAGCCCATGGTCTTGACCCCGCCGACAAGGCCGAAAAAGGTCGGCAGGAAAGGCAGCTTGATCGGTCCGCCGACCAGCTTCGGCCGCAGCGTCTTGTCGACGATGAAGAGTTCGACCGTCCCCCACACGAATAGCCCAGCGCCCGCCCAAGGTGAGCCGCTGGCGAGCAGATAGATGGAGACGAGCGACATGGAGAGCGGCGCGCCGCCAGGCACGAGCGCCATGACCCCCGTCAGAACGCCGAGTGTGACTGCCGATGGCGCGCCCGCGATCCAATAGGCAACGCCCAACACGACGCCTTCGCCGATGGCGATCAACGTCATGCCCATGACCGTGGAGCTGATCGTTGCCGGCACAACGCGAGAAATGCGCTCCCAACGGTTCGGCAGGATACGTTCGCCCAAAAGATCGACCTGACGGACGAAGCTGGCTCCGTCGCGATAGATGAAAAACAGGGCGATCAGCATGAACAGCAAAGTCAACACGACATGGAAGGCGCCGCCGCCGGCGGCAAGCACTGCCCGATAGATATTGCCGATATGGGCGCCGCTGACGAGCTGCGCCAATTCGCCGATGGAACCGGGGCTGCCGACATATTGCGTCCACTGATCGCCAAGCCAGGAGCCGATTATCGGCAGCGCCAGGATCCATTGCGGCGGTGGCGCACCATCGCGGTTGACATGTACTGCCCAGGTAAACCATTCGCGCACCTCGCCGACCATATAGATGGCCGAGAGCACGATCGGCAGCACCAGAAAGGTCACGATGAAGGCGATGGCGATGGTTGCCGCAAGCGTCGTGTTACCGTTGGTGCGGCGCACGAGGTCACTATAAAGCGGCCAGGTGGCGAAACCGATCACCGCCGCGGCCAGCACGGGAACGAGAAAACCGTAGAAGAAATAGATGCCGGCAGCGGCAATCAGGATCAGCAGCCAACGCGCCGCCGAAATCGACGGAATAAGGGCCATGCGCGCGGGCGCGCTCGGCCCCAGCCAACGCGGCTCCCTTGGCTTATGACGTTCGAATACACCCACCGGACTTGCTTCACTCTTTTTATTAGATCAACCGGTTATGGGGTATGATCTAGGCTGTTTCAAGGGCCTCTACTTGAAAGCCTATATATTCCGTTGCCGTGACAGCCGGACGACTACCGACGCGAGAGTAGACCGCCTATTATTGCGGCCGGCGGATGACCTTGAAGGCAAAGAACTGTGTCTTCTGCGTCGGATTGAAATTGTTGTCGGCAACGAAAATCAACACATCCGTGCCGTCTTTCGCCTTGCCGAAGGTGATGCCCTCGATGTTGTCAGGCGCAAGGCCGAGCGCGCGCAGATCCATGACCTGGGCCTTGCGCACGGGCACGATACGCTGATCGGTCTTAGCCAAGGACGGGATGTTCGAAACATCGGTTGCGCCTTCGAGATCGAACATATTGATGACGGCCGAATTGCCGACATCCTGCGCATAGCCGCGTTCGATCGACAGCACGTGCCGGTCGTCCAGCGCCACGAAATCCGACATGCCGAAATCATTCCAGCCGCCAGGTTTGCCAGCCGCCTGCGGGATCGGCGAGACCGGATAGACATATTGCGCCTTCTGTTCGCCGGTGGCCGTGTCATAGCGGATCAGGCGGGCAAGCGCGCCGTTGGTCAGCGTCGCTATCGGCCCGTCCTGGTAAAGCGCCGATTCCATGCCGACGAGAAGATCTCCGCCGGAGAGAAAGGTCAGGTCCTCGAAAGCCAGATTGTCGCGGATGCCGGTGCTCTTGTCGGCGGTCGGTGCAAAGCCTGCGGGCAGCGGCAGTTCGCGGACGAAGCTGCCGTCGCGATTGGCAACCCGCACGAAAGGCGGCAGCAGCGCCTTGCCGTCGCCTTCGCTGCTCCAATAGATGCCGTCCTTGCCGATGCGGATCGACTCCGAATCCACCGTGCGGGTAGCGAATGGCTGGCCGTTCTTATCTTTCAGCGTCACGTGATCGAGCACCGTCAAGCCCTTGAGACCGGCGGCGCTGACATCGATATCGAGATCGTAGAAGCGCGCTGGTGCCTTTTCGGAGCGGTCGTCGCTGATGGAGACATAATGGCCGGTCGAAGGGTCGAAATCGATGCCGGAGAGACCGCCGACTTCAACGCCGTTCTCCATGAAGCCCGTCGGAATGTCGTATTCGCCGAGATAGGAGAGGCTGATACCCGCCTTGCAGTCACCGAAGGGGCAGGGGACATCGATCGTACCGATGTCGGTGGCGCGGGCAGCGGTGGAACCGAAAAGAAGGGCCGCGGCGGCAGTCATCAAAAAGGGCTTCAACATGGCGATATCGTCACATCCGGATCATGAGTTGGCGGGTTCGCAAAGATGCCGCATCTATGCATCCGCCCGTGACGCTTTCGTTACGGATATCGGTCAATTCGATAAAAATATCGCGAAGTCGCTTTTGCCGCAGGGAGAACTGCGAAACTACTCCTCGTCAGGCAGAAATGCATTACGCATGGCCAATACAAACGTCTCTGCCTGACCTACGATTTCACGGGCATCGCTCAGTTCAATGAGATCACCTGTATAATCTGCGACCACACGAATTTCCTCAGCCCGTTTCAAGGACCGCCCCATCTCCTTGGATATGGGGCCGTCCTTCACGAGATGTTCACTAAAGGCATTGATGAGGCCGCGATGCGTCTTGCCGATGTCCCCTTTCACGGCGCCGGATGCAAGGAGCGCGGCGCGTGCGGCATCGAACATTGCATAGTAAGCGCGATTGCAAGCACCGTCAGCATCTCCCAAATCAAGAAGGACGCGAGCTGATTTACACGCCTGATCTGCTTTGGCTATCAAAGCTCCTGCCATCAAATTGCCGCTCACAGCCTAATACCTTCCTTAGCAATACGATGAAGCAAGGCCGGATTCGAGTAGTGGTCCGGATGTTCCCATTCATCGAGCCAGATAGGAAGTGGCGAAATGTTGATTCCAGTCTCTAGCAGCACGTCAAAAGCCACGTCAGCCATCGCAAGCTTCGTGGACAGAAAGCGTTGATGCTCGCCGCTGAGAAGAACTGCAACATCGGCATCACTGTCTGGACGATGCGTCCCGCGCGCTCGGCTGCCATAGACGATAGCGCCGGCCGTATCGTAACGGTCAGCTATCAAACCCACGAAGCGTTTAACTGCTTGTTCGGTAGCAAGGTCAATCTGGTGCATGCGCCTCAGCTTTCCAAAATGCCTTCCAAACATACACTAATAACTGCAAATCGGAGAAGTATCGAATAGAAGAGCGCCGTATTCCGCTAAATATCCAGATTCTCCGCAAATGCCGCACGCTCCTGGATAAAGCGGAAACGGGCATCCGCCTTGGTGCCCATGAGATTATCGACGGCTTCGCGCGTGCCCTCGAAATCCACCTCGTCGATTTCGACGCGCAGGAGCGTACGTCTCGCCGGGTCCATGGTCGTTTCCTTAAGCTGGGCGGGGAGCATCTCGCCGAGGCCTTTGAAGCGGCTGATTTCGACCTTGCCTTTGCCCTTGAACTCGGTCTCCATCAGCTCCAGCCGATGGGCGTCGTCGCGGGCGTAGATGGATTTCGACCCCTGTGTGATCTTGTAGAGCGGTGGCACGGCCAGGAAAAGGTGGCCTCCACGGATCAGCTCGGGCATTTCCTGATAGAAGAATGTAATTAGCAGCGAGGCGATATGGGCGCCGTCGACGTCGGCATCGGTCATAACGACGATGCGCTGATAGCGAAGGTCCTCTTCGCGATATTTCGAGCGCGTGCCGCAGCCGAGCGCCTGGACGAGATCGGCGATCTGCTGGTTAGCGGACAGCTTTTCGCGGCCGGCGCTGGCGACGTTGAGGATCTTGCCGCGTAGTGGCAGGATCGCCTGGTTCGTGCGGTTGCGCGCCTGCTTGGCGGAGCCGCCAGCCGAATCACCTTCGACGAGGAAGAGTTCGGCGCCTTCGGCGGTATTCTGCGAACAATCGGCGAGCTTGCCCGGCAGGCGCAGCTTGCGCACCGCCGTCTTGCGGTTGACTTCCTTCTCCTTGCGGCGGCGCAGGCGCTCCTCTGAACGCTCGATCACCCATTCCAGCAGCTTTTCGGCTTCGGCCGGATTGTCGGTGAGATAATGATCGAAGGGATCGCGCAATGCATTTTCGACGATGCGCTGCGCCTCGACGGTCGCGAGCCTGTCCTTGGTCTGGCCGACGAATTCCGGTTCGCGAATGAAAATGGAAAGCATGCCGACGCCGGAGATCATCACGTCGTCGGTGGTGATACCCGCCGCGCGCTTGTTCTGCGTCATCTCGGCATAGTTCTTCAGCCCCTTGGTGAGCGCGATGCGCAGGCCCGCTTCATGCGTGCCGCCTTCGGGGGTCGGAATGGTATTGCAATAGGAATGGATCTGCGGGTCGCCGCCGTACCAAGTGATCGCCCACTCCAGCGAACCATGGCCGCTTGCCTTCTCCGACTTGCCGGCGAAAATCTCGCGCGTGACGGTGAACTCGTTGCCCATCGTCGCCTTGAGGTAATCCTTCAGACCGCCGGGGAAGTGGAAGACGGCCTTTTCCGGGACATCGGAGCCTCCATGCACCAATTCCGGATCGCAGCTCCAGCGGATCTCTACGCCGCCGAAAAGATAGGCTTTGGACCGCGCCATACGGAAGACGCGGGCAGGATCGAACTTGGCATGCTCGCCGAAGATCTGCGGATCGGGATGGAAGCGCACGCGGGTGCCGCGACGGTTATGGACATCGCCGAGTTCTTCCAGCCCGCCCTGGGGCAGGCCACGCGAAAAGCGCTGGCGATAGAGCTTGCGATTGCGCGCCACCTCGACTTCGAGATCATCGGACAGCGCATTGACGACAGACACGCCGACGCCGTGCAGACCGCCCGAGGTCTCATAGGCTTTGCCGTCGAATTTACCGCCGGCATGCAGCTTGGTCATGATGACTTCGAGCGTCGACTTGCCCGGCACCTGCGGATGGTTTTCGACCGGAATGCCGCGGCCATTGTCGGTGACGGTCAGATAGCCCTGCTGGTCGAGATACACGTCGATGAAATCGGCATGGCCGGCGACGGCCTCGTCCATGCAATTGTCGATGACTTCGGCGAAGAGATGATGCAACGCCTTCTCGTCCGTGCCGCCGATATACATGCCAGGGCGCATGCGCACCGGCTCCAGCCCTTCGAGAACGCGGATCGAATTCGCCCCATATTCCTCGGCAGTCGAGGTTGCCGGCGCAGGGCGCGGGGCAGGGGCGGCCACAGGCTTTTCAGCCTTGACGACCGGCTTGTCCGCCGCTTCCGGTTTCGGCGAAAGGGGCAGTCCGGAGAAGAGATCGTTGCTGTTATCCATGGAACTGTTCAGATTTGTCCTTGAAGGGGTCATACCCCAAAATCACCGCATTTGCCGTCAGTTTCGCGAATCACCGTGATTCTGCCAGAAACGACGCGCGAGCGCGATGGCACCCCGGTAACGGGGCAAATTCGGAAAAAAGATTTGCGTTGCCGGGCGGCGAATGGCAAGCCCGTGGGCCTATCGAGGGAAGTGTCCGCATGCGAATGTCCACAGCTCATTTGTCGATTTTAGCAGCAATTGCGGCGTTTTTGCCGCTAGCAGCCGCGTCGGGTGCCGCCGCAGAGGCCTTGAAGCCTTTCAAGGATGACCTGTTTTCCAATCAGACGGTCCTCGAAAGCCATGACAATGGTGCTTTCCAGACGATCGACTACCAGGAAATGCGGGACATCAACGGCCGCGACGAGGTGCCGGAACGGCGCGTCAAGCCGGCCTATGTCGCCACCGGCGTGCGATGGAAAGCGCAAGAGGACGAAACTTTGCCGCTCGGCGACCGCAAGCTCGACGTGACCCGCATCGGCCCGGCATCCAAGCAGGCCTTCACAGTGATCTTCATCCACGGCCGCGGCGGCGACCGCAGGCTGGGGTCGAACGACTACACGTTCGGCGGCAATTTCAACCGGCTGAAGAACCTCGCCTATATCAGCGGCGGTACATACTACGCGCCGAGCGTAAAGAGCTTCGACAGCGACGGCGTCGCCGACATCGCGGCCCTGATCCGATATTCCTACGAGCAATCCGGCGGCAGGCCTGTCATCCTCACATGCGCTTCCATGGGCAGCTTCATTTGCTGGGGTATCACGCGCGACGCTGAAAGCGTCAAGCGTCTGAAAGGGATGGCGATTTTGAGCGGAGTCACCGATCCGGATTTCGTCAAAAGCGCTTTCTACAAGGCGAAGTTGCCGGTCTGGTTCACCCATGGCAGCAAGGACCCGGTCTACGCCGCTGCCGACCAGGAAGCTCTGTTCGAAAAACTCTACAAGACGCATTACCCGACGCGATTCACCCTGTTTGCCACCGGCAACCATGGCACACCGGTACGCATGACCGATTGGCGGAAGGTGCTGAATTGGCTCCTTGATCCACAGCCGTCATAATTTTCTTCGAAAAAATTTCGATTTAATTTCGGAAAAGCGATTTTTTAAACGGTTTGAACTTGTTCCGGCCGCTTTCGACAACTTTTCTTTCTGCCTTAGTTTTGTTAGTGCGACAGAGAGAGTTGACGGGAGGGAAACGCCGAATGACGCAAAAAATACGACCGCTTCTGGCGGGAAATTGGAAGATGAACGGCACGCGGGCCAGCCTGGACCAGGTCAAGGCTATCGCGGAGGGCGTGAAAGCGCCGCTATCCGAGAAGATCGATACGCTGCTCTGCCCGCCGGCAACCCTTCTCTATGTTGCGACCGCGCTCTGCGACGACAGTCCGCTGGCAATCGGAGCGCAGGATTGCCATCAATTGGTCAGCGGCGCGCATACCGGCGACGTCTCCGCCGCGATGATCGCGGATTGCTTCGGCACACATGTGATCGTCGGCCATTCCGAGCGCCGCAGGAATCACGCTGAAAGCGACGCGCTGGTGCGTGCCAAGGCGGAAGCGGCGCTTGCGGCCGAGCTCGTCACTATCATCTGCATCGGCGAGACGGCGGACGAGCGCGACAATGGCCAGACGCTGGATGTGCTCAAGCGTCAGCTCGCCGGTTCCACGCCCGATGGCGCCGTCTCGGAGACGACCGTCATCGCCTATGAGCCCATCTGGGCGATCGGCACGGGCAAGGTTCCGACCTCGGCGGATGTCGAGGAAGCGCATGCCTTCATTCGCAAGGAATTGGTGGCGCGCTTCGGCGCCGATGGCGAAAAGTTTCGTCTTCTCTACGGCGGCTCGGTCAACGGCGCGAATGCGGCCGACCTGCTTGCCGTCGCCAATGTCAACGGTTTGCTTGTCGGTGGCCAAAGCTTGAAAGCCGTCGACTTCCTCGCCATTTATGGCGCATTCGAACGGCAGTTCGCCTGAAGGTTTCACTTGCCTATATTCCGGTCTTAAAAGGACTTGGAATAGGCGAGAGCCTCATGTAAAGAGCCGCGAGCTTTTCTTTTTGATGCCCGCGCCCGCGGGCAGGACTGGACCTATGCAAACCGTACTGCTTGTCATCTATCTCATGGTTGTCATCGCTCTCATCGGCGTGGTGCTGATTCAGCGCTCGGAGGGCGGTGGCCTGGGCATTGGCGGCGGATCGGGCTTCATGTCGGCACGCGGCACGGCCAACGCGTTGACACGGACCACGGCGATCCTGGCGGCGTTGTTCTTCGTTTTGGCGCTCGGCATGAACGTGCTGTCTCGCTTCGAGGGACGTCCGACCGACATTCTCAACCGTATTCCGAGCACGGCGGGCCAGGGCAACGGCATTCTCGATTCGCTCGGCGGCCAGAAGGGCGCACCACCGGCAGGCGGCCAGTCCCAGCCAGCCAACAATAACGGCGTTCCGAACAGCGGCGCGGTTGCTCCGCAGTCTCAGACGTCGACCCAGCCTGCTCCGACGGCAACCCAACAGGCACCGGCCGCTACGGCGACCCAGCCCACAACTACCACGACGCAGCCTGCTCCGGCCACCGGTCAGCAGACGGCTCCTGCGACGACAACAACGCCGGCCCAGGGTGGCAACGGCGTTCCGACCGGCCAGTAAGCCCGGTCAGCTACGATCATCCTCCGGCAGGTCCTTGGATCTGCCGGTTTTGTTTTGTCAACATTCCGCGTTCTGTGTCCAAAATTCCGGAAACGAATTTTAGGGCTGGCGGAATCATTTGTTAAAAGGTATCCGGTGACTCCCATGGCGCGATATGTATTCATCACTGGCGGCGTGGTTTCTTCCCTCGGAAAAGGAATTGCGGCCGCGGCTCTCGGAGCGTTGTTGCAGGCCCGCGGTTATCGGGTCCGCCTGCGCAAACTCGACCCCTATCTGAACGTGGACCCGGGCACGATGAGCCCGACCCAGCACGGCGAAGTCTTCGTCACCGACGACGGCGCGGAAACCGACCTCGATCTCGGCCACTACGAACGCTTCACCGGTCGTTCGGCCACCAAGACCGACAACATCACGACGGGTCGCATCTACAAGAACATCATCGACAAGGAACGCCGCGGCGACTATCTGGGCGCCACCGTTCAGGTCATTCCGCACGTCACCAACGAGATCAAGGATTTCGTTATCGAGGGCAATGACGATTATGATTTCGTCATCTGCGAGATCGGCGGCACGGTCGGCGACATCGAAGCGATGCCCTTCATGGAAGCCATCCGCCAGCTCGGTAACGACCTGCCGCGCGGCACGGCGATCTATGTCCACCTGACGCTGATGCCCTACATCCCGGCTGCCGGCGAGCTGAAGACCAAGCCGACGCAGCACTCCGTCAAGGAGCTGCAGGCTCTCGGCATTCATCCGGACATCCTGCTTGTGCGTGCGGATCGCGAGATCCCCGAGGCAGAGCGCCGCAAGCTTTCGCTGTTCTGCAACGTTCGTCCGTCCGCCGTCATCCAGGCGCTCGACGTCGCTAACATCTACGATGTGCCAATGGCCTACCATAAGGAAGGCCTCGACAATGAGGTGCTCGCCGCTTTCGGCATCGAGCCGGCGCCGAAGCCGCGGCTAGAACAATGGGAAGAGGTCTGCAACCGCATCCGCACGCCGGAAGGCGAGGTAACGATCGCCATCGTCGGCAAATATACCGGCCTCAAGGATGCCTATAAGTCGCTGATCGAAGCGCTGCACCACGGCGGTATCGCCAATCGCGTCAAGGTCAAGCTTGAATGGATCGAGTCGGAGGTCTTCGAAAAGGAAGATCCGGCGCCGTATCTCGAAAAGGTCCACGGTATTCTCGTACCCGGCGGCTTTGGCGAGCGGGGCTCCGAGGGCAAGATTCACGCGGCCCGCTTCGCGCGCGAGCGGAAGGTGCCGTATTTCGGCATCTGCTTCGGCATGCAGATGGCTGTCATCGAAGCGGCCCGCAATCTCGCCGGTGTCGAACACGCATCCTCCACCGAATTCGGTCCGACCAACGAACCTGTCGTCGGCCTGATGACGGAATGGCTGAAGGGCAACGAACTGCAGAAGCGCACGGCATCCGGCGATCTCGGCGGCACGATGCGGCTTGGCGCCTACAAGGCGGCGCTGAAGAAGGGCACCAAGATTTCCGAAATTTACGGCTCGACCGACATTTCCGAGCGTCATCGCCATCGCTACGAAGTCAACATCGACTACAAGGACAAGCTGGAAGATTGCGGCCTGACCTTCTCGGGCATGTCACCGGATGGCGTCCTGCCGGAAACGATCGAATATGCGGATCATCCGTGGTTCATCGGCGTCCAGTATCACCCGGAACTGAAGTCCCGACCGCTGGAACCGCACCCGCTGTTCTCGAGCTTCATCGAAGCGGCGACGGAACAGAGCCGACTGGTTTAAGGGCGGCAAATCGCTTGCGGTAGTCGCTCGGACTGACCGCAAGCCTCTCCCGAAAATGATGGCGCATGGTGGCAAGCGATCCAAATCCACTCGCCACTGCCACATCGTCAAGCGAAATGGCAGCCTGCTTTTCGAGCAGATCCCGAGCGCGCCGCAGCCTCTCGCTCAATAGCCATTCGCCCGGCGCCATGCCGGTAGTCGCCTCGAAACGACGCTGGAAGGTCCGCACACTCATTCCCGCCCGCGCTGCAAGCACGGCAATGGGCTGATCTTCCTGCAGACGCTCGCGCATCCATTCGAGCAAGGGACCCAAGCGCGCGCCCTCGCGCTGTTTCAGAACCGGGGTCTCGATATATTGCGCCTGACCGCCTTCGCGATGCGGCGGCACCACGAGACGACGGGCGACGCTATTGGCTATGTCAGATCCGTAATCCCGGCGCACGACATGTAGGCAGAGATCGATAGCGGCCGCACTGCCGGCGGCGGTCAGCACGCTATCTTCATCGACATAAAGAACATCGGCATCCACTGATATGTCCGGGTAGCGCGCGGCGATCGAATCTACGTAGCGCCAATGCGTCGTCGCCTTTCGGCCCGCGAGCAATCCGGCGGCGGCAAGGACTGCGACGCCCGAGCATAGTGACATGATCCGCACGCCGCGGCGGCTGGCTGCCTGCAGCTCGGCGAGCAGTGGGGCAGGAACGAGCGTCCCTATGCCGCGCCAACCAGGCACGACGATCAGATCGGCGTCGGCAATGATCTCAAGCCCGTGGTCGACCTGCACCGTCAGCCCGCCGGCGGCACGAAGCGGGCCATCCTCGATTGCACAGGCGGAAAACCGGTACCAGTCGTTGCCCATTTCCGGGCGTGGCAGGCCGAAGATTTCATAAGCGACGCCGAATTCGAACGTGCAAAGCCCGTCATAGACGAGGGTGACGACATGCGGGCCGAAAAGATTGGTGGTGTCTGCATTTGGCATGATGTTGACGCTATATGGCATTTCGGCCAATTTCAACTCTGGGACCGCTCAGGCATGAATGCACCGAACGGAAGAAGGAGCGTTACATGTCCCTAGTCAGTGAAATCCCTGCCGCAGCGCCGAGTGTCGTCGCAGAGCACTATGCCCGGAAGCTTGCTTTCGAAACCGATTGCTCCGACGTCTATCAGGCGATGACATCGGGCAATGCGGACTTTGTCCTGATCGACGTGCGCGGGCCGGCCCTGTTTCAGGAGCAGCATATTCCCGGCGCGATCAACCTCCCGCATGGCAAAATGACCGCACGGAAGATGAGTGAGTGGCCCGACGAAACGCTGTTTGTCGTCTATTGCGCCGGACCGCATTGCAACGGCACCGACAAGGCGGCGTTACGTCTCGGCACGCTCGGCAAGCGCGTAAAGGTGATGATCGGCGGCATCACAGGCTGGGCAGATGAGGGCAATCCGTTCGAAGTGGGCTGACAAATCGACAAGATAAGCCCGGCCTTCGCCGGGTTTGCTCATTTTTGTGACAGTGCGGAAAAACTTGGCATATACGCCATTTGACTGTCGCGCCGTTTCCCGCTCCGTGGCACTGTGCACGTAAGCATAGCAGGAAAAAAGTATGATTCTCAATCCATTTGACGATCGCGCGGAAAGATCGAGAGCCAAGATAGCTTTCACTTTCGTGCTGCTGATCGCATTCAATATTGCCGCATGGATCTGGGCCTGGGCCGCTTTCGCCGACAGGCCATCGCTTCTGGGTATTGCGTTTCTTGCATATATGTTCGGGCTTCGCCACGCCTTCGATGCCGATCATATCGCCGCGATCGATAACGTCGTGCGCAAGCTGATGCAGGAGCGGAAACAGCCCTATGCGGTCGGTTTCTTTTTCTCGCTGGGCCACTCGACCATCGTCGTGCTTGCATCTGTTGTCATCGCCGCAACGGCGGCCGCCATGCAGAGCCAACTCGATTCCTTCCACGATATTGGCGGCGTCATCGGCACGGCGGTCTCGGCCGCGTTCCTGCTGCTGATCGGCATTGCAAATCTCTTCGTCCTCAAGGGCGTGTGGTCCGCCTTCAGACGAGCGCAAAGGGGCGGGAGGATCGCGGAGGAGGATCTTGATACGCTGCTTGCCGGCGGTGGTTTCCTGGGACGTATCTTCCGCCCGATGTTCAAGGTCGTCACCCGTTCCTGGCATATGTACCCGATCGGCTTTCTCTTCGGTCTCGGTTTCGATACGGCGACCGAGATCGGCCTGCTTGGCATTTCCGCGGCGCAGGCGGCACAGGGCATGTCCTTCTGGACCATTCTCGTCTTCCCGGCGCTTTTCACCGCCGGCATGTCGCTGATGGACACCAGCGACAGCATATTGATGACCGGCGCCTATGGCTGGGCTTTCGTCAAGCCGGTGCGCAAGCTCTGGTACAATCTGACCATCACCGCGGCCTCGGTTGTCGTTGCGATCTTCATTGGCGGTATCGAGGCCCTGGGGCTGATCTCCGACAAGCTCGGTCTTGAGGGCGGCGTCTGGAGCTTCATCGGCGATCTCAACGACAATCTCGCCAACTTCGGCTTCGCGGTCGTAGGCATCTTCCTGCTGAGCTGGCTGGTTTCGACTATCCTCTACAAAGCCAAGGGCTACGACAACTTGCAGATTAACCACTCCTGACGCATCATCACTTCTCACAGATTTATATTGCCGCGGCTGGAATTTGGCGTCCGCGACCACAATTGTATTTCGTGAGGGGGCACAACCATGATCCAGACAAACCGTTTTCTCGGCGCTGCCGGAATAGCTGTTCTGTGCGTGGCCGCGACCGGCTCGGCCTCTGCACAAACGACCGGCTGTTCGCTGCGAGCGGCGGTCAGTGCCGAGCGCCAGACGCTCAATTGTGAGCCGGGCCTCAGCATTACTATCGAGCGCGGAGCAAGCTACCGGCTTGCCGACCGCAATCGCGACGGCCAGGTGGACGCTGTCGTGCTCAACAGCAACGCGGCGCTGGTCGACGTCGACAACAGCCGCATCAAGGGTGGGTTCGAAGTGGTAACACCGCAGGCGATCGCTGCGGTGCGCGGCACACGATGGGCGGTCGACGCGGGGCGCGGCAAGACATCCGTACTGGTTTTGCGCGGCCGCGTCGCCGTTAACAAGGTTTCGACCGGACAAGGTGTTACGCTTGGACAAGGGCAGGGGGTTGATGTCGATCGCAGCCGCGGTCCCCTGCGTGTTACGAATTGGAAGCAACCACGCATAAGCGCGCTGATGGGCCGCCTCGGCCAGTGAGATCCTGATTCCCATGCGCAGACCACCGCTGCAGACGCTGATTGCGCTCGTCTTGACTGCCGTCTGGGGTGCGGGCCTTGGCATCGCTCATCTGCGCGGCGATATTCCCTTTATCGACGGTGCCGAGGCGACGCTGACCAATCTCAGGAACGTGCTCGGCGGTACCCGGCAACCGCCCGATACCGTTACCATCGTCGCCATCGATGACGAGGCGTCCCGTCAAGCGGGCCACTATCCGCTGCCCCGTGCCACCCTCGCGAAAGTCGTCGATGCCATCACCGCGCTGAAGCCGAAAGCAATCGGGCTCGACATGCTCTTGGTGGATCCCGGCGCGGAGGCCGACGATGCAGCGCTGGCACAATCGCTGAGAAAGACCAACGCCGTGCTGGCCGTCGCCGGCATCTTTCCCGAAAGTCGCCAGCGTGTTGCCGACGACAGCAAGGAGCCGCTTGCGCGTGTACCCAGCGCCCTGCAATTCCTGGAGCCGCTGCCGCGGTTTGCGCAGGCAGCGAGCTATGGTGTCGTCAACGTCCAGACCGACAAGACGGGAACGCCGCGTTTCGTGCCCATGCTGTTTCGCAGCGGCGGGCGGATCGAACCATCCTTCTCGCTGCGCGTCGTTTCCGCCGCCACCAGCGAGCCTACGACCGTCATTTCCGACCACATCAAGCTCGGCGATCGTTTGGTGCATACCGATACCGGCTATCTCTTGCCGCTCTCTTTCTACGGTCCGCGTGGCACGATCCGCACCATCGGCGCCAGTGCAGCGCTAACAGGGCAATTGCCGGAGGAGGCGATCAGGGACCACATCGTCGTCATCGGCGCGACCGTTACCGGCGGCGGCGATGTCTTTCCGACACCCTTCGATCCGGTCCTGCCGGGCGTCGAGGTCATTTCCACTTCAATCACGCATCTGATCGCCGGGGACGGATTGGTCCGCGACCGCGACGTGCGCCTCATTGACCTCGGCTTTGCCATTGGCCTGCCGGTCGTTCTCGTCGGGTTGCTTGCCTGGCGGCGCAACACCATCGGCCTGATCATAGCGCTCTGCGTCATCCTTGCCTGGCTGTCGATCAACGTCAGCGCCTTCAAGCATGGCATCTGGCTAAGTGCCGCCGTGCCGATCGCGGCTGCGATACCGCCGGCACTGTTGTTCGGTGCCGTGCAGCTCTGGCTGGGTCGCAAGCAGGCCAGGCATTTCGAGCAGCAGAGCGAACTCCTGCAGCGCATTCAGGCGCCGGGCCTTGCCGAACATCTTGCCCGCGATCCCAGCTTTCTGACGGAACCGGTGCGTCAGGAAGCGGCCATTGTTTTCATCGATCTCAACGGGTTCACAGGCCTCAGCGAAGCAATCGGCCCAACGGCGGTGCGCGAACTGTTGAACGGCTTCTATGATCTCGTCGACGAGGAAGTGTCTGCCTGCGGCGGTGCCATCACCAGCTTCATGGGCGATGGCGCCATGATCCTGTTCGGCCTGCCGCAGCCGAAGAGGGATGATCCCGCCAATGCGGCGTGCTGCTGCATTCGCCTGGCCGATCGAATGAGAGGCTGGTTTGGAACCCTGCCGGAGTCCATCGCCTCCCGCATCGGTTTCAAGATCGGAGCGCATTTCGGCACCGTCGTCGCCTCCAGGCTCGGCGGTCACGGCCGCCAGCAGATCACGGCGACCGGCGACACTGTCAATGTCGCCAGCCGCCTGATGGAGGTGGCTGCCCGCAGCAATGCCGAGATCGCGTTCAGCAACGACCTGCTGCAATCTGCCGGACGCGACAGCGAACCCTATACGGAAGGCCAGCTCGATGGTCCGATCGAAGCGAGCCTGCGCGGTCGTGCCGGTTCTCTTGCCGTTTGGCTATGGCGCAGCCGGGCCTGATCCCGAAAGAATGCAGCGCTCTAGCAAAGAGCTTCGTCTTCGCTGGAGACCCTGTGCTCCTCCGCCGGGGCATGCCCCACATTGAACCTCTCGAACATTTTGTGGAACCGCGGCGAGTCACGCAGCGAATCCAGATCAGAATCATTGCTGAACCAGAGCACCTGATAGGCAGAGCTCATCGGCAGCAATCTTTCGAGCAGGTCCAGCGCTGCTTCGCGATCCCCAAGTACGGCATAGGCGCAGGCAACATTATATTGGGTGCACACGTCGTCCGGATCGATCGTGAGCGCACGCGCAGCCCATTCCCGGGCTCGCCCGGCCTCGCCAAGATGGGCGAGGGCGATAGCGCCGCGGTGGGCGGGGCCTGAGTTTTCCGGATTGAGATCGAGCGCTCGTTCCGCACGCTCGACGCCAATCCTTGCCCAATGCTCCAGGTCCTCCGTCTTTCCGAGCGAGCGGAAGGCACTGATGAGATGCACGGGCGACAGATAGTCATCGGTGCGGATCGTTGCCGCGCGCTCAAAATAATGCACGGCCTCCTCGAACCGGCCCTGCATGAACAGGAAGCGGCCGTAGTGGAAATTCGCTTCGTAAAGGTTCGGCTGCAGCGCCATGGCCCGAGCGAAGGCGGCCGTCGCTTCCTCGTTCTGGCCGCTTTGATGCAAAGCCAGGCCATGCGAAGCATAGGCCTCGGCCAGATTGGGATCGAGTTCCAGCGCCTTGGCGCTCATCGCCATGATGTTTTCCAGCGGAAACTCGCGTGGGCTCCAATCCCTCAGCGCCGAGTCGCAATCGGCTATGCCGGCATAGGCGCGGGCGTAATCCGGATCCAGCTCGACGGCCTTCAGGAACATACGCCGCGCCAGTAGCAGGTAGGACCGCGTCCAAGCATGCGAGAACTGCCGCCCCCGAAGATAGTAGGTATAGGCTTCGATATTGGCCGTCGGCTCGCTCTCGATCGCCTTCTTCTCCTCCGGCTGGAGCTTGATCTTCAGTTGGTCGACGATCGCATGAGTAATCTCGTCCTGAATGGTGAAAATATCGGTCAGGTCGCGATCGAAACGGCCGGCCCAGAGATGCGCGCCGTTGCGGGCGTCGATGAGCTGGCCGGTAATGCGTACGCGCTGGGCGGCCTTGCGGACGCTGCCCTGCAGCACGAAATCGGCGCCGAGTTCCTGCGCTATCTGCTTCACCTTCACCGACTTGCCCTTGTAGGTGAAGACGGTGTTGCGGGCGACGACATTGAGGTCCGAAATCTGCGAGAGATCGGTGATCAGATCCTCGGTAATCCCGTCGGAGAAATATTCCTGTTCCTGGTCATCGCTCATGTTAACGAAGGGCAGCACGGCCACCAGCCGCTTGCGGCCATCCCGCCTCGGCAGAGCGATGACCGATGAGGTCGTCGGCGCACTGAGAGAAACGGTGTAGACGCGAACGCTATGGGCGATGTTCTTCAGGGAATGCTCGCCACGATCTTCGAAGGAAACGCCGAGGCGAGAGCCGACATGATCGCGCACCGAAGCGGAGACGGCGATGCCACCCGGCTCGGCAATGGCTTCCAGGCGGGCCGCCAGATTGACGCCTTCGCCAAAGATGTCGCCATCCTCGACAATGACGTCGCCGAGATTGATGCCGATACGCAGCTCGATGCGGCGCTCCTGCTGTGCGTTTTCGTTTCGCGTCAGCATATCGCGCTGAATTTCGGCGGCGCAGGCGACTGCATTCACTACGCTCGAAAATTCGACCAGCATGCCATCGCCGGTGTGCTTGACGATGCGCCCCTTGTGTTCGGTGATCCTGGGGTCCAGAACTTCGGCACGATGCTGCCTGACCGCTGCCAGCGTGCCGGCCTCGTCCATCCCCATCAAGCGGCTGTAGCCCACGATGTCCACAGCAAGAATGGCAGTCAGTCGGCGCTCCAAGTGCCCCCCGAATTCATCCCGTGGTCTAAGGCTGCAGTTTACGCCGATATTGTCACAATGTCGTGCGTAGCGTTCCATATTGCACCGTGGCAGTTGGAAAACATTTAGGGCGCGCAGATAGCACCATTCCACACCAAGAAGCGAGCGGTCTTTGTGGTTAGTCCCTTTGTGGTAAGGGCTATAGTTTCACCATTTTCGCTAGCCCGAACTACGCAAAATCCCATATATTTGGCGGTATATTCGCCATTTTTGGTTTTATCTGTGTCCCATGGGAATGATGAAAATCACAGGCAGGCAGGCGAGGAAAAATTGAGCGCGCGCCAAGAACTTTGGGAAGCGTCGCGGCGGTGCCTGGCGTGACAGTCGAGACGAGCGCAAAGAGAATCAGAATAACAAGGCTTCAATGGTCACGCGGGCTGGTCTCCATTTCCAGTAGAGACATAGGTGCATGGCAGCCATCAGAAAAACGAATATTGAAGGCCAGATGCATTAGCGTTTATGATGCGGACATGGTCAGAAACTTCGATATCGCCCTTATCAGGACTTTCGCCGCCGTTGCCGATCACAGCAGCATGACAGTTGCCGCCAAAATGCTGCACATGACGCAAGGCGCTGTCAGCCAGCAGATCAAGCGACTGGAGGAGATGCTGGGCTGTGCTCTCTTCGAGCGGGAAAATCGCGGACTGCGATTGACGGATGCGGGAGAGCGGATGCTCGGCAATGCCCGCCGGCTCCTGATCCTCAATGATGATATCTGGGCCGACATGGCGGAAACCACCGTAGAAGGCAGCGTGCGGCTCGGCGTGCCCCATGATCTCGTCGGAACGGTTCTGGCGCCGGTTCTAAGGTCCTATGCGGAACGTCATCCGCAGGTAGAGATTTCTCTGGTCTGTGGCTCATCGCCCGAGTTGATGCAGGCGCTCGACAATGGCGTGATTGATCTCGGCGTCATCGAAGAGCCGCTCGGCACGTCCAAGGGCGAATGCCTGGCGATCGACCGGCTGGTTTGGGTGGGTGCAAAAGCGGGCGGCGCCCATCGGAAGAATCCGCTACCGATTTCGATGGTGGCCGATACCTGCGCCTTCCGACCGTCGGTATTCGCGGCGCTCCGAGACGACGGGCGACGCTGGCGCACCGTGTTCGAGAACGGCAATATCGAAGCGACGACGGCCACTGTGCGCACCGATCTTGCGATCACCGCCTGGCTTGCCTCTACCGTTCCCGCCGACCTCGATATTCTCGGCGCAGGCGATGGTCTGCCGGACCTGCCGGTCTTTTCCATCAACCTCCATTTGTCTAAAAGCGGAGCGACACCGCCGGCAACCGAACTTGCCCGCCATATCCGCGAAGGGTTGATGCGGCCGCGACAGATGGCGGCCGCTTGAGGATCATTCGGCTCGCCAGCCGCCAAATACTATGCAGCCTTCGGCAAAGGCCCGACATAACGCGATTGCGGACGGATCAGGCGGCCATCGAGCATCTGCTCGCGCGCATGGGCGATCCAACCCACCGTCCTGCCGATCGCAAAGACGCCGGTGAAAGCGTTACGCGGGAAACCGAGAGCATCGAGCAGCAGGGCGGTATAATATTCGACATTGGTTTCCAGCGGACGGTCGGGCTTGCGCTCCTTCAACAGAGCCAGAGCCGCGGCTTCGATCGCCTCGGCGAGCGCGATGCGGCCAGCATCGGCCTGACCGCTCGCAAAGATCGGCCGCAGCGCCGTCTTCAGTGCATCGGCGCGGGGATCGCGGACGCGGTATATGCGGTGACCGAAGCCCATCAGCCGTTCTCCGTGGTCAAGCGCCTGCGACAGCCATGCGCGGGCATTAGCGGGCTCACCGACCGCATCCAGCATATCGAGCACCGGGCCGGGAGCACCGCCATGCAGCGGTCCCTTGAGAGCGCTGATCGCAGCCAATACCGAGGAGGTCAGGCCGGCATGGGTCGAGGCGATGACGCGAGAGGCGAAGGTGGAAGCATTCAATCCATGATCGGAGATCGTGACCAGATAGGCATCGAGGCCGGCGGTCTGCTGTGGCGTCGGGCGCTTGCCCGTCAGCATGCGCAGGATGTCGGCGGATTGAGATAGGGAGGCATCCGGCCTGACCGGCCGATTGCCGTTTTGAAGGCGCAGCACGGCAGGCAGGAAGACCGCTGGCGCCGCCATCAGGCGGATGACCGCGGCAAAATCATCGCCGTCTCCGATGCGAGCCAGCAGCGCCCGCATGGCTTCCACCGGCGGCAGAGCCAGCAAGACCGCATCAGCCGCTTTCACATGTGCGAACAGTTCCACGCGCGCGGCGCCCAATTGCGCCCTGATGCTTGCGGCATCGACATGTTCCTCGAACAAGCCCTCTAGCAGTAGCGCGGCGACATCCTCGAAGCGGCTGGTCGCGACCAAGTCGTCCAGCGACACACCGCGGATGATCAGGCGGCCGGCAGCACCGTCCACATCGGACAACTTGGTTTCGGCAGCAATGATATCTTCGAGACCACTTTTCATCATTTTTCTCCTTTGACTACGCACTTAGATCAGTCCTATTTTCATTGACGTCAATCTTGATGCAATTGATCAATATGAGGAACCATGAGCTGGCTGACGGCAGAGCAGGCGCTGAACCTCCTGGGCACCAAATCACAGACGCTTTACGCGAATGTCAGCCGTGGCCGCATCCGTGCGAAACCCGATCCAACCGACACGCGGCGAAGCCTTTATTTCGCCGATGACGTCAAGCGGCTGGCGGCGCGCCACGCGGGACGGCGAAAGACCGAGGCCGTTGCAGCCGATGCCATCCAGTGGGGTGATCCTGTGCTGCCTTCGGCCTTGTCGACAATTTCGCATGGCCGGCTGTTCTATCGCGGGCAGGATGCGGCGAAGCTCGCCGAATACGCGACCTTGGAGGAAGTGGCCTGTCTCCTGTGGGACATGAAACGGCCCTTGCGGCTGGAGGGGCAAGGTGGCAATTACGAGTCATCCGCCCTAGCGGCGGTCTTTTCGGCGTTGGCCGAGCGCGCCTCAACCGACCTGCCGTCGCTCGGGCGCTCGCTCCCGGCGCTGCGAAATGAAGCGGAAAGCGTATTCGGTACGGTTGCCGATGCGCTGGCACCGGGCCTATCCCATGTGCCACTGCATCTGCGCCTTGCTGAAGCATGGAACCAGCCTGATGCGGGCGAACTCATTCGCCGTTCTCTCGTGCTCTTAGCCGACCACGAACTCAATGCCTCGACCTTCACAGCGCGGATCACCGCCTCTGCTGGTGCGACACTATCGGCCGCGGCACTTTCCGGCCTGTCAACACTGACCGGGCCGCTGCATGGCGGCGCGTGGCAAAGCGTGCGCTCGCTGATGGACCTTGCTGCTTCAATCGGCGCTGAGGAGGCGGTCCGTAGCTATCTTGCCGAGGGGAGGTCGCTGGCGGCGGTCGGCCACCCGCTCTATCCCGACGGCGATGCGCGCGCCCGGGCGCTGCTTGCCTGCTTTACGCTGCCGCCTTTGTTCGCGAAGGTGCGCAAGGCGGCGGAAGAATTGATCGGCGAACCCGTCAATGTCGATTTTGCCCTGACGGCGATGACATCCGCCTGCTGTCTGCCGCAGGACGCGCCGCTGATCATCTTCGCGCTTGCCCGCACTGTCGGATGGTTGGCGCACGCCATGGAGCAATCCGCGAGCGGTCATCTCATCCGGCCACGCGCCCGTTACGTCGGTCCGCCGGTGGAGTGACCGGCAGGTGCCTCTGCCAGATCCCCGAAATCAATCTGCGGACAGATTTAGCCCACCGCCGAGCGGCAGACAGCCTCGATGTTGTGTCCGTCTGGATCGAGAACAAACGCACCGTAGTAGTCTGGGTGGTAGTGGGATCGGATGCCTGGCGGTCCATTGTCCAGCCCGCCGGCTGCCAGCGCCGCCTCATAAAACTGATCAACAATTGCTCTGCTTTCAGCGGCAAAGGCGACATGAACGCCAGTTTGCGGCGTGTCGCGATGTCCTATCCAGAAGAAGGCTCTCGGCCTGATCCCGTATCCGGCAAAAATCGCACCCTCGCCATATAGACGTTCGATCCCGAGCGGGAGCAAAGCCGCATCGTAGAAGGCCTTCGACCGTTCCACATCGCTAACTCCAATTGTAACGTGATCCAGCATATTCACTCCTGAAACTCTCCGGCAGGCCTCGGCCGGTCAACGCTGTCCGAGAGCGCCGGTGTCCTGACGCGACAGCTCGACCCAGCCGATGGTCAGTTTGCGGTTGGCAATCAGCCAGATCGTCGCGAACGCAATCAATCCCACGGCGATATTGGCGGCGATGAACAGGATCGGCGCAAGTTGTGCGACGGGGCCAATGTCGCCGCGCTCGATCAGGCGCAAGGGTGCAGTCGCCAGCGCCGTCGCACCGAAGGTGAAGGCCCAATAGGCGGGGCTAAAGGCCTCCTTCGTGATCCACGGTAGGAGGCGCAGCATGATCAAGGCCTGCAGGATGCCATAGCCGATCATGGCATGCACGATAAGGTCAGGCGCTCCCTGTGTGACGCTGATATAGGCAATCGCGCCGACGGCCGGCGGTGCAAGTTGAACGCCGAGCGTCGGGCGTAGCGGCGATGATAATGCCGGCGCTGTCAGAAGACGGTGCAGCAGCGCGGATTCGATCGCCAGCCAGGCGAAAAATCCGGCGCCGAAGAAGAGCTGACCCCAATCGGGAAAGCCGAGGGCGGCTGCGACGCTCGCAGTCACGAAACTTCCGGCCACGCTTGGCAGATAAAGCACGGCGGTCGTGGTGGTGACGTCGCGCCCGCCCTGCCAGAGACCGCCGGTGCGCCAGACCGAGAAGGCAAGCGTATATAAGGCGCCGAGGATAAACAGAGATTCGGCGCCAACGCGGGAATAGGGCAGCAAGCCACCGGCGACCAGCATGGTGGCGACCCCGACGAGGCCGATGAAGCAGCATTGCACGGGATGGACCACTTCCCTCGACGCCTCTTCACGGGCCACCGCCCATTTCAGCACGTAAAGCACGATCAGCACTGCCCAGACGGCTATCGAGACGAAGGTGATCGTCTCACCAATTGCCGCCGGCAATTGCCAGACCCGCGCCGCCACACGCCAAGCGTTGGCAAGACCGGAAAGGCCGAGCACCATGCCAAAGAATGCAGCCGGAACGAGCGGCAGTTTTAAGGGAATGGCCATGGTGCCTCCGTTGACGGACGTAACGTTAAACGCCTTCGTAGACGAGCTCTGAAGAAAACCGGATCGATCACGAAACTTACCCCATTTCGCATCGAATTTCGCCTACGCAGCTTACGACAACGAATTGTGATAGTTTTGTTGAATTAGACGTTTCTGTTCAAGCCAGCGAAGCGAAATCGGGCTATCAAAATGGTGCAGATATTCTGGCTTATTGCACCGCGAAAGCAAGGGACAGCGACGGGCAATATCACAGATGCGTGAACGCGGCGTTTTCCGCCCAATCCTGCACGCCTGCATGGCTCGCCCGTCATTTGTTCATTGGCAAAGATTGCGAAATGTCTTTATGGAGTTTTCAAACCGATTAAACTTCCCAGGAGACCGACACATGCAAATCGGAATGATTGGCCTTGGCCGTATGGGCAGCAACATGGTGCAGCGCCTGATGAAGGGCGGCCACAGCGCCGTCGTTTTCGACGCGCGTCCGGAAAGCATCACGGAGCTTGAGAAGCTCGGCGCCACCGGCAGCACGTCGCTCGAAGATTTCGTATCGAAGCTCTCCCGTCCTCGCGCCGTCTGGCTGATGCTGCCGGCTGCGATCGTCGACAAGGAGCTGGCCAAGATCGTTCCGCTGCTTGAAGACGGCGATATCGTCATCGACGGCGGCAACTCCTATTACCACGACGACATCCGCCGCGCCGAAGAGCTGAAGCCGAAAGGCATTCACTATGTCGACGTCGGCACCAGCGGCGGCGTTTTCGGCCTGCAGCGCGGCTATTGCCTGATGATCGGCGGCGAAAAGGCGACGGTGCAACACCTGTCGCCGATCTTCGCGACGCTCGCACCCGGCGTCGGCGATGTCGCTCCGTCGAAAATGCGCTCCGAAGCGGCCTCAAGCGTCAGCACCGCCGAGCAGGGCTACCTGCATTGCGGTCCGTCGGGTGCCGGCCACTTCGTCAAGATGGTTCATAACGGCATCGAATACGGCCTGATGGCCGCTTACGCCGAAGGTTTCAATGTGCTGCGTCATGCCAATGTCGGCCTGCAGACCACCGAAGCCGACGCCGAAACCGCGCCGTTGTCGCATCCGCAATATTATCAGTACAACCTCGACATCGCCGAAATCAGCGAGGTCTGGCGCCGCGGCAGCGTGATCACCTCCTGGCTGCTCGACCTCACCGCCGACGCACTACATGGCGACGCGGCCTTGTCGCAATATGCCGGCCGCGTTTCGGATTCGGGCGAGGGCCGCTGGACCATTTCGGCTGCGATCGACGAAGGCGTACCGACGCCGGTGCTAAGCGCCGCTCTCTACGGCCGTTTCGCCTCGCGCGGTAATGACGATTACGCCAACAAGGTGCTGTCTGCTATGCGCGCAGGCTTCGGCGGCCATCACGAGAAGCCGGCGAAGTAATTTTCCCTTTCGATTGGAAGACATTCGCGCCGGGCGGGTCAAACTGCCCGGCATTTTCATATCCGGCTTAGCTCATCAGCTCCGGACGCAGCAACAGAACCGGGCAGGGAGAGCCGGCCACAAGCTCGGGCGTGCGCGGCGGGCGGATAATGAGGCAATCCGAGCGGGAAAAGACCTTCATCATCGAGGAATCCTGCTTGGAAAAAGGCTCGACCAGCCAGCCGCCATCCGCGGATTTCGTCAGCGTTGCCCGGATATAGTCCTGGCGCTGATCGTTGGCGGCGAGCGTTACGGTGGTCCGCGCCATGGCTTCACGCTTCACGGGCGGCAATAAAGCGAGCTTGCGGATCAGCGGCTCCAGGAACAAGAGGCCGCAGACGAGGCTGGAAACCGGATTGCCTGGCAGCCCAAGGACGTGGGTTTCGCCGAGGCTGCCGACCATCAGCGGCTTGCCGGGACGCATGGCGATGCGCCAGAAATCAAGCTGCATGCCGACCTCGACCATGGTGGCCTGCACCAGATCATGATCACCGACCGAGGCCCCGCCGAGCGTGACGATGACATCGGCCTTCGCCACCTGCGCGCGGCCAATCGCGGCGGTGATTTCCGCCTTGTCGTCCGGGACAATGCCAAGATCGAGCACATGAGCGCCGGCGTTGCGGGCGAGAGCGGCAATGCCGAATGTATTTGATGCGATGATCTGTGAGGGACCGGGCTCGCTGCCCGGCGTCACCAGCTCGTCGCCTGTCGCAAGGATCGCCACCAATGGACGCCGATACACATCGAGTGCCGGATGGTTCATGGCGGCGGCAACCGTCAGTCGCGAAAAATCCATCACCGTGTCTTTCGCGAGCACGACTTCACCTTCGGCAAAGTCCTGGCCGCGCGGGCGGATATGCTGCCCCTTACGCAGGGGATAGGTGGTGCGGATGCGGCCGTCTTCCAGCCGTAGCGCGTCCTCCTGCAACAACACAGTATCGGCTCCGGCCGGAACTAGCGCACCGGTGAAGATACGGACCGCTTCGCCCTTGCCGACCACACCCTCGAAAGCGTGACCGGCGGCGGAAGCACCGATCACGGTCAATTCCGCTCCCGGTTCGGCGGCATCCTCGAAACGCAGCGCATAGCCATCCATCGCCGAGGCATCGAAGGGCGGCTGCGTGAGGCGTGCAGCCAGATCCTTGGCGAGAACCCGGCCTTCCGCCATGTCGAGTTCAACGCTTTCGACGCGATGGAGCGGCGTTGCGCTATTCAGCAGACGTTCTTGGGCGTCGACAACGGGTAAAAGACTCATCTTCAGGCCCCTGGATGACGGAAGTCGCCGGATTTGCCGCCGGACTTCTCCAAGAGCCTGATACCGCCGATTTCCATCGTCCGGTCCACGGCCTTGGCCATATCGTAGATCGTCAGGCAGGCAACGGAAACTGCCGTCAGCGCCTCCATCTCGACGCCCGTGCGGCCGGTGAGCTTTGCGGTAGCAGTCACGCGCAGGCCGGGCAGGGCAGCATCTTCGGTGATATCGACCGTGACCTTGGTCAGCATCAGCGGATGGCAGAGCGGGATGAGATTGGCGGTCTGCTTGGCGGCCATGATGCCGGCAAGCCTGGCCGTGCCTATGACATCGCCTTTCTTGGCATTGCCTTCGCGGATCAGCGCCAGCGTCTCCGGCTTCATTTTCACATGGCCTTCAGCGGTGGCGATGCGAACCGTTTCGGCCTTGTCGCCGACATCGACCATATGCGCCTCGCCGGAGGCGCCGATATGGGTCAGGCCGGCTTTCTCCGTGCTCATTTCACTCTGCCGCCAGAACGCCGGTTTCGCCGGTAAGCAGCAGGCGCGTCGCGGACGCCACGTCGTCCTTGCGCATCAGGCTTTCGCCGACGAGGAAGGTGGTGATGCCCACGGCTTCGAGACGCTTGCAGTCGGCATGGGTGAAAATACCGCTTTCGCCGACCAGCAGCCGGCCTTCGGGAACCATGGTGGACAGGGTTTCGCTGACCGTCAGGCTGACCTCGAAGGTGCGCAGATTGCGATTGTTGATGCCGACGAGCGGCGAAGACAGCTTCAATGCCCGCTCCATTTCTTCGGCGTCGTGCACCTCGACCAGTACATCCATGCCGAGGCCGAAGGCTTCGTCCTGGAGGCGCTCGGCATCGCTGTCGGAAAGCGAGGCCATGATCAAGAGAATGCAATCGGCACCCCAGGCGCGAGCCTCATGCACCTGATAGGTTTCGAACATGAAATCCTTGCGCAATGCCGGCAAAGAGCAGGCGGCACGGGCGGCGGTCAGGAATTCCGGTGCGCCTTGGAAGCTTGGGCTGTCCGTCAGCACAGAGAGGCAGGCAGCGCCGCCCAACTCATAGGCCTTGGCAAGGGCGGGCGGATCGAAATCGGGGCGAATGAGCCCCTTGGACGGGCTTGCCTTCTTGATCTCGGCGATCAGGCCGAAGGCGCTGACATCCTTCTTGGCGACCAATGCCTTATGGAAGCCGCGCGGCGCGGACTGGCCGGCCTGCATCGCCTTGAGATCGGCAAGCGAGACCTTGGCCTTCGCGGCGGCGATCTCCTCGCGCTTGTAGGCTTCGATCTTCTGGAGGATATCGGTCATGACGTCCTAATCCTATTCTTCGGCGTTGGAGACGGCGATCAGCTTTTCCAGCGCGGCGGCGGTCGCGCCGCTGTCGAGCGACTGAGCCGCGAGCCTCATGCCATCATGAAGCGTTTCCGCCTTGCCCGCAATCACGAGGGATGCCGCGGCATTGGCGAGCGAAATATCGCGATAAGCGTTCTTCGCACCGCTGAGCACGTCGCGCAGCGCTGCCGCATTGAAGACGCCGTCGCCGCCCTTGAGGTCTGCCAGCGAGGCATGCGGCAGGCCGAAATCGGCAGGCGTCAGCTCGAAGGTGCGGATCTTGCCGTCTTCAAGCGCGGCGACATTCGTCGGGCCGGTGGTGGTGATCTCGTCGATACCGTTGCCGTACACGACCCAGACGCTTTCCGCATTCAGATCCTTCAGCACCTCGGCAAGGGGCACGACCCATTGCGGCGCGAAGACGCCGAGCAGTTGGCGGCGTGCGCCGGCCGGGTTGGACAGCGGCCCTAGCAGATTGAAGATCGTGCGCGTTCCGAGCTCGACGCGCGAAGGGCCGACATGGCGCATTGAGGAATGATGCAGTTGCGCGAACATGAAGCCGATTCCGGCTTCGCGAATGCAGCGAGCGATCGTCTCGGGGCCGACATCGAGCTTGATGCCGAGCACGGACTGCGTGTCGGCCGTGCCAGCCTTGGAGCTTTGGGCGCGATTGCCATGCTTGGCGACCGGCACACCAGCACCGGCCACGATCAGGGCGGCGAGCGTGGAGATATTATAGGTGCCAACACCGTCACCGCCGGTACCCACGATATCCATCGCATCCGCAGGTGCTTCCACCGGCAGCATCTTGGCGCGCATCGTTGTGACGGCGCCGACGATTTCATCGACCGTCTCGCCGCGCACGCGCAGCGCCATCAGGAAAGCGCCGATCTGCGAGGGCGTGGCTTCGCCCGACATCAGGATCTCGAATGCCTGACGGGCCTCATCCCGTGTCAGCACCTCGCGGTTGGCGACCTTGGCGAGGAAAGGTTTCAATTCAGCCATCGGCTATCGATCCTCCCGACCGGGCCTAGCGAGACATCGCCTGTTCGGCGAGGCTCTGGTTGACCGTGACGCTGTATTTGGATTGCAGGTCGCTGACCATCTGGTCAAGAATGTCGTCGCCGGCGGCATTGGCAATCTGAGCTGCCTGCTGATCGGCATTGTTCAGCGCATCCGTCGTCGGATTGTCGTTGACCTCGGTGACCTTCAAGAGGATCTGCGTCGTGTCGTCTGCGCCGACCGCGTTGGCGACCGTGTCGGCCGGACCAGAGAACGAGGCCGCAACGCCACCACGACCGAGAACGGGATCATCCGTCGTGCGGGTCACACCAGACTTGTTTTCGACGGCGATGCCAAGCGGCGCAGCGATGTCGGCAAGCGATTTGCCCTTCTGCGCTTCCTGCTTCAGCTCGGTTGCCTTGGCGGCGAGCGCAACCTTCTGCTGCTCGGCAGTCCAGTCGGCAACGGCCTTGTCATGCACCTCGGAAAGCGGGCGATCGTGATCAGCCGTGATGTTCAGCACATCGTACCAGACGTAACCATTGTTGCCGATGGTCAGAGGTGCAGCATTGCCGCCCTGGTCCGCCTTGAAGACTTCGGCCAGCAATTGCTGCTTGGCAGGCAGGTCCTTAATCTCGTTGCCGCTTGAGTCGAGGCCGGTGGCATCGACCGAATCAACGGTCACCAGCTTCAGTTTCATTTGCTGTGCGGCTTCCTGCAGCGACGCACCCGAGCCGCGCAAGTCTTCGAACTTGTCGTGAGCGCTGGTGATTTCATCGGCGGCATTGTTGAGCGCAATCTGCTTGCGGATGTCTTCCTTGACCTCGTCGAAGCTCTTCGCCGTCTCCGCCTTGACATTGGTTACGCGCAGGATCACCGGGCCGAATGAACCGTCGATGACAGGCGTGGTGCCGCCTTCCTTGATAACGGCAAAGGCAGCCTGGGCGATTGTCTGATCCGGAACCTGATCCTTGGTGAAGGTGCCGAGCAGCACGTCGGCGGGCTTCTTGCCTTGATCGGTGACCAACTGGTCAAATGTCGAGCCCGTCTTCAGCGCGTCGGCGGCAGCGTTGGCGAGGTCCTTGTTGGCGAAAGTGAGCTGCTCGATCGTGCGCGTTGCCGGCGTCGTGAAGCTATCCTTGCGCTTCTCGAACTCGGCGCGAACCGCATCGTCGGTCACGCTCGCGGGATTGGCAACATCTTCGGCCTGCAGCGTCACATAGGCGAACTTGCGGTATTCGGGCGCGCGGTACTTCGGCTTGACGCCATCGAACCATTTCTGCAGCACGTCTTCGGCGGGCGCCTTGATCGGGTCGATATTGGCGTTGGTCAACAGCAGATAATCGATGCTGCGGTTTTCGTCATGATATTGCTTGACGGCATCGACGAGAACCTTCGGCGCAGTAAAGCCGTTGGAGACCGCTTCTACGATCTGACTACGGATCGCAACCTTACTGCGCTCCTTGATGTAGTCGTCGGGATTGATGCTGCTGTTGCGCAGCAAGCTCTCGAATTTCTGCCGGTCGAAGCTGCCGTTCAGCGCCTTGAAGGCGGGATCGTCGCCGATAAGCTGGGCGAGGCGATCCTGCGACAGGCCAAGGTTCATATCGGCGGCAAGCTGGTCAAGCGAAGCGCCGGCAACGAGCTGGGCGACCGTTTGCTGTCCGATGCCGAAGGCGCGCGCCTGCTCCGGCGTGATCTGCATGCGCAGTTGCTGGCTGATGGCCTGGATCTGGCGACGATAGGCGAGGCGGAATTCATTGGTACCAATCTGCTGATCGCCGACCGTCACGACGGTATTGCTTCCGCCGCCGCTGATGAGCGAACGCTCAACCCCCCATATGCCGAAGGCCGCCGCCAAAATAAGCATCAAGCCCTTGGCAACCCAGGTCTGGGCGATTTTTCTCAACACGTCGAACATCGGAAGGCAAACCTCGTCATCAATACAGTCTTCGCCCGCAGGCGAAGCAATCGGAGTTCCTTAGAACAATCCGAACCGGAATTGAAGAGCCAGCAAGGAAATCACCGGGCCTAGCGCTGCAGACCCGGAACCTTTGCCTGGGATTGACGTTGAAAGCTGAGGTAAACAGAGGAGCCGACGATGGCCGAGACGAAATCCGCTTCCGCCCAAACTGCCTCAGCTCAGGTACAAGCTGAAACAGCCGTCGAAGACCTTAACCTGCAGATCGCCGCGCTTCGGGAGGATCTGACGAAACTTTCGCGCAGCATGGCCGCGGTCGGGCAAGGCGCGAAGTCCGTCGTCACCGAGGAGGCTCAGGAAATAACCGATCAACTGCGCGAAAGGGTTCGCCAGGAGCCGATCTTCATGGTCGCGGCAGCCGCCGGCATCGGTTATCTGATCGGCCTGCTCAGCCGTCGCTAGGTCAATGCTCGCTTACGGATAGCGGTTCTTTTCAAAGCTCGTCGTGAAAACGCGGGCTGGCGCGGATGAATGTCCAGAGCGCCTTGCTGATCTCGACAATCTCCTTGATCGAGCTCTCCAGCCGTTCGATTTCGCGCAGATCCAGTTGTTCCACCTTGCCGTATTTGACGTGCCGGTCGTCCTCCACCAGACGCATGAGCTGCGTGCTGGAGATTTCGCCGTTTTCGTCAAAGGAATAGATACAGTGATTGTATTTGTTGCGCATCTTCGATTCCCGCTTCAAGCGGCTCATCAGCGCCAGCACCGCATGGCTGTCTTCCGCCGGCGTCGAGGATAGTTTGGCCAGACGTTCGACCAGATCAATGCGCGCGCGTGTGGTGTTCAGCGTCAGGAAGACGATGATGGCCGCGTCCTTCTCCACCCTCAGCAGATGCGCAATGATATAGATGAGGAGGCTTTCCGTATTGGTCCAGACATAGTTCAAGCGGCCGACGCGTAGCAGAATATCGGACATTGCAGGCATGGCACGGTCCTATGCTCAACTCAGCCAAAATACAAATTCATCACCGCTCCCTGAAGGCGCGCGACATGCTGTCGACCACCGGCTTGGAGAGATATTCGAAAAAGGTGCGTTCGGACGTCTGGATCAAAACATCCGCGGGCATGCCAGGTACGGGCTTGAAGCCCGGAATGCGTTTGATCTCGTCACTCGGGATCTGGACGCGAACAACATAGACGTCGCGCTGGGTCGAACCGGAATTGTCCTCGATCGAGTCGGCTGAGACGTAGAATACCTTACCGTTCAGCACCGGTGTCGTGCGCCGGTTGAGGGACGACAGGCGGATGGAGGCGGATTCGCCTTCGCGCAACTGGTCGATGGAGGTGCGCAGCACCTGTGCCTCGATGATCAAAGGCACGTTGTTCGGCAATATCTCCATGATCGGCTTGCCCGTCGTGATAACACCGCCGGCGGTATGATAGTAGGAACGGATGACCGTGCCGCTGACCGGTGAGCGGATGACGGTGCGGTCGAGCACGCCCGCAGCCTCACGCACCTGCTCGCGCACGCTGTCCAAATCGGATTCGGCCGTTTCCAACGCGTCGAGCGCTGCCTGCTTGTTGGTGTTGATGGCAATGATCGCTTCCTGGCGGTACTTGGCGACCTGGGCTTCGTTCTCGTTCAACTCAGCATCGATGCGGGCAAGGTCGCCCATGGCATCGGCGACCGCGCGCTGCACGGCCAGAAGGTCGGAACGCCTGACAACGCCGATATTCGCAAGCTTCTCTTTCGATGCCTGTTCATCGGTCAAAAGGCCGAGCTGCGTCACGAAGGCCTGCCGCTGGCCCTGATATCCCTGGGTGCGATATTCGAGCGAACGGATGTTCTTTTCGATAAGGTTGAGCTGTTCCTGCAGCTTGGATTGTTTGCTGTGAAAAACCACAACCTGGCTTTGGATCAGAGAGGTCACATCGGGATCGTCGGCCTCCGCCGTGACGATATCGGGGACCTTGAACTCTTCATTGCCCTGGGCCTCGGCTTTCAAACGGGCGACCACAGTTTCCAACCGCAGCCGTCTCAGTTTCAGCGCCCGATCATTGGCGAGAGCCGCCGTCGGATCGAGGGTCAGCAGGATATCCCCCTCCTGCACGACCTGTCCTTCGCTCACCATCAGCTCCTTGATAATGCCGCCCTCGAGATGCTGAACGATCTTATTGTTGCCGGTCGCGACGAAACTGCCTTGAGCGATGACGGCCGAAGCGATCGGCGCGGTGGCGGCCCAATAGCCGAAGCCGCCGAAAGAAGCGAACAGGATTGCCAGACCCGAGACGCTGTAGAGCCTGATCGACCGCGGCACCTCGCTATACCATTCGAGTTGCCCCTGTTCGTTGTCTTCTTTTTTCTTATTCTTGTTTCTCCCGAACATGGCGCTCACCCTTCGATCCTTGCCGGTGGCCGATTGCCGATTTCATTGCTGGGCTTGTTGCTGAGCGTTTTCAGTACCTCGGTACGCTCTCCGAACAGCGCCACCGAGCCGTCCTTCAGAACCAGGATCTTATCGACGCATTGCAGCAGGGCAGGGCGCTGGGTGATCGTCACCGTGGTGATGCCCTGTTTTTTGGCGTGGATGAGCGCCCGGGCCAGCGCCGCCTCGCCGGCGGTGTCGAGATTGGAATTCGGCTCGTCGAGAACGACGAATTTCGGATTGCCGAAGAAGGCACGGGCAAGCGCGATACGCTGCTTCTGGCCGCCGGAAAGCGGCGCGCCATCGGCGGCAACCACCGTCTCATAGCCCTGCGGAAAAGTCGCGATCAGCTCATGCACGTCAGCAAGGACGGCCGCCTCGTAAATCAGCCGGTCTTCGACGTCGTCGCGCATGCGGCAGATATTGGCTTTGATCGTACCCGGAAAGAGCTGCACGTCCTGAGGCAGGTAGCCGATGCTCTCGCCGAATTGCCGCTGATCCCAGTTGCGCAGATCCATCAGATCGAGCCGCACATTACCGGAGGTCGGCAGGATCGAGCCCACCAGCATCTTGCCGAGCGTCGTCTTGCCGGACCCGGAATTGCCGATGACGGCAAGCGATTCCCCCTTCTTCAAGGAAAAGGAGATGCCGTTCAAAACGACCCGCTTCTGCGGCGGCGGGACGAAGAGAATGCGCTCGACATCAAGTCGTCCTTCCGGATTGGGCAGGCGCAGCCGCGGGAAGTTCAGCGGCGAATTCAGCAATAGCTGCTTGATGCGGCCGTATGCGGCGCGGGAATGATTGAACTGATTCCAGCCCTCGATCGCCCCTTCGACTGGCGCCAATGCTCGGCCGGAGATGATCGAGGCCGCAATCACCATGCCGCCGGTCAACTGGCCGGAGAGCGAGAGATGCGCGCCCCAGCCGAGAAGGGTGACCTGGGTGATCAGGCGGCAAGCCTTGGTGAGACCGGAAAAGACGATATTGCGGTCCTGGGCGGCCACCTGCGATTTCAACGATCCAGCAGTTTCACGGCCCCACATCTTCACGGCTTCAGGGATCATCGCCAGGGCATTGATGATCTGCGAATTGCGCGCCATGGAATCCAAATGGAAATTGGCGCGAGTAACGAAGGCGTTGGCTTCGGCAAACTGTTTCGCCGTCATCTTTTGATTGAGATAGGCGATTACGAACAGGACGGCGCAGCACGTCATGACGATCACGCCAAGATGCGGATGCACGAGATAGACAACGACGACGAAGAGCGGCATCAATGGCGCGTCGAGGAAGGCAAGCAGCGTGCCCGAGGTCAAAAAGGACCGGAGTAGCTGCAGATCGGCAAGCGTCTGGTAGTCGCGGCCGTTGCCGTTCAAGGACGCACGGGCAGCCGCGCTCAGGATCGGCGCGCCGAGCTGCACTTCCAATTCGACGGCCGTGCGCATCAGGATGAAACGGCGCACGGAATCCATGATGACCTGCAGGAGGATGGCGCCGACGACAGCGATGGTGAGCATGACCAGCGTATCGATCGAGCGGCTGGTCAGAACGCGGTCGGAAATCTGGAACAGATAGATCGGGATTGCCAGCACCAGAACGTTGATGGCCAGGGTGAAGATCATGACGATCAGCATGTTGCGCTGAACGACCGAAATACCCTTGCGCAGGCTGGCGGCGAAATTGATCGGCTGGGCGCTGCGTTTGTGGAAGATGCCGCCGTCATTGCCTCCGCCACCTCCGCCTTTGCCGCTCTCGTTATTGCCACCGTGACCGCCACCGCCGGCAAGCGACCGGCGCTCGTTCTCACGCAACGGGCCGGAGTCGTTGTCGATCGTCCGAGGCAAAGGCTGCGATTGATTCACCTTCATCTCAGGCTTTGGCATCTCAGGCCTGGGCATTTCGGGCTTTGGCATTTCCGCTTCCGGCAGCCGGGGCGCCGGTTCGATCACAGGCTCCGGAGCGACCTCTGGAGCGGGCGATATCAGCCGCATCTCGATCTCGGTCGTCGACGTGGCGACCCCTTCATCAACCTTCGTCACAACGGAAAACTCCGCGGGTGCAGGAACGGTCTCAGTCTCCACGGCAGCCACAGTCGTCACGTCCAGTATCGGCGGCTGGGGAGGAAGGGGGGAGGGAACCACGGCGGCCTTAGGCTCGCGCCGCAACCGTTTCAGGCTTTCCACAGCGTCTTCTATCGCCGCCATATAGGAGGCGGTGTCGCGCTCGGCCGTCCGCTCCTCCTCGCCCGACGCCAGCGACGTGAGGTGCAATGTCCGGCTTTCCGCCATGCTCAGCTTTGAAATCTGGTTCATCAGGAGCATCCCCTATGTCTCTGGCTAAGTGATGGTCTGCATGACGTCGCCGACAGGGCCGTTGTGCCAAGACATGTCGTGGCCGAGATCGATGGTTTCATTCTGCGCGGGCTGTTGATCGTGATCACCGAGGAAAGCGATCGCTTCATTGGCCAGCGGTTGGCTTTGCTGGTTTGCATTGGTCGTATTGGTCTGATCGTGATCGACCAGGCCGCCTTGGATGAGGACGGTATCGGAATAAAGATTGCCGGCGAGATAGGTCGTATGACCGACGCTGTCGTAATCGGTAATATTGGCGATATTGACCAGGGCATTGCTGCCGGTGTCGATCGATACCGTGGCGTTCTGATTGTTCGCCACCACATCGCTTGCGACTTGATGCACGATATCGGAATCGCCGACGATATTGATCTGCTTGATGACGTTGACGTCGAAGAAGTTGCCGGTGATGTAAAGAACATTCAGCGCCTCGTGACCGGCGAAGTTGGAGTCGTGGGCAAGCCCGTCCGGTATCTCGTCGGTGTGGTCCTGGATATTCTTGACCGTGTCGTTGATGAAATCGGGCATCGTCGTGAAACGATCGGACAGCCCGACATTGTTGATCGAGGCGAGGTTCCAGAGCAGGTTGCCGCCGGTCTGAACATGTTCGCCGCCTTGAAGGGTCGACACCACGTCATTGTCGTAGAGCACCGAGATCTGGCTGATCGAATTGATGTCGAACGCGTGGCCGCCGACGATCATCAGATCGTACTGCATGCCAAGACTGAAAAAGGAGGCAAGGTCGACCAATGTATTGCCGCCGGTCAGCAGCGTCGTCTCGGCGCCGGTGGTCGTCACCCGCATCGTGTCGTTGTCGGAGAGGAAATTATATTGCTCCGTCCAGTGCAGGAACGAGACGTCGCCCTCGATGACGCTGACGCGCCAGAAGCTCGGGAAAACCGGATTGCCGTCGTCGGTATGGTCTGATGTCGAGCTCACCTGAAACTGGGTGTGCTCGAAAACCGCGATATTCCTGCCGATCGTCAAGGCGCTTTGCGAAGACTGGTCGTTATCGCCTGAGGTGCAATCGACTTTATCGTTGTCGCTGTAAACATAGCTCTGTGAGATCGCGTCGATGGAATGATAGTCGCCCATCACTGCCATCACATGCGCGATCACATTTGTGTCGATGATGTTGACGAGGTTTGCGACGACATTGCCGCCGGCCTCGATGTTGAGGGAGTTCGGCCCTAGTCCCGTCTGATGAACGGTTTCATCCGTTCCTTCGATCACCGCTTTTTGCGCGGCAAGGCCGCGATCGGGCATGGAATCTTCGAGATCCGGGACGCTGCTGACCTGCTCACCGTTGACAAAGATGCCGTCGAGCTGATTGCCGGCAATCGCAAAGTAATGGCTGCCGTCGGGGCCTTGTATGTCGGTGCCGCCGTTCGCCTCGATGGTTTTGATAAATGCGTGCAGATCGTCGCTGAGCTTCATCATCCCCTCGGTGCTCTCCGTCCGCTGGAGGGAGTCAAGGGGCGATAGTTCCTCGGCTTTCACCGTCGCTTGGCCCAGCCAATCGTAGACATCGGAGACATCGCGAACGAGATGATGGGAAGAATTCGTCATGTCCAGCACGTCGTCATCGCGCAAGACATTGGCCTGCACCACATGAGCGGTCTCCGAACCCGGCCCTACGTGGACGTCGAGTTTATACGGCAGAGCAGCAGGCTGGAATTGGATGTCGGAGGGGCGGTGGACGACAGGGATCTCCACCGGCACAACGCCATCGGGACCGTTTATGCGCACATGGTAGGGATCATCATGCAGGCGTACATAGCCATAACGGAAGTCGTAAGGCGAGGAGATGTATTTCACGTCGGGAGCGTAGTCGACCATCGTCAGCCCCGATGCAAAGTCGTCCTTTGCCAGGGTCGGGTCTGTCTGTTCCGACGGACTGTCCTCCGTCGATGTCCCATCCGTGTAGCCCAGCCGCAGACGCAGATCCTCGATCTGCGTGTCGAAGAGCCCGATAAAGTGGGCTATGATCTCCGATATTTTTTCCGCGTGCATGACGAACCCCCAATTTTCGGAAACGCCTGGTCTATCCGAACCGAAGCCGTCGCTACCGACGGCTGTCATTTCAGCGAAATCCAGGTTCAAGCCACATATGTGCGCCGGCCGGTCCTCCGGACGGCGCACAAAAGGCGTGGCTCTCGCTTCGAAATCAGGTGTCGCCAGTTGTCACGTGATGATCGCCGCCGACAACGGCAATATCCGCAGAGTTGGTGAGCAGGTTCGCCCCCTGTACCACTTCCTGATGGAAGCCGGAGTTGGCGATGATAGCGGAAGAATCCGCCGACGCCGTACCGGTCATGTCGTGGCCCACGCTCGGCACCCCGTTCCAATTCAGGGTCGGGTCGAGATCGAGGCCATCCGCATGGGAATGACCACCGTCTGCTGTCAGGTTAATGCTGGCATCCTGGTTCTGCATCCGCAGATCATAGGCCTGATCCTGGTCGGCGAGATTGTTGGCCTGAACCAGGCTAAAGCCTGTATCATTGCCACCGCCGCCCAGCGCATTGTTGAGCACGCCATCGATATTGAGGTTGAAGGAGTAATCGTCTCCGAGATTGAAGGTCAGATCGCCACCGGCTACGCCGAGATTTCCGACATCATGGACATCCTTGATCGTTCCAAAATCGTAATCGGAATGAGTGCTGGAGTCGCTGTAGTTGTCGCGATTGTCACCGTTGTTGTTGGCTTCGGTGTGGACGTCGGTATCCGTCTTGGTAATGGCCTTGTAGTCATAATCGTAACTGTTGTCGCGATTATCGCCATTATCCTTGATGTTAATGTCCGTATCCGTGTCGGTCTTGGTGATTACCTTATTGTCGTAATCCCAGTTATAGCTGTTATCACGATTGTCGCCGTTGTTGGTGTTGTCGCGATTGTCGCCGTTGTTTTTGACGTCGACATCCGTATCGGTGGTGTTGGTATTGTTGCTGTTATTGGTGTTGGCGACGCCGACAAGACCGGTCGAACCGTCATCCACTTCCGTCGAATTGACGGCGCTGGTCGCGAGACCATCCGCCAACGCGCCAACTTTCAGGTCGTCATCGGCGCTGATGTTGGCGATATCAAAATCAGGAGACATCATACATTTCCTCCAAATGAGGAGGCCGTCTCGGGGAATCCCTCTCATCTAAACGGGATTGACTCGTGGCGGCCCCAACTCTGTTAACGTTGCGGCAGGTGTACGCACTACAGGACTACCGTCAAAACCGGCCTGTTGGTTCAGACCTGGCCTCTTGGGATTTGCAGCTACGCAAAACAAAGTACGCAAATCCGCCCTGGCGCTCAGTTAGAGCGTCCAACGCCTTCTGCTTTCTGTTGTCTCTAAGAAGTTAGGGGAGGAGGAGGTTGTCCGGGACGCGAGACAAAGGACCGGAATGCCATTTTCCCCAAGCTCCGCGGTTGGTGCGGAACAGTGGGACTTTGACCGAAAACAACACAAGCTCATAGATACCAATTCGGGCTACCGCCCTGTTTCGGTTTCGTAAATCGGATTTCATCCGATGAGTGCGCAGGATTTAAAGCGCTGTTGTCACTCGTCTTTTCCAGATTTTGTGAGCTATCGACCGCCTGATTGGCATCAATGAGCGTTACCGTTCGCTTACGCAGTCTTAATCCGTCCGACTTAAGGGATCAGAAATTGTGGCGGTGCATCCAAGTAATATATTTCAAAAATCTAACTAAGTCTGCGGTCGTTGCAAAAACGGACCACGTCAATGAAATTTCAAATTGTAATAAAAAGTATATCGACGCTTACTATGCTTTAAGCCAGTCTTCGGCTCACCCGAGTCGGTCTACCGATTTCGGTCGATTTGGGCTATTGTCAGTCGCCAGGTGACCTCCACCTTAGGTTAGCTGATTAAACAGAAATGCCCGGAAATGTGCAAAACTGAGCACAAATACGGCACCCAATTTGGCCAAATTCCCACATTTGTGATAATTTTTAAAGTTTTTGCGGCAAAACTAACCCCTTTGGGCAATTTCCAAGTACGATCGCATGGATTAATATAGTTTTATATTAATTAAGAAGACTGCATAAACAGTCCTATCAGGGCACCGTGCTCATAAAAAACATTCCGGCAAAAAGCGGGTTAACACACATGGCTGCGAGCTTTGGGGGATGCACAAATGTACATCGCAAGCGTAAGAACAGGGGATGCTGAGGACAATCATAACATCATAAACTTGAGAGAGACTATCGTCGTACTGGCGGATGCCGATCTCTTTTCTGAATGCCTGGTGCAGACTTTAGGCACCAGATTTGCAGCATATGACATCATTAGCATTACCGACCCGAAGGCACTTCAGGGCAAAGTTCTGGAGGGCGTTAAACTGATCCTGCTGTATCATCTTCAATCTGAGGAAATGCAGGACACTTTACATGCAATAAGGGCGAATTCGCCCGGAATATCGATCGGGCTGGTCGTTGAAACGATCGATCTGCACGATCCATACGTGGCCAGACTTGTCGAAGGACGGAATATACACGGCGTTCTGCCGCTCAATCTGCGCCTCGACGTGTTCATGGCAGCGATCGACCTGCTGATGAAAGGTGGCGAACACTTCCCCTCGGCGCTTCTACGCCGGCTCTCTGGGGACACGCCGCATCTCAGTCAGCCGCTCTATCAGGCACAGACGCGTTTTGCCACGAGCCATAGACCCTATGAGGATGCTATCGCCATGCGCAACGGCAGTCTGCAGGCACTGACCACGCGCGAGGTCCAAATATTGGATCTCATCTGCAAGGGGACACAGAACAAGATCATAGCGGACCAGCTCAGCCTGTCCGAAAATACGGTCAAGGTTCACGTCCGCAACATCTACAAGAAAATGAATGTCCGCAATCGAACGGAAGCGGCCTCACGCTTCTTCAATTCGGACAACGGGCTGGATCGGGATCCATCGCGTCGCTGGAGAAACTGATCCACGGATAGGAATTGAGAGGGGACGGCCGTTCGCGACATCGTGGGCGGCCGTTTTCTGTCTTCACCGGTTCCGGGCCGAAATATCTTATCGCTCGAAACGAAGGCCCGACCCAGGCCGCCCCGTATTTCCACTGCCGTTGCGTTAATCCCGCCGCTTAGGTCACTCCTGAAAGCGGACTATATTCCATGCACGACGCAGCCAATATCTCACCTGTGAAATAGCTATTTAGTATAGTTTGCCTAATCATTCATCAGATTTCCGTTGACGTAGCGTAAAGTAGTTTTATCATTGTCTCATTCACCAAGTTAACGTCCGATTCTATACTGGTGAAAATTGTAAATATGCACGAATTGTTACTGTAAATAAATTTACGTTACTCTTCTCAATCAATATCTTTTAAGTACAGCATGCGGCCTATAGGAGCCGTTAGTTGATACGGGGAGGGAGGTGTAGTGCGTAGATTTGTTCCCATGGATGGCGGTCCTTTCTCCTCAAAAGGGTTGCCATCCACCCTTACACATCAAGCTGAAACGGCTCTTGTCAGCGGCGCAACACCGCCACCCTCTCTTTCGTTCTGAAGGTGACACGATGAGCAAGATCCCTGCCGTCAAAGCCGCTGTAATCCACGCCATGCTTCAGCCTTCCATCGAACCCGCCGATATTGGTCCGGCGACGGAGCGGGTGTTCGAAGGCAGGATGCGCTTTGCCAATCTGATCGGCATCACCGTCTGGACGGCAACCATGACCTTCTTCTGGCTGTGGTGGCTGCGCAGCGATCACATCATCGGCTGGCCATCCTATCTGCTGGTGACGCTCGTTCTTGCCTGGATCACCGGCTTGCCGGCCTATTTCATCGTCATCGTCCATGATGCGCGGCGGATGCCGCAAGCCGGCGGACCGTTGCCAGCAGGGCGCATCGCCATGGTCGTTACCAGAGCATCATCCGACCTTCTTTCCCTCGTGCAAACGACGTTGCGGGCAATGCTCGATCAAACGGGCTGCGATTTCGATGTCTGGTTGGCGGAGGAAAAACCCAGCCTGGAAATGATGAAATGGTGCATGGAACACGGCGTCTTCACCTCCACGACGCGCGGGAGCGCCGGGGCTGACGCTCGCGATCCTTCGCCGCATTGCAAGCAAGGCAATCTCAGATCTTTCTACGATCACTTCGGCTATGAAAGATATGATTTCGTCGTGCAAATCGATGCCGGCCATGTGCCCGACAGGACCTATCTCCGCGAAATGATTCGGCCATTCCGCGATCCCTCCATTGGCTATGTGTCGGCACCAAGTATCTCAGACGCCGATGCGGCATCGAGCTGGGCGGCGAGGGGCAGGCTCTCTGCCGACGCTGGCATTCAGGGGGTGCTGCAGTCCGGCTACAACAATGGCTGGGCACCGCTCTGCACGGGCACGCACTATGCTGTGCGCACCGCGGCTTTGAAAGAAATCGGTGGCCCCGGGCCGGAACCGGCGGAAGATCTTTCGACGACACTGGCGATGAATGCCAGCGGCTGGCGCGGTACCCATGCGCTGGATGCGATCGCCCATGGCGACGGTCCGGCGACCTTCGCAGATCTCATGATGCAGGAATTTGACCGGTCGCGCAGCCGAATGACCACCCTGTTGCGGTATTCGCCGGCCTATATGCCGAAACTGCCTGGATGGTTGAAATTCCAGTTGTTATTCTCCGAGCTTTGGTATCCGCTGTTTTCCTTGGGCTTGGCTATCATCTTCATGCTGCCGATCGTCGCGCTTCTGACCGGCCACAGCTTTGCCGATGTCACCTATCCCGCTTTCCTGCTGCATTTCCTGCCGATCGCTGGCGCGATGATCGCGATCGCTTTCATCTGGCGCGCCACCGGTGCATTCCGACCCGCCGATGCCAGGATCATAAGCTGGGAGAGCATGGCATTTCTGCTCCTGCGCTGGCCCTGGTCGCTGATGGGCTGCGCAGCCGCAATTCGCGATCGTCTCACGCGTTCTCCGAGCGATTCCCGCGTCGCGCCCGAGAGGATCGCAGAAGCACGTGCGCTGCCGCTTCGCGTCTTGGCGCCCTATATCGCGATCAGCCTTGCTTCCGCGCTGGCGATGGTCTTTGCTGCGGATCGGGAGGCTGCCCAAGGCCTCTTTATCTTTGCCGCGATCAATACGTTGATCTATGCGGCACTGATCGGTCTGATCATCGCCCGGCATAGAACGGAAAGCGTGCCTCCCCGTTAAGCGCTCGCCTAACCCCGCGAGCCTGCGACATCTTTGCGACACCTCCTGCGACATTTTTGACGATCTGCACAAGATCGTGCCTTGGCCCCTTGTATCGCATGCTCACTTACTATACGTGACAGCATTATAAGGTTGCTTATGAATAGCAGGCTTCTTATCCCATGAATTCGACACCAACTCTCGGCTTTCTCCTGCATGACGTTGCCCGGCTTCTTCGGAAGCGGTTCGAGCAGCGTGCGAAAGATATGGGACTGACGCGTTCGCAGTGGCAAACGCTCGCCTATCTCTCGAACAATGAAGGGATCCACCAGGCGGGTCTTGCCGAGATGTTGGAAATCGAGCCGATCACGCTGGTGCGCATCCTCGACAAGCTGGCCGAACGCGGCCTGGTCGAACGCCGCCAGCACCCGAACGATCGGCGAAGCTGGATGCTTTACATGCGCGAGGAAGCGCGGCCGTTGCTCGACACCATGCGCAGCATAGGCGACCAAACCCGCAAGGAGGCCCTGGATGGGGTCTCTTCCGAAGATCATGAGCGCCTTTATCAGTTGCTCACCCTTATGAAATCGAACCTGGTCCAGGCCTGCCGCGCAACGGTGGGCGACAAAGAGACAAATCATGGCTGACGCATCTTCTTCGCTTCGCGTTCCCGCAAACGTGAACTCCGCCAACGAACAGACCGCAATCGAGCAGAACCAAGCCGCAGTCGCCGAGGCGCCGTCTTCCAATCCCGCTCCGGCGCCCGCCGCTGCCGGCACCGCCGCTCCGGTTGCTCCTCCCGAAAAGCCGCGCAAGCGCCGCAGCCCGACGCGGCCGATCCTCTTCGCGCTGCTGCCGGTCGCCCTTGTCATCGGCGGCTATTACTACGTCACCGGCGGGCAGATAATGTCCACCGACAATGCTTATATTCAGGCCGATATGGTCGGTGTTTCCACCGACGTTTCCGGCACGGTGATTTCGGTCGACGTGCATGAAAACGAGGTGGTGAAGAAGGGGCAGGTGCTCTTCCGCCTGAAGCCCGACTCCTTCCGTATTGCGCTGGAAGGCGCTGAGGCGCAGCTTGGCAATGCCCGCAACCAGATCCTGAACCTGCAGGCTAGCTACAAGCAATCCCTGGCGGAAATCGCCCAGGCGCAGGCCGATATTCCCTATTTCCAGACCGAATACGACCGCCAGCAGAACCTGATCAATAGCTCGGTCGCCTCCAAGGCCGCCTATGATCAGGCCAAGCACAATCTCGATGCGGCACAGCAAAAGGTCTCCGTCGCCCAGGCGCAGGCTGCAACCACGCTCGCGCAGCTCGGCGGCAATGCCGACCAGCCGGTGGAGCAGAATCCGGTTTACCTGCAGGCCAAGGCCGCCGTCGACAATGCGCAGCGTGAGCTTGACGACACGGTCGTGCGTGCACCCTTCGACGGTATTACCGCCAATGTTCCGTCGCTCCAGGTCGGCACCTATCTGACGGCCGCACAGCAGGGCTTCTCGCTGGTCTCCACCACCCATATGTGGATCAATGCCAGCCCGAAGGAAACCGAGCTCACGCATGTCCGGCCCGGTCAGAAGGTCTCGATCTCGGTCGATGCCTATCCGGGCGTGACCTGGAAGGGCACCGTCGCCAGCATCTCGCCGGCCTCGGGCGCGAGCTTCTCGCTGCTGCCGGCGCAGAACACCACCGGCAACTGGGTCAAGGTCGTACAGCGGATTCCGATGATCATCAGCATCGACGACATGCAGGGCAAGCCGCCGCTGCGCGTCGGCATGAGTGTCGTCGCCGATGTCGATACCGGCCATGCCCGTGGCCTGCCGGACTTCGTTGCAAACCTGTTGGGCCAATCCCACGGTCAGGACCATGAGTAACGCTGCTGCTGCTTCACCCTCCGGCCCAATCGCCAATCGCGGTGCCATTACCGCCTGCGTCATCCTGGCGGTCATCATGCAGGCGCTGGACACCACCATCGCCAACGTCGCTCTGCCCCATATCCAGGGTGACGTTTCAGCGAGCGCCGATCAAATCAACTGGGTTCTGACATCTTATATCGTCGCCGCCGCCATCATGACGCCGCCGTCGGGTTTTCTCTCGGCAAAATTCGGCCGCAAGCGCGTGTTGCTGGTGGCGATCGCCGGCTTCGTCGTCGCTTCCGTTCTCTGCGGCCTGGCGCAATCATTGAACCAGATCGTCGGCTTCCGCCTGCTGCAGGGCCTGTTCGGCGCGGCGCTCGTACCGCTGTCGCAGGGCATTCTTCTCGACATCTACAATGTCGAAGAGCGCGGCAAGGCCATGGCATTGTTCGGTGTCTCGGTCATGGTCGGTCCGGTGCTGGGACCGGTCATCGGCGGCTGGCTGACGGACAATATGAGCTGGCGCTGGGTGTTCTATATCAATGTGCCGATCGGCGCGCTCGCCTTTGCCGGCATCGTCATCTACGTGACGGAAACCAAGCTCGACGCGCTCGCCAAGCTCGATCTCTTCGGCTTCAGCATGCTGTCGATCGCCATTGCCGCCCTGCAGCTTTTCCTCGATCGCGGCGAGCAGCTCGATTGGTTCTATTCAGGCGAAATCATCATCGAGGCTCTGGTTTGCGTCTGCGCCTTCTATCTCTTCCTGGTGCACACGTTCACGGCGGAACGGTCCTTCGTGAATCCGCGATTGTTCCTGGACCAGAATTTTGCCGTCAGCATGCTGTTCATCTTCGTCGTCGGCGTCACCTATCTGGCCTCGCTTGCGCTGATGACGCCCTATCTGCAGACGCTGATGGGCTACCCGGTCGTCACTGCCGGCATCGTCATGGGTCCGCGCGGGCTCGGCACGATGCTGTGCATGTTCGTCGTCGGGCGGCTGATCGGCAAGGTGGATACGCGCTGGCTGCTGTTCTTTGGCCTCGCCCTGACCGCCTGGGCGATGTACGACATGACCGGCTGGACGCCAGATGTTTCGCAATGGACGCTGATTTCAGTCGGTTTCGTCCAGGGGGCGGGGCTCGGCTTCCTGTTCGTGCCGTTAACGACGATCGCCTTTGCGACGCTGCCTGCGCAGATGCGCGGCGAGGGTACCGGCCTCTACAACCTCTCGCGTAACATCGGCTCGAGCGTCGGCATCTCTGTCGTCTCGGCGCTGATCACCGAAAATACCCAGGTCAACCACTCGACTATCGCCGCCTATGTGACGCCGTTCAACCGCTATTTCGATGCCACGGCCGCTCAAGCCATCAGCCCCGTGACCGCTGTCGGCCGCGCAGCACTCGACGGCGTGATTACCACGCAGGCGACGATCATCGCCTATATGGACGATTTCAAACTGCTGATGCTGATGTCGATCTTCGCCATGCCGCTGCTTGTGCTGCTGCGCAAGCCCAAGGCGCCGCCGGCCGTCGACCACAGCATCGCGATGGAGTAGCTGCGTAGTCTTTCCAGTTTCACTACGCGGCAGCATGACCGCCGGGCTCCACCCCGGCGGTCTTTTTCAGAGCAATTTCAGGAAAAGTGCGCAGCGGTTTTTCGTCCGAAATTGCATGGCGCTCTAAGGAAACCGGCGGCTGACGAAGCGTGAGCCGGCGGCGCCGAAGCGCCATAGCGGATCGACATTTTTCGTAATCCCGATCCGCTTGCCTGCGACCACCGGCACCGGCTCGGCCAAGATGAACTCGAAAGGCGAGGCGTCCAGCGCCAGGCCGTTCAGGCTGATATCCACGCCCAAGGCCTGCGTCAGCTTTCCCGGGCCATTGCAGAGATCGACAAAGTCGGCAACACCGCGCCGCCGGACCATGTCCGCGATGCCGCTTTCCGGCTCCAATGCCCGGATGAGCACGGCGCTGGCGCCTTGGCAGACGAAATTCAGGCACCAGTGAATGCCGTAGGAGCGGTAGATATAGACCCGGCCCGCCGGCCCAAACATCGCCGCCGTGCGCGCCGTCGGTCCGCGAAAGCTATGGGATGCCTCATCATCCGGCCGATAGGCCTCCGTCTCGACGATTCGCCCGCCGGCACCGGCGACCATGAGGCGCGCGCCGATGAGATCGGACGCTACGGTGACCGCATCGCGGGAGAAAAAGGCGGTGAGGGCGGGGCCAGCCAAAGGCTTGGGGCCGATTGATAAGGGCTGGTCGTCAGGCGTCATGGGCGAGGGCGGTGTCCACTGGTTATTCGAAGCCGAATCTTGCGAAGCTCTCGTCTCGATAATCCCTTTCGCTGAAATCATAGCCGGACGGGATTTCATCGCATCGATCTGTATCATTTCTTTACGCGGGTTCAGAAACGAAATGTTCTCTGATAGGGAAGGGAGGTTGTGAGACTCGGACTGGAAGAAAATGGCTGCGCGGGATCGATATTCAAGAAAGCTCGAATGCTCTCAGTGTGGCAATAGCGGCTTCGCCGAGGTTTCGGAGGATGACAATCCGCGCCGTGAAAACCCCGGCTTTCTCGTGGACGAAATGCCGGCGGGCTTTTTCGACGAGCGCAAATCGAACGATCCGGCGAAATACATGATCCGCTGCCGCTGCGGCAGCGTCTTCCCATTCAAGCGCAAATCTCACTACGCGCCCGGCGGCGAGCCGAGGGCATAGGGCCCATTGCCTGGCTGCGCCAATTCGTTCGGTGCGGAGTTCAATCAGGCCGGTTGACGCTCCGGCCCGAATAGCTGTAAAGCCTGCCAACCACATTTACTGATGCAACGCGCTTCAGCGACAGGAAGAGTGTCCGAGTGGTTTAAGGAACCGGTCTTGAAAACCGGCGTGCGGGAAACCGTACCGTGGGTTCGAATCCCACCTCTTCCGCCATCTCTCTCATCTAAATATTTGGAAATTATAGAATTTTTTCGATAAGCGTTGTGACGCTTATATGTTTCTTGCACCTGCACAGCTTTCCCTTCCGTCGCCGAGCAAGCCCTTGCCAAGGCAAGTTAAAATGGCGCAGCACGCACCCGTGCCCGATAAAGATACAATCTCCCATCTTCGATAACCCCGAGCAGCGCCGGCCAGTTAGCGCTCTGTTGGATCTCCTCCAGATCGCCCAGTCTGAGCTGTCTCCGCCCTCAACCGCTTTCAGTTCTTGCCCTCACCGGCCCGTTGCAGCTTCTCCAAAACTTGGTCGAGCGAGAAACTGCCCGGCTTCTGCCGTGGCGGGAAGTCCACGTAGGTTTGCAAGTGCTGGGCCACGAAGGCCTGCGCCGGCACGAGGAGATATGTCCGGTCGAGGCGCCAGAAGTCGTATTCGCTCGCTTCATGTTCTGCGCGTTCGAAGGGATCAGCGCGCAGATCGAAAATCTTCGGCAGCCGCAAGGTGTCAAACGGCTCTTGCCACACGTCGAACCCTTCGGCCCGCTGTTCCATGAACAGAACCTTCCAGCGGTCATAGCGAATGGCGGCGAGATTTCCGTCGTCAGTCCAGAAGAAGTACTCCTTGCGCTTGCTCGGGCCGGTTCCGGCCAAGAGCTCGCGCTGATCGTAGCCGTCGAGATGGACCTTGAAGGTTTTGCCAGCCGCATCATAGCCGGTCAAAAGCTTTTGACTTACCTCGGGCTCGCCGGCAGCGGCCACGAGCGTTGGCACCCAATCTTCATGGGACACGATGTCGTTGATCTCGGTGCCTGGCTTAATGACGCCCGGCCAGCGCATCGCGCCTGGAACGCGGTAGCCGCCCTCCCAGCTTGTATTCTTCTCACCGTGGAACGGTGTGGTGCCGCCGTCCGGCCATGAGAATTCTTCTGCGCCGTTGTCGGTGGTCCACAGCACAATCGTATTGTCGGCGATGCCGAGGTCGTCGAGCTGCTTGAGAAGCTGGCCAACCATTCCGTCGAGCTCCGTCATTCCATCTGCCTCAAGGCCAAGGCCTGTCTTGCCGCTAGTCTCAGGTTTGAGGTGCGTGTGGATGTGCATGCGCGTCGAGTTGAACCAGCACAAGAACGGTTTGCCAGCCTTGTGCTGCCGGTCAACGAAGTCCATCGCAGCCGTCAGGAATTCCTCGTCGACGGTCTCCATGCGCTTCTTATTCAGCGGGCCGGTGTCCTCGATCCTCTGCTTTCCCACCCGGCCGAAGCGCGGATCCTCAGTCGGATCGTCCGTTTCGGTGGCAACGCATTTCAGCACGCCACGCGGTCCGAACTTCGCCTTGAAATCCGGGCTCTTCGGATAGTCGATATTCTCCGGCTCCTCCTCGGCATTGAGGTGATAAAGGTTGCCGAAAAACTCGTCGAAGCCGTGGACGGTAGGCAGAAACTCGTTGCGATCACCGAGGTGGTTCTTGCCGAACTGGCCGGTGGCATAGCCCTGCGGCTTGAGCAATTCGGCGAGTGTCGGGTCCTTGTCCGACAACCCTTCCTTTGCCGCCGGCAACCCGACCTTGAGCAAGCCCGTGCGGAAACAACTCTGGCCGGTGATGAAGGCGGCGCGTCCGGCTGTGCAGGATTGTTGGGCGTAGAGGTCGGTGAAGATCGCGCCCTCCTTGGCGATGCGATCGATATTGGGCGTGCGATAGCCCATCATGCCGCGATTGTAGGCGCTTATGTTCCAGTAGCCGATGTCGTCGCCGAAGATGACAAGGATGTTCGGCTTACCACCGGCTGGCTGCGCCGACGCAGTCCGGACGCCTTGCGCCGATGAGAGCGCCGCCGTGGCTGCTACGAGCGCGGTGCCGCCGAGTAAGACGGTACGCCGGCTAATGCCTTCGGGGACTTTTGTGTCTGGGCTGTTGGGATGTTCTGCCGTGTTCATGGTTTCCTCCCTCTCGCATGGTCCCAATCTCGCGGTGCACGTCCATGCGAGTAGATGAGATGCGAGAAAGACGTAAAATGGAAGTACGTTACAGTAACAACAGCTCAGACTTGGGAATACGCCGCCATGTCTGCATTGGCCGATGCAAGCAAGCTGCAGATCCTGCGTCTTTTGAGAGGATGGCAAGCCAATTACCGTCAAAAAAGCGCCAGGGCATGTCACAATCAGACCCCATCCCTTGTCATCCCCTTCGCAACACCATGTTCGAAGGAGATGACAATGACCCGGCAGCGTATCGCAATCGTCTATCATAGCGGCTATGGGCACACGGGCCGGCAGGCGGAAGCCGTGAAGGCGGGGGTTGATGAGGTCGAGGGCGTCGAGACCTTGCTGCTGACGGTGGACAAGGTGGACCGCCATTGGGATGATCTCAATGCTGCGCAGGCGATCATTTTCGGGTCGCCGACCTATATGGGCTCGGTCTCCGCGTCGTTCAAAGCGTTCCAAGAGGCAACATCGCATGCCGTTCTTGCCAAGGGTTATCTGTGGAAGGACAAGATCGCGGCCGGCTTCACCACCTCGGGGTCACGATCCGGTGACAAGCTCTCGACGTTGATGCAGATGGTGGTCTTTGCCGCACAGCACGGAATGCATTGGGTGGGTCTCGATCTTCCGCCGGCGAACTGCTCTTCGACCGGTTCCGAAGAGGATATGAAACGCCTCGGCTTCTGGCTTGGTGCCGGCGCCCAGGCGAATACGGATGAAGGCCCGGAAACCGCGCCGCCGGCATCCGATCTTGCCACGGCGCGCTATCTCGGGCGGCGTGTGGCGCTGACGACGCTGCAGTTCGTTCGCGGACGCCAAGCCGTGCCCCTCCAATACGCTCTTGCCGCCCATGAGTGAAACGCTCTCCGAAACGACCTTTTTCGAGCTGCGTCCGCGCCTCGTCCGGCTTGCCTATCGAATGCTCGGATCCGTGGCGGATGCGGAAGATATCGTGCAGGATGCTTCGCTGCGCTGGCTGGCGACCGATCGTTCATCGGTGCGTGAGCCGGCTGCGTTTCTTCGCATCATCGTCACCAGACTTTGCCTCAACGAGCTGAAATCGGCGCGTCGCCGCCGGGAGTCCTATGTGGGATCCTGGCTGCCCGAGCCCATCTTCGATCCGGAGGACGGCGATGCGGCTGATGATATCACCTTGCCCCTGATGCTGGCGCTGGAGCGTCTGTCGCCTCTGGAGCGTGCCGCCTTTCTCCTGCATGACGTGTTCGGCATGGATTTCGATGACGTTGCCTCGGCGATCGGCCGCGAAGCTCCCGCTTGCCGCAAGCTCGCAAGCCGGGCGAGGGCGCATGTTGCCGAGACCCGACCACGCTTTGCCGTCGGCAGAGAGCAGGGGCTGAAGCTTGCCACAGCCTTCTTTACGGCGTCGAGAACGGGAGACATGGCGGCTCTTCAAGCCTTGCTTTCCGAAGATGTCGTTGTCTATGCCGACGGCGGCGGCAAGGTACCGACATCGCGGCGGCCACACATCGGTCTCGCGGCCGTCATGCTGCTCCATGAGCAGTTGGCGCGAATTTTCCGCACGCAACCGTCGCAACTGATCCACTATGCCGTCATCGATGGCTTGCCAGGTTTCGTAACGGTAGAAGGCGGCAACGTCGCGCAGACGACCGCTCTACACATCGAGCAGGAAAAGATCGTTGCCATTTATTGCACGCGCAACCCGGACAAGCTGCAGCACATCATCGGCGCCATGGCTCATTAATAGTTGCACTTATCGGTCGATCGGCAACGAAACTGGCATCAAATGCGACCGCAGAAGCTGCCGCATTTCAACCATTCATTAACCATAATTTTCGGAAATACCCACATTCGCTCAAATCCGATCGCAAATTCGACAACATGCAATCATGATTAAAGTACCGTTAGGTGATTGAGGCGTAGCAGGATACCGGTTGAGGGATATGCCGGTGCATGCCTTGCCATAGTAATTTGATTAACGGCGTGGGACAGATGAAATTCGATAATCGTGCGGTGACATACGCAACGGGTATGCGTTGGTTTGCTCTCTCTCTGATGTGCGCCACCGTTACCGCCTGCGGAACCTCTCAGCAGGTTGCGACGAAGCGTCAGCATGGCAAGGAATATTTCTCCGAAAAAGAATACGGCGTTAAGGCGAGCCCGCGCGTTGCCTTCAATGGACCGATCCCGAAGGGCGGCGGTCGTTTCATGGTCGGCAATCCCTACGAGGTCAAGGGCCAATGGTATTATCCCAAGGAAGATTATGCCTATAACAAGGTCGGCATCGCCTCCTGGTACGGCTCGGCCTTTCACGGACGCCTGACCGCAAACGGCGAAGTCTATGACCAGCAGGCGCTCACCGCCGCCCATCCGACCTTTCCGCTGCCGAGCTATGCGCGCGTCACCAATGTCGAAACCGGTTCCTCCATCATCGTGCGCGTGAACGATCGCGGCCCTTATCATCCCGGCCGCATCATCGACCTTTCCAACAAGACGGCGCAGCTCCTCGATCTGCAGCATAGCGGCACCGGCGACGTGCGCGTGCAATATGTCGGCCGCGCCCGCATGGACGGCCACGACGATCCCTATCTGATGGCCTCCTACATTCCGAAGGGCTCGCGCCTGCCGAGCATCAATCCCGGCGGCCAGATCGCAACGGGCGTAATGGTCGCTTCGAATGGCCGCATTACCGCCGACCAACTGCCGGATTCGGACAATATCCGCCAGCCCAGCCGCCAGCAGCGCAGCTTCAACACCGCGAGTGCTGCGCCGGCGCTTGCGCCGATCCCGCAGCAATCGCCTTATTCGGCAACCGCCTTTGCCGGCTCCACGCCGACAGCGTCCTATAATGGCAACAAGCGCAACAATCCGCCGCCGATGACCTGGAACGGCGGCGCCATGCCGTCGGTCGATCCTGCCGAGCCAACGCTGGTCGTATTGCCTACTATTGGCCCCATTCCCTACGAGCGTCCGGATTTCGCACCGGGCATGGCGAGCCTTGATGCGCCGTCGCTCGCCTCCACGGTCGCTGCCTACCAGGAAGCACCGGTCAAGACAGTCTACGTCAATCTCGCTTTCGACGCTGTCATGGTGCGCAATGACGGGCTGACGCAGGAGTCGATCCTCTCCGCCTATCACCGTCAGCATCAAGCTCAAACGCAAGTCGAATAATCGGCGTCATTGCCTGAATCTTCACCCCTGGGCTAATATGATTTCGGGGTCGAACGGATTGGGGAGCCGGCATGTTGAGACGCCTGTTTTTCGCGTTTTCCTTCTTCCTTATCGGAATTGAGTGCCTGCCGGCCGTCGCCCAACAGGCGCCGGCGCCGGCTTTCGACACCAAGGCCGCGCAGGCCTTCATGATCGAAGCCTCCACCGGCACGATCCTGCTTGCCAAGGATGAGAATCAACCGATTTCCCCGGCCTCGCTTGCGAAGCTAATGACCATGGATGTCGTCTTCGATGCAGTCGGGCGAGGGGAGATTTCGCTTGATACGGAATATCCCGTTTCCGAAAACGCCTGGCGCAAGGGCGGTGCACCGTCGCGTGCATCGACCATGTTCGCCGCCCTGAAATCGCGCGTGCGCGTCGGCGATCTGATCCAGGGCGTCGCCGTGCAGCAGGCCAATGACGGCTGCATGATCCTTGCCGAAGGCATGTCCGTGAATGAAAAGGAATTCGCCCGGCGCATGACGGCGCATGCGCGCGAGATCGGCATGCCGAGAGCGGTCTTTACCAATTCGACCGGCCTTCCGGACCCTGACGACCCCAATGACGGCAGCAAGATTTCGGTGCACGAGCTGGTGACGCTGGCACAGGACCTGCAGGAGAAACACGCCGATCTCTACAAATATTTCGGCCAGGCGGATTTTACCTGGAACAAGATCTACCAGCGCAACCGCAATCCGCTGCTCCCCCTGAACATCGGCGTCGACGGCCTCGGCACCGGCTTTGCCGAGGGCGAGGGCTATTCGATCGTCGCCTCCATCCAGCGCGGCGGCCGACGGCTGTTCCTGGCGCTCGGCGGCTTGAAAACGGACAAGGAACGCACCGAGGAAACCCGCCGCGTGCTGGAATGGGGCCTCAGCAACTTCAAGAGCCAGCGCATCTTTGCCGATGGCGAGGTGATCGGCGACGCCAGCGTCTATGGCGGCGCGGAGTCGACGGTCGGCCTCATCGCCAAGGTACCGGTCGATGTCTATGTGCCGCTCAACAATCCCGACCGCCTGTCGGCCCGCATCGTCTATCGGTGGCCGCTGACGGCACCGGTCGCCGTCGGCTACGAAGCGGGAACGCTCCGCGTCTTTTCCGGCGCACGGCTGTTGCGCGAATTGCCCCTCTATACAAAGGATGCCGTCGCCCAGGGAACGCTCAGCAGCCGCGCTTTCGATGCTTTCATGGAGCTGACGGAATCGCTGCTGTTCTCCTGGCTTTGGGACACCCCGACGTCGACTTGATTGTTTCCCGCCTCGTGAATTCCCTTGTTTACAGCCTATATAGAATGTCAGGCTCAGATGCTTTGCGTGGTTTCACGAGCGCGCATCTTGAGTTAAACAGGGCACACGTCACGCTACGGCAAAAATGCGGAAAACAAGTGCAGGACATGATCATTGGCTGATGCAACCGGATTGTTCGTGAGCTTTGAAGGCGGGGAAGGGGCCGGTAAATCGACCCAGATTCGCTGCCTGGCGGAACGGTTGCGCGGGCTCGGTCATGACGTCCTGGTGACGCGCGAACCGGGCGGCTCGCCGGGGGCGGAGGCCGTACGCCATGTGCTGCTTTCGGGCGCGGCGGAAATGTTCGGCACGCGCATGGAGGCGATCCTGTTCGCCGCGGCACGCAACGATCATGTCGAAGAGGTCATCCGCCCGGCGCTTGCGCGCGGCACGATCGTGCTTTGCGACCGCTTCATGGATTCCTCGCGCGTTTATCAGGGCATAACAGGAAATCTCGAACCTGATTTCATCGAGGCGCTGCAGCGTGTCGCGGTCAACGGCGTGGTGCCGGACTGTACGCTGATCCTTGATATTCCCGCCAAAATCGGCCTGGAGCGGGCCCGCAAGCGTGCTTCGGCCAGTGCCGCACCGGATCGCTTCGAAAAAGAAGAAATGCAGACGCATGAGAAGCGTCGGGAAGCCTTTCTCGATATTGCCGCGCGCGATCCGGGCCGTTGTCACGTCATCGATGCGCAGCGCTCCGAAGATGCCATTGCCAATGAAATTGCCAGCATAGTCGAAGAACGGCTGACATCGGCAGACGATATGCCGTCCATCAGACCGGAAGTGGCGCAATGAGCGAAGATCGGCCAGGGGTTCTCGATGGTGCGATTCCGCCCCAGGATAACACCCGTCTCTTCGGCCACGAGGAGGCGGAAGCCTTCCTGTCGCAATCCTATCGCTCGGGCAAAGGTCACCATGCCGTCCTGATCGAGGGGCCAGAAGGCATCGGCAAGGCAACGCTTGCCTTTCGTTTTGCCAATCATGTTCTGTCTCATCCCGACCCCGCCATGGCGCCGGAAATGATCGGCGACCCCGATCCGGCTTCCGCCATCAGTCGGCAGATTTCCGGCGGTGCCTCGCACAATCTCTTGCATCTTGCCCGTCCCGTCGACGACAAGACCGGAAAGGTAAAGTCTGCGATCACTGTCGATGAGGTGCGCCGCGCCGGCAAGTTCTTCTCACAGACCTCCGGCACGGGCAATTGGCGTATCGTCATCATCGATCCGGCCGATGATCTCAATCGAAGCGCTGCCAATGCCATATTGAAGATCCTCGAGGAGCCACCGAAGCGGGCACTGTTCCTCGTGCTGTCGCACGCGCCGGGCAAGCTGCTGCCGACCATCCGCTCGCGCTGCCTGCCACTGAGGCTGACGCCGCTGAGCGACGATGCTCTAGGGAACGCGCTTGCGCATCTTGGTATCAGCCTGTCGCCGGGGCAGGGTGCGGACCTGCTTGCCGCGGCCAAGGGGAGCGTCGGCGAGGCTCTGAAACTGCTGAACTATGGCGGTGGCGAAATCGTTGCGGCCTACGAGCAGGTCATCTCAACGGATGGGCCTGCGGCGCGCCGGGCAATGCATCGCCTCGCCGATGCCTTGTCGGCGAAGGAAAGCGACACGATCTTCGGATTCTTCGTGTCCCATATCGGCGACGACATCATGGCGCGGGCGAGGGCGGCGGCGCTGGAGGGACGCCTCACTGTGGCCGAAAGACTCGCTCGCCTCTATTCTGACGTCACCGAGCGGCTCACCGTATCGCAGGCCTACAATCTCGATCGCAAGCAGACGATCATCACGATTCTCGGCGAGCTCAAGCAGCAGCTTTCCATTTAGGGAAAGAGTAATTTCCAGGCGACGATCATCAAGGTGACGGCAAGCACCGTCCTGATTATCCGTTCGTGCAAACGCGGCGCCAGCAGGCTGCCGGCAACGATGCCGGGAACCGAGCCGAGCAGCAGTGCAAACAGCATCGTCCAGTTAATCTCGCCGATGAACCAGTAACCCATGCCGCCGATCAATGTCAGCGGTACGGCATGGACGATATCCGAGCCGACGATCTCGCGCACATCGAGATGCGGATAGAGCACCAGCAGCACGGTGACGCCGAGCGCGCCGGCGCCGACGGAGGTCATGGTGACGAGGGTGCCGAGCACAAAGCCAAGGACGAGCGTCAGCAGCGCGATGCTACGCGGCGAAAGCGTCCCGCGCTCGCCTCGCCATTTCCGGATGGCGCTCAGCACCTGGCCGCGAAAGATCAGCATCAACGACGTCAGAAACAGGAGACAGCCCAGGGACACCGTGATCGTATGGGCAACCGCCGGACTCTCGCGATTGACGCCCGCCATGATCCACAGCATCGCAAGCGCGGCGGGCACACTTCCGGAGGCGAGCAAGCCCACCACTTTCCAGTTCACCCGCCCGTGCATGCCATGAACCGCGGTGCCCGCGGTCTTGGTGATCGCGGCATAAAGGAGGTCCGTGCCAACGGCGGTGGCCGGATGCACACCGAACAACAGAACCAGCAATGGCGTCATCAACGACCCGCCACCGACGCCGGTGATACCCACCAGCATGCCGACGAAGAAACCGGAAAAGGAATAAAGGGGTTGAAACGCGGCCGGAAAAATCAAAGCCACGGCCCCTTCAAGCCGTTGGACAGGCTATTAAAAATGGAAATAGTATTCACGGCGGTCCCTGTCCTGCGCTTTTGTTTTCTGAAGGGGTAAAGCCGGGGCTGGATCGAGTCAAGCGAGGACGTCCACGGAACGTGGAATGCTGCGAGCGCGAAACTTGGTGTTTCACTCCCAGCAAACATGCGCTAAAGCGAGCGAGTGCAAGAATAACAATGACGAAACCGTAAACCGGACCATTGCCTGATATGACCGACAAGACCCCGTTCTACATCACCACTGCGATCGCTTACCCCAACGGCAAGCCGCATATCGGCCATGCCTATGAGCTGATTGCCACCGACGCCATGGCGCGCTTCCAGCGGCTGGACGGGCTCGATGTCTTTTTCCTGACCGGCACGGACGAACACGGCCAGAAGATGCAGCAGACGGCGCGCGCCGAAGGCCTGACGGCACAGCAGCTAGCCGACCGCAATTCGGACGAGTTCCAGGCCATGGGCAAGCTGCTCAATGCCTCGAATGACGACTTCATCCGCACGACGCAGGCCCGCCATCACGAGACCTCGCAGAACATCTGGAACCTGATGGCCGATGCCGGCGACATCTACAAGGATTCCTATGCCGGCTGGTATTCGGTGCGCGACGAGGCCTATTACCAGGAAAATGAGACCGAGCTTCGCGCCGATGGCGTCCGTTACGGGCCTCAGGGCACGCCGGTAGAATGGGTGCAGGAGGAGAGCTACTTCTTCAAGCTCTCGGAATACCAAGACCGACTGCTGAAGCACTACGAGGAGAACCCCGATTTCATCGGTCCGGCCGAGCGCCGCAACGAGGTGATCTCTTTCGTCAAATCAGGCCTCAAGGACCTGTCGATTTCACGCACGACGTTCGACTGGGGCATCAAGGTGCCGAACGATCCCGCCCATGTCATGTATGTCTGGGTCGATGCACTGACGAACTACATCACGGCGACCGGCTATATCGAGGACCGGAACAATCCGCGGGCGAAATACTGGCCGGCCGATGTGCACATCATCGGCAAGGACATCATCCGCTTTCACGCCGTCTACTGGCCGGCTTTCCTGATGTCGGCCAAGCTGCCGCTGCCGAAGCGCGTCTATGCCCATGGCTTCCTGCTCAACAAGGGCGAGAAGATGTCGAAGTCGCTCGGCAACGTCGTCGATCCGGTCAATCTGGTGAACCATTTCGGCCTCGACCAGGTGCGCTATTTCTTCCTGCGCGAAGTCTCCTTCGGCCAGGACGGCAGCTACAGCGAAGAGGCGATCGGCACCCGCATCAACTCCGATCTTGCCAACGGCATCGGCAATCTCGCCAGCCGGTCGCTCTCGATGATCGTCAAGAATTGCGACGGCAAGATCCCAGAATGCGGAGAGCTGACCGACGTGGACAAGGCGCTGCTGGCGCAGGCCGATGCGCTGCTGGCCTCCACGCGCGAGGACATGGGCAAGCAGCTCATCCACCGCGCGCTGGCTTCGATCATCGCCGTCGTCTCCGAAAGCGACCGCTATTTCGCCGGCCAAGAGCCTTGGGCACTGAAGAAGACCGATCCGGCTCGCATGGCGACCGTGCTCTACGTTACCGCCGATGTCGTCCGCCAGATCGGCATTCTCTTGCAGCCCTTCATGCCGGAGTCTTCTGCCAAGCTGCTGGATCTGATCGCTATTCCCGCCGACAAGCGCGATTTCGCGGCGCTCGGCGAGGCCGGCCGCCTTATCCCCGGAACGCCCTTGGAAGCGCCCAAGCCCGTCTTCCCGCGCTATGTGGCGCCGGAAGTCGAATAAGGTTTTTCTACTGCCATGTTGATCGATACGCATTGCCATCTGGATTTTGCCGACTTCGCGGAGGAACGCGACGCGATCGTCGCGCGCGCCCATGAGGTTGGCGTCAAGCAGATGGTCACCATCTCGACCAAGGTCAGAAAGCTCGATGGATTGCTTGCGATAACAGAGCGCTATCCCTCGGTTTTCTGCTCGGTCGGCACGCATCCGAACAGCGCCGACCAGGAACTGGATATCCAGACGGAAGACCTTGTGCGGCTGGCAAACCAGCACGAGAAGATCGTCGCGATCGGCGAGGCGGGTCTCGATTATTTCTACGATACCGTCAAGCCGGAAGATCAGAAGACCGGCTTCCTGCGCCACATCGCGGCCGCACGCGAAACGAAGCTGCCGCTGGTCATTCACAGCCGCAGCGCCGATGAGGACATGGCCGCGATCCTGACCGAGGAAACAGGGAAGGGGGCCTTCCCCTTCATCCTGCATTGCTTCTCCTCCGGCCCGGCCCTCGCCCGCACCGGCGTCGAGCTTGGCGGCTATATTTCCTTCTCCGGTATTCTGACCTTCCCGAAATCGGAAGAGCTGCGCGAGATCGCCAAAACGATCCCGCATGACCGGCTGCTGGTCGAGACGGATGCGCCATACCTTGCGCCGAAGCGCTGGCGCGGCAAACGCAATGAGCCATCCTACGTCGTCAACACAGCCGAGGTGCTGGCGGATACGATCGGCGTCAGCATGGACGAGATCGCAGAGATCACCACCCAGAATGCGTTCCGCTGCTTCTCCCGCATGACGAGGGTCTGACGGCGTGACACACCGGCGGCGCTTCACCATATTGGGCTGCTCGTCGTCGCCGGGGGTGCCGCGCATTACCGGCGATTGGGGCGCCTGCGACCCGAAGAATCCGAAAAACCGGCGCACGCGTGCTGCCTTCATGATCGAGCAGATCGCGCCGGATGGCGGCATCACCACCGTCGTCGTCGATACCGGCCCGGATTTTCGCGAGCAGATGATCCGCGCTGGCGTCGGCTCTGTCGATGCGGTGCTCTATACGCACGCCCATGCCGACCATATTCACGGCATCGACGACCTGCGTGGTTTCTTCCACAATTCGCATGAGCGCATTCCGATCTATGCCGATCAGCCGACCATGGACCGCATCCGCGAGGGCTTCGGCTATTGTCTGGAGACGCCGCCAGGCAGTAACTATCCGCCGATCGTCCGGCCGATCATCATCGAAAGCCTGGACAAGAGTTTCACGGTCGACGGGCCGGGCGGTCCGATCAGCTTCTGGCCGCACAGGCAGCAGCACGGCGACATCCACTCGCTTGGCTTTCGCATCGGCAGCCTTGCTTATTGCAGCGATATCAGCGACTTCCCAGCGGAATCTGTCGAGAGAGTTCAAGATCTCGACGTCCTGATCATCGATGCGCTGCAATACCGGCCGCATCCAAGCCATCTCTCGCTGGAGCAATCGCTCGCCTGGATCGAACGGCTGCAGCCACGCCGCGCGATCCTGACGCATATGCACACACCACTCGACTACGCGACCGTGCTTGCGGAAACACCTGAGAATGTCGAGCCGGCTTACGACCAGATGCGGATCGAACTCGATGTGGAGGATGATGATCTATGAGCGAGGACAGTAAGAAGCTTTCAAGCCTCGAACGCGTCGAACAGGCTGCCCGCGATCTCGGCCTCGACATCGTCATCAAGCGCATGGAGCAATCGACCCGCACAGCCGAAGAAGCGGCCAATGCGGCCGGCTGCGCTGTTGGCCAGATCGTCAAATCGCTAGTCTTCGTCAATGCGGAGACCCACGGCCTGACGCTGCTCCTTATTTCCGGCGCCCACAATGCCGATACGGCATATATCGCGACCACTTACGGGCTACGCCTGAAGCGCGCCGACATCGACCGCGTCCGCGACGAAACCGGCTTCGCCATCGGCGGCGTCGGCCCGATCGGCCATCGTGTGAAGCTGCCGGTTTTCATCGACGAAAGCCTGTTGGGCTACGACCAGGTTTGGTGCGCAGCAGGACGGCCAGACAGCATCTTTGCTTGCGATCCCAAAACCTTGGCCGAGAAGACCGGAGCCCAGATTATCCGCGTAAAGGCGGCTTGAGGCGAGTTCAGCTCACTCGCCTGATATCGATTTTTGTTCCATAATCTATCTTATCTGACTTTCATTTGTAGGCCGGTGGGTTCCAGTTCGAACTGCAACGTTCTTCCCTCCTTCGCTTGCCGCCGTCGCAGAAATTCAGAAGTTTCGCAGCGGCACCGCACCATGACTTATCGCGCGGCGCGTGCCAGCCCGTGCGCAACAAGCCGGTCGATGGTCTCCGCATAGCTGATGCCGCTCGCCGCCATGGCTTTGGAATACATGCTGATATCGGTGAAACCGGGAATCGTGTTGATCTCGTTGACGAGAAACTGCATGTCCGCGGTCACGAAGAAATCGACGCGCGCCATGCCATCGCAGCCAACCGCCCGGAAGGCATTGCCTGCCGTCTCGCGGAGCCGGCGCTCGATCTCCTCCGGCAGCTCAGCCGGCACTTTCAAAGCCGCGCCGTTCTCGTCGATATATTTTGCGTCGTAGCTATAAAAACCGTGGCTCTCCGCCGGCACGATTTCGCCGGGACGCGAAACGAAGAGATTGCCTGCCGTATCCTCCAGCACACTGCATTCGATCTCCCGTCCGCGGATGAACTCCTCCGCAAGCAGCTTGCGGTCATGCTTGAAGCCTTCCGCGAGCGCTGCTTCATATTCACTGGCCGTCATAACCTTGCTGACGCCGACCGACGATCCCTGACGCGCCGGCTTGATGAACACGGGCAGTCCGAGCGTGCGTTCGAGATCGGCGAAGGAAGGCGCGCCGGTCTCGTGAATGGTGACTCCTCGCGCCGTAGCCAGACCTGCTTGGTTCAGCAGCCGCTTGGCGATGTCTTTGTCCAGCGCAACCGCCGAACCGAGGATACCGCATCCGACAAGCGGCACCCGGGCGACTTCGGCAAGCCCCTGGGACGAGCCATCCTCGCCATGCGGCCCATGCAGGACGGGAAACAAGATATCGATCTTCGGCAGGTCGCGGGGGCTATCGACAGCCGAAATCGCGATCATTCGTCCACGCCCACCGGGCACAAGGCAGATTTCTGTCCCGCTCTCCGGCGTCGACAGTTTGCCGTCCTCGAAAGTGCTTAAGAGCCACTTTCCCTCGCGGGTGACGAAGATGGGCACGGCATCGTATTTGGCCGGCTGCAGGGCACGCATGACATTCGTCGCAGACAGCACCGAGACGTCGTGCTCGGCGGAACGCCCACCAAAAAGCACGGCGATGCGCAGTTTCGAGGATGCCGCGGCGTCTGTCATAAATGTTCTCCGGAATGGTTCGGGTTGCGAGGTCGGGAGCCAATCGCAACGCCACGATTGGCGAAAATGCGGTGGCGAGCTGCATCCTCATCTCCGATGTTTCCGGCTGAAGTACGGCAAAGTCCGCCATGCCCGACGGACGCGGGTATGGCGGGATGGTGCTATCATCTGCAGGCTATTCCAAGCTCTGACGGCGCCGGATCTCGGCCTCGGACGGGGCCTGCTGGGCAAAGGAACCGGTCTTGACGTCACCGGCTGGCTCGTAAGTCGCCATGATGACGCCGCTCGGGAAGGATTGCGAGCGGATGAGTTTCAGCGCGGCCGGAACCGTTCCCTCGGCGAACAGCTTTTTGCCCTTGCCAAGCAGCACAGGGAAGGTCAGTACCGTATATTCGTCGATCAATCCGTGACGAAGCAGGGTCTGAATAAGGTTGCCGCTCCCCTGGATCAAGAGATCCGGCCCCTCGCCTTTCTTAAGCTCCGTCAGCGCTGCCGTAACGTCAGTTCCGAGCGATTGGCTGTTGTTCCAATCAAGCCTGATATCGCCGCGGGTCGCAACATATTTGGTGACCTTGTTGAACAACACGCCGATAGAGTCATCTTCGCCGGCATAGGGCCAATAAGCAGCAAAGATATCGTAGGTCTTGCGGCCAAGCAGCAGGTCGAAGGGCTTGCCGAATATCTGGCCCAGGGCTGAACCCGTCGCTTCGTCGAAATAGGGAAACGTCCAGCCACCGAACCGAAATCCGCCGGTCGGATCCTCCTCCGGAGCGCCCGGCGCCTGCATGACCCCGTCGAGGCTGATGAATGTGGCTGCGATGATCCTGCGCATGATGTCCTCCATGAGTTTGGGTTTGTCGATCCAAGGACGTTTCTCTCCAGGTGAAACCGACAGGCACTTGAAATTTTTGTCCGAAGCTTTTCAGGTCCGAGCTCGAATTGCGCCGCGCGACACAGTCGAATACCGCCCATCGCCGAACACGCAATCTAACGCCCAGGTGGCACTTGTGACCATTTGACTCTTGAATGACGGTCCGGAATCGGCGACATTCGTCCTACCAATATTCCCTTTGCGATCCGAACCCGATTTCGGGCCCGCCTCGTTCAAAAATGCCTGGATAAGAGCGTGAGCAGCGATTCCTCAAGAAGCGCGGCGAAGCCATTGGCTTCGTTGGCGCATGTCAATGCGGCTGGTTGGGGTCGGGGTCTCTCCACCATCGTGCGGATCACGCATATGACGCTGTGCCATCCCTGGCAGACCGGCTTGGCGATCGGCGCAACATTCGTTGCGGCGACGCGGCCGGCCAGCTCGCGGAAAATGCATTGTTGACGACCGCCCTGCTCCTGCTGGTCGTCAGCATCCTGCGCGGCCTTTTCACGATGGTGCAGAACTACTTTAGCGAAGCTGTCGGACACCATATGGGCTACGAGCTGCGGCTGGCCTGCTATGAAAAGATCCAGCAGCTCTCCTTCAGCTTCCACGACAATGTGCATTCCGGCGATCTCATCACGGTCGGCCTGCTCGATCTCGAAGGCGTGCGCATGTATTTTTCGACGGCGCTGGTGCGCATGGTGCTACTCACCATGCTGATCGGCGTCGGCGCCTATATGCTTCTGTCGACCGATGTCCTGCTCGGGTTATTGGCGCTGAGCTTCGTGCCTTTCGTCGCTTGGCGCTCCTCCGTGACACAGCTCAGATTGCGTTCGACTTGGCTCGAACTGCAGGAACGGCTATCGGTGCTGACCCGCGTGATGGAGGAAAACCTCGGCGGCATTCGTGTCGTGCGTGCCTTCGCGGCGCAGGCCCACGAACTGATGAAGTTCGACAGGGCTTCGCACAATGCGCTCACCCTTGCTCACAAACGCGTCGGTATCCGCGTCGTCAATACCAGCGCCATGAACTTCTCCTTTTTCGCCGCCATGGGCCTCGTGCTCTGGGTTGGCGGCACCAAGGTGATTGCGGGCGAGATCAGTGTCGGCACCCTCGCCTCGTTCCTGACCTTCATGACCATTCTGCAGATGCCGGTGCGCCAGCTCGGCCTGATGGTCAACGCGTTTGCCCGCGCATCGACCTGCGGCTCGCGGCTGTTCGCCCTGCTCGACCTCGACATCGCCATCAAGGATGCGCCGGACGCCAAGCCGCTTGCCGTTACGGACGGCGTTCTGCGCTTCGAAAGTGTCGGCTTCACCTATCCCGGCTCGGAAAACCGCCCCGTCCTCAGGGATGTCAGCTTCGAAGCACGGCGCGGCGAGACGATCGGCATCGTCGGGCCGCCCGGCAGCGGCAAATCGACCATCGCGCATCTGATCCCGCGCTTCTATGACGTCACATCCGGCCGGATCACGATCGACGGCCAGGATATCCGCAAGGCGACGCTGCAGTCGCTGCGCCAGTCGGTGGCCGTCGTGCAGCAGGATTCCTTCCTGTTCACGACCAGCATCGAAAACAATATCGCCTACGGCGATCCCTGGGCGAAGGAACAGCGCATCGAGCGCGCCGCCGAATCCGCCCAACTGCACAACTATATTCTCGGCCTGCCGGCCGGCTATACCACCGTCGTCGGAGAACGCGGCGTGTCGCTTTCCGGCGGCCAGCGCCAGCGTTTGACGATCGCTCGGACGTTGATGCTGAAGCCAGCGGTAATGGTGTTCGATGATTCCACCGCTGCCATTGACGCTGCAACCGAGCAACGCATCCGCAGCGCCATGAAGCGGTTTGCCCGAGATCGGGTGACCCTCGTTGTCGCCCACCGCCTCAGCTCTCTGATGCATGCCGACCAGATCCTGTTTGTCGAAGACGGTGAGATTGTCGAGCGTGGAACCCACGAGCAGCTCCTTGCTGCCGGTGGGCGGTACAAGGCGCTGTACGATCTGCAGGTCCGCCCAGACAGCGATGTCTCTAGGGTCGCAGGGGCGAGAAGGGAGGCCTGACAATGTCGGAAACTGTTGAAACCGAGCGCAACGACGTGCGCGAAGACGGGCGGCGCCCTCCCCGCGCTGTGGTCGGCTCCCATCGCGTCGAGGAAGAGATTTTCGGCAAGGTCTTCGACGGCAAGATCATCCGCCGCATCTGGGCGTTCGTCAGCCCCTACCGCCGCCAGATCTACATTTCCGTCGGAGCCGTGCTTCTCTTCACCGGGTCGCAGATCGTCATCCCGCTCGTCATCCGCTATGCGATCGATCACGCGATGGCACCTGGCGCGACCAACTATTCGGCGCTCTGGCTGGCCCTGGCGATCTTCACAGCAGCGATTCTGGTCAATTATGCTGCCAGCTATGTGCAGGAGACCTTTGTCGGCCAGGTCGCGGAGGAAGTGCTCTTCGATATCCGCAGGGCGATGTTTGCACATCTGCAGCGGGTATCACTCTCCTTCATGGACAAGACCGAAGTCGGCCGGTTGATGTCGCGCCTGCAGGGCGACGTCAACTCCATGCAGGAATTCCTTGAAACATCGGTGCTTTCCGTCGGCGATATCGCCCTGCTCTTCGGCATCGTCATCGTCATTCTCTCGCTCGATTTCCGGCTTGGCCTGCTGACGCTGTCGGTCATGCCGATCCTTTTCGTCGTCCGGCTGTTCTGGCTTCCGAAGGCACGTGTCGCCTTCATGAACGCGCATGAGACAAACTCCGTCACCAACGGCGCCTTGGCCGAGGCGATCCATGGCGTGCGCGCCGTTCAGGGCATGCACAGGCAGAGCGTCAATTTCGGTCTCTTCGACGACAAGGCATATACCAACCTCAAGGCACATCTGACGGCTGCGAGATACGCACAGATCATGGTGCCGATCGTCGATACCTTGACGGGCATGGCCATGGCCATCGTCATCATCGTTGGCGGTTCCATGGTGCTGAACCACAGGCTCGACGTCGGCGTCATGGTCGCGTTCCTGTTCTACATTCAGCGCTTCTTCGACCCTATCCGCTCGCTCACCATGCAATATTCCGTCATGCAGCGCGCCATGGCCTCCGGCCAGCGGCTAACGGATGTGCTCGACGTGCCCGTAGATATCAAGGACGCGCCGGACGCCAAAGTGCTGTCGGCGGATATGGACGGCTCGGTCGAATTCCGGGACGTCGTCTTCGGCTATGATCCAAAACATCCAGTGCTGAAGAATGTCAGCTTCAAGGTCAATCCCGGTGAGACTGTAGCTCTGATCGGCCCGACCGGCTCCGGCAAATCGAGCTCCATGGCCTTGATCCATCGTTTCTACGAGGTGCAGCAGGGTCAGGTGCTCGTCGGCGGCCATGATGTGCGCTCCCTCACGCAGGATTCGCTCGGCCGACAGATCGCCATGGTGCTGCAGGAGCCATTCCTGTTCACCGGCACCGTGCTGGAGAACATTCGCTACAACAAGGCCGAGGCCACGCGCGCGGAGATCGTCGAGGCCGCAAAGGCGGTGGGTGCGCATGAGTTCATCATGCGGCTTGCCGATGGCTACGATACCGTTCTCGGTGAACGTGGCAGCGGCTTGTCGCTCGGCCAGCGCCAGCTTGTCAGCTTCGCCCGCGCCCTTGTCGCCGACGCGAAGATACTCGTGCTCGACGAGGCAACCGCGAACATCGACAGCTATACCGAGATGCTGATCCAAAAGGCGCTGGTGAAGCTGCTCGAGGGACGCACCGGCCTTGTGATTGCTCACCGCCTCGCCACCATCCGCGAGGCCGATCGCATCATCGTCCTGCAGAATGGCCAATTGATCGAGAGCGGCAATCACCATCAGCTCATGGCCAACGGCAAGCTCTATTCGAAGCTTTATAACCTCAATTATGCGTCCTTCGACGATATTCCGGAGGAGGAAGTGAGTGCTTCGGTGCCGGTGGAATCGCGCACCTAGCAGTTCGTTTTTAAAACTGAAGACCTGGAGACTGAAGCGTTGATCACATTTTTCAGACGCTACGCAAAGGCCTCGTTGTCGATACTGTGGAGAGTTTGTCTGATCATACTCATCGGAGGCGTGATATTTAACGGCGCTCCAGATCAGATCTTTCGATATTTCGTCGAACGCACGGAATTCAGCATAAAGCTCGAGCCGGTCTTGCGAGCCACATATTTTGCGCTGATTTTCCTTATTCTTGCCTTCTGGAGATTCCTTGCCAGAACAATATTGTTCGAGAAAAGCTCATTATTTACGGACGAGGTGTGGCGTGAAATCTACTTGATGCTTTTTGCTTGGGCATTGGCTTTGGCGGCGCTAGACGCATTCTTAGCCCTATATGCGTCAACCGACGTTTGGGTCGCCATTGTCCGCTCAACACCGTTTCTCTTATTATTGATCTATATTTTTCTCATTTCCTTCAGATACCAAGGAAAACTCAAGCCCATGGCCGAGCTTCCGTAACGCTGTTTAGCGAAACACCCCGCCATTCAAGCCTAGTGACTTGCATGATGATAGTAACCCATGCTATTCGCCTCGGCCATGCAGAGAACAAGCTTCAGCGCCTTCAAATGTCCTGCCGCCCGTGCGCTCGAAAGCGTCGGCGACTGGTGGAGCATTCTGATCCTGCGCGATGCGCTTCAGGGTCTGACGCGCTTTGATGAATTCCAGAAGAACCTTGGTGTTGCGCCGAATATCCTGACGCGGCGGCTGAAACATCTGACGGACGAGGGCCTGTTCGAACGCCGCCTCTACAACGAGCGGCCGCCACGCTACGAATACGTGCTGACGGAAAAGGGGCGCGACTTCTTTCCCGTTCTCATGGCGCTGTTTACCTGGGGAAACCGGCATTTGCCGCCCGAGGAGGTTGCCATGCGGCTGGTCGACCCGGCGACGGGTGAGGATCGCGATCCCCTTCTCATCGACCGCGTGACCGGCCGCGCTTTTCATCCCGAAGATACGATTCTGGTTCCCGGACCGGCGGCCGACGAGGCCGTGCATGAACGGATCGCGCAGATGAAGGCATGGTTCCTGGGCTTCGACGCCTGATAAAGATAGGAGTACTCAATCATGGATCGAATCGTCGTAACGGGCATGGGCCTGGTTTCGCCGCTGGGCGTCGGCGTCAATGCCGCCTGGAAGCGGCTGGTCGAAGGACGCTCGGGTCTCAGGCTTCTGCCGGAGACGATGGTCGGCGATCTGGCCGCCAAGGTCGGTGGTGTCGTGCCGAGCCTTGAGGAGGATAGCGAAGCCGGGTTCGATGCCGATCGCTACGTGCCGGTGAAGGACCAGAAGAAGATGGATCGCTTCATCCTCTTCGCCATGGCGGCCGCAGAAGAAGCAATCAGGCAAGCCGGTTGGCAGCCGACCGATCCCGCAGAACTCGAACGCACCGCCACGGTCATCGCCTCCGGCATCGGCGGCTTTCCGGCAATTGCCGACGCGGTGCGCACTGCCGAGACGCGCGGCGTGCGGCGGCTGTCGCCCTTCACCGTCCCCTCATTCCTCGTCAATTTGGCAGCCGGCCAGGTCAGCATTCGCTATGGCTATAAGGGGCCGCTCGGCGCGCCGGTGACGGCCTGCGCTGCTAGCGTCCAGGCGATCGGCGATGCGGCGCGTCTCATCCGTGCCGGTGAAGCCGATGTCGCGATCTGCGGTGGCGCGGAGGCCTGCATCGACAAGGTCAGCCTCGGCGGCTTTGCCGCGGCACGGGCGCTCTCCACCGGCTTCAGCAACCGACCGGAAGAAGCATCCCGTCCCTTCGACGCCGGCCGTGACGGTTTTGTCATGGGCGAAGGCGCCGGCATGCTGGTAATCGAGACGCTGGACCACGCTCTCGCCCGCGGCGCTACGCCGCTCGCCGAACTCGTCGGCTATGGTACCGCCGCCGATGCCTATCATATGACCGCCGGTCCGGAAGATGGCGACGGGGCGCGCCGGGCGATGCTGGCGGCACTGTCGCAGGCGCGGATTTCTCCCAGTGAGGTCAAGCACCTCAATGCCCACGCCACCTCAACGCCGGTCGGCGATCGTGGCGAAATGGAAGCGGTCAAAACGGTATTCGGCCGCGACGGCGGCATCGCCGTCAGCGGCACGAAGGCAGCGACGGGCCATCTTCTTGGCGCTGCCGGCGGCCTGGAAGCGGTCTTCACCATCATGGCGTTGCGCGACCAGATTGCGCCTCCGACCCGCAATCTGCAGGAGGCAGACGCGGCGGCCGACGGTATCGATATTGTTGGCGCAACAGCTCGGCCGATGGCAATGGAATATGCCATCTCCAACGGTTTCGGTTTCGGCGGCGTGAATGCCAGCGCTCTGTTTCGCCGCTGGCAATGATCGGGTTCGGCTTCTCCGGGCTTCGGCGACTACATAGCTGATCCCTGCGATACTCCGCGTCCCTTCTGCAAAGGCATAAAGCGCGCTATGCTCTCCTGGATATTGCCGGAGATCGTCCATGCGCGCTTTATCTCTTGCAGCCGCCCTCTGCATTACCCTCGCCCTCGCCCCGGGCGCACGAGCGGAAGACCCCGTGCAATCGGCGCAGACGTTGATTCAGGAACAGATCGAAGCTTTCCTGCACAATGATGCGGATTCGGCCTATTCCTTCGCTGCCCCCGGCATCAAGGCGCTTTTTCCGGACAAGGACAGCTTCTTCGCCATGGTGAAGAAGAGCTATCAGCCGGTCTATCACCCAGGCAACTACGCCTTCGGCAAGAGCCGCGCCATCGACAACGGCGCGGTCGTCTATCAGGAAGTGCTGATCACCGGCACGGACGGCAAGGACTGGACGGCGATCTATCAGATCGCCCGTCAGCCCGATGGCAGTTATAAGATCAACGGCGTGCAGATCCTGCCGAACGCGACAAGCGAGGGAATCTGATCAGAATTCCCCTCGCCTCTTTTAGCCACCTGCCCTGCTGAAACTGACAGGCTGAACCGCCGCATCCAATGCTGGCCGCGGTAAGGGAACAGCTACAGTAGACGTTGGCGTTGCGCTGATGCTTGCAGTCGTCATTGGATCCGGCGCCGGGATCGGAATCTGGTCTGCAGGTGGCAACAAAACCGGAAATTGCGTTGTTGTGACCGTTTGCACAGGCACATAGTTCATCGCAACTTCGTAGGCCGGAAGTGGCGCTGGCGTTTCAAGGGCGCCATCCTGCCCACGCTTCTCATAGAAAGCGTTTCCGCCGGCCACGGCGACATAGTGCATGTTATTGTAAGGGAATTTCAGACCGTCCGTGTGGAAGAACATCGCATCCTTGACACCCGGATGTCGTTCTCCATTGAGAACCTCCGATGCCGCCTGGTTGAGATCAGGTTCGGCCAGGTCGCTGACCACCCTCGTCATCACGCCTGGCGCAAATTGCCTTTTTTGCGCGACGACGCCGCAGATCGACGAGGCGTAGGCACCGGAGGTCAATCTGTTCATCACGACCGATCCCACTGCCATGTATCCATCATGGTCCGAATGCTCGGACTCGAAATACATCGCTCGCTTCAAACAGTCGCGATCTTTTGCGGTGTAATTGTAGGTTACCTTCGTCGGTCGAATGGACTTGGAAGAGTTTTGGCTGGTCGAGGGTGCTTTCGCCACCGTCGTGCAGCCCGTCGCTGCCAATCCGACAAATATGAGTCCGGAAAGACAGGTCCCCAATGCGCGTTGCGCCCTCAACGGCAGGTGCCTCCTATATTATTAGTGAGCCCTTATCGATAAAGTGGAACGCTTTGTAGCCGAAGTTCAAAGGAATTTCAAACGCAAAGCACCAAAATAGTCAGTGGATCTTACCACCGGCTGAAGGATCATTTATTACGATTCGCTGTTTTTGCAAACGCTTTCTTATCGCGCCGTCGTCTCAGGCGGCCTTTCGGAAGAGCCCAGTTAGACCACCTGAAAACGCCTAATTCATGAGACAAAGACTGAGACATAAGCCATTGCGGATATTATATTTTCTAATTGATATTTAGGTTCCGGACGCCAGCCGACTTCGACCAGAATTCGTCCTGGTGCGAAGCAATAAAACAACCAACCGCCCCGCATAGCCGACGGCGGTTTCCAGATTTCGCAGCCGGCCAATTTGGCGCGCTCGAATTGTGCGTCCACAGCCTCGCGCGACGGCAGCATGAAGCCGATGTGATAGGTGTTGCGGCCGACCGATATTGAATCAGCTCCGCCGAACCTCTCGACCGGATGGCTGATGACCAGTTCGAGCCCGGCATCGTCGCGCAGGATGGCGAGGCCGTTCGCTCCACGGGTTTCGATTTCGGTGAAATCAAAGACGGAAACAAAAAAATCCCGCGTCGCGGCGACGTCGGGAACATGTAAATCTAGGTGATTCAGTCGCATGACAGCTCCAAGGGGTCTCCCCGCAGAGGCGTGTCGCTCGAAACGGCCCACACCAACGCGGGGTACTCGGCCACAATGGCCAAGTTCCGCGTCGCGGGCCCTCATGCCTATGGCATGGAGCAGAGCTTCCGGATGGAAGGGATTGGGCCTACCGAAACCAACCCTGCCTTTTTCGACAGGCTTCAATTAGCGCGGAATCGGGACGTGTTCAAGAGCAGCGCATCGCCACTCTAACCGTTCGTGCATCACGCCGGCTCGAGATCGCCCCTTGCCCAATTCTCCTGAGTCTCTGCCATGAAATCGGCAAAGCGGCCTTCGGCGATCGCCTGGCGAATGCCGTGCATCAGTTCCTGGTAGTAGGCAAGATTGTGCCAGGAAAGCAGCATGCCGCCGAGCGCTTCGTTGGCGCGGACGAGATGGTGCAGGTAGGCGCGGGAATAATCGCGCGAGGCCGGGCAGCTCGATTGATCATCGAGCGGGCGCATGTCCTCCGCGTGACGGGCATTGCGGATATTGACCTTGCCCCTACGCGTAAACGCGAGGCCATGACGTCCCGAGCGGGTCGGCATCACGCAATCGAACATATCGATGCCGCGGGCGACGGACTTCAGGATATCGTCCGGCGTGCCGACGCCCATGAGATAACGCGGCTTCTCCGTCGGCAGCTCGGGAAGAGTGATCTCAAGCATGCGTAGCATGACTTCCTGTGGCTCGCCGACGGCAAGACCTCCGACGGCATAGCCCTTGAGGTCCATGCCGCTCAGCGCCTGCGCGGAACGGACGCGAAGCTCCGGAACATCGCCGCCCTGCACGATACCGAACATCGCCTTGCCGGGCTGATTGCCGAAAGCCACCTTGCAGCGTTCGGCCCAGCGCAGCGACATTTCCATGGCGCGCTCGATTTCCTTCGGCGTCGCCGGCAACGCCACGCATTCATCGAGCTGCATCTGGATGTCGGAGCCGAGCAGGCCCTGGATCTCGATCGAGCGCTCCGGCGACATGTGATGCGTGCTGCCGTCGACATGCGACTTGAAGGTGACACCCTTCTCGTCGAGCTTGCGCAGGCCGGAGAGCGACATGACCTGGAAGCCGCCGGAGTCAGTAAGGATCGGATGCTGCCAGCGGATCAGCTCGTGCAGGCCGCCGAGGCGGGCGACACGCTCCGCGGTCGGGCGGAGCATCAGGTGATAGGTATTGCCGAGAATGATGTCGGCGCCGGTCTCGCGTACCTGATCGAGATACATCGCCTTGACGGTACCGACCGTGCCGACCGGCATGAAGGCCGGCGTGCGGATCGTGCCGCGCGGCATGGAAACTTCGCCGAGACGGGCACCGCCATCGGTCTTTTTCAACTGGAACTGAAAGCTCTCGCTCATCTCGTCTTAGTCTTTCCGGTAGAGCAGGCTGCCATCGCCATAGGAATAGAAGCGATAGCCTGTCTCAATAGCATGGGTGTAGGCCGCGCGCATGGTATCAAGGCCGGCAAAGGCCGATACCAGCATGAACAGCGTCGAGCGCGGCAGATGGAAATTCGTCATCAAGAGATCGACCGCCTTGAAGCGATAGCCGGGCGTGATGAAGATGCCGGTCGCGCCGTGCCAGGGCTTGATCGTTCCGTCATCGCCGGCGGCACTTTCGATCAGCCGTAGCGAGGTCGTGCCGACACAGACGATGCGCCCGCCCCTCGCCTTCACCGCATTCAGCTTCGCCGCCGTCGTCGCGTCGACATAGCCGATCTCGAAATGCATCTTGTGGTCTTCAGTGTCGTCGGCCTTGACGGGCAGAAACGTACCGGCGCCGACATGCAGCGTCACGAAATGCCGCTCGACGCCCATGATATCAAGCGCGGCAAACAGCGACGGGGTAAAATGCAGGCCCGCGGTCGGCGCAGCAACGGCGCCCTCCTCACGAGCGTAGATTGTCTGGTAGTCCGTGCGGTCGCGCTCGTCTTCCGGCCGTTTGGCGGCGATATAGGGCGGCAACGGAATATGGCCTACTGCGGCAATCGCCTCATCCAGCGCCGGACCGGAGAGATCGAAGCGCAACGTGATCTCGCCGCCCTCACCCTTCTCCTCGACCACGGCATCAAGAGCCCCAAGGATGCAAACATTTTCGCCATGGCCGAACTGGATGCGATCGCCGATCTTGATGCGCTTGCCCGGCTTGGCGAAAGCTTTCCAGCGGTCGGGCGCGGCGCGCATATGCAGCGTCGCCGACACCTGCTGGCCGGGCGCACCTTCCCGATGACGAACGCCCTCCAACTGGGCCGGGATGACCTTCGTGTCGTTGAAGACGACAGCATCGCCTGCTCGCAGGAAAGACGGCAGATCGCGGATGTGATAATCGCTCAGAGCCGCCTCGCCGTTATTCGGATCGACGACGAGCAGCCGCGCGCTGTCGCGGGGCTCGGCGGGCCTCAGCGCAATGCGCTCATCCGGCAGGTCGAAATCGAAAAAGTCAACGCGCATTCTGGCAATCTCAGCAAAGCGAAACCCGCCCCCACGCCAAAGCGCGAGAGGCGGGCTTCAGGAATAATCACGATCAGACGTCGGCGGCAACCCGAGCGGATACGATCGAGTCCGGATCCTTCACCGGCTCGCCGCGCTTGATCTGGTCGACAATTTCCATGCCGGAGATGACCTGGCCCCAGACCGAGTACTGCTTGTTCAGCCACGGAGCGTCGGCAAAGCAGATGAAGAACTGCGAGTTGGCCGAGTTCGGGTTCTGCGAACGAGCCATCGAGCAGGTGCCGCGAATGTGCGACGTTGCGGAAAATTCGGCCTTCAGGTCGGGCTTCGAGGAGCCGCCCATGCCGGCACGGCCGGGATTGAAGCTCTCGCTGCCCTGCTTGCCGTATTGCACGTCGCCGGTCTGGGCCATGAAGCCGTCGATGACGCGGTGGAAAACGACGCCATCATAAGCCTTCTCGCGGGCAAGTTCCTTGATGCGGGCGACATGCTCGGGCGCTACCTGCGGCAGCAACTGAATGACGACCTGACCCTTGGTGGTTTCCAGGACGAGGGTGTTTTCGGGATCCTTGATCTCAGCCATTTTTGTTTCCTCTTCTCTTCTCGAATTTTACTTCTTGCCGACCGTGACCTTGACCATGCGGTCGGGGTTGCTCACTTCGCCGTTCTGGCCTTCGCCGCGCTTGATCTTGTCGGCGAATTCCATGCCGGAGACGACCTTGCCGACGACCGTGTACTGGCCATTCAGGAAGTCGCCGTCGGCGAACATGATGAAGAACTGCGAGTTAGCGGAATTCGGATCCTGGGCACGCGCCATGCCGACCGTGCCACGCTTGAATGGAACCTTGGAGAATTCGGCCGGAAGATTGGGCATATCGGAGCCGCCGGTACCGGCCTTCTGAGGATTGTAACCTTTGGTCATGTTGCCGTACTGCACGTCGCCGGTCTGTGCCATGAAGCCGTCGATGACACGATGGAAGGCGACATTGTCATATGCACCCTTCTTCGCCAGCGCTTCGATCTGTGCGACATGCTTCGGAGCAACATCCGGCATCAACTGAATGACGACCGGGCCATCCTTGAGCTGGATCGTCAGAAAATCGTCGGCCGCGGCCGAGAAGGCGCTGCCTGCGAAGGCGGCAAGGCTGAGAAAACCTGCCAATGCGAGATGAAAGAGTTTCATGGGTGCTCCGTTCGGAAAATGATTTCGGCCAGTCTTTATTGGACCGTATCTTTTAGCTTGCCTGTCAGGGCTTCAAGAACCGCTGCGGGCACGAAAGCGCTGACATCGCCGCCCATGGATGCGATCTGCCGCACCAATGTGGCGGTTATAGGCCGCGATGCCGTGCCGGCCGGCAGAAACAGGGTCTGAATATCAGGCGCCATCTGGCGGTTCATGCCGGCCATCTGCATTTCATAGTCAAGATCGGTGCCATCACGCAGGCCGCGCACCAAAAGGCTCGCGCCATGCTTGCGCGCCGCGTCGACCACCAGATTATCGAAGGCGACAACGGAGATATCCCCAACCTTCTGCGGCAGCGCTTCGGCAAGCGACCGGGTGATCAATTCCGCGCGTTCCTCGAAGGAGAAAAGCGGTTTCTTGCCAGGATGAATGCCGATCGCGACAATAACCTTGGAGGCGACATTCAGCGCCTGCACGAGGACATCCAGATGTCCATTGGTCATCGGATCGAAGGATCCAGGATAAAAGGCTGTCGTCATACCAGACCGGCTCGTTGTTTGCAGCCTTTTGTCACGGATGGGCCGGTATCGCAAGTCATTTACAACCTCTTGGCTGCCTCTGAACAGCAGATGAATGCGACGTTCAAGCCCGTTTCAGATCAACGGTGCTTTATTCGCACCAACATCGAAACGGGCCGCTTTCATCGGCTCATCCGCCTCCGGCTCAGGGAAGATCAGGCCATGTTGGTCCTTATTGTTGCAGTCGCCGTTATCGGCTCTTTCGCTCTTGAATATGCCGTTCATCTTTTCGCGAACAACTACGAAATAGAATGGGCTTCCCCGGCTAACACCACCAATTCTGCTCAAGAAATCGCCAACGCCATGCGCAAAACGCATCGCGAATCTGAACGCCAGATGAACAAGGCATTCAAGGTCGCTTCAGATGGACGTTGGTAAACAGACGCTCAACATCAAGGCGGAACCATTCACCGGCCGCTGCGTTAAAAGCCCGAACCTTAGATTTGCTCATTGCGGTAAGAAGGAAACAGAGTATGCCCGATAAGATCACCCTTATTAACGTCGTTTGGATGACCATGATTTCGGGAATGCTTGCAGCGACAATCGCTCTCTACGATCAAAAGCCTGACCAGTCGAAGATCTACGGTCCCTTTGCTTCGGCTCGTCCCTTCGTTACCACCAGCCAGTATTAAGGGATCTGAACGCTAGTTCCACGAGAGGAAGGGAGCGATCATGTTCACGATATTAACGGTGCTTACGCTCTTCATCAGCAGCATGTTCGTTGTATCCGTCGCGTCCACAATCTCAGCGCTCCACCGCGAAAGCGAGGAGAGCAAGAAGCTGAACAAACACCATAAGGCGCTCTGAACCAAAGGGTGTTGCGATATTTCCTGATCCCGAGTGCGGCCCTCCAATCGCTCGGGTTAATTCGAACCGGACGCTCCCCCAGCGTCCGGTTTTTTTATGCCGTTACGCCCGCGAGCCTTTCCCCGATCCCCGGCGCCACTACGGGGTGCTGCTCTTGCGACAAGTAGCGCGGCAATCGCTTCAATCGTGCTATGGCTATCCAGTCTCATAGAGGGATCGATATGCGCATTGCTCTTACAGGCAGTTCCGGGCGGCTTGGCCGTGCGATCTTTAACGCCTTAGCGACAAATCACGCGGTTGTCGGGATCGATCGTTCGCCGTTTTCGACGACGCATGTCGTCGGAGATTTTACGGATGCGATGCTGTTGCGCGAAGTGCTGAGGGGTGCGGATGCGATCGTCCATTGCGCGGCTCTGCACGCACCACATGTCGGAACGGTCCCCGATGACGAGTTTTATCGCATCAACGTCGAAGGAACTCGTTTATTGGTTGAGGCGTCCTTGGCCACTGGCGTGAAGCGACTGGTGTTTACCAGCACGACTGCGCTTTACGGCCACGCGGTTCTTCCCGGCCGCTGTACATGGATCGACGAAGACACCGTACCACAACCAAGAAGCATCTATCATCGCACGAAACTGAAAGCCGAGCGGATACTGGAGGATATGGCCGGCCCCGATCTACAGGTGCGCGTTTTGCGCATGTCTCGCAGCTTTCCTGAACCAGCAAATGTAATGGCTGCCTATCGGCTGCACCGCGGCGTCGATATCCGAGATGTCGCTGATGCACATGCCGCGGCGCTGACGAACGGCGGGGATCATTTTCAACGGCATATCGTCTCCGCCGGCACGCTGTTCAAACCGGAAGATTGCAAGGCGCTTGCCGTCGATGCGGCCTCTGTCATCAAATTGCGCGCGCCGGGACTTGCCGCCAAATTCGCGCAGCGAAGCTGGTCTTTGCCGCAAAGCATCGATCGCGTCTACACATCGAAATCTGCAGGCGCTGTCCTCGGATGGCACTCCCGCTTCGGCTACGATGAGGCTTTCTCACAATTGGAGCGAGGAAGCCTGGAAGTTCTTCCGCCCTTTTCCCAGAGCAACGGGCAATCGGAATAGGAACTACTGCGAAAGCGAGGAGAGCAGGAAGCTGAACAAACACCTTAAGGCGCTCTGAACCAAAGGGTGTTTCAATATTTTCGGATCCCGAGTCCGGCCCTCCAATCGCTCGGGTTAATCGAATCGGCCGCTTCCCAAGCGGCTGGTTATTTTTGCCGTAGCGCTACGCCGAAAACCACGAGATCAACAAAAAACCGGGCAGCCAAGCCGCCCGGTCGTCATTCCACGTGCTGAGTTCACTGAACCTTATTCTTCGGTCGTACCCTCGGCATCGCCGTTCGAGATTTCCGTATCACCATTCGGCGCGTCGTCCTCGACACCGTTGTCGCCAGTATCCTCCTCGCCATCCGGCTCGCTGATACGCTCGACCGAAACGACCTTCTCATCCTTGGCGGTCGAGAAGATGGTGACGCCCTTGGTCGCGCGGCTGGCAATGCGGATGCCGCCGACGGGAACGCGGATCAATTGACCTCCATCGGACACCAGCATGAGCTGATCACCCTCCTCAACCGGGAAGGCGGCCACAAGCTCGCCGATCTCGCCGGTTTTCGACGTGTCGGTAGCGCGAATACCCTTGCCGCCGCGGCCGGAAATGCGGAAATCGTAGGAAGACGAGCGCTTGCCGAAGCCTTTTTCAGAGACAGTCAGGATGAACTGCTCGAGCGCCTTCAGCTCTTCATAGCGTTCGTCGTTGAGCTGTCCCTCTTCGGTGACTTCTTCGCCAACCAGCGCGATTTCCTCGTCCTCGCCCGTCGCCGAGCGACGCTCGCTGACGGAGCGCTTGAGATAAGCCGCGCGTTCCCAAGGTTCCGCGTCCACATGGCGGACGATGGTCATCGAGATGATGCGGTCGCCGGATGCAAGGCTGATGCCGCGAACGCCGATCGAGTTGCGGCCGGCAAAGACGCGTACGTCCGAAACCGAGAAACGGATACACTGGCCGAGCGCCGTGGTCAGCAGTACGTCGTCATGCTCGGTGCAGGTCTCGACGGAGAGGATTTCGTCGCCCTCTTCCTCCAGCTTCATGGCGATCTTGCCGTTGCGATTGACCTGAACGAAGTCCGACAGCTTGTTGCGGCGCACGGTGCCGCGCGTCGTCGAGAACATGACGTCGAGATTGTCCCAGGTGCTCTCGTCTTCCGGAAGCGGCATGATCGTGGTGATGCGCTCGCCGGGCTCCAGCGGCAACATGTTGATCAGGGCCTTGCCGCGCGACTGCGGCGTGCCGATGGGCAGGCGCCAGACCTTCTCCTTGTAGACGATACCGTGCGACGAGAAGAAGAGAACCGGCGTATGCGTGTTGAGGACAAATAGCCGGGTAACGAAATCCTCGTCACGCGTGGTCATTCCGGAGCGACCCTTGCCGCCACGCCGCTGGGCACGATAGGTGGTCAGAGGCACGCGCTTGATGTAGCCGAGATGTGAAACGGTAACGACCATGTCCTCGCGGGCAATCAGGTCCTCGTCGTCCATCTCCAGGCCGCCGTCGACGATTTCGGTGCGGCGCGGCGTGCCGAATTCGTCGCGAACGGCGGCAAGCTCTTCTTTTACAATGGCTTGGATACGAATGCGCGACGACAGGATATCGAGATAGTCCTTGATCTCGGCACCGATCTTATTGAGTTCGTCGCCGATTTCGTCACGGCCAAGTGCCGTCAAACGGGCAAGACGCAGCTCGAGAATGGCGCGCGCCTGCTCTTCCGACAGATTATAGGTGCCGTCTTCGTTGATACGGTGGCGCGGATCATCGATTAGCCGGATAAGGGATTCGACATCTGCCGCCGGCCAGCGGCGGGTCATCAGCTCTTCACGCGCCGATTGCGGGTCGGGCGCATGACGGATAACGCGGATCACTTCATCGATATTGGCGACCGCGATGGCGAGGCCCACCAAGACATGGGCGCGCTCGCGCGCCTTGCGCAACAGATATTTGGTGCGGCGGCTGACCACGTCCTCGCGGAAGGACACGAAGGCCCTCAGCATGTCGAGAAGGGTCAGTTGCTCCGGCTTACCGCCATTCAGCGCCACCACGTTGGCGCCGAAAGAGGTCTGCAGCGGCGTATAGCGATAAAGCTGGTTGAGGATAACCTCGGCGTTGGCGTCGCGCTTCAGCTCGATCACCACGCGATAGCCCTGGCGGTCGGATTCGTCGCGCAGGTCGGAGATGCCTTCGATACGCTTTTCGCGCACGAGTTCAGCCATCTTCTCGATCATCGACGCCTTGTTCACCTGATAAGGAATCTCGGTGATGATGATCTGTTCGCGGTCGCCACGCATCGGCTCGATCGTCGCGACGCCGCGCATGACGATGGAGCCGCGTCCGGTCTCGTAGGCCGAGCGGATGCCGGCACGGCCGAGAATCTTCGCGCCCGTCGGAAAATCCGGACCCGGGATGATCTGCATGATCTCCGGCAGCTCGATCGCCGGATTGTCGATCAGCGCGATACAGCCGTCGATCACTTCGGAAAGATTGTGCGGCGGAATATTGGTCGCCATGCCGACGGCGATACCGCCGGAGCCGTTGACCAGCAGGTTCGGGAACTTTGCCGGGACGACGACGGGCTCGCTCAATGTGCCGTCATAGTTCTCGCGGAAATCGACCGTTTCCTTGTCGAGATCGTCGAGCAGCGAATGCGCGACCTTCTGCAGGCGGCATTCCGTATAACGTTCGGCCGCCGGCGGATCGCCGTCGACGGAGCCGAAATTGCCCTGACCGTCGATCAGCGGCAGGCGAAGCGACCAGGGCTGCGCCATGCGCGCGAGCGCGTCATAAATCGCCAGGTTGCCGTGCGGATGGTATTTACCCATCACGTCACCGGTGACGCGAGCGCATTTTACGTATTTCTTGTTCCAGTCGATCCCGAGTTCCGACATGCCGTACAGAATGCGCCGATGGACGGGCTTGAGACCATCGCGAACATCGGGAAGTGCGCGGCTGACGATCACGCTCATCGCGTAATCGAGATACGACCGCTGCATTTCCTCCATGATGGAAATCGGCTCGATGCCTGGCGGGAGCTTCCCGCCGCCGGGTGGTGTTTGCTCAGTCAAAACAGATCACGATCTCTTTTAGAATCACTGCGAAATTTATAGCCGAAAGGCCCTGCAAGCGCCAATTTTGACGGGTGCTTTTGAACAGGCTTTTGCCCTCTTAACCCGCTAAATCGAACATTTCCGTGGCAGAACGTTTTGGCGAGCCCGCATTGCGCTTTGCGAAACGTCATTCCTCGCATATCAATGGGCCAACAACAAATAGAAACAAATGCCGGGGATCATATGGCGAGCGCGGACACGCTGATCAATGCCTTCACAACGCTGCTCGTCACAGTCGATCCGCCAGGTCTTGCTCCGCTGTTCATCGGCCTTACGGCTGGCATGAACCGGGCTCAACGTCATCAGGTGGCATTGCGCGGCTCGCTGATCGCATTCTTCATCATGGCGGCCTTCGCCCTGTTCGGCGCCAGCGTGCTTGGTATTCTCGGCATTTCCATCGGCGCCTTCCGCATTGCGGGCGGCCTGCTGCTGTTCTGGATCGCTTTCGAGATGGTGTTCGAGCGACGGCAGGACAGAAAGGAAAAGACGACGGAAGTCGCAATCACCAAGGATCATATCCAGAATATTGCGGTGTTTCCCTTGGCGCTGCCGCTGATCGCGGGACCCGGCGCCATTTCGGCAACCATCCTGCTGGCCGGTTCGCTGCAGACAATGCTCGACCGAGCTCAATTGATCCTCGTTATCGCGATCAATCTCGGACTGGTCTATGCGGCGTTAGCGATTTCCGAGAGGCTTGACCGTATGCTGGGGTCAACAGGCCGCGCCATCCTGACGCGCCTGCTCGGTGTCATTCTGGCCGCGCTCGCTGCCCAATTCGTCGTGGACGGCGCGAAAGCGGCGCTCAAACTCACATAAACCCATAGAAAGGCCCGCCGGAAATGCGGGCCGTTCAATTCATTTCGATACGACTTGCCGATCAAAGCGACGCGATCAAAACGGAATATCGTCGTCCAGATCGCGCGAGAAGTTGCTGCCGCCGCCGCTTGCGGCGCCGCCACGGCCACCGCTGGCGCCACGGCCCGACGATTGCGACGAGGGCTGGCCATAGTCGTCACCACCATAGTCGCCGCCGTAACTACCGCCAAAGTCACCGCCGCCGCGTCCGCCGCGACCGCCTTCGACAGCGCCTCCGCCTTCGCCCCGGCCATCCAGCATGGTCAGCGTCGAATTGAAGCCTTGCAAGACGATTTCGGTCGAATAACGATCCTGGCCGTTCTGATCCTGCCATTTACGCGTCTGAAGTGCGCCCTCGATATAGACCTTGGCGCCCTTCTTCAAATATTGTTCAGCAACCTTGCAGAGACCTTCATTGAAGATCACGACGCGGTGCCATTCCGTCTTTTCCCGGCGCTCGCCGGAATTGCGGTCGCGCCAGGTTTCCGACGTCGCGATGTTGAGGTTGGCGATCGGACGGCCGTCCTGCGTACGGCGGATTTCCGGGTCCGCCCCGAGATTTCCAACCAGAATTACCTTGTTCACACTACCGGCCATGATTACCTACCCTGCTTGCCGCCCATCGACGGCTCTAAAACTCTATCCACGTACCTTAGACCATTGCCGCCATCAGGCGCTATTTACGCGGCACCATCTGCCGTACTCATCCACAGACATTATATGAAATGCGAAATGATACGCGGCCTTGACCCGACGGCAAATTTGTTCTTTCTTTGTTCTAATTCACCTCTATGATCCTGTCAACCGAATCGAAAACCCGGCGCTGCCCTTCATTTCAGCCTCGACTCACGGGCGGGCATCACTAAATAAGGGCAGACACCAAGGGACCGCAGACGACGATGAGTGAACTGAAGACTATTTCCATACGTGGCGCGCGCGAGCACAATCTCAAGGGGATCGATCTCGATCTTCCGCGCAACAAGCTGATCGTCATGACCGGCCTTTCCGGCTCGGGCAAATCCTCGCTCGCCTTCGACACGATCTATGCCGAAGGGCAGCGCCGTTATGTCGAAAGCCTGTCGGCCTATGCGCGGCAATTCCTGGAGATGATGCAAAAGCCGGATGTCGACCAGATCGACGGCCTGTCGCCGGCGATTTCGATCGAGCAGAAGACCACGTCGCGCAATCCGCGCTCGACGGTCGGCACCGTTACCGAAATATACGATTACATGCGTCTTCTGTTCGCCCGCGTCGGCGTGCCCTATTCGCCGGCCACAGGCCTGCCGATCGAGAGCCAGACGGTCAGCCAGATGGTCGACCGTGTGCTTGCCTTCGGTGAAGGCACCAGGCTTTATATCCTGGCGCCGCTCGTGCGCGGCCGTAAGGGCGAATACAAGAAGGAATTGGCGGAGCTCATGAAAAAGGGCTTCCAGCGCGTCAAGGTCGACGGGCAGTTCTATGAGATCGCCGATGTGCCGGCGCTCGACAAGAAATACAAGCACGATATCGACGTGGTGGTCGACCGTATCGTCGTCAGGCCCGACGTGTCGGCGCGCCTGGCGGACAGCTTCGAAACCTCGTTGCATCTTGCCGAGGGCCTTGCCATTGCGGAATTCGCCGACAAGCCGTTGCCGCCGGAAGAAACCGCGGCCGGCGGCTCGGCCAACAAATCGTTGAACGAGACGCATGAGCGCGTGCTCTTTTCGGAAAAGTTCGCCTGCCCGGTTTCCGGCTTCACCATTCCGGAAATCGAGCCGCGGCTGTTTTCGTTCAACAATCCCTTTGGCGCCTGCCCTTCCTGCGACGGGCTGGGTTCGCTGCAAAAGATTGATCCGGCGCTGATCGTGCCGGAACCTGAGCGCACGCTGCGCGACGGCGCCGTCGCGCCATGGGCCAAATCGACCTCGCCCTATTACAATCAGACGCTCGAAGCACTCGGCAAGCATTACGGCTTCAAGCTCGGCAGCCGCTGGAGCGACCTGTCCGACACGGCAAAAGATGTCATTTTGAATGGCACCGAGGACAAGATCGAGTTTCACTACGCCGACGGTGCCCGTTCCTATACGACGCATAAGAATTTCGAAGGCATCGTGCCGAACCTCGAGCGGCGCTGGAAGGAAACGGATTCCGCCTGGGCGCGCGAGGAGATCGAACGTTACATGTCGGCCGCCCCTTGCCCAGCCTGCAACGGCTATCGCCTGAAGCCGGAAGCGCTGGCGGTAAAAATCAATAAGCTGCACATCAGCCAGGTGGCTGAAATGTCGATCCGGATTGCCCGCGACTGGTTCAACGCGCTGCCGGAGACGTTCACCGACAAGCAGAACGAGATCGCCGTGCGTATCCTCAAGGAGATCCGTGATCGCCTGCGCTTCCTCAACGATGTCGGCCTTGAATATCTCAGCCTGTCGCGCAATTCCGGCACGCTGTCCGGCGGCGAAAGCCAGCGTATTCGCCTGGCCTCGCAGATCGGCTCGGGCTTGACAGGCGTGCTCTATGTTCTTGACGAACCGTCGATCGGCCTGCATCAACGCGACAATGCCCGCCTGCTGGAAACGCTGAAACATCTGCGCGACATCGGCAATACGGTCATCGTCGTCGAACACGACGAGGATGCCATTCTGACGGCGGATGACGTCGTCGATATCGGCCCGGCCGCCGGCGTGCATGGCGGCGAAGTGGTGGCGCATGGCACGCCGCAGGACATCATGGCCAACCCGAAATCGATGACCGGCAAATATCTCTCCGGCGAACTCGGCGTGCCCGTTCCAGACGAGCGTCGCAAGATCAAGAAGGGCAAGGAGATCAAGGTTATCGGCGCGAGAGGCAACAACCTCAAGAACGTGACGGCCTCGATCCCGCTCGGCGTCTTCACCGCAGTCACCGGCGTTTCCGGCGGCGGCAAGTCCACGTTCCTGGTCGAGACGCTGTACAAGTCGGCAGCCCGCCGCGTCATGGGCGCGCGCGAAATCCCGGCCGATCATGACCGCATCGATGGCTTCGAACATATCGACAAGGTGATCGACATCGATCAGTCGCCGATCGGCCGCACGCCGCGATCGAACCCGGCAACCTATACCGGCGCCTTCACGCCGATCCGCGATTGGTTCGCCGGTCTGCCGGAAGCCAAGGCGCGCGGCTATCAGCCGGGCCGCTTCTCCTTCAACGTCAAGGGCGGCCGCTGCGAAGCTTGCCAGGGCGACGGCGTCATCAAGATCGAGATGCACTTCCTGCCGGACGTCTACGTCACCTGCGACGTCTGCCACGGCAAGCGCTACAACAGGGAGACCCTGGACGTCACCTTCAAGACCAAGTCGATCGCCGATGTGCTCGACATGACGGTCGAAGAGGGCGTCGATTTCTTCGCGGCCGTTCCTGCCGTGCGCGACAAGCTGCAGTCCCTGAAAGATGTCGGCCTCGGCTATATCAAGGTCGGTCAGCAAGCCAATACGCTTTCTGGTGGCGAGGCGCAGCGCGTCAAGCTAGCCAAGGAATTGTCGAAGCGATCGACCGGGCGCACGCTCTATATCCTAGACGAACCGACCACCGGCCTGCACTTCCACGACGTCGCCAAACTCTTGGAAATGCTGCACGAACTGGTCAACCAGGGCAATTCGGTTGTTGTGATCGAGCACAATCTCGAGGTCATCAAGACGGCCGACTGGATCCTCGACTTCGGTCCCGAAGGCGGCGACGGCGGCGGCGAGATCGTCGCGGCAGGCACGCCGGAGACTGTCGTCAAGGAGAAGCGCTCCTATACCGGTCAGTTCCTCAAGGAATTGCTGGAGCGGCGGCCGATGAAAAAGGTGGTAGCGGCGGAGTGAGCTAGCTTAAAGCGCGTCGCGATCTTTCAGACTCGCTTCTTGCGCTTTGAGTTTTTGGTTTTGTGCGTGTCGTTATCGCAAAACCGCTGCACACTTTTGCGCGACATGCACTAGCCGATCAATGGAGGAGAGAATGACCACTGCAGGCACGATCCGAACCGGCATTGGCGGCTGGACCTTTGAGCCCTGGCGCGGGACATTTTATCCCGACACGCTCAAGCAGAAGGATGAGCTCAATTTCGCCAGCCGCAAGCTGAAGGTGATCGAGGTCAACGGCACTTATTACAGCACGCAGAAGCCGGAAGTTTTTGCGAAATGGGCTGCCGATGTGCCGGATGGGTTCATCTTCTCTCTCAAGGCGACACGTTTCGTCACCAACCGGCGCGTGCTCTCCGAAGCGGGCGAGTCGATGCAGCGCTTCCTCGACTCCGGCATCAGCGAACTGGGCGATCATCTTGGGCCGCTGCTTTGGCAATTCGCGCCGACGAAGAAATTCGATCCGGATGACTTCGAGGCATTCCTGAAGTTGCTGCCGGATAAACAGGACGGCTTGGCGCTGAAACACGTGGTCGAGGTCAGGCATGACTCGTTCAAGGTGCCGGAATTCATCGCTCTGCTCGCCAAATACAATGTCGCGCCGGTTTGCGCCGAGCATTTCGAATATCCGATGATCGCCGATGTGACCGCCGATTTCGTCTATGCCCGCCTGCAGAAGGGTTCCGACGATATCAAGACCTGCTATCCGCCCAAGGAATTGAAGGCCTGGGCGAAGCGGTTAGAAACGTGGGCCGAGGGCAAGATACCCGATGACCTGCCGTTGATCGACGAGACCCGCAAGGTCAAGGCTGAGCCCCGCGACGTCTTTGCCTTCATGATCCATGAGGGCAAGGTCAATGCTCCGCATGGCGCGATCGCGCTGCAGGAGGAAGTGGCGAAGTAGTTATTCTCAAAAGGGAGCAACATGGGCGACGAGGTCTTCGGCCGTTAGGCCTTTTCCCGCGCGCTGCCCGGCGAGGCCATGCAGCCAAACGCCGGCCGCCGCCGCTTCGAACGCAGATGCCCCCTGCGCCAGAAGTCCGCCGATGATGCCGGCGAGCACGTCGCCGGAGCCGGCTGTGGCAAGCCATGACGGCGCGTTGGCGTTGATCAAGGCCCGGCCGTCGGGAGCGGCAATGACGCTGTCGGCGCCTTTATAGATGATGGCGGCATGAGCGCGCGCCGCCGCTGCCCTCGCCTTCTCGACCTTGCTCAACGCCTCATCGGCGGCGATATCGGGAAATAAGCGCGCGAACTCCCCCTCATGCGGCGTCAACACCAGCCGCGTCGGGCCATTGGCGAAAGCATCGAACAAGCGTTGGGGTTCATCGCGAAACGACGTGATGCCATCGGCATCCAGGACCAGATGGCGGTCACTCACGGCCAATGCGAATTGCCTGGCTTTCTCGCCGGCGCCGAAGCCAGGGCCGAGGACGAACGTCGAGAGGCGCTGGTCGGTGAGCCAAGCGCGTAACGCAGCTTCATCGTCGACCCCGTGCAGCATGATTGCCGTCAACAGTCCCGCGTTGACCATCAACGCCTGTTCCGGGGAGGCGATGGTGACGAGCCCTGCCCCCGCCTTAAGCCCCGCCATGGCCGACATGCGCGCTGCGCCCGTAGCGGTCGCTCCGCCGGAAAAGACCACCAGATGGCCACGCTTGTATTTGTGGATATCCGTGGCAGCCGCCGGCAGGTCGGCCTGCCATTGCGCCGGCGTGTTTTCCGCGATCAGGCCGTTCGCATGGGCACGGACAATGCGCGCGGGAATGCCGATGTCGAAAACTTCCAGCACGCCACAAAGATCGCGCCCCGGTATCAGCAGGTGGCCGGGCTTACGGGTCATAAACGTGACCGTACGCACGGCGCGAAAAGCGGCACCCAGCACCTGGCCGCTGCGACCATCGAGACCGGAGGGCAAGTCGACCGCGATGACGGGAATATGAGCCTCAGCAATCTCTGCGATGATCGCCGCTACCTCATCGGGGACGGGACGGGAGAGGCCGGCGCCGAAAATGGCGTCGATGACGACGTCTCCCGGGCGCGGCGAATAGCGCCCGAGTGTCTCGCCACCAACCGGACACTCCCCAAAGGCCCGGGCAGCGTCGCCTTTCAGCGTTTTGGGATCGCCGAGGTGAAAGAGTTGGACCTCCACGCCGGTTTGCCGCAGGGCACGCGCCGCGACGTAACCGTCGCCGCCATTGTTGCCGGGGCCGCAGAGCACGATAAATCGCAATGTCTCGGGGAAATGCCGCAGGGTGCTCGCGGCCACCGCCTGGCCTGCTCTTTCCATAAGTCCGTAGGAGTCGATGCCAGACGCGGCGGCCGCTCGATCGACGGCGGCCATATCCTCGGGTGAAAGAAGCAGATCGGCGAGCGGTGACATCATGATGGCCATCATTGAATGCGAAACCTGCCTGAAAAACAACCATGATTTCGAGGCACCATTTGCTCAACCAGAATGCATTTGCATAATAATTACGCAAACGCACTCAAAATGCGCTTGAAGTACAATTGTGAGAAATACAGCACTTTTTTGCAAAATTTTGCTTCATCTCACGCGTTTCGGTGCGAAAACGCTTCCATTTTTCCGAAAAATCCTCATCAATCCGGGGTCTCGGCGCCAATTCGCCGAGATTTTTTACGGCAGGCCTCTGTGAACTGGCATGATACGTGCATCAGGTTGGGCAAGCGGGGAATGGTCCTGCTGTAACGGGAGAAGCGGAGAGACATTTTCTCATGAAAAAGATCGAAGCGATCATTAAGCCTTTCAAGCTGGACGAAGTGAAGGAAGCCCTTCAAGAAGTCGGTCTGCAAGGCATCACTGTCACGGAAGCGAAGGGCTTCGGTCGTCAGAAAGGCCACACGGAGCTTTACCGTGGCGCCGAATACGTCGTCGACTTCCTGCCTAAGGTGAAGGTCGAAGTCGTATTGGCGGACGAGAATGCGGAAGCGGTGATCGACGCCATCCGCAAGGCTGCGCAGACCGGCCGGATCGGCGACGGAAAGATTTTCGTCTCCAATGTGGAAGAGGTCATTCGAATCCGCACCGGAGAAACAGGTATAGACGCCATCTAACCGCCCGGCTGTTGCGGCCAGGCTCGTAATCGTCATCTAAGTCAAGGGAAGTAATTTTAATGACGACCGCAAGCGAAATTCTCAAACAAATCAAGGATAACGACGTCAAGTTCGTTGACCTGCGGTTCACGGATCCCAAGGGCAAGCTGCAGCATGTCACGATGGACGTCGTCTGCGTCGACGAGGACATGTTCGCCGACGGCGTGATGTTCGACGGCTCCTCGATTGGGGGTTGGAAGGCCATCAACGAATCCGACATGGTGCTGATGCCCGATACCGAAACGGTTCACATGGATCCGTTCTTCGCGCAATCCACCATGGTCATCCTCTGCGACATTCTCGATCCGGTCTCTGGCGAAGCCTACAACCGCGATCCGCGCGGCACCGCAAAGAAGGCCGAAGCCTACCTCAAGGCATCCGGCATCGGCGACACGGCCTTCTTCGGTCCGGAAGCCGAATTCTTCGTCTTCGACGACGTCAAGTACAAGGCCGATCCGTACAACACCGGCTTCAAGCTCGACTCCAGCGAATTGCCGTCCAACGACGACACCGATTATGAAACCGGCAACCTCGGCCACCGTCCGCGCGTCAAGGGCGGCTACTTCCCGGTTCCGCCGGTCGACAGTGCCCAGGACATGCGTTCGGAAATGCTGACGGTTCTCGCCGAGATGGGCGTCGTCGTCGAAAAGCATCACCACGAGGTCGCGGCCGCTCAGCACGAACTTGGCATCAAGTTCGACACGCTGGTGCGCAACGCCGACAAGATGCAGATCTACAAGTACGTGGTTCACCAGGTCGCCAATGCCTACGGCAAGACGGCAACCTTCATGCCGAAGCCGATCTTCGGCGACAACGGCTCGGGCATGCACGTTCACCAGTCGATCTGGAAGGGCGGCAAGCCGACCTTCGCGGGCGATGAATATGCAGGCCTCTCCGAGAGCTGCCTCTACTACATCGGCGGCATCATCAAGCATGCCAAGGCGATCAACGCCTTCACCAACCCGTCGACGAACTCTTACAAGCGTCTCGTGCCGGGCTATGAGGCTCCGGTTCTGCTCGCCTATTCGGCCCGCAACCGCTCCGCCTCCTGCCGCATCCCGTTCGGCTCCAACCCCAAGGCAAAGCGCGTCGAAGTCCGCTTCCCCGACCCGACCGCCAACCCCTATCTCGCCTTTGCCGCCATGCTGATGGCCGGCCTCGACGGCATCAAGAACAAGATCCATCCGGGCAAGGCCATGGACAAGGACCTGTACGACCTGCCGCCGAAGGAGCTGAAGAAGATCCCGACGGTCTGCGGCTCGCTGCGCGAAGCGCTCGAAAGCCTGGACAAGGACCGCAAGTTCCTGACCGCCGGCGGCGTCTTTGACGACGACCAGATCGATGCCTTCATCGAACTGAAGATGCAGGAAGTCATGCGCTTCGAAATGACCCCGCATCCGGTCGAATACGACATGTATTACTCGGCATAAGAACCGAGGCGAAAGCCTCGGTCAGCCGGGGCTTTTGCTTGCTGGCAAGCGTGAGGCAGACGTATTTTCGGTCACGGCTGCCTTGCTGGACATTACAATTCGTGTATCGCGCAATCGAACAATGTAGGGCGAACAGCGTTGTTCGAATGTGACAACTGAATGAAGGAATCGGGGCAGAATCCTTGATATCGGCGGTGGAATTCACCACATGATTGCTTGAAAGGAAGTCGCGCCATGAAAGAACGCTACGCAAAATTCAACATAGGCGACGTGGTTCGGCACCGGATGTTTCCCTTCCGCGGTGTCATCTTCGACGTCGACCCGGAATTCGCCAATACTGAAGAATGGTGGAATTCCATTCCGGCAGAAGTGCGGCCCAGCAAGGACCAGCCCTTCTACCACCTTCTCGCCGAAAACGACGAGACGGAATATGTCGCATACGTGTCCGAGCAGAACCTGATCAGCGACGAGAGCGGTGTCCCGCTTCGTAACCCGCAGATTGCTCAGATCTTCGATAAAGCGCCTACAGGCGAGTTCAAGCCCAAGATGAGCTTCGCCCACTAAGCGTCAATTTCATGCAAGTTTTCGAAGGGAAGACGCTCCCAACGTCTTCCCTTTCGTTTTGAGCGGATGCCCGCTGCCGCCACCGGCCATGCTCAAAGCTGCTTCGACAGGAAGATTCTGCTTGTTCCGGGCGGCTGACAGGCAATTTCGCCAAAGCGCTGCCAGCCATTGCGCTCATAGAACGCCGGCGCCTGGAAGCTAATCGTGTACAGCACGGCCGCTGTGCAGCCTCGTCGCCTTCCCTCCTCCTCGAATGCCCGAAGAATCTCCGTTCCGAGTCCCACGCCTCGATGGTCAGGCGGCAGGTAGAACAGCTCAAGAAAAAGAAGACCGAGGGACGACCTGCCGGTCGCACCACCCAAAACCGCTCCGCTCGAGGGTTCCTTTGCCACAACCGCAATTGCCTGCCGATCGGCATAGCCGGCTGCATCATCGTTGAAGGCGCTCAAGCCTCTGCCGATTACTTCCGTCATTTCGACAGTCACAATGTCAGTTACGACCACTTGCGGCCTCGGCATCGCGAATCCCTCAAATGTTTCATGTAGCGGCACAGTGCGCCAAGCTGGAATGTTCCTTGGCTTGGCAAATAAAAAACCGCTCGCAACGATCAGTTGCAAGCGGTTTTTGATCTTGATCGGGAATCGCTTCCCGGATTGCAGCGAGGCGACACAGGCGGGATCAGCGACTCGCCAATCCCCTGCGCTGCGGCTTACTGCTGCTTTGCGGCCTTCTGAGCGTCTTCCAGCTTCTTGCGGGCTTCTTCGGCCTTCTTCTGCATGCTGTCCTGCAGGCTCTTCTGGCTTTCGGCCAGCTTCGAGTCGGAGATCGCTGCGCCGTCATAGGCAGCGCCGAAGCCGTCGAGCGAGATCTTGATCGGGTTCGGAGCGCGACGGAAGTTGATCGAGGTGAAGGTCACGTCGGTGCCCTTCTTCAGGGCCGCGATCATGGCGTCGGTCAGCGGGACTTCGGCCGTGCACTTGTCCGGAAGGCAGACGGCATAGTCGATCTTCTGGCCCTTGCCGCCGTCGACCTGCATGGTGATGCCCGGAGCGATCAGACGTGCGGTCGGAACGGAGATCTGCAGGATCTTGCGGTTGACCTTGCCGTCGACCGAGATGAGGCCGACTGCGGTCACCAACTGGCCGTTGTTGGCCATGATCAGGTTCTGAACGATACAGATATCGGCGTCGTCCTGCTTGGTGCAGGTCTTGTACCAGCCGAGGCGCGGCTGGTTGGCGTTGGCGCCACCGTCAGCGGGAGCTGCATCCGAGGCATCCTGAGCGAAAGCAGCAGCCGGAAGCGCTGCACCGATCATGAGAGCCAGAGCAGAGAGTCCTGCCCGCATTTTGTTGTCAGTCTTGAACGTCATAGCGAAACCGCCTCCTGAAATCCGATGCGGGACGACAGCCTGCCGCCCCATGCCAATCGGGTCAAACCGCCGTCCACCTGTCGAAAGATTAAGGCAAATGCATGACCCGGGAAACCCGGCACTCCTGTTACATCGCACGGGCGCGGATATCCAGCTTTTCTTTGGTCTTTTCTGTCAAGATCCAAGAATTCCGGTGGGCGCGTGTTGGATTCGGCACTCTCATGATAAGGTTCCGCAGAATCATGCCCCTTACCGGAAAGGATGCCATGCAAGCGCTCCGGATCGCTATTTTCCTGTTCTTCTCAGCATTCTGCAGTGCGGCGGCCGCCGAGCCGCTCTATGGCATCGCGATGCATGGAGATCCTGCCTTGCCGGCGGATTATACGCATTTTCCCTACGTCAATCCGAATGTAAAAAAGGGCGGCCATATCAACTATGGCGTCGTCGGCACCTTCGACAATCTCAATCCTTTCATTCTTAAGAGCATGCGCACGACTGCGCGGGGCATGTGGGATCCGGATTTCGGCAATCTCATCTACGAAACGCTGATGCAGCGCTCGCGCGACGAACCCTTCACGCTCTACGGTCTGCTGGCCCAAACGGTCGAATGGGACGACAGCCGCAGCTATATTCAGTTCAACCTCAATCCGAACGCCAAATGGTCGGACGGGCAGCCGGTGACGCCCGAGGACGTGATTTTCACTTTCCAACTGCTGCACGACAAGGGTCGCGTGCCGTTTTCGTCTACGCTCGATACGGTTGCCAAGATCGAGAAAGTCGGCGACCACAGCGTCCTGATCCGCTTCAACGGCAAGGCAAATCGCGAAACGCCGCTGATCATCGCCTTCTCGCTGCCGATCCTGCCGAAGCACGCGACAGACCCTGACAGTTTCGACCGGACGACGCTCAGCATCCCGATCGGCTCCGGCCCTTACAGGGTCAAGAGCATTGATCCCGGTCAACGCATCGTCTTTGAGCGCAATCCCGATTATTGGGGCAAGGATATTCCGTCGAAGGTTGGCGTCGACAATTACGACGAGATCGCCGTCAATTATTTCCTGCAGGAGACCACGCTGTTCGAAGCCTTCAAGAAAGGCGATATCGACATCTATCCTGACGGCAGTCCGGGCCATTGGCAGGCGGCCTATGATTTCCCGGCCGTGACTTCAGGCGCTGTCATCAAGGACGTCTTCAGGCCGAAGCTGCCAAGCGGCATGTTCGGCTTCGTCTTCAATACGCGGCGGCCGATTTTTGCCAACAAGAAGGTTCGGCAGGGACTGACGCTCGCCTTCGACTTCGAATGGGTGAATCGGAACCTTTCCTCGAGCGCCTATACGCGCAGCGAAAGCTACTGGCAAAACTCCGACCTCTCGTCGTTCGGTGTGCCCGCGGATGCGCATGAACTCGCCATGCTCGGCCCGATCAAGGATCGCATCGATCGCGATGTGCTTGATGGCACCTACAAGCTGCCCGTCAGCGACGGTTCCGGCCGCGACCGGGCTATCCTGCGCAAGGCCGTAAATCTGCTCAAGGAAGGCGGCTACACGATCCGGGGCGAAAAGATGGTCGACAGCGCCGGGCGCCAGCTCAGCTTCGAGATCATGACGCAGAACGCCGACCAGGAGCGCATCGCGATCGCCTACCGTCGGTCGCTGGCGCTGCTTGGCATCGCGGTCACGATCCGCACGGTCGATGATTCGCAGTATCAGCGTCGTACGATCAGCTACGACTATGACATGATCATCAAGTCCTATCCCTCGTCGCTATCGCCGGGCACCGAACAGCTCGGGCGCTGGAGCTCGACCGCCGCCAAGACCGAAGGCAGCTTCAATTTCGCAGGGGTCGCCGACCCGGATGTCGATACGCTGATGTCGCACTTCCTGACAGCCCACTCGGCCGAGGATTTCCGCGATGCCGTGCGCTCGTTCGACCGCATCCTGATCTCGGGCTATTACCTCGTGCCGCTCTACCATATCGACCAGCAATGGGTGGCGCGGCGCAGCCGCATCGCCCATCCCGATGTCCTGCCGCTCTATGGCTATCAGTTGCCCGTCTGGTGGGATGCGTCGGTGCAATAAAACGCCTTTGCCGGCAGATGTTTACCCGGTTCCTTTTCGGTAGCCGGTTGAAGCTGCCAGCCAACCGGCCTAGATGGGACCTTGAAGCCCCATAGAGCGGAAGGATTGAGCCATGGAACGCATCACGATCGATATCGTCTCGGACGTCGTTTGTCCGTGGTGCTATCTCGGCAAGGCCCGGCTGGAGCTGGCAATCGCCGAAGTGCAGGACGAAGTGGGCGTCGATATCAACTGGCGACCGTATCGCCTCAATCCCGACTATCCGCCCGAAGGCGTCGACCAGAAGAAGGCGCTTGAGCAGAAGCTTGGCGGCGCGGAGCGTGTCGCGCAGGGGCACAAGATGTTGACCGATCTCGGCCGGGAGGTGGGCATCAACTTCGATTTCGAAGCCATCAAGATCGGCCCAAACACGCTCGACGCACATCGCCTCATCCAATGGGCGGGGACGGAGGACCGCGAGAAGCAGGAGAAGGTGGTCAACGCCCTGTTCAAGGCCAATTTCGAGGAAGGCCGCAATGTCGGCGATCACACGGTACTGCTGGATATTGCCGAAAAGGCTGGCCTCGACCGCTCCGTCATCGCAACACTGCTCTCCTCCAACGCCGACCGCGATCTTATCATCGGCGAAATCGACGCCGCCCAGAAGATCGGCGTCACCGGCGTCCCCTTCTTCATCTTCGATCAGCAATATGCCGTGAGCGGCGCGCAGACGCCGGATGTGCTGGTTGGGGCGCTGCGCGATATCGCCAAGATGAAGGCCGAGGCGCGGGCTGGGATGAACTGAGGGAAGATTGGGGCTTTGGCGTTGGGCGGTGGATGTCGTCGGCGATGTCCAGGCCAAATTGGCGCAGGCCGCTTCCGGCTGTTGCAGCATGCGCAAAAGCCTCTATTTTGCGTCCTCAATTTAGCCGCCGGATTTGGATGATGAGCGCTTATGCCCGCCCCGATTTAAGCGATATAAAGCTAGGCGACTGGGTGGATCGCCGTTTGCCTTCGGCATTGAGACCCTATACGCGGCTCGCACGGCTGGATCGCCCGGTCGGCATATGGCTCACTCTTTTCCCGTGCTGGGCCGCGCTTATCCAAGCCTCGCAAGGCTTTCCGGACCTTCGGCATCTGTTCATCTTCTCGCTCGGCGCATTGCTGATGAGGAGCGCAGGCTCCACGGTCAACGACATTGCGGATCGGAAGTTCGACGGCCATGTGGAACGGACCCGCTTTCGACCTTTGGCGAGCGGGCAGATCGGCGTGCCACAGGCGCTCATGTTTCTTGTAGCGGAACTCGCATTGGCGGCTTCGCTTCTGTTCTTCCTGACACCCTATACACGCCTCGTCGCAATCTGCGTTTTGCCGCTTGTCTTTGTCTATCCACTCTGCAAGCGCTTCACATATTGGCCTCAGGCCGTTCTTGGCGCGGCATTCAATTGGGGAATGCTGATGGCGTGGTCGGAGGTCATCGGCAAGATCCCGGCCGGTGCGCTTCTGATGTGGCTCGGAGCTATCGCCTGGCAGATCGGATACGATACCGTTTATGCCTATGTCGATGTTCGCGACGATAGGCGACTAGGTTTGAAATCGACCGCAATCCTGTTTGGTAAGCACGGCAAGGCGTGTATCGGCTTGTTCTACGCCATGACCGTTGCAGCATGGTCGGTTGGTGGATGGATGGTCGGCATGTCATTACCCTACGTCATCGGGATGCTTGTCATCGCCGCACATCTCTGCTGGCAGACCTGGCGCCTCGATCTTTCGCGCCCCGAGGTGAATTACCGACTGTTTCTGGCGAACATTCTTACAGGCGTATTGCTGGCTGCAGCGGCCTTCGCCGGAACGCTATAATAAGCCAACCATAAAGAGAGTTGGCGTTCAACAGGCGTCTATTGTAGGCTGCGGATCGCAATTGGCGGACCGCTGAGACTTACATGTTTCGAGGCTGCGCTAGAAGGAAAAACGCGGGATTTTCGGCACCAGATCGGGAGACAACCGGATATGTCGTCGATAACCTCTGTCAATGACAAGCAATATGCGGATAGCAGAAAGCTGGCTGCGCGCGGCCGGCTGAACAGCGAATATACCGTTGCAGAAATCGGCTGGTTTCCGTGGGTCGCCCAGCAGCTTCCGTTGAAATCCGGAGATCGCATTCTCGATATAGGCTGCGGCCCCGCTTGGTTCTGGGTGGCAACGGTCGCGTCACTACCGGCAAATCTGGACCTGACGCTTGCCGATCTTTCTCCCGGCATGATTCAAGAAGCCATGGAGCGATGCAGGGCATTGCCCTTTGCCGGCGTCACTGGTGAGCGGGCCGATGCTGCGGCCCTGCCCTTTGCGGATGGCTCCTTTGATGCCGTCATCGCGATGCATATGTTCTATCACCTGCCGGACCCTTTCAAAGCCATCGCGGAAATGCATCGCGTGCTGAAGCCGGGCGGCTTCCTCGCAGTGACGACCAACGGAGCCGGCAACATGCGCAAGATGTACGAGCTGACCACCGTATTCGGCAGCCCGCCCTATGACCCCGCCGGCGCGGCCTTCGGCTACGATGCCGCTGAACGGCTCATGCAGAGCCAATTCGGAAATGTCAGGATGACCGAGCATCCGGCTCGCCTTCGCGTGACGGAGCCGGAAGACGTGTACCGCGCCCTCACCTCCTATCCTCCCGGCGATGAGGCCGACGAGGCGCAGCTTGCCGAATTTCGCAAGGCAATTGCCGAGGCGTTCGAGGCTGGTAACGGCGTGCTTGAAACCGAGAAGGAAACGGGGCTCTTCATCAGCCGCAAAGGCGACTGATGAGCCTCCCGTCTACTTCGCCAATTCCGCCAACTGCGTCATAACCACAGCCGCGCCCTGCAGCCGCTTTTCCGGCGTCGGAAGATCTCGCGTCAGGAATACGCTCTGGTCGGGGCGGATTTTCGCCATCGTGCCCTGCTTGGCGATATAGCCGACGAGGTTGGCGGGGTTCGGGAATTCCTTGTTGCGGAATTGCACGACCACACCCTTCGGGCCGGCGTCGAGTTTTTCGACATTGGCGACGCGGCAGAGTGACTTGATATAGACGATCTTCAGAAGATGCTGCACTTCGATGGGCATCGGGCCGAAGCGGTCGATCATTTCGGCACCGAAACTGTCGATCTCCTTGATCTCGGTGATCTCGCCGAGACGGCGATAGAGCGCCATGCGCAGGTGCAGGTCCGGCACGTAATCGTCGGGGATCATGACGGGCGCGCCGACGGAAATCTGTGGCGACCAACCGGTATCCTGGATCTCGTCGATGCCCTTGACCTCGGCGACAGCCTCTTCGAGCATCTGCTGATAAAGCTCGAAGCCCACTTCCTTGATATGACCGGACTGTTCCTCGCCCAGCAGATTGCCGGCGCCGCGGATATCGAGGTCGTGGCTTGCAAGCTGGAAGCCGGCGCCGAGCGTATCGAGCGACTGCAGCACCTTCAGGCGGCGCTCCGCCGTCGTCGTCAGCACCTTGTTGACCGGCAGGGTGAACAGGGCGAAGGCGCGCACTTTCGACCGGCCGACGCGGCCACGCAACTGATAGAGCTGCGCTAGGCCGAACATGTCGGCGCGGTGGACGATCAGCGTATTGGCCGTTGGCACGTCGAGACCGGATTCGACGATGGTCGTCGAGAGCAGCACGTCATAGCGCCCTTCATAGAACGCGTTCATAATGTCTTCGAGCTCACCGGCAGGCATCTGGCCATGGGCGACGGCCACTTTCAGCTCCGGCACATCGGACTGCAGGAAGGCGTGGATGTCGGCGAGATCGGCCAGACGCGGGCAGACATAGAAGCTCTGGCCGCCGCGATAGTGCTCGCGCATCAGCGTTTCGCGGATGACTAGCGAATCGAAGGGCGAGATGAAGGTGCGCACCGCCATACGGTCGACCGGCGGCGTAGTGATCAGCGACAGTTCGCGCACGCCCGTCATGGCAAGCTGCAGCGTGCGCGGAATCGGCGTTGCCGACAGCGTCAGCACATGCACGTCGCTCTTCAGCTCCTTCAGGCGCTCCTTATGCTTGACGCCGAAGTGCTGTTCTTCGTCGATGACCAGCAGGCCTAGATTGGCGAATTGGATGCCGGCGCCGAGCAGCGCATGCGTGCCGACGACAATATCGGTCTTGCCGTCGGCCACTTCCTTCTTGGTCAGTGCCAGATCCTTGGCGCCAACGAGGCGCGAAGCCTGCTGCACACGGATCGGCAAACCGCGGAAACGCTCGGAGAAGGTCTTGAAATGCTGACGGGCAAGCAGCGTCGTCGGCACGACGACGGCGACCTGCACGCCGTTCATGGCGGCCACGAAGGCGGCGCGCAGGGCCACTTCCGTCTTGCCGAAACCAACGTCGCCGCAGACGAGGCGATCCATCGGGCGGCCGGCGCCGAGATCGTCGCGCACCGCATCGATGGCGTTCATCTGGTCTTCGGTCTCGTCGTAGGGGAAGCGCGCGGCGAACTCGTCATAGAGCCCTTCCGGCGAGGTCAGCACCGGCGCATGCCGCGTCAGCCGTTCTGCCGCGACGCGGATCAGGGCGCCCGCCATATCCAGCAGGCGCTTCTTGAGCTTGGCCTTGCGCATCTGCCAGGCGCCGCCGCCAAGCTTGTCGAGCTGCGCCTCGGTGCCCTCGCCGCCGTAGCGCGACAGGAGATCGATGTTTTCGACCGGCAGGAACAGCTTGGCCTCGTCCGCATACTGTAGCTCAAGACAGGCATGCGGCGCGCCGGCGGCCTCGATGGTGCGCAGACCGACGAAACGGCCGATGCCGTGCTCGGCGTGAACGACGATCGAGCCCTCGTCGAGACCGGCCACTTCGGAGATGAAATCGGCGGCGCGCTTGCGGCGCTTGGAGCGGCGCACCATGCGGTCGCCGAGAATGTCCTGCTCGCCGATGACGATGAGATCGCCAGCCTCGAAGCCTGCTTCCAGGCTCAGCACGGCCGCAGCCGCCTCGCCTTTCGCCAGGGTGTTGAGGTCCTTGAAAGCCTCGATTGTCTTGACGCGAGCCAGCCCGTGTTCGGCCAACACCTGCAACAGGCGATCGAGCGAACCTTCGGTCCAGGCTGAAATCAGCACCTTGCCGCCCGCAGCCCGCTTGTCGGCAATATGCTTGACGACGGCATCGAAGACGTTGACGCGCTCGCTGTCGGCACTCTCGGTCGCGGACCGCGCCCAGCGAGACCCCTGCCGGGCGTCGACGCTGACGACGCGGCGGGCCTCGCCTTCGTGTTCATTGAAAGGCGAGATGCGCATGGCATCGAAGGCATCGAGCGCCTTGGCGAAGGTGCCGCCGTCAAGATAGAGCTGGCCGGGCGTTACGGGCTTGTAGGGCGTACCCTGCGACATCTGCCCCTTGGCCGCCTGTCCGGAATTCAGACGGGCATCGTAATAGTCGAAAACGAGTTTGGAGCGCTCCTCGGCGGCTTCGCGCACTGTATGGTCGGTGACGAGCCGGAAGCCACGGAGATAATCGAAAACCGTCTCCAGCTTCTCGTAGAACAGCGGTAGCCAGTGTTCCATGCCGGCATAGCGGCGGCCTTCCGAGACGGCGACATAGAGCGCGTCGTCGCGTGTCGCGGCGCCGAAGGCGGAAAGGTAGTTCTTGCGGAAGCGGCTGATCGTATCCGGCGTCAGCGTTACCTCGCTCATCGGATTGAGATCGAGGGAGCGGATCTGGCCGGTGGTGCGCTGGCTGGCGGGATCGAAGCTACGGATGCTTTCCAGCGTGTCGCCAAAGAAATCGAGGCGCACCGGCTCTTCCGTGCCCGGCACGAAGACATCGAGGATACCACCACGCACGGCATATTCGCCGACTTCGCGCACGGTCGCAACGCGATCGAAGCCATTGCGCTCCAGACGGCTAGCGATGTCGTCCATGCGCACCTGATTGCCCGGCCGGGCCGAGAAGGCCAGGCTTTCGATCACATCCTGCGGCGCGACCTTCTGCAGCATAGCATTGACCGTCACCAGGACGATCGCCGCATGCGGCTTGTGATGGTGGGCGATCAGGCCGGAGAGCGCCGCCAGACGGCGGGCCGACGTATCGGAACTCGGCGAGACGCGGTCATAGGGAAGGCAGTCCCAGGCGGGCAGCGTCAATACCGGAATTTCGGGCGCGATGAAGCCGAGCATCTGTTCGACATCGGCCATGTGCTGGCCGTCGGACATGACATAGGCAACCGGTTGGCCGGTTCTCGCCAGTTCAGCCAGCAGGAAAGGCTCCAGGCCGGCGGGAACGTGGCCGATCGTCAGCGGCTCGCTTGCCGCGATCAGTTTCTTCGCGTCGAAACCAGGGATCATCTGGTTATCCCAAGCTTTTCGGCGATCTGCTCGAAATCGGGCTTATAGGCGGCAAGGCGCATGAACAGCGGCGTCCGTAGATGCTCCGGTACCGGCTGCGTTCCGAGTATCCATTTGACAAGATCGTTATCTTCCTCGGCCATGATGCGCTCAAGTTCATCGAGATCGGCCTCGGCAAGCCCGGGCAATTCGTTGTCGGCGAACTGACCGAACACAAGATCCATCTCGCGGATACCGCGATGCCAACAGCGAAACAGAATGCGCCGGCGGCGGGGATCGAGATCGGCACTGCTGAGAGTCAGCCCAGTCATCAAAAACACCTTTATGTTGATGCGTCTCTATAAAACCAGCCTTGAAAGGTGGGAACCGGTTTTTCGGAAAAAAGCATGCGGCGTGCAATTTTCCGGGGAGTGTGCGCCTCGAAAAGGCCAGCATGACCGTCAGGCCTTGCCAAGCCACTCTCCTCGTCGCATTTTGCCGGCCATGCGTCCCGCCGTGCTCGATCCACTCTTTGCTTCTGTCTCTTCGCTGCCCGGCGTCGGGCCGAAGCTTGCCGAACTGCTGGTGAAGCTGCTCGATCGGGAGAGCATAGACGACTGCCGCGTCATCGATCTGCTCTTCCATGCACCGCATTCCATCATCGACCGGCGCGAGCAGCCGGGCATTGCTCGCGCGCCCCAGGGCACGATCGTCACCATCACCGGCCGCGTCGACCGCCATCAGCCGCCGCCGAATCCACGCAGCAATGTGCCCTATCGCGTCTTCCTGCATGACGAAACCGGCGAACTCGGTCTGGTGTTCTTCCGGGGCAAGGCGCAATGGCTGGAAAAGCAACTGCCGATCGATGAGGTGGTGACCGTCAGCGGCAAGGTCGACTGGTTCAACGGCCGCCCGTCGATGGTGCATCCGGACTATATCATGCGCGAAAGCGAGGCGGAGAACCTGCCGCTTGTCGAGCCGGTCTATCCCCTGACGGCCGGGCTCTCGCCGAAATTCCTGCGCAAGACCATCGAAGCGGCGATGACGCGCATGCCGCAACTGCCGGAATGGGACGATGCGGCGCTCACGCAGAAGCAGGGCTTCCCCTCCATCTCAGACAGCTTTCACATGCTGCACGCGCCGCGGGATGCCGCCGATATCGACCCGCAGGCGCCTGCCCGCCGCAGGCTTGCCTATGACGAATTCCTGGCCGGGCAATTGTCGCTGTCGCTGGTGCGTCAGCGTCTGCGCAAGGTTGCAGGGCAACCCGTGCGTCCTACAGGAGCAATCAGCCGGAACATATTGGAATCCCTTCCCTTTTCGATGACAAACAGTCAGAGGGAGGCCGTCGCCGATATTCTCAAGGACATGGCCGGAACGGAGCGCATGCTGCGGCTTCTGCAGGGTGATGTCGGTGCGGGCAAGACGCTGGTGGCGCTGATGGCGATTGCCGCCGTCATCGAAAGCGGTGGCCAGGCCGTGTTGATGGCGCCGACCGAAATTTTGGCGCGGCAACATCATGCGACGATCTCGAAATTCGCGGCCGGTGCCAATCTCTCCGTCGAAGTGCTGACCGGGCGCACCAAGGGCCGCGAGCGCGACGCCATCCTGGAACGTATCGCCTCCGGCGAAGCGCAGATCGTTATCGGCACGCATGCGCTGTTTCAGGACAGCGTGACCTACGCCAATCTCATGCTGGCCGTCGTCGACGAACAGCACCGCTTCGGCGTACACCAGCGCTTACGGCTTACGGCCAAGGGCATCTCGCCGCATATGCTGGTGATGACGGCAACGCCGATTCCGCGGACGCTTGTGCTCGCTGCCTTCGGCGACATGGATGTCTCCAAGCTCACGGAGAAGCCCGCCGGACGCAAGCCGATCCAGACGATCACCATTCCGACGGAACGAACCGGCGATATCGTTTCACGGCTAAAGAGCGCTTTGTCAGAAGGCAAAAAAGCCTATTGGATATGCCCACTTGTGGAGGAAACCGAAGAATCCGATTTAATGTCAGTCGAGGAGCGGCATGCAAGTTTGACTAAGGCGCTCGGACCCGGGATCGGGCTCATTCACGGCCGGATGAGCGGACCGGAAAAAGATGCAGTGATGATGGCCTTCAAGAATGGCGAGATCCGCCTGCTGGTCGCCACGACTGTCGTCGAAGTCGGCGTCGATGTGCCGGATGCGACCATCATGGTGATCGAGCATGCCGAGCGTTTCGGCCTGGCGCAGTTGCACCAGTTGCGCGGGCGCGTCGGGCGTGGCGACGAGGCGTCTACCTGCATCCTGCTCTATAAAGGCCCGCTCGGCGAAACCGGCCATGCGCGGCTCTCGATCATGCGCGACACCGAGGACGGTTTCCGCATTGCCGAGGAAGACCTGAAGCTGCGTGGCGAGGGTGAGTTGCTTGGCACGCGCCAGTCGGGCACGCCGGGCTTCCGCATCGCCAGCCTCGAAGCCCATGCCGATCTCTTGGAAATCGCTCGCAAGGACGCCGCCTATCTCATTGAGCGCGATCCGGAGCTGACGGGCGAGCGCGGCATGGCGGTGCGCACCCTGCTCTATCTTTTCCGCCGCGACGAGGCGATCCGGTTCCTTAGAGCGGGATAGACGGATGGACGCGGCAATCGCGTCCATCCAAATCGCAGGCCGTTACTTGGCCGACAGGCCGGGGATCGTCACCTGGAACACCTGGAACATGGTGTCGACATCGCCTCCGCCATCGCCCTTATAGGCCGCGCCAACCTGGAAACCGTCCTGGGTGAGGAAGTCGTTGTCATTGGCGACAAACAGGAAATAGTCATCCGGCAGCTTCGGATCCTGGACGCTGACGAGCGACATGGCCTCCCACTTTTCGGAGAGGTTGTTGCGATCGTTCGGCGCGCCATTGTGGAGACCGAAACGAGCCAGATCGGCGCTATCGTTGATATCGATGAACTGGCTGACCGCAGCCGGCTTTACCGACGGATCGAGAACGCCCTTGGGAGCGAGCGCCGTGTCGGCATCGAATTTGCTGCCGGCAATATCCGTGGCCGCCGAGACATCGACGATGTTGATGCTGCGGTAAAGCGACTTATCGCCCTTCACACCGTAACCATTGCCGCTATCGCGAGCGAGCATCAGGAAGTTTGTCGGCGACAGGGCCACGATTTCGCTCTGGGCAGCGACGAGCGTCTTGCCCTTGTCGTCCTTAAAGACCGGCAGCGGCACGACATATTCATGCACGAGCTTCAGATGCGCCAGATCAGCGGCATCGTAGATCAGCGCGCGGGTGTTCTGTCGGGTCGAGCTGGAATCGCCGCCATCCTGGCGGGTTGCCGACTGCAGCACGGCAATCAGGAACTTACCGTCCGGGGTCATCGACATGCCCTCGAGGCCCTGGTTGTTCTGGCGGCCGCTCGTCGGATCCTTCGGATCGGGAGCCGTTTCGCCCGGACCCGGATTGTTGGAAGCGAAGTTCACCGCGCCATTGCGCATCGGCAGCAGTGCAGCCGGCGGCTGGGTGGCAGACATCATTAGGCCCGTAGCGGAGAAGCGGTAGATATAGGGGCCATATTCATCGCTGATGAACATCGTGCCGTCGGACAGACGGGCGATGGCCTCGTTGTCGAGCGAGATCTTGCCGTTCGGCGCTTGAGGCAGCAGCGGCATGCTGCCTTCCGGATGGCGAGTGCCGTTAGCAGGGTCGAGACCGGTCGTATCGGCGCCCTTGTTGTCGGTCAGCAGTATGGTGTCGGCAAGCTTGGCGACGACGCCAGACTGTTCCTTGCCGGCCGGCGGTGTTGCGCCCGGAGCAACCGGCGTCAACTGGATCTCGACGGTGTTGAGGCGCGGACGAAAGTCGGTAGTGCCGACAGCATTATAGCCACGATCCGGCAGCAGCCACAGCGAACCCTTGTAGGAACCATCGGCATTGCGCACCCAGCTCTTGGTGTCGATGGACATGCCCGAACCGGAGCCGAAGGTCTCGCCGAACTTGTCGCGCTGATTGGCCGGGATGCGCCCGACGGCGACGCGGCCCTTGTTGACCAGCGTGACATTGCCGACGGTAACGGAATTATCGGCGAGGGCTGCGGCCGGCGCAGCAAAAACGAAAGTGGCGAGCGCTACGGAGAGCAGCGGCAAAGTCATTGAATGCACATTTTTCACGGCAATATCCTCCTGATGAAAAAGCCCTTTTGGCTGGAACGGCATTCACCTCCAGACCCGGCCTGAAGCCGCGTCGAACGATACGTCCGGCACTGAGCCCAGACATTCGACAATGAGATGCGCCCGATTGCCTTTCCGGCAGACGGTCTAAGACGGCAACATGATAAGGACATGACAACTCGCCCCAAACGCGTGGGCGATAGAGGGGGAGATCAGGAAATGGCTGGCTCTAAGACAAAGTCTTTGCGGGAACAGGCGCCGGCGGAGGCAGTTCCTTGCCGATCAGCTTTTCCCGATATTCCGGTGAGACCAATCCGCCGGAGATCAGCAGTTTGGCGCCGTCTTCCGGGCTCATGTCGAGAATGGTGATCTTTTCACGCGGAACGAAAACCAGAAAACCGGCTGTCGGCACCGGCGTCGGCGGCAGGAAAACGGCCACCATGTCATGCCCCATAGCGTTAAACTTGGAGGCGATTTCACCCTTGGCATCGGTCGAGATGAACACCATCGACCAGAGGCCGGGGCTCGGATATTCGATTAGGCCAACCTTCTTGAAAGACGTGCCCTGCTCTTTCAGCACGGTTTCGAAAATCTGCTTCACGCTCTTATAGATGGTTCGCACCAGCGGCACACGATGAACGATCGATTCGCCGAAACGGACGATGCTTTGGCCAATGAGGTTTTTGGCGAGGAAACCGACGATCGTGATGAAGATCATCGCGATCACCAAGCCGGTGCCAGGAACCGCGAAGTTCAGATAGCTTTCGGGATCATAGCGGGCCGGAATATAGGGCCTGACCCAGCTATCGGCCCAGTGGACCACAGACCAAGTGAGCCAGAGCGTAATGGCGATCGGCGCGCAGATAATCAGGCCCGCCAGGAAATTATTTCTGATCCGCGTTGCCACAGACACTTTGATGGGTTTTTCCGTCATTCGCCGTTCGAAAACTCCGTTCCGTCGCCACCGCTAACCGGCAAATTCCCCCACCATCTCCTCCGTAAAACGTGCCAGAAATCGGCGCGTCGCACAACCCGGCAGTCATGTCATCAATGGGAATCGGCGCCCCATTCACGACGACGTTATTTTAGGAAAAGAGCGGGGAATACGGCCTATTCTACCGTCACCGACTTGGCGAGATTGCGCGGCTGATCGACGTCCGTGCCCATAAAGACTGCCGTGTGATAGGCGAGCAGTTGGATCGGCAGCGAGAAGATGATCGGTGCGATGATTTCATCGACAACCGGCAGGGTGATCGTCGCCATTGTCGGCAAGGTGGAAGCCGCAGCCCCTGCCTCGTCGGTGATGAAGATGATGCGGCCGCCGCGGGCCGCCACCTCCTGCATGTTGGAGACGGTCTTGTCGAAGAAGCGGTCATAGGGCGCAATGACGATAACAGGCATGTTCTCGTCGATCAACGCGATCGGACCGTGCTTCAGCTCGCCGGCAGCATAGCCTTCGGCGTGGATGTAGGAGATTTCCTTGAGCTTCAGCGCGCCTTCCATGGCGAGCGGGAAGCTGGTGCCGCGGCCGAGATAAAGCACGTCGTTGAACTTTGAGATCTCGCGGGCAAGGCTTTCCATCTGCGGCTGGATGATGTTCAGCACCCGGGCCATGATGCGCGGCATCTCAACGAGATGACCCACCATCGCCTGTTCGTCCTCAGCGCTGACCGTACCACGCGCCTTGCCGGCACCGATCGCCAAAGATGCGAGCACGGCAAGCTGGCAGGTGAAGGCCTTGGTAGAGGCAACCCCGATTTCGGGGCCGGCCATGATCGGGAACACCGCATCGGATTCGCGCGCGATGGTCGATTCCTTCACATTGACCACGGCACCGATCTTCAGGCCATGATCCTTGCAGTAGCGCAGCGATGCAAGCGTATCCGCCGTTTCGCCGGATTGCGAGATGAACAGCGCAGCCTGCGAGGGCAATAGCGGCATTTCGCGATAGCGGAATTCGGAAGCCACATCGATCTCGACCGGCAGGCGGGCATAACGCTCGAACCAATATTTGCCGATCAGGCCGGCGAGATACGCTGTGCCGCAGGCTGAAATCGCCAAGCTGGACACGGCGCTGAAATCGATCGCCGACGCATTCGGGCGCACCCGATGACTGGCGAAATCGACATATTGGCTGAGCGCATGGGAGATCACCTCCGGCTGCTCGTAAATTTCCTTTTCCATGAAGTGGCGATGATTGCCCTTGTCAACGACATAGGCAGTCGCCTGCGATATCTGCCGAACGCGGCTGACCTCCTGGCCGCTGAAATCGACGACCGTGGCGCCATCGCGGGTGATGATCGCGCAGTCGCCGTCAACGAGATAGGTGATCTCGTTGGTGAAAGGCGCAAGCGCAATCGCGTCGGAACCGAGGAATGTCTCGCCATTGCCGAAACCGATGGCGAGCGGCGGGCCGGAGCGGGCCGCCATGAGCGTATTGGGATCGTTCTGGAACATGACGACCAGTGCATAGGCACCGGTGACGCGGTTCAGCATCTTCAGCATGGCTGTGCGCGGATCGAGGCCCTGGCGGAGATATTTCGCCAGAAGATGCGCAACAACTTCCGTATCGGTCTGTGTGGCAAAGACCCTGCCCTCGGCCTTCAATTCCTCACGCAGCTCGGAGAAATTCTCGATAATGCCATTGTGAACAACGGCGACGCCTTCGACAAAATGCGGATGGGCGTTGGTCTCGTTGGGAACGCCATGGGTCGCCCAACGGGTGTGAGCAATGCCGGTGACGCCGGGCAGCGGTTCGACATCCAGCCGCTTTTCGAGATTGAAGAGTTTTCCTTCGGCGCGGCGGCGGTCCATGACGCCGTTATGGATGGTGGCAACGCCAGCCGAATCGTAGCCGCGATATTCGAGACGCCGCAAGGCATCTACCAACCGTGCCGCCACAGGCTTCGTTCCGACAATCCCGACAATGCCGCACATGCAATTCTCCGTCTGGCCCAAAATCTTGGCGCAAGTCCTAATGATTCTTATAGTTTTCTCAATTGCCGCGATGGTCACTTTCGGTTTCCGACCGTTACGCGACCCTACTGCAACGCGGATCCAAAGGACGCGTTGAGAACGCAGTAGGACTTTAGAGTAGCGCATATTCCTTTCCTTAAATCGATTCCGATTTAAGGGCTCATGCGCTGGACTTTAGGCTTAGTGGCTGCCCTTCTTCGCTGCCTTGATGGCCAAGGCTCTCTCGCGAATGACCTTGGCACGGCCAGGTTTTACCTCCTGGCGGGCGCGACCGAAGGCAAGCGCATCGGCAGGCACATCCTCGGTGATGACGCTGCCTGAGGCGACATAGGCGTTGTCGCCGATACGCACGGGCGCAACCAGCGACGAGTTCGAGCCGATGAAGCTGTTGGCGCCGATATGCGTCTCGTGCTTGTTGACGCCATCATAGTTGCAGGTGATCGTGCCCGCGCCGATATTGCTGCCGGCGCCGACCGTGGCATCGCCGATATAGGTCAGGTGATTGACCTTCGCGCCCTCGCTGATCTTGCCGTTCTTCACCTCGCAGAAATTACCAACCTTCGAGCCGCCGGCAAGGTCCGCACCCGGACGCAGCCGCGCGAAGGGGCCGACCGTGGCGCCGGCGCTGACATGGGCGCCTTCGATATGCGAAAAGGCATGGATGACCGCGCCGCCATCGATGACGGCGCCGGGGCCGAAGACGACGTTCGGCTCGATCAGCGCGTCCTGGCCAATTACCGTGTCATAGGCAAGAAACACCGTTTCTGGCGCAATCATCGTGACGCCTGAAAGCATCAGCTCATGACGGCGCCGCTCCTGCCAGAGCCGCTCGATAACGGCGAGTTCGGCGCGGTTGTTGCAGCCGGTCATCTCCACTTCGGGCGCATCGACGGCGACCGCGCGGCCGCCGAGAGAGCGGGCGATCTCGACGAGATCGGTCAGATAATATTCGCGCTTGGCATTGTCGTTGCCGATACGGTCGAGCAGATCGAGCGCCTTGCGGCCGCTGATCGCCATCAGGCCGCTATTGCACCAGGTAACCGCAAGCTCGGCGTCGGTCGCGTCCTTTGCCTCACGGATGGCGATCAGCTCGCCGTCCTTGACGAGCAGCCGGCCATAGGCGTTGGGGTTTTCCGTATGAAAGCCGATGACGACGATGTCATTGCCATCGGCTAGCCCCTGACGTGCCGCGCGAAGCGGCGCATCGGTGAGCAGCGGCACGTCGCCGTAGGCCACCAGGATATCGTCATACCCTTTGGCGATCGCCTCGCGCGCCGCAAGCACTGCATGGCCGGTGCCGAGACGCTCTTTCTGCAGATAGGCTTCCACTTTGACGCCGCCGACGGCGGCCGCCGCAGTGACCTCCTCCGCGTTGCGGCCGACCACGAGCGCGGCAGCAGAAATATCGGTCTTGGCAATCGCGTCCATCACATGTGCAATCATCGGACGGCCGGCGATTGGGTGCAGCACCTTGGAGATCGACGATTTCATGCGGGTGCTGTCGCCGGCGGCGAGGATGATGGCGAGGCAGGTGCGTTCCATTTCAAGCTCCGAAATACGGTCCGACGAGGCCCGAGAGCAGGCCTCATCTCCTCATAGCAACTAGTTGAGCGGTGAACTACGGCGAAATTAGACGTAGACGTCAAGCGTCCGCGAGCGCCGCGAAGGCTTGCTGGACATGCCGGCGGCCGTCGAAAATAACGAATTCCATCGCCTTGTGCGCCGCCAGTTCGTCGCCGGCGGCGATAGCGTCGACGATCGCCATATGCGTATCGGCAATATTGCCGAAGCCGTTGCTGGTCGGAGGTGCGCTCATCCGGAACATGCCGACGAGGGCCGCTTCGATCAGGCCGCCGAGCGAACGCATGAAGGGATTGTGGGAGGCTTCCGTGATCGCCAGGTGAAAGTGAAGATCGGCGACGGCGAGACTATCAGGCGTATGTTCCGGCGCGGCCATGGCCATCGCCAGCTTTCGCAACGACTCGATTTCTTCGGGGCTGGCCCGCTTCGCCACGAGGCTGGCGGCAAACGGCTCGAAGGCCAAACGAATGTCGTAGAGGTGGAGAAGGAACTCCTCGTTGACGCCGCTTTCAAAGTGCCAGGTCAGCACCGCGCTGTCGAACATGTTCCAATGGATCTTTTCGGTGACACGGGTTCCGACGCGGGCGCGCGGCACGACCAATCCTTTTGCCGCGAGCGTCTTCATGCTCTCGCGCAGCACGGTGCGCGACACCTTGAACCGCTGCAGAAGATCGCTGTCGCCAGGGAGAATGCTGCCGATGGGAAAGGCGCCGGACACAATCGCTTTTCCAAGATCATCCACGACCTGAGCATGGCTCGTTCGGGATTTTCCTTCGGTTTTCCTGGTTTCAAGCAATCGGCCGCGCAAACACTCTGTCCTTCCCTAAGCGTAACGTCGATTGAAGCGGGAAAGCAGCAGAAGTCCCTTCTGCATCAGAATAAACGCAAAGAGCAGCAGCCCGATTAATATCTTAGTCCACCAACTGGAGAGCGTTCCATCAAAGGTGATATAAGTCTGAATCAAGCCCTGTATGAGAATTCCGATGAGAGTTCCTCCAACGAACCCTGCTCCCCCCGTGAGCAATGTTCCACCTATGACCACGGCGGCAATGGCATCCAGCTCGACCCCAACCGTAGCCAGCGAATATCCTGCCGACGTATAGAGCGAAAAAACGATTCCGGATAGACCGGCGAGAAAGCCGGACAGCGCATAGATCTGGATCGTTGTGCGGCCGACCGGCACACCCATCAACTGAGCCGTCTGCACCCCGCCGCCCAACGCATAGACGTTGGCGCCAAAGCGGGTGCGATGCGCCAGCACAATGCCGCCTGCAAAGACGATCAGCATGATACCGCCGATCAGCGTCAGACGGCCGCCGCCTGGCAGCAATAGATAGAGATCGCTCAGTTGCGAATAGAAATCATGCTCGATCGGGATACTGTCGATCGAGAGGACGAAAGCGATGCCGCGCGCGAGAAACATGCCCGCCAAAGTGACGATGAAGGGCGGCATGCTGAGATAGTGGATGATGGCACCCATGCCCGCGCCGAAGATCGTCGTGATCGCCAGAACAAGCGCGAAGGCGAGCAACGGATGGATAGAGGTATCTCGCAGAACGATAGCCAGGAAGACGCCGGTAAAGGCGATGACCGAACCGATCGACAGATCGATGCCGCCGGAAAGGATGACGAACGTCATGCCGACGGCGGCAATTCCGAGAAAAGCGTTATCCGTCAGCAGATTGCCGACGACGCGCGTCGACAGCATGGTCGGAAACTCCATCACGCAGCCGGTATAGGCCAGCAGAAAAATGACGATCGTCACGAGCAGAGGAAGATATTTCGAATTCACTTTGCCTGCTCCTCATGGATCATCTGCGCCGCGCCCCGCCGACGCCAGAAAAACGACGAGACGGATTGGAGAGCTGGAGACTGGATGACCAGAATGATGATGACGATGACGGCCTTGATCACCAGATTGAACTCCGGCGGGAAGCCGGACAGCAGAATGCCCGTATTGACAGACTGGATGATCATCGCGCCGATCAGCGAGCCGACGATGCTGAAACGACCGCCAAGAAGAGAATTGCCACCGACGACGACGGCGAGGATCGCGTCAAGTTCAAGCCAAAGACCGGCATTGTTCGCATCGGCGCCCTTGATATCGGCGGAAACGATGATGCCGGCGATCGAAGCGCACAGGCCGCTCAGCGCATAGACGGCGATCAGCAGCACCGGCGTCTGAATGCCCGAGAGCGTGCTGGCCCGCCGGTTGATGCCGATCGCCTCGACGAGCATGCCGAGAGCTGTGCGTCTCACCAGAAGAATAACCGCCAATGCCACTAACAGCCAGATGACGACAGGCATCGGCAGGGAGCCGAAGGATCCGCTTCCCAAGAAGATGAGCCCATCGTCATTGAAGGTCATGATGACGCCTTCGGTGATCAATTGGGCTATCCCACGGCCGGCGACCATCAGCACCAGCGTGGCGATGATCGGCTGAATATCGAGAACCGCGACGAGGAATCCGTTCCAAAGCCCGCATGCAAGCCCGACGCCGATGGTCAGTAGCAGCGTATAGGCGAGAGAATGTCCGGAGACGATGGCGGATGCCGCAACGGCGCCGCAAATTGCAATCACCGCGCCGACCGAGAGATCGATGCCCTTGGTGGCGATGACGAGCGTCATGCCGATGGACAGAAGCGCTACGGGCGCACCGCGATTAAGAACATCGATGATGCTGCCATACAATCTGCCATTTTGCAGTTCCAGATGAAAGAACTGTGGGAACATAATGAAATTCAATAGAAGAATCGCTGACAGCGCAATGAGCTGCGGGGCCAATCGAAGCAACAGGGCCTTGATCTGGGAACTCATGCTTCCTCCCGCTTGCTCTCGCCCGTCGCGATCGAGTCGACGATATGGCTGGCGGTAATCTTGTCGCCTGTCAGTTCGGCAATATGTTCGCGGTCACGCAGCACGATGACGCGGGAACTATAGGCCACGAGTTCCTCCAGCTCGGACGAGATCACGACTAGCGACATTCCCTGCTGGCAAAGATCTTCGATCAGTCGGATGATCTCCGCGTGCGCGCCGACATCGATGCCGCGCGTCGGCTCGTCCAGGATCAGGAAATTGGGATTGGTCGCCAGCCAGCGCGCCAGAATGGCCTTCTGCTGATTGCCGCCGGACAGCAGCCTTATCGGCTTTTCGCGGTCGGTGGTGCGGATGTCCAGCGCCTTGATATAGCGATCGGCGATCGCGTTCTGCTCGCTACGCGGTAATGGGCGCGCCCAGCCGCGGCGGGCTTGGAGCGCCATGACTATGTTTTCGCGGATGGAAAGGTCGCCGATGATGCCATCCGTCTTGCGGTCTTCGGGGCAAAAGCCGAAGCCGCTCTTGATGGCAGCGCGAGGGCCCGAAAGGGTCACATTCCTGTCCTCGATCTTTGCCTCGCCGCTGTCGGCGCGCTCGACGCCGAAAAGCACTTCCGCGGTTTCCGTGCGTCCTGAGCCCAGCAGACCGGCAATCCCCACCACTTCTCCGACACGAACCTCCAAGTCGAAGGGTTTAATTTTGCCGCGTTTGCCGAAATTGGTGAAGCGATATCTGACCGGCCCGCTTTCGCCGACCGCCTGCTTCGCGGTCGCTTCGACCTGCGCGAGTTCGCGGCCTAGCATCATGGCGATCAGGGTTTGCCGGGAAAGGCCCTCCGCATCGCGCGTGCCCACAAGGCGGCCGTTGCGCAGAACGGTTATGCGGTCGCAGATCTGATAGACCTGCTCAAGAAAATGCGTAATGAAAACAATTCCTAATCCGCGCTGCTTCAGATTCTGGATAATACCGAAAAGCATGGCAACTTCGTGCGTATCGAGGCTGGCCGTCGGCTCGTCGAGGATCAGAACCTTGCCAGAGAGATCCACGGCACGTGCGATCGCGATGACTTGCTGAATTGCGACGGAGAAACGGTCGAGCTGACGACTGACATCAATGTCTATGCCGTATTGCGACAACAGGTCTTTCGCCATGCTGTTCATCGCACGGCTGCTGATCATGCCGAGCCGTCTTGGCTGCCGGCCGAGAAACAGATTTTCCGCTACACTCAAATTCGCAAGGAGGTTCACCTCCTGATAGACCGTTCCGATACCAAGCTTCTGCGCCGCCAGCGTATCGTGCGGGTCGATTTCGGCGCCATCGAGAACAAGGCTGCCTGCGTCGCGGCGATAGGCGCCGGTCATGCACTTGATCAGCGTCGATTTCCCAGCACCATTTTCGCCGAGAAGCGCATGAACCTCGCCCCGCCGCAACGTGAAATCGACATGATCCAGAGCGGTGGAGCCGGGAAAATATTTGCAGAAGCCGGTAGCCGTCAGAAGACGCTCGACATCGTGAGCCATGGAGCAAGAATTTCCTTGAATTGAGCCGGTATGCAAAAGTGCGAAATACGCCGCTCGCTAAAGCGCCGTGCGTACATCTTACTCGCATTCGGGTAGTTCACCTAAATGCGGAAGCTTCCCCGCCCGCAATGCCGCGTAGAAAAGCCCGCATCGGCCGTTTGCCAGCCGATGCGGTTCGCTTTTTTTACATCAATAGCCCTGGTTCTTCTTCTCCTCGTAGACCTTCTGCGGGTCGTCAGACTGTGTGTACAGCTTCGACTCGGTCTGGATCCACTTCGGCGGCTCCTTCTTGGTCTTGAGGTACGCGTCGAGGGCATCGAAGGCGGGGCCGGCCATGTTCGGCGTCAGTTCCACCGTCGCGTTTGCTTCGCCGGCAGCCATGGCCTTGAAGAGGTCCGGAACCGAATCGATGGATACGGTCAGGATATCCTTGCCCGGCTTCAGGCCGGCTTCCTTGATCGCCTGGATGGCGCCGACGGCCATGTCGTCGTTATGAGCGTAGAGCGCGCAGATGTCCTTGCCGCCATTTTCGGCCTTCAGGAAGCTTTCCATGACTTCCTTGCCCTTGGCGCGGGTGAAATCGCCGGTCTGGCTGCGGACGATCTTCAGGTTGTCATGGCCCTTGATGGCTTCTTCGAAGCCCTTCTTGCGGGCGATGGCCGGCGAGGAACCGGTGGTGCCCTGAAGCTCGACGATATTGCACTTCTTGTCGCCGACAGTCTTCACAAGCCAGTCGCCGGCAACCTTGCCTTCGTGAATCTGGTCCGAGGTAACGGCGGTCAGATAGAGATCCTTCGGGGCGTTGATCGTGCGGTCAAGCAGGATGACGGGGATCTTGGCTTCCTTGGCTTCCTTCAGAACAGAGTCCCATCCCGTTTCCACGACGGGCGCCAGGAGAATCGCGTCGACACCCTGCGCGATGAAGGAGCGAATCGCCTTGATCTGGTTTTCCTGCTTCTGTTGGGCATCGGCGAATTTGAGGTCGATGCCGCGCTTTTCAGCCTGCTGTTTCGTAACCGTCGTTTCCGCCGCACGCCAGCCGGATTCCGAACCGATTTGCGAAAAGCCGACGACCAAATTCTTTGCCGATGCGGTCGTAAACATGCAAGCAGCAAGAATCGTGGCACTCACCAGTGCAGTCTTAAATTTCATGATGTCCTCCCAATTGGCCAACTCCTACGGCCGAAGGCAAAAAATCATATAGTAATACTTTTGTAAATCGGGATTCTATGACGCACTGCAACAAAAAAGGGCGTCCCTTGGACGCCCTTTTCAACTCAAGCGTTTTCCGCCTGATTTTCTTATTTTGAAGCCGGCAGCTTGTCGTCGACGCCTTCGATATAGAAGTTCATGCCGAGCAGCGTACCGTCATCAGCTTTCTCGCCCGCCTTCAGCCAGGGCGTGCCGTCCTGCTTGTTGATCGGGCCGGTGAAGGGCGCGAGTTCGCCGGACTTGATCTTGGCTTCGGTCTCTTCAGCCATCTTCTTCACGTCGTCGGGCATGTTGGTGTACGGCGCCATCTTCAGAATGCCGTCCTTCAGGCCATCCCAGCTCTGTTCGGCCTTCCAGGTGCCGTCAAGCAGCGCATGGACGCGTTTGGAGTAGTAGTTGCCCCAGGTGTCGACGACGGCCGTCAACTGCGCCTTCGGGCCGGAGGCGATCATGTCGGACGCCTGACCGAAGGCATGGATGCCGCGCTCTTCAGCCACCTGCATCGGTGCCGTCGTATCGGTGTGCTGCGTCAGGATATCGACGCCCTGGTCCACCATGGCCTTGGCAGCGTCGGCTTCCTTGCCGGGATCGAACCAGGTGTTGACCCAGACGACCTTGAGCTTGAAGCTCGGATCGACCGAGCGCGCGCCCTGCTCGAAGGAGTTGATGCCCATCACCACTTCCGGGATCGGGAAGGAAGCGATGTAGGCGGCACCGTGATTCTTCGACATCTTGGCAGCGATCTGACCCAGGATGTAGCGGCCTTCATAGAAGCGCGAGTTGTAGGTGGCGAGATTCGGGCCGCTCTTGAAGCCGGTCGCATGCTCGAACTTTACCTTCGGGAACTTCGCGGCGACCTTGACGGTCGCGTCCATGAAGCCGAACGACGTGGAGAAGATCAGCGAGCAGCCGGAGCGGGCGAGTCGCTCGATGGCGCGTTCGGCGTCCGGGCCTTCCGGTACGTTTTCGAGATAAGGCGTATCGATCTTGTTGCCAAACTCCTTCTGGACCTGCTGACGGCCGAGATCGTGCGCCTGCGAATAACCGCCGTCCGTATGCGAGCCGACATAGACAAAGCAGACCTTGGTCGGAGCCGCTTCGGCCGCAGCGCCGAAGCCGACAATGGCAGCGGCCGTGGTGGCGAGTGCGAGTGCTAGTTTTTTCATGGTTACCCCTGCTGGTTTGATATTTACGAAATCCGTCCGGTTGTTGTTCTTAGCGCTCCGGAACGAAGGCCTTGCCGAGCGACGCTGGCGTATTGATCAATGTCGCCCGACGATTTTGAGAGATGATGATGAGAACCACAATAGTCGATGCGTAGGGAAGCATCGACAGAAACTGTGAGGGGATGCCGACGCCGAAGCCCTGCGCATGAAACTGCAGGATCGTCACTGCGCCGAAGAGATAGCCGCCGGCCAGGACGCGCATCGGCCGCCACGACGCGAAGACAACAAGGGCCAGCGTCACCCAGCCGCGGCCGGCCGACATGTTCTCGACCCATTGCGGCGTGTAGACCAGCGACAACTGTGCACCAGCGAGCCCGGCGCAGGCGCCGCCGAACATGACGGCGAGATAGCGCGTGCGGATGACGTCGATGCCGAGGGCATGTGCCGAGCCATGACTGTCGCCGATGGCGCGCAGCTTCAGGCCACTGCGGCTGCGGAAGAGGAACCAGTTGACCCCGATGAGCAGCGCGATCGACAGATAGAAAGTCAGATCCTGCTTGAACAGCACCGGCCCGACGAGCGGAATGTCGGACAAGAGCGGGAAGACGATTTCCCGCAACTGCACTCCGGGCACACTGACATAACCTTCCCCGATCATGCCGGAGAGACCGAGGCCAAGGATGGTCAGCGCCAGACCCGTCGCCACCTGATTGGTCACCAGCGTCAGCGTCAGGAAGCCGAACAACAGCGAAAATAGCGTGCCGCCGGCAATGCCGGCGATGAGACCCACATAGGGTGATCCGCTCATCTGTGCGCCGACAAAGGCGGCGACAGCACCGATGATCATCATGCCTTCGACGCCAAGATTGAGCACACCGGAGCGTTCCACCACAAGTTCGCCGAGGCCGGCGATAACAAGCGGCGTCGAGGCCGTGATGATGGTGAGGAGGATCGCTTCAAAGACACTCATACTCATGCCGCACCTCCCCGAACCCGCGACCAGACCAGCCGGATCTTATAATTGATCAGCGTATCGCAGGAGAGCACGAAGAAAAGCAACAACCCCTGGAAGACGCTCGCCGCCTTGGCGGAGATGCCGGGGGATAATTGCGCCGCCTCGCCGCCGAGATAGGTCAGCGCCAGCACGAAGCCCGAGAGGATCGCGCCGAGCGGATTGAGACGCGCCAGGAAAGCAACGATGATGGCGGTAAAGCCGTAGCCCGGCGATATTGCCGGCTGCAGATGGCCGATCGAACCCGCAACTTCGGAAATGCCAGCAAGACCTGCTAGCGCGCCGGAGAAGAGAAAGCCGAACCAGACCATTTTTCGCGAAGAGAATCCGGCGAAGCGCCCTGCCCGTTCTGATTGGCCGAGAACGGTTATCTCGAAGCCCTTCAGCGTATATTTCATCATGAACCAGGCAAGGATCGCCGCGACGATGGCAAAGATGATCCCCCAATGCGCCCGACCGGAGTCCGCCCAGATCGCTGGCAGCACCGCCTCCGGCGGAAAATCGATGCTCTGCGGGAAATTATGGCCCTGCGGATCGCGCCAAGGGCCGCGTGAGAGCCAATCCAGATAGAGCTGCCCGATATAAACGAGCATCAAGCTCGTCAGGATCTCATTGGTGTTGAAATGCGCCTTCAACAACGCCGGAATGGCGGCATAGAGCGCCCCGCCGACGGCGCCGGCGATCAGCATCAGCGGCAGGACCATCGGCGAATGCCAATCGGTGAAGACAATCGGAATGTAGGAGCCGGCGACCGCACCGATGGTGAATTGGCCTTCGGCGCCGATGTTCCAGTTGTTGGACCGATAGCAGACGCAAAGGCCGACCGCGATCAGGATCAGCGGCCCCGCCTTGATCGCCAGTTCGTGCAGCGACCAGACTTCCAGCAGAGGCTCAACGAAGAAAGCATCCAGCGCTTCCACAGGGTCCTTGCCGAGTACGGCGAACATAATGGTACCGGCAATCAGCGCGAGCGCGAGGGCGAGCAGCGGCGACAGGAAGCCGAACAGTTTCGAAGCCTGCGGGCGCCTTTCAAGTTCAATGCGCATGCATGGGCTCCGGATGCGTCTTTGATTCATGCAGGCCGCCCATCAGGAGACCGATCTTTTCCCGTGTCAGCTCGCCCGCCGGATAAGCCGGCGACAGCCGTCCTTCCGAAATGACGGCAATATCGGTGGCCACCTCGAATATTTCGTCGAGATCCTGACTGATGACCAGCACGGCCGAGCCGTTACGGGCAAGATCGACCAGCGCCTGACGGATATGGCTTGCGGCACCCGCATCGACACCCCAGGTCGGCTGGTTGACGACCAGCACCGTCGGCTGCCGGTCCAGCTCACGACCGACGATGAACTTTTGCAGGTTACCGCCGGAGAGCGAGCCCGCAGTCGGGTCCTCGCCGCTTTTGCGCACGTCCATGGCTTCGGAAATGCGCTTGGTCGCCTGTTTGACCGCGCCCCGACGGATCACCTTCAGGAAACCACCGCCGAGGAAGGCCCGGCGGTCCGATTTGCTGCGGGCCAGCACAAGATTGTCTGAAAGCTTCAGCCCCGACACCGCCGCATGGCCATGCCGCTCTTCCGGCACGAAACCGGCACCCAGCAGGCGGCGCGTATTGATACCCTTGGTGCCGACCGCCTGGCCACGCACCAGGATCAAATCGTCTGAAGGCACGGTATGTTCGCCGGAAACGACATCGAACAACTCCCCCTGCCCGTTGCCGGCAACGCCGGCGATCGCCAGGATCTCGCCTGCGCGTACGCGCAGCGAAACATTCTTCAACGACATGGCAAAAGGCGTGCGTGCGGGCACGGAGAGACCGGCGACCTCGAGCTGGATATCGCCCTTCTTGCCAAGGCCTTCATGCCGCACGCTGGCAACATCGCTGCCGACCATCATGCGGGCGAGCGAGCCGGGCGTTTCCTGCCGTGGGTCACAGGCACCGGTTACCTTGCCATGGCGCAGCACCGTAGCGCGGGAGCAGATGCGTTGCACCTCCTCCAGGCGGTGGCTGATATAAAGCACCGAACGCCCCTCGTCCCGGAGCCGGAAGAGCGTTTCGAACAGGCGGTCGGCTTCCTGCGGCGTCAGCACCGAGGTCGGCTCATCGAGGATGATCAGCTTCGGATTCTGCAGCAGCGCACGAACGATTTCGATGCGCTGGCGCTCGCCGACGGAAAGGTCGGCGACGTGAGCATGGGGATCGAGCGGCAGGCCATAGGCTTGCGACAGGCTCGCAGCCTCCTCGGCGATCTTGCCGATCGGGATGCTGTCATCAAGGGAAAGGGCGACATTCTCAGCGACCGTCAGCGCCTCAAACAAGGAGAAATGCTGAAACACCATGCCGATGCCGAGCTTGCGCGCTTCGCCCGGCGAGCCAATCGAGACGAGTTGGTTTTGCCAGGCGATTTCGCCCTCGGTCGGCTCCAAAACGCCGAACAGCATCTTCACCAGAGTGGATTTGCCCGCGCCGTTCTCACCGAGCAGAGCGTGAATCTCGCCGGGCTGAATTTCCAGATCAATTCCATTGCAGGCAGCAAAGCTACCGAACAGCTTAGTCAGTTTGCGAACCGACAATAACGCACCGGTTGCCGGCACATCGAATGACGACACGTTCCCCTCATTTCCTTCCCACTGTCCTGCCCTTTCGGATCTATGGGATCAGCAGCGTAGTTCCACTCGTTTTTCTTGTTTCCAGATCCGTGTGCGCGCGCCCCGCATCGCTCAACGGATAGGTCTGGTTCACATTGATACGCACTTTGCTGCTTTGCACAACAGCAAATAATGCTTTCGCGCTGGCTCTCAGCTCCTCAGGCGTTGCGACATAGGCGAAAAGGCTTGGCCGCGTGGCGAAAAGCGAACCCTTCTGATTGAGGATGGCGAGATTGAAGTTCTCGATCGGGCCGGACGATTGACCGAAGGTCACCCACATGCCGCGCGGCTTCAGGCAATCGAGCGAATGTGGGAACGTGTCCTTGCCGACCGAGTCGTAAACGACGTCGACGCCCTTGCCGCCGGTAATCTCGCGGACACGATCGGCAAAGCTCTCCTTACTGTAATCGATGACGTGGTCGTAGCCATGCGCCAATGCCAGTTCGACCTTTTCTGCAGAACCAGCGGTGCCGATGACGGTGCCGGCTCCGAGCGCCTTGGCCCATTGGCCGGCGATCAAGCCGACGCCACCTGCTGCGGCATGAAACAGCAGCGTCGTTCCGGGGCCGACCTTGAAGGTGCGGTTCAAGAGGTATTCGGCTGTCATCCCCTTCAGCATCATCGATGCCGCGGTTTCGAGTGGGATATCGTCAGGCACCTTGACCAGATGGCGGGTTTCTATGTTGCGCTCGATGCTATAGGCGCCGTCGCTGCCGACATAGGCGACACGATCGCCGACGGCGAAATCGGTCACGCCCGGCCCGACTTCCGTGATCGTGCCCGCGGCTTCCTTGCCGAGCGGCAGAGGAAAATAGGGTGCCTTGTAAAGGCCCGAACGGAAATAGACGTCTATGAAATTAAGGCCGATCGCAGCGTGACGGATCTGCACCTCGCCGGCGCCCGGAGACGGCAGATCGACCTCCTCGAACTTCATGACATCAGGACCGCCATTTTCGTGGATGCGAATGGCCTTAGTCTTCTTCATGATGCGCAATCCTCATTGACGCCCGAGGGACGGGAAAAACTGCAGCACGGCGCCGATGCAATAGAGATAGATGCCGCTGACGATAAACAAGACAACAGCCCATTGCGGCATGACGAAATGCATCAGCAAAGAGTAAATGCCGAGGGCGGACCAAAGCAGGAATATGCCAAGATTGAGCGGCCGCAGCCGCCTGACGCGCACCGGATGCAAGAAATTGATCGGCAGGAAGGTCAGGACGACGGAGACGCCGACGAGGACCATCGCGGTCGTTGCACTGGCGTCGATGACGAAGAGCGTGAAGACCACCATGTTCCAGACGACCGGGAAACCGGAGAAGAAATATTCCTCCGTCTTCATGCCCATATCGGCATAATAAATGGCGCTGGAGACGACGATCATCCCCGCAGCGACGAAGGACCAGGGCTCGCCGATCATGCCTTTTTCGTAAAGCGCGAAAGCGGGCAGAAGCACATAGGTCACGTAGTCGATGATGTTATCCAGCGTATCGCCGGACCAATTCGGCAACACTTCCTTGACGCTGACCTTGCGGGCGATCGGTCCATCGATGCCATCGACAAGCAGAGCCAGGCCGAGCCACCAGAACATATCGACAAAGCGATGTTCCGCCGCCGCGACAACGCCGAGAAAGGCAAGGAACGAGCCGGATGCCGTCAATATATGTACGGAAAAGGCACGGATTTCCGCGTAAGGCACCCGCTTATAATTGAAGATTTTCATCCGCCCCGTTACTCGCCTGCTTATCTACCTGCCCCGGCAGGCGATTTTTCTTGCTAATATGCACCCTTTACGCGGCGCTGCCAGCGCAAAAGCGTCCATGTACCACAGGCTAGCGCGAGTTCTTGTCATTTTCACCCGCTGCGATGTTTCATCCCATGGATTTCAACAGGCTAAGCGTCTATTTTCAGAAAGAAAGATAATTGAGGCATCGATATGAAGCAGGTTGAAGTGGCCGTCATCGGCGGCGGTCTGGCGGGCATGATCGCGGCGATCGCCTTGGCGCGCGGCGGGCGGGCCGTTGCTCTCGTGGCCCAGCCGCATAATAAGGCCGACCGGCGGACTACGGCGCTGATGGATCAATCGATTCGCTTCCTGGAGCGGCTGGCGCTGTGGGACAGGATTGCGCCTTCGACCGCACCCCTGACCACCATGCAGATCATCGACGGCACGACGCGATTGCTGCGTGCGCCGACCGTCGCCTTTCGCGCCTCCGAAATCGGCCTCGACGCCTTCGGTTATAATATACCGAACGCCGCGCTGCTCAGTGCGCTCAGCGACGCCGTAAAAGCGGAGGGCAACATCACGCTTATCGAGACGGCGGCCTCCGAGGTGACTGTCCGCGATGATGGCGTCACCGTCACCCTCGAAGACGGCGAAACGCTCGACACTGCCTTTGTCGTCGGTGCGGATGGGCGCAATTCGATGGTGCGGGAAACGGTCGGGATCAAGGTCAAGACCTGGTCCTACCCGCAATCGGCCATGGTGCTGAACTTTGCGCATTCGCTGCCGCATCAGAACATCTCGACGGAGTTCCACACGGAAAGCGGGCCGTTCACCCAGGTCCCCCTGCCCGGCAATCGCTCCAGCCTCGTCTGGGTACAAAAGCCGGCGGAAGCCGCTGCCAATGCCGAAAAATCGCTGGAAGATCTCGGCCGCCTGATCGAGGACCGCATGCAATCGATGCTCGGCAAGGTTACGGTCGAGGACAGCGTGCAGGTTTGGCCGCTCTCCGGCATGACGGCCTATCGCTTCGGCAAGGGCCGCACCGCGCTGATCGGCGAAGCCGCGCATGTTTTCCCGCCGATCGGCGCCCAGGGGCTGAACCTCAGCCTGCGCGATATCCTGACGCTCGTCGAAATTCTGGCAAGCCCCACCGGACAGCCGATTTCGGCATCCGCCGGCGACAGTTTCGACCGCCGCCGCCGCGTCGATATCATCAGCCGTACGGCGAGCGTCGATCTCTTGAACCGCTCCCTGCTTTCAGATTTCCTCCCCGTACAAATGTTGCGAGCCGCGGGGCTGCACGTCCTTTCGGCCATTCCGCCACTGCGCAACATCGTCATGCGCGAAGGCATCGAGCCAGGCGGCGGCTTACGCGGTTTTCCATCGATGTTACGGGAAAAGCTGCGCCGGTAAGGCACCGGACTTGATCAAATAAAGCACCAGCGAGACCGTCACGACTGAACAAGCGGTGGTGATTAGGATCGTCGCGGAGGCCCGCTCCTGCCAGACGCCATATTGTTGGCCGATGACGAAGACATTCGTCGCCGTTGGCAGGGCGGCGAGCAATACCGCTGATTCGATCCAAATCGGATCGAAGCCGCCGACTGCCTGCAGCACGACATAAACGACCAGCGGATGCAGAATGAGCTTGGCCGGAACGATGTAGCCGATCTCGGTCGGGACACGCTTCAGCGGCCGCAGCGCCAACGTCACGCCCATGGCGAACAATGCGCAGGGTGCGGCAGCTTGCGCCAGATAGTCGACAAAGTGTTGGAAGGCGACCGGCTGCTGCACCGAAAAAGCAGCGGCGACGAAGCCGAGCGCGGTCGACACAATGAAGGGGTGCAGCAGCACTCTTCTGGCAATGTCGGCGACAAGCCGTCCGGACGATCGCTTGTCGCCGCCCTCGATCGCCATCAGCGCCGGCGCGACGATGAAATGCAGGGCATTTTCAAAGCAGACAATCAGGGCGACAGGAACCGCGGCCTTTTCGCCGAGCGCCAGCAGCGCCAAACCCGGCCCCATATAGCCGATGTTGCCGTAAGCGCCGGCGAAAGCCTGGATCGTGCTATCGGCCAGCGAATTGCGGCGCAGAAAGCATCCGACCAGGAACACTAGCAAAAAGATCAGATAGGTCGCCGCAATATCTGTGACGATGAAATCGGCGCGCGTCAATTGTTCGATCGGCGTTTGCGAGACGAGCTTGAAAAACAAGGCTGGCAGCGCCGCATAGATGATGAAGGTATTAAGCCAGCCAAGCGCCTCGGCCGACTGTTTCGTGATACGCGCGGCAATGTAACCGACCACGATCAGGCCGAAGAATGGCAGCAACAGACCGACAATGTCAGCCATCGGGCATATCCCATTTTGGGTGATTGGAAAGGGACCGGTGTTGCTTAGCCGATTTGCGTCAGGATTGGAAAGGTCTGCTGAAACCAGATCGCCATGTCGCTGACATAACCGAATATAAACGCCAGACCGGTGAGCACCAGAAGCCCGCCCATGACCTTCTCCACCGTGCCGAGATGGCGACGGAAGCGGACAAGAAAGCTCATGAAGGCACCGGAAAAACCGGCAGCGATCCAGAAGGGGATGGCAAGGCCGAGCGAATAGATGGCGAGCAGCCCGGCGCCCGCGCCGATCGTCTCACGCGAAGCCGCAACGCCGAGAATCGCGCCCAGCACCGGACCGATGCAGGGCGTCCAGCCGAAGGCGAAGGCAAGACCCATGATATAGGCGCCTGTCAGCGTCGCCGGTTTGCCGCCGCCCTGGAAACGCGCCTCGCGGGCGAGAATGCCGAGCCGGAAAACGCCGAGGAAATTCAGGCCCATGACGACGATGATCAGGCCGCCTATTTTCGCTAGGATATCGAGATGCTGGCGCAGCAGAATGCCGATCGAGGACGCGCCGGCGCCAAGCGCAATGAACACGGTCGCAAAGCCGAGCGTGAAGAACAGCGCCGAAAACAGGACATTGCCGCGAACGCTTGGCCCGGCCGCGACGGCCGCTCCGCCACCGCGAAATTGCTCGACGGAAATGCCGGCCATATAGCAGAGATAAGGCGGCACCAGCGGCAGCACGCAGGGCGAAAGAAACGAAAGCGCTCCGGCGAGCAAGGCGCTCAGAAGCGAGATATCGGCAAGCGACACGATAGACTCCGGCTATGTCATTCAGCCGTCTTACTAGCGTTGCTGGAGCCGGAAGGCCAATCACCTTTTCGAGGGGCGCGCGAGCGATGCCATTTCATTGATCCTCGGATGAAAAATCGGCCAGGAGGATCCCGCCTGAACCATGGCACTGTACAGCGGCATATACGGATGGCGGAAGCAGTTCACCAATTAGTGCCTTTTTCACATACTGCTAATATCCGAATTTACCTCGCTCGACATGGGCACCATTGTTCCTAATCGTCCCACGATTGCGAGGAGCGTGTTATGGCGTCTGTTGATATGCAGCATTTCGAAGCCTTAGGGATCGAAAATAGCGGTTCCCTTGGCATGATTCCGGTACACGATTCGTCGGCCGGTGCGATGAGGCATAAAGCCGAGTGCGTGTTGCGGCTAAAAGCCGAAGGAAAGTCGATGGACTGCATCGCCCGCGAGGCCGGCGTCAGTCGATCGACCGTGACCAGAATCATGCGTTATGTGGAGCGCGCATCCGCCGGATAATAAGCCGGCCACGGACCAAGTTGCGATTCTTCGGCGCAGCGAATCATATGTCCTGCCGTGCCCACACCTTAAGCTGCTAATTTTACTGTGTTTTTGGTGAGAGCGATGGGATTCGAACCCATGACCTACTGATTAAAAGTCAGTTGCTCTACCGGCTGAGCTACGCTCTCCCCGTCCGCGGATGATTGCACCCCGGCTGGAAGTGCGCGGAACATATGCAGACGCCCTATTGCGGTCAACCCATAAAATAGCGGTTACGACGACGTACAACGCTTTTCCGCATGTCGAAGTGGTGAGAGCTGCCTGTCTCGATGCGCAAATCGGAAAGATCAGCATTGGACGCCGCGTCTTTCTTCGCGAAAAAAGCAAGGATTGGTCGTTTTGATGATAAGAAACCGCAGAATTCCTCAATTTAAGGATTATCTTATAGGTTATACCTGCCTTTTCGGGAGATTTGCCGCACACCTTTAGAGTGGCAACTACGCTTTTCTCATTCAAATGACTGACTCGGCAATCACTGCCTCAGAATGTTACCACGGTATGATAGGATGATTTTTTGAATGCTTGACGCCTGAATTCTTGAGACATCAGTTCTGAATCAGGTTGAGGCCGGCACTGGGTCGGGGACGCCAATGAAGCAGAAATCCGAACTCGATAAATGGTGCAAGGCACAGGAGCAATTTCTGCGTTTCCATCTGCACTGTTTGAAGCAGGGCCGCATTCGCGTACACGCCGTCGAAAACAACCGGTTCATCGACACGACCGATGAAGTCGCCGAGGAGCTGAGAAAACAGCTTGCCGATCTCAGGGCTTGCTTCGCCACGTCGGAACAACGGTAACATTCTTCCTTAATAACCGGGATCTGCACGCCAGCGACTCTGATCGCAACCCAGACGCAATTGTTTGCGGCCCGAATCGCTTTTGGTGTATATCGAAATTTATTGGCAACCCGCCGATTCCCTCAGGAGGATTTCTATGGAAGACGCACACGTCGGTTGGATCGCAGCAATCATCATTGGCGGCTTCGCAGGCTGGCTCGCCGAAAAGCTCATGGAAAGCAACATGGGCCTTATCATGAACATCATCCTCGGCATTGTCGGGGCGATTGTTGCTAGCTGGCTCCTGGGAATCCTGCACATCGCATTGCCGTTCAACGCATGGATCAACTATCTGATCACCGGCTTCATCGGCGCCTGCATCCTGATTTTCGTCGGTCGGTTGATCAGACGATAGGCGCCCGCTCAGCGAGCAAAATCCGTCAGGACAGAGATAGTCAAGGGGAAGACGGGGATATCTCGCCTTCCCTTTTTTATTGTATTTATGTGACATTTTGGCTTTCACAACCCTTTTCAACCTCGCCCGCAGCCCTAGCTTTTGTTGGTAGACGGAAGAGGAGGTTGGAAGCATGACCCAAAGCGCCAATCAGACGCCGGGCCGGAAGGTAATACGCGGTCGCCCCTACAGCATCGCCGAATTCGCACGAAAGTATCGCCTCGATGACAAGGAAGCCAAGCGGCTCTTCGACAAGTTCGGACCATCTGCTACGGAACTGGATTTGCTGATGGCTGCCAAGCGGAAGCCGCCCAGCCTTTCTTCCGCAATCGGCTATTGATCCCCTATCACGGCTAGAGAATGCCGGGCTCTCTCGCCCGGCCCTTTGACCGGTTGACTCCACCAAATCAGAACTTCGACAGGTCCGCTCGCCAGCACCTTCCCGATACGGGAAAGACTTTGCTGCGAGTTCGCCCGACTGCAGCAGGCATTCCACGTGAGCACGATCGTTCGACCGGAGTGCAAATAGGCTACGCCTGCATCGCCCTTGCCTGATATATCACAGTCGCTTGCCATCGCGGCAACGACATGCCAACTTTTGATGTATCAATGGAATCATCCGGGAATGCAGAATTCGCAAAGCCACCGCGCCTATCTCGCCCTCGAGCATCGGATCGTTACGCTGGCGCTGAAACCGGGTGCACTGGTCACGGAAAAGCAACTGATCGAATTGGCCGGCCATGGGCGCACGCCGGTGCGCGAGGCAATCCAGAAGCTGGCATGGCAAGGGCTGATCCATGTACGGCCGCGCGTGGGATTGCAGATCGCGGAGATTCGGCTGGCAGACCATATGCATGTCATGCAGGTCAGGCGCGAACTCGAACCGATCGCCGCGTCGCTGGTCGCCAGCCATGCCACTGAGGAACAGCGGGAACAACTGCTCGAATGCGCCCGGCTGATGACCGAGTGCGCCGCAACGCGCGATCTGCCGGGCTTCTTTGCCGCCGACAAGACGTTTGATGAAATTCTCGAGGATGCCTGTCCGAACGGCTTCATCACGGCCGCACTTGGGCCAGTGCAGACCCATTCACGTCGGCTCTGGTATTCGACCGCGACGCCTGACGGCATGGACCGCTCGATCGCATTGCATGTCAGCGTCATCAGGGCGATCCATGGGGGCAACAGCGAAGATGCCCGCAAGACGATGGCGGCTCTGATCGATTATCTCAGCGACAGATGAAAAAGGCGGCCTCGCTGTCGAGACCGCCTTGCCTATTCCGATATCCGAAGGTTCAGAGAGTGGTTCAGCCTTTCATGGGAACGCAGAACCGCTTTATCTTTTTTGCAATCCCGGATGGAAAACGGCCTTAGCCGACGAAGGCGCGTTCGATGACGAATTCGGCCGGCTTGCTGTTGGCGCCCTCGCTAAGACCTGCCTTCTCAAGCAGATCCTTGGTATCCTTCAGCATGGCGGAAGAGCCGCAGATCATGCCGCGGTCGATCGCGGGATCCAATGCGGGAACGCCGAGATCGGTGAAAAGCTTGCCGTTTTCGATGAGATCGGTAATGCGGCCCTTGAAGGGAAACTCTTCGCGGGTGACGGTCGCATAATGGCGCAGCTTGTCGCCGACGACTTCACTCAGGATTTCATCGTTGCGAATTTCCTCGACGAGGTCGAAGCCGTATTTCAGCTCGGCCACATCGCGGGTCGTATGGGTGAGGATCACTTCCTCGAACTTCTCGTAGGTCTCAGGGTCGCGGATCAGGCTGGCGAAGGGGGCGATACCGGTGCCGGTCGAGAACATATAGAGCCTTCTGCCAGGCGTCAGCGCGTCGAGCACCAGCGTACCCGTCGGCTTCTTGCGCATCAGCACCTCGTCGCCCGGCTTGATGTTCTGCAGATGCGAGGTCAGCGGACCGTCCGGAACCTTGATCGAGAAGAATTCAAGCTCGTCGGCCCAGGCGGGGCTCGCGATCGAATAGGCGCGGTAAAGCGGCTTGCCGTCGACCATGAGGCCAATCATCGCAAATTCGCCCGAGCGGAAGCGGAAGCCCTGCGGCCGGGTCATCGTAAAGCGAAAGAGCCGGTCGGTATAATGTGTCACGCTCAGTACCTTCTCGGCAAAGACGCCGGCGGGCACTGCGGAAACAAACTCTTCGGTCTTGGCAGGGGCGTTCATTCGGTATCGGATCCCGTATTCGTCGTACACGTCATTCTTGGCAGGCTGCGTTTTGCGAGGCTGATATTATAATATAGCCCCGATTTAAAGGCATTCTATTCCATCCCACGGCGCCGGCATAAAATATGCGTGTTCCGGTCAGGATTCACGCATCATGTGAGCCGTATATACCAAGAATGCGGCAATCCGATGTATTTCGCATTGCCGGCATCCCTGGGCTAGAAGCCGAATTAGGCCGTTTTAGCCGCCTTACGGCGCCAACTAAAGGCTTGGCCATCTTCGGCTTGCCGGGCGGTCGGCTGATAGTGATGCGGAATGCCCGGAAGGCGCTGCTCCGAAAGCCTCTTCAGCGCCGTCTCGTTGGTAACCGCAAAACTGTCGATACCGACACGCAGCATCAACGGAATCTGGTCGATCAGCACATCGCCGACCGCACGCAGCTCATTGGCATAACCAAGGCGCTGACGCAGCAGCGAAGCATGGCTGAAGGCGCGGCCATCGTTGAAAGCCGGAAACGCTACGGCGACGATCTCCAGGCGGGAGAGATAGGGCTCCAGCCGCGTCACATCGTCAGCCGGCTTGATCAATACGCCAAGGCCGACATCGTTGCTTTCCTCGGCCTTGGCAATCAAGGCATCGAGGCCAAGCAGAGGCTTCTGCTCTTCGGTCGCCTTCAGCTCATCGGTCTCGATGATCCAGAGATCGTTTGCGACAAAACCGGTTTCCCGCCAAATCTTCGTCATGGCCATCTCCTTACGCCGCTTCAGCCGCAGCCGAGCCGTAGAGCGCGTCCTTGAAAGGCTGCGGTCCGACGCGGCGATAGGCGGCGAGGAAGGTTTCAGAGGGTTCCAGGCGCAGGCCGAGATAAGTATCAACGATCGTCTCGATCGCGTCGGTCACCTTGTCCGGCTCAAAGCCGCGGCCGATGATCTCACCGATCGAGGTATGCTCGTCGCCGGAACCGCCAAGCGTGATCTGATAGAGTTCCGCACCCTTCTTCTCGACGCCGAGCAGGCCGATATGGCCGACATGGTGGTGACCACAGGCGTTGATGCAGCCAGAAATCTTGATCTTCAGCTCACCGATTTCGGCCTGACGCTCGGGCGAACCGAAGCGCTTGGAGATTTCCTGCGCGACCGGGATCGAACGGGCATTGGCGAGAGCGCAATAGTCCAGCCCCGGACAGGCGATAATATCCGTGATCAGACCGGCATTAGCCGTTTCGAGACCGGCGGCGACCAGACCGCGATAGACGGCCTCGAGATCGGCCAGCGCCACATGCGGCAGGATCAGATTCTGCTCATGGCTGACGCGGATTTCGTCGAAAGCATATTCTTCGGCGATGTCGGCGACCACGTCCATCTGCGCATCCGAAGCATCGCCCGGAATACCGCCGATCGGCTTCAGCGAGATCGTCACCATGCCATAATCGGGGTTCTTGTGCGGCTGCACATTCTGCTGCACCCAGCGGGCAAAGTCCGGATCGGCTTTTTTCCAGCGGGCAAGGTTTTCCCAGCCTTCGGCACGCTCGGGCAGAGCCGGCGGCGCGAAATAGGTAGTGATCGCCTGAACGTCCGCTTCGGGAAGCTTCAGTTCCGTGTCCTTCAGCTTCGCGAACTCGGCCTCAACCTGGCGGGTCAATTCCTCAGCCCCGGTTTCGTGCACGAGGATCTTGATGCGGGCCTTGTATTTGTTGTCGCGGCGGCCGTGCAGATTGTACACGCGCACGATGGCGGTCGTGTAGGACAGCAGGTCTTCTTCCGGCAGGAAGTCGCGGATCAGCTTGGCGACCATCGGCGTACGGCCCTGCCCGCCACCGACGTAGACGGCAAAGCCGATTTCGCCCTTGTCGTTCTTCTTCAGATGCAGGCCGATGTCGTGCACCTGGATCGCGGCGCGGTCGCGCTCGGCGCCGGTGACGGCAATCTTGAACTTGCGCGGCAGGAAGGAGAACTCCGGGTGGACCGAGGACCACTGCCGCAGGATTTCCGCATAGGGACGCGGGTCGGCGACTTCGTCAGCGGCAGCACCGGCAAAATGGTCGGCCGTGACATTGCGAATGCAATTGCCCGACGTCTGGATGGCGTGCATCTCGACGGAAGCGAGGTCAGCAAGCACATCGGGTATATCGGACAGCTTCGGCCAGTTGAACTGCAGATTCTGGCGGGTGGTGAAATGGCCATAACCGCGGTCATAGGTGCGCCCGATATGGGCGAGCATCCGCATCTGGCGTGAGCTCAGCGTGCCATAGGGAACGGCGATGCGCAGCATGTAGGCATGGAGCTGCAGATAGACGCCATTCATCAGGCGCAGCGGCTTGAACGCATCTTCCGAGAGTTCACCCGAAAGGCGCCGCTGCACCTGATCGCGGAACTGCGCAACCCGTTCCGCAACAAAGGCGTGGTCAAATTCGTCGTAACGATACATGATTTCCTCAGACTGCAATAAATTCCGGATCGGCCGCGGCATAGCCCGGCGCGTATTCCATAGTGGGACCTTCGGCGCGGATGCGCTCGCGCAGGCGCAGCGGCCAGAGCTTGCCGCCGGTTTCCTGGATCTCGATCAGAGCGACATCGACAACCTTGTTGTCGGCATAGGCCTGCTTGCCGATCGCCTCGAGCGCGGCTTCCGCCTCGGCATGACGAGCGACCAGCGCTCCTTGCAGCGAGGTTGCCCACTCACCATTGGCATTCCACCAGACGGCAATGCCATCGGTCAGCCGGTTTGCGGTCAGAACCTTGTCGACCATGGATCAGCTCCTTGCAAATTCTTGAGCAGCGGTCTCCTGACGGACCAGCGGCTCGGACTGTTCGAAATTGGCGCCGGCGACGGCATCGCCGATGATAACCATGACCGGACCGCTCAGCTCATCGCGATGCTCCAGGTCCGGCAGATCTTTCAATGTGCCGTGCATCAGGCGCCGGTCGCGGCGGCTGGCGTTCTCGATGACGGCAACAGTGGTCTCAGGCGGAAGCCCGGCGTCCATCAGGCGGCCAGCAACGGATGCGGCGACCGTACGGCCCATATAGACGGCGATGGTCGCGCCGGATACGGCGAGGCTTGCCCAATCCGGCAGAACGTCGCCGGTCAGGTCGTGACCAGTGGTGAAGACCAGCGATGAAGCGACGCCGCGCAGTGTCAACGGCAGCTCGAAATCGGCAGCCGCAGCAAAGGCCGAGGTGATGCCCGGAACGATCTCATAGGTAACGCCAGCGGCACGCAGGGCAGCCATCTCTTCGCCCGCCCGGCCATAGACCAGCGGATCGCCGGATTTCAGCCGCACAACGCGCTTGCCGTCGCGGCCAAGCTGCACCAGCAGATCGTTGATCTCTTCCTGGGATTTGGTATGGCAGCCCTTGCGCTTGCCGACGGAAAGACGCTCAGCGTCACGGCGGCCCATATCGACAATCGCCTGCGGGACGAGCGCGTCATAGACGATGACATCGGCTTCCATCATCACGCGCTGGGCGCGCAGGGTCAGCAGATCTTCCGCGCCAGGACCGGCGCCGACCAGCCACACATGGCCCTCGACCTTATGCATCGAGCACAGCAAGCTGTCTGCAGCGCGTTCCGCCTGCAGCAAATGGCCCGCACTGACGGCGTCGGCAACCGGACCGGAAAAGAAGCGGCGCCAGAAGACGCGGCGAGCGACGCCGCGTGGCACGAGACAATCGACGGATTTGCGATAGCTCGTCGCCAGTTCCGCGAGCTTGCCGAGCGAGGGCGAGAGTATCTGATCGATCTGCGCGCGGATCATCTGCGCCAGCACGGGGCCGGCGCCTTCGGTACCGATCGCAACGGCCACAGGGGCACGATTGACCAGCGCCGGGGTGTAAAAATCGCAATAGTCCGGCTGATCGACGGCGTTCGCCGGAATTCTTTCGGCGCGGGCGGCATCAACAATAGCGCGATCGGCTTCGGCATCGCCAGTGGCGGCGAACACGAGGGCAGCGCCCTGGACCTGATCCGGCGAAAAGGCTGCACGCACCGTCTCGATGCGGTTGGCAATCAGGAAGGAGTGATAATCGGCCTCCGGCGTCTGCGTATAGGCGACGATCTTCGCCTGCGTGTTCATCAGCAACCGCGTCTTGGCAAAGGCTTCATCACCATTGCCGAAGACAGCCGCGATCCTTCCTTCCACGCGAAAGAAGGCGGGAAACACCGAAAGCTGTTGAGTCCTGGGAGGCATTATCATTCCACTTCGAGATTGCCCGAATATCACCTTACCGGCCAGGAGATTGAAGAAACAGAAATTCTAATGCTCCGCCGAGTCCGTATTCTTTTGCTCGACATCTGTCCGATTTGAGCAAAACTCACCAGTCAGTCAGAATAGCATAAATACAGGAAATCCATAGACTTTTAGGACTTCTTGCTATCACGGATATTCCTATTGCCTGTGGCAAATGGAGTCCATACGTCATTTGCGCATTCCGCAGGGCCGACGATGCCGTTAAGATAGGGAAAAAGTTTCGGAGTATGCTGCTTGTCCGCCAGTACGATCGCCCCTCGCCTCCTCGATGTGATGGAACACGATATCCTGCCATTGACGCAAAGGGGCGTTGCTGCCGGAAACAAGGTGTTCGGCGCTGCGATCCTGCGCAAATCCGACCTGTCGCTGGTCATAGCCGAAACGAACAACGAACTCGAAAATCCGCTTTGGCATGGCGAAGTGCATGCGTTGAAGTGCTTCTACGAACTCGGCGAGAAGCCTGCGACCAAGGAGCTGATCTTCCTCTCCACGCACGAACCTTGCAGCATGTGCATGTCGGCAATCACCTGGGCCGGTTTCGATAATTTCTATTACTTCTTCAGCCATGAGGATTCCCGCGACGCCTTCGCGATCCCGCATGACCTGAAGATCCTGAAAGAAGTCTTCGGACTGGAACCGGGCGGCTATCGCCGGCAGAACGCCTTCTGGAACAGCTTTGCCGTCGCCGATCTCGTCGAAACCGAGGCGGACCCGCTGAAGGCGGCACTCAAGGAACAGACGGCGCGCATCAAGGCCGCCTATAACGCGCTCTCTGATAGCTATCAGGCGACCAAGAGCGACAACGACATTCCACTGAACTGAGATAGACAAGACTATAGAGGCCCCGATGGAAGCATCGAGAGACATATCCCGCCTGATCGAAATCATGGCGGCGCTGCGCAATCCCGAGACCGGTTGCCCCTGGGACATTGTCCAGACCTTCGAGACCATCAAGCCCTATACGATCGAGGAAGCCTACGAGGTTTCCGATGCGATCGAACGCAGGGATATGGACGATCTTTGCGAGGAGCTCGGCGATCTCCTGCTGCAGGTCGTTTTCCACGCTCGCATGGCCGAGGAAGCGGGCGAGTTCTCCTTTGGCGATGTGGTGGAAGCCATTACCCGCAAGATGATCCGCCGGCACCCGCATGTCTTTGCCGTCTCCGGCGCCGACACGCCCGACGCTGTGAAGCTGCAATGGGAGGAGATCAAGGCGGAAGAGAAGCGCGAGCGCGCCGAGCGGCGGGCGCGGCGGGGTATTGCCGAAGATTTCAAAACCGGTTTCCTCGGCTCGGTGCAGCGCACATTCCCCGCTTTGACCGAGGCCCTGAAATTGCAGGAACGCGCCGCCAAAGTCGGATTCGACTGGTCAGCACCCGAGCCGATCCTCGACAAGATCGAGGAGGAGATCGATGAATTGCGGGTGGCGCTTGCGAGCGGCGACAAGGCCAAGGTCAGCGACGAACTGGGCGACCTGATCTTCGCCGTCGTCAACATCGGGCGGCATGTGAAGGCAGACCCGGAGCAGTCATTGCGCGGCACCAACACGAAGTTCCGCCGCCGTTTCAATCACATCGAAACGACACTTGCCGCCGAAGGGGAAACCCTGGACGGCGCTTCTCTGGAACGGATGGAAGATATCTGGCAGGCGGCGAAGGCGATCGAGCGTCAGCTCGCTGAATAGAGCAAATCCAGGAAAAGTGCGAAGCAGTTTCCGTCCGGAATTACAGAAAAGACAAAGGGATAGAGCGGCTCTGCGAAAAGCTGAACCGCTCGAGGCTGCCTATTCCCAATCCTCGCGCTGCGGCTTCGGGCCGTTGCCCATGCGCCGCTCCAACTCCGCGGCTTCCGTCTCAGTCAAGCGCAGATCCAACGTGATCGTGCCATCCTCGTTGTCTTCCCGGTTATCGACGATGGCGTGATTGTAGAGCCAGGGCAACAATGCCAGCTTGTCGACGGGCAGCGTGATCGCCGTCTCGGTCAGGACACCGGAAAGCCGGCGGCTGATTTCGTTCATCAGGCGATCGACGCCCTCACCGCTCCTTGCCGAGACCGCGATCACGTTTTCGGCGGTTGATGCCTTCTGGACGATGGCATCGTGCGCCTCCGGCTCCAGTCGATCGATCTTGTTCCAGACCTCGAGGATGCGCTCCGCCCCTTCCGCCTCGCCAATGCCGAGATCGCCGAGGATGCGCATGACATCGGCGCTCTGCGCTGGGTTGTCGTCATCCGAAAGATCGCGCACATGCAGGATCAGGTCGGCTTCCAGGACTTCTTCCAGCGTAGCGCGAAAAGCGGCCACCAGATGGGTCGGCAGGTCGGAAATGAAGCCGACGGTATCGGAGAGGATCACGGTGCGGCCATGCGGCAGCTTCATGCGCCGAAGCGTCGGATCGAGCGTCGCAAACAGCATGTCCTCGGCCAGGACGCCGGCGCCGGTAATTCGGTTGAACAGCGTCGATTTGCCGGCATTGGTATAGCCCACCAATGCCACGATCGGGTGCGGCACCTTCTTGCGCTTGGCACGGTGAAGCTGACGGGTGCGCACCACTTGTTCCAGCTCGCGCTCGAGCCGGATGATCCGCTCCTGCAGCATGCGCCGGTCGGCCTCGATCTGGGTTTCACCGGGGCCGCCCATGAAGCCCGCACCGCCGCGCTGGCGCTCAAGGTGGGTCCAGCTTCGAACCAGCCGGCCTTTTTGGTAATTCAAATGCGCGAGATCGACCTGCAGCGTGCCTTCCTTGGTGGAGGCGCGGCGGCCGAAGATTTCGAGAATGAGACCCGTGCGGTCGATGACCTTGGCGTTCCATTCCTTCTCGAGGTTGCGCTGCTGTACCGGCGTCAGCGGATGATCGACGATCACCAGGCCGGCGTTAAATTCATCGAGCAGCGCGCGGATTTCCTCGATCTTGCCTGTGCCGAGAAGCGTCGCTGGACGCGGATCGCTGATCGGCACGATCGAGCCATTGACGACGTCCAGGTCGATGGCAAGCGCCAGACCCTTGGCTTCTTCGAGCCGGCTTTCGGGGGAACGTGTAGTCGTCGCCGCACCATCTGCCTGCGCGGTGCGCGATGCGCGCGCCTGCTTCAGGACAGGCACAATGACGACAGCATGCGTATCATCCCGATGCTTTGCTGTTTCCGGGATGATGGAATCGTTTTTCGTATCGCGTGTCGTGATAACGGCAAATCCTAGTTAGGATGCGACTTCTTCGCTCTCGAACATCTGCATCGGTTGGCCAGGCATGATCGTCGAGATCGCATGCTTGTAGACGAGCTGAGAATGGCCGTCTCGGCGCAGCAGGACGCAGAAATTGTCAAAAGACGTAACAACGCCCGTGAGCTTTACGCCATTGATCAAAAAGATTGTGAGTGAAATCTTTTGCTTGCGAACAGTATTGAGAAATAGGTCCTGCAAGTTCTGAGAACGTTCCGCCATCGCGCCGCTTCTTTCTTTTTTGCCGGCCTAAGCCGGTGAAATATCAAGGTATACTGAGACCCCGGACAGGAGATACCCTCATTCTCCCCTCTCCAGCGAATGTTGGTATCAAATCGCAGTCTTTTCCGCAACGTCGAAAAAGGCTTCGCGAATTTTCTGCGAAACGCTTCCCGGATGACCGTTGGCGATCGTCTCGCCATCGATGGCAACCACGGGAAAACAAATGCTTGTGGCCGCCGTGATGAACACTTCGCGCGCCGCCATCATCTCCTCGACGGAGAAAAACCGCTCGACGATGGGAAGCTCCAATTTCGCGGCAACGTCGATCAGCGTCGTGCGCGTGATGCCGCGCAGAATGCCGTGCTCGGCCGGACGCGTGACCAGGTTGCCATCGGAATCGACGATCCAGACGTTGGTCGCAGCCCCCTCCTTCACCATGCCGTTGTGATCGATATAGATGGCTTCCTGCGCGCCGGCTTCCTTGGCCTGCTGGCGAGCCAGCGCGTTCGACAGAAGCCCGACCGACTTGATGTCGACCCGATCCCAACGGTTGTCGCGCACGGTAATCGCCTTGATGCCATTGGCATTTTTCTTGGCGATGATGGACGGATCGGTGCTCTTTGCGGTGACGACGATCGAGGACGGCGTCTCTGGGGCCGGGAAAACATGATCACGCCGGGCAACACCGCGCGTGATCTGCAGATAGAAAAGGCCGTTGCGGACATGATTGCGGCGCAGAGTCTCGCGAATCACATGGATCAATGCCGCGCGGCTCATCGGCCAGGCGATGCGCAGCTCGCCGAGGGAGCGGTTGAGACGGTCGAGATGCCGGGTCAGATCGACGATCAAGCCGTGACGGACCTCACAGACCTCGTAGACGCCGTCGGCGAATTGATAACCGCGATCCTCCACATGGACCATCGCGTCGCTGTGCTTGACGTAACGGCCGTTCACATAAGCTATTCTCGGCATGACGGACCCTGAGCAGAATTTTGTGAGGATATGAAGGATTTGCGTGGCAGATCGTCACCGCCGCGCAAATGATTTCAGACGCCGAGCGACTTCAGCTTGCGATGCAGCGCGGAACGCTCCATGCCGACGAATTCGGCCGTGCGCGAAATATTGCCGCCGAAGCGGTTGATCTGGGCAATCAGATAGTCGCGCTCGAACATTTCACGCGCTTCACGCAGCGGCAACGTCATGATGTGATAGTCGTTCTTGGCGGAGACCTTCGGCAGCATGTCGCCAAGATCGGTCGGCAACATCTCCGCCGTAATCGGCGTATCCGGGCCATCGGTGCGCGCCAGGATCATCAGGCGTTCGATATTGTTGCGAAGCTGGCGAATATTGCCCGGCCAATCATGCGCCTGCAGCACCGCCATGGCGTCGTCGCCGATCCGGCGCGAGCGGATGCCGGCCTGCTCGGAAATCTGCCGCATCAACTGATCGACGAGGAATGGAATATCCTCGCGCCGCTCGGCGAGAGCAGGCACCCGCACCGGCACCACGGCCAGGCGATGGTAGAGATCTTCGCGGAACAGGCTTTCGGCAATCCGGCTTTCCAGATTGTAGGCCGTCGACGATATGATGCGCACATCGACCTTCACCCGCTTCGAGCCGCCGACGCGCTCGAATTGCTGATCGACCAGCACGCGCAGGATCTTGTTCTGCGTCTCGCGCGGCATCTCGCCGACTTCGTCGAGATAGAGGATGCCCCGATGCGCCTCTTCCAGCGCGCCGATCTTGCGTGGCTGGCCGGGCGAACCCTCGGTCCCGAACAGGGCGATCTCCATGCGTTCGGGCGTGATCGTTGCGGCATTCAAGGCGACGAAAGGACCATTGGCGCGCGACGACTTCTTGTGAATCATACGGGCCACCAGCTCCTTGCCGGAACCGGAGGGGCCGAAGATCATCACGCGGCTATTGGTGGGAGAGACCTTGTCGATGGTCTGGCGAAGCTGCGAAACGGCAACCGACGTGCCGATCAGCTCGACGGCATCACCGGTGCGGCGCTTGAGCTCCGAGACCTCGCGCTTCAGCTTGGAATTTTCCAGCGCCCGTTCGGCGATCAGGATCAGCCGGTCTGCCTTGAACGGCTTCTCGATGAAATCGAAGGCGCCGCGCTTGATGGCGGAGACGGCGGTTTCGATGTTGCCGTGGCCGGAGATCATCACGACAGGCAGCTCCGGATGCCGTGTCTTGATCTCATCCAGCAGCGACAGGCCGTCGAGCTTGCTGCCCTGCATCCAGATATCGAGGAAGATCAGCCGCGGCGCGCGGTCGGAGATCGCCGCCAAAGCGCTGTCGCTATCAAACGCGGTGCGAGTCTCATGCCCCTCATCCGAAAGAATTCCCGAAACGATTTCGCGGATATCTTCCTCATCATCCACCACGAGAATATCAGATGCCATATACGCTTTCCTTGTCACTTGCTGTCTGGGCGACGGCGGCCTGCTCACGACGCGGCAAATGCACGCGGATCATGGCACCCCTGCCCTGGTCGAAATCGGCGGGAGCATCATGCAATTCGAGCTGCCCGCCATGGTCTTCAATGATCTTCTTGACGATCGCGAGACCGAGGCCCGTCCCCTTCTCGCGCATCGTCATGTAAGGTTCGAGAATGCTGTGCCGATTCTCGACCGGCAGGCCGCGGCCATTGTCGATGACGTCGACCGTAAAGCGATCGCGCTCAGCATCCAGGGATGAACGTACAAGGACCTTAGGCTCCTCGCGGGTCTCGCCGCTCGGCACGCCCTCGATCGCCTCGACGGCGTTCTTTATGAGATTGCCGAAAGCCTGACCCAGCATGCGCGTGTCAAACATGCCTTCCAGTCGCTCGTCCCCGAGTTCGCGCTCGAACTTGACGTGATTGTTGCCCATTTCGCGTAGGAACACCGCGTCGCGCAGGATGTCGCGCAGATCGCTCGGTTCCATCGTCGGTTTCGGCATGCGGGCAAATGACGAGAATTCGTCAACCATGCGACCGATATCGCCCACCTGGCGGATGATCGTGTCTGTGCATTGATCGAAGACCGGACGATCGGCCTCGGCGATATTCTTGCCGAAGCGGCGGCGGATGCGCTCGGCGGAAAGCTGGATCGGCGTCAGCGGATTCTTGATCTCATGCGCGATACGGCGGGCAACGTCGGCCCAGGCGGTCGAGCGCTGGGCGATGACCAGATCGGTGATGTCGTCGAGCGTGATGACATAGGATTCGTTCGCGTCGCGCGATTCCTCGCGCGTCACCTGAACGCTCAGCGTCCGCACCGTGCCGCCGCGCACCAGGCTGATCTGCTTGCGGAAATCATTGCGATGCCGGGTCGTCGCTTCCGTCACCACCTGCTCGACCTCAGGGGCTATCTCCGCCAGGTTCTTGCCGACAAGCTCATCGCTCTTCAGGGTCAGCAGCTCTTCGGCAGATGTGTTGGCAATGGTGATGCGCCGGTCGTGTTCGACGCCGATCACGGCCGCAGTGACGCCGGAGAGCACTGCTTCGATGAAGCGGCGGCGGTCATCCACCTCGTCCTTGGCTTCAAGGATCTCGTCGCGTTGGGTGCGTATCTCCGCGATCATCTTGTTGAAGGTGCGCGACAGGCTGCCGACGTCGCCATCGGCCGCGCGCACCGGCACCAGCACATTCATGTTGCCGGAGGCGACATTGTCGGCTGCACTGATCAAAAGCCGGATCGGCCGAACGATGCGGTCGGCAACCGCGATCGCGGTCCAGATCGCCGCCAGAAGCACGATCAGCGCAAAGCCGATATAGAGCACGGCAAAGGCGATCTGCAGGGACATGCGTCCTGCTTCCATCGCCTTGTATTCGGCCGTGTTGTCTTCGACCATGCGCATCGCGTTCATGACGCGCGGATCGACGGCCCGGACGGTATAGAGGAAGGAGCCGGGAATCTCGTCCAGTTTGAGGATGGCGCCGACGAGGTTGGTCACTCCGGGCGGTATGAGCGTCGGCTGGCCGTCCGCGGAGGCGTCGAGCGCATCCTTCGGAATGGCCGGCAGCGGACGCTCAGTCTTGATGTCGGCCTGAACGATCGCGCTGCCGTCACGGCGCACCAGAAACGCGCCCAGCAAACCGCGGCCCTTGGCCTGGCGGGTCATCAGATCCGCAAAACCGGTGCGGTCGAGGCTGTAGAGCGTGCGATTGCGCTCCAGATCGTTCGCCATGGAAACGGTCTGGCCCTGCAGGTAGCTGGCGTTCTCCATCAGGTAGGCTTGGGCGACATTCTGCGAGGAACTGATGATCTGCTGCGTGCGCAGCGCAAACCAGCGGTCTAGGCCGACATTCAGCGTCAAGCTGGCGACAATGGCCACGAGGATCGCCGGGGTGATCGCAACGATGGAAAAGAGAACGACGATGCGGATATGCAGACGCGCCGCCGCGCGGCCGCGACTGCGCGCTTTCACAAGGCGCGCAACTTCGCGTGCGATCAGGGCGATCAGCCCCAGAACGAACAGGCCGTTGATCACAACGGAGGTGAAGACGACAGAGGATGTAGGGGCAATCGGTGTCAGCCCCAGAAGCATCAGAAGCGTCGCAATCGCGCACAAAAGCGCGCCGCCGGCCAAGATCAGGCCAGGGAGGGCGAAGGATGCTCGACGGTCCGTCACTTTGACGACCGCCTCGTCGCTCGCTTGCGGCGACACCGCGTCCTGCTTCATTCCCATCGTCTCCGGGCCCAGGCGGCGGTCGGCGCCTTGGCCAAAATTGCATCAGCACCGTTTTGGCAGCAGCAGGAGTGACAGGCAAAGGTGGGAACCGTCATCCGGCCTCGCGCTCGACGCAAAACCTCCGCTTCAAATCATTGGAACAATGAACTGAAACTGCTGAACAATTTCCCCTTGCGTGGGAACACACCCGACGAATCATTACCATAAAAACAGTGAACCGGCTGCGTGACCTTTAAGCAACGCATTGTGGCGAAAATGCAACGCATCCGATCACATTGTCAAGCCGTCCGGGAGCTTCGATAGACGGAAACACCCAGTTCTCTGATCTTTTTGCGCAGTGTATTGCGGTTGAGACCGAGCAGATCGGCGGCTTTGATCTGATTGCCGCGGGTTGCGGTCAATGCCGCAAGGATCAGCGGATATTCCATTTCGGTGAGGATGCGATCATAGAGCCCGGGCGGCGGCAGATTGTCGCCGAAGCTCGCGAAATAGGTGCGCATATTCTCCTCGACCGCCTGGGCGATGGTCATATTCCCCGTGCGGACCGGGCCTTTTTCGATCGGACTGTCGGGCACATCAGCCCGCAGTTCGGCATCGATGATCTCCTTGGTGATGACATCCTGCGGATAGAGCGCCATCAGCCGACGGATAAGATTTTCCAGCTCACGCACGTTGCCAGGCCAAGGATAGGCCTTCATTAGTTCCAGAGCTTCCTGGTCGAAACGCTTGGAGCCCAGCCCCTCTTTCTCAGCCTGCTGCACGAAATGGCGGACGAGATCGGGAATATCCTCGGCACGATCGCGCAGCGGCGGCAGGCGCAGCGGCACGACGTTGAGGCGGTAATAGAGGTCCTCGCGGAAGAGGCCCTGATTGATCGCCTGCTTCAAATCCTTGTTGGTGGCGGCAACGATACGGACGTCGGTGCGGATCGGCGTACGGCCGCCGACGGTCGTATATTCGCCCTGCTGCAGGACGCGCAGCAGACGGGTCTGAGCGTCCATCGGCATATCGCCGATTTCGTCGAGAAACAGCGTGCCGCCCTCGGCCTGCTCGAAGCGACCGGTCGAGCGCGTCTGCGCGCCGGTGAAGGCTCCTTTCTCATGACCGAACAATTCCGATTCGATCAGGTCGCGCGGGATTGCCGCCATGTTGATGGCGACGAAGGGGCCATTGCGGCGCTTGCCGTAATCATGCAGCGCGCGGGCGACGAGCTCCTTGCCGGTGCCGGATTCGCCGGTGATCATCAGCGTCAGATCGGTCTGCATCAGACGCGCCAGCACACGGTAGATTTCCTGCATGGCGGCAGAGCGGCCGACCAGCGGCATTCCGTCCTGTATGTCGTCGTCGAGCTTGGCGGGCTTGCGCTTCGGTTCGGACAAAGCGCGGCCGATAATGGCGATCAGCTCCGTCAGGTCGAAGGGCTTCGGCAGATAATCATAAGCGCCCTTTTCAGAGGCCTTGATCGCCGTCATGAAGGTATTCTGCGCACTCATGACCAGAACGGGCAGCTCCGGCCTCGCCTTCTTGATACGCGGCAGCAGGTCGAAGGCGTTTTCGTCAGGCATCACGACATCGGTTACAACGAGGTCGCCTTCGCCGGCGGAAACCCAACGCCAGAGCGTGGCGGCATTGGATGTGATGCGCACATCATAACCCGCGCGGCTCAAGGCTTGATTGAGCACGGTGCGGATGGCCGCATCGTCATCGGCGACAAGGATCGTAGCTGTCATCGAGTAGTCCCTGTGGAGTTCGGAAGAGGAGCGTCTTCAAGCGTGATGCCTTTGGAGGCCGGCATCAGGACGCGGAAAGTGGTGCGGTGATTCTGGCTGTCGCATTCGACGATGCCACCATGATCGCCGATGATCTTGGCGACCAGCGCGAGGCCGAGACCGGTCCCGTTCGTCTTCGTCGTGATGAACGGATCGAAGAGATGCGGCAGAAGATCGGAGGGCACGCCCGGGCCGTTGTCGATCACGCAGAATTCCAGCGGCAGCGAGATCTTTTCGCGCGTGCCGGCCACGGAAAGGCGGATACCCGGGCGATAGGCCGTCGTCAGCATGATCTCGCCATCCGGCCGATCGCCGATGGCTTCGGCAGCATTCTTCACCAGATTGAGAAAGACCTGCACGAGCTGGTCTCTATTGGCATAAACAGCCGGCAATGACGGGTCATAATTCTCGGTGACCTTGATATTGCGCGCAAAACCGGCCTTGGCGACCGCCTTCACGTGATCGAGGACGGAATGGATGTTGACCGGCACACGGTCGATCGGACGCTCATCGGAAAAGACCTCCATGCGGTCGACCAGCGAGACGATGCGATCGGTCTCGTCGCAGATGAGGCGCGTCAACCCGCGATCGTCATCCTCCACCGATTGTTCTAGCAATTGAGCCGCACCACGGATGCCGGAGAGCGGGTTCTTGATCTCGTGCGCCAGCATCGACGCAAGGCCGGTCACCGAACGGGCGGCAGCCCGGTGGGTCAATTGCCGGTCGATCTTGTCGGCCATCGACCGTTCCTGAAAGACGATCACCACAGAGCCGGGTTCGCTCGAAACCGGCGCGACATAAATGTCCACGAGCTTGTCCTGGCCGAGACGCGGCGAGCTGAGATCGACGCGATATTCGTTGACCGGGCCGCGGCGTTCGCGCACCTGATCGATCAGCGCCAACAACGGACTGCCGAAGGGAATGAAGGTGGAAATCTCATAGCGCGACAGATGAGAGGCGCTGGCGCCGAAAAAGGCTTCGGCCTCCCAGTTAGCAAAGGCGATCAGGCCGGCCTCGTTGACCATCACGACCGGGTTCTGGATCGCGTTGAGAACGGCCATGGCCACGCTGCCCATGTGATCCGCGGCTCCGGAATCGGATTTGGAACTCATGCGGCCTCCTGGACGCCTTGGGCGAGATCGGACGCGGTCCGCAGAGCCGCATGGAACAATGCCGCCACTTCCCGGCTGTCTTTCGAAGTCATGATCCCTGCCTTTTCAGCGCCTGCTATGGTGGGAGCGTAACGGTCCAGATACCAGCCGAGATGTTTACGGGCATGACGAATACCAACGGCTTCGCCATAGAACGCGAGCATCATCTGATAATGCTCCAAGGCGATATCGGCGATCTCGCTGCGGTCCGGGTGGCGATGGCCGGCAAGCACGCCCGCGTGCCACGGCCGCCCCTGACAGCCGCGACCGACCATGACCGCATCAGCGCCGGAGCGGCGAAGTATCTCAAGCGCATCCTCAGACGTGTCGACATCGCCGTTGGCGACCAGTGGAATGGAGACGACATCGCGAACGGCGCGGATCGCATCCCAATCCGCCCTGCCCTCGTAGAACTGCATGCGCGTGCGACCGTGGATGGTCACGAGCTGGATTCCAGCTTCCTCGGCTCGGCGGGCGATATGCGGCGCGTTGATGGTATTTTCGTCCCAGCCGAGCCGCATCTTCAGCGTCACAGGAATATCGACCGCCTTAACCGTCGCCTCGACCAGGCTCAGCGCGTGATCCGGATCGCGCATCAGCGCCGAGCCGGAATAGCCGCCGATGACCTTCTTGGCCGGGCATCCCATATTGATGTCGATGATGTCAGCGCCATTGTCGGCGGCAATTTTCGCCGCCTCGGCCATCCAATGCGCCTCGCGGCCGGCCAGTTGCACCATATGCGGCTTCAGGCCGGCACTTCTCAGGCGCGCCCAGGATTCCGCCGTGTCCTGCACCAATTCACGGCTGGCGACCATTTCCGTCACGACCAGGCCGGCCCCATAGCGCAAGGCGAGCTGCCGGAAAGGCAAATCGGTGACCCCCGACATCGGCGCGAGGATCACGCGATTGCGGATGGGCACTGGGCCGATGGAAAATGGGGCTGCAAGCTCGGACGGAAACAAATGATTATCTTTCAGGCACACCATATATTTGCACTATTTTTAGACAGTCTTGCGAAGCTTGCCAAGAGGTTTCGGAGAACGCCGATATTTTTTGGGCAAATGCTGGAAAATACCCATTCAAGGCGATAGACCCTGCTGGAGCGGGATCCCGCTTTGGCGATCTGCTTATCATGATCCTACCCAAGAACCGCTTCACACTTATGGGGATCATGCCGGAGCGAAAGCCTTTCATCCCTGGGGGTTTATGACGCAAATGCACTCAATGCAACCGATGTCGATCGGAATCGTGATCGTTGCTGCCGGGCGTGGCGAGCGGGCGGGATCGCCCGAGGAAGGTCCGAAACAATATCGCCCGATCGGCGGCCGGTCGGTTATTGCGCATACGCTTGAAAAATTCGTGACATGGCCGCAGGCGGCAAAGATCGTGGTTGTCATTCATCGCGACGACGAGACATTGCTCCAAGCCGCGCTGCAACAGGTTGCCGATTCGTCCGAGGTCGAGATTACCTTTGGCGGCGCGTCCCGTCAGCAATCGGTGCTTGCGGGGCTGCGGCAGTTGGAAAATGCCGGCGTCACGCATGTCATGATTCATGATGCCGTACGCCCCTTCTTCGAACATGATCTGCTCGATCGCGGCGCCGCCGCGCTGGCTGCCGGTGCACCTGCCGTGCTGCCTGCCATGCCCGTGACGGATACGCTGAAACGGGCCGATGCGGCTGGACTAGTAACCGAAACCGTACCCCGCTCGGGCCTTTACGCCGCGCAGACACCGCAGTCTTTCCGATACGCAGATATTCTAGCGGCGCATGAAAAAGCCGCCGCCGAGAATAAGACGGATTTCACCGACGATGCCGCGATCGCCGAATGGAACGGCCTGCCGGTGACGCTCGTTGCCGGCAGTTCGGACAATGTGAAATTGACGATCAAAAGGGATATCGCCATGGCCGATGAAAAACTTTCCGCCGGCCTGCTGCCGGATGTGCGCACCGGCAACGGCTACGATGTCCACCAGCTCGAGCCGGGCGACGGCGTAACACTCTGCGGAGTCTTCATTCCGCATGATCAGAAGCTGAAGGGTCATTCCGACGCCGATGTCGCCCTGCACGCGCTGACGGACGCCTTGCTCGCCACCTGCGGCGCCGGCGATATAGGCGACCACTTTCCGCCCTCCGATCCGCAATGGAAGGGCGCCCCTTCCCGCATCTTCATCGAACATGCGGCAAAGATCGTGCGCGATCACGGCGGCACCATCATGAATGCCGATATCTCGTTGATTGCCGAAGCGCCGAAGGTCGGACCGCACCGTGAGGCGATGCGCGCGAAACTCGCCGAGTTCCTGGGAATCAGCCTGGAGCGCTGCTCGGTGAAGGCGACCACAAACGAAAAGATCGGCTTCGTTGGCCGCCGCGAGGGCATCGCGGCTATCGCGACGGCAACGGTGGTTTATCGCGGAGGCAAGGCATGACGCATTTTCCCGACGATATTCTCGCGCTCGCCCAGGGCATCATAACCGATTTCACCGCCAAAGGCTGGATGGTCGCCACGGCGGAATCCTGCACCGGCGGGCTGATCGCGGGCGCTTTGACGGAAATTCCCGGTTCCTCAGCGGTCGTCGACCGCGGCTTCGTGACCTATACGAATACGGCGAAGATGGACATGCTCGGCGTGCAGGAGCAGACGCTCGTGCGGTTCGGTGCTGTTTCCAGGGAGACGGCGCTGCAGATGGTGCATGGCGCCCTTTTCCGCTCCCGGGCTGACTTTGCCGTCGCAGTCACCGGTGTTGCCGGACCCGCTGGCGGCTCTGCGGAAAAGCCCGTGGGGCTGGTCCACCTCGCCGCCAAGGCGCGTAACGGCGCACTCATCCATCATGAAATGCGCTATGGCGATATCGGCCGCGACAAGGTTCGGCTCGCCACCTTGAAGACCGCATTGGAAATGCTGATCACTCTCGGCAAGTAATGCCTAACTCCCGCCTCAGGCGTAGATCTTCTTCGCGCGTGTCTCGAAGGCATCCGTGAACATACGGAAAGCGCGATCGAACATCGATCCCATCAGGGCGCCGAGGATGCGGCTCTTGAACTCATAGTCGATGAAGAAATCAATGCTGCAGCCGCCGTTTTCCGATGGCGTGAAGCGCCAGCGATTGTCGAGATATTTGAACGGCCCGTCGATATATTTCACGTCGATCGCCCGTTCCGGCTTGTTGAGCAGCACCTGCGTCGTAAAGGTCTCGCGGATCGCCTTGTAGCCGACAGTCATATCGGCAATCAGCAGGATCTTGCCGTCGCGCTCCTTGCGATTGCGGACAATCAGCGCCTCGCAAAGCGGCAGGAATTCCGGATAGCGCTCGACATCGGCGACGAGGTCGAACATCTGTTCAGGCGAGTGTGGGACGGGGCGGTGCGTTTCGAACTGAGGCATGAGCGGCAATTAAGCAGGACGGTTCAGAAGATCAAGAAGCTGACGCATTTCGCCGCGGGATTTTAGCTGCAGAACAGGCACATCGGGGCCGTGTTCGATGAGGCCCGCGAGCACTTTCGGCGCAAATTTCCGCTCCCAATCCCATATGTAACGCAGGAACTCCCAATCGATGCGCTCAGGACAACCCGACGCCATATCAGGGCGCGACCGTCCCAGCCATCGCAACGCTCTCGATAGAGCCCCCCACATACATAGCCAGCGCGGCATACGCACCCAAAGAACAAGTTCGGTCCGCGGTAATCTCAGATCGAAGCTTGACGGCCCTGTCCCATCAATCAGCCAGCGATCCTCTGCGACTTTCCCCGCAATTAGATTGCGCTCTTCCGCTTTGTCTCTCTTCACCCAGCCTGGCAGCCAGAAAAACTCCCGATCCATTGAGAGGTAAGGTAAGTCCAGGCAAACAACGATCTTCTGCGCCAGCGTCGACTTGCCTCCACCGGAACAGCCGATGACGAGAATCCGGTTGGCACTTCTGAGAATAGACACTGCCGTCTCTATATCGACGGCATAAGGGAGCGCCTGCGGCGCGACGATCTGCTCCACGGTCCAGCTCCATAGTCGGTTCGAAAGCGCCGAAACGGGTAACAAACGGCGGCGTGTCACTTGGGCCGCTCTGATGACGAACAGGTGACGGCGCGAACGAAAAACCGCGGCACAATCGCCGCGGTTCGTTCAAAAGGCAAGAGACTTGTATTTTACTCGGCGGCCAGCAGAATCTTCTTCTCGCGGGCGGCCCGCAGCCGGGCGAAATCGCCGCCGGCGTGGTGGGAGGAGCGGGTAAGCGGGCTGGAGGCGACCATGAGGAAGCCCTTGGTATAGGCAACCGTCTCGTAGGACTTGAATTCATCCGGCGTGACGAAGCTCATGACCTGATGATGCTTGCGTGTCGGCTGCAGATACTGGCCGATGGTCAGGAAGTCGACATCGGCCGTCCTGAGGTCATCCATCAACTGCAGCACTTCATTGCGCTCTTCGCCGAGGCCGACCATGATGCCCGACTTGGTGAACATGGTCGGATCGAGTTCCTTGACCTGCTGCAGCAGGCGGATCGAGTGGAAATAGCGGGCGCCGGGACGTACGGTCAGATAGTTGCCGGCGACGGTTTCCATATTGTGATTGAAGACGTCCGGCTTGGCGGCGACGACGCGCTCCAATGCGCCCGGCTTCTTCAGGAAGTCCGGCGTCAAGATTTCGATTGTCGTTGTCGGCGAAGCGGCGCGGATCGCCCAGATCACCTTTTCGAAGTGCTCGGCGCCGCCGTCTTCCAGATCGTCGCGATCGACGGAGGTGATGACGACGTGGCTGAGGCCCATTTCCTTGACGGCCTTGGCGACGTTTTCAGGCTCGGCCATATCGAGCGCGTTCGGCTTGCCGGTAGAGACGTTGCAGAAGGCACAAGCGCGGGTACAGATCTCGCCCATGATCATGAAGGTGGCGTGCTTCTTGTCCCAACATTCGCCGATGTTCGGGCACCCGGCCTCTTCGCAAACCGTGACGAGCTTGTGTTCCTTCACGATCGAGCGGGTCTCGGCATAGCCCTTCGATGTCGGCGCCTTGACGCGGATCCAATCCGGTTTGCGCAGAACTTCCGTATCCGGCCGATGCGCCTTTTCCGGATGCCTGACGCGCTTTGCGTCTGGATTGATCGTGTCGAGAATCGTGACCATGAAACGTCTACTTTCCGCCGCTCAGTCGCGGCCCACTCATCGCCGGACGAGTTTGGCGAGAAATATCAGAATGCACGCACCAATGAAACCGGTGACGAAATAGCCGATCCGGCCGCCGGGCACGCCGACATGCAATTGCACCAAAATGGCAGCGGCAACGACCGAGCCGGCAATGCCAAGCACGATGTTGAGGATGATGCCGTAGCGCACCTCCATCAGCTTTCCCGCAAGCCAGCCCGCGAGACCGCCGATGATGACCAGACCCAGCCAGCCGACACTTTCCATCACATCCCCGATCTCAGGCGATTAATCTCGCCAATAGCACCACGATGATCGCACCGACGGTGGCATGGATGATTTCCACCACCAGTGCATTTTCAATGCCGAGCGAAATCCCAAAATAATGGAACAGGAAACCGCCCACGAAAGCACCAATCACGCCGCTCACCAGGCAACTGATGAGCCCGCCTCCACCGACGACCAGGCTCGCGAGAAAGCCCGCGACCAGACCGATAAGAAGAAAGACGACCCAACCTTCCGTAGTGATAGACATATTGATTTCCTTTCCTGTTTTCCACCCTTCGGATAAAGGGCGAGCCAGGAGATTATCAAGCGTTGAGCACGCGTCCGTAAGCGTCCAGCACGGCTTCCTTCATCGTTTCCGAAACGGTCGGATGCGGGAAGATCGTGTGCATCAGTTCCTCTTCCGTCGTCTCCAGGTTCATGGCGACGACGAAGCCCTGGATCAGTTCGGTGACTTCGGCGCCGACCATATGCGCGCCGAGCAGTTCGCCGGTCTTCTTGTCGAAGATGACCTTGCAGAGGCCCTGGTCCTCGCCAAGCGCGATCGCCTTGCCGTTGGCCGTGAACGGGAAGCGGCCGACGCGAATGTCGCGGCCGAGTTCTTTTGCCTTGGCTTCCGTCAGGCCGACAGAGGCGACCTGCGGCTGGCAATAGGTGCAGCCCGGCACCTTGCTCTTGTCGGTCGGATGCACGTTCGGCAGGCCGGCGATCTTCTCGATGCAGACCACGCCCTCATGCTCGGCCTTGTGCGCCAGCATCGGCGGACCGGCGACGTCGCCGATCGCATAGATGCCCGGCACATTGGTCTTGCCGTAGCCGTCGATGACGACGCAACCGCGATCGGTCTTCACGCCGAGCGCTTCCAGGCCAAGATTTTCGATGTTGCCCTGCACGCCGACGGCGGAGATCATGCGGTCAGCGGTGATCTGCTGTACCTTGCCGTCCTCGGTCTCGATATGCGCGGTGATGCTGTTCGCAGCCTTGTCGACCTTGGTGACCTTCGTCTTGGTGAAGATCTTCAGGCCGCGCTTTTCCAACTGCTTGCGGGCGATGCCGGAGACTTCGGCGTCTTCGACTGGCATGATGGTCGGCATGATTTCGACGACGGTGACGTCGACACCCATAGAGCGATAGAAGCTCGCAAATTCGATGCCGATCGCGCCGGAGCCCATGACCACCAGCGACTTCGGCAGAAAATCCGGCTTCAGCGCCTCGAAATAGGTCCAGATCAGCTTGCCATCCGGCTCGATGCCGGGCAGCGCGCGCGGGCGGGCGCCCGTGGCGACGATGATGTGCTTGGCGGTATAGGTGCCCTCGCCCTTGACGTTCTTCGGCAGCGGATGCTGCGGCTCGACAACCGGCTTGGTCGACTTGCCGACGACGATTTCGCCGGGCTTGGTGATTTTGGCTTCGCCCCAGATCACATCGACCTTGTTCTTCTTCATCAGGAAGCCAACACCCGTGTTGAGGCGGGCGGAAACACCGCGCGAACGGGCGACGACCGCCTTGACATCCGGCGTTACCTTGCCTTCGAGGACAAGACCGTAGTCCTTCAGATGATTGGAATGATCGAGGATTTCGGCCGAACGCAGCAGCGCCTTGGTCGGAATGCAGCCCCAGTTCAGGCAGATGCCGCCCAGGTGCTCGCGTTCGACGATCGCCGTCTTCAGGCCAAGCTGGCCGGCGCGCACGGCGGCGACATAGCCGCCAGGGCCAGAGCCGATGATGATGACGTCGTAATTCTCAGCCATATGTTTCCTGCCTTTGGTTGGCGGCCGATCGAAGCGCAGCCTGCCTTAATTTTCCCGAAGCACGATGCCGAACCGAAGCGGCGAGCAAGATCGTGCTCAATCAAATAGTTAAAGTCCAAGCATCATTCGCACGATCGGCTCGAGGCCACGACCGAGCGCCCGGGTGTTTTCCGCATCGAGATGCACCCCGTCGAGCGGCGTCGTCACGGCAACCGTGCCTGCATCGAAAAAACCGCAGCCAAGCTCGTCAGCCAGATCGCGGTAGAGCGTCGCAAGCTTCGCCGACTCCTTGATCGCGCCGAGGTAATGAGCGGCGAAAGCCGGATTGGCGGTCTCGGTGATGACGGGAGGCGCGACGATCAGAATGTCGGGGACATCATATTCGAACGCCCATGTATGATTGCGTATGAGCTGAATCAACCGGCTGATGCCCTGCAAGGCAGCAAAGGCCGAACCGGCGATCACCGGCTTCATGTCGTTGGTGCCCAGCATGATGATGACGAGATCGAGCGGCGCATGCGTCTGCAGGATCGTCGGCAATACCTTCGCGCCGTTACGGTCGCAATCGGCGAGATGGTCATCGAAAGCCGTGGTGCGGCCGTTCAGCCCTTCCGGAATCATCCGGACCTGATCGCCGAGCGCCTTTTGCAGCACGCTCGGCCACCGATCTTCGAAAGCATGACGACCGATCGTTTCGGCGCTATAGCCCCATGTCAGCGAGTCGCCATAACACAGAACGGTCTTGGTCATGCATGCCTCCGTTTGACGACAAGGCTCAGACGAGCATCCCCATCGGATTTTCGATGTAGCCCTTGAAGGCCGCCAGCAGTTCCGCACCAAGCGCACCGTCGACGGCGCGATGGTCGGTCGACAGCGTGACGGTCATCATGGTGGCGATGGCCATCTCGCCCTTCTTGACGATCACACGCTGCTCGCCCGCGCCAACGGCCAGAATGGTCGCATGCGGCGGGTTGACGACGGCGGCGAAGTTCTTGACGCCCATCATGCCCATGTTGGACACGGCTGTCGTGCCGCCCTGATACTCCTCGGGCTTCAGCTTGCGTTCCTTGGCGCGCTTGCCGTAGTCCTTCATCTCGTTGGAGATGGCCGAGAGGGTCTTCAGTTCGGCGCTGCGGATGATCGGCGTGATCAGGCCGCCCGGAATGGACACGGCAACGCCGACATCGGCATGCTTGTGCTTGACCATGCTGCTGTCGGTCCAGGACACATTGGCATCCGGAACGTCGCGCAGCGCCAGCGCCAAGGCCTTGATGACCATGTCGTTGACCGAGAGCTTGTAGGCCGGCGCACCGTCCTTCGACTTCGGAGCCGAATCATTGAGCTGCGTGCGGAGCGCCAGCAGCGCGTCGAGTTCGCAATCGACCGAGACGTAGAAGTGCGGGATCGTCTGCTTGGATTCCTGCAGGCGCTTGGCGATCGTCTTGCGCATGCCGTCATGCGGCACGAGCTCGTAGGAACCGGGCTCGAACAGCTTGAGGACGGCATCGTCCGACATGCCCTTCGGCGCGGCTGCGGCCGGAGCCTGTGCAGCAGCGGCCGGCTGGGCGGCGGGAGCAGCCGCCGGAGCGGCCTTGCCGACACCGCCGGAGACGGCGGCTTCGATGTCCTTCTTGACCACACGGCCATGCGGGCCGGAGCCGACGAGCGCAGTCAGATCGATGCCGGATTCCTTGGCAAGACGCCGAGCGAGCGGCGATGCGAAGGTGCGATGACCATCCGTCGAGAGAGCCGCAGGCGCGGCCGGCGCCGGCTGAGCGGCCGGTGCGGACTGGGCTGGAGCCGTGTCTGCCTTCGGCGCAGGTGCAGGTGCCGCGGCGGCCGGCGCAGCAGCCGGAGCAGCGGCGCCCGAGGCAGCGGCAGAGACATCCTCGCCTTCGCCAGCCAGAACCGCGATCAGCGCATTGACCTTGACGCCTTCGGTGCCGGCGGGAACGACGATCTTGGCAACGGTGCCTTCATCGACGGCCTCGACTTCCATCGTCGCCTTATCGGTCTCGATCTCGGCGATGACGTCACCGGACTTGATCTTATCGCCTTCCTTGACCAGCCACTTGGCGAGGTTGCCCTCTTCCATGGTCGGCGAGAGGGCAGGCATGGTGATGTTGATAGGCATCGAAGAGCCCTCCCCTTATTTGTAGCAAACGGCTTTCACCGCATCGACCACTTCACCGACATTCGGAAGCGCCAGCTTCTCGAGGTTGGCGGCGTAGGGCATGGGCACATCCTTGCCAGCGATCGTCAGGATCGGCGCATCGAGATAGTCGAAGGCCTGCTGCATGACGCGGGTTGCGATTTCCGTGCCGACGGAGGACTGCGGATAGCCTTCCTCGACAGTCACCAGGCGACCGGTCTTCTTGACCGATTCGATGACGGTCGGCAGGTCCATCGGGCGGATGGTGCGAAGGTCGATTAGCTCGACATCGATGCCCTGGGCTTCGAGCTCGGCAACCGCCTTGGTGGCATAGGTCATGCCGATGCCGAAGGAGACGACCGTTGCGTCCTTGCCGGAGCGATGGATGCGGGCCTTGCCGATCGGCACAACGAAATTGTCGAGCTTCGGCACATCGAAGTGCTGACCGTAGAGAATTTCGTTTTCAAGGAAGATGACCGGGTTCGGATCGCGGATCGCGGCCTTCAGCAGGCCCTTGGCGTCGGCTGCCGTATAGGGCATGACGACCTTGAGGCCCGGAATTTGGCTGTACCAGGCCGCATAGTCCTGGCTGTGTTGAGCGGCGACGCGGGCTGCCGCGCCGTTCGGGCCGCGGAAGACGATCGGAGCGCCCATCTGGCCGCCGGACATGTAGAGCGTCTTGGCAGCGGAATTGATGATGTGGTCAATCGCCTGCATGGCGAAGTTGAAGGTCATGAACTCGACGATCGGGCGAAGGCCGGCCATGGCAGCACCGACGCCGACACCGGCAAAGCCGTGTTCGGTGATCGGGGTATCGACAACGCGGCGCGGGCCGAATTCCTGCAGCAGGCCCTGGGTAACCTTGTAGGCGCCCTGGTATTCGGCAACTTCTTCGCCCATGACGAAGACGTCCGGATCGGCGCGCATTTCTTCGGCCATGGCATCGCGCAGCGCTTCACGCACTGTCATCGACACCATTTCCGTGCCGGCCGGAATTTCCGGATCGGCAGGGGCGGCTTTCGGCTGTGCCGGAACGGGCGCCGGGGCAGCGGCGGCGGGCGCTTCGGTCTTGACCGGTTCGGCGGCCGGAGCGGCCTTCGCCGTCGAGATGTCCGAAGCGGATTCGCCGTCCTGCAACAGGATCGCGATCTTGGTGTTGACCTTGACGCCTTCGGTGCCGGCTTCGATCAGCAGCTTGCCGATCGTGCCTTCGTCGACGGCTTCCACTTCCATCGTGGCCTTGTCGGTCTCGATTTCGGCAATGACGTCGCCGGAGGTGACCTTGTCACCTTCCTGCTTGAGCCACTTGGAAAGGGTGCCCTCTTCCATCGTCGGAGAAAGGGCAGGCATGAGAATATCGATGGGCATGGATCGTCCCTCCCCGATTTAGAGCAGAATGTCGGTGTAGAGCTCGGAAGCATCCGGCTCCGGGTCGTTCTGGGCGAAATCGGCACTGTCGGCGACGATATCGCGGACATCCTTGTCGATCGCCTTCAGATCGTCTTCCGACGCCCAGCCCTTTTCCAGAAGGCGCGCGCGAACCTGCTCGATCGGGTCATGCTCGGAGCGCATCTTCTGCACTTCGTCCTTGGACCGATACTTGGCCGGGTCCGACATGGAATGGCCGCGATAGCGATAGGTCAGCATTTCCAGAATGATCGGGCCCTTGCCGGACCGGCAATATTCGACAGCTTCGTCGGCAGCGGCCTTGACGGCGCGGACATCCATGCCGTCGATCTGAATGCCGGGAATGCCGAAGGAGGAGCCGCGCTTGGAGAAGTCCGCCTGCGCGGTGGCGCGCGCAGTCGACGTGCCCATGGCGTAACGGTTGTTCTCGATCACGTAGATCACCGGCAGCTTCCAGAGCTGCGCCATGTTGAAGCTTTCGGAGACCTGGCCCTGGTTGGCGGCGCCATCGCCGAAATAGGCGACGCTGACATTGTCATTGCCGCGGTACCAGTTGGCGAAGCCGAGGCCCGTGCCGAGCGCGACCTGCGCGCCGACGATGCCGTGGCCGCCGTAGAAGTTCTTTTCCTTGGAGAACATGTGCATGGAGCCACCCTTCCCTCGGGAATAGCCGCCCCGGCGTCCGGTGAGCTCGGCCATGACGCCGCGGGCGCTCATGCCGGTTGCCAGCATGTGACCGTGGTCGCGATAGCCGGTGATGACCTGATCGCCTTCCTTCAGCGCCAGTTGCATGCCGACGACGACTGCTTCCTGGCCAATGTAAAGGTGACAGAAACCGCCGATGAAGCCCATGCCGTAGAGCTGGCCGGCCTTCTCTTCGAAGCGGCGGATCAGGAGCATCTCACGATAGGCCTTGAGCTCCTCATCGCGGTCGAAATCCGCGATCGCACCACCATTGGTGTCTTTGACAGGCTTGGATGTTGTCTTACGGCTGGAAACGGACGCGGTTTTTCGCGGCGCCATTCAACCCTCCCTATGTGAGTAGCCTCGTTTTGTAGTGCCGCGTAACATAGGGAAGATTGCTCGCCACAGCAATGCTATAATTGCATGGCTCATATTCTTTGCAAGCGATTGATATGCTTACAAAAAAGGCAATTAACCGAAATTCGGTTAATTGCGGCTATTTGTTGAAAATAACGATCTCGTCGGCTTTGGAATAGGTCAGTTGATAGCGCGCATATTGGTCGAGCATATCCTTATCCAGCGAGCCATCGCTGAGCAAAGCTACTTCCTTTTCAAGGTGTTCGCGCCTGGCGACGAGATCGGCAAGCTCCTTGCCGCGGTCGATGCGCTGCTTCTCGAAAACCTCGGTTGCCTTCAGACCGTAGTCGCCGTGAACGCAGTGGTAGCCGAAATAGCTCACGAAGGCGACCGTGATAGCGGGGAGAACGAAACGGCCGAACTTTCTCTTCTTATGATATTTTGTCCACATACTCGCTTGCTCAAAAGGCTCTACCGAGAATGATCCCGACCTCAGCTCCGCACAACGGGTTTCCGGATAAGATCATGCTAAATCAAACATCTACGACAACACTAGCCGCCAGAGATTAACCATCCGTTGACTCTGCCATTTTTCCAGCAAAAAACCGCGCCCGAAGGCGCGGTTCAAGAGCTGGAAATTATTGGCTTATAAGGCGACTCGGATTGTTACCCGACGCAGAATAGGCCTTTGCGAAAATCCCTTGGATTTTCAGGGGTATGCATTATCAGCCGCGAAGGATGGAACGGCCGGCATATTGAGCCTGCGGGCCGAGCGCTTCTTCGATGCGGATGAGCTGGTTGTACTTGGCAAGACGATCCGAGCGCGACAGCGAGCCGGTCTTGATCTGACCGCAGTTGGTGGCAACAGCGAGATCGGCAATGGTCGAATCTTCGGTTTCGCCGGAACGGTGCGACATGACGGCCGTGTAGTTGGCCTTGTGCGCGGTTTCGACGGCGTCGAGGGTCTCGGTCAGCGAGCCAATCTGGTTGACCTTGACGAGGATCGAGTTGGCGACACCCATGCGGATACCATCGCGCAGACGAGCCGAGTTGGTGACGAACAGGTCGTCGCCGACGAGCTGCGTCTTCTTGCCGGTCAGTTCGGTCAGGATCTTCCAGCCTTCCCAATCGTCTTCGGCCATGCCGTCTTCGATCGAGATGATCGGATATTTGGCGGCGAGTTCGGCGAGGTACTCGGCCATGGCGCCGGATTCCAGCGTGCGGCCTTCACCTTCCAGAACGTACTTGCCGTCCTTGAAGAATTCTGTCGAAGCGCAGTCGAGGCCGAGAGCGATTTCTTCGCCGGGCTTGTAGCCGGCCTTTTCGATGGACTTCATGATGAAGTCGAGCGCAGCCGGCGCGCTGGAAAGGCCAGGCGCGAAACCGCCTTCGTCGCCGACATTGGTGTTGTGGCCCTGCGATGCCAGTTCCTTCTTGAGGACGTGGAAGATTTCCGAGCCCATGCGGACGGCGTCGCGAAGGGTATCTGCGCCGACCGGCAGGATCATGAATTCCTGGAAGTCGATCGGGTTATCGGCATGAGCGCCGCCGTTGATGATGTTCATCATCGGAACCGGCAGCAGGCGGGCGTGAGCGCCGCCGACGTAACGGTAGAGCGGCAGGTTGGCGCTCTGGGCGGCAGCCTTGGCAGTTGCGAGCGATACGCCGAGGATGGCGTTGGCACCGAGGCGCGACTTATTCGGCGTGCCGTCGAGCTCGATCATGATGTTGTCGATCTGGATCTGGTTTTCCGCGTCAATGCCGCCGATCGCGTCGAAGATCTCGGTGTTGACGGCTTCGACGGCCTTCTCGACACCCTTGCCATGATAACGCTTGCCGCCGTCGCGAACTTCGACGGCTTCATGCGCGCCGGTCGAAGCGCCCGACGGAACCGCAGCGCGGCCCATGCTGCCGTCTTCCAGGTACACATCGACTTCGACGGTGGGATTGCCACGGCTGTCGAGAATCTCGCGGGCGATAATGTCGGTGATTGCGGTCATGATAGCTTCCTGCTCGCTGGGTTATAATCGATTGAAATCTGTCTAAGTCGAAGGTGCGGAAATTACAATGCCGCCCCGCATCCTCGATTGAAGCGCCTACAGGCCGCGTAGCGCAAATTCATGTCAGCCTGTTGAACGCCTCCCATTTCTCAGGCCTTGGCGATCGCGTCGAAGGCAAGCAGCTTTTCCAGAAGCCGCGGCATGTCCTTCAGATACACCATGTTCGGACCGTCCGAAGGGGCATTGTCCGGATCCTCATGCGTCTCGACGAAGAGGCCGGCGACGCCGACAGCGACCGCTGCACGCGCCAGGGTTTCGACGAATCGGCGGTCGCCGCCCGTCGAACCACCCTGTCCGCCCGGCTGCTGCACCGAATGCGTCGCATCGAAAATCACCGGCGCGCCCATCGCCGCCATGATCGGCAGCGAGCGCATGTCGGAAACGAGCGTATTGTAACCGAAAGACGCGCCGCGCTCGCACAGAAGCACATTGGGATTGCCACTCTCATTCAGTTTGGCGAGCACGTTCTTCATGTCCCAGGGCGCGAGGAACTGACCCTTCTTGACGTTGACGACACGGCCGGTCTTGGCGGCTGCGACAAGAAGATCGGTCTGGCGCGACAGAAAGGCCGGGATTTGCAGAATATCGACCGTCTTGGCGACAACGGCGCACTGTTCTTCCGTATGGATGTCGGTCAAGACTGGAAAGCCATATTCCTTCTTGAGATCGGCAAAGACCTCCAATGCCTTTTCCAGCCCGATGCCGCGCTTGCCGGAGAGCGACGTGCGGTTCGCCTTGTCGAAGGACGACTTGTAGACAAGGCCGATACCGAGCTTGTCGCAGAGTTCCTTCAACACGCCGGCGATCATGAAGGCATGATCGCGGCTTTCCATCTGGCAGGGGCCGGCGATCAGCGACAGCTTCGCGGCATTGGAAAACAGAACCTTGGATGCGCCCTCGCCGACGATGACTTCGGAATTGGTGCTCATGCTATCTCCTCGAAGGCGAACAGCGCGCCCTGTCCGGGGGCGGGCTTTGCCAAAATACGATTGTTCTTACGCGTATATGTGACGCCGTTAGCAGCCAAATGCGACGATGTCACGGAAAGATCGCGCGTCTTGAAAAGGATTGCCCGTGCGCGAAGGCCGGGATCGTCCCCCGACAAGGATAGATCGTAGAAGGCTTCCATGCCTTCTAGGGTCAGAACCTCGATCCCCGTATTGGCCGCGTGGATCGTCAGGCCGAAGGAATGATCCGATATCTTTGGCCTATCGACGACCTGCTCGAAAAAGCCACGGAACGCAGCCGGATTCGGCGCCGAGACGGCAACCCTTGCAATGCCGGTTACGCCATTGGCATGCCGCTCCAGGGCGCCGCGATCGGCCGGCAATGGATTGATGCGCTGGCAGCAGAAGGTGAAGAAATCCGGCGAACGCAAATCGGCTGCGAAAGCAAGACGGAAACCTGCCGTCACCTCCGAACCGTCCGGCATGCGCATCGGCCGGGCAAAATCCAGCATGTTTCCGGCTGACATGGTGTTGACCCGGAATCGTTCGTCATCGGCGACCGCATCGTCCGTGCCGAAAACGATGGCCGAAAATCCCTCATCGCCGATGCGAAAACGGTAGGCCTGGTCGCGGGCGACGAAAACATTGCCCTCCCCCACGCTCGCCTCGCACTGCTCCTGCGATGCTACACCCAAGGGCTCCAGATAGGTCTTGTCAGCAAAGAAAACGCAGGCATTCTCCGTGCCGAAGGGATGTCGGGCATCGGACGCCACGGTGAAACCAAGCTTGCCCAACCGCTCTCGCGCCAAGGCGATATTGACCGTCGGCAGAACGAGATGATCCAGCGGATGCGGCGATGAGGTCATGGTCTCCCCCTTCATTCGTCGGCAGGTTTGCGCCCATCTGCGGCTCAATTCAAGATCAAAGCGTCGGAGCAGACGACAGAAGAGCGCTCCCGCAAAAATCCGCACGCGAACTAGCCGAATTATATATGTGCTGGCACCAAACTCTCCCTTGTGAGAGGGCAATAATTCGAGCAATATCCGCATCATACTGCAATAAATGATCTGTAGCGCGGCAACAGGTAAGTGATACGGGTGAGGATAGCGCCGAAAAGTCCGTTTCCCGGCAGCAAGACAAAGACGCGCATTCTTCAGTTCGGATTGTCCAACGGCAACGCAATTCACCATCCGATCTCGGAAAGGCAGAAGAGCGGCCCGTCGTTACTTCTATCTTTGCAGCAGTACTCAATCTGATTGTCGGGTGCTTGGGGGAGACATGCGCTTGATGCTCGTCGAGGGGGCGCCCATACGCCCGGTCTTACATTTGACGGCTTCTCTTTGTCTGGCCTTGGTGGGGCACGTCCGAAGGTTCACGAATTCTGTCGCCCGCTTGATTTCCCTTATGCCCAGCGGCTTGGTCGCCGTTGCACTTATCCTTGTTTTCACGGCTATTGCGCCGCAACTGTGCCACGCGCAGACCCCCGAAACGGCCCCCACAGCACCGCCTGCAAAGCTATCGGAATTGCTGCGTCTGATGAATGATCCGGAGCTGCGCCAATGGCTGGAAAAGCGGCAAGCAGCCGAGCAACAGCCGGCACCTTCGGCGACGGCGACGCTGGTCGAAACCGGAGAGGCCCGCGCTCGCGCCCGATATAAGGCGCTGCGGTCGGCGATTCCCAATGTACCGGGGCAGCTCGCCGCTGCAGCGAGTAGGGTGCGTGAGCAGGCAAGGAACAACGGCTTTGCGCCTGCCGTCGTCATGTTCGCCGCATTGGTCTGCGTCGGTCTCGCTGCGGAATGGTTTTTCAAGAAAACCGTCCTGAAAGCCCAGTTTCCAAATCCTCTTGTCGCACATACGATCGGAGAATTAGGACCGTGGATCACTTTCACCCTCGTCAGCTCCGCCATTTTCCTAGCCATAGACTGGCCGCCGCTACTGCATGTGGTGATCCTGTTTTATCTGACGGCATTCATTGCCGCTCGCCTCGCATTTGCCGTCTGCAGACTATCGATGGACGCGGGCTCTCTGTCGGCCTTCGGCTATCGCAGGGCTTGTCTCTTCATTGCCGTTTTGGCGATAGCCGGCGCCACGACGTCGCTGACCAGACCGCTCTCCATCGACGGAGATGTCGGCACCGTCGTCTCCCACGGGTTCTCCATTCTCCTATTGCTGATTACGCTCGAAGCCGTGTGGCGGCGACCGGCCAAGGAAACCGCTGCCCGACAGTTAACGCTTATGAACATCCTTTATTCACTCTACGTTGCCTGCCTCTGGCTTCTTTGGGTGGCCAACTTCGTCGGCCTCTTCTGGCTTGGCATCTATGTCGTTGTTCTTCCGGGGCTATTGACTGCCGTCGGACGGACGGCCGAAGCATTTGCAAAGGGACGCTGGCCTGGTGACAACAAGAACAGTGCGCGCATGGTGCTGGCCATCCGCGGTGCGCGGGCGCTCGTCATCGTAGCCGCGGTCGCCTGGATTACCGTCGTCTGGCACTATGATCCCAACATCCTCGCACGAGAAAATCCGGCGATCGACGCCGCTGTTCGCGGTGCGCTGAAGAGCGTCGTCGTTCTGATTTTGGCCGATCTCTGCTGGCAATTGTCGAGGGCATTCATTGACGAGAAATTGAGCGCCGCCGATAGCAGTGCCTCCTCGCCATCGGCGGAAGCCGCGCGCGCGGGCCGCCTTCGCACCCTGTTGCCGATCTTCCGCAACGCGCTGGCAGCCATCGTTATCGCAGCCGCCGTCCTCACCGTGCTGTCCGAAATGGGCGTGCAGATCGGGCCGTTGATTGCGGGGGCCGGCATATTCGGCGTGGCGATCGGCTTCGGCTCGCAAACGCTCGTCAAGGATATCGTCAGCGGCATTTTCTACCTGATGGACGATGCCTTCCGCGTCGGCGAATACGTTCAAAGCGGCAGCTACAAGGGAACCGTGGAATCTTTCAGCCTGCGTTCCGTCAGGCTTCGACATCATCATGGTCCGGTGTTCACAGTTCCCTTCGGCGAACTCGGCGCCGTTCAGAACATGAGCCGCGACTGGGCGATCGATAAATTCCTGCTACGGGTTCCGTTCAATACCGACGTCGCCAAGGCGAAAAGGATCGTCAAGCAAATCGGAGAGCAGTTGAAAGAAGATCCGGAAATCGGACCGCAGATTCTTGAGACCCTGAAAATGAAGGGGGTGGAGCAAATTGGCGACTTCGGTATCGAACTGAGCTTTGCTTTTACCGCCCTCCCCGGTCGGCAAACCTACATACGGCGCCAGGCCTATACCATGATCCGCGACGCCTTCATGGAAAACGGCATCGACTTCGCTCAGCCGACAGTGCAGGTGGGTGGCGAGGAAAAATCCGATGCCGCGATCGCAGCCATGACACTGCAGAGAAAGAAGATCGCTGAGCAAATGACGCAATCGGCAGCGCCGCCGACCTGACCGTTCGCGCGAGATCAGTCACCAGCCTCATCTCCGCGCCCTCTTTGGCAAGGCGACAACCCTGGAGCCGATACCGGATGACGTTGGACAGAAAGGAGATCCAATGTGCTGAATGACCATCTGACGTCTATTGCCGCGCACGTTATTCAAATAGCGCTGACACCGGTCTTTCTGCTGGCGGGCACCGCCGGGTGCCTCAATGTCTTCTCGGCCAGGCTCGCCCGCGTCTCCGACCGGGTCAACAGCCTTTTCGAACGGGTGACCTCTGAGGACCCGGATGAAACGCGGTTGCTGCAGCTCTATTATCTGCGACGGCGAACATTGGCGCTGGAGATCGCAGTTCTGCTCGGCACGGCATCGGGCGTGTTCACATGCCTTGCGACGCTCGGCCTCATGGGCGGTGCAATTCGACAGCAATTTCGCGAGCAATTGCTGCTCTGGCTCTTTGGCCTTGCCGTCTTCGCACTCATGGGCGCCTTTGTGGCCTTTCTCGTCGAGATGATTCTGGCCGGGCGCAGCATGCTAAGGCAGATCGCCAACGACCGTACCTTGCTCGAGCACCGGCACGGGAGTTCGAGGAAAAGTTCAACCTATTGATATCCCATCGAATATTACTACGGATGGCACCAATCCCGGCCCCTCAGAAATCCGGATTCCCAGTCAGATCCATAGCTTGCTCTCCATGGTTCGGAGAGTGTCGTCCTCCAAAGAGCTTATAGAACGAAGAACATGGCTTTTCGCCGCCTTGGAGATAATCCGTTTTGGGATCGTCCGAAATTTTGCTTCGCCCGATTCCGCATATATTTCTGCTATTTAGTTTGAAGGTGCCGGGAAAAAAGTCATCTGCCCGGGACCTGTTATGTTCCCATTTATTTGATGCACCTACAAAATGTTCACCGAAATTTAAGGGCTTGCGGAACACATATGGAACATATAGTGTCCGTTCTGGATTTGTTTCACGACACCTTCTCAGTCCCGAGGTTCAAAACGATGTTGACGCGCAAGCAGCAGGAACTGCTTCTCTTCATTCACGAACGAATGAAGGAGTCCGGTGTTCCGCCATCTTTCGACGAGATGAAGGATGCGCTGGACCTTGCGTCCAAATCCGGTATTCACCGTCTCATCACGGCTTTGGAAGAGCGCGGCTTCATCCGTCGCCTGCCGAACCGAGCCCGAGCGCTGGAGGTCATCAAGCTGCCTGAGGCCTATAGCCCGAGCCTGCAGCCTCGCCGCGGCTTTTCGCCAAGCGTCATCGAGGGTAGCCTTGGCAAGCCGCAACTTGTGCCGCCGCCCGCACCCGCCAAGCCGGTGAGTGAGGACAACAACAGTTCGGTTTCGGTACCCGTCATGGGCCGCATTGCCGCCGGCGTTCCGATCTCGGCTATCCAGAACAATACTCACGACATCACCGTTCCCGCCGACATGCTCGGCTCCGGCGAGCATTATGCGCTGGAGGTCAAGGGTGACTCGATGATCGATGCCGGCATCTTTGACGGCGATACCGTCATCATCCGCAACGCCACGACCGCCAATCCCGGCGACATCGTCGTCGCTCTCGTCGATGATGAAGAGGCGACATTGAAGCGCTTCCGCCGCAAGGGAGCCTCGATCGCGCTTGAAGCGGCAAACCCTGCTTACGAAACCCGCATCTTTGGGCCGGATCGAGTGAAGGTACAAGGCAAGCTCGTCGGTCTCATTCGCCGCTATCACTGACCGGTGACGCCGGCTTGAGCGGCGCGCCAAAAGTGTCTGTTCGCCAGTCGTAGGAGCGATGCAGGCTCCATGGCCGCGAAAGGTTTTCAAACGCCGCCGTTGCGACCGGTTTATTGGTGCTGAGGTTCATTTCAATAGATCCCGTGCGGCGCAGTGTTGCGCCCGTAAAAAGCATCGCGCCAGAGCGGCAGCGATCAAGACGCAGCCGTACGGAGGTGATGACGATATTGGCCGTGTCGCAGGCCGGAGCGAGATAGGCGGCATCTTCAATGGTGACAAGCATGTCGCCATTATCCAGCATTGCCACGCACCATGCACCTTTTTGGCAGGCGAAACCGCCCGGCCCGGCCGCGTCTAATGCCGCATCCATCGCCTTTCGAACGGTGCTCTGTTCTTCGGAATTCAGGCGACGATGCTTGTCTGATTTGCTGATTTTGGGGAGCTGACTATCCGGCGGAAGCATCGTTGGCGGTTGCTGCTCGGTGATCGCCAATGCTCTTTGCCACTGCTCGAAGATGAAATCCGGCGGTTTTTCGCGGTTTGTCGTCAGCGCACCGTTGCGCAACAAGGCGACCAGCGTGCCGTCCTCGGAGATCATGAGATCAGGCTTGAGGACACCGGGGCCGAGCGCCACGACTGCAACCGAACCGATGATCAAGAGCGCACCTGCATGTCGCAGCCATGTTCTCAGCAAGGTCATCAACAAGAAGCCGGCTATGACCGTCGGGAACAGCCAGACCGGCAGCCGACCGAAGGGAATATTGCCGCCCCAGGCGGCAACCGTTTTGGCAATGACGATGACGACATCAAGTCCCCAGCCGGTTATCTGCCAGAAAGGGGCATCAACGCCAAATGGCATCAGTAGCGTCGCCGCCATGCCAAACGGCATGACGACAAAGGAGACGACCGGCATAGCCGCCAGATTGGCGATGAGACCATATGTCGCCAATCGGTGAAAATGCTCTATCGAGAAGATTGCCGTCGATGCGCCGCCTATAAAAGAGGTCGACAATATGCTTCCGAAGAAACGGGAAACGAAGAGCAGCGGACGCATGACCCGGAACCGGGAGAGAACGCTCTCCCGATGCGGCCTCCTCGCCCAGAGCGAATAGCCGGACACCAACGCCAGGGTCGCGGCGTAAGACATCTGAAAACTTGGTCCGAGCGCCTGCGAAGGCGACAGTATGAGAATGACTATCGCCGATAGCGCCACGTTGCGCAGGCTAATGGATGGTCGGTCGAAGAGCACGGCGATCAGCATGATAGCCATCATGATGAAGGCACGCTCCGCGGATACCCCGAAGCCGGAAATGAGATAATAAGCCGTCACTGTAACTAGCGCGCCGAAGGCCGCAATCTTCTTTGTTGGCCAAGCCTGTGCCACGCCGAAAAACAGACTGAGGGCGTAGCGTAAACCGACATAAAAGATGCCCGCGGAGAGCGCCATGTTCAGGCCGGAGATGGCGATGATATGCGCAAGACCCGAGGTCCGCAGCGCTTCCGTCGTATCGTCTGAGATCGCTCGTCTCTCATCGGTGACAAGCGAAGCCGCAAAGGCGCCGGTGTCTCCGGGCAAAAGCGTCCTGATTCTATCGCCGATATGGCTGCGCAAACCGGCAAGCCAGATATCCGCCTTGTCGAGGACCGACCCCTGAACTACATCACTAGTCGGCGACAATAATGTCGGCGTTCCATAGGCAAAACCATTCGCGCCGGTGCCATCGAAATAGGCGCTGAAGGCGAAATCGTTGAGGCCGGGCAAGGCAGGTCCGGCCGGCGGCGTCAACCGCGCTCTACCCTGAATGCGGTCGCCGAGTTCGAAGGGCTGGAGCTGTTTGCGCACGAAAATGGTGATCTGCGCCGGCGGCCGGCGAATGGTCGGTTTTTCCGTTGCCTCCAGGGCGACGACATAGCGCCAACGGCCCTTGTCGTCGGCTTCACGCCGTTCGATCCGCCCGGTGATGGTGGTCGTCACCGCAGAGTCGAGCATCACCGTCGATGCGCGCCAGGTTTCGCATTGCGCCAGAGCCATGCCGGAGCACACCAGCATGCCGGCAAACAATATGTGCCGTAGCACTCGCCCCGCCTGCTGCTGGCGGAAAAATGCGACAGCGAAGATAAGGAGGGCCGTAAAAACAGCTTGCGGCGGCGGATCGGCTCCGACCGAGAACCAGACGATCGCGCCGGCGCCGATGTAGACCGGCGCAAATAGCATCGCGCGACCGTGCGCCGCCTCTTCTTCGGCTAAATGGTAAATGCTGAGTCGGATGCTGCCTGCCGCGAGGCGAAGGCGGGCAATAAGCGCGGCGTGGTCCTGTGTCCGCTCTGGCCGCGACGCTTTGGCACGAGAAATAACCGCGCCCACGCTCTGCTCGCGCACGGCAACCGCAGCCAATTCCCGACCATCCACCTGCGGATCCGGTGCCTCTAAATTAGGCATATATTCCAGCGCCCACGCAAAACTACAGCTATAGCGGGAGTTTTGCCGTCACCGGCCAGTGATTTCAACTGAAATCGGCATCATCGCCGACAAAAGACGCTAATTCACGCTTGCGCAAAACGGTCCCTTCTACCGCAGTGCCCAAAAGTTGATACTGCAATGCACAAATAGGCGTAAGGATAACTTGGCATTAGGCTCTGGATCATATAGCTAATCGTTAGTCGCTTAACCCTTTGGCGCTTTTTAAGGCGCCAATCCCGCCAAATCTTGGAGGATCAGCATGACGGAACAAAGCGCGAAACTAACTTGGGGTGAAAAGACGGTGGATTTGCCGGTTAAGTCCGGAACCATCGGCCCAAGTGTCATTGATATTGGTGCCCTTTATAAGAACACCTCCACTTTCACCTACGATCCTGGCTTCACTTCGACTGCGTCGTGCGAATCCAGCATCACCTTTATTGATGGCGACGAAGGCGTTCTGCTGCATCGCGGTTATCCGATCGAACAGCTTGCCGAACACGGCGACTTCCTCGAAGTCTGTTACCTGCTGCTCTACGGCGAATTGCCGACCGCAGCCCAGAAGAAGGACTTCGATTACCGGGTCGTGCACCACACCATGGTGCATGAACAGATGTCTCGCTTCTTCACCGGCTTCCGTCGCGATGCGCATCCGATGGCCGTCATGTGCGGCTGCGTCGGCGCTCTGTCGGCCTTCTATCACGACTCCACCGACATCACCGATCCGCACCAGCGCATGGTCGCAAGCCTGCGCATGATCGCCAAGATGCCGACGCTTGCCGCCATGGCTTACAAGTACCATATCGGCCAGCCCTTCGTTTACCCGAAGAACGACCTCGATTATGCGTCGAACTTCCTGCGCATGTGCTTTGCCGTGCCCTGCGAGGAATATGTGGTCAACCCGGTGCTTGCCCGCGCCATGGACCGCATCTTCATCCTGCACGCCGATCACGAGCAGAATGCGTCGACATCGACGGTTCGCCTCGCGGGCTCTTCCGGCGCCAATCCCTTCGCTTGCGTCGCCGCCGGCATCGCCTGCCTCTGGGGTCCCGCTCACGGCGGCGCCAACGAAGCTGCGCTCAACATGCTGACGGAAATCGGCACGGTTGACCGCATTCCGGAATATATCGCCCGCGCCAAGGACAAGAACGATCCGTTCCGGCTGATGGGCTTCGGTCATCGCGTCTACAAGAACTACGATCCGCGCGCCAAGATCATGCAGAAGACGGCGCACGAGGTTCTCGGCGAACTCGGCATTAAGGACGATCCGCTGCTCGACATCGCGATCGAACTGGAGCGTATCGCGCTGACCGATGACTATTTCATCGAGAAGAAGCTTTACCCGAATGTCGACTTCTACTCCGGCATCACGCTGAAAGCTCTCGGCTTCCCCACGACCATGTTCACGGTGCTGTTTGCGCTTGCCCGCACCGTCGGCTGGATCGCCCAGTGGAACGAGATGATCGAAGATCCGGAACAGCGTATCGGCCGCCCGCGCCAGCTCTATACCGGCGAACCGCAGCGCGAATACGTTCCGGTTTCCAAGCGTTAAGCCGAAGAAGCGAGACAACAAAAAACCCGGTCAGAAATGGCCGGGTTTTTTCTTGGACAGGACATCGAGAACGATCGCCGCGGCCTTTTCGCCGGGCGGCTCCTCGGTCTGCATCCGCTGCCAGACCAGATCGTAACCCTGAAGCATGGCTGCACGCTCGGGCGTATCGCTCGACAGCCGCTCCATATAGCGCGCCAGCAGACCGGGGCGCAGCACATCGTTGATCAGTTCGGGCACGACGGCATAGTCGGCAATCAAATTCGGCAGAGCTGCCGTCCAGGTCTTGATGCGCGAGAGTACGAATCGGGCAAGCCATTCCGTCTTGTAGGCCGAGACGACGGGAACGCCCGCAAGGCCCAATTCCAGCACCACGGTGCCGGAAGCCGCCATCGCCGCATCCGCTTCCGCGAAAGCGTTCCATTTGGCATCCTGGCCGACGAAGACATCTGGCTTGACGCGCCAGTTTTCAAGGAGGGAGCGCACCAATGCCTCCTGTCGCGGAACGGTCGGCAACACGTAACGAACGCGATCGTTTCGCCGGCTAAGCTCCGTTACCGCCTGCTCGAAAACCGGCAGAAGCTGACGGATTTCCGAGGAACGCGAACCGGGAAGCAACAGGATCGTCTTTTCTCCGTCAGGCGCGCCGAAAGGGCGAAGCGCACGCCGGCGGCGGGTTTCGACCAAGCTCGAATCCACCGTCAGCCGATGGCCGACATAGGTCGTGGCCGGCCCCGCCAAGCGCTGCATCGCTGCCGGCTCGAACGGCAGGATGGCGAGGACATGATCGACATAGGCGAGCATTTTCTGCGCGCGATATTCTTTCCACGCCCACACGCTCGGGCAGACATAGTCGACGACCGGCAAGTCCGGCAGCGCCGCGCGCACCTTCTTGGCAACGCGATGGGTGAAATCCGGGCTATCGATGATCAGGAGCACGTCCGGCTTGGCTGCGATAATGGCGTCCGTCGTCTGGCGGATGCGGGCAAGCAGTTTCGGCAGTCGCTTGATGACCTGCGCAAAACCCATGATCGACAGTTCGGAATAATCAAAAAGCGAACGCAGACCCTGTGCTTCCAGGGCATCGCCACCAACGCCGATCAGTTCGACGGCGCCATCGTAACGTTGCTTCAATGCCGCGACGAGATCGCCGCCGAGCAGATCGCCGGAGACCTCGCCGGCTACGACGGCAAGCTTTAACGGCACACCGCTCACATAAAGCCCTCCGCGCTAAGGCCGCGATCGATGCCGCAGACGAACAGCCCGGCTTCGTCGGCAGCCGCAATGACCGCTTCGCGCTCCAGCACCAGCGCCCTGCCCGCCTCGACGGCGACGCCGGCAAGGCCGGCCTTCTTTGCGTTGAACACGGTCGAAACCCCGATCGACGGAAGGTCGGCGCGCACGTCCTGCTGCGGCTTGCAGAGCTTCACCAATACGCCCCGGCGACGCGCCGATATGCGCCCTTCGGCTCGCAAACCGGAGACGCGCTCGATCATCTTGTCTGTGCCCTCGGCGCCCTCCAGCGCCACGACACGGCCGCCGACGCTGACGGCACCCTGCCCGACATCCAGCAATCCCAGGGCAATGGCTGCCTTCGCTCCCTGCGCGATATCGCGCAGATCCTCTTCCGATGGCGAGAAACGGCCGAGCGGCCCGGTGGTCGCCAGCAGATCCGGCGCGATCTCATGCGCGCCGACGACGCGGACACCGCCGGCCTCGATCAAACGGATAACCATCTGCAGCACAGCATTGTCGCCACCGGAAAGAAGGGTGCGGATGGTCGACGGCAATTCCTTGATCACGCGCCAGGTCGGACGCACATCGCGCCAGGGCGGACGACGCGCGACAGCGCCGGACATGACGACCCGGTCGACTCCATAGCGGCGAAACATGGCCTCCAGGCCGGCAAAATTGCCGACGCCGAGATTGGCATGATCGAAAGCGGACCAGTCGCGATCCGCCTCATCCGTCAGCGCAATGATAACGGGATTTTCGCCTGCCTGCCGGGCGGCATCGGCAACATAGGCCGGCAAAAAGCCGCTGCCTGCGATGATCGCCAGCCTGCCCGCATGGTTTTGACCGCTCGCGGCCACCTCAGCCCTTACCGCGATTGGGCGACGACAATGCGCGATCGCTTTCGGCGGCGATGAAATCGAGGATCTCGATCACTTCCTTACAATCGGCATATTCTTCGCGGATCGCCGCCGCATTGTCGCGGATCGAGCCCTCGCCTTCGAAAATGCTCTTATAGGCGCGGCGAACCGTATGGATGACCGAACGCTCAATTCCGGCGCGCGTCATGCCGACAATATTGAGACCCGAGAGTACGCCTGGATTTCCGTTCAGCATGCCATATGGAATGACGTCATAGCTGGCGGCCGAAAGACCGCCGATGAAGGCTTGACGGCCGATGCGGGTGAATTGATGCACCGCGCAGCCGCCGCCGAGGATGGCGCGGTCTTCGACGGTGACATGCCCGGCCAGCATGACATTGTTCGACATGATGACGTTGTTGCCGACGCGGCAATCATGGGCGACGTGGGAATTGGCAAGGAACAGGTTGTTGTTGCCGATGATGGTCTTGCCGCCGTAGTCGGCGGTACCGGTATTGATCGTCACGCCTTCGCGAATCGTGCAATTCTCGCCGACGTCCAGCGTCGTCTCTTCGCCGCCGTGATGCACGCTCTGCGGATCGCCACCGACGACCGCCATCGGGAATATCTTCGTGCCCTTGCCGATCGTCGTCCGGCCGGTCACAACCACATGCGTCAAGAGCTGAACAGCATCATGCAACACGACCTTGGGGCCGACATGGCAGAACGGGCCGACGACGACATTCTCGCCGATGACCGCTCCATCCTCAACGACCGCGAGCTTATGAATGCGCGCGCTTTTTGCAATACTGCTCATGCCTGCTCTTGGTCCTTCCGTACGATCATCGCGCCGATATCGGCCTCGGCAACCAGCGAGCCATCGACCTTGGCGTCGCAATGGAACTTCCAGATCGTACCGCGCTGCTTCAGCTTGACAACGTGGAATTCAACACGATCGCCAGGTACGACCGGCTTGCGGAAGCGGGCATTGTCGATCGTCATGAAGTAGACAAGATTGCCGCCGATTCCGTCCTTGCGGGCGCAGATCGCGCCGGCCGTCTGCGCCATACCTTCGATGAGCAGAACGCCCGGCATGATTGGCGATCCCGGGAAGTGGCCGGTAAACTGCGGTTCGTTTGCGGTGACGTTCTTGATGCCGATCGCGGAATTATCGCTATCGATCTCGATGATCTTGTCGACCATCAGGAAGGGATAGCGATGCGGCAAAAGCTTCATGATCTCGATGACGTCTGCCGACGACAGCGACGTCTTGGCTTCTTCAGTCATGCTCCGCACTCCCGTCCTTCTTTTCTCTGGCTCCTGACCGTTTTGCGATCTCCGCCGACTCTCTTAGAAAATCCCACAATGGCCGTGCCGGAAGGCCCGCATAGCGCTCGCCCGCCGGAATGCTGTTCATCACGCCGCTTTTGGCACCGATCTGAACACCGTCGCCGATATGAATATGGCCGTTCAAGCCCGCCTGACCACCGATCTGCACACCGTCGCCGATCACCGTGCTGCCGGCAATGCCGACCTGGCTGACGATCGCGCAGTGGCGGCCGATGCGGACGTTATGTCCGATCTGCACCTGATTGTCGATCTTGGTGCCCTCGCCGATGACAGTGTCATCCATGGTGCCGCGATCGATCGTGGTATTGGCGCCGATCTCGACATTGTCCTGAATGATGACACGGCCGATCTGCACGATCTTCACCATACCACGCGGGCTCGGCGCATATCCAAAACCATCCTGGCCGATACGCGCGCCATTGTGAATGATGACGCCATTGCCGAGGTAGGAGCAAAGCACGCTGGCGCCGCCGCCGATCGTGCAATTGCGCCCGATCTTGACACCCGGCCCGATCATCGCGCCGGCTCCGATGCGCGTACCCTCCCCGATCTCAGCACCCGGTCCGATAACCGCGCACGGCTCAACGCCGACGTCAGCCTCAAGCTTGGCGGTCGGATCGATGAAGGTCGCCGGCGAAATCAGCGTTGGCGCAGAGGTCAGTGCAACCGGACGCATGGCTTGCGGATGCAGCAGAGCGCCCGCCAGCGCGAAATCCGTGTGCGGCTTTCTGGAAAGGAGGACCGGGATATGCGCGGGAACGAAAGACTTCAGCGCCGGCAAGCAAATGATCGCCGAAGCCCGACAGGTCTCCAGTTCCGCACGATTCTTCCGGGAGAGAATGTAGCAAACGTCGCCTTCGCCCGCCCGATAGACGGGAGCGATGGACTTGATGACGACGCCGGCAAAGGCCTCGTCAGCAAGTTCCGCCCCAAGATGCTCGGCCAGCGCACGGAGGCTGACGCCATCATGGGACGGGAAAAAATCGATATGTTCCATAAGCACCAGCTCCAGAACGGTGTTAAGCCCGCAGTTCTGGGCTGCCGATATCAGAACTGGTTGGCGATGCCAAACCGGAAATTCTCAGTCTTGTCGTAGTCTTCCTTGAGAACCGGCACGGCATAGTCAACTCGGATGACGCCGAAGGGCGACGACCAGATCAGGCCCGCACCCAACGAAGCACGGATCGAGCTGTCGTTGTGCAGTACGTCACCGAAGAGGTCAGCCTTGTTGCCGTAGAGCGTACCCGCATCGGCAAAGGCTGCGACGCGCAGACCGATATCCTGCGGAACGCCCGGCATAGGCATGCTTGCTTCAGCCGAAGCCGTGAAGTACGTCGTGCCGCCCAGCGCATCGCCATGCGACGAACGCGGACCGATACCGGCATTCTCGAAGCCGCGGATTTCACGGCCACCGAGCGTGAACTGATCGAAGACGTTCAGGTGATCGCCTGTCGGCATGACATAACCGGCGCCAACCGTCAGCGAGCCGATGATGTCGGCTTCGTCGCTGATCATCTTGTAGTAACGCGCCTTGCCGCTCAGCTTGTAGAAGTCGGAGTCGCCGCCCAGACCCGCATATTCATGCGTGAACTTGGCGATGATACCTTCGCGCGGCAGATTCTGATCGTCGAGCGTGTTGTAGGTAAAGGTCTGCGAAATCGTCGACTGCACCCACGGGCTGTTGTTCACGAGATTCAGATACGGAGCCGACAGATTGTTCTCCCAATCGTCGGTGCCGTCATACTGAAGACGCTTGTAGTTGTAGCGTAGGGTCGTCGCCAGGTTCTCGGTGATCGGCGCGGTGACGCGCAGGGAGAAGCCTTCTTCCGAATAATCGTAGAAATCGTCGCTCGAGGTCTGGTTCCTGAAGATGTCAAAGCCGGCAGCCAGACGATAGCCGAGGAAATAGGGCTCGGTGAACGAGATGTTATAGGTACGGTTGCCTTCCGTGCCGGCACCTGCGGCGATACGGATGTACTGGCCCCGACCGAGGAAGTTCTTTTCTTCGACCGAAGCTTCGAGCAGCAGACCGCCGTTGTTGCCGACGGCGTAACCAGCACCGATACCAAACGAACCGGTCGGCTGGTCTTCGACGTTGACGATCACGACGACGCGATCCGGAGCGCTGCCCTGGGCCGTGCTAATGTCAACCTTGGTGAAGTAGCCGAGGGCGTCGAGACGACGCTTGGCGCGGGTGATCATTTCCTGGTTGAAGGCATCGCCTTCATTGAGATCGAACTCACGGCGAATGACGTAATCGCGCGTGCGGGTGTTGCCGCGGATTTCGATGCGCTCGACATAGGCGCGTTCGCCCTGATCGACCAGATATTCAATACCGATCGTGTGGCCGGTGAGGTCACGATTGCCGCGCGGCGTGATGCGGGCGAACGGATAGCCGGCCGCAGCAACGCGCTTGGAAATGTTCTCGATCGAGGTCTGGATGTCCTTGGCGCTATATACATCGCCCTTGTGGGTGATGACCAGGCTCTTCAGGTCGTCCGCATTGATGCCCTCGACCGTCGACACCACGTTGATGTCGCCATAGGTGTAGCGCGGACCTTCATCGACGTTGAAGTTCAGCGTGTATTCGTTGTTCTGCTCGTTCAGCGTCGCATCGGCACTGACGATGCGGAAGTCGGCATAACCGTGATTGTAGTAGAACTGACGCAGCGCATCCTGGTCCGCCTGCTGGCGCTCGGCGCTATAGACGTCCTTGCGGGTCAGGAACGACAGGAAGTTCGACTTCTTGGTGCTGATCACCGAAGCAAGACGGCCGCTGCTATAAGCCTGGTTGCCCGAAAAATTGATCTTGTCGATCTTGGTGCGGTCACCTTCGTTGATGACGAAGGCCACGTTGATGCGGCCCTCAGCGACCGGAACGGTCTGCGTCGTCACCTGGACTTCATTACGGCCGATTGCGGCGTAAGCGTCCTTGATAGTCTTGATGTCGGCCTGGACCTGGGTTTCGCTGTAAGGACCGGCGGCATGGGTCTGAACGATGCCCTGGAGCTTGTCGTCCTTGATCTTATGGTTGCCGTTGAAAACCACGGCATTGATCAACTGGTTTTCCTTGACGGCAATGACCAGAGTGCTGCCAGAGACAGTCATGTTTACATCGGAGAAGTATCCGGTGGCATAAAGTTGCTTTACCGAATTGTCGATGTCGGCTGGCGAAAAGCTCTTGCCGGGCTTGATCGTGATATTGTCGCGAACAGCCTCTGCACCAACGCGTCCAGCTCCCCTGACATCGACCCGCTGTATGACAGCGGCTTCTGCGACTGAGGCAGAAGCAAGGGTGATAACACCAGCGCCCGACGCAACAACACCTGCAGACAGCGCTACCGCCGACACTGCGTTCAATAATCTTGAACCAGCCTTCATTTTCACTTCTTACCTTTTTATCAGTCGTCCCCAGCCCCGAGCGAACCCGATTCCGGCCACGTGTGTCGTTTTACCCGCTTTTGACATACAAGCAAGGGAGCAAGTTAATTTCTGTTTACTTCATTTCAAACCGTGGCTCATTCGCCACTACAGCTTTGAAACATCGTAAATAAATCGTAATTTCCTCTCTAAATGCCCCATCAGCCTATCCTGGAGCTGATGTCATTCCATGTCGCAAACACCATGAGTGACAGCACCATCGCAAAACCAATTCGGAAAGCGATGTCTTGTGCCCGAGCACCCAATGGTTTTCCCCTCACGGCTTCAATCGCATAGAACATCAAGTGCCCGCCATCAAGTACCGGCACCGGCATCAAATTTAATAACCCAATGGAAACAGAAAGTATGGCGGCGAATTGGAGCACCGCCGAAAAGCCCAGGGTTGCCATTTGGCCGGAAAGCTGAGCCACCCGAATGGGGCCGCCGAGCTGATCCGCCTTCATGTAACCGCCGATGACATTGCCGAGATATTCGAAGGTGCCGGACACGATGCTGCCGGTCTGCCTGACGCCTTCGCCCAGCGCCTGAAACGGGCCATATGCCTCATAACGGAGCTTGAAGGGCTTCTGGCCGTCGGTAATCCCGATGCTGTTGATCTCCATCTCGTTGCCGAAGGCATCCGGCTCTTCGGTCTTCTTCGGAGTGACCTGGACGTCAAGTGTCCCGCCGCTACGCTTGACGGACAACGTCACGGGCTTGTCCTGACGGGACGCCACATAACGCTGCACTTCGCCGATGGAATCGATCACACGCCCATCCACGGAGAGGATACGGTCGCCAAGCGCGATGCCAGCCTCTTGCGCTGGGCTATCCGGTGCGATTGAAGCGACGAGCGGGTCGATCGGCGAAATGCCGATGCTGCCGACGTCCTTCTTCTTTCCGGAAGCGTCTGTTGCGTTCAATGTTTCCGGCACCATCGGAAAATCGCGCGTCTGGCCGTTGCGTTCGACCGTCAAAACGAGGTTTTTTCCGGCGTGATCGGTGACATAGCGGGCGATATCATAGTAGGTCGCGACATTGTTGCCGTCGACGGCGATCAGGCGATCGCCCGCCTGCACGCCCGCCTTCGCTGCCGGTCCGCCCGGCTCGACCGCCGTTACCAGCGGATCGACGAGCGCGATGCCGATGCGCCCCATTTCCATCTTGTTGCCGAACTGATCGGTGTCTTCCACGAGTTTCGGCACGATGCGGAAGTCACGCTTCTGACCGTCGCGTTCGACGGTCAGAACGATATTGCGACCGGGTCGCAGGCCGACATAACGCTGCACCTCGTCGAACGTCGTCACCTTGGTGCCGTCGATCGCGACGAGACGGTCGCCGCGTTCGATCCCCGCTTCAGCGGCGGCACCGCCGCGCATTACCACGGCCACGACCGGATCGGCGACGGTACGACCATAGACGCCGAAGAGGACGGCGAAGATTGCGATGGCGAGAATGAAGTTGGCGATCGGGCCTGCGGCAACGGTTGCGGCCCGCTTCCAGAGCTTGGCGCCGGCGAAGGACCGCGCGCGCTCCTCTTCCGTCATGGCCGAGAGCTGATCGACATCGGTCTTGCTGGAGGCATCCTCGTCGCCGAAGAAGCGGACATAGCCGCCGAGCGGAATGATCGATAGTTTCCAGCGGGTACCGTGGCGGTCGGTGAAGCCGGCGACTTCCGGACCAAAGCCGATCGAAAAGGCCATGATGCGGATGCCGGACCAGCGCCCGACCAGATAGTGGCCCATTTCGTGCACGAAGACGAGCAATGACAGAACGAAAACAAACGTGATGACGTTGTTCGTCAAGAAGCCGATGATGCCTGCCACGCTACCCATGCAACGATCCTGTTCGCGTTGATTTCAGACACCGAGCAGAACGCCGCCCAATGACATAGTCTCGCCGCTCATTGTCAGTGATATTACGATAGCCAACAAAAACGCCGCAAAACAAGCAAAAATTAGTCCATCGACCCTGTCCATGACGCCGCCATGGCCGGGAATCAGATGGCTGGAGTCCTTGACGCCGAAGCGGCGCTTGATGAAAGACTCGAATAAATCGCCAATTTGACTGCAGATTGACAAAACCAGCGTAAGCGCAGGAATCCATAAACCATCTGCCGAGAAAAAGCTCCAGACGACCGCTGTTCCGGCCACCACCGCGGCGATGGCGCCGCCGATGGCGCCCGACCAGGTCTTGCCAGGCGATATGCGCGGCGCAAGCTTGGCGCCGCCGATGGCGCGACCGACGAAATAGGCAAAGATATCCGTTGCCCAAACGGTGGCGAAAATGAACAGCATCAGCACGAAGCCGCGCAGATCGTCATCCCGAATCTCGGCAAGGGCGATCGCCGTCAGTCCCGCATAGAATATTCCACCGGGCAACCACCAGCTTTTATGGCGCACGGCAACCATGATCGCCGTCACCGCCACAAAGATGACCAACACCTCGAGAGAATAGACGGATTCCGCCATCAGCGTCGCGCCGGCTATGAGCACCAGGCCCAGCCAGCCAAGCGCATTGCCCTGCGGATCACGGCCATGCAGGTCCGTTATCGTCGACCACTCATAATAGACGAGCAGGCCGATCGCCGCCGCCAGGATACGAAAGCTCAGACCGCCATACCAGGTGGCAGCCAGAACGACCGCGGCAAGAATGATGCCGGAAATGATGCGCAGCCTGAGTTCGCGGCTCATCAGGACCCCACGGCCGCCGCTTGTTTGGCGGAAAGACCGCCAAAGCGTCGATCACGCGCAGCGTATTTTTCCAGCGCGGAGAAGAACAGGTCGCGGCTGAAGTCCGGCCAATATTCCGGCATGAACATGAATTCCGAATAGGCGGCCTGCCAGAGCAGGAAATTCGACAGCCGTTCTTCGCCGCTGGTGCGGATGATGAGATCGGGATCGGGAATTCCGGCGGTATCCAGCCGTGCATCGATCAATTCGGGACGGATGTCCTGCGGGCGCAGGCGCCCGGTCTCGACATCCTTGGCGAGGCTGACGAAAGCACGGGTGATCTCATCGCGGGAGCCGTAATTGAAGGCGATTACCAGCGTCAGCGCCGTGTTGTCCTTGGTGGTCTCTTCAGCTTCGATCAACAACGGCAGGATATCGCTGCGCAGATTGTAGCGGTCGCCGATCACGCGGATGCGGACATTCTGGCGATGCAGTTCTGCAAGATCCCGGCGAATGAACGCCTTGAGCAGACCGAGGAGATCGCTCACCTCGGTTTCCGGACGACGCCAATTCTCCGAGGAAAAGGCAAAGAGCGTCAGATATTTTATACCGACATCGCCCGCCGCCCGTACGGTTTCGCGCACAGCCTCCACGCCCTTGCGGTGGCCCATGGTGCGCGGCAGACTGCGCGCGTTGGCCCAACGCCCGTTGCCATCCATAATAATGGCCACGTGATCAGGTATGGCAGAGAACGTGGGAACTGTCATATGGATCCGGTTTCGTTAGGCAGGAAAATGCTCTAGGGCTTCAAATCTAGCGCACCCTCGCCGCTTTCAATATTTCCCCATTGAAAGCGGGATGCTCTAGCGCGCAATCAGACCTGCATGATTTCCTTTTCTTTGTCGGCTAGCAAGCGGTCGATGTCGGAAATCGTATCGTCCGTCATCTTCTGTACACGCTCGGACTGGGCACGGCTTTCATCCTGACCGATTACACCGTCCTTTTCGGCCTTTTTGAGACCGTCCATGCCATCGCGGCGGACATGGCGAATCGCCACCTTCGCCTTCTCGGCATATTCATGGGCGACCTTGACCAGAGAACGGCGGCGCTCCTCGTTGAGTTCCGGCAACGGAATACGCAGATTTTGGCCATCGACGATCGGGTTGAGGCCGAGATTGGATTCGCGGATCGAGCGCTCGACGGCGCCAACCATCGACTTGTCCCAAACGGAGACGGTCAGCATGCGCGGCTCGGGCACGGTGATGTTGGCAACTTGGTTCAGCGGCATGCGCGAACCATAGGCTTCAACTGTGACCGGATCGAGAATGTTGGCGGACGCGCGCCCGGTGCGCAGCGAGGCGATATCGCTCTTGAATGCCGCGATGGCGCCGTCCATGCGGCGCTTCAGTTCCTTGAGGTCGGTGCCTTCACTCATGTTTTTATACTCCCGTTTAATAGGCGGCGCCGGCAGGCCCGGTGCCACAGGAACGTCAATTGTCGGATACGATGGTCTTACGACCGCCGCCGGTCAAGATTTCTGCGAAACCGCCCTTCTCATGAATGGAAAAGACGATGATCGGAATTGAATTTTCCCGCGCAAGCGCCACGGCGGCCACATCCATGACGGCGAGCCCCTTTTCCAGCACCTGGCTGTGGGTCAAATGTTCGAAACGCTCGGCGTCCGGGAACTTCTTCGGATCGGCGGAATAGATGCCATCGACCTGCGTTCCCTTGAAGATTGCTTCGGCACCCATTTCGGCGGCGCGCAGCGCTGCGGCGGAATCGGTGGTGAAGAAGGGATTGCCGGTGCCGCCAGCAAAGATCACCACGCGGCCGAGCGACAGATGATAGAGCGTCGCACGCTGCGAGAAACTCTCGCAGATCTCCGGCATGGAAATGGCTGAGAGCACCACCGTATCGATGTCCAGCTTGCGCAGCGAGGTGGCCAGCGCCAGAGCGTTGATGACGGTGCCGAGCATGCCCATGTGGTCGCCGGTCACGCGGTCTCCGCCCTTGGAGGCCACGGCAACGCCACGGAAGATATTGCCGCCGCCGACGACGACGCCGACCTCGACACCCATTTCGCGCGCTGCGGCAATATCGGATGCAATGCGGTCAGCGACGGTAACGTCGATACCGAACCCCTGGCTGCCCATCAGAGCTTCGCCGGAGGCCTTGAGCAATACGCGCTTGTAGATCGGCTGGGACATCTTGGCTCCTTGAAGTGATCGCGGGGTAATAATTGTGAATGCCGGATACACGAAGGGCACCGCGTTGTCACGCGATGCCCACGGGTTTCCCCTGATATGGTTTCACCTATCTGGGATATGGTTTCGTTTCGTCAACAGACGAAATGAATTCGTTGATCAGCCCTTGGCGGCAGCGGCGACTTCGGCAGCGAAGTCGGTCTCTTCCTTCTCGACGCCTTCGCCGAGAAGAAGACGGGCCATGCCAGTGATTTCGATCGGCGCGCCGGCGGTCTTTTCAGCTTCCTTGAGGGCAGCGGCGACGGTCAGGTCCGGATTAATGACGAAAGCCTGCGACAGAAGAGCGACTTCTTCGAAGAACTTGCGCATGCGGCCTTCGACCATCTTTTCGATGATGTTGTCCGGCTTGCCGGAGGCGCGGGACTGCTCGATGAAGACGTTGCGTTCGCGCTCGGCGACGGCAGCGTCAACTTCTTCCGGACGGATGGCGAGTGGGTTCGTAGCAGCAATGTGCATGGCAACCTGGCGGCCGATCGACGTCAGAACGGCTTTGTCACCGACCGACTTCAGGGCAACCAGAACGCCCAGCTTGCCGATACCGTCGCCAGCAGCGTTGTGAATGTAGGTCGCCACGACGCCGTGCTCAACTTCCAACTTGACCGCACGACGAAGCGCCATGTTTTCGCCGATGGTTGCAATCGCGTCCTTGATGGTGTCGGCGACCGGCTTGCCGGACGCGGGATAGGTCGCAGCCGAAACGGCTTCGACAGTACCGTTGGTGGACAGCGCAACTTCGGCAATGCCACGAGCAAGATCCTGGAAGGCATCGTTACGGGCAACGAAGTCGGTTTCAGAGTTGAGCTCGACCACGACGGCCTTGTGGCCGGCGCCGGCAATGGCGACCAAGCCTTCAGCGGCGGTGCGGCCGGACTTCTTGTCGGCCTTGGAGATGCCCTTGGCGCGCAGCCAGTCGATCGCGGCTTCGATATCCCCGTTCGTCTCGGTCAGCGCCTTCTTGCAGTCCATCATGCCTGCGCCAGACTTTTCGCGCAGTTCTTTCACCAGTGCAGCCGTAATCTCGGTCATAAGCTTCCTCTTGTCGGTTCATACGGTGCGGCAAACGGCTTTAAGCCGAAGCGGCACCGATTTGAGGGACGAAATGTACCCGTAAGTATGACAGCGTTATGAAGCAGCGTCATACTGTGGAATTCTGTTTGGAACATGCCTGGATTTTCCGCCCAGGCGAGGCGTTACCAAAAACGCGATAAGGCCGCTCGAACTCCTTGAAGTCGCAAACGGCCTTATCCCGGATATCAATACGCTCGGGCGGACAAGCTTTTGTCCGCCACAAGACGCGATCAGGCTTCGGTGCCGTCCGCCAGGGTCGGCTCGACAGGAGCTTCGACGGAAGCGCCGAGGTCGCGGCCGGATGCGCTCTGCTGGCGGGCGATGCCGTCGATGGCAGCGCGCGAGATCAGGTCGCAGTAGAGAGCGATGGCGCGCGAGGCGTCGTCGTTGCCCGGGATCGGATAGTCGATCAGGTCCGGATCGCAGTTCGAGTCGATGATGGCGACGACCGGAATGCCGAGGCGCTTGGCTTCGTCGATCGCGATCTTTTCTTTGTTGGTGTCGATGATGAACATCAGGTCCGGAGTGCCGCCCATATCGCGGATACCGCCGAGAGCCTTGTCCAGCTTTTCGCGCTCGCGCTCAAGGTTCAGACGTTCCTTCTTGGTGAAGCCCTGGGCTTCGCCGTTGAGGATTTCGTCGAGCTTGCGCAGACGCTGAATGGAATTCGAAATCGTCTTCCAGTTGGTCATCATGCCGCCGAGCCAGCGGGCGTTGACGTAGTACTGAGCCGAGCGCTTGGCGCTGTCGGCGATCAGTTCGGACGCCTGGCGCTTGGTGCCGACGAACAGGACGCGGCCGCCACGGGCAACGGTGTCGCTGACAACCTGCAGAGCGCGGCTCAGCAACGGAACCGTCTGGGCGAGGTCGATGATGTGGATGTTGTTACGATCGCCGAAGATGTACGGCTTCATCTTCGGGTTCCAGCGATGCGTCTGGTGGCCGAAGTGAACACCAGCTTCCAGAAGCTGACGCATAGAAAAATCAGGCAATGCCATGCCTTTGACTCCTTTTCCGGTTGAACCTCCGCAAGGCGAACAGCCTCCTCTTCGAGGAAGCCACCGGGCGGAACGATCCGGATTTCTCCCGGACAATCCCATGCCTTACGTGTGGAATGCGGCTGCCCATACATTCGATTTACCGAGAATGCAAGGCTTACGCAGAAAAAATGCGACAGACCCCTGCCCTCAGCTCGCGACCTTATTGAGCAGCGCCAGCATGACGTTGGCGTCCGGCATGGGCAAGACCGCGTCGATTTCATCCGGCAGCAGGCCCGCAATGGCCTCATGTGCATTTCCGGTCGCCGTGCCCAATGGTCCACGGAAACCGTGCTTGGTCCAGGCAAGTTCCTGCAGCTTCGGGCTTGTCAGCGCATCCATCAGTCGGTTGGCGGTCTCGTCGACGACGATCAGAGGATGCGAGGAATAGACGGTCGGATGCGGGTAGAGGACGACGGGCTTTGCCGTCGAGCTCGCTTGAACGCGCTTCCAGCGTTCGGGATCGGCGATGATCCATTCGACCAACTGATTCTCGTAGCCGACGATCATCGGTTCGCCACCAAGACCGCCGGCCAGATATTGATCGAAAAGCTTGCCGGATGACGGCGACTTGAAACCCATGTTGCGGAAGATCGTCTGCGCCTTGTCGCCGGACTGTGTGAGATCGGCGGCAGTCGCGACGTTGCCGGCAAATAGGCTCAGCACCAATCCGGCAAACATGAAGCCGGAATTGGAGCGATTCGGATCGGTCGATACGATGCGCGCCTGCCCGTAGAGCGAGGCGACCCCGAGCTTGGACCAGTTCGTTCCTGCAAGGACGGCATCGAGCAATGCCTTCAGATCAAGCTGATGCTGTCCCGTGGGTGTCACAGTAACCAGCCCGGATTTTATCAATCCGTCGACCACCGGCTGCCAGGTGTAGACAACCACCGGCGTATTCAGCACGACACGGTCGTTGCGGATCTTGATGCCGTTCTGCCGGGCGATATCGACCATGATCGAGGAGGATGGCCAGAGGAAAGCGGGGTTCTGCTGCAGAAGCGCCTGCTCGCGCACCATCTCGACGGAGCCGGCCACACGCGTATCTATATCCAGTCCGTAGCCCCGCAGGGCGCCGACGACATCCTCGTCAGCCAGAAAGGATTCTTTCTCCCCGCCGATGAAACCGAAGAGTTTCGTGCGGTTGCCGAGTAGCCCCTGGAACTCCGGCCTGTCCTTCGCGGCGAAATAGCCGCCGGTGCCGGCGACGCTGGCAGCAAGAAGTCCCACTCCAAAGGCGCGGCGAGAAATGACCATCAGCGTCCGATATCCTCTTTGAGCGAAGCCTGTATGAGGCGCAGTTCCGTGTCCAACGTGTCGAGCCTGTCGTCGACGAGGCTATCCGAATAATGCACGAAGGCGTCCTCAAGCTTGGTGAGCACCAGCTCCACATCCTGCAATCGCTTCTGGTCGGGCACGCGTTTGGCCTCGAGGGTGGCGAAACCCTCGGCGACTTCAGCCGCGCGCGGCAGATAGTAACTGAGGAACCGCCGTACGGTGCCGGCGCTTTCCGGGCTCGCCTCCACCTTGGCAAAGACATCTGCGGCGATTTCGGCCAGATGCCGCACGCGCTTTGCCGTCACCTTGTTGGTAATGTGGTCCGCCGAGGCTTCCAGCCTTTGCGCCGCCGGTGCAGCCGCATTCAAGAGATCACGCGCGAAATCGAGACGTCCCCTGCCGATGGCTTTGGCATCCAGACCTTCGAAAAGCCGGCGCGGCGACAGGGTGAAGACAAGACCTGCAAAGACGAGCAGACCGATGACGGCCGCGATCCACAATGGCATCTTCGCAAAGAAGCTCAAGACGGGAACGACGATCGCAGCGGCAAGCCCCGCCACGATCCAATTCCAGTCATTGCCGAACCAGTTACGCATTGCTGTCCTAGTTGTAACCACGCACAGCGCGGAACGCGCTGACGAGATCGCCGCGGCCATCGAATACACGCCCCGATGTCGCCTTGGTCAAGGCATCAAGCTGCGACTTGTCGGCGTCGCCAAAGGTGATGCCGAAGACCGGCACATGCGGGTTGGTTGCCGTCCACTCGCTCAGAAAATCGCGGCTTGCATCCTCGGACTTTCCATCGGTCATGATGACGATCGCCGGCAGATAGGACGACAGATTTGGGGTATCCTTCATGCGATCAAGCGCTCGGCTTGCGCAGGCGTACATATCGGTACCGCCATCGGCATGCTGCAGCGACACCTTCTCGACAAGGCTCTTCTGTTGCGCCGGGTCGCCCGTCGCCAAAAGGGTCGTCCGCACGCGGCTGTCGAAAGGAATGACCATGATGCGATCCGCCGGCGTCCATTGCGCCAGCACCTTGCCAGTTTCATTTGGATTGAACAGAAACTGCATGGCCGCCTGCAATTGCTGTTCGCCCTTGCCTCCCATCGAACCGGAGAAGTCGAGACAAAGAGCTGTTAGCGAAGGCTTACGCAAAGCGCCCTGATAGAGATCGAGCGCCTGGCGAATCACAGCCGGCTCCGGCATGCGGATCGCCGTTACGAGCCGGGTCGGATCGAAATTCCAATTCGGGTCCGCTTTGGCGGCGACGTCTCCCAACGGAATGCGGCGGCCGGTATCGGCAATACGCTTCTGCACAGGCGCGGAACGCAGATAGGCAACGAGTTCGTTGAAGAAGGTCTCGACCTCAGGACCGCGTCCATGATCGATAAAGCCGATCGGTGAATCCGCAATCGCCACACCGTCGGCCGGATAGATCGCATAGAGCGGCTCCTTGCCCATGCCGACAAGCTTGTCGTTGGTCTCCTTCAGCACCGCTTCGTAATTCCACATGGCATCGTAGAGCACGCCCTTGCCAGCGGAGTCCGTGTAGAGGTCCGCGAGCCAGCCGGAGGACCCGGACGAGCGTTCGACCCCAGCAAGCAACGCCCTGACGGTGCCTTGGAGGTCGGGCTTGTCGAGATCGCCCGGCTCGATAACGGGTTTATTGCCAAGCGCGCTGGAGAGCATAGCCAAATAGGCGCTCGCGCCTGAATTGGACTGGGTTGCCGAGGTCATGAGAAACTTCAGCGAGCCGCTCTTCACTGCCGCCAATATGTCCTTCATAAAGACCGGCTTGCCGATCCAGCCGAGCGCCTGCGCCTTGGATTTGCGCACGCCGAGGATGACCGGTGTCTGTGCCACCGAGGTCAGGGACTTCACCCGGCGTTTGGTGTCGAACATGTCAACCCAGACGCTCGATGCCGGCCAGACCGCGTCCTGCTCGACACCCTCATTGCTTTGCAGCGCAAGGCCGATATCCAGCGTGCCTTCGTAGGTGAAGCTGCAGGTCGCGCTCTTCTGCTTGCAGAATTCTTCGACGATCGGCTGGATAACGGTGTTTTCCGAGCCGGAGACGATCGAGAACTTCGGTCCTGCGCCGGAATTGCAGCCCGTCAGGGCTAGAGCTGCCGTCAGCGCCAGGCCGGTGAGGAGTGTGCGGATCATCATGCCGCTCATCGCGCCTCGATCATCGCTTTCTTGAGATCGATGGTCATTTTCTCCATCTGCTGCTCAGCCTGAGCGCGCTTCCTGCGGCCTTCTTCCTGCACCTTCAGGACACCGTTGATCGTATCGATCAGGTCACGGTTGGCGGCAGCGAGCGTATCGATATCGACGATACCGCGCTGCGACTGCTGTTCGATGGCAATCGCCTGGTCCTTCATCATCTCGGACGCCTGTCGGATCATGTCGTTGGTGGCGTCGGTCACGGTCTTCTGCAGCTCAAGCGCTGATTTCTGCCTCGACAGCCCAAGCAGGATCACCATCTTCTGCCTCCAGGCCGGCACCGTCAGCGCCGACGTCGCCTGCAGGTTCTCGATCAGCGTCTCGTCACCGGCCTGCACGATGCGGATCTGCGGCAATTGCTGAATGCCGAGCTGGCGCGCCTGCTGCAGGTAGAACACCCGCTTCTCCAATCGGTCGAGGGCCTGCAAGCTGTCCTGATAGGTCTGAGCCTCCAGCATACCGCCGCCGGGATTGGCAGCCGCGGCCTCGGCGGCACTTTTCAACTTCGGCAGTTCGACACTGCGAAAACGCTCTGCGAAAGTCTTGCCAGCCTGCACATAGGCGTCGAGCTGCAGGATGGACTGCTTCGTCTCCTCGTGAAGATCGTCGAGAAGTGCGATGTCGCGGCGCAGCGTATCCTTATGCCGGTCGAGCTCGAGGCCAATGCGGTCGATCTGGCCGGCCACATCCTCGAATTCCTCCTTGAAGCGCTCCAGGCGGGCCTTGAACGACGAGAAAATCTTGGAAAGAAAGCCCTCATCCTTCAGCGATGCCGGGTCGAGCTTCTTCGACTTGATGATGATATCGGTCAGCAACTTGCCGACTTCGCCGAGATCCCGATTGCGGACCTCGCGGAGAATCCGGTCGGAATAGTCGGAGACGGACTGCTGGGCGCGGTCGCCGTAAACGGAAATGCCGGCGCGGTCGGTCAGATCGATGGTGTCGCCGATGCGGGCGATTTCCGCCGGATCAGCGGCAACGACCGGCAAAGTGGTGCTTGCGGTCGGGGCGAGATCAGTATTGGCCATAGCTCGTGCTTTCTCGTCTATCAACACGGACCTGGACTGCGGAACATCTGCCGATCATTCTTCAATAACCGGCGCGGCCCGCATGGCCCGCTACAATTTCAGATCGGCACTGCGGAACTGAGACTCACTCACGGGCGTGCCGAATGCTTCCCAGAATAGTGAAGCTTCGGACACAGTTTTATGACGAAGATTTTGCGTTGTGGCTGGGCCCTCCCAAAGCCTATTGGCAGGCCTTGGTGTCGAGTACTTCAAGCTTGGAGAGCTTGCCGGTCAGAACGAAATCACCATAGTCCATGGTGAGGTCGCGGGTGATGCCGTTTTCGTAGAGCTTGAACGACATACGGTAGACCGGGATGGCGTCACCCTTGGACTTGTCGTTGAAATAGGCGACGGTCACCGGCCAGAACGGTGTCTTGGCGAAGATGCCGGCCTTTTCGGCATCGGGGTCATCGGTTGCGGGCGTCGACTGCTTACCGACGACGGTTGTTGCGATCAACGACTTATCCCCATCATCGGAGCCGTCGAAAACCTCGGCCTCGAAGAAATTCCTGCCCAGCTTGGCATTATGGATGATGTCGAGCATATGCTCTGTCGGAAAGCGGCTCTGGATGAGTTCGATCTGCTTCGCTTTTGGCTGGGTCAGATCGACCTTAATGCCCTTCTGATCGTCGGCCGCCGCGCCGCGCACGTCCTTGTCGAGTTGATCGTCCGTATAGGATTTGGTCTCGAAGCGGAAAGTGCGCTTGACGAGATCCTCGAATGTGGTCGTCTGCTGGTCGCTGACGCGCGTTGAATCACCCGTGTCGATCTGTGTGACGAAACGGAAATTGGTGGTGAAACCGGTGCAGTCGGAGCCGTCGAACTCATAGACCATACGGCCAAACATGCCGGCGATGCCCGATCGGTCTGAGGCGTCCTTCAGTTCGAGATCGTAGACGGCGCGATGCGCGATCAACCCAGTCGGACCCGCCGCGGCGGCGGAGGCGCCCAGAGACGCGACGCCTAAACTCGAAACGATAACGGCGGCAAGACTCGAGCGGAACATTCATTATCTCCTGTTGGACTCGCACGCGATGCTATAAGAACGCTTCGGCTAGAGTGAGGCGGCCCGTCATCAATTCGTCATCTCGCTCTGCCTTTTGATTTGGCGTTATCTCGTCCAAGATCGCCTCGCGCCCGGCAAAGGGAATCTAAGCTTGATGCCGGATTTTTGAAGATTTTACAACAAAACGGGAGATGAAAATGTCCGACGCTATCGAGAGCCGTCTGAAGGAGCTTGGCATCGTCCTGCCTCAGGCCGCTGCGCCGGCCGCAAACTATGTACCCTATGTCATCAGCGGCAATCTTCTTTATTTGTCCGGGCAGTTGCCGATGGAAAACGGCAAGCTCGGCGTCACCGGCCTTCTCGGCAAGGATGTCGACGTTGCCGGCGGCCAACGCGCTGCCGAGCTTTGCGCCATCAATATCCTCGCCCAGGCGAAGGCGGCCTTGGATGGCGATCTCGGCCGCATCAAGCGCATCATCAAGCTGAACGGTTTCGTCGCTTCGGTACCCGAATTCGTCGAACAACATCTTGTGATCAACGGCGCCTCCAATCTTCTGGCAAATGTACTTGGCGACGCTGGCAAGCATGCGCGCGCCGCGGTCGGCATGGCGGCGCTGCCGCTGAACGCCGCCGTCGAGATCGATGCCATCATGGAAATCGCATAATGAGCAAGATTGCCTGGCTTACCGAACGTCCTGTCGCCCATCGCGGCTATCACGACATGAACAAGCAGGTTTGGGAAAACACGCTGTCGGCCTTTGGCCGGGCAATCGAGGCGGGTTTTTCCATTGAATGCGATCTGCATTATGCAGCCGACGGCGTTCCGGTCGTCTTTCATGACGACGACCTCCAGCGCGTCTGCAATCTCCCCGGCCAGCTTCGTGACCGTACCTCGGCCGAACTCGGCCTGCTTTCTGTCGGCGGCACCAACGACAAGATCCCGACGCTGAAACAGCTCCTCAAGCTCTGCGATGGCAAGGTACCGCTGGTGCTGGAGCTCAAGGGCCGCGAAGGCGACGACGAGGGCTTTGCAGAATCCGTGCTGGAAGTGCTTGAAGGCTATAAAGGCCCTGTCGCGCTGATGAGCTTCGACCATTGGCTGCTCAAGGATCTGAAGGCGCTTAACGCGCCCTACCCTGTCGGCCTAACGGCGGATGGAAACGAGCCCGAGACATTTTTTAAGCATGACGAAGCCATGCAGCTTGGGCTAGACTTCATCTCGTATTTCTATGGCCACCTGCCCAACCCCTTCATCACGGCGCAGCGCCAGCGCGGCATCCCGGTCATCACCTGGACCGTGCGCGACGAAGCGGCCCGTAAACACACATTCGCCAACGCAGACCAAATGACCTTCGAAGGGTTCGACCCAAGGGAGAGCCCTGCCCTTTCTTCGTAACAGACGAATTTGATGACAGACGAATTATCCATTCGAGTCGAACGTTCCTTCAAAAACATCGCTCCGGAGGGCTGGTCCAAGCTCGCCGGGGCATCGAGAGCGGGTACGGTGTTGCCGTATAATCCGTTTGTCTCGCATGCTTTTCTGTCCTCGCTGGAGGAGTCAGGCTCCGCCACTGATAAAACCGGCTGGCTCGGCAATCACCTGCTGCTCGAAACCGATAGCGGCCAGTTGATCGGCGCCGTGCCCGGCTATCTCAAGAATCACAGCCAGGGTGAATATGTCTTCGATCACGGCTGGGCCGATGCCTTCGAGCGCGCGGGCGGCCGTTATTATCCGAAGCTGCAGTGCTCCATTCCCTTCACGCCGGCAACCGGCCCGCGCCTGCTTGTTGCCGAGGGGCAGGATCGCACTGTGATCCAGCCGGCGCTAGCCGAAAGCCTGAAGGAGGTGACCCGGCAGCTCGGCGTCTCCTCAGCCCACATTACCTTCCTGCCGGAAGAAGAGATTTCCGTCTTCGAAGGCGATGGCTATCTGCATCGTACCGACCAGCAGTTCCACTTCATCAACGATGGTTATGCCAATCATGATGCCTTCCTGGAAACGCTGGCGTCGCGCAAGCGCAAGGCGCTGAAAAAGGAGCGTCGCACCGCCCTTGAAGGCGGCATCAGCATCGACTGGCTGACCGGCAGCGATCTCACCGAGCGGATCTGGGACCAGTTCTTCACCTTCTATATGGATACCGGCAGCCGCAAATGGGGCCGTCCCTATCTCACCCGCAAGTTCTACTCGCTGATCGGCGAGCGGATGGCCGACGACATCCTGCTGGTGATGGCCAAACGCGAGGGCCGCTATATCGCAGGGGCGATCAACTTCATCGGCGGCGAAACGCTCTATGGGCGGCATTGGGGCTGCATCGAAGATCATCCCTTCCTGCACTTTGAAGTCTGCTATCATCAGGCCATCGATTTCGCGCTGGCCAAGGGGCTGAAGCGCGTCGAAGCCGGCGCGCAGGGCGAACACAAGCTCGCCCGCGGCTATCTGCCGGTGATCACGCATTCGGCGCATTATATCGGCCATCAAGGCTTGCGCCGCGCGGTTGCCGACTATCTCAAACATGAGCGCGAGCAAGTGGAGGAGATGAGTGAAATTCTGGCCGAGCACAGCCCCTTCCGCAAAGGCGAGCGGCAAGATATCTAGCTGCTCTGGACAATTGTAATCGGAAGACGAGGAGACCCTGGATGACCAGCCCCGCCTATGACGCCAACAATATTTTCGCGAAGATCCTGAAAGACGAGATCCCGTCCTATCGTGTCTACGAAGATGAACACACGGTCGCCTTCATGGATGTCATGCCACAGGCGCCCGGCCATACGCTGGTGCTGCCGAAGTCCCCTTCGCGGAACCTTCTCGACGCCGATCCCAGCACTTTGCCGCATCTGATTACCACGGTTCAGAAAGTCGCGGTCGCGATTCAGGAGGCTTTCGATGCGGATGGCGTCTATATCGCCCAGTTCAACGAGCCGGCCGCCGGTCAAACGGTGTTCCACCTGCATTTCCACATCATCCCGCGCCACGAGGGCATCGCCCTGAAGCCGCATTCCGGCAAGATGGAAGATAGTGCGGTTCTGGCGGAGAATGCCAAGAAGATCATCGAACTCCTGCGCTGATCGAAAGGCGCCGATCCTCCTAAATCTTTTTATGAGATATAGTTTATAAACATATGAAAATGGCTGCATTGTCGCCAATGCAGCCATTCTATTTTTTCAGTCAATTAATCGCCGGTTACTTGCGCGGCACCTTCGGCACCGTGCTGCCCTTGCGCAACGACTTGTTATCCGACTCGCCATCGCTGGCAGAGGACGGCGTCTTCGGCGAGCGGCGAGCGTCGGAAGCGCTGCCAGCCTTGCCGACGCGGCTTCTGGTCTTGACGGTGTCTCCGTCATCCTCTTCCACATCGACCACGGAGTCGACCACTTCGGCTTCCGGCTTCGGCCGGATCGGCGCGGTATCTGCGATGGAGTCGAGCAGGATGCCGGTCGTACCGTCTTCCTTCTTACCGACGGTGACCTTGACGACGCCGCCCTTCTTCAGCTTGCCGAAGAGGATTTCGTTCGCCAGCGGCTTCTTGATGTGTTCCTGGATGACGCGTGCCAGCGGGCGGGCACCCATCTTGTCGTCGTAACCCTTCTCGGAAAGCCAGGCGATCGCGTCCTCGTGCAGATCGAAGGTAACGTTCCGTTCGGAAAGCTGAGCCTCGAGCTGCATGATGAACTTCTGCACGACCTTGTGGATGACCGTGGTCGGCAGCGCTGCGAACGGAATGGTCGCATCCAGACGGTTGCGGAACTCCGGGGTGAAGAGCCGGTTGAGAGCCTCTTCATCCTCGCCCGTACGCTTGGACGAGCCGAAGCCGATGGCGGACTTGGCCATTTCCGAGGCGCCAGCATTGGTCGTCATGATGAGGATGACGTTGCGGAAGTCGATCTTCTTGCCATTGTGGTCGGTCAGTGCGCCATGGTCCATGACCTGCAGCAGGATATTGAAAATATCCGGATGCGCCTTCTCGATTTCGTCGAGCAGGACGACGCTGTGCGGATGCTGGTCGACGCCGTCGGTCAGCAAGCCACCCTGATCGAAGCCGACATAGCCGGGAGGTGCGCCGAGCAGACGGGAAACCGTGTGACGCTCCATATATTCCGACATGTCGAAGCGCAGCAGCTCGACGCCGAGCGAGGAAGCAAGCTGCTTGGCGACTTCCGTCTTGCCGACACCGGTCGGGCCAGAGAAGACATAGCAGCCGATCGGCTTGTTCGGTTCGCGCAAGCCGGCACGGGCGAGCTTGATCGAGGTCGAAAGCGCTTCGATTGCAGTATCCTGACCGTAGACGACCGAACGCAGTTCCTGCTCGAGGTTGGCGAGAACCATCTCGTCATCCTTGGAAACCGTCTTCGGCGGAATGCGGGCCATGGTCGCGATCGTCGCTTCGATCTCCTTTTCGGTGATCAGCTTGCGGCGCTTCGACGGCGGCAGCAGCATTTGCGCAGCACCTGTTTCGTCGATCACGTCGATCGCCTTATCCGGCAGCTTGCGGTCGGAGATATAGCGAGCCGACAGCTCGACCGCCGTCTTGATGGCGTCGTTCGAGTAGCGAAGGTGATGATACTCTTCGAAATAGGGCTTCAGGCCCTTCATGATTTCGATAGCATCCTCAATGGTCGGCTCGTTGACGTCGATCTTCTGGAAGCGGCGGACGAGTGCCCGGTCCTTTTCGAAGAACTGACGGTATTCCTTATAGGTGGTCGAACCGATGCAGCGGATCGCACCGGAAGACAGGGCCGGCTTCAGCAGGTTCGACGCATCCATCGCGCCGCCGGAGGTGGCACCAGCACCGATGACAGTATGGATCTCATCGATGAACAGCACGGCGCCCGGATATTCTTCCAGCTCCTTGACCACCTGCTTCAGACGCTCTTCGAAGTCACCGCGATAGCGGGTCCCGGCAAGCAGCGTGCCCATGTCGAGCGAGAAGATGGTCGCGTCGGCCAAAGCTTCGGGCACCTTGCCCTCGACAATGCGCTTGGCAAGACCTTCGGCGATCGCGGTCTTGCCGACGCCGGGGTCGCCGACGTAGAGCGGGTTGTTCTTCGAACGGCGGCACAGCACCTGGATGGTGCGGCTGACTTCGGAGTTGCGGCCGATCAGCGGGTCGATCTTGCCGCTTTTCGCCTTCTCATTGAGATTGACGCAATAGGCCTTCAGAGCATCCTGCTGCTTCTTATTGTTACCTTCCTCCTGCTCGCCGCGGGAGGTCGGCTTGCTTTCGGATTCGGTATCCTCGGCGCCGCGCGGTGTCCGGGTCTGGGAGGACCCCGGCCGCTTGCCGATGCCGTGGGAGATGTAGTTGACCGCATCGTAGCGGGTCATTTCCTGCTCCTGCAGGAAGAAGGCCGCATGGCTTTCCCGTTCCGCAAAGATCGCGACGAGAACGTTGGCACCCGTTACTTCCTCGCGGCCCGAGGATTGAACATGGATGACGGCGCGCTGGATGACGCGCTGGAAACCGGACGTCGGCTTCGAATCCTCGTCATAACCGGTGATCAAATTTGAAAGTTCATTATCGACGTATTCAGTCAGCGTCTTACGGAGCGCGTCGAGATCAACATTGCACGCGCCCATGACAGCCGCGGCATCGGCGTCGTCCACCAAAGCCAAAAGCAGATGTTCCAGCGTGGCATATTCGTGATGCCGCTCGTTCGCGTAGGTCAGTGCCTGATGCAGCGCCTTCTCAAGACTAGGCGAAAATGTTGGCACGTTCAGATCCTCACTTCTTTTCCATAACACATTGCAGCGGATGCTGGTGCTGCCGGGCAAAATCCATCACCTGGCTCACCTTCGTTTCAGCTACTTCATATGTATATATCCCGCATTCGCCGACGCCGTGATTGTGGACATGAAGCATGATGCGGGTGGCACTCTCTCGATCCTTTTGGAAGAAACGCTCCAGGATATGGATCACAAATTCCATGGGCGTGTAGTCGTCGTTCAGAAGCAGCACGCGGTACAGGTTGGGTTTCTTGGTTTTGGGCTTGGTGCGCGTGATCACCGAGGTCCCGCGATTTCCGTTGTCCCCGTTCCTTTCGCTGTCGTTTTGCATCCGGATCGGCTCAGCGATCATTTCATTCATTCCTCAAATCATCCGGCAGAAGCTATCGCATTCCGACTTGGCAAACTGGATTGGGTAACTGACTCTGTCGGGCCGGATATCCGAACCCCTAACTTAGTTCATATTGGTGCGATTTTAAGCCCCCTACCGGACACTGCAATCAGAATTCGTTGCCAAAGTGGGTCATGATCAAAAAAGTCGCGGCGACGATCGGGCCAAGATCGGAAATCGGCAACGCAAAAGACCGGCCGCGGGTTGCGCAGCCGGTCTTTCGTAAATTCACTGTGCTTAAGCGAGGTGCTTATGCAGCAGGTGCAACCGAAGCGGGGGTTTTGCCGGCAGCCTTGGTGGCGGCGGCAACCGGAGCTTCGTACGGCTTGTACACGGTCTTGGCGAGATCGGCGTACATTTCGCCCAGCTTGGTCGCTTCGGCAACGAAGTTTTCATAGGAAGACTTTACGAAGCCGGTCTGCAGTTCGAAAGCAGCCTCGAAGCTCTTGACGCCGGCCAGCGTTTCGAAATGCGCAACGCCGTCCTGGAAGGACTTCTTGGAGTATTCGGCGGCTTCAGCAGCAATCGCCTGGAAACCCTTGGTGACATCGGAATAGCTCTTCAGCGCCGTGTCCATGGCTTCCTTGCCCTTCTTGTTCGCTTCATCGAAATTGAACATGCTTCTCCGTCCCTTTGTTGGTTTGGCCGACGGCCGGGTTACGGGAAAAAATCTAAATGCGACGCACAAATAGTCAAGCAGTCTTGTGCGGCGCAATATCGACCCAGGATTGCATTTCCAATGACAAAGCAATGACCGTAGGAGCGCGTGGAAGGCATCCTTCTGTTTTTGCTAATATATATCAAACGAGCTACAACTTAAGGCTTAGGTAGAAATATTCGATTTCGATGAAAAAAAGAATTTCGGCAGGCAATCGACTAAATTCGATCGCAAATGAATAGCGTTTAGCCTACTGCAGGGTGATTTTTCAAAAAAAGAACCGCATTTCAGTGAAATGCGGTTCTCTGATACCAGCTTTGTTGGAAACCGCGGGATCGACCAGAGGTCGAGCGCGCCAAACGGCCACGCTGTCGATTAGAGATCGACGTCCAGGATGGCCATGGAAAAATTGTAGGAACGGTCGCCGTCTTCGTCGTCGATGTAGACAACGCCCAAGAACTCTTCGCCAAGATAGACTTCTGCGGAATCGTTCTTGCGCGGGCGGGCTTTGACCACCATCTGCGGGTTGAACGTGCGTTTGAAGTAGGTGTCGAGCTTCTTGATTTCGTCAGGCTTCACAATTCATCTCCGTGAGGATTTTCAGCTTGGCCGCTTCTTGCATAGGAAAAGCGGCGGTGTAAAGACCGGAAGCGCGCCTTCAGCCTTTGCCGCCGACGCAAAACCCTGACAGTCAGGCGGGATTTCCGTTAGATTCCGGCACCCATGATTTGGTCGACCTGCTCGGCTAGGAGTTGATCCATAGAGCGGGATGGCTCCGAGCAGCCGGCTTCACCGACCACCTTGGCCGGCACACCGGCCACCGTCGTCTTCGGCGGCACTTCCTTCAGCACCACCGAGCCGGCAGCGATGCGCGAGCAATGGCCGATCTGGATATTGCCGAGGATCTTGGCGCCGGCGCCGATCAGCACGCCATGGGCGATCTTTGGATGACGGTCGCTGCCTTCCTTGCCGGTGCCACCGAGAGTGACGCCGTGCAGGATCGAGACGTTGTCGCCGATGACGGCCGTTTCGCCGACCACCAGGCCGGTCGCATGATCAAGGAAGATGCCCTTGCCGATGCGCGCAGCCGGGTTGATATCGGTCTGGAAAACGCTGGAGGACCGGCTCTGCAGATAGAGCGCAAAATCCCGGCGACCGCGATTGAGCAGCCAATGGGCCAGACGATGCGTCTGCAGGGCGTGGAAGCCCTTGAAATAGAGGACCGGCTCCATGAAGCGCAGGCAAGCCGGATCGCGGTCGTAGACGGCCTGAATATCGACGCGCAGGATCGAGCCCCATTCCGGCCAATCGGCCAGCATTTCCTCAAAGGTCTGGCGCAGCAGGATGCCCTGCATGTCCGGATGGTCGAGACGTTCGCAGATGCGATAGATGACGCATTCTTCAAGCGACCGGTGATTGATGATCGTGGAATAGAGGAAGGCGGCCAGAAGCGGATCCCGCTCGGCGGCCGCGCGTGCTTCCTCGCGCACGCTGCCCCAGATGGGATCGACGACCTTTACCGGCCCCACGCCTTCAACCTGGCGAATGTCCGTTGCTGCGACCATTGACGGTCTCCTGATTTCCTGTCGGTGAAACATTATATAGAGTAAAACTCCGGCAACATAAATGGGTTCGGCGCGCATGAGTTTTGAGCATGATTTTGCTGGCGGTTTCCTGCGCGCTACGTGCAGCGACGCCATTGGCACTCTCACCATCGATAATCCCGACCGCAAGAACGCCCTCACTGCGGCGATGTGGCGCGCCATACCCCAGGCCATTCGCCTTTTGACCGACAAGGCACATGCGCATGTGATCGTCATCCGCGGCGCGGCGCAGGATTTTTCGACCGGCGCCGATATCAGCGAATTCGACAGCCTGCGCAAGGATGCCGAAACTGCTGTCGCCTACGAGGCGCTGAACAGCGCCGCCTTCACCGCGATCCGCCATTGCCGAGTACCGACGATCGCGGCGATCCGCGGCATCTGTTACGGCGGCGGCTTTGGCATTGCTGCCGCCTGCGATCTGCGTGTCGCCGAGGAAGGCGCGCGTTTCTCGGTGCCAGCCGTGCGCCTCGGCATCGCCTACCCTGCGGACGCGGTGCAAGACATCGTCAACGCGCTCGGACCGCAGATGGCCAAGGTCACGCTTTTCACCGGCGCACCGATGTCGGCCGGCAAGATGGTCGCGGCCGGCTTTCTGTTGGAAGAGATCGCAGTCGACGCATTCGACGGCGAAGTTTCGGCTCTCGCCCGCGCGATTGCCGCCAATGCGCCGATCGCACTGCATGCCTCGAAGCTCGCGGTTCGTGCCGTGCTCGAACAGGATAGCGACCTGCTGCGCGAGGCGGAGGTGATCGGTGCCGAGACCTTCGACAGCGCCGACTATGCCGAGGGCCGCGCAGCCTTTGCCGCGCGGCGAAAACCGCATTTCACCGGGAAGTGACTTAATCTATCAGTTGGCGAGGCGTTGGTAGAATTCCAGGACAGCCTGTTTGAATACCTTGTCGCCGACGGCGAGCATGTGGTCCCGGTTCGGGATATCCAGCGCCTCGGCATGCGGCATCAGCGCCGCGAGTTCCTGAGGCGAACCGGCAATGTCATCCTTGGTGCCGACGCCGATCAGGGTCGGCGCCTTAATCTTTGCCGCATCTTCCTTGGCGACCAGATCACGCGAGCCTCTGATGCAGGCGGCGAGCGCCTCACGATCGCTCTTGTTCTGATCGGCGAAGGCGCGGAACATGCGGCCGCGCAGATGCGTGACATCGTCAACCGATGGCGCCAATAGCGCATCGGCGATCGGATCCCAATCTCCGACACCATCGATCATGCCGATGCCCAACCCGCCGAATACGAGCGAGCGGACACGATCGGGATGGGCGATCGCCAGAAAAGCCGAGATGCGCGCGCCCATGGAATATCCCATGATATGGGCCGCCGGAATGCCGAGATGATCGAGCAGCGCAACCGCGTCTTCCGCCATGACCCAAGGACGATAGGCCTCGGCATCATAGGCTTTGTCGCTCAAGCCGTGACCTCTGTTATCGATGGCGATGACGCGGTAACCGGCCTCGCCCAGCGATTTCAGCCAGCCCGGATTGACCCAATTGGCAATCGCGGTCGAGGCAAAACCGTGAATCAACAGAACCGGCGCGCCGTTCGGATCGCCTTCGTCGAAATAGGCCAGCTTGAGCCCGTCATGAGTGAAATAGGAAAAGGCAGGACTATTCAAATTCATGGGAAGATCTTCGTGAACATCGTCTCTTTGCTGCGGACCTTATTTTATCGGCAATATCAGGTGAACCCCGCGCTTGCGAAAATCTGTGCGCCGAGCCGGACTTTCGCACTACACAATCGGCGAGAAGGATTATAAAGAGGGGCAATCAAGTCTGGCGCAACATTCATGCCATCTAGGCAAGACGCATTCGGAGATCATCATGGCCGGCCACAACATTCCCCATTTCCAGAACGACGGCGGACACCGCGTTATCGAGATCGGCGTGAAGGAATTCATGTGCACCGGCGCCTCGGTCCCATACGACCATCCGCATATCTTCATCGACATGGGCGATGAAAGCGAGAAGGTCTGCTCCTACTGCTCGACGCTCTATCGCTACAATCCGTCGCTGAAAGCGGATGAAACCAATCCGGCCGGCTGCGTCTTCCACTTCAAGGCCGCTTGATATCCCGAGAGCGGATCGGACATAGCTGAATGCCGATCAAGACCGCCGCGATCATCGGTGCCGGAATAGCCGGCCTTACCGCGGCGCTGGCGCTGGCGAGACACGGCATTCGCGCCGCGATTTTCGAACAGGCCGAAGCGCTGGCCGAAGTCGGCGCCGGCCTGCAAATTTCTCCCAACGCATCCCTCATCCTCGACACGCTCGGCGTGCTCGATGCTCTCCAGCCTGTCTGGCTGGAACCGACGGAAGTGCGGCTCCTCTCCGGTTCATCCTTGCGGCTGATCGCATCCGTACCCTGCGGCACCTTCGCCAGGAAACGCTGGGGCTCTCCCTATGGCGCCGTTCACCGCGCCACGCTGCAAAAGGCGCTTCTCGACGCGGTGACAGCCAATCCGCTTTGCACATTGCATCTCGGCCGCCCCATCGATGCAACGGACAGACAAGCGGTGGACGCCGCCACCGGTGGGGATGCGGATCTGATCGTCGGCGCCGATGGCGTCTGGTCGAAGGTGCGCGCATTGGTGCCCGATGGCCCCTCGCCGCATTTCTCCGGTAATATCGCCTGGCGTTTCATCATCCCCGAGGCATCCGCCCCAAGCGTACTCGACAGATCGAGCGTGACGGCGTTTCTCGGTCCTTCGGCACACCTCGTCTGCTATCCGATCAAGGAACATGCCGCCTTCAACATGGTGGCGAACATCTCCGGAAGCACTTCGAGCCATGATTGGAGCGCCGCCGGCACCAAGGCGCAACGCGAGCATCTTCTGCAGCGCTTCTCAGGCTGGAACGATGCCATCACGGCAATGCTCGAACGCCAGGAGCAAGCCACCTTCTGGCCGCTCTACGAAGCGAGCGTCGGTCGCTGGCACAATGGCAAGGATGTCATATTAATCGGCGATGCAGCGCATGCGATGATGCCCTTTGCGGCGCAAGGTGCCGCCATGGCGATCGAGGATGCCTTCGAACTTGCCGGCATGGTGGCCTCACGCCCCCTCGCCGAAGCGCTCGATCTTTTCGAAAAGCACCGTATGCCGCGCATTGCGCGCCTGCGCCAGCGCGCCGCCTTCAACCAATTTGCCTATCATGCTCGCGGACCAGTGCGACTGGCCCGTGATTTTGTTCTCTCCATGCGTCCGCCGCAAAGTCTCGCGGCGGACCTGGATTGGATCTACGGCTATCGCGCTATCGGCTGATCAGGCCTCTTTCGCTGCAGCGAGACCCTTTTCGATATCGGCCTTGATATCGGCGACGTCCTCAAGACCGATCTGCAGGCGCAGGACCGGCCCTTCCGGCGGCGCCTTGCTGATGCGCCGGTCGTTGAGATTGACGTGCAGTGCGAGGCTCTCGAAGCCGCCCCAGGAATAACCCAGACCGAAAATCCGCAGCGCGTCGAGGAAGGCGTGCGCCTTGGTCCTGAATTTCTCCGGACGGTCGACGGCCAACACAAAGGAGAAGATGCCGCTCGATCCCTTGAAGTCGCGCTTCCAAAGTTCGTGACTTGGGAAGCTTGGCAATGCCGGATGCAGCACGCGCGCGACGTCCTCGCGGCTCTCGAGCCACTGCGCGATGGCGAGCGCGCTTTCCTGATGCCGTTCCAGGCGCACGCCCATGGTGCGCAGGCCCCGCAGCACCTGATAGGCATCGTCCGGCGCGCCGCAGATGCCGAGCTGGATATTGGCTTCCCTCAACTGGTCCCAATGGGCCGCATTGGCGGATACCGTTCCCAGCAGAATATCGGAGTGACCGGCCGGATATTTCGTTGCCGCATGAATGGAGATATCGACCCCATGATCCAGCGGCTTGAAATAAAGGGGCGTTGCCCAGGTATTGTCCATGGTGACGACGCAGCCATGGCGATGAGCGACGGCCGAGATCGCGGGAATATCCTGCATTTCAAAGGTATTGGAGCCCGGCGCTTCGGTGTGCACCAGCCTGGTGTTCGGCTTAATCAGTTGCTCGATGCCGGCGCCGACCAACGGGTCGTAATATTGGACCTCGACGCCGAGACGCTTCAGCATGGTATCGCAGAAGATACGCGTCGGCCCATAAACCGAATCGACGATCAGGGCGTGGTCGCCTGCGGAGAGAAAGCCAAGGAAAGGCACGGTGATCGCCGCAAGCCCGGAGGGCACCAGGATCGTTCCCGCCGATCCCTCCAGCGCATCGATAGCGTCGCAAAGCGCATCGGTCGTCGGCGTGCCGCGCGTGCCATAGGTATATTTCTGGTCGCGCGTCTCCATGGTTCGCGCATTCGGAAACAGTACCGTCGAGGCATGCACGACCGGCGGATTGACGAAACCATGGAAATCGGAGGGCGAATTGCCGATGTGGGACAAACGCGTGTTGATGCCGGCGTTTTGCAGCAATGTGTCTTTGTCTTTCATGTCTGGGTATGCCTTTGGCGCTGTGGGGACTTCGATTAGTGGCTGCCAAGCCCGGCGGGGTCAACCCCGAGCGATCCAGCGAATCCTAATATTAGGTATTAGCTAAAATACCGGAATGGCGGAATAAATACGTCATTTCCGCGCAGTTTTTTGGCAAAATGCTGCCCAAATAGAAGCCAACCGCTCGCTTTCGAGCCGAAACAGATGAAAACTCCGAATTATTTCTCAATAATTTAGGCGGCGTCTTGACCGGAAATGCATTTGCGACTGTGATAGAACCACTCGCACCGGGAGAGTGAGGAACACGGTTCTCCGAGAGCCTGCTTCGGGAGCGATACGCTTTAACTATAATAGACAAAGGTTGGGAAAGATGAAAAAGATTGCTCTGTCCGTATTCCTCGGAGCGGCAGCCTTGGCATACACCGCTTCTGGCGCGTCGGCTTCGACGCTCAGCGATGTGAAGGCCAAGGGCTTTGTTCAATGCGGCGTAAATAGCGCCCTTCTTGGCTTCTCGCAGCCCGATGCCTCCGGCAACTATGCCGGTTTCGACGTCGATCTTTGCAAGGCCGTCGCTGCGGCTGTCTTTGGCGACGTAACCAAGGTAAAATACACCCCTCTTAGCGCGAAAGACCGCTTCACCGCACTGCAGTCCGGTGAAATCGACCTGCTTTCTCGCAACACGACCTGGACGATCAACCGCGATACCGCGCTCGGCCTCAACTTCCGTCCGGTTACCTACTATGACGGCCAGGGCTTCATGGTTCGCAAGGAACTTAACGTGAAGTCGGCTCTGGAACTCTCCGGCGCGGCCGTTTGCGTTCAGTCCGGTACGACGACCGAGCTCAACCTCGCCGACTACTTCAAGACCAACAATCTTCAGTACAATCCGGTGGTCTTCGACAAGCTCGAAGAAGTCAACGCGGCTTACGACTCCGGCCGTTGCGACGTTTACACCACCGACCAGTCCGGCCTCTACGCGCTGCGCCTGACCCTGAAGAACCCTGACGATAACGTCGTTCTGCCGGAAATCATTTCCAAGGAGCCGCTTGGACCGGCCGTTCGCCAGGGCGACGACCAGTGGTTCGATATCGTAAGCTGGACCGCTTATGCTCTGATCAATGCCGAAGAATTCGGCATTACGCAGAAGAACGTCGACGAGATGAAAAGCTCGGCCAATCCGGATATCAAGCGCTTCCTCGGCGTCGAGCAGGGCTCGACGATCGGCACCGACCTCGGCTTGACCAACGACTGGGCCTACAACGTCATCAAGGGCGTCGGCAACTACGGCGAAGTCTTCGACCGCAACATCGGTGCCGGCAGCCCGCTGAAGATTCAGCGTGGCCTGAACGCCCTCTGGAACAAGGGTGGCATTCAGTACGCACCGCCGATTCGCTGAACCGTGATCGTATGACATTGGGAAAGGCGGCTCGCCGCCTTTCCTCCCTTAAGAAAACAAGCCCGAAACGGGCATAGAGGGGAAAAAGTCTGCATGGCAATTACAATAAATTCGCCCGAAGGCGAACGCTCGTCCGGATCAGCGATCAATAATCCCAAAGTCCGAGGTCTGGTTTACCAGGTTCTTACCGTCATCATTCTGTTGGCGCTCGTCGGATTCATTATTCACAACACCGTCGAAAATCTGCGTGCGTCGAACCAGCCTTTTGGATTTGCTTTTCTCGGCGGACGCGCCGGTTTCAATCTCGGCCAAGCGCTGATTCCATTTTCGAGCGATTCCACCAACATCCAAGCGCTCATCGTCGGCCTGCTCAATACCGTTCTCATCGCAGTATCAGGTATCATTGCGGCGACGATCATCGGCTTCATCGTCGGCATCGGCCGGCTTTCGCACAACTGGCTGATCGCGAAGCTTTGCCAGGCCTATGTCGAGCTGTTCCGCAATATCCCGCCGCTGCTCGTCATCTTCTTCTGGTATAGCGGCGTTCTGGTGCTGCTGCCACAGGCGCGCGAGGCCGTGCATCTGCCGTTCTCCAGCTATCTCAGCAATCGCGGCCTTGCCTTTCCGAGCCCGATTTTCGCTAGCGGCATGTGGGCTGTCGGCATCGCGATTGTGGTCGCCATCGTGGCCATATTCTTCATGGCCCGCTGGGCGCACAAGCGCCAGGCGGCGACCGGTCAACAGTTTCACACCATCTGGGTGTCTGTGGCCATATTCATCGCCTTGCCGCTCCTGACCTTCTTCGCAGCCGGCATGCCGCTCTCCTTTGACTATCCGGTCGCCGGCAAGTTCAATCTGACCGGCGGCTCTGTCATTGGGCCGGAATTCATCTCGCTGTTCCTGGCGCTTTCCTTCTACACCGCCTCCTACATCGCCGAAATCGTTCGCGGCGGCATTCGCGCCGTAGCCAAGGGGCAATCGGAAGCGGCCGGCGCGCTAGGGCTTCGCGCCCCAGCCATCACCCGGCTCATCGTCATTCCCCAGGCAATGCGCATCATCATTCCGCCGTTGACGAGCCAGTATCTCAACCTGACGAAGAACTCCTCGCTCGCGATCGCGATCGGCTATGCCGATCTGGTCGCCGTCGGTGGCGTCATTCTCAATCAGTCCGGCCGCGCGATCGAAGTCTTTGTGATCTGGATGGTCATCTACCTTGCGCTGAGCATAGCGACCTCCCTGTTCATGAATTGGTTCAACGCCAAGATGGCTTTGGTGGAGAGATAAGATGTCCAACGGAAGCCAAAGCTTTGTAAGCAAAACAATCCTTCCGCAACTGCCGGCTCCATCGAGCGAAAAGGGCGTCGTTCACTGGCTCAGAAAAAATCTGCTGGCGACGCCGAAAGACGTGGTTCTGACCATCCTTGCGATAGCCTTCCTCGCTTGGGCCGTTCCGCATATTGTCAACTGGCTGTTCATCCAAGCCGCCTGGAGCGGTGCCGATCGCACCTTCTGTGCGACCACCGTGCAAGGCGGAACACAACCGGATGGCTGGAGCGGCGCTTGCTGGGCGTTCGTCCGGGCGAAGTTCACCATCTTCATGGTCGGTCTTTACCCGCCGGAAGAACGTTGGCGGCCGGCTCTCGTTGCGATTATCACCATCATCCTGTTTGTGCCGATGCTGATACCGTCGGTGCCGAGAAAAGGATTGAATGCCATCCTGGCATTCATCGTGCTGCCGATCGTCGCATTTTTCCTGCTTTACGGTGGCTTTGGCCTGGAGGTCGTGGAAACGCAGAAATGGGGCGGCCTCATGGTGACGCTGGTCCTTTCCTTTGTCGCGATCGTGGTCTCCTTTCCGCTCGGCATTATGCTTGCACTCGGACGGCGTTCGAAAATGCCCGTCATCCGCATGCTGTCAGTGCTCTACATCGAAATCATCCGTGGCATTCCGCTGATCACGGTATTGTTCATGGCCAGCGTCATGCTGCCGCTCTTCCTTCCGCAGGGCTGGACGGTGGATAAATTGCTGCGCGCCGTGGTCGGTGTCTCGATGTTTACCTCGGCCTACATCGCCGAAGTTATCCGCGGCGGTCTTCAGGCTGTGCCGAAGGGCCAATTCGAAGGTGCCGATTCGCTTGGTCTCGGCTACTGGCAGAAGATGCGCTTGATTGTTCTGCCGCAGGCGATCAAGCTGGTGATACCCGGGATCGTCAACACCTACATCGGCATGTTCAAGGACACGTCGCTGGTGTCGATCATCAGCATGTTCGATCTGCTCGGTATCGTTCGTCAGAACTTTTCCGACCCGAACTGGGCAAGCGCCGTGACGCCGATTACGGGACTGGTGTTTGCCGGTTTCATATTTTGGCTGTTCTGCTTCAGCATGTCGCGCTATTCAGGCTTCATGGAACGCCATCTCGATACTGGCCACAAACGATAAAAACCGAGGGAAAAAATATGGCTGACGCCCAACCAAAAAAACTGACCATTTCCGACACGGAAGTCGCGGTTGAAATGATCAACATGAATAAGTGGTACGGCGATTTCCACGTACTGCGCGACATCAACCTTAAGGTCATGCGCGGCGAGCGCATCGTTATCGCCGGGCCTTCCGGTTCAGGCAAGTCGACGATGATACGTTGCATTAACCGCCTTGAGGAGCATCAGAAGGGCCAGATCATCGTCGATGGCGTGGAACTCACCAACGATCTGAAGAAGATCGACGAAGTGCGCCGCGAAGTCGGCATGGTGTTCCAGCACTTCAACCTCTTCCCGCATCTGACAATCCTGGAAAACTGCACGCTGGCGCCGATCTGGGTGCGCAAGATGCCGAAGAAGCAGGCGGAAGAAATCGCGATGCACTTCCTCACCCGCGTCAAGATCCCGGAACAGGCAAAGAAATATCCTGGCCAGCTTTCCGGCGGTCAGCAGCAGCGTGTCGCGATTGCCCGTTCGCTCTGCATGAACCCGAAGATCATGCTGTTTGACGAGCCGACCTCGGCGCTCGACCCGGAAATGATCAAGGAAGTGCTGGATACCATGGTGGGTCTGGCCGAAGAAGGCATGACCATGCTCTGCGTCACCCACGAAATGGGCTTCGCCCGTCAGGTTGCGAACCGCGTGATCTTCATGGACCAGGGCCAGATCGTCGAACAGAACTCACCGAAAGAATTCTTCGAAAACCCGCAGCACGAACGTACCAAGCTGTTCCTGAGCCAGATCCTGCACTAAGCGGACCATGCGATGATCAAAAACCCGTCGGCTGTGACGCAGCCGGCGGGTTTTTCAATATATAGGTCGGAATTGCGACGGCGGTTACGATTAACCATATTGACACTCCACGCAAACCAGAACATTGTGTGAACAAATCAGGGCGAGCACAATGGCATCCGGCGAAAAGTTTATTATCCTTCCCTATAAGAAGAACCGCGGAAATCTGGTGCCGGGAGAAATGCGGCAGGCGTCAAGCGCCGCCAGTGCCGAAAAGATCGCCCTTTCCATGGCCGCGCGTTTCGTCGGCGTTGCCGCCTATGCGGTCATGGTCGACGAAGAGACCGGCGACATGACGTCCCCTCGCCTCCTGGCACGGCACGGCGAGATCGCCGACCTGAACGCCGCCTGACCGAATCATCGTCCCGAAGGCGTCCTGTCTCAAGCGCGCTTAACGCAAAGGTCGGCGACCTGAATATAGCCGTAGCGCCCCACTATAAACCCGATATACTGCCGCCGGCTGCGTGGGGATGCAGTTTGTAGGCATTGGGGGGGACGAGACGGGACGTGAAGAAAAGCGACAGGATAATCGCTGCGCTGGCGTTTCTCGGCGCGGCAATCATCGTCGTAAGAGTGATCGGTGCAGTGGCCGGTTATGACCTCATCGACATGGCAGTGAATGCAACCAGACCGGCGGATGCTGGCGGTTGGCCAATGGAGAAGCATTGAGTTACGGCGATAGGATGCTGCAGCGGATGGATACGCCGCAGATGCAAAACTTGGTAAGCTATTGTAATCAAATAGATTTTGGCGACCCCTGCAGGATTCGAACCTGCGACCACCTGCTTAGAAGGCAGGTGCTCTATCCAGCTGAGCTAAGGGGCCTGAAAGCCAAGCCGCCGCGAACTGCCCGCGGCTGGCAACACATGCCTGAAACTTCCGTCAAACTCAATAGGTAGCGAATTCGACGTGTGCCGGATCAATGGGTCCAGGGCTGGATGCGGTTGAAACGGAAGTTATCGGTATAGGAAACCACCTGGCGGTTGGCGTCCTTGGGAGCGAGAACACGATATTCGATGCCGTTGCGCTGGGCATAGGCCTCGGCCTGTTCCTGCGTCTCGAACGTCAGCTTGAGTTGCTGGCGCGTATCGGCCGACGAGGTATAGCCCATAATCGGATCGATCTTGCGCGGGATTTCCTGGTCGAATTCCAGAACCCACAAATGGGTCTTGGCCTTGCCGGATTGCATGGCGGTTTTTGCGGGACGGTAAATCTTGGCAGGCATCGCTGCAGCGCCTCCGGATAAGCGGGACAGTCCCGCCTTTGCTTCTCTCGTCTTCGCCCGGCCCCATGAAGGCTGAGCATTGTGGGATTTGCTTAGCCGCGAATCCCTTTGTTTTCAAGCAAAAAGGCGGGCTAATCTCATCCCAATCCATCGATATCAGGGAGAATTTAGATGGTCGGAGTGGAGAGATTCGAACTCCCGACCCTCTGGTCCCAAACCAGATGCGCTACCAGACTGCGCTACACTCCGTACCCTCACGCATAATCTCTTTGAGGAGACCGCGTCGTCCCGCTTTGCAGAACGAGTGCGGAGATACACGGTTCATCCTCGTGCTGCAACAGCTAAAATGGCGTTGAAGCTCCGATCCCCGGGGAAAATCTACTTGCCGAGTTTTGCGGAAATCGTAGCGCTCGTCACCTTGTCGCCGACGGCAAGGCCGAGTTTTCTTGCGATGCCGCCGTTCAGCTCGATGACGTAAAGCACTGACCCGCCGGAGCTGATGATCGTTTCAGAATAGGGTACGGCGTTTTCCTGAATGTGCGTGACGACGCCACTCCTGTCCAGGAAAAGCATATCGAGCGGTAGCACGGTATTCTTCATCCACATCATGACCGGGCGCGGCGCACCGAAATCGAAAAGCATGCCGTGATCGTCCGGCATGCTCTTGCGATACATCAGGCCGAACTCGAGCTGCGGCTCGGTCAATGCCAATTCCACGGTGAACTTGTGCGTTACGCCCTTGGCCGTTTTGATCGATAGCGGCTCCGAATCGAACGCCATCGATTTTTCGCTGGCCGCTTGCGCGGCAAAGGCGGGAGCGGATGCCCCGACAAGAAAAAGCGCCACGATGGCGCTCTTCAAAACAGCAGAAAACATAACTCTGGTGGTCATATCAATGCGGCCGCGTCACCGGGCTTGGCGCATCCGGATGGATCTCTGCCGCCATCAGGCCCTTCTCACCCGGCCCGAAACGGACAAGGACTACCTGTCCCGGCCGCAACTCCGCCAGACCGAAACGACGCAGCGTTTCCATGTGCACGAAGATGTCCTCTGTGCCCTCACCGCGCGTCAGGAAACCAAAGCCCTTGGTGCGGTTGAACCACTTGACCAAGGCGCGCTCGAGGCCGCTTGTCGCAGTGACCTGGACATGGGTGCGCACCGGCGGCATCTGCGACGGGTGCACGGCGGTCGACTGGTCCATCGAGAGGATTTTGAAAGCCTGATAGCCACGTTCACGGCGCTGAATCAGCGCGACGATGCGCGTGCCCTCGAGAATGGTCTGATAACCGTCGCGGCGCAGGCATGTCACATGCAACAAAACGTCCTGCATGCCGTTATCCGGAACGATGAAGCCAAAACCCTTGGCGACATCGAACCATTTGACGACGCCGGAGATTTCGATGAGCTCGACGGCTTCGCCCGACATCTCTCCGAAGTCGACGATACCCTTCGATGAAATTCTGTCACCCATCTTAGCCAACCCTCGATTACGCGTCACACTGTTACAGTTAACTGATTCCTTGAAATCAAGATTAACATCTTGGTAACGGAAAAGCGCAAGTCCTAGTTTTCGTTTATTCCCATCCGTAGATTAGCGCGCCGAGTCTTGCCTGAAGCTGGTGTCTCGTTTCAGATCGTCTCAGCACAAACATTAGAGAGGAAACAGAATGCGTTATCTTCACACCATGGTCCGCGTTACCGATCTCGACGCCTCACTGCACTTTTATAGCACTCTCTTCGGCCTCACCGAAACCCGTCGCTACGAAAACGAGAAAGGCCGTTTCACTCTCGTTTTCCTTGCTGCCAGCGAGGATGTAGACGCATCCCGAAGCAGCGGCGCGCCCAGTCTGGAACTCACCTACAACTGGGACCCTGAAGAGTATACCGGAGGACGGAACTTCGGTCACCTCGCCTATGAGGTCGATGACATCTACGCAATCTGCCAGAAACTTATGGACAATGGCATTACTATCAACCGGCCGCCCCGCGATGGTCACATGGCTTTCGTGCGGTCTCCGGACGGCATTTCCATCGAGATCCTGCAGAAGGGTGCCGACCTTGCTCCGGCCGAGCCCTGGGCTTCGATGCCCAATACCGGCGCCTGGTGAGGCGCTAGCTTTCGCGAGGCTTACGGCGCGCGCGGAGCCACCGGTTTCGCGCTTGCCGGCCGTACCCGCTCTCCGGCATGCTTGGACGACTCGAAGCATCATGCATCGGATTTCGCGCGGTCATCGTTCCCAGTAGGAAGCCGCTCGACATCATCGTCCCTCGCAAGAGGCCGTTCCGGTGCCAACTTTTAAGCGGGGAACGTCCTTTGTGCGATCGGCAGATTCTATCCGGCAATAAAAAGCTCGCAAGCACTATTGCCATCGCCATGTCATTTCTGATGCTCGCCGGCTGCGCGACGACAGGCAGCAAGCCGAAACAGGTAGCCGAGGTCGAGCCGAAGCCCAATGCTGCCGAAGAGCTCGCCGACGCTCTCAACACCAAAGCCGACGTGAAACGGCAAAAGGGCGACGCCTATCGCGATCCGCTGGTACACAGCGTTCACGGCGCGCATCCGCAGATGGTAGCTGAAGCCACGGGCAATCAATCCTTTTTCCCGCCGGCACCCGCCGGGGCAGCGCCTGTGGCGACAGACGCGCCGGCCGGCATGGCCGGCCTGGTGACGCAGCCGACCGCGGTCAATGCCAATAGAAGCAGCATCTATTCGACGCCCGCGCCGATTGCCGTCAATCCGGATGGAACGCTGGCCACCCAGCCGGGTGGCGGACAGCCGCAGGGACCTAGTCCGATCATGCGCAGCGTCTACAGTATGCCGCCCAGTGCGACGCAGAATGTCACGCCACAACAGGGCAATGGCGGCATGCCCGTCGACCAGACATCCGAGGCGGTCATCCCTCCGCCCGTCATCCGCAACGCCGCCAACGCGTCGGGAAGCCCGATGAGGCCGACAGCGGACGCCACGCCCTCGAAAATTTTGCCCGCCCGCGGCTCCAGTGCCCGCAGAATCGACAGCAAGGAAGCACTGATGCTGGCGCATATCGTTGCGTCGAAGGGCCAGGGCCAGGATGGCAAGCCGCTGATAACCCAGCCGCAGAGCGGATCGGGGTTCTAAACCGGTCCCATCTGCAAACTCCCGCAACATGCTGTTAAGGCGAGCTTATTCAAGCTTCGATGCGCCGTTACGCTTCTGTCATTTTTTCCAAGAAAAAGCGAAATAGACGCTTGCGGGAATGAAATCACCCCGCTATAAGCGCGCCACACAACAGCACGCGCCCTTCGTCTATCGGTTAGGACGACAGATTTTCATTCTGTAAAGAGGGGTTCGACTCCCCTAGGGCGTGCCACTGTTCCTCCTCTCCTACAACAATGAGCTACCTTCCGCTTGCGGTGGCTTTGCGCTATTCCTATATGGTCGCAAGCGCAGCCTGCGCCCTTCGTCTATCGGTTAGGACGACAGATTCTCATTCTGTAAAGAGGGGTTCGACTCCCCTAGGGCGTACCAATCGGACCCACCACGAACTTTTCCACAAGTACCTCGAAAAATTCGCCCTTACCCGTAGATTTTTCTCGATTTTCCGCTTGCGGGAACAAAAGGTGCTGACTATAAGGGCGCCACAGCACGCGCCCTTCGTCTATCGGTTAGGACGACAGATTTTCATTCTGTAAAGAGGGGTTCGACTCCCCTAGGGCGTGCCACTGCTTCCCCTCCCTAAAGCTCTGATTCGTCATCATTAACGCGACGTTTCCCGTACACTACTCACGGCGCCTTGGCGGCATCCATGACACGCAACTGGACACGTCTTGCGCCCTGCCAATGGTCGGCGCCGAGGGTGCCGGCGATGTGGATCTGGGATCCGCGGGAGGAGAGCAGCAGCTCGCCAAGGGGCGTTTCAACGGCGCGGAAGGCGATGCCGTCGAGGCGGCCACCGTCCTGGGCCTCCAGGGTGATCTTGATATGGGATTGGCCGACCAGGCGCGAATCGCGCAGGCGGTGGCTCGGAAGAGCGAAGATCGGCTGCGGATGGCCGGAACCGTAGGGGCCGGCAGTTTCAAGCTGGTCGACCAGCTCCACCGTCGCGCCGCCGGCGCCGAGCGCACCGTCTATCTTCAGCGTTTCGTTGGCGACGAGGCCGGCGACTTGTCTCTCCGCCTTCTCCGTGAAGAAGGCACGGAGTTTGCCGAGATTGGCGCGTTCGACCGTCAGACCCGCCGCCATGGCATGACCGCCGCCCTTGACGAGCAGGCCAGCATCGACGGCAGCGCGCACCATGCGGCCCATGTCGAAACCGTTGATCGAGCGACCGGAGCCAGTGCCTCGCCCCATCGAATCAAAGGCAATGGCAAAGGCGGGGCGGCGGAACTTATCCTTCAGCCGAGAGGCAATCAGGCCAACGATGCCGGGATGCCAGCTTTCCCGTGCCGTGACGATAACGGAGGCTCCGTCGCCGTTGCCGTATTCGGCCAGCGCTTCAGCTTCAGCCTCCTGCAACATGGCGGCTTCCATCGCCTGGCGTTCGCGGTTGAGCTCGTCCAGCCTCTCCGCGATCGTCTCGGCCTCGGAGGCAACGTCGAGCGTCAGCAGCCGGGCGCCAAGCGCGGCATCACCGATACGCCCGCCGGCGTTGATGCGCGGGCCGATCATGAAACCAAAGTGATACGGGCTCACAGGGCCGCCGAGCCCAGCTTTTCGAAATAGGGCGGCCAGGCCGGGATTGCCCTGATGGCGCGCGGCGATCAGGCCCTTGACGACGTAAGCACGATTCAGCCCTTTCAGCGGCACGACATCGCAGACAGTTGCCAGCGCGACGATATCGAGCCAGGCAAGCAGGTCGATGGAGCGCACACGGGCGTCGCCTGCCTCGCGCAACTGCCGCAGGGCCGCGACCAGAACCATAAAGACAACGCCGGCAGCACAGAGATGTCCCTGCCCCGATAGATCGTCCTCTCGATTCGGATTGACCAGCGCATGGCAAGGCGGCAGCTCATGCGCAACCTGGTGATGATCGATGACGACGACGTCGATATTGCGGGCCTTCGCCGCTTCCAGCGATTCGAAGCTGGTGGAACCGCAATCGACGGTAACGATCAGCGTTGCGCCATTATCGATGAGCTGGTTGATGGCAGTGGGATTCGGGCCGTAGCCTTCGAAGATGCGGTCTGGGATATAGATGCTGGCCGGCACGCCGAAATGGGCGAGAAAGCGGTAGAGCAGCGCCGAGGATGCCGCGCCGTCGACGTCGTAGTCACCAAAGATCGCAACCGTCTCGCCCGCCTTGACGGCGCGCAGGAGACGTTGTGCTGCCTTCTCGCAGTCGGTCAGCAGATGGGGGTCTGGCATCAGGCTGCGGATCGTGGGGTCGAGGAAGGCCATGGCCTCTTCGAGGCTGACGCCGCGGCCGGCGAGAACGCGGGCAATCAGATCCGGCAGCCCGTGCGTTTGCGCGATGGCCAGCGCCCGATTCTGGCCGGCCTGGTCGAGCCGGGAAATCCAGCGATTGCCGGAGACGGAGCGTTCGACGCCCAGAAATGCCCGCTGTACAGGATCTGCCGGCTGTTCCACCATCTCTCCCAGAATTGGAAGACCCGTTCCGATTTACCGGAGCGGGCCTTAGTCGTCGGAATTATTCCTTCGGCCGCTCGATGCGGATGACCTGCGGCTCGCCGACAAGATAGCCCTCGGTCTTGATCGCGGCGACAGCCTTGCGCACCGAATCCTCCGTCGTCGCATGGGTGACGAGGATGATCGTCTGATGATGGGCCGGCGCCAGATGCTGCGTCGCGCGCTGCACGATCGATTCCAGCGAAATGTGGTTTTCCGCCATGCGGGTCGCGACGCTGGCGAAAACGCCGGTGCGGTCGAGAACGGTCAGGCGGATGAAATAGCCGCCTTCGTGGCTCTGCATCTGCGCCTTGCGATAGGGTTCCAGCGCCTTGGCAGGGTGACCGAGCACCGGCACGCGCTGCGCACCCGGCTGGCTCTTGGCGATGTCGGCAATATCGCCGAGTACGGAGGAAGCCGTCGCGTTGCCGCCGGCGCCGGGGCCGACCATCAGCAGTTCGCCGAGAATGTCCGATTCGATCGCGACGGCATTGGTGACGCCATCGACCTGGGCGATGACCGATTCGAGCGGCACCATGGTCGGGTGAACGCGCTGTTCGATGCCTGTTTCGGTGCGCTGGGCGACGCCGAGCAGCTTGATGCGGTAGCCAAGGTCGGCTGCGGCGCGGATGTCCTCGATGGAGATATTGGTGATCCCCTCGAGATAGATATCATCGGCCGCGATGCGGTTGCCGAAGGCAAGCGTCGTCAGGATGGCGAGCTTGTGTGCCGTGTCGTTGCCCTCGATGTCGAAGGCCGGATCAGCTTCGGCATAGCCGAGACGCTGGGCTTCCTTCAGGCAATCGGTAAAGGACAGGCCCTCCTTCTCCATCCGGGTCAGGATGTAGTTGCAGGTGCCGTTCATGATGCCGTAGACGCGCGAGATCGTGTTGCCGGTCAGGGATTCACGCAATGCCTTGATGACGGGAATGCCACCGGCGACGGCCGCTTCGAAGTTGAGCAGTGCGCCTTTCTCCTCGGCAATCTCGGCAAGTTCGACGCCGTGATAGGCGAGCAGCGCCTTATTGGCGGTGACGACATGCAGACCACGGGCAAGAGCCGCACGCACGGCGGCGTTGGCCGCGCCTTCGGCACCGCCGATCAGCTCGACAAAGACGTCGATGTCGGCCTTCTGCGCCAGGTCGACCGGGCCGCCGAACCATTCGATGCCGGTGAGGTCGATGCCACGATCCTTGGTGCGATCGCGGGCGGTTACGGCGACGATCTTGACGGGGCGGCCGCAGGTAACGGCAAGCTCGTTGGCGCGGCTCTGTATGATGCGGACGAGCGAGGCACCAACGGTGCCCAAGCCCGCAATGCCGATTTTGAGGGCATCTGCCATGAACAATTCCTGATCAATGTCTTGGGACACGGCAGCCGCGGAGACGGCTGCCGTGAGAAATTAAGAGCGGTGAGCGTTCAGTGAAATCACGTTATGCATGGTCTCATCCGCTGTGGAGAGGAAGCGCTTCAGATTGCGCGCTGCCTGGCGGATGCGATGCTCGTTCTCGACCAGCGCGATGCGGACGTAGTCGTCGCCCTGCTCGCCGAAGCCGATGCCGGGCGCCACCGCGATGTCGGCCTTCTCGACGAGAAGCTTCGAGAACTCCAGCGAGCCGAGATGACGGAATTTTTCCGGGATTTTCGCCCAGGCAAACATCGTCGCTGCCGGCGGCGGCACGTCGAAGCCGGCCTTGCCGAAGCTGTCGACCAGCACGTCGCGGCGGCGCTTGTAGATGTTGCGAACTTCCGCAATATCAGAGCCGTCACCGTTCAGCGCATGCGTTGCCGCCACCTGGATCGGCGTGAAGGCACCGTAATCGAGGTAGGACTTCACGCGTGTCAGCGCCGCGATCAGGCGTTCATTGCCGACGGCAAAGCCCATGCGCCAGCCGGGCATGGAGAAGGTCTTAGACATCGAGGTGAACTCGACGGTGACATCCATCGCGCCCGGAATTTCCAGAACGGACGGCGGCGGATCGTCGTTGAAGTAGATTTCCGAATAGGCCAGATCCGAGAGCACGATGATGTCGTGCTTCTTGGCGAAAGCGATGACTTCCTTGTAGAAATCGAGCGTCGCGACATAGGCCGTCGGGTTCGACGGATAGTTGAGGATCAAGGCCAGCGGCTTCGGGATAGAGTGGCGCACGGCCCGTTCCAGCGGCGGGAAGAAGCTGTCGTCCGGCTCGACCTGCATCGAGCGGATGACGCCGCCTGCCATCAGGAAGCCGAAGGCATGGATCGGATAGGTCGGGTTCGGGCAAAGGATTACATCACCCGGCGCCGTAATCGCCTGCGCCATGTTGGCGAAGCCTTCCTTGGAGCCGAGGGTGGCGACCACCTGCGTATCCGGATTGAGCTTGACGCCGAAGCGGCGGGCATAATAGGCGGCCTGCGCACGGCGCAGTCCCGGAATGCCCTTGGACGAGGAATAGCGGTGCGTGCGCGGGTCCTGGACCACTTCGCACAGCTTATCGACGATCGCCTTGGGGGTCGGAAGATCCGGATTGCCCATGCCGAGGTCGATGATGTCGGCCCCGCCCGCTCGCGCGCTGGCCTTCAAACGGTTGACCTGTTCGAAGACGTAGGGCGGCAAGCGCCGGACTTTATGAAACTCTTCCATTTCTTTCCCCATGGGACAGCGGCCCTCACAACCGCAATGAAGTTCGTCAATCTCCCGGTGAGCCGCGATACGAACTCCGGAATCGCGGCGCCGCAACTATACTGACGCGAAGGATACGGTGAATCTTTGGCGGTTATAGACGCAATGCACTATCAACCCAGGAAGAAACATCGAAATTCAGCCTAGCTGAACGCTTTGCGTCCAAATCGCCTGAAACGCAAGGCTAATTCTGCGTCGGCGCGGGCGTCTGGCTGGGCTCGGCGCTCTGCTGCTGGATTTGCGACAGCGTATCCTGGCCGTGTTCGGCCGCGAGCTTGCGCATCTCGGCGACACGTTTCTGATATTCCGCTTCCGAAATCGTGCCGGCCTTGCGCTGCGCACCGAGCGCCGTCAATTGCTTGCCGATATCGGCCGCCTGCTGGTCGTTGATCTGCACATTCGCCGCCGTCGGAGGAGCGTTGAAGGAGGGGTAACCGTCCTTGTAGTGCTGCTGCGTGTTGCCTTCATCGACCGGCTTGCCTTCAGCGGACTTGACGACCACAGCCTGCGGCGCCTGCTTGCTCTTGGCAAAGGCTGCCTTTTCCGCAGGCGTCGAGCAGCCGGCAAGCGCCAGCGCGAGACAGGCGCACAAAGCACCGCAGAGTACGGAATACCGGTTGAGTCTTGCCACCATGCCGCCGCCCATATTGTCCGTCCTGCTCTATTGCCTTGCCGTGGGTTGCGACTGTTAAATTTGTCGCAGCAGCAAAGCAAGAGCAGGGTTGCGTTTCATTCGACTTGTATTCCTTTTCCCGCAAGATGTACAAATGGAAAACAAAGAGAGCTGCCGCCGGGAGGATGATGCGTGACCGACAGCAAGCGGGACCATAGTGAAGGCAACGGCGCCTTTGCCGGCTTCGACCCTAAGTCAGTCGAGCCTTACATCGTTAGGGATCCCGAGGCGATGGCCGTCAACTTTGCCCGTGCGTTGGAAAATCTCGGCAAGGCCGCTTCCGCATGGCTTGCGCCACGCGAGCGCGGCGAGAAGGTCGACACGGTCGCCGATCCGATGACCGATATCGTCAAGACGCTTTCCAAGGTCAGCGAATACTGGCTTTCCGATCCGCGCCGGACATTGGAGGCACAGACCTATCTGCTATCCGGTTATTTCGGCCTATGGACGAAAACCATGCAGCGCCTCAGCGGTGATTCGGCACCCGAGCCTGAGCCGGTCAAAGACAGGCGCTTCGCCGACGAGGATTGGCAGAAAAATCCCTTCTTCGATTTCCTGCGTCAAACCTATCTGTTGACCGCCGGTTGGGCGGACAAGATGGTCACCGATGCCGAAGGACTGGACGAGCACACGCGCCACAAGGCCTCCTTCTATACCAAGCAGATCACCGCGGCGCTTTCGCCGGCCAATTTCGTCGCCACCAACCCGCAGCTCTATCGCGAGACCGTCGCTTCCAACGCCGAAAACCTCGTGCGCGGCATGAAAATGTTTGCCGAGGATATCAGCGCCGGCCGCGGCGAATTGCGGTTGCGCCAGACCGACATGACGAAATTCGCTGTTGGCCGAGACATGGCACTGACGCCTGGCAAGGTGATCGCGCAGAGCGATGTCTGCCAGGTCATTCAATATGAAGCGGCAACGGATAAAGTGTTGAAGCGGCCGCTGCTGATCTGCCCGCCCTGGATCAACAAATTCTACATTCTCGATCTCAACCCGCAGAAATCCTTTATCAAATGGTGTGTCGAACAGGGGCACACCGTCTTCGTCATCTCCTGGGTGAACCCGGATAAGCGCCACGCTGCCAAGGACTGGACGTCCTATGCGCGCGAAGGCATCGATTTCGCGCTGGATATGATCGAGAAGGCAACCGGCGAGAAAGAGGTCAACGCCGTCGGCTATTGCGTCGGCGGTACGCTGCTGGCGGCAACACTCGCTTTGCACGCCAAGGAAAAGAACAAACGCATCCGCACCGTCACCTTCCTGACCACTCAGGTCGATTTCACCTTTGCCGGCGACCTCAAGGTTTTCGTCGATGAAGAGCAGATCTCGGCGCTGGAAGAGCAGATGACGGCGGTCGGCTATCTCGAGGGCTCGAAAATGGCGACAGCCTTCAACATGCTGCGCGCCTCGGAGCTGATCTGGCCCTATTTCGTCAACAGCTATCTGAAGGGCCAGGAACCCCTACCCTTCGATCTTCTGTTCTGGAACGCCGATTCCACGCGAATGGCGGCCGCCAACCATTCATTTTATCTGCGCAATTGCTATCTCGACAATGCTTTGAGCCAGGGCAAGATGGTGCTCGACGGCAAAAAGCTGTCGCTGAAGGACGTCAAGATACCCGTCTATAATCTGGCAACACGCGAGGATCACATCGCACCGGCCAAATCCGTCTTCATTGGCAGCCAGTTCTTCGGCGGGCCGGTGGAATTCGTGGTGACTGGCTCCGGTCATATCGCCGGTGTCGTCAACCCGCCGGACAAGCATAAATACCAGTTCTGGACGGGCGGCGCGGTCAAGGGTGATTATGATCAATGGCTCGGCGAAGCCAGGGAGACGCCAGGCTCCTGGTGGCCGCATTGGCTTGAATGGATCAAAGGCAACGACAGCCGCATGGTTCCCGCCCGCAAGCCAGGTGGCGCGGCGCTGAACGCCATTGAGGAAGCACCCGGCAGCTTCGTCATGGAACGCGCCTAAGCGGCGACCATTCATGCTGTTCGACCCGCCCCTCGTCCCCGCACGGCTGATCGCCCGCTATAAACGCTTCCTTTTCGATGCCGAACTGGAGAGCGGCGAGATCATCACCGGCTCCTGCCCAAACACCGGCTCGATGCAGGGCCTGACAACACCCGGTTCGCGCATCTGGCTTTCAGAACACGACAGTCCGAAGCGTAAATATCGGCACGTTTTCGAATTGATCGAAGCAGATGGCACCACGGTCGGCGTCAACACGGCCATGCCGAACCGGTTGGCGGCGGAGGCAATCGCGCTCAGGCAGATTTCCGATCTCGGCGACTACACGACCGTTCGGCGTGAGCAAAATTACGGCCGCAATTCCCGCATCGACCTGCTCTTGACCGATCCCTTGAGGACAACCACCTATGTCGAAGTCAAGAATGTGCATTTCATGCGCCAGCCGGGCCTTGCCGAATTTCCCGATACGGTGACAGCCCGCGGCGCCAAGCATCTCGAAGAACTCGGCGATATGGCGCAAGCGGGATACCGCGCCGTCATGCTATTCGTGATCCAGCGGCACGACTGCCGGCGTTTTCGTGTTTGTGGCGATCTCGATACCGTCTACACCGCGGCGTTTGAGCGAGCTTTGAAGCGCGGCGTCGAAGTCTATGCTGTCAAATGCAAGGTCTCGCCGACGGAAATAACGCCTGCAGGGTTGATCCCGATAGACGAACCCGGCATAGCTGCATTAAATACCAGTATAAAGATTTCTGCTGAAGGCTGATCATGGTGAATTACATCGAAGCGGCAACGGCGCCGTCGAAAAACACAGGCGCCATCCGCCTCTACGGCCCCGACGCTTTCGCAGGAATGCGCAAGGCATGCCAGTTGACCGCTCGTTGCCTCGACGAACTGGCCGCCATCGTCGGGCCTGGCGTACCGACTGATGTCATCGATCGCTTCGTCTTCGAATTCGGTATGGATCATGGCGCTTACCCGGCGACATTGAACTATCGCGGTTATATGAAATCCTCCTGCACGTCGATCAATCACGTTGTCTGCCACGGCATTCCCAACGACAAGCCGCTGCGCGACGGCGATATCGTCAATATCGACGTGACCTATGTGCTCGACGGCTGGCACGGCGATTCCAGCCGCATGTATCCCGTCGGCGAGATCAAGCGCTCGGCGGAGCGGCTGCTGGAAGTGACCTACGAATCGCTAATGCGCGGCATCGCCGCCGTGCGTCCCGGTGCCCGCACCGGCGCAATCGGCGAAGCGATCCAGGCCTATGCCGAAGCGGAGCGCTGCTCCGTCGTGCGCGATTTCTGCGGCCACGGCGTCGGCAGCCTCTTCCATGATTCCCCGAACATCCTGCATTACGGCCGCGCCAGCGAGGGCCCGGAACTGCGTGAAGGCATGATCTTCACCATCGAGCCGATGATCAATCTCGGACGACCGCATGTGAAAGTGCTTGGCGACGGCTGGACGGCGGTCACGCGCGACCGCTCCCTGTCGGCGCAGTATGAACACACCGTCGGTGTCACTGCCACCGGCTGCGAGATCTTCACCCTGTCGCCCGGCGGCCTCGACCGTCCCGGCCTGCCACCGCTGCAGGGGTAATGCATGGCGAAGCGCCCCGCTTCTTCCTCCGGACATGGCGACATGCCCATCGATAGCAGCGGGGCGACGGATAGTCTTGAAGAAGCTCCTCTCTTCGACGAGCGGCTGTTTTTCGCCCATCAATCCACCAAGACCGCGCTGCGCGACAAACCGGCGAAGCCGCCGAGCGTGCCGGCCAATGCCGAGGCTCACTATCACGGTCACCGGGAACGCCTGCGCAATCGCTATCGCGATGGGGGCGATGCGGCGCTTGCCGATTACGAAATCCTCGAACTCCTGCTGTTTCGGCTGATTCCGCGCCGCGACACCAAGCCGATCGCCAAGGCGCTGCTTGCTCGCTTCGGCACGCTCGGCGGCGTCTTCGGCGCGCCGGCCAATCTGCTGCAGGAAATCAGCGGCGTCGGCGAAGCCGTGGCTCTCGATCTGAAGCTGGTGGCAAGCGTGGCGCAGCGCATGCTGAAAAGCGAGCTGACGGGCAAGCCGGTGCTCTCCTCCTGGAAGGCTCTGATCGACTATTGCCACACCGCCATGGCGCATGAGACGCGCGAACAGTTTCGAATCCTGTTTCTCGACAAGCGCAATGCCCTGATCGCGGATGAGGTGCAGGGTTTGGGAACGATCGACCATACGCCGGTCTATCCGCGCGAGGTGGTCAGACGTGCGCTCGAACTCTCGGCCACCGCCGTGATTCTCGTCCATAACCATCCTTCCGGCGACCCTACACCCTCGCGCGCCGATATCGACATGACGAAGACGATCATCGACACGGCCGGCCCTTTGGGTATCACCGTTCACGATCATATTATCATCGGCAAGAACGGCCATGTCAGCTTCAGGGCGTTGCGGCTGATCTGAATCGATACCTCTGGATAGATTGCAACATCAGAATACCCGCATAATAATTTGTTTTTATTATACTTTACGACACAAGCAATACCGTTGAATTCTGACCTATCGATAGTTTCCTGCCTCAGCACCTCCCCTTGCGCTTTTCAGGTATTTGTCAGGATGTTCTGACACAAGGATAACGCCTCCAGATCGGTGCGCTTGCACACGGAAGCGATTGTTTTGTTTGCGCCTTATCCGCTCGAGCTGCGGCGTACCCCGGAGACTACATGCCGAAGACGTCATTGCTGCTTTCTGGTCGTCTGCGCCGCATCGGTCGTGGTGTCCTTCTTGCATTTTCTCCTTTTGCGCTGATTGCCGGCGGCTTCTACGCCCATATGCTGTGGACGACGAATTTCCATCCCGTCATCGCAGGCGAGGTCTACCGCTCTTCTCAGCCATCGCCGGCGACGATCGCGGAACTGCAGAAGCAATATGGTATCAAGACCATCATCAACTTGCGCGGCGACAATAGCGGCCGCACCTGGTACGACAACGAAGTCGCCCAGGCGAAGGAACTCAATATCAATCATATTGATTTTCGCATGTCCTCCGGCCACGAGCTGACCCAGGAGCAGGCAGCGCGGCTTGTTGAGATCATGCGCGATGCGCCGAAGCCGTTGTTGATCCATTGCCAGGCCGGCGCAGATCGCACGGGGCTTGCCTCGGCCCTCTATCTCGCTGCTATCGCCAAAGCCGGCGAAGCGGCCGCGGAAGATCAGATGTCGATCATCTACGGACATCTGCCGCTTTCCTTCACCCATGCCTATGCCATGGACCGGACTTTCGAAAAGCTGGAGCCTTGGCTCGGCCTTTCCAGCTCCTGATCATTTCCTGTTAGATAATCTGTAACATTGAGCCGCTACCGGTTGACGGACAGCATGTTGCGTTGCGACATTGATTCCATAAATCCAATCACCCGAGGCTTCCGATGGACCAATTCGATCTCATAGTCGTGGGCAGCGGCCCCGCAGGCCGCAGAGGCGCCATTCAGGCCGCCAAGCTCGGCAAGAGGGTGCTGGTGATCGAACAGGGCAAGCGTGTCGGGGGTGTCTCCGTCCATACCGGCACCATTCCGTCGAAGACGCTGCGCGAGACCGCGCTCAATCTCTCCGGCTGGCGCGAACGCGGCTTCTACGGCCGCGCCTATCGTGTGAAGCAGGAAATCAGCGCCGCGGATTTGCGTCGCCGCCTGTTGATCACTCTCGACCATGAAGTCGAAGTTCTGGAGCATCAATTCGCTCGCAACCGGGTACAGCATATACGCGGCAAGGCGAGCTTCGTCGATCCGCAGACCATGCAGGTGGTCAAGGACGACGGCGAAGTCGTCCATGTCACGGGCGCCAGCATTCTGCTCGCGGTCGGCACCAAGCCCTTCCGTCCCGACTATATGCCCTTCGATGGCAAGACCGTTCTCGACAGCGACGAATTGCTGGAGATCGAGGATTTGCCGCGTTCGATGGTCGTCATCGGCGCCGGCGTCATCGGTATCGAATATGCGACGATCTTCAGCGCGCTCGACACGCAGGTGACGCTGATCGATCCGAAATCGACGATGCTCGACTTCATCGACAAGGAAATCGTAGAGGATTTCATCTATCAGCTACGCGACCGCAACATGAAGCTGCTGCTGGGGCAAAAGGCCGAAAAGGTCACCCGCCAGGACGGCAAGGTGGAACTGTTGCTGGACAATGGTCGCCGCATCATCACCGACATGGTGCTGTTTGCCGCCGGCCGCATGGGTGCCACCGACACGCTCAATCTGGCTGCTGCCGGCCTCGAGGCGGACAATCGCGGCCGCCTCAGCGTCAATCCCGAAACCTTTGCCACCAACGTCCCGCATATCTTTGCGGCTGGCGACGTCGTCGGCTTTCCGAGCCTTGCTTCAACCTCGATGGAACAAGGCCGCATCGCCGCCCGCGTCGCCGTCGGTGCCATCGCCAAGGAGCCACCGAAATACTTCCCCTACGGCATCTATGCCGTGCCGGAAATCTCCACCTGCGGTCTTTCCGAAGAAGAGGTCAAGGAACGCCACATTCCCTACGAGTGCGGCATCGCCCGTTTCCGCGAGACGTCGCGCGGCCATATCATGGGCCTCGACACCGGCCTCCTGAAGATGATCTTCTCGCTGAAGACCCGCCGCCTTCTCGGCGTCCACATCGTCGGCGAAGGCGCGACCGAACTCGTCCATATCGGCCAGGCGGTATTGAACCTCAAAGGCACGGTGGAATATTTCGTCGAAAACACCTTCAACTACCCGACGCTCGCCGAAGCCTACAAAATCGCCGGCCTGGATGCGTGGAACCGCATGGGCGATATCAAGTCGGAGATTTGAGTAGGTTGCGGAACGGCCCCCTCTCTCCGTCGAAACGGTGGGAGGAGACTCAGTTTTCCGTGTCTCGTAGCAATGCCGCTGATGGCCACTTTTGGCCGGAAGCGGATACGACTGCTTGAAGGCGACGGGAAATCCCCGTGAAGTCAGCGCCGCTGATTTCTGCGATGGAAGCCCTCATTCGAGGTTGCGCATTTCGGTATCCATCCAGCTACAGAATTGCCGAACCGCTCTCGCTTCCGAGCGGCGCTGGTAACGATATGTACCGGTTTCGACCGGTTGATATCCGGGCAAGGTCACCAATGCACCCGACTTCGTTTCCCTGCCCGTGAGAACCGTCGGCGCCAGCACCATTCCAAGACCGGCAACGCAAGCATGAAGAGCCGCATCGTCCGTGTCGAATTCATGACCGAAGGAAAGGTCTGTCAGCGAAATATTGAACGTATCGCACCAGAGCTTCCAGTCCCAGTTGTCCACGCAGCATTGAAGAGCTGGCACGTCCGAAACGGCAATTACGTGGCTGCCAGTATCTCTTGCCAGTAGATTTGGGGAAACAACCGGGCGGCGCAGGTCGTGAGCAAGGTATTCCCATTCCTCGGCCGCTTTCCCTACTCGGAAATAGCGGATACTGACATCGGAGTCGGGGAAGGCTGGAAAACCTCGTGCGGAACTTGTTTCCACCCGAACGCGCACCTGTGGGCAGAGAGCCCGAAAACGATCCAGTGACGGTATGAGCCAACGCAGCGCAAGCGACGTCGTCGCATGGACGCTGATTTCGTTTTCGTCGCGATAAAGGGCATCGGCCGAACGCTCGATGAGCCCGATCGCCGGCGCAACCTCCTGATAGAACCGCCGTCCCACCTCGGTCAGGGAAACGGTGTTGTTTCCTCGGCGGAAGAAACTCACCCCAAGCTCGTCTTCGAGCTTTTTGAGCTGATGGCTCACCGCGCTGGAGGTAACGCCAAGTTCAGCACCGGCGGCAGTTAGGCTCTCGGTGCGTCCACGATTGCGAAGACCCTGATGGCGTTGAGGGAGATACGATGCTTTTCCTGCATGAATTTTGCTCAAGCTCCTCTCAAATTCCTCGTTTGAGCATCATACGAAAATCGAGCACAAGCTAACGCGAGAGCCCATCAGTTCATGCAATGTGCTCATCCAATATCACACCATAACCAGAGCCGCAGCAATGGTAGCTGCTGGCTCAGCATTAATTTCTTTATTGTTCGCTCGCCGACGCAGGTGGCGCCGCCGCCTCATTTCCTCAGAAACAAAAGCTACTGATATCCAAAGGTCTTTGATGCTTCGCCTTCCCCATCGCAACCGCGACTTGATCGTGCTTTCCGCGCCGCTTGCCTGGACTTCGCTCCGCTCGCCCACAGTTCGTGCCGTTGTCGCGCTATCATTGACTCAGCTCATTGGCTGGGGCGCAACCTTCTACTTGCCGGCGGTGACCGGCCCTGCCATGGCCGGTGAACTGGGAATGACCCTGCCGATGATCATGGCGGGACCGACAGTCATGCTCATCGTCATGGCTATGGTGTCTTGGCCGCTGAGCACCCTCTTCGAGCGCCACGGCGCGCGCCCGATTATGGTTTGGGGATCATCCTTGGGCGCGGCCGGCCTGCTGGTTATGGGCTTGGCCGATGGTCCGGTGTCCTATGTCCTCTCGTGGATCATTCTCGGCATCGCCGGTGCCAGCATGTTAACGACACCGACGCAGATCGCGGTGACCGAAATCGCCGGCGAGAAAGCGCGCCAAGCACTCGGCGGGCTGATCCTGGCCGGCGGGCTGACATCAACCATCGTTTGGCCAGTGACGGGACTTTTACAAGCTCGATGGGGCTGGCGCACGACGACGTTGACCTATGCGGCTCTCATGCTGCTTGTCTGCATGCCATTGCATTGGGCCGCGCTTGCCAGACGACCCAGGGAGACGTTCTCAGCGAAGGCGGTGGCCGAGCCTATTGCCATCGACCGGCGACGCTTCGCGCTGCTAGCCATGAGCTTTGCTGCCAATGGCTTCGTCACCTGGGGTTTTGCCCTCACAATCATTATCCTATTCGAGGCTGCGGGTCTCGATCACGCCAAGGCACTAGCGACAGCGGCCTTTATCGGCCTAGCCCAATGGGCGGGGCGGGTCGTCGATTTTTTGGGCGGTCAGCGCTGGTCGGGCTTCGTTACCGGTCTTGCCGCATCGGCCCTATTCCCGGCGAGCTTCATCGTCCTTCTACTGACGAGCAATCCCACCGGCGCTGTGTTTTTCGCCGCACTCTATGGCCTTGCCAGCGGCGTCACCGCCGTCACCCGCGCCACGCTGCCGTTACAAATTTTCCCCGCCAGCGCTTATGCCCGCGCATCGGCGCAACTGGCCGTACCTCTCTATCTCGCCTTTGCCACCGCACCGCCGATATTTACCGCCATTCTCACCTCAGCCGGTCCCCATGCCGCTCTGTGGCTGGCCCTGGTCATCTCGATCTTCGCCTTTTGTGCGCTTCTCAGTCTTTCGCTGCTGCACCGCCAAATGAATCAAAGATCACAACAGAACTAGATCCTGAATGTCTATTGAGCTTAGTGCTATGACCGCTTCTGGCGCGATATCGCCATTAGCGCTACCGCCACGGCTGCCGGCATCTGCTCCTGAATTCCGCAATTTTCATCGCCTTAAGCCAAACGGCATAGGGGGCGATCATAGCTGATCGCACCCCTGCCACACCACCCGGCATGCGGGTCCGCACCGGGCGGTTCGAGAGATTGAGGTTAGGTGAGCCTGGGCATTCCAAGTTGGTCGGCCCATC
>NZ_JBSYVH010000008.1:0-427346 GCF_054114205.1 Rhizobium sp. LEGMi-198b | reverse complement strand
AGATCATCGGCGAGCAGATCGCCATTAGTGCCGAGGGCGTCGCGGCCGCCTTGGACGAGGCCGACAGCATCGTGATCGTGCCGGGCTACGGCATGGCGGTGGCCCAGGCGCAGCAGTCGGTCTCGGAGCTGACCCGCAAGCTGCGGGCTGCCGGCAAGACCGTCCGCTTCGCCATCCATCCGGTGGCCGGCCGTCTGCCCGGCCACATGAACGTGCTGCTTGCCGAAGCCAAGGTTCCCTACGACATCGTCTTGGAAATGGACGAGATCAACGACGATTTCCCCAATACCGACGTCGTCATCGTCATTGGCTCGAACGACATCGTCAACCCGGCGGCGCAGGAAGATCCGAACTCGCCGATATCCGGCATGCCGGTGCTCGAAGTCTGGAAGGCCAAGCAGGTCTTCGTCTCCAAGCGCGGTCAGGGCACCGGTTATTCCGGCATCGAGAACCCGCTGTTCTTCAAGGAGAACACCCGCATGTTCTACGGCGATGCCAAGAAGTCGGTCAGCGAGCTCTTGCCGATGATCGGCTAGGCAGGATACGCGCGCAGCCCTACGATGAGCGTAGTTGTTGCAGGCCTCCCACGGCGAAAGCGGCTCTATCTGCACCAGCCTTACGGCAACAAAATGCGTCGGGATTTGCACGGCCACTATTTACGGTCGTGTTCTCCCGGCGAACCTATGAAGAACCGTCACCCAACAGCCTTGTGCAGCGGGCGGCTGCAGCGCAACAATTGCTGTAATGGAAAGACCGCAATCCTAAGCCTGCAACGCGGGCCCGTGGTACTCTCTGAGTGGAAGACTATGCGGCAATAATGTCGACGTGGCCAGCCGAAATCGAGGGTTAGTTTCAGTGCTCAGCCATGGCAGAGATAATAGCAATGCGGCTTGACGAGATCGCAACAACGATCGCGTCAAGCCGCCAACATTACTCCTCCCGCTGGCCGAGTTCGGATCTGTCGGCCTTTGAGATAAGCCTGTAGGAAGGGAGCCGGGTCGCCCCGACAGGGTGCATCCTTGCGGCGACTATTCCTCCGGAGCAATCCTCACGACGATGCCATCCAAAGCCTGGTCAAAAGGAATTTGACAGGAGAGGCGGGAATTGTGCTCGCGATAATCCGACCCCTCCAGCAATTCGCTTTCATCGATCGAGGCATCCGGGAGTTGTCCCTCGACGGGGAGGCCCTCCACATAGACATGACAGGTGGCGCAGGACAGGCAGCCACCGCACATTGCGAGAAGTTCGTCAAAACCGGCATTCCGAATGTTTTCCATGAGAGACATGCCGATGCGCCCCTCGAAGTGATGGAGTTCGCCATCGCGTGTGCGCAGTGAGATCGTAGCCATTGATTTTCCCGTGTTCCGATTGAGAAACCTCGGACCGTCAGTTGGTCTCGAGGGTCAATTCCTTGAGTTGTTTAGAGGTATCAGCCAATCGGTCGCTGCTGAGCTTGGCCGCGTGTTCGACGAGTTTCCGCCCCTGGACGTAATCTCGCGGCGAATTCACGCAATCCAATGCGATCACCGCTCCGTTCTTTAGATAAACCAGGCTGAAGCTGCGGCTTGCCGGCTCGCCTCGCAGGACGACGGCGTCGTAGCCGACATTGAGGCCGACCGTCTGGAGCTTCAGGTCATATTGGTTCGACCAGAACCAAGGCAGCGCATCATAGGCTTTATAGTCGCCGCAAATGGCTTTCGCGGCTGTCGTCGCCTGGTCGGTGGCGTTCTGTACGGACTCGATCCTAATGCCCGCACCATTGATGAGTTTTGCGCAATCACCGACGCAATATATGTGGGGTAGCGACGTGCGGCAGTGTTCGTCGACATCCACTCCGTTGCTGCCTTCGGCTCCCGCAGCCAGAAGCGGGGCGGCAGACGGAACGATCCCGATGCCCACCACGACGATGTCGGCTTCAATTGCTTGGCCGGACTCCAGAAGCATACCGCTCACATGGCTGTCATGCCCGACGATGGCTTTGACGCCGCTATTCAGGCGGATGTCTACCCCGTGGTCCCGGTGTTCGCGCTCATAGAAGCGGGATATGGGTTCTCCGGCCACTCGGGCGAGGACCCGGTCAAGGGCTTCGACAAGAACGACGTCCTTGCCGAGCTCCCGAAACACCGCCGCCGCTTCGAGGCCCACATAGCCGCCTCCGATGATTGCGACCTTTCCGACATCTGCAAGAACGCCCAGGAGCGCGTCGCAATCAGCCTTCGAGCGGATATAGAAGATGCCGGGCAACTCGCTGCCTGGGCAGGAAAGTTTTCGCGGCTCTCCGCCTGCGGCCCAGACGAGGCTACCATATGAATAGCGTGCGCCATTTTCCAGGGTGACCGTCTTTGCGATTGGATCGACCGCGACGACGCGCGCGCTCAGCAGAAGTTCCACATTTCGAGAACTCCAGAAATCCTGCGGTCTCAGATGCATCCTCTCGAATGTCTTCTTCCCGGCGAGGTACTCCTTCGACAATGATGGCCGATCGTACGGCACCTCCGGTTCGGCACCTATGAGGGCTATGCTTCCTTCGAATCCGGCTTGACGAAGCGCTGCCGCGGTTTGGCAACCGCCGTGCCCCGCGCCGACAATGATGCAATCGAAGGTGCCTGTGAGGGCGTCCTGTGTCATGGCGTCACTCTCTTTCCGCACCGATCAGAACGAAGCACATGGTTGCGGGCTTTTCACCCTTGTTGCGCCATGCGTGGCGCGTGCCGCACTGGACGACAATGTCGCCTTGTTTCAGGAGGGTCTCCGCACCGTCATCGAGTTCGAGCCAGACTTCTCCATCGAGAACGATGTCATAGTCGATAGTGTTCGTGGTGTGCATGCCAGGCGCGTCCACCTCGAACGCCTGGATCAGTCCGGGGATGTGTACCGCCTGTTCCTCGAACGCGGCCGCGGGATCGACGGTAGCGAAGACCGAATCCGGTGGGAAAACCACGATCATGAGCTTCGTCTCGCCCGGTTCGGGCGTGATCAGAATTTTCGGAGGCGCCTGTTCGGCATGGTCCTGCGGCAGGCTTGGCCTTGCCGGCGTGGCGTAGACGACAGATGTCAGGTGACCGGGTACGGAGTCGTATCTATGGGCATTGGGTGTCGGACCGTCGCTGATGAAAACCGACTTGCCGTCTTTAAGGCCCGTGACCACCCGGCGCGGGATGCGGATGTCTGCTCCCTTATTCATAGGTCAGGCCTTTCGCTTTCAACTGGGGACGCATGTTGTTGATGTCGAGGCTCAATTGGCCGGACTCGTAGAGCGCCCGCTTTTCGTCCTCCATCTGCTGCCGTTTAAGGGCTTTCTGAAGGACCGCTTCCGCCTCGGTGCGTTTGACCACGCACACGCCATCGTCGTCCGCGATGATCACGTCGCCCGGCTCGATCGCTGCGCCGGCACACACGATCGGAACCTGTACGTTCGCCAGGGTCTCCTTCACCGTGCCTTGGGCTGAGATCGCCTTGGCCCAGACTGGAAACTTCATCGCCCGGAGATCGGCAATGTCGCGTACGCCGGCATCGATGACCAGGCCGAGGATTCCGCGCGCCTTGCATGAGGTGGCGAGCAAATCGCCGAAGTATCCGTCGGTGCACGGGGAGGTCGGCGCGACCACCAGTATGTCGCCGGGCTGGGCCATTTCGAGGGCGACGTGGATCATCCAGTTGTCACCGGGCGGAACTTCACATGTCAGGGCCGTCCCGCCGATGCGTGCGCCCTCGATTACGGGCCGCAGATGCGAAGCCAGGAGGCCCTTCCGGCCTTGCGCTTCATGGACCGTGGCGACGCCAAGTTTGCCCAAGGCCTCGCAAACCGCGCGGTCGGTCCGCGGCGTCTTTGTAACTACTCTCACCAGAATCCTCCCGGGCGTGTCCCTCGCTGGCGCGGACCTGCCTCTTTAGATACCAAATAGTATGCAAATTCCAAATGGAATGTCAATCCAAACCCGCGAGTTCTGCGCGGGTTTGGACCCGCTTTTCGCTAGGAAGCCGATGCTTCCAGGAAGCTGGAATCGAAGGCGGTCGCCGACGTCGATCGGGCGGTTTCGTCAAGCAGGTTGGCGCGGATCATGAGGTCGACGGTGGTGTCCCACGCCTCCCGTGGTATCGAAAGATCGCCGGGCCACATTCCCATGTCGCGCATGTAGCGGAAGCCTTGCAGCGCAAGGCCCGCGTCGTCCTTGGTCGTGATCCGCTGGAAAATCGGAAGCGTGATGTCCTCGCGGCCGGGATCGTTGGTGATCACATGGGCTTCGCGCAGTGCACGGAGGAAGCGGACCACGAGACCGCGGTTTGCTTCCAGCCAGGCGGTGCGTCCGATGACCGCCGCGAAAACGATTTGTGGGATGATTTCATTGATCTCGCCGATGAGATTGAAGCCTTCTCTTTCGGCGAGGAAATTCCAGGGTGCTGGTTGCGGGGCACAGTCGATTTCACCGGATTGAAGCGCCTCCCAGCGTTTCGTGTGAATGCCCGCGAGTGCGAACTCGTAGTCGCCGGGATAGCGCAGTCCTCCCCTGGACAGGAGCATCTGCGTGTAGATCGCGGTGCCTTCGGTCAGCGAAGACGTCCCGACCTTCTTGCCCCGGAGGTCCTGGATAGAGTTGATGGAGGGCTGGGCCACGAGGGACATCGGCAATCTGTTCGAGTTCGAGGCGATCACCCGGAGTGCGCCGCCTTGCACGAAGTTTGAAACGGCTCCTTCCGGAGGCGTGATTGCGAGGTTGGCCTCGCCGTCCAACACGGCACTGGTGGCCTTGTCGACGGTTCCCATCTTCATATACTCGATCGACAGCCCGTGCCTGGCGAAAATACCGTGTTCTTCCGCCACAAAAACCGGTAGCCAGTTGAAGCCTTGCGCTCCGCCGGCCAGGCTGAGTTTCTGGGTTGAGGTCATTTGAAATCTCCCTATGGATTTCGGGCTGTTCACAGGCCGCGGTCTTGGAGTCGTTTATCCAGCAGCGGGTACACACGCCGCGCATTTGCTTCGAAGACCGCTCGTCTCTCATCTTCCTGAAGGTCGAGCTGGTCGATGTATCGCTTGGTGTCATCGAAGGGATGACCGGTCTCGGGATCGATTGCCTTGACCGCACCGAGCAGCTCCGAGCCGAAAAGGATGTTCTTCGTGTCGACGACGCGGAAAAGCGTATCGATGCCCGCCTGGTGGTAGACGCAGGTGTCGAAAAACAGGTTGTTCATGAGGTGCGTGTCCAAGCCCGGCTTTTCGAGCATGATGGATAGACCGCGATACCGGCCCCAATGGTAGGGCGCTGCCCCGCCGCCATGCGGTATGATCAGCTTGAGGTCGGGGTGACGCTCGAAGAGGTCTCCCTGGATAAGCTGCATGAAAACCGCGGTGTCGGCGTTGATATAATGCGCCCCGGTCGTATGCAGGCAGCGTTCGCAGGACCCGGAGACGTGGATCATGGCGGGTACCTGAAGGTCCACCATCGCATCCCAAAGCGGATCCCACCAGGCGTCGTAGATTGGCGGCGCACTCCAGCGTCCCCCTGAGGGATCGGGGTTGAGGTTGCAGCCGACGAAGCCATTGTCGACGCAGCGCGCAAGTTCCTCGATGACCGCTGAAAGGTCGCCGTCTACGGTTTGTGGAAGCTGGCAGACCGCGGCGAAGTTGTCGGGAAACATGTCGACGATCCGACCGATATTGTCGTTCGAAACGCGCGCCCATTCTTTCGCCACCGGCAGGTTCGGCAGATGGTGCCCCATGCCGGAGGCGCGCGGGCTAAGTAGCGTGACATGCGAGCCGCGCTCACGCTGGATCTTGAGCTGATTGGTCTCGATGATGTCGTGAAGCTGTTTGTCGGGGATGCCCGGATAGACCGGGCGATCCGATGATGTGCCTTCCGCGAAAGCGACCTGGGCCTTGCGGAAGGCGTGGTGCTCTGGCGGCTCTGTGGTGAAGTGGCCGTGGCAGTCTATGATGAGTGTCATCACGCGTTCCATTTCGCGGGAAGGTCCGAAATACCGCGGAATCGCCAGCCTTTACCTTTGATTTCGCGCGATCCGTCGAGCCGAAGTTCGGGCAACTGACGGAACACTTCCGCAAGTGCGATCTCGCCCATGGCCCTTGACAGAAAATGTCCTGAACAGAAGTGCGGACGGAAGCCGAACGAGAGGTGTTGCTTCTTCTTACGGAACATGTCGAACTTGTCGGCATGCTCGAAGCGAGTCTCGTCACGGTTGGCGGAGCCCATAACGATCGCGACCGACGCTCCCTGAGGAATGACGGTTCCTGCGATCTCGAAATCCTCTCGGGCGATCCGCGGTGTCACGCCGATCGGCGCGATCCATCGCAATCCCTCATCGAAAGCGCGCATGGCGTTTTCCTGTGGCTGCTCCGCCATGACTTTCGCCTGTTCGGGATTCGAAAGAAGACCGGCGCAGGCATTCGCCGCCGCATGACCGGGTTCCTGAAGGCCGCCAAGGATAATGACGCGCATGGTCGGTGAAATCTCGTCCCAACTGCGCACTTCGCCCTTCGGCATGCCGCCATACATCACATGGCTGAGGAGGGAGTTGTTGGGCTTGGACAGGCAGGCTTGGTAAAGGTCGCCCATTTGCTTGTCGATATCGGCAAGCGCATCGTCCAGTCGCTTCCAGATCGCCGCGTCGTTGCTGACATTCTGCAGGCCAAGCGCCATCGCGTGGAACCACTCGACGAGGGTTTCATTCGGCGTGTCCGTGAGGCCGATAACGTCGCCGATGCACCGCACCGAGATAGGCTCGAACAATTCGGCCGTCAGGTTCGCCTCTCCCTTGGCTTTGATCGCGTCGACGTAGCGCTGCACCACGGGGCGCGTCAGACCTTCGACAAACGACCGGACACGCTCCTGCGTGAGGTTTTCGTCGATGCCCTGACGAAGGCATTGGTGCTCCTCGCCGGACATGGTCAGCACGTTCGGCATGCCCATGACGCGTGCTTCCGGGCGGTCCGCCGATCCGGAAGGCCCAAAGATCTTGTCATGACCGCCGATCGTGCGGCAGTCGTCAAATCGGGTGATGAAGTATTCCTTCGTTCCTTCGAAGAAGGCCACTGGCTCTTCAGCGCGCAGCCTCGCGTAAACCGGATACGGATCTCGATACAGATTCTCGCCCGTCAGTTCGGTGTTGTTTCCTGTCATGGATGTCCTCCCATCGCCCCGTCAGCGAGGCATTCGATCATCTTGCCGCCACCCAACTCCAACCCGATGGCAGGCAACTCTGAGGCCGTTCCGTGGCAAGCCAATCCAGATGCGATTGATGCTTGACATACCGAAACGTCTTCGGATACTTATTGGTATCCAAAGCGGGGATGGCTGTCAATCATAGAAATGGACAGGCCGTCTGGGAGACCGCTCAGGGAGGGAGGAAATAGTGGAAATGAGCAGCATTGCAGACGCTCGTCTCGTGCTTGAGGCGCGAGGCGTTTCAGTGCACTTCGGCGGCATCAAGGCGCTCACCGACGTTTCGGTCTCGGTGCGTTCGGGCGAGATCTGCGGCCTGATCGGACCGAATGGCGCGGGCAAAAGCACCTTTCTCAATGCGATCACTCGTCTCGTGGCCTACGACAGCGGCACCATTGTTTTGAATGGGACTCCAATCGAAGGCGCGAGGGTTCGGGACATGATCGGCCTCGGTGTCGCTCGAACGTTCCAGAACCTCGGCATCTATGCCTCCATGACGGTCCTGGAGAACGTCATGCTCGGTGCTCACCATGAACTCGGGGGCAAGTTTGCACGGGCGATCGTGACGCCTTTGCGATCGCGAGCCGATGAGCGGGCGGTGCGCGAGAAGTCGATGGCCATCCTCGAAGAGATGGGAATGGCCGATATGGCTGCTCGGAAAGCTGGCGCGCTTCCATATCCGTTGCAAAAGCGGATGGAGATTGCCCGCGCCCTCGCATCAGACCCCAAGATATTGCTTCTCGACGAACCGGCGGGAGGGTTGACGCATGGCGAAGTCAACGAGTTCGGCACTCTGCTGGACGGGGTAAGAAAGAGCCGCAATCTCTCGATCCTCCTCATTGAACACCACATGGGCCTGGTGATGGGGCTGTGCGATCGGATCGTTGTTTTCCATCTCGGCCGTAATCTCGCCGAAGGCACTCCGAGTGAAATCAAGTCGAACGACGCGGTTGTCTCCGCTTATCTGGGGAGGGCGGCATGACGCTTCTCGACGTTAAGGACCTCTCGGCTTTCTACGGAAAAACGCAAGCGCTCTTCGACTGTTCGTTCGCAGTCGAAGAGGGCGAGTTCGTGGCACTTCTCGGGTCGAACGGAGCTGGAAAGACCACTCTGTTGCGCGCCATTTCCGGCCTCCTGCCGTTCAAGGGTTCCATATTCTACGCGGGAAGGTCGCTGGAGTGGATCGCAGCTCAAAAGCGGCTCGGCCTCGGCATCGCCCAGATCCCGCAGGGCCGAGGCACCTTCTCGGAATTCACGGTGGACGAAAACCTTCAGCTCGGAGCCACCATCATCTCCAGCCGGTCTCAGATCAGGCAAGACAAGGAGCGTTGGTATGAAACCTTTCCGCGGCTGCGCGAAAGGCACGACCAGCTCGCCGGAAACTTAAGCGGTGGCGAGCAGCAGATGCTCGCGGTCGCCCGTGCGCTCATGTCCCGTCCGAAACTCCTGATGTGCGATGAACCATCGCTCGGCCTCGCGCCGTCGATCACGCAGGAGATCCTGACGATATTCAAGACGCTGCACCGCGACCACGGAATGACGCTGCTGGTGGTCGAGCAGAACGTCGATATCACCCTGCAATACGCGGACAAGGCCTTCGTCATTGAGGCGGGCCAGATCGTCGCCGGCGGGGCCGCAAGCGACCTCATCAACAATGAGGACATCAAGAAATCATATCTGGGGGTCGCCTGATGAGCCTCTTCTTCCAGCTCGTCGTCAGCGGGCTAACAACGGGTGCCATCTACGCGGCACTGGCGCTCGCGCTCGTACTCATTTTCCGGGCGACGAATGTCGTGAATTTCGGCCAGGGCGAAATGGCGACATTCTCCGCTTACGTCACGTGGCAGTTGATGCAGTGGGGCGTTCCGCTCTGGCTGGCCGTGCTGGCGAGCCTGGCGGTCGCATTCTGCATCGGCATCGTGACATTCCGCCTCGTGATCAGGCCGTTGATGAGCGCGCCCGTGGAAGCGGTGGTCGTGGTCACGCTTGGAATATTCGTCCTCTTCCAGGCCATGTGCATGTGGATCTGGGGAGCCGAACAACTCTCGTTCCCAAGCCTGTTTCCCGATGGCGGCTTCAGTCTCGGGGAGGTTCGCGTGCTCGCGTCCGCAGTCGGCACGCTGGCGATCCTGATCTGCATCGCGGCCGCCATCGGTTTCATCTTTCGCTTCACGAGACTTGGGTTGTCCATGCGTGCGGCGGCTTTCGACCGGGCGCGCAGCGTACTCGTCGGCGTCGACGTCGAGCGCATGCTGATGCTGGGATGGGGTTTTGCCGCGGTCATTGGGGCCTTTGCGGCGATCCTGATTGCGCCGCGTCTCTTTCTCAGCCCGACAATGATGGCGCCGATTTTGTTTTACGGCCTCGCCGCCGCGACTCTCGGCGGATGGGATAGTCCCCTCGGCGCAATTGTCGGCGGTCTGGCGGTCGGCGTCGCCGAAAGCCTCGGCGCGAGCTACCTCCCTTTCATCGGCGCTGACATGCGCATCGCAGTGCCCATCGTCCTCACGTTGGCCATCCTGCTTGTAAAGCCCGTCGGCCTGTTCGGTTCCTACAAGGTGACAAAACTATGAGTGACGGATTCCGCCCGGCTGCGGTCAAGTTCGGTCTCTTCGCATTTCTCGCAATACTGATCCCGTTTGTCGCTCCGGACTACGCGCACCAGCAGATATGCGTTGCGATCGCTTATGCAATCGCAATTCTTGGACTGAATCTCCTGATGGGATTTGCGGGGCAAATCTGCCTCGCGCAGGGCGCGCTCTTCGGCGTCGGCGCGTATGTGACCGCGATCCTGAATGCGACCTACGGCGTACCTCCGCTCGCCACGCTTCCTGTTTCGGCTGCAGTGACGGTTTTGGTCGGGCTAGCGATCGGCCTCCCGGCGCTGAGGCTTCAGGGCCTGCAGTTGGCAATTGTCACCTTCGGCATTGCCGCTGCCTTCCCCCAGCTCGTGTTGAAAATGGGGAGCCTCACCGGCGGGGTTTCGGGTCTTCCGATCGACGCTCCGGAAGCGCCGGAATGGCTTCCCCTCAGCCCGGAGCTATGGCTCTACGTTATTTGCCTGGGATGCGCGGGGATCGGTGCCCTTCTGGTTGCGTTGATGCTTTTCGGCGATGTCGGACGGGCGCTGCGGGCCCAGCGTGACAATGCGCAGATCGCGGAAGCCCTTGGTGTGAACCTGACACGCACGCGATTGTGGGCATTCGCGGGTAGTTCGGCACTCGCGGGCATGGGTGGTGGCGTGTTCGCCATCGTCACCGGTTTCGTCAGCCCGGAGTCGTTCCTGGCGATCCTGTCCATTAACATCGTGATCGGCAGCATCGTCGGCGGGGTCACGAGCATCGTCGGGGCATTTCTCGGCGGACTGTTCATGGTCTTCGTTCCGACCTGGGCGTCCGACATCAACCTCAGCCTCGGCAACCTGATTTATGGCCTCGCGCTAATCCTGATCATGATGGTCGCGCGCAACGGCGTTACTGGCTTCATCGAAAAATGGCTTTCGATGATTTTTCGGAAAACAGCGGGCTGAGGAGGCCTGCCACCGAACAATGGGAGGAACTGATATGAGATTTGTCTCCAAGCTGAAGGGCTGCACTATGCAGTTGGCCGTGGCCGCGCTGCTTGCTGCGACCCACGCCAGCGCAACCGAGACCACGCCGGGGGTAACCGACGATTCGGTGAAGATCGGCGTTACCGGCCCACTGACCGGGCCGGTTGCTGTTGTCGGCGGCGTCGCGGAAGGCATACGCGCCCGCATCGAACAGGCCAACGCCGAAGGCGGCGTTAAGATGGGCGACGGAAAAACGCGCAAAATCGACCTGGTTATCGAAGACGACTCGCTCGATCCCCAGCGCACGCTGGCCAACGTCCGTAAAATGGTCGAACAGGAAAAGGTATTCGCCTTGGTGGGCACCGCCGCAACGCCAAATAACCTTGCGATCGGCCGCTACATCACCCAGAAGAAAATCCCGAATATCTTCATGTATTCGGGGGTGATTGCCTTGAATGCTCCGAAGTGGGAGGTCGGCTTCGTCCCGTCCTTCTCCACGGAGGCGGACTCGTTCGCCGAATATCTGAAGGCCCATAAGCCCGATGCGAAGGTCGCCATTCTCTATCTCAACACGGAGACCGGCCAGACTTTCATGAAGGCGTTCGACCGTTCGATCGAGGGCTCCCACGTCAAGGTATTGGACCGACAGCCGGTCACATCCCAGGATCCGACTGTTGAAACTCAGCTCTCGACGCTGAAAGCGTCAGGTGCCGATACCCTCGTCATCATCGCAGCACCCCGCCAGGGCGGTGAGGCGATCCGCTTTCAATCCGAAAGCGGCTGGAAGCCTTTGACCCTGGTGACGAACCTTTCGTCGGCTTATCCGGTTCTCCAGTCGGTCGGACTGGACAATGCCAAGGGCATCATTACGTCGGACTATCTCAAGCCCATCATCAGCGACAAGCCGTCGGGCGACGAGGGCGTTGATCGTTATCTTTCCGCCATCTCCGCCGCCAAGGTAAACTTCAATTTCGCAAACACGATTGGTCAGACCGGCTACGCCATCGGCGATTCCTTGATCCAGGCGCTTGAGAAGCTCAAGAGCCCGACGCGCGAGGAACTGATGAAGGTCGTGCAGAATATGGACGGCTGGAAAAATCCCCTTCTTCTGAACGGCATTACCATGACCACCAAGGAAGGCGGCGACATTTTCCCGACCGAAGCGCTGCAGCTCTATCAGTTCGACGGCCAGAAGTACGTGCCGCTCGGCGACGTCATGCATTTTGAAGGCAAGACGAAGGAGTGATGCAGCAATGAGGACGCCGGACCGCTGTCGCTGGCGTCCTCAATCCCGATCCAGCCTGCGGGAAGCAGTTTCCAAAAAAAGAATAATATAATTATAAAATGCAATTGTGCATTCCTTCAAACGTGGCTAGTCTCTCATCGGAGGATGAAGGGCTGACCGTCGGCGCCGAGACCATTGGGAGAGGTGGAGGCCTGCCGGCACCCTGAGGCCGAGGCTCGTTTGGTGTCCATTTCTGTGTCGCGTCATCGGGCTCGGAGACGGTCACTCAAGCGATTTATTGCACTAAGGAGGAGGAATTCATGCGTTCAGCAGGTCTCTATTTTTCGACCGCAGCTATCTGCGTGGCAATTGCGACGGGAGCCATGGGCACAACAGCCAAAGCTGCCGAGAAGATTTCAATCATGGTGGGTGGGTATGAAAAGCAGATCTACCTGCCCGCCAAGCTCACCGAAGCCCTCGGCTATTTCAAGGACGAAGGGCTCGATGTCGAACTGCTGAATGAGTCGGCTGGAGTTGATGCGGAAAATCAGCTACTTGCGGGCGCCGTTCAGGGTGTTATCGGCTCTTACGACCATTGCGTGGATTTGCAATCCAAGGGCAAGTTTCGTCGAGTCGGTCGTCCAATTGCAGCAGGTTCCCGGCGAAGTAGAGCTGGTTTCGACGAAACATCCGGAAATCAAATCGCCTGCCGACTTCAAAGGAAAGGCACTCGGGGTAACCGGCCTCGGCTCATCCACCAATTTTCTGACGCTTTACATGGCATCGAAGGCTGGATTGAAGACAGGCGATGTGACGACTGTTCCGGTCGGTGCAGGCTCGACCTTCATCGCAGCCATGCAGCAGGACCAGATCCAGGCTGGAATGACCACCGAGCCGACCGTATCACGGCTGCTGAAGACAAACGAAGCCAAGGTGCTGGTGGACCTTCGCACCGTCGAATCGACACGAGCGGCGCTCGGCGGAGTTTATCCATTTGCTTCGCTGTACATGGAAAGTTCCTGGGTCGACTCGCACAAGGAGGAAGTCCAGAAATTGGTCAACGCCTTTGTAAAAACAATGCGATACATCGACACGCACTCTGCCGCGGAGATCGCTGATAAGATGCCGAAGGATTTCTATGTCGGCGACAAGGACGGCTATGTCAAAGCGCTTGAGGTAAGCAAGGGCATGTTCACACCTGACGGAATGATGCCCAAGGGAGGACCCGAAATCGTCCTGACGGTTCTCTCGGAATTCTCCAAGAACGTCAAAGGCAAGCAGATCGATCTTTCCAGGACCTACACGACCGAATTCGTCAAGAACGCCAGGTAGGCAGGCTTGGTTCGGATATCGACAGGGCTGTCTTGATGTTTCATGCGGTGATAGAAAAACCGCAAGAGAAGCAATGAATCGGAAGCCATGGCGAGAAGCAGCCTCACACCGCAGATCAGCGGCAATATCATCGAGTTCGTGAAAGCGAACGGAATGCGCGAGGGCCAGCATCTGCCTCTTCAGATGCTGGCCGATGCATTCCGCGTCTCGCGCGCGCCGATCATGAGTGCGCTGCGGAGCCTGGAGGGCCGCGGCATCGTCCGTGCCGAGCCGAACCGAGGCTACTTTCTGGCGGTTGATGGCGAGAGTCTGGATGCTTCCAGGCCGGAGAGCCCCAAAGACAGCGATGGTGACGAAGCCATCTATTTCCGGATCGCCGAGGACCGCTTTTCCGGCAAACTCGAGGAGCGTGTCAGCGAAAGCGAGATGATGCGCCATTACGATCTGCCGCGAAGCCGTTTGCTTAAGATCCTGCATCGGATTGCCGATGAGGGTTGGGTCGAGCGGCTGCCCGGCAACGGTTGGTCCTTCCGGCAAACCTTGACGTCGAGGCAGAGCTATCAGGATGGCTACACGTTCCGCGCCGTCATCGAGCAGCAGGCCATGCTGCTGCCAAGCTTCGAGCCAGATCCTGAAGGGTTCAGACGCGCGCGTCAGATCCAGACGGAACTTGGCCAGGGTGGGTATGAAACCTGGTCGCGCGCTGAGATTTTCAAGGCGAACAACGAGTTTCACGAGATGCTCGTCGCTTGCTCGCGCAACGAATTCTTTCTCGATGCGATCAGGCGCATAAACCGCCTGCGCCGGCTGATCGAATATCATATCACGATCGACAGAAGCCGGCTTCCGAGACAGACGGCCGAGCATCTGCATATCCTCGACCTGATCGAAGACGGTCGCCGCAACGAGGCGGCGGCATTCCTTTATACCCACATCATGGGTGCGAGCCGCATCAAGACGCCTCAGGTCTGATCTAGATCCTTGAGAAGGATGCAGACCGGGCTGCCGACGGTAAGGACGCTCGACGGCGGCGACAATGCGCCGGATCTTTTGTCGACGCCGATGGCGACCACCGTATCGGTGTCCTCGTTAGCGGCAAGTAGGACATCGCCCTCGCAGAGAAGCGTGAAAAAGCGTGGCGTCTTTCCGGCCGTCGTCCATGAGCCGACGGATGTCATGCGTCCATCCTCTCCAATCGCAAAACCCGCAATCGTGTCGCTGCCGCGATTGGACGCGTAGACGAAACGGCCATCGGCAGAAACCGCAATCTCGGCGCCGCGACTGTTGCCGGTGAAGCTGTCAGCAAGCGACGAAAGGATCTGGAATGGCTCAATGCCACCGGTCGCTGGATCGAAGCGATACGCGGCCACGCTGCAGTCGAGCTCGTTGATGACGTAGGCGAGGCGGCCTCCGGGATGAAAGGCAATATGGCGTGGGCCAGCGCCTTCTCGAGTCTGGCAGGATGCCACCTTGATCAGCGTGCCGGAGGCGCGGTCCAGACGATAGACGAATATCGCATCCAGGCCCTTATCCGGCACCACGATCCATTTTCCCGACGGGTCGAACTGGACCTGATGGGGCTTGGCGAAGGGTTGCTCGACGCGGTGAGGCCCAAGCTTTCCTTCGATCACGGTCAGGCTCTCGACCGGGCCAAGCCGTCCATCATCCAGGCGCCGGAGCACGGCGAGCGAGGAGGTCACATGGTTCGCGACGATCAGAAACTGGTTCGAGGGGTCGAACGAGAGATGGACGGGGTTGCGGCCCTCGGTCGATTGCTCGTTCCGGAAGGACAGGTGGCCAGAAGATGGGTCGATGGAGAAAGCGCTCACGCGGTCGGAATCGCCGTGAACGGTGTAGAGGAAACGGCCTGTCCGATCGAAGGCGAAGAAGGAGGGGTTTTCCATCTCCACCAATTGCCGATGCTCCCAGCTCAGATCCTGCCCGAGCCGGTAGACGTTCAGACCGTTGCCACGCGCGTTGCGGGCCTTCGTCGTGCGTGCACCGATATAGGCGATCCTCACCTTTTCCCCGTCCATACCAGAAATCCTCGCGCGAATTGATGTGCTTACCATCAATATCGCTATTTACACTTCACGGCAATTGCATTTTATAATCATATTGTGTAAATAAGCTCGCATGTGCTCGGACATGCCCGGGTATCACCATCACTGCTTCTGGGAGGTAGCAATGACCGATGCTGCGACAAGCGGACTAGAAAAGGCCACGATGCGAAAGGTCTTCTGGAGGATCGTCCCCTATACGTTTCTGCTCTACATCATCTCGTATCTGGATCGCGCGAACCTCGGTTACGCGGCGCTGCAGATGAACAAGGATCTGGCGCTGTCTGCCGAAGCCTTCGGCTTTGCCGGCGGTATCTTCTTCATCGGCTATTTCCTTTTCGAAGTGCCGAGCAACATCGCTTTGCAGAAATACGGATCGCGTATCTGGATTTCACGCATCCTGCTGACCTGGGGTGCCGTCGCCATGCTGACCGGCTTTGCTCAAAGCGCCATGCAGCTTTATATCCTGCGCTTTCTTCTGGGCGTTGCCGAAGCCGGCTTCTTCCCAGGCATTATCATCTATCTGACCTACTGGTTCCGCTCGAAAGAGCAGGCGACGACTGTGGCATTCTTCACCGCTGCCATTCCCGTTTCCTATCTTATGGGCGCGCCGCTCAGCACCTGGATCATGGATAATGTCAGTGGCTTCGGTCTTTCTGGTTGGCGATGGATGCTGATCCTTGAAGGCGTACCCGCAGTTGCCGCCGGCATCTTCAACTATTTCTACATGACGGACCGCCCCGAAAAGGCGAAATGGCTGACCGAGGAGGAGCGGGACTGGCTGACGAAAGCGCTTGCCGCCGATCATGCCAATCGCAAGAACGTCAAACATCTTGGTCTCTGGCAGGCGATCTCGAACCCGAAAGTGCTGTTCCTGTCCGCCATCTATTTCATCTATCAGGTCGGCAATCTCGGTATTGGCCTGTGGATGCCGCAGATCATCCAGAGCTTCGGCGGCGATCTCAGCCATTTCCAGATCGGCCTCGTCGCCATGGTCCCTTATGCCGTCGCCACCATTGCTATGGTGCTGTGGTCGCGCAGCTCGGATCGCACCGGCGAGCGCCAGAAGCATACGGCGGCCCCGCTGCTGATTGCAGGCATCGCATTGGCGGCGACGGGGCTAACCCACGATCCCTATATTGCTATCGCGCTGATCTCCGTGGCGCTCGCCGGGATCTATGCCTTCAAGTCGCCGTTCTGGTCGCTGCCCGGCCTGTTCCTGACCCGATCGACCGCCGCGGTCTCGATTGCCGCCATCAATTCCATCGGCAATCTCGGCGGCTTCGTCGGCCCATACGCAATGGGTGCAGCCAAGACATGGACAGGCAGCGCCCTCGGCGGGCTCATGTTCCTCGCGGCACTTCTGTTGCTGTCCTTCCTGATGACCTGGTTCATGCGTGTCTCCAATGCGGAGACCGCAGAGGGCGTGGGGCCGTCTGGGCAATTCAATATCGCGCGGGCCAGATCGCCCAAATCGTGAAGCAGGGTTTCAGAGCATGAGCATGACGACGGTCGGCAAATTCGCCGTAGATGGCGTCCGGTACGATATCATTGACCTGCCGAAGGAGGCCGGTCCGAAGCTCGAGCGGATGCCCTATATCCATCGCATCCTGCTGGAAAACGTGCTCCGGACAGGGGGAGATGACGCCGCGCGCGCCAAATCGGCGATCATTGCCTGGCTCGATGAGGGCAGGAGCGAGGTGGAAATCCCGTTCTTGCCGAACCGTGTCCTCATGCATGACACGACCTGCGGGCCGGCACTGGTGGATATTGCGGGCATGCGGTCCGCATTGGCGGAGGCCGGCGGTAATCCGGCCCTGCTCAATCCCGTGGTGCCAGTCGATGTCTCGACCGATCATTCGGTTGCCGTCGATGCGTTCGGAAGCTCGGCTTCGCTCGAGCGCAACATGCAGCGCGAATATGAGCGCAATGCCGAGCGCTATAGCTTCATGAAATGGGCGACCAACACCCTCACCGGCTTCCGGGTCCATCCGCCCGGCACCGGTATCATGCACACCCTCAATCTGGAGCGGCTCGCAACGGTCGTGACCCACCAGCAGAAAGACGGCAGGCGCTGGGCCATGCCGGATACCTTAATCGGAACGGACAGTCATACTCCGATGATCAATGGTATCGGCGTGCTTGCCTGGGGTGTCGGCGGCCTGGAGGCCGAAAGCGTCTTCTTCGGCATGCCGGTGACGCTCCGTGTGCCGGATGTCGTCGGCGTACGCCTGATCGGCGGCCTGCGGGAGGGCGTGCTTGCGACCGATCTCGCGCTGGTCGTCACCCATCTGCTGCGTCAGATCGACCTTCAGGACAAGTTCGTCGAGTTCTATGGGCCGGGCGTGTCGACGTTGACGGCGGGCGACCGCGCAGTCGTTGCAAACATGACGCCGGAATTCGGCGGCAATAGCGGCTATTTTCCGATCGACGGCCATACGATTCAATATCTGAGGGCGACCGGACGCAGTGAGGATCACGCCGATTTCGTCGAGCACTATGCCAAGCGCGTGGGGCTCTGGTTCGATCCATCCTCGGAGCCTCGATATACATCCACCCTTGAAATCGATCTCTCCAGCGTCGAACCGAGCCTTGCGGGTCCCCGGCGTCCGCAGGATCGCATTCCCGTCAGCGAAACGGCGCCGGCCATTGCCGGCATGAAGAAGCCGTCGGCCGATGTCGAAGGGCAGCCGAACAGCGGCGCCGTCGCGATTGCCGCGATCACGAGCTGCACCAACACCTCCGATCCGCGCCTGCTCGCCGCCGCCGGGCTCCTTGCGCGCAAGGCGCGCGCCTACGGACTGCGTCCGCCTCATTGGGTGAAGACATCGCTGGCGCCGGGATCCCCGACCGCCGAGCGCTATCTTCAGCGAGCCGGCCTGCTTGAAGATCTCGAAGCCGTGGGTTTCGGGATCGTCGGCTACGGCTGCGCGACATGTATCGGCAATTCCGGTCCCCTGACAGAGCCCATCGCAAAGGCCATGGCAGAGCGCGATATTCTGCCCGTAGCTGTGCTTTCCGGAAACAGGAATTTCCCCGGCCGCGTGCATCCTCAGCTCGAAGCAGGCTTCCTCGCTTCCCCACCGATGGTCGTCGCCTTTGCGCTGGCCGGCACCGTCGAGCTCAATATACTGACGGATCCGATCGGCTACTCCCGTGAAGGGACACCGGTGACGCTTTCGATGGTGTGGCCAAAGGCGTCCGAGATCGATGCGGCCGTGGCGCAGGCCTCTGACATCGGTGACTTCGCCCCCGCCTACGAGAAGGCCGAGGCCAGCAAGGCATGGCGAGACCTCGATGCGCCGACCACGATTATCTTTCCCTGGGATGAGAAATCGACCTACATCCGCCGGCCGCCTTTTGCGAGCTTCGGCAAGGGCACGTTGCTGGGTAACTATCAGGCCCATCCTATTCTGGTCGTCGGCGACGACATAACGACCGACCATATCTCCCCCGCCGGCGCTGTTGAGGCGAAGAGCGACGCGGGGCGCTATCTCATCGAGAGGGGAGAGAACCCGGCGGACCTCAACGTGTTCTCGTCGCGTCGCGGCAATTGGCAAGCCATGATCCGCGGCCTGTTCACGAACAAGACGGTCAGCAACTTGATCGGAGCGGATATTCCGCCCGGATCGACCATTCATGCCCCTTCGGGTGAGATCTTGTCTCTCTGGGCCGCCGCGCAGCGCTATGCAGCGGAAGATCGATCGGTCGTGGTTGTTGCGGGCGAGCGATACGGTATGGGATCGTCGCGCGATTGGGCTGCGAAGGGTGTTTCACTGCTGGGGGTAAGGGCGGTTCTCGCCTTGAGCTTCGAGCGTATCCATAGATGGAACCTGATTGGAATGGGCATCCTGCCGCTTCGATTGCCGGAGGCTTTTGGCCCTGCCGAGCTGGCGTTTGCGGCGGAAGATCTGGTGGAGATCTCTGCCGATCCAACGCGCCTTGAGCCACGTTGCGAGGTCGGCGTTGTCGTGAAGCGATCGACAGGACAAAAAATAAGCCTCTCGGCAACCGCCGCGATCGAGACCAACGCTGAGGTCGATATTCTCCGGTCAGGGGGCATTCTCCCTCTTATTCTGCGCAATGCGATGCAGACCGGAGCAATGTCGCGATTGCTCTAACAAGCGTTCATTCGGGAAACAGGCCGAAACCGGGCTGAGAGAGAAGCTATCTCAGTTTGCGGTTAATGCGGCGCTTTGAGCTTGGCCACCATGCAGTTCGCGTGGATGAGAGCCAACGTCACCGGGACAACGAAAAGCAGGTGGCTGGGAGCTTTCCAAGCCTCCGTAGTCTTTTAGCATTATCCATTTCATGCCCCTCTTATCCCATTTGCGCAGCTAACCTCTAAGTTGCATCAAATGCAAAACTTTTTGTTAATTGTTACAGAATGTTAGTTGGACAGGGCCGACGAAATTTCATCTTCGAAAGAAAGGAAGTTCTCGAAAAGCCGGACGCCTATACCGCGGTCGAATGAAGTCGATCACGCTTTCTAAAATTCAGCAGGGGATATGACGTTTTCCTGTTTCTACTATGGAGGAACTGGAACAATGACGACGAGTATCTTTTCGCGAATTAGCACCAAACTGACTATGCTTTCCGGCGTCGGCATTTTCTTGGTCGCGGTCATGCTGGTCACGGCTTGGCAAAGTGGCCAACTCGTCAAAGAACGCGCCGCCTATCAAAGGGATCAGTTGATCATTTCGCGGGATCTGGTTGACGCAAAGGCATCGTTGCGTGGAATGCAAGTCGATGTGCGCGATTTGCGCCTTGCGACCTCGACGGATGAAGCTGCCAGCGCCGTCGAACATATCGGCACCCACAAGGCGTCCCTCGTGAAATATTTGGATGACGCGCTTGGCGGGTTGCGGCTGCAGGTCAACAGAGATCGGATTGCGGCAATCAAGGCAGCGGTCGATACCTTGTTTTCAACGACCAATGACATGGCAAAGGTCATCGCGGCCGAACTACAGGTCAAAACGACCGACCCTGCGCTTGAGGCTAAGGAAAGGGAAGTTCAGGCTAAGCTGCTGTCAATAGCGACCGAGGGGTCTAACCTTCTCGACGAAGGGGTGGACTCGGCGAAGACGATGGCGACACGGGCCGAGGAGGATGCAACCGAAACGGCAGCCTTAGCTCTACGCCTCAATCTCGGCATCGGGGCGCTGGCTGTTGTTGTGCTGATCGGCGCTGCCATGTTCGGTGCTCGGGTGATCGCGAGGCCGATCGGCGAAATTACCGAAAGCATGAGCGTTCTTGCCGAGGGCAATCTTGATACGAACGTCCCCTTCGCCGCCCGGCACGACGAAATTGGCGAGATGGCCCGTGCCGTCGAGGTGTTCAAGCAAAACGGCATCAAGGTGCGGGAGATGAATGCGCAGGAGGCGGCGCTCCAGGCGAAAAGCGCCGACCTGCAATCGAGCATCGGCGAAGTCGTATCGGCCGCCGTTGCCGGTGACTTCACGCAGCGCATCACCAAAGACTACGACAACGCCGACCTCAACCGCTTCGCGGCGCAGGTCAACGAACTGGTCGCCTCCGTTGATCGTGGCGTCGCCGAGACCCGCCGCGTCATCGCGGCGCTCGCCGACGGGGATATCAGGGAGAACATGCGCGGCGAGTTCCAGGGCGCTTTTGGAGAGCTTCAGTCCAACGTCAACGCGACCATGGACAATCTTCGCTCCGTACTCGGCGAGGTTCGTGCCGCCATCGATACGATCAATGGCGGTGCCGGCGAAATGCGCCTGGCGTCGGGGGATCTTTCCAAGCGCACCGAGCAGCAGGCCGCCGCGCTGGAGGAAACCTCCTCGGCTCTGGAAGAAATCACCGTCGCCGTGAAAAGCTCGACCGAACGCGCAGTTGAGGCCAGTCATATGGTGGACGAGGCGCGCAGGAGCACCGAGCAGTCAAGCGCCGTCGTCAAGCAAGCCGTCTCTGCGATGGGACGGATTGAGCAGGCCTCGGGCGAGATCAGCCAGATCATCAACGTCATCGACGAGATCGCTTTCCAGACGAATCTCCTGGCACTCAACGCCGGTGTTGAAGCCGCGCGTGCCGGCGAGGCCGGCAAGGGTTTTGCCGTCGTCGCCCAGGAAGTGCGGGAACTGGCACAACGCTCGGCCAATGCAGCAAAGGACATTAAAGGGCTGATCAACCGCTCCGGCGATGAGGTCACCTCGGGTGTCAAATTGGTGACAGCTACGGGGGATGCCCTTGGCCTGATCCAGGGGCATGTCGCCAAGATCAACGAACATGTGCACTCGATCGCCACGGCCGCGAAGGAACAGTCGACGGGCCTTCATGAGGTCAGCACCGCCGTCAACGCGATGGATCAGGTGACACAGCAGAACGCGGCCATGGTAGAGGAATCGACCGCCGCCACCGGCCGCCTCGCCGAGGAGGCCGCCAGCCTTGCCCGGCTGATTGCTCGCTTTAAGCTCGACATGGGTCAAGCGGCGCCACGCGCCGTCACCGCCGAAAGCCGACCGGTGCCTTCGCCTGCGCGTGCGCTCAAGCAGAAGCTGACAGGTGCCTTTCGTGGACAAGCCACGGCGGCAGCAGCCGTTGCTGGGTGGGAGGAGTTTTGACGGAAGCGTCAGCGGCTGCCCGCAAGTAGCGGTCAGCCCTCCAAACTCGTTGGGGAACGAGTGGGCCGCGAGGCCCACTTTTCCATATCAGGACAGGGAAAGCCTGCGACGGACGATCGCGGTGTGGAAGTTCGTCCCATGGATCAGACCATCGTCGCAGAAGTCGTAGCGAGGATTGTGCAGCGGTGCAGAATCCCCGTTGCCGAGGAACACGAACACGCCGGGCGCATGCTTCAAAAAGTGCGCGAAGTCCTCGCTTCCTGTCATCGGCTCCGGTGCCACGCGAACGTTTTTCTCCGGGAGAAAACTGTGAGCGGCGGCGAAAGTCTCCTCGACCAGATCGGGATCGTTGAGGAGCGGAACGAATTCCCGGGTATAGGTCACTTCGGCCGAGACGTTATAGGCGAGAGCGGTTCCCTGCGCGATTATGCGCATCTGCTTCTCGATTTCGGCGCTGACCTCCGAACGGAAGCTTCGTGCGTCACCCAGGATCCTGGCCTCTCCCGGCAGCGCGTTTCGGGTGCCGTCGGTGATGAGTTCGGTGACGGAAACCACGGAGGTATCCGTAGGGCTGAGGCGGCGCGAGACGATCGTCTGCAGGTTCGTGACGATGGCGCAGGCCGCGACGAGAACCTCGTTACCCCAGTGGGGACGCGCGGCATGGCCGCCGATCCCGGTTAGGTTGATCTCGAAATTGTCCTCGGCCGACATGATTGCGCCGGGCCGGGTTTCGAACGTGCCGACGGGCAGGCCTGGCATATTATGAATGCCGTAGATTTCTTCGAAGGGGAAGCGGTCCATTAATCCGTCTCCGAGCATGGCGAGTGCGCCGCGGCCCCATTCCTCGGCGGGCTGAAAGATGAAGCGGACGGTTCCGTCGAAGCCGCCGTCCTCTGTGAGCAGTTTGGCGGCTCCGAGAAGCATGGTGGTGTGGCCGTCGTGGCCGCAAGCATGCATGATTCCCGGGTTCGACGACCTGTACGGAAGATCTCCCTGCTCGGGAATACGCAGCGCGTCCATGTCAGCGCGCAGTGCGATCGAACGGTTGCCGGATCCGCGCTTCAGCGTGCCGACGACACCCGTTCCTCCGACGCCTTCCGCCACATCATCGAGGCCGAACTCGCGCAGCTTGGCTGCAACGAAGGCCGAAGTGCGCCTCTCCTCGAATCCGAACTCGGGGTGGGCGTGCAGGTCGCGTCGCCACGCCGTCATTTCTTTCTTTAAAGCATCGATGTCGATAGCCATTTCAGAGCCCTCCGCCCGCAATCTGCTTTACAACGTCGAGAAGCATGTTGGCTCCAGCGACAAGATCCTCGTCCGGTGTCTTTTCCTTGGGATTATGGCTGATGCCGCCAAGGCTCGGCACGAAGATCATCGCAGAGGGGGCGATCCGCGCGATCATTTGCGCGTCATGGCCTGCGCCCGAGGTCATGCGGCGGACCGTGTGTCCGCGCTTCGTCGCTGCTTTCTCGATCAGCTCGACGATCTTGCCGTCGAACGTCACCGGCTGAAAGCGGGCGAGGCGCTCGACCCCGAAGGATACACCTTCCTCCCTCGCCACCTGCGCAAGATAGGCTTCAAGGGCTGCTTCCTCTTGCTTGAGCCGATCCTCGTCCGGATCGCGAAGATCCACCGTGAATGTCGCGCGGGACGGGATGACGTTGATCGCATTCGGCTCGAAGCTCATGCAGCCAACCGTCGCTACCATCGGAGTGTTCGAATTCTTGGCGCGCTCGCGCAGGAACGTGATGACCAGCGCGGCGGCATGTCCGGCATCGCGGCGCATGGAGATAGGCGTCGTTCCCGCGTGGTTCGCGTCGCCGCTGATGGTCACCCGCTGCCAGGAAATGCCCTGCAGGTTCTCGACGGCTCCGATCTGGATGCCTTCGCGCTCGAGAACCGGACCTTGTTCGATATGCAGCTCGATATAGGCATGCGGCCGGATGAAGCCTGGTTCATGCTCTCCGTCGTAGCCGATGCGCCGCAGCTCCTCGCCCAGCTTCGTGCCATCCGTTCCGACCGTCGCAAGAGCCGTGTCGACATCGAGGCCGCCCGCGTAGACGAGCGACCCCATCATGTCGGGCGCGTAGCGCACGCCTTCCTCGTTGGTGAAAGCGGCGACTACGATCGGGCGCGACGGCTGGAAGCCCGCCGCGATAAGCGTTTCGATCACCTCGAGACCCGACAGAACGCCATAACATCCGTCATAGATGCCCGCGTTGATGACGGTATCGATGTGCGATCCGAGCATGAGCGGTGGCTCGTCGGAAACGGCAGTGGGCTTCCAGATACCGAATATGTTGCCGATGCGGTCGATGGCGACGTCCAATCCAGCCTGCTCGATCCACGAGACGAACTTGTCGCGTCCAAGCTTTTCTGTATCCGAAGCTGCGAGACGGACTAGCCGGCCGTCACCGCCACGACCGATGTCGCCGAGTTCGGAGATTCGGTCGAGCAGCCGTTCGGAGTTGACGGAAATCTCGCTCATCGGGCCACCTTTTCCTTTCTTGCGCTTTGGCCGGCGTTCTTCGCTGCAATGTCTGCCGGCGTTGCGCCGACAAACTTCTCGTAGAGAACGGGATCGGTCGCGCCCTCGGTGTTGATGAGGAAGACGCGGGACTGCGCATCAAGGCCGATCTTCGCCCGCAGTTCCTTGTCGGCAGCAAGCTTCAAAAGGCCGGCGAGGCCAACGCCGCCGCTCTCGCCGGCAACGACCGCCGGGTCTGATCCCCTGGGGTTTGCAAAAAGCTTCATCGCATCGATCGCGTCGGGGTCGTCAACCGTCATAAATGCATCCGCAGCATGCGACAGGATCCGCCATGCCACCAGCGACGGCTCGTAGCACTCCAGCATCGCCATCACGGTGGCTTCGCCATGATCGACCTTGACCAAATGTCCGGCGCGGGCTGTCTCGAAGATGCAGGCTGCGCGGGAGGGATCGACGACCACGAAGAAGGGGCGATTGTCGCCAAAAAGGACGGAGAAGTGGCCAGCAACCGTAGCGGCGATGCCGCCCACGCCTGCCTGCACAAAAACATGGGTCGGCGGTTCCGACATGTGGCGGAGCGCCTCGGTCAGCAGCGCGGTGTAGCCCTGCATGACGAAGCCTGGAATGCGCTCGTAGCCGGGCCATGACGTGTCGGAGACCGTGATCCAGTTGTTTTCCTCGGCCACGCGAGCCGCTTCCCGGACGGAGTCATCATAGTTGCCGTCGACGCGGACCATGTCTGCGCCGAAACGGGCGATTGCGTCGATGCGCTCCTTGCTGACGCCCGAATGAACGAAGATCGAGCATTTGGCACCAACGAGCTGCGCGCCCATGGCGACGGAACGCCCATGGTTGCCGTCCGTCGCGCAGGCGACCGTCATTTGCGATGCAATGGATCTCACATCGTCGCTCTGAAGCTCCGCCACGCCGACTTCGCGGTCGAGGCGCTTCGAAGCCTCCTCCAGTACGAGCCTGATCACAGCATAGGAACCGCCGAGTGCCTTGAAGCTGCCGAGGCCGAGGCGATGGCCCTCATCCTTTACCATGATCGAACCGATCCCGATCTCACGTGCGAGATCCGGTAGCGACACCAGAGGAGTTGCCTCGTAGTCTTCGCGATGGCGCAGGAAGTCCTTGACCGTCTTGGCGGCTTCGACCCCCAAAATCTCGGCGTCGACGGTTTCGAGCGGCTTGCGATAGTCGGCGTGTTTGTTCAGGAGCAGCATCGGGACATCCTTTCGAAATTAATCCTGTCCTGATAATTACTTCATTACGTGTGAGAAATGCGCTGTATTTTAATGCCAACAATGAAACATTCGCTCGATCGGCCGGGCCGATTTGACCTAAATTTGAGCCTATTGGAAAATTACTCCTCGCAAAGGAAATACGGATGACTGACAAGCATTCTGCAGGAGCCGTGGAGCTCGACCGTTTCGACCTCGCCATCCTGCAGATTCTTCAGAAGGACAACAAAACGCCGCAGCGCTCGATCGCAGAGGCAATCGGCCTGTCGGCTCCGGCCGTGCAGCGCCGCATCAAGCGTATGGAGGAGATGGGCACGATCGTTGCCAATGTCGCTGTCGTCGAGCCGTCGCATGTGCGCCACGAGATTACAGTCTTCGTCGAGGTGGAGATGCACAACGAGTTCGCCGCCACGCATGACGCAACGAGGAAATCCTTCGCGGAAGCCCCGGAAGTTCAGCAGTGCTACTATGTGACAGGCGAGGTGGATTTCATTCTTCTCGTGGTCGTTAGGACGATGGCCGATTACGACGCCCTGACGAGGCGGTTGTTCTTCGCCAACAAGAACGTGAAGCGGTTTCGCAGCTTTGTCACCATGGACAGGGTGAAGGTCGGATTGAGCATTGCTCTGGATCCCAAACGCGACCGGAGCTAGCGGATGCGCCTCTCGGCATTTCGCAGGCTAGGGCAAGCCGCGTTGATCTTCAGTTGGTGTGCAGCAACGGGCGCTATGAAACGCGTCGAGGTAGCCTACCGTAATTTACCAACAATCCTGCGTATCTTACTACGAGGCTTGGTTCGCCTGTCCTATGATCCTTCGAACAGCGGAGGGTCACGTCATGACTGGTGAGGAAAAATCTGAATCCCATCCTTCGATGATCAGTGCGGAAGAATTACGCAAGCGCGCGCTTGAGCTGCAACTCGTGGAGATGCAGCGCGACGAGAAGATCAGAGCGCGTGAGGCCGAAAAACATGCCGAGTTCGTCGAGAACTTCTTTCAGAAACATGTCAGCGAGAAGGAGCGGGAGGTCATTCGCCGCGTGGTGATGAAGGCCGTCGCCGACGGGAAGGTCGAAGCATTGATCTACAGCTTCCCTTCCGACTTCTGCACCGATAGCGGTCGCGCCATCAACAGCAACCGCTCCGATTGGCCTTCGACTCTCCAGGGAAAAGCCAAGGAACTCTACGACCTCTTCAATGAAGTTGCTCGTCCTCAGGGCTACGGCCTCACCGCCGCAGTCATCAATTTTCCGGGCGGTGTGCCTGGCGACATCGGCTTTTTCCTGAATTGGGAGGCGCCGGTCGTCTGATCCCCTATAGAATTGGCGACCGACATGTCCGGCTCCAGCAGTGGTTGGAGCGCAGCAGCGACGGCTGAATTTACCGACGAAGTTCCAGGCGCAACGCCGAGAATATCGGCAATGGGGGCGGCGCATGAGGACAAGAGAGATCGAGCGAAGGTTTCTTGTCCGAAACGATGATTGGCGACGCAAAGCTGTGGCTGCAAGTGAATTGCGCCAGGGCTATCTTCTGTGCGATGCCCACAAGTCGCTCCGTATACGCTTGGTGGACGGCCGGGCGGCTTTCCTGACCGTGAAGTTCAAACGGCAGGGGATCATCCGCGATGAGTTCGAATATGCCATTCCGCTCCTGGAAGCGGAAGAATTGCTTGAACGCGCAATCGGCGCCGTGATTGAGAAGTCTCGCTATAGGGTACCCGTTGGCAGATTCACCTGGGAAATCGACGTCTTCCACGGTGGGCATTCCGGCCTGACGATTGCCGAGATCGAGTTGTTCAGCGAGACGGATCGGCCGGTGCTGCCGCGCTGGCTGGGACCTGAGATCACAGGAAATGCCCGATATTCCAACCGGACCCTGGCGACAATGACTTTGGATCGGTCGGCACAGCTTCGCCTCTTCGGCGCCAAGAGTGCCATGATCACAGACGAGGTTTCAGACTCTATTCGCCGGCTATCGTCCAATTATGGTCCGGATTGAACTCCTTGATGGAGGCGGCAATCTCTGCCGTATTCTCGCCGAGGTCGCGTTCGTAGATCACGCTCTGGTCGCTAATCATGAATGTCTGCACGCCCGTTTCACGATACTTTACTGGCCAGGCGATGAGCGCAAAGCCGTCGGTCATGTTGCCGTTGACGATGTAGCTATGCCGGCCACCGAAGACGTTCGGGCCTTGGCCGGTCAGGATACGATAGCGGTAGCCGAAATAGCCTTCGCCCTTCAGCGCCTTTCCGAATGCCGCATTTTCGATCAAAGCGCTGGCCGGGCTTGCGTCCTCGTCCGTCTCGGCCACCCAGTAAAGGCCGTTCTTCCGTCCCTGGTCGCTGATCAGCACCTGGGCGTATTCGTAGACGCCGTCACCATCCCTGTCTTCGCTGGCGTAAATGCGCTGGGCCATGACATAATCATGCATCGTCTGGATGGTCTGCAACTCGTTTTCGCCGATGCGCCGATTGAGGATTTCTTCCAGGCCCGCTTTCGTGTCGAATGCCCATTTGCCATCCTCGCGTTTCACCAGAGGAAACGGCAGCGGCCAGAGCTTGTCTCCGATCGCGATGATCTTGCGGTCCCAGATGTCCTGCACGGCCACTTGCCTGGCCGCGCCTTCCTTGATCAGGCCGAGGGCGGCCATGGCTTCTTCGCTCGCCTTCAGCCTGGCCGCATCGAGACCCAGCAACTTTGCCAGACCGTCGACATCGTTGGACGTCAGCACCGTCTTGAGGCGATCGACAGCTTCCGACGACTGATCGAATTCGGCCGACTTCTCATGGGACGCAAAGCCCGCGAGCCTTTGCCGGTCCTGCGCCTCGCCAACTTGCCAGCTTGATAAGGAAACGACCGAGGCCACAAACATCAATATGGGCAACTGCATTCTGCGCGTCGTTCTCATCGCCTGCCTCCCCAAAAAATATCGTGTCTATCTCCGGCCTCTACCGCCGCCGCCTCTGCCGCCACCGCCTCTGCCGCCGCCATGCGGCATTGGACGTCCACCGCCACGATGCATTGATCTGGGAGGCTGTCGGTGTGCCGCTCCCATGCTTTGACGGCCACGCTGGGACGCCATCATCTCCCGGCGGCCAGAGGAGACGTTGCCAAGGGCCGAAGGCTGGCGTCCCCTGTTGTCGGGTCTTGAAGCCAGCTTCTGCTGGCCCGAGCGAGCTGCGGCTGCCTTCGTACCTCGATTTGCGCCCGTCGCCGCCTTTGGAGACCGGGGCTCGGCCCGCGCGACATTCGCGGGCCGGTTGGCACCTTGGGCAGTCCGGGCGGTCGGCTTCTGTTTCAATCCTTGCGCCGTATCTCTGCGGACATCGGCCGCACGATTGACGCGATCAGCCGCAGAACCGCTGCGTTCCCGATTGAGGCTCTCCGCCCGGCTGCGCAAATCGTTGCCACCTTCTGACCGGAGATTGTTTCCGATGGCAGACCGGTCCATCTTCGCGAGCTGGTCCTTGCCGATGTTTAATTTGCTGCGGTCAACATTCTTCCAATCGACATCATTCCATTTGACCTTGCCGCTGAAATTGCGGTTGTTGAAGCAGTTGTTGCAGTCGATATCGACGTCGCCGCGCCAATTGCCGCCCCATATGCCCCAATCGTTCCAGTTGACGGCCGCAGCCCATGCAACACCCGTAAATGCGGCTGCGAAAAAGGTTGCTCCCGGGTAGTAATAGCTGGGATAGGAATCCGAATAATAGCCAATCGGTTCGGAAGCGTAGCCGGGCTCATAGAGCATTTCCGGCGCATACTGGGGAACGTAGATCTTCTCCGGATTGGTCGGCTGGATAATGACATTGTCGTTTTCGGTAACGACGGTAATCTTGTCATCGCTCTTGATGATTTTTTTTGCCACTGCCTCGTCGCGCAATTGCTGGATGGCGACCAGAACGTCCTTTTGCTGGTTCGTCAGGGCATTTCCGAACGCCTGCGTCCATTCCAGGTCATCGCTCATCATCTTGACGACCTCCGGATAGTTCAGCAGCGAAATGACGCTGCCGTCCCAGTCGCTCTTGGGCTTTAGATCCGCATTCTTTTTCTTCGCCTCCAGGAAGCGTTGGGCTTCGACGATCTGAAGCGGGAAAAGCGATGCTGCCGAGATGGCCGCGACAAGCTCGTCCGGATAGAGAGCGATGCGTGCGACGAGCACTTCCAGCTCGTCATCGGAAAGTAGCGCGGGCGCATTTTCTGCTGCTTGCGCCGGTGGGGCGCTGCTCGCGGATGTTTGTGAGTAGGCGGGAAATTGTGCCTGAATCGCTAGAAGCGACACCGCTGACAATCCAAAGATGAGGTCTCGAAGTTTCATCCCCATAGCGATCTCTCCCCATAGCGATCTGCGGGACATGCCGCTTTTCTGATACTGCTTTTCGCTCTGAAGCTCCGTCCCGATCAGCGCTGCAGGCCGTATCGAGAGGAGCGGGCTTTCCCCCAAAATAAGGCCCCTTGCAGAGCCCAACTGCCTGCAACTGCTTGCATCGCGCTCGACGCCGCTTCCATCGGTCCGACGTTCGGTCGCAACCATAATATTGCAGTCGATTACATTAGGTATGTATAATACAAGAAGTTACGCAGCACGGGTCAGCCGGGCATCGAGGGTTGCACGTCGCGCAGTGCGGACAGCACCGCACTGGACGAGATTGAGCGGTCAGAAGAGCGACATTCCTTTTAGAGAACAATGGCGAAGGCGCCGGCCGGATTGGTTGTTGAGTCACATTGCGCCAATAACGGTAGGTATGAACTTACTTTCGCTACGGCAATGGCTGTTGCGCAAGGCCCTCGCTCACGTGCGAGCGTGCTGCCGCAGCTATATCTCATCGAGCAAAGTGCGGCCCGTTATTTCTGAACGGCACCTCTTTCGAACCGGCGGCGCGAATTTGCTTTTCCAGTAGCGGCATCAATCCTTCGATCGCCTCGGACGGATGGCGTTCGTATCGGCTTCGATGCGGCACGCGGATGTTACGCGATGCTACACGCGCTGTGACGGCAGCCGCGTTAAAATCCTGTCTGTTTATCAAGAAGAGGACGAACCGTTGGCCGAGCTATGCCTTCGCCAAGCATCGATCAAGCGTTTGGACGCATATGAGGCGGGCTCAGCTTTTTCGATTGGCGTCCTTTGTGGGCGGGAGTTGTAAGATGGCCGTCAGTTTTCATCTGCCCATATTGCGAGGCTTGGGCGGCTTTCAATCCGATTGGCTGCGCAGCGACATTCCCGCCGGCCTGTCGATCGCCGCGGTCGGCTTGCCCAGCGCCATTGCCTATCCCGCCATTGCCGGGCTCCCGCCTGAAACTGGAATTTATGCCAGCATTGTAGCCCCGATTGCCTACGCGCTCTTCGGGCCGTCGCGATTATTGGTGGTTGGGCCTGATGCTGCCACGATGACGGTGCTTGCCGCTGCCATGGGCGTGGTGGTCTCTTCCATGCCCGCAGGCGCTCCGGTTGATCGAGTGGCGATTGCCGCAGCCCTCGCATTGGGCGTTGGGTGCTTCTGCTTTGCTGCGCGGTTATTGCGCCTTGGTGTTTTGGCGAGCTTTCTCTCTCGGCCGATCCTCGTTGGTTTCTTCGCCGGCGTGTCGCTGTCCATCCTTGTCGGCCAGATCAATCGATTCACGGGCGTGCGCATCGAATCGGACGGTCTGCTGGCGCCGATTGCCGAGATACTTCGCAAAAGCGCATCCATCCATTGGCCCTCGCTGTTGTTCGGGCTCGCGATGTTCTGCCTGCTGTGGATCGTCAAAGCGACGCAATCCCGTATTCCAGGGCCTGTGCTCGTCGTTGTGATATCCTGTCTCCTGTCCGCCATCTTCGATTTTCAGGGGAGAGGAATCGCCGTGATCGGCGACATTCCTCGCGGGCTTCCGTCGGTCAGCTTTCCGTCAATTTTACAAATGCCGCTTGATAAGATTGCCCTGGGATCGGCTGCGGTTTTCCTCGTCAGTTTCGGCGCAGGCATCGTGGCTGCCCGGAGTTTCGGAGCGCGCACGGGCGAAGAGGTCGATGCCAATCAGGAATTGATCGGCCTGGGCGCTGCAAACATCGCTCCTGGCTTGTTTGGGTCTTTCCCGATCAGCGTTTCGGACTCGAGAACGGCAATCAATCTTTCGGTAGGCGGCCGCTCGCAGGCTGCCGGTCTGGTGTCCGCGGCGACGCTGATTGCGGCCCTTGTCTTCCTGCACAGCGCATTGCGCATTCTGCCAATCCCTGCTCTTGCGGCAATACTGGCGACCGCTGCGATCGGTCTTATCGACGTTCATGAGCTGAAGAGGATCTGGCAGATCAGCAGAATGGAGTTCGTCTTCGCGCTGATCGCCATGTGGGGCGCCATCAGTTTCGGTGTCTTGAATGGCGTCGTCGTCGCCATCGTTGCGACGCTGATCTATCTCCTGCGCAAGACGATGTTTCCCCATGACGCGCTTCTCGGGCGCATCCCCGGCCGGGATGGCTTTTACGATATGCGGCGGTTTCCCGATGCCACGGGGATCCAGGGCACGGCGATATGCCGGATCCAGGGCAGCGTCTTGTTCTACAATGCGGATTACGTTCGTACGCGATTGCGTGACATCGCCAGGAATCTCACGCCGGACACGCGGCATTTCGTGCTCGATGCCGGCGCAATAGTCCATCTCGACAGCACGGGCGCTGCTGCGCTCGACGCGGTTCAAGCGGCCTTGCAGGAGCAGGGCGTCGTCTTCTGCGTGGCGGAGTTGAACGCCGAGGCCAAGGCGCTGCTGCAACGTGCGGGTGTTGTCGACCGCATCGGTGTGACGAGTTTCTTTGATGACAAAGAGGATGCCATCCGGTCGTTCCGCCTTCAGGAAGTGTGACCCAGGCAAGAGCGAGACGGGGCATCACAGATATCGCAACTCAGGGAGGGAAGTCATGAACAAGATGTATGATCCCAATCGCGAAGGGGAAGCGGATAGCGGTGGAAAGAAGAAAAAGCGCACCAAGGATTATGAGAAGGAAATCGCGAAACTGCAGGTCGAACTGGCGCATCTGCAGGCTTGGGTCAAAAATTCTGGCGCTCGCATCGTGATCATCTTCGAGGGTCGCGATGCCGCCGGCAAGGGCGGCACGATCAAGCGCCTCACGGAGCGCGTCAGTCCGCGGGTGTTTCGCGTGGTTGCCCTGCCGGCACCCAATGACCGTGAAAAATCACAGATCTATATGCAGCGCTACATTGCTCATCTCCCGGCCGCGGGCGAAGTCGTCATCTTCGATCGTAGCTGGTATAACCGCCCTGGCGTCGATCGTGTCATGGGTTTCTCCACGGAAAAGAAGGCCCGTCGTTTCCTTGAACTCGCTCCGCGTTTCGAGGCTGCCATCGTCGAAAGCGGCGTAATTCTGCTGAAGTATTTCCTGACCGTTAGCGAACATGAGCAGGAGCGTCGCTTCAGGAGGCGGATCGACGATCCGGTGCGGCAATGGAAGCTAAGTCCGATGGACTTGGAATCCTACCGCCGCTGGTGGGACTACACACGGGCCTATGACGAAATGATCAGAATGACGGATACGCAGCATGCGCCCTGGTGGATCGTGCCTTCGGACGACAAGAAGAAGGCGCGCATCAATTGCATCTCGCATATTCTGAAATCGATCCCCTATGAACGGGTGAAGTTCGAGAAACCTGAACTGGGCAAACGGCAGAAGCGGCCTTCGGACTATGTCGAGGACGACGGCGTCCGCCATATCGTGCCGGACCTTGTCTGGTAAGCTGTAGAATCCGCCGGGGCTTTGTGCCATGCAATCGATCTCAGCACCGCCCGTACAGGAAGTTGCGGCAGACACCGGCAGCGTCCGGTCGAGCTCGAATTCCGCTGACGCGCGCATAAGCGAGTTTATCCGACTGGGTGTCGTCGGTCTTTTCGCCTATTGGTCCTTTACGATCGTCGCTCCCTTCATCTTGATCTTCGCCTGGGCGGCGATCCTGGCGGTGGCCCTTTTTCCTCTCTTTGAACTGTTAAGGAGATTGCTTGGCCGTCGCGGCATTGCCGCGGCAGTCCTGATCGTCGTCGCGTGCCTCGCGATCGTGATCGCGCCGCTTGCGGCCATCTTGTTCAGCTTCGCCGACGGTACGCGCGCGCTTCTGACCGGCCTGAAAGAAGGGACTGTTGTCTTGCCTTCGGCGCCTCAGAGCATAAGGGCCTGGCCATATGTCGGGGAGCGCGCCTTTGAGATTTGGAACTACGCCATCGCCAACTTTACGGTGATGCTAAAGCAGTTCCAGGAGCCGATAAAGGCGGCTGCAGGCGTCATTCTCGAAAGAACGGCCGCTCTTGGGGGCGGCGTGCTCAGTTTCATTGCATCCGTGTTGCTGTGCGGCTGCTTCCTGGTTGCAAGACAGCAACTGGTGACGTCGGTGAACTTGGTCGTTGCTCGGATCGCCGGCAACAGAGGAACCGATTTCGTTCGTCTGGCAAGTATGACGGTCCGCAATGTTTCCCGTGGTATCATCGGCATCGCATTGCTGCAGACGCTGCTCTGCGGGCTTATCTTTTTTCTCTTCGACGTTCCGGCAAAAGGCGCGCTGACCTTCGTGGTCTTCGTATTCTGCATCATTCAGATCGGACCAGGTATCGTGCTGCTGCCCCTGGTCATTTGGGCCTGGTTCACCTGGCCATTCCCGGATGCTTTGCTGTTCACGCTTCTCGCAGTGCCGGTCACCGTTCTCGACAATATTTTAAAGCCGATTTTGATCTCGCGCGGTCTATCCACGCCGATGCCCCTGATCTTGCTTGGCGTTATTGGAGGAGCTTTGGCGCACGGTTTGGTAGGCTTGTTTCTCGGCCCGGTAGTTCTTGGCGTTTTCTATGATCTGTTCGTGGCCTGGACGAGCCCCACCCTTCCTGCTGGTGACAATTCTCCCGAAACCTCGCAAGAGGTGGCTGTTTCCTGACCGTAAGCTGAGCCTTCCTGCCGCCAAGTTGCCCACCCGTATCATACGGGCGAAGGAAGGCACCATCGCGTAAGTTACTACCAATGCCAGAGCTGCCGCCTATGATCCGATGGCCGCTTCGGAGCGATGGTCCGAACGGAGGCTGCCGGCGTGCGATCAGGTGCACCGTTCGATTGGAAAAATGCATGCTTAGAAGGTCTCTGGTTGTTCTGCTTTCAGTCCTTTCAGGATGCGGTCATCCGAGCGGCGTAATGACGCCGGTGACGCTTTCGGCATCGGCGCCGCCCACTGCGAAGGTGGACATGCTCGTCGCAACCACCCGCCAGCCCTCCGGCGATCCGGCCACGCTGTTCAATGGCGAGCGCAGTCCGAAGCCCTATTTGACGGAGGTAGCGGTCTCGATCCCGCCCAAACGTCAGCCGGGCACCGTGCAGTGGCCGCATCGGCTGCCGCCCAATCCGGCAACCGACTTCGCCGTCATCCGCGTAAAGCAATTGGAGACGGTCGCGGAGGGTCGAGCATGGTTCCGTCAGCACGTCGTCGGCGGACACGCGCTCGTTTTCATTCATGGCTTCAACAACAAATACGAGGATTCCGTCTTCCGGCTGGCCCAGATCGTCCATGACAGCGGAATGCAAGCGACGCCGGTCCTCTTCACATGGCCCTCCAGGGCTCAACTCATCGCCTATCAATATGACAAGGAAAGCACCAATTATTCACGAACCGCGCTTGAGCAGGCGCTTCACACGCTCGCTGCGGATCCGGATGTAAAGGACATCACCATTCTCGCCCACTCGATGGGAACGTGGCTCGCCATGGAGTCCCTCCGGCAGATGGGCATCCGCGATGGCCATGTGAACCCTAAGATCCACAATGTTATTCTCGCATCGCCGGATATCGACATCCAAGTCTTCGCCAAACAGTATGTGGAGATGGGGGCGCCGAGGCCGAAGTTCACCATCTTCGTGTCTCAGGACGATAAAGCGCTCGCGGTGTCGAGCTTTATCACGGGAAGGGTCTCCCGCTTGGGTGCGATCAACCCGACGGAAGAGCCCTATCGAACGAAACTCGAAAAGGCGGGAATTACGGCAATCGACCTGACAAAGGTCAAATCCGATGACGCACTGAACCACGGCAAGTTCGCGGAAAGTCCGGAAATAGTCCAGCTCATCGGCAAAAGGCTGATGACCGGTCAGCCGCTTACGGATTCGAACGTAACGCTCGGGCAGGGCATCACGGCTGTCGTCGGCGGTACGGTATCGAATATCGGCACGGTTGCCGCCGCGGCTGTTGCTGCTCCTGCTACCATAGTCGAGCAGCCGTTGCGGCCAAGGAGGAAGCAGCCGGCTCCCGAAGGTACGCTCCAAGGTGATCTCCAACCGCAGCAGCTAGTGAAATAACCCGCCGCCCGATGCCGTTGGCTGAATGCCCGCTGCGGAGCAATTCTCATGATTTCCGAACCAATTCATGGGCTGCATCGGTTCAATCTGGTGATGCGCTAAGACTTGGGGCGCCCTGGCTGCGGCCGTAAGATCACAAGTTTCGAATTGCGAATTGCATCGCGAATTTCACCGGAAAGAGCATCGACGAGTCCGGCGTATTCCTGGCGCCGCGCTTCCCGGACATTGTCGGGGAGATCGTCCACCCGCGTCAGCGTTTCGACGGCGGCTGCAAGGTCCTCGCACATGCTGCGAAAAGTTTCGTCTACGCTAAAGAGCTGTTGTACCCGCGCGACCTCATGAGGAAAGCGCACCTCGACAATTTGGAGCGCGGACAAATGCGTTGAACTATTTTTTCCCGATATCATCCCCGCCCCGCTCGTCATGATCACGTCAAGCAGATTGAGACATTATATTGCCACTACCTTAATTAGAGGCGTAATATACATGAACATACAAGGGCGATAAGACGACCGCTACGGTCGCAGGGGGACACCATGCAGAGCGCTTGGGCAAGCGGTGGAGACGACACGTCGTCTCCTGAGATGTGGGAGATCCGAGAGCAGCTTCAGCGAATCCTTTCAAGTGAAGAGTTCCTGGCACCGGAGCGGGGCCGCAGGTTTTTGGAATATGTCGTTGAAGAGACGCTGGGCGGACGGGCTGATTATCTCAAGGCTTACACGATTGCACAGGAGGTTTTTGCCCGGGATGCATCGTTTGATGCTCAGAACGATCCGGTCGTCAGAATAGAAGCCGGCCGGATTCGTCGCGGCCTCGAACGCTACTATCTGGTTGCCGGGTGGGCCGACCGGATCATCATCACCATACCGAAAGGTGCCTATATACCTTGTTTCCGGTATGCGACTGCTGCTGACAGGCTGGCCGATCGGCCCGATTCCGACAATGTCCTAGAGACCCCGGCCGAAGTGCAGAAGCCGGTGATCGTGGCCGATCGCGCGGATAGGGCACCTCCGCCCGTGTGGCTGTGGTATGCGATTTCCGCGGCGATAGTCCTGACGACGTTCGTCGCCATTATCCCGCCGTTGAGCACTTTTTTCTTTTCATCGCACAGGGCTCAAAATGCCGCTCCGGCTGCGGCGGGAGGAGGTGTTCCCAAAGTTCTCGTCGAACCGTTCGAAGAAATTTCAAAGGAGGGTGGATCCGCCGACATCGCCCGGGGGCTCACGGACGAAGTCATTGGCGAGCTTGCGAAATTCAAGGAAATTGCCGTCATTGCAAAGGAGCCGCTTTCCAGCCCGGACATACGGGTGGAAGAACCGCGCTTTGCGCTGCAGGGCGGCATACGCGTCGACGGAAACAAGCTTCGGCTTACGGCCAGACTTGTCCGCCGCTCCGATGGATCGGTGACCTGGGCGAACAATTACGACAGGGACCTTCGAGTGCAGGATATACTTGAGGTCGAAGCCGATATCGCACGGCGCGTCGCGACGGCTGTCGCCCAGCCTTACGGCCTGATCTACCAGGCCGACGCCGCACGTTTAGCCCAATCTCCGCCCGACGACTGGGATGCCTATGCATGCACCTTGTCCTATTACAGCTATCGGATCGATCTGAACCCGCAAAACCATGCCGCCGTGCAGGACTGTCTCAAGCGCACGACCGAGCGTCTTCCGGCTTATGCAACCTCGTGGGCATTGCTCTCTCTGACCTATCTGGACGAGATTCGCTTCCAATACCGGCTGGACATGCCGCAATCACCACATCCGTTGACGCTTGCTCTTGAAACCGCCAAGCGTGCGGTGGAAATCGATCCTCAGAATGCTCGGGCGTTGCAGGCATTGATGCTCGCGAACTTCTTCAACGGCGATGTCGACGCCGCATTGAGGGAGGGAGCCGCCGCCTATGCGATCAATCCGAACGACACGGAAGTTGCCGGAGAATATGGATTCAGGCTCGCCTTCTCAGGAAAATGGGAAACGGGTTGCGAACTGATGTCGAGTGCCATCAGCAGAAACCCAGGCCCGATTGGATATTATGAAGTGGGCATGGCACTTTGCGCCTATATGCGGCGGGACTATCAGGCGGCCGAGCTTTGGGCACGTATGGCAGATCTCAAATATAATCCAATGCACCATCTCGTGCTGCTTGCGATCCTTGGCGCGGAGGGCAAGCTCGACGAAGCCAGCCGAGAACAGGACTGGCTCAAATCGAATGCGCCCGCACTCCTGACCAATATTCGTAGGGAAGTCGCAATACGGCTGCAGCGCCCATCGGACCAAGAGCATTTCCTTTCAGGATTAAGATCGGCCGGCGTCACGGTTACCCCCTGAAATCAAGGTTTTGCTGAAAACTCTGCGGCTTGGCTAATAGACGATACGTGATGCTACAGGCGTTTGAGGTCTGGCGGCGTTACTATCTCCTCCTCGATGACGGCCGGTCGGCTCGGTCACAGGCCGAAAAGGAGGAACCGTGTTTCTCGACTATTTTGCACTTGGGGTGCTGATTTTCATGGTGGTCACTCTCTTCTATGCAGTGATCGCGATTCACGACATCCCGCATCTGATCGCCAAGGCTCGCAACCACCCTCACCAGGATGCCATCCATGTTGCCGGTTGGGTGAGCCTGTTCACCCTGCACGCGATTTGGCCGTTTCTCTTCATTTGGGCGACCCTCTACCGGGAGGACCGCGGTTGGGGAATTCGACCCGATGGCAAGCTTTCGCGCGAAGCCGAAGCAAATGCCGAAATCGCACGTCTTCATGCCCGGATCGCTGAGCTCGAAGCGCAACCGTCGTCGGAGAGGGAGAAAGCCTGATGGATCTGCTCCTGATACTCACTTATGCCGCGATCTGCTTTACGATCTTTAAGGTGTTCCGGATTCCTGTAAACCAATGGACACTCTCGACAGCGGTCCTGGGCGGCATCTTTTTGATCGGGGCCCTGCTGCTCATCATGAGCTACAATCATCCCTATTCCGGGGACGGGCGCATCTATTTCACTTCGGCGCCGGTCATTCCCGTCGTCGGCGGGCAGGTCGTGGAAGTCCCGGTCGAGCCGAACAAGCCGCTGAAGAAGGGCGATGTGCTCTTCCGCATTGATCCGCGACCCTACCAGTTTGTCGTCGATCAGAAGAAAGCAGCGCTTGCCGAGGCGAAGCAGACGGTCCTTCAATTGAAGGCTGCTCTCGACGCCGCCAATGCCGGAGTCGTCGGAGCGGAAGCCTCGCGAGATCGTGCGTTGCAGGCATTCGAGAAATTCCAGAACTCAAATGAGAACGCGAAATCCAGCGGCCGGGGTGCCGTCTATTCCGAACTGGAGGTCGAAAACCGGCGTGGTATCTATCTGACCGCCGAAGCCGCCGCAGATACGGCACGTGCCCAGGCTGTCCAGGCAAAACTCGCCTATGAATCCGAGATCAACGGTACGAACCCAACCGTCGCCCGGTTGACGGCGGAACTGGGCAATGCGGAATACGAGCTTGACCAGACGACGGTGCGTGCGCCGAGCGATGGCTATGTGACCCAGGTCTTCCTTCGCCCCGGCATGATGGCCAACCCGTTGCCATTGCGTCCGGTGATGGTGTTCATCAACAGTGAGGACCGAATGCTCGCCGCAGCGTTCATCCAGAATTCGCTACAGCGTGTGAGTGTGGGCGACGACGCCGAAGTCGCTTTCAAGGCGGTTCCTGGCAAAATTTTCAAGGCACGCGTCGAAGAAGTCATCGACGTCATGGCCCAGGGACAGCTTCAGCCTAGCGGAGCGCTAATCGATCCGCAGTCGCCGGAGCGTACCGCACCGGGACAGACGCTGGCGCGTATCGAACTGCTCGAAAATACGGACAAATATCAATTGCCGGGAGGCGTCGTTGCGGAGGTTGCGGTTTATACCGAGCACTGGCATCACGTCGCCGTCCTCCGAAAGGTCCTTCTGCGCATGAGCAGTTGGATGAACTACGTCTTCCTGGAGCACTGAACGGCGAGGCAATCGCGCAGGACGTAGGAAGAGGCAGAACCGGCGATGGAGATGGAGGGCTGCGCGCATGAGCAGCCCTGCCGCATGAGCGGTTTTGCTGCGCCCTTGATATGAGATCGCCGCGCTTCGATGTGCGATGCCCTAAATTCTTCGGCAGGAATTGCCCGGAACGAATTTCGGCGTCAGCACAAAATCCTGTGCCGGCTCGACGGCGCCTTCCGGGTTGGTGATGCGGTGCATGAGGCGGCGGGCGATGATGCCGCCGAGCGCCAGTGTGTCCTGAACCACCATGGTAATGCGCGGCGTGATGACCGAACTCCATTGCACATTGTCGATCATCGCGAGCGAAATGTCTTCCGGACAGCGGAACCCCAGCTCCTGCATGGCCTGTAATGCCGAAAGCGCCACGGTGTTGTTGGCGCCGAGGATTGCGGTGGGCCGCTCGGGCTGGATCAGCAGGCGCATGGCCGCTTCGTAGCCGGCGGTGCGCGTGAACTGCCCGTCGACGACGAAATTCGGGTTCACCTCAACGCCGGCATTGGCCATGGTCTCGGCAAAGCCGCGATAACGCTCCGTCGCCGTGTGCATATGGCTCGGGCCGGTGATGAAGGCGATGCGCTTGTGGCCGAGTTGAAGAAGATGCTCTGTCAGCATTGCGCCGGCGAGGTAATTGTCGGACCCGACGAAATCGCGCTCGATCCCGGCAACCTTCTGGTCGAAGCAGACGATCGGCACGTTCAGGCCTGCGATGAAATCGATATAGTTCTGGTCATAACCGGACGGCGCAAGCGCCAGGCCGGCAGTCTTAAGGCCGATCAGGTGCTCGACCATCGCCCTCTCGCGATCCGTCTTGCCGGAGGAATCGGTGACGACGACGAAATGCTCGTGGTCGAGCGCATAGTTTTCCAGCTCGCGCCGGATATCCCCGAAAAACGGGTTGCCGACATTGCCGACGACGAAACCGATCATGCGACTGCGTCCGCGCGCAAGGCTTTGGGCAAGCGGGTCGGCAACGAAGCCGACCGCGGCAATCGCCTGGCGAATTTTCTCCAGCGTTTTCTGGCTGACCCGCGCCGGATTGCTGAGCGCTAGCGACACCGTCGAGACGGATACGTCAGCGAGTTTGGCGACATCGCGAATTGTGGCCATGAATTTTTCGAACCGTTTCTATCGCCTTTTGCTTTCCGATCGAAGGTACTTCCCTCAATGAATCGCTGTCACAAATCTAACATTTGTCGGCCATGAAGCAATATGCAGAAAGAGCTTTCAACAGCGCGCTTGACATGCAGGGGCAGGAGGGTCAATGATTAAATCGAACCGGTTCGATTGAGCCGTAACACTTGGGAGGATAGTGTGACCGACGCAGCGATCAGTAGCGGCAGTGATGTGGCCGATGGCAAAGCATGGTTTGGACACGACCGCTTCGGCATGTTCATCCACTTCGGGCTGTACGCCCTCGGCGCACGGCATGAATGGCTGAAGAACCGCGAGGAGTTCACCACCGAGGCCTATCAGAAGTATTTCGACAACTTCGATCCCGACCTCTACGACGCCCGCGAATGGGCGCGTCGCGCGCGCCAAGCCGGCATGAAATATGTCGTCCTGACCGCCAAGCATCACGAGGGTTTTTGCCTGTGGGACAGCAAGGTCACCGACTACAAGGTCACCAACACGCCCTATGGCAAGGACCTGATCGGCCCTTATGTCGAAGCGCTTCGCGCCGAGGGGCTGAAGGTCGGCTTCTATTATTCGCTGCTCGACTGGCATCATCCGGATTTCCCCATCGACGGGCATCACCCGCAGCGCAACCATCCCGACGCCGCCAAGCTCAATGAGGGCCGCGACGTCAAGCGTTATGCCAAGTACATGCGCGATCAGGTGACCGAACTTCTGACGAACTTCGGCAAGATCGACGTGATCTGGTTCGATTTCAGCTATCCCCGCCGCGTGTACAAGGGGCTGCCCGGCAAGGGCCGCGCCGATTGGGAGAGCGAAGATCTCATGAAGCTGGTGCGCCAACTACAGCCCGATATCATCGTCGGCGACCGCCTAGATCTTCCGCGCGACGCAGATCACATGCCCGACCTGGTGACGCCGGAACAATATACGCCGCGTGTCGCTCCGACGGTTGCCGGATTGCCGGTGCGCTGGGAGGCCTGCCACACCTTCAGCGGTTCCTGGGGCTACTATCGCGACGAGACGAGCTGGAAGGATGCCGGTCAGCTCATCAACATCCTGGTCGACACGGTTTCGCTCGGCGGCAATCTTCTGATGAATGTCGGCCCGACCGGCCGCGGCACTTTCGACGCTCGCGCCATCAAGGCACTCGACACCTATGGCGAATGGATGCAGCTGAACGGTCGTGCGATCTACGGCGTCGGCCCCTCCACCTACAAGGCTCCGAGCGGCTGCCGCTTCACCCAGAAGGGCAATCGGCTCTATCTGCATATCCAGACCTGGCCGTTCCGCCACATTCATATCGAAGGACTGGGGCGTAAGGTCAAATATGCGCAGTTCCTGCATGACGCCAGCGAACTCCATTGGCTCGATCCGGATGCCGATGTCGATTCCAATATCGGCGTCGCCGTTGGCGAGGGCGTACTGAGCCTGGAGCTGCCGGTGCTCAAGCCGGATGTCGTCACGCCGGTCATCGAACTGATCCTCAAGGACTGAAGGAGATAGCGAAACCCAGCCGCCCGGTGCTGTCATGAGCCGCGAAGCCGAACTCATTGCCGCGATGACCCCCTTGATCGCCGATCTGGCCGAAGACGGCAATGGCGCCGTCGCGCTCGCCGGGTCGCGCGGCAAGGGGTGGTCGGATGCGCAATCGGATTTCGACTTCCGGGTCTATGCCGATGCCTATCGCGGACCGGAGGTTCGGCAAACCGAGGCATGGAGGCGTTTCGAAGCGGCTCTGCAAAGCTGGCAGGCCGAGGGTATCCGCATGGATGGGGTCTGGATGCGCCGTTACGCAGGCGTGCAGCGCGATCTGGAATCCTGGCTTGCCGGCATGCCCGTGCCCAAAACCTTCGAATGGACGATCTGGGGCTATCACCTGCCGACCGATCTCGCCAGCCAGCAGATCATCGCGGATCCGCGCGGTCTGTTGACCGGCTGGAAGCGGCAATTGGCGGAGTATCCGGAAGCACTCAGGGCCTCCGTCCTCAGCCAATACATGGACATCCTGCGCTACTGGGCCAGGGATTATCACTATGAGAGCAAGGTCGCTCGCCGCGATCTCGTCTTTCTCGTGGGGCTGACGGGCAAGCTTGCCAACGCCATTCTGCAGACGGTCTTTGCCCTCAACCGGGTCTATTTCCCGGGTGACGGCTGGAATCTGCCCATGGCAGCCGAACTCGAGCGGCTGCCCCCTGACTTCCTGCAGCGGATGACCGCCATTCTGGAGCCGGGACAAGGTTCGGACCCCTGGCGGCGCCAACGAACGGAACTGATCGGCCTGATCGCCGACCTGGAGGTTATGATCGCGGCCTGAACGAGCCGCAAGACCAAGCCGGAGGGGAGCGTCCGGAGTGTGATCAGCGTCACTGCAACCAAAGTCATTATGGAGGAGGAACCATCATGAAACGTTCATTGATCTTTGCCGCCGCCCTTGCGGCGAGTTCACTACCTGGCATCGGCGCTAAGGCGCAGGATGCTCCCGTGACCCTTACCTGGCAGATGTGGGGCGAGCCCAACGATGCGCAGCTCTGGCAGCAACTGACCGATCTCGTCACCCAGCAATATCCCAATATCAAGGTCCAGCTACAGCTTTCAGGATGGACGGATTATTGGACGCGCCTGCCGGTTCTGACGGCATCGGGCCAGGTCGCCGATATAGTCTCGATGCAGTCTATGCGTATGCCCAATTTCTATTCGATCCTCACGCCGCTCGACGACTACGTGAAGAACAGCGATGTGAAGGTGGCGGATTTCGAGACATCGATCATGTCCGGGCTTTCCCATGACGGCAAGCTCTACGCGCTGCCCTACGACGTCGGCCCCTGGATGGTCTTCTACAATCGCGATAAGTTTGCCGCCGCCGGCTTGAAGGAGCCTGCCAAGGACTGGACCTTCGATGACTTCAAGGCGGATGCCAAGACGCTGACGAAGGACGGAACCTATGGTTACGGCACCCAAGGCTTCGATTTCATTGCCGGCCCCGTCGCCCTCGGTGCGGAATACTTCAATTCCGATAATGAATTCGACCTGACCAATGCCGGCTTTGTCGATGCTTTCAGCAAATATGCCGATCTCACCGCCAAGGACAAACTCTCGCCCGTCTTTGCCTCGGCAGCCGATGCCTCCGCAGCAAGCGGCCGCTTCGCCTCGGGCAATGTCGCCATGTATATCGACGGTCCCTGGACACTGATTACCGCGCAGGCCAACGTCAAGTTCAAGATCGGCATTGCGCCGCTGCCACGCGGAAGCGGCCCGTCGCGCTTCATCACGGCCGGCTCGGGCTGGGGCATTTCCGCCACCAGCCAGCACAAGGATGCGGCTTTCAAGGCGCTGCAGGTGCTGAGCGGTCCGAAGGCGGCCGAGATCCTCGGCTCGGCCGGGCGCGCGTTGCCGGCCCGCCTTGCGCAGCAGACCGCCTGGTATGACGGCGCGGCCAAAAATGTCAGCGGCACCCGCGACACGCTGCAATATATGTTCGCCCACACCACGCCGTTCCGTATCAACGAGAAATGGAACCAGTTCGAGAATCTGGTGATGCAATATGTGCCGCTGGCGCTGACCGGAGACTCGAAGCCCGAGGGTGTGCTGAGCGACATTCAGAGCCAGCTTCCCTAGCCCCCAAGGGATCTGGCCTGCCTGCGGCCGGGCCACCGGCTCGACCGCAGCGCCCTTGCCGGAAAGGAGAGGCCCATGATGCTGGGCAAACACACCGACATGATCGCAAGACCAAGGCCACGCTCGCGCAAATGGTTCAGAGGCGAGGGATGGACGGCCTTGTTCTTTCTGCTGCCGGGCCTGATCGGCATCGTTCTGTTCCTCGTCCTGCCGATCCTTGCTTCGATCGCGCTCAGCTTTACCAACTGGCAATTGCTCGGCACGCCGCGTTTCGTCGGCATTTCCAATTACACGCGCCTGTTTACGACCGACCCGCAATTCTGGACGGTCATGCGCAACACCATCTTCTTCACGGTCGAATATCTGGTGCTGAATATCGTCATTTCGCTCGGGCTTGCGACCTGGATTTCGAGCCTGAAGATCGGACAGCGCTGGTTCCGGGTGATCTTCTTCCTTCCGACCTTCACCCCGCTCATCGCGGTCGCCATGGTCTGGATGCTGATTTTCACCAGCGGCGGCCTTTTCGACAGCCTGATGGCTGCGTTGTCATTGCCGTTCTCAGGCGTCCTCAACGATCGCACGCTCGCCATGCAGGCTGTGGTGCTCACATCGATCTGGGCTGGCGTCGGCTACAATACGGTTCTCTTCAACGCCGCTCTCGACATGGTGCCGGCGACCTATCTGGAAGCGGCGCGGATCGACGGCGCCACGGCCTGGGACCGTTTCTGGAAAATCCGCCTGCCGCTGATCTCTCCGACCTTGTTCTTCGGCACGGTGATGACGGCGATTACGTCGCTGCAGGTCTTCGACCAGATTTTCGTCATGACGAAAGGCGGGCCGGGATCGTCGACCGCAACGCTCGGCTACGCCATCTACCAGCGCGGCTTTCAGAATTTCCAGATGGGCTATGCCTCGGCAATCGCCTGGGTGATGTTCGCGCTGATCATGGCGCTGACCGCCCTGCAATTCTGGTTCCAGCGCAAATGGGTGCACTATGACGCTTAAGTCCAAGGCCAGAGCGCGCCGGAAGCTGGTGCTCGATATCATCAATCACGCCGCCCTTGCGCTCGTGGCGCTCGCCTTCCTATTTCCTTTTTTCTGGATGGTCTCGAATGCAGTGCGCTCGAATGCGGAGGTGACGGCAATACCGGTGCGCATCCTGCCCGAGGTCTTCGAATGGGGTAATTTCGCTGCAGCCTGGACCAGGCTGCCCTTCGGCCGCTTCTTTCTCAACAGCGCCGTCATCGCCGTCTGCGTGACTGTTATCACCGTCGTCGTCTCCTGCCTTTCCGGCTACGCTTTTGCGCGGCTGAAGTTCAGAGGGCGTGAAACCTTGCTGCTGGGCTATATCGGCACGCTGATGGTGCCGCCGCTGATGCTGATCATTCCCCTGTTTCTGATCGTCAACAAGCTGGGCCTGGTCAACACTTTCCCCGGCGTGATCCTGCCGATCTCCTTCGGCACCTTCGGCGCATTCCTGATGCGGCAGTTCTTCCTCTCCATTCCCATGGAGCTTGAGGAAGCCGCAAGGATCGACGGCGCATCGCGCCTGCGTATCCTCATCAGCATCATCGTGCCCCTGTCCATGCCGGCGATCGGGCTGCTGTCACTGTTCACCTTCATCGGGCAGTGGAACAATTTCCTCTGGCCCCTGATCGTCATGACCGGTGCCGACAATGCCACGCTGCCAGTCGGTCTCACCCTGTTCCAGACGCAGCAGGGTACGCAATGGAATTATCTGATGGCGGGCGCCGCCCTTTCCATGCTTCCCGGGATTTTCCTTGCGATCATCCTGCAGAAGCTCATCTACAATAGCATCGCACTCAATGCGGGCATGGGCGGGCGTTGACGCACCGGCCGACATTATCGGGAGAGATCCATGGCGAAACTGACCATTCGCAACGCCATCAAACGCTACGGCGCGCTCGAAGTGCTGCATGGCGTCTCCGTCGCCGCGCAGGACGGGGAATTCGTCGTTCTGGTCGGCCCCTCGGGCTGCGGCAAATCCACTTTGCTGCGCATGATCGCCGGACTTGAAAGCATCAGCGACGGTGAGATCGAAATCGGCGACCGCATCGTCAACGATCTCGAACCCAATGAGCGTGATATCGCCATGGTGTTCCAGTCCTACGCGCTCTATCCGCATATGACCGTGCGCGACAACATGGCCTTTTCGCTGAAGCTCGCGCGCCGCAGCAGGCAGGAGATCGAGCAGAAGGTGAGTGATGCCGCCGCGATCCTCGACCTTGCCGCACTCCTCGATCGCTATCCCCGGCAATTGTCCGGCGGGCAGCGCCAGCGCGTGGCAATGGGCCGGACCATCGTCCGCAACCCGGCGGTCTTCCTCTTCGATGAGCCGCTTTCCAATCTCGATGCGAAACTGCGCGTGCAGATGCGCACCGAGATCAAGACGCTGCACCAGCGGCTCGGCACCACCATGGTCTACGTGACGCATGACCAAATGGAGGCCATGACCATGGCCGACCGCATCGTCGTGATGCGTGGCGGGCATATCGAGCAGATCGGTTCGCCGCTCGAAATCTACGATGCACCGGCCAACAGCTTCGTCGCCGGCTTTATCGGATCGCCATCGATGAACTTCATAGACGGCCTCGTTGTCGAACGGGGCGGAGCCATGGAATTGCAGGCCGCGGAAAATCTGCATTGGCCGCTGCCGGAAAGCGCCCGTCGCCATCTCGGTCGATCCGTCCAGCTCGGCATCCGTCCGGAACACATCGCCGTCGATGCAGATGGCGTGCAGGCCAAGGTGATCATCATCGAACCGACCGGCTCCGACACGCATCTGCAATTGCAAGCCGGGGCGCATTCCATCGCTGCCGCCGTGAGGGATCGCCCTCCCGTAGCCACAGGCCAGGCGATCCAGCTCAAAATCGACACCGCAAAGGCGCACCTGTTCGACCCATCGAGCGGCGAACGGCTCGGTTAAAGGATGGCTATGGCTTTCGGATGCAGGCCAAAGTTCCTAAAGTCTTACACGGGGTTCAACGCTATGGCGGACTGTATCACCGTCGCGCTTCGGCGAGGTGGCTCCCCAAATAAGCGCTTATATTCCCGGCTGAACTGAGAGGCACTTTCGTAGCCCACGGCGAAGGCCACAGAGGCGGCTTTGGCGTTGGCGGCAAGAATTCGCCGGCGAGCTTCGTGCAGCCGGACATGTTTCTGGTACTGAAGCGGGCTCAATCCGGTGACCGCCTTAAAGCGCCGATGGAACACAGACACGCTCATGCCCGCTATGTCTGCCATGGCTTCAATGGTCAGACGCTTTGCGTAGTGCTCCCGTATCCATTCCATTGCCCGGCGAATATGGGAGAGACGGGAATCCACGCCAGCTATCTGCCTGAGAATCCGACCCTGCGGTCCCATTAGTAGCCTGAAGAGTAATTCATGCTCAAAGTGTGAGGCCATGACCGGTATTTCGAGCGGCCGATCCAAAAGCTCCACCATACGCCGCCATGCTTCCAGCAGCGGCGGGGACGCCTTCGTCACGTTGAAGCCTGAGGGAACAGATGGCTCTGGTATCCTGGCCATGTCCACCAGAAGAGACGAGATAAGCACCGGGTCCAGATAGAGGTTCGCTGCAAGGTAGGGCTGGCTTGGGCTAGCCTTGGTGATTTGCCCCATTGCGACCACCTCAGCAGCCACGATCATGCAGTCGCCAGGGCCATACTCCAAAGACTCATCGCCAATGAGTGTCCTTTTCGTTCCCTGAAGGACGAGGCAGACAACTGGCTCGTAGATCATGGCCATCAATTCCGTCGGAGCGTCCGACGAATAGATCTTCAGGCGGGGCACTTTCTGCTCATCGCTTCCCGCGTGGCGGAGCGCGATCGCGTGGATTTCTTCCAAACTCGTCATAATAACACCTCAGACTTTTTGCCTGAAAAGGTCAAGAGATTGGCAGGATCAGGCAAGCTTTTGGTAGCATCAGGCATCGCCGGAATGGCCTGCCGCCACATATGTTTTGGACCAACAGATGGAGGTTCAAATGCATAAGCGTAGATTGGGTGTGAACGGCCCGGACGTGTCAGCAATCGGATATGGTGCCATGGGCATTACCTTGTGGTACGGATCAAGTGACGAGCAGCAGGGTTTCGAGACGATCAGGCGTGCCTATGATTTAGGCGTCACCTTTTTCGACACTGCCGAGGTCTATGGCTGGGGCGAAAACGAGAAGCTCGTTGGTCGCGCACTGAAGGGTATCCGCGAAAACGTCGTTGTTGCGACCAAGTTCGGCCTGACCCGTGAATATGCCACGGATAGCCGCCCGGAGCATATCCGTGAAGTGATCGAGAACAGCCTGCGTTATCTCGGAGTGGACCACATCGATATCCTGTATCAGCATCGTGTAGATCCGAACGTTCCGATCGAAGATGTCGCGGGAACGGTCAAGGACCTGATCCAGCAGGGCAAGGTAAAATACTTCGGTTTAAGCGAAGCCGGGCCGCAGACCATTCGCAGGGCTCACGCCGTACAACCCGTGACGGCACTCCAAACCGAGTATTCGGTGTTCGAGCGAGACGTTGAAGCCATCCTGCCCGTCACGCGTGAACTTGGTATCGGCTTCGTCGCCTATTCTCCCCTCGGGCGAGGCTTCCTGACAGCCGCCGTCAAACCTGCCGCCGAGTATGAAGAGACGGACATGCGGCGGTTCGATCCGCGTTGGCAGCCCGGCAACTTCGAAAAGAACCGAGATGCTGTACGAGAGTTGAAGGCGCTGGCGGAGCAACGAGGTGCGACGATCTCACAACTCGCGCTTGCCTGGTTGCTCGCTCAGGGTGATGACATCGTACCGATTCCCGGCACACGCCGCCAAGATCGGCTCATCGAGAATATCGGTGCCGTCGACCTGAACCTGACGCAGGAAGACCTTGATAGGATCAAGCAGATTCTGCCACATGGTGCATTCGGCGAAAGATACAGCAGCGGCGCTCCCGAATGGATTTAGGATTGCCCGCATGAGTGTTCCCACTCCGCCGCGCCGTACTCGAGGAATGGGGTGCAAGCCCTCCCCAAGTCTCAAAACTTGCGCTTCATCCTGTCACGCGGCGAAATTCTCGAAGTATATTTGGGGTTGGCGATGCGGGCATCATCCGAATCGCGGGTCTCCAAATCGTCCAGAATAGGGCAGCCCGGACGGTCGTCCCCCGTGCACTTCGTCGCCAGTTCCTCAAGGGTTGCGGCCATCTGCTCCAATTCCTGAATTTTGAGCCGAAGTTCGGCGATGTGGGCAAGTGCTATCCGTTTGACATCGGCACTTTGCCGTTCGCGGTTGACCCAGAGATCCAGAAGCGTCTGAATCTCCGCAACCGGAAAGCCGACATCCCGCGCGCGGCGGATGAAGCGCAACACGTGGACATCATCCTCCGAATAGTCGCGATAACCTGAAGCCGTACGATCGGCCGCCTGAATGAGGCCGGTTTGTTCGTAATAGCGGATCATCTTGGCCGATACGCCCGATGCCTTCGCCGCCTGTCCGATATTCATGAGTTTTCTCCTGCGTAGGGTAGCCGGTCCCGTGCGGGACCGGCTGTACCTGGTTTATCAATTGGCGACCCTGAACCGGCGGAGCCTCAGCGCATTGCCGAGCACGAAGACGCTCGAAAGGGCCATGGCACCCGCCGCGAAGACCGGAGAGAGCAGGATGCCGAAGGCCGGGTAGAGAGCACCCGCGGCGACCGGGATCAGGGCCGTATTGTAGGCAAAGGCCCAAAACAGATTCTGGCGGATGTTGCCGATCGTCGCCTTGGAAAGCGCAATGGCGTTTGGTACGCCCTGCAGGCTGCCCGACATCAGGACCACATCCGCGGCCTCGATGGCGATATCCGTGCCCGTGCCGATGGCGAGACCCACATCCGCTTCGGCAAGCGCCGGGGCGTCGTTGATGCCGTCACCGACGAAGGCGACCTTGCCATACTGGCTCTTGAGGCCGCTGATCGCGTCGACCTTACCATCCGGCAGCACTTCGGCTACGACCGCGTCGATGCCCAACCGCGCCGCAACGGCGTTCGCAGTGCGGGCATTGTCGCCGGTAATCATCGCGACCTTGAGGCCGAGATCGTGCAGGGCCTTGATCGCCGCGGGAGTCGTGTCCTTGATCCGGTCCGCCACGGCGACAATCGCCGCGAGCTTGCCGTCAATCGCGGCATAGAGGGGTGACTTGCCCTCGTTGCCCAGGCGTTCGGCGACCGAGGCGAAACCGGCGACGTCGTAGCCAAGCTCGACCATGTAGCGATCGGCGCCGATTTGGACCAGCTTGCCTTCGACCTTCGCCTGCACGCCGAAACCGGTAACTGATTCAAAATCCGACACGGACGACAGCGAGAGACCTTCCCCGGTGGCGGCGTCGACGATCGCACGGGCGATCGGGTGCTCGGACTTGGCCTCGACGGCGGCGATGAGGCTGAGGACGGTCGGCCTGTCAAACCCGGTGGCCAGTTCCAGGTCCGTCAGCGTCGGCTTGCCCTCGGTCAGGGTGCCGGTCTTGTCGACGGCGACGACCTTGGCGTCCTTGAGCAATTGCAACGCCTCGCCCTTGCGGAACAATACGCCGAGCTCTGCGCCGCGCCCTGTGCCCACCATGATCGAAGTCGGCGTCGCCAGACCCATGGCGCAGGGGCACGCGATGATCAGAACCGCCACGGCGTTGACGAGCGCAAAGGTAAGGGCGGGCGAGGGGCCGAAGTAGAGCCATGCCACGAAGGTAATTGCGGCCACAGCCATGACGGCCGGCACGAACCACATGGTTACCTTATCGACCAGAGCCTGGATGGGCAGCTTGGAGGCTTGCGCTTCTTCGACCATGCGAATGATTTGCGATAGCACGGTGTCGCCACCCACGGCCGTCGCACGGAACGCAAATACACCTTTCTGGTTCACCGTGCCGCCGACAACCGCGCTGCCTGTGGTTTTCGATGCCGGGATCGGTTCGCCCGTAATCATCGACTCGTCGACATAGCTGTTTCCTTCAACCACTTCTCCATCGACGGGAACACGTTCGCCGGGCCTGACTTCGACGATATCACCGGCGACAACCGAGCCGATCGGCAGATCGACAGCCTTGCCATCCCGGCGAACACGGGCGCTTCTGACCTGAAGGTCGACCAGGCGCTTGATCGCCTCGGAGGTGCGTCCTTTGGCGCGGGCCTCCAGCAGGCGGCCGAGCAGGATGAGCGTTACGATGACGCCGGCGGCTTCGAAATAGACGTTGATCGTGCCAGGGGGGAGGAAACCGGGCGCGAAGGTTGCGACCAGCGAATAGCCATAGGCCGCGAGCGAGCCGATGGCGACCAATGAGTTCATGTCTGGGGCAAGTCGCCCAAGTGCCGGAAGTCCCTTATGATAGAAGCGGATGCCGGGGAGAAAGAGGACGAGCGTCGTCAACGCGAACTGGATGTACCAACTCCACTGCATGCCGATCGTTGATTCGATGAGGCTGTGAACGCGCGGGATGAAATGCGATCCCATCTCCATGAGAAAGACCGGCGCGGTAAGCACGGCGGCGATGGTAAAGTCGTGGCTGAGCTCGCGCCGCTCGGCATCCTTCTTCTCGGCGCGCTCGGTGTTTTCGTCCCCTCGGTCGGCACCGATAAGCTTCGCCTCGTAGCCGGCGTTTTCGACCGCCGCGATCAGGGTTGCCGCATCCGCCGATCCTTTGACCGTAGCACGCTCGGTCGCAAGGTTGACGGCGGCCTCGCTGACGCCTGGAACAGCCTTCAAGGCGCGTTCGACGCTGCCCACGCAGGATGCGCAGGTCATGCCTTCGATCGAAAGCTCGATGGAACTGGCCGCAGGCGCGAAATAGCCGACGTTTTCGACAGCCTGGACGAGTTTCGCGCGGTCGATGGCTGCGTGCGCCGTTATGCTCGCCTTTTCGGTGGCGAGATTGACGGATACGGAATCGACGCCAGGCACCTCTTTTAGGGCGCGTTCGACGCTGCCCACACAGGATGCGCACGTCATGCCGTCGATAGGCAGAGATATGACCGTCGATAAATCCGTTGGCCGGACTGAACTATTCATGGGAGGTCCTTTCACGCTCCGGAATTTGAATGTGAAGGGAAGCTGGGGCTTCCAACCATGGGAAGGTCAATAGCATTTTTTTCGTCAGACAGCACTTGACCTTACCATGGTTGGAAACTCCACTTTGAGTGCCGTGAGATCAAAACCAAGGAGAATTCTCATGGAACTCAGAATCGAAAACATGACCTGCGGCGGCTGCGCAAGGTCCGTTACCAAGGCAATCCAGTCCGTCGATCCCGACGCCAAGATCGAGACCAATCCCGATGCACGCACGGTCAAGATCGAGACGACCGCCTCTCAGCCGGCACTTCAGCAGATTCTCGAAAAGGCCGGCTATCCGGCAACTGCGAGCTGATCAGGGAGCAAGATCATGAATAAGCTCACCCCGATCTTCATCGCCGGTGCAATCGCTATCAGCGCGGGCCTGGCGATCGCGCAGAGCCAGTTGAAGACGAACGACGCAACATCTGCGGATCATTCCATGCCGGGAATGGACATGTCTGGCGCGGAGACCACCTCATCCAGTGCCTCGTCCACCCAAGCATATGCGGCCGCAAACGACCGCATGCACAAGGACATGATGATCGAGTACAGCGGCGATGCCGACACCGACTTCATGCGCGGCATGATCCCGCATCATCAGGGCGCGATCGATATGGCCAAGGTTGCGCTGCAATACGGCAGAGATCCCGAAGTCCGCAAACTCGCCGAAGATGTGATCAATGCTCAGGAAGACGAGATTGCCACGATGAAGAAATGGCTCGCCGAACACGGCAAATGATGACTGGAGGGCGGCTTATCGAAGCTGCCTTCGGCTCAGAAACAAGAAACGCGATATTGCGGTGAGCGGCCTTATGGGTGAATCGCTCCCAAACGACCAAAAGGAAGCAATCGATGTACCGACGTACTTTTCTGACGGGCCTGGCAGGCCTTGCGATTTCCGGGCCTGCCGCGGCCCAGATGATGCACGACATGGGCAACATGACCGGACACGGCGCTCACAACATGATGCCTATGGCCGGCAACAAACTTGTTTTGCCGGAAGGGCAGCCTCTGCGCGAGTTGCCGCGCCTGATGAACCAGGCCAGCGAGGCCGGCCTGTTCAAGGCGAGGCTTGCCGCAGAGTCGGGCCTCGTTCGTTTCGCCGAGGGGCTCGATACGCCCGTGCTGCTCTATAATGGCGGAAATCCCGTGATCGAGGCGCACGAGGGCGACCGGATCGAGATCAACTTCAAGAACGGCATTCCCGGCGAACCGACGACGGTTCATTGGCATGGGATGCCGGTGCCGGCCGATCAGGATGGCAGTCCCATGGAGCCAGTCGTTTCGGGCAGCGAGCGCATCTATGCTTTCGATCTGCCGGAAGGCAGCGCCGCATCCTATTGGTTTCATCCCCATCCGCACGGCCTTACCGCCGCTCAGGTCTATCGCGGCCTCGCGGGCATCTTCCTCGTGAAACCGAAGAGCGATCCGATCCCTGCCGAATATGGCGATACGGTTCTGATGTTCACCGATCTTCGGATTGCCGAAGACGGAAGCATGCCGGCGAGCAACATGATGGACCTGATGAACGGGCGTGTCGGCGACCATGTGCTGGTCAATGGCCAGAAAAACCCAGCCCTGGCCGTGGCGAAAGGCGAGAAGCGCCGCCTGCGTCTGTTTAACGCGACAAACGCGCGGTTCTTCCGGCTGAAGTTCGAGAATGCCGCCATGGTGCTCGTCGGAACGGATGGTGGCCTTATCGAGGCTCCCGTCGCCGTCGACGAACTGCTGCTTGCGCCCGCCGAGCGTGTCGAGCTGATCGTCTCCTTTGACAAGCCGGGAACGGCAAGGCTCACCACGCTCGACTATGAGCGCGGCTGGATGGGGCCGGGTAAGCCCGAGGAGGCCGGCATGACCTTGCTGACGGCAAATATTTCGGAGAAACCGGCGCCCGCCATGCCCCCGGTTCCGGTGAAGCTGCGCACCATTGAATCCCTCGCAAAGCCGACGGTCACGCGTCGCTTGGTGCTGACGGAATCCATGAAGGGCATGGAGATGGAGTTCCTGATCAACGGCGCTACCTTCGACATGACTCGCGTCGACGAAGTCTCGAAGGTCGGGCAGGTCGAACTCTGGGAAATCGTCAACCAGGCGGACATGGATCACCCATTCCATGTGCATGGGACGCAGTTCCAGATTGCCGAGCACGAAAAGGACGGCCAGGTCACCAAGCCATCATACCGGGCCTGGAAGGATACCGTGAACGTCGTAGCCGGCGAGACCGTACGCATCCTGTTGCGACAGAATTTGCCGGGGCCGCGCATGTATCACTGCCACATCCTCGAGCACGAGGATCTCGGCATGATGGGCACGGTCGATGTTCAGGCCTGAGCACCCCTTCGTCAATCGAAACGCGGAGGGAAAAGAGACGTTATCTTCCCTTCGCCTTCGATGAGCAATGCTCATGGCAACGTGAAAACATACCATTTCTGCTCATGAAGCTTATCCGCTACTCCTGAGGCCGATGTGGGCGCTACCTCTCTGTTTTAACTAGGGGATCGGGCTTGCCGTCACATCGGATCAACCCAAATTCACGGAGAACCTAAATGCTCGAGTGGGGAAAATACCGGCAGGAACTGTCGTCGCGCGTTGCCGAACTTGGCCAGCTATCGCCTGCTACGCTCGAGGGTGTCCGCACCCTCGGCGGCGCCGGCCAAAAGACCGGCCGGCTGGATGCCAAGACCCGCGAGCTGATCGCGCTCGCCGTGGCGGTGACGACGCGCTGCGATGGCTGCATCGCCAGCCATACCGCCGAAGCCGCAAAAGTGGGCGCAACGCGCGAGGAAATCGCTGAGGCACTCGGCGTGGCGATTGCTCTGAACGCAGGCGCGGCTTTGGTTTACTCGTCGCGCGTTCTGGATGCTTTCGACACCGTCGGCGGCTGATCACGGTACGAAGGAAAAGCGGAGGAGGGCAAGATACTGTCCTTCTCCACAAGTCAACCATCGAGGAGGTCAATGCGCATTCAGAGCCGCGGCAGCTCGCGAGTTCCGACGATGCTTAATGACCCAGGATCTGACTGAGGAACGCACGCGTGCGTTCCGATTGCGGCGCGCTGAAGAATGCTTTCGGTTCGTTCTGCTCCACGATCTGACCCTGATCCATGAAGATCACCCTGTTAGCCACGGCCTGCGCAAACCCCATTTCATGGGTGACGCAGAGCATGGTCATGCCCTCTTCGGCGAGCGCGATCATCGTATCGAGCACTTCCTTGATCATTTCGGGATCGAGGGCCGAGGTCGGTTCATCGAACAGCATGACGCGCGGCTTCATGCAGAGCGATCGTGCGATCGCAACACGCTGCTGCTGACCGCCTGAGAGCTGGCCGGGATATTTATGCGCCTGATCCGGAATCCTGACCTTCTCAAGGAAGTGCATGGCGAGTTCCCTGGCTTCCTTTTGCGGCATCTTGCGGACCCAGATCGGGGCGAGGGTGCAGTTCTGAAGGATGGTCAGATGCGGAAAGAGATTGAAGTGCTGGAACACCATTCCGACTTCGCGGCGGACCTCCTCGATCTTCTTCAGGTCGTTGGTCAACTCGATGCCGTCGACGACGATCTTGCCGGCCTGATGCTCCTCAAGCCTGTTGATGCAGCGGATCATGGTCGATTTGCCGGAGCCGGACGGGCCGCAAATGACGATCCGCTCGCCGCGCTGAACGGTGAGATTGATGTCGCGCAGGGCGTGAAACTCGCCATACCACTTGTTCATGGCCGTAATTTCGATGGCGACGTCTGCAAGACCGATCCGGCCGTCCTGGGGGAAAGCTCGTTGCGTAACAATGCTTGTCATGCGCATTTCTCCTAACGATGGTCCGTCTTCAGCCGGCGCTCGAGATACATCGAGTAGCGCGACATGCTGAAGCAGAAGACGAAAAACACGGCGCCGATGAAGATGAAGAGTTCCCAGTAAATCCCCTGCCAGTTCGTGTTAGCGCGAATGGCTGCGGCAAGGGCGATCGGATCGAGAAGACCGATGAACATGACGAGCGTCGTGTCCTTGAAGAGACCGATGAAGGAATTCACGATGCCAGGAATGGAAATCTTGAGCGCTTGCGGCAGGATGATGAGCCGTTGAGACTTCCAGTAATCGAGCCCGAGTGCTTCCGCGGCTTCGTATTGCCCACGCGGCAGGGCCGCCAAACCACCACGAATGACCTCGGCCATGTAGGCGCTCGCAAAGAGCGTCACCATGATGACGACGCGCAGAATGAGGTCGAAGTCGGTGCCGGGCGGCAGGAAGTAGTTCAGGAGCAGCGAAGCCGTGAACAGCAGCGTGATAAGCGGCACGCCGCGGATGAATTCGATGAACATGACGCTCAGCATATGGATGAGCGGCAGCTTGGAACGACGGCCAAGCGCGAGCAGAATGCCGAGCGGCAGCGACAATGCAATTCCCGTCACGCCGATGATGATCGAGAGCAGGAACCCACCCACGTCACGCGATGCGACAGTATCGAGAACGACCGGAACGAGACCGTTTACGTCTGATGTGACGGGTTGGACGGCGTAGATCCACCAAAGGGTCGCGGCGAGGATGGCGATGCTGACACCAAGCCCTCGACCGATACGTGCCGTCAGCATGAACAGCCCAGCGGCGACGGCAAAGCCGAGGTAGACGGAGACCGGAAACCATAGGCTTCCGCCCCAGATCAGCCAATAGGCGATGCCTGGATAGACGGCGCTGAACCAGAGCGCACGCGCCGGCACAGCGCGGAACAGGACCGGCGCCAATGCCACGAATAGCAGCCCGAAAGCCAAAACCGGCCGCCAATAGAGATTGGACGGGTAGAAGCCGAACAGAAGCTGCGGCCAGCGGTCACGAATGACACCCCAGCACGCACCGGGCGCTCCACCCAGGAGTTGCCGACATTCGGCAAGCGAGTTGGCTTTCCAGATGGAATTGCCAAGCCAAGGTGCGATGGCCACGGTGAGCCACACAACCGTCATCACCGACGCGACAGTCAGAAATGTACTGAGCCAGCCGTTGAACAGGTTCTTTCTCGCCCATCGCATCGGGCCGTTTTGGCCGACGGGTCTGGCCGAGGGGGAAACCAAGTCCTGGCGCACCCAGGAGACGTTGTGCATGTTCATCTTAACGCTCCTTCAGCCTGACGCGGTCGTTGTAGATGTTCATGACGCCGGAGATGATTAGGCTGATGCTGACGTAGATCAGCATCATCAGCAGCATGCCCTCGAGCTCGCGGCCGGTCTGGTTGATTGTGATGCCGCCGAGCGTCGAACGAAGATCCATGTAGCCGACGGCAAGGCCCAGCGACGTGTTCTTGGTGATGTTGAGATATTGCGAGATCAGCGGTGGCACGATGACCCGCAAGGCCTGCGGCAGGATCACCAGACGCATCGTGCGACCTGACGAAAGCCCGAGCGCATGAGCGGCCTCCGTCTGCCCTCGGGAAATCGCAAGGATGCCGGAGCGGACGATCTCCGCAATGAAGGCGCCGGTATAGACGCTTAGCCCGATCCAGAGCGCGATGAAGGAATTGCGCAGTTGCAGACCGCCCGTGAAGTTCAGCCCCTTCAAGGCGGGATAGTCGAAATGGAAGTCGAGCGTATAGAGCAGGGCGATCATCGGCACTGTGCAAACAATCAAGCTCTTCCACCAGGTCGCCGGTCGCCGGCCGGTCGCGCTTTGGAGCCGTTGCGCGTGCTTGATCAGCCCTCGGCGGACGAGAAGCGAAAATGCGAGCACGCCGAAGATCGCCACGGAATTGAGGTCGAGCATGCCGAGGCCAATGTCGGCCTGGCCCAGGCTGCGAGAGAAATCAGGCACCGGCAGGTAGATGCCGCGGTTCGTGATAGCGACGCTGTCCCAGAGGATCATGGAGGCCGTCGGGTTTTCGCCGCGGAAAGCGTTCGGCGCCGGCATGGCCTCCGACATGACCGCCGCCACCACGATGATCCAAAGCAGGGCGGGCACGTTGCGGAAGCTCTCGACATAGGCGGTCGTCAAGCGGGCGACGATCCAGTTGTCGGAAAGCCTCAGAACGCCCGCCAACACGCCAAGGATCGTTGCGGTCACGCAGGCGAGCGCGGCAACGATCAGCGTGTTGAGCAGTCCGACCACGGCGGCGCGGGCATGGGTGCTGGTGCTCGAATAGTCGATGGCGTGAGGTGAGATGTCGTAACCGGCTGTGGCCCACAGGAACCCGAAGGAAAAGTCCTTTCCGAGGGCGGCAAGGTTGCGGATCGTATTGTCGACCAGCCAGGCAGCCGCAAGGACAAGCATGATGAATGCGAGAACCTGGATCGTGCGGGCTCGGTAGCGGGTGTCGTTAAAGAGCATGCTCAGGTGAAACGGCTCGCGGCTAGCGTCGCTTTTCATTGCCATGAGTGATCTCCCTGAAGGTTCGCTGCGCGACCTTCGGCGCACAATGAGTGCGGTGTGGGCAAACGAGGACGGCGAAAACGAATGGCGCGGGCCAAGCCCGCGCCATAAGACGTTTTCAGCGGAACGGCAGCGGGTACATCAGGCCGCCCTGGTTCCACAGAGCGTTCTGGCCGCGGGACAAACCGATTGGCGTCTTTTCGCCAATGTTCTTGGCAAAGATTTCCCCGTAATTGCCTTCGGCGGCGATCGCACGCTTCGCCCAGGCGGCATCCAGGCCCAATTGTTGGCCGAGATCGCCTTCCTTGCCCAGCAGGCGATTGATTTCCGGATTATCCGTGCCGGTGGAGAGCTTCTCGACATTCTCGGCCGTGACGCCGAGTTCTTCGGCTTCGATCAGTGCGTTCAGTGTCCACCGGGCGACATCGGCCCATTGATTATCGCCCTGGCGCACCAGCGGGGCCAAAGGCTCTTTCGAGATGACGTCAGGAAGAATGATATGGTCCTGCGGGTTCTTGAAGCTGGAACGCGTGGACGCTAGGTCTGAACCATCGCTGGTGTAGACGTCACAGGCACCCGCCAAATACTTCTGCGCGATATCAGCGTTGTTCTCGACCGGCACCGGCTCGTACGTCATGCCATTTTTGCGAAAATACTCGGCGAGGTTAAGCTCGGTCGTGGTGCCGGTCTGAATGCAGATCGTTGCGCCGTTCAGATCCTTGGCGCTCTTGGCGCCGAGCGTCTTCGGTACCATGAAGCCCTGACCGTCATAGAAGTTTATGCCGGCGAAGGTGAACTTCAGGTCCACGTCCCGGGAAAACGTCCAGGTCGTGGTGCGGGACAAGATATCGATTTCGCCCGAGGCGAGTGCTGTAAAGCGCGTTTGGCCTGTCGTCGGAATGAAGTTTACCGCCTTGGGGTCTTTTAGGACCGCGGCTGCAATGGCACGGCAATAGGCGACGTCCATGCCTTGCCAAACGCCGGATGCATCCGGCGCGGAGAAACCGGCCTGACCGCCGGTCACGCCGCAGTTCAGCTTGCCGCGCGCCTGAACGTCGGCCATCGTGCCGGCCGAAGCGGTACCGGCCGTCAGCGTTGCCGCGGCAATCGCGGCAAGGGCAATCATTATTTTCATTTCGCATTCTCCCAGTTTGTGATCCGGCAGCTGGCTTTTTGCCGATTTCTCCGCTGCTAAGATCGGTTGAGTTCCCAATTTTTTCGTCGTTATCGGCATGGCCGAAGACGATCGTCATTTCCGCGTGAATCCGATGATGGCTTGGCCCTCAAAGTGCGGCGACGGCGGCGGTGATGCGCCGGATCGATTCATCGACGATTGCGCGTGGGCAGCCGAGATTGACGCGCATGAATCCATGCCCCTCGATGCCGAACTTCTGGCCCTTGTCGAGCCAGACGCGCGCCTTGGTCAGCATGAATTTATTGAGGGCGTCGGCATCCATTCCGAGGCCGCGGCAATCCATCCAGGCCAAGTAAAGAGAATCCGTCGGAAGGACGTTCAGGCGCGGATCCGCTTGGTGGATCGCGGTAGAAAAATGCGCGTGATTTGCTCTGAGATAGGCCAGCATATCCTCAAGCCATGGCTCGCCATGCGCATAGGCGGCCTCGGCCGCAACCATCCCCAGCACGTTGACCAGTTCGAAGACATTGCGCTCATACTGGCGGCACAGTTCGTCGCGGAGCCTCTTGTTCGGGACGAAAGCATTGGCGCTCTGGAGACCCGGCAGGTTGAACGTCTTGCTCGGCGCGGTGCAGGTGATGCTGTTTTGCGCGAACGCTTCGCCGAGCGAGGCGAACGGGATGTGCTTCTTGGCCGGGTTGAGGATCAGATCCTCGTGGATCTCGTCGGAGATGACCAAGACATCGTTGCGAGCGCAGATTTCGCCCATCGTCCGCAGCTCGTCCTCCGACCAGACGTTGCCGGTCGGGTTATGCGGGTGGCTGAGGATGAAAATCTTCGTATTGCCGCGGATCGCCGCTTCGAAAGTCTTCTGGTTGAACCGATAGCCATCGCGGGTGAATTCGAGCGGCGCATAGGCGAGGTGCCGGCCATTCAAAAGGACGTCGTTGTGAAAATGCGCGTAGACCGGCGGTTGGATCAGGATGCTGTCTCCTGGCGCCGAAAAAGCCTGAACGGCCGTCTTCAACGTGGTGATGATACCGGACGTCTGGAGGATCCATTCTTTCGCGACATCCCAACCAAAACGCCGCTGCTGCCAACCGATCACAGCGTCGAGATAGGAAGCGGTTCCCCCGCCGGGATAGCCAAAGACGCCATGATCGACCGCCGTGTGAAGCGCGTCGATGACGGCTTGCGGCGCCTTGAAATCGGTATCTGCCACCCACATCGGCAGGGGATCGGCCGCAGCTTCGTCGGGTGTCAACAGCTTGCCCGCATAGGCCCATTTCATGGAGTTGCTGTTCTTGCGATCAATGACCTCATCAAAAATCGATGATGTCTGCGCATAATCTGCAGGAGGATGTTGCGCAGTTGCCAGCTTCGTCACAGCGGTTTCCTTTCCGTCTCGGCTGCCTCGTTGAGGCCTGATTGACGAAAAGGTAGCGGCATTGCATTATGAGCGGAAATGGTATGATTTCATCTATTCATGAGTTGGTATCATAATGATCGATCGTCAGCACCTTGCGATTCTGAGAGAAGTCAGCCGCCGCGGCAGCGTCACCGCGGCTGCGGAGAAGCTGAACGTCACCCAATCGGCTCTAAGCCATACGATCGCCAAGTTCGAAGAGCGGCACGGCATCAAGATCTGGATGAAGACTGGCCGGGGTCTGCGATTGACGCAGACGGGCGAGTACCTGCTGGGCATTGCCGAACGCATCCTGCCGCAGATGGAGCATGCGGAACGGGTGCTGACTGACTTCGCGGTGGGAAGAAGGGGAGCGCTTCGTGTCGGCATGGAATGCCACCCCTGCCAGCGCTGGCTCACGAGAATAGCGACGCCCTATCTGACGAAGTGGCCCGACGTAGATTTCGACGTGCGCACCGCCTTTCGTTTCGATGGCGTGGAGGCGCTCCTCGGTTACGAGATCGACCTGCTGATAACGCCGGACCCCGTGGAAGCGCCGGAGTTGCGTTTTACGCCTGTGTTTGATTACGAACTGGTCCTGATGGTGCACGAGACGCATCCTCTTGCCAGCCGCACTTGTGTACAGCCGCAAGACCTGCTCGACGAAGAGCTGATCACGGTTCCCGTCACTCTTGAGCGCCTGGACATCTACACCCAATTTCTTGTTCCGGCGCACTGCCGGCCCCGCCAGCATCGCACCGCCGAAACCATCGACCTGATGCTGCAACTCGTCTGTGCGGGCAGGGGCGTGACGGTTCTTCCGGATTGGCTGCTGCATGAGGATGCGTCCGGATCGCCCATCCGTGCGCTCCGTCTGGGAGACGCCGGCATTCGGAAGAGCATCAATCTGGGCGTACGGCGCGGCGAGGAAACCATCTCCTACATCGACGGTTTCCTGAAGCTTGCTCTGGAGATGGGGCGCTCAGCTTTGCCGTGATCAGTTGCCAAGGGCCTTCTTTATGGCCCATGCAAAGCCCGGCCTGGCGGAGCCGATATGGTCCTCGCCAGGGATCACGGTCGAGGATATTCGCAGACCGCTGTAGCCGCGCGAGCGAAGACGCTCTTCAAACTTGTGCATGCCGGCGACCATGTCGCGGCTTTTTTCTCTATGAGCGGAGTCGTAACCACCGGTTTCCAGACTGCCGACATAAAGGAGCGCCTCGGCATTGAGTTGGTGATGCCCTTCAGCGTAACCGGCTTCAAGGTCAAAGATCGCTTCGTCTGCGAACCAGAAAGACGGGCTTCCCAGGAGGTAGGTCTGAAACAGCGAGGGTTCGGTTAGAAGGATGCGCGCACCCAATAACCCTCCATAGGAATGCCCCCAGAAAATGCGCCGGTTGGATGCGACCCGGTAGTGGTCTTGGAGATATGGCAGGACGACATCGCCAAGATACCGCTGATAGGCGGCTGCGCCGCCATAGAGCTTTCCGCTGCTCGGAAGGGCGACCGGTGTATAATCGCGGCGCCGGCTATCCTCAAGGTTCTCGCCAAGGGCGTAGGAGAGGCCAACGATAACGGCTTGGTCAATGGCATTGCTGTTTGCGAGCGCTCGGGCGTCGCAACTTAAGGTCGGAAAAGCCCGGCCGCCATCGGCGATGATCACCAGAGGATAGGTCTTTCCGGAACTCTCGGAATAATCCGCAGGCAGGCTGACATAGATCTCGTAACGGCGGTGCGAAACAGGATCCGGCAATTGCACCGTCAGATGATCGCTTTTCGAACAAAGCGATTTGGTTTCAGAGGCTGAAGAAGGCAATGAAACCGACATTGCCGTCACGAGCACTAGCAAAAGGACAAGGGCAGCTCGGATACGCATCAGTCGGCCGAGACAAAGCTGATGGCTACACCGAAGGCGTTCTCGGGCTTCACGACAACGCAAGCGCCGACCATGCTGAATACGATGCCCGCTTCCGATAGCAGAGCTTGCTGTCGCGCCAAATCTGGAACGGCGACCGTATAGCCCGTGAAGCCGCTGTCGCTTCCACTCTTCTCCGCGACGAGTTTGCCATTTTTCGCCAGCTCATAAGCCACCTGAGTGTGGTCGGGCCTGTTCGGCTGGACATCTGTGAAGTCTGCCAGGAAGCCGGCATGATCCATAGGGTCCGCGCTCGCCAGCGTGACCGCCAGGATGTTTGTCGCGCCGTTCGGGTGCTTCTGAAAATCCGAATTCCAGAAGTTCTCAGGAAAATGCTGCTGACAAACGAAGAAGGAAGCGTTTGGAAGCTTAGGGTCCATGGCAAAGGCCAGCGTGAAGGCGACATGCGTCTCGCTGCCATCTGGACGGCGCCCCTTGCGTTCGAAAAAGAACGGTTCGAATTCGCCGATCTTCCTTTGCGAAAACGCCGCCGCGTCCGCCTTTGCGTCCGGGCTGTCGAGCACCAACATCGCAAAGCCTTCGCGCTTCCTGAGGTAATCCTGCACGAAAGCGCCGAAGCTGAAGCGCCGAGGTTCATGCGGCGGGATCAGTCCGGGGTCGTCGCCCACCGTAATCAGCTCGATGAAGGAAGAGCCGAACTGGACAAGCCGGTTTTCGGTGCCCCAGGGATGGCGATTGCGGGCTCCAACCTTGAATCCGAGGCGCGCATAAAACTCCGCTGCGGCCTCAAGATCATGAACCGCGAGTACAATGTGATCGATACGGCGTCTGGAAGCGGGCATTGCACTCAACCTTTCATCTGCTTTTTGTCAGCCTCGCCGCACGCCAAACCAGCGGAACGAGGATGAAGGCCACCGCGGGCAGCACTAGCCAATTGATAGTGCTCCAGCCAGAGCTATGCAGCAGTGATCCCGAAAAGAATGAGGCGCAAGCGACTGTGCCGAAGACCATGAAGTCATTTGCGCCCTGCGCCTTGCCGCGTTCGGACGGAGAATGGCAACCGGCAACCATGGCGGTGGCGCCGATGAAGCCGAAGTTCCAACCGATCCCCAAAAGCACCAGTGACCCCCAGAAGTGCGCGACATCGAGGCCGCTCAGTGCGATGAGCGCCGAAGCGCCGATCAGGAGGAGACCCACTGCGGCGACACGCTCCTTGCCAAAGCGCGCCATCAGCCGGCCGGTAACGAAGCTTGGTCCAAACATCGACAGAACGTGCCATTGAATGCCGAGCGCTGCGGAATCGACGGAATGGCCGTGGCCAACCATAGCCATCGGTGCGGCCGTCATAACGAAGGTCATCAGCGCATAGGATACGACGCCCGTGGCGACCGCCAGGAGATAGCGCGGCGAACACAGGATTTGAGACAGTGGCCGGCAGTCTGCCATTTCTGTCGATCCCGCCTTGGGTGTCTCAGGGCGGCGGAGTGCCAGCAGGATCGGAAGGGCGAGCATCGCCAGTGCCGCTTGACTGAGGAAGCTGCCGGCAAAAGAATGCCCTGGAAGCGCCTCGCGCGTCCAGATGACCAACTGTGGTCCGATCACCGCCGCAATCAATCCGCCGACCATCACGCGGGAGATCGCCTTGTCGCGCGCTGCGCCAATCAGGCCGTCAGTCGCTGCGAAGCGGTAGCTCTGTACATAGGCCGAATAGAAGCCAGCCATGAACGTGCCGATGCAGAAGACGAGAAAGCTCGCGTTGAGGATGCCGATAGTGGCGACGAGGCCTGCTGTCATGCCGATCGTTGCACCGAGAAGATAGCCGGTTCGACGCCCGAACCGCCGCATGATGGCGGATGCCGGCAACGTCCCGAGAGCAAGCCCCAGATTGAACATGCTGACCGGCAATGTGGCAGCGGTAGGATTGGATGCTAGTTGTTGCCCGACAAGTCCGCCCAAGGAGATTATGATGGGGGAACTCGCCCCTCCGAGAGATTGGGCAGCCGTCAGCACCCAGACATTCCGGGAAGCGATATTCTGCTGTTCCGACAAACCGGTCGTGTCGCGGAACGTCCGATCGACGATTCCCATGGGCAAGGGTCCTTTCAATTTCTGTTTGTCGCGAGCTTATCGATAAGGTCGGTGGCCGCGCGAGTGGATGCCTCCACTGCGCCAGCCAGATAACCGGCTTCTACCGAGCTGGCCTCGCTCCCGGCCAGCACAAGCCGATCTTTCCACGGGCCGGTGATCCAGCCTTCATCCGGGGCGTGCGGATGCCCGGCGGAAAACCAGTCGGCGGATGTTGCCGTCAACGGATCGGCGGCCCAGTCCTTGTAGAGCGTGGCCCGCGGCTGGGCAGCTTCTGGCCCAAAGATGCGAGCGAACTGCTGGACGCAGGTCCTAGTCAGCGCTTCCTCACCTATCGCCGCGCGTTGCTCCGCACCCATTCCAACGAAGCCGAACAGCGCCGCGCTGCCGGTGGACGTCGTCGCATCATGGATCTCCGCCAGTGGCCCGACCATGCTCTGCGCCGTCCCCGAAAAGCCTGCCTCCCGCCAGAAGGGACGATCATAGACGGCAAAGAATTTTGCATGCGGCGCCATCCAGGTAGGGGTTTGGTGCCATAACTGGATTGTCGCGGGTTCTTGGGGCGGCTCGAACCGGACGGACGATTCCAGGATACGCGGCGGTAGGGCCGCTATGACCTGTGACGCCCGCAATTTCTCCTTCTGTCCGTCTGCGAAGCGGATCGACAGCTTCACCCCGGCATCCGTCAGGCGCATCTTGGTGATCTGCGCTCCGCACCGCAGCCGCTCTTCCGGCAAGTCCCGCGCCAGTGCCCGGACCAGCGCGGCAAACCCTCCGACAAGCCGCATCGTTTCGGGTTCTTGATCCAGTCCGGGATAGCGCTTTGCCGATTCCCGCGACATCCGTTCGAAGACGATGTCGCCATCACTATTCTGCACGAAAGTTGGCAGATCGAGCTCTGCGACGAGTGCGGCGATCGCAGGCTGCATCCGGGGCCAGAACCAGGAGGGCCCAAGGTCGAAGCCGTCTGCGTCAGGCTGGCCTGACTCGTTGACGGTCTGGATCCGGCCGCCGAGTGTTGTTCTTGCCTCAAGGAGCAGGAATTCGATCCCTGCCGCATGCAACAGGCGCGCCGCATTCAGCCCCGCCAAACCTCCGCCGATAATCGCAACCTCTGTGTTCATCTGTCTCTTTTCCGGGAAGTTGGTCCCAGCGGCGCTTGCGTCGTTCAAGGCGGCGAATATGCCAATATGGGAGTGGCAAGTGGTCCGCTAGGTCAAGGGCAGGCGGCCGGCGGGACGAATTCGTTGATCCGCGCGGCCATACCATGGGGCCCATCAAATCAGAAATGACGTTGCGTCATGTATCGATGAGCAGTGCTCATAATGTTGAGATTCGACGTGCCTCAAGCAGATGGCGCTGGCTCACGCGCGGATTAAGAGTCCTTCCCGCTGGTTTCAGTCGGGCATCGGCAACACGTCGGGGTGCTGGAGAGGGGCATCCTTGATCCAAATCTGCGCACCCTCCGGCCCCGTCATTGCTTCAAGTGGCTCGCCTGCAGGCAAGCGACCCCAGCTCTGTGGCTCCAGTAGCTCGCCCCGAACTGTAAGGCTGCCCGAAAGCACGAAGAATTCGAGGCCGAGGCGATTTTCAACCGCTATGGCGAAATCCGGCTGCCAGTTCTCAAGCGAAACCTGTTCTTTTTCGTCTTCGAAAAGGACACGTGCTGTTTCGGCCCCGTCGCGCAACGATGCCGCTTCGCCCTCGCCAGGCTGGCGGACGATTTGCACGTCGTCGCCCTTCCGGAACTGCCAAAGGCGCACGAAGATCGTGCAGCCCTCTTCCGATGCGGGCACATGCGAGGTGCCGGGCGGATTGCGGAAATAGCTGCCCGCCGGGTAATCCCCATGCTCGTCCTGGAAGGTTCCCTCGAGCACGTGTATTTCCTCGCCGCCGGCATGGACGTGGCGCGGAAAGGCGCTGCCGGGCGCATAGCGCACGATCGAGGTTGCCCGGGCGACTTCGCCGCCGACGCGATAAAGCATCCGCCGATCCACGCCGGCGGCAGGACTCGGCTTCCAATCGAGCCCGGCCGCGTGGACGATGACCGGTTTTGTCAGGTCTTCATTGATGCGCATTGGACTGGTCTCCCATGGTCAGGACGATCCGGAACTTCACGTTGCCGGATCTCATTCTTTGAACGGCTTCTGCCGCTTGTTCCAGCGGCATGGTCTCGGTCATCGGTCGCACTCCCGCCAGAACGCTGAAATCCAGCGTCTTCTCATTCTCGAACGGCGTACCCGTCATCGAGCCGATGAGGCTTCGCTCGCCGCCGACCAGGTATCGCGTCGACACAGGGAGCGGATCCTTGCCAACGCCGAGCACGACAAGGCGACCTTCCGGTGCAAGTGCGGGCATCAACGCCGTGACCGCCGCCGGATTGCCGGTCGTCGTCAGGATCGCTTTCGCGCCGCCCATCTCGTTGAGAACGTCGGCGGCGTTTTCCTTATTCGTATCAATGTAGCGATGGGCACCAAGGTTCATCGCATCCTGGGCGATATTGTCGCCGCGCCCGACCGCCACGACGCGAAAACCCATCCTGCGGGCATATTGCAGCGCCATATGCCCGAGGCCGCCAATTCCGAGAATGGCGACGGTGTCGCCTGCCTCGGCGCCCGATTTCTTCAGCGCGTTGAATGTGGCAAGCCCCGCGCACAGAATGGGAGCGGCCTCCTCGGACGACAGTTCGTCCGGAATGGAGACAAGCCCGGTCGCCCGCACGATCATCATTTCGGCATAGCCGCCATCGCTGGAGGCGCCGACCACGGTCTGGTTGCGGCAGAGATTGAAGCGGCCACGACGGCACTCGCGGCACTCGTTGCAATGGCCGCCGAGACGGCCGACGCCGACGCGCTGTCCCACCTTCCAGATCGAGGGCGTATTCGGACCAACGGCGGCAATACGGCCGATCACCTCATGGCCGGGAACACGGGGCGGCTGCAATGTGGGATCAGCATTGTCGATGTCGCTGGCATCGGCACCGCAGATGCCGCAGGCTTCGATGGCGATCAGGACTTCGCCCGCCTTGGGTACAGGGGTTTGCCGCACCACCAGTTCAAGACCGTGTTGCGTGGTAATCTGCATCGCCCGATAAGTTGCCTTCATGACTTCCGCTCCTTTATGCGTTGGACATTGTCGGGATCGCTGTTTGCGGACCCGATCTGTTGATCAGGCTGATAGCGGCACGTTCCCCGGCTTCGACGGCGCCAGCCAGATAGCCGGGGTCGTGAACTGCGGTTTCGCTGCCCGCCAAGGTGATTCGATCGCTCCAATTATTGTCGGTCCATTCTCGACGGCGGCCGTCGGGATGGCCCGTCGCCATCTGGTCCAGGGAGGTGGCCGTCAGAGGATCTTTGGCCCAGTCCTTGTAGAGCGTTGTCGTCGGCCTCAATGCATCCGGTCCAAACAATTGTCCGAGTTGGGCGATCGAAGCGTCGGTGATGGCGTCGCGACCGACTTCTCTTCTGTAGTGTGCCGGAACGCCGACGAAGCCGAAGAGGGCTGCTTTCCCCGACGCGGTGGTGGCGTCATGGATCTCGACGAGTGGACCGGCCATGCTCCGCGCCGCGCCGGAAAGTCCGGCCGCTCGCCAGAAGGGAGCCTCATAAAGAGCGAAGAACTTTGCGTGTGGCGCCATCCAGGTCGGCGTCTCGCGCCAAAGCTTCTGAAGCAATGCACCCGGCGCCGGATCGAATTCGACCGTCTCGGCCAGCAAACGTGGCGGTAGCGCGAAGATGACATGGCCGGCAGTGATCTCCTCGACCGCATCGTTCGCACCAACAAAGTACATAGTGATGCCCCTGTCTGTTCGCTGGACTCGGGTCACTTTGGTTCCGAGACGTATGCTGTCCGGCGGCAAACGCGCCGCCAGCGCAGAAATGATCGAACCGCTGCCGCCCACCAACCGCATGGACTGTGGGTCTTGCCGGAGCGTGCGATAGTGCTCGGTCGCCGTTTCCCGCGAACGCTGAAACACCGTCGCGCCGTGGCTGTGCTGGGCAAAGAACTCAAGGCCCAATTCGTGTGCGAACCGGCTGATGGCGGGATGCACATCCGGCCAGAACCAGGATGGGCCAAGATCAAATCCATCGCCCGAAGTTTTGTTGTCGGGATCTGTCGTCAGAATACGCCCGCCCATACGATCCCGCGCCTCGATCAAGCCGAAACCGATGCCCGCGCGATGGAGGCGGTAGGCGGCCGTCAGGCCGGCGAGCCCGCCGCCGACGATCAGAATGGAATTTGAAAAGGAAGATGTCATTGGAGAGGCCAAGGGCCGTGATTCCGGAGCCATGATCATCCTCTCAAGTGTGGCTTCGTATAAAAGACGCAGAACGGGTCATGGGATCCGTTCGATAGCAAGCAATCCCGCCGGGGAAGGTCCAGTGCCGAGATCTGCGTCTGGGACATTTGATGCCCCTGAAAAGCCGCCCTGACAAATGAGAGTTTCTTGCGCCCGACAAAGGAAATCTTTGTCGTGCTTGCGGGAAACCGATCGGGAGAAGACTTATCCCCGTTAGGATCGGATCGTGGATGCTTCCTCGATCAGCCAACTACGAAACGCCTGCAACTTCGGCAGCGAAGCGTATTCCGAACGGTAGACCACGTAGTAGGCTAGCTTTGAAGGCACGCTTACCCCGGGAAACAGGCGCCGGAGCCGCCCGGCCGCCAGATCATCATGCGCCAGAATACTGCGCGCCAGCGCGATACCATGTCCCTCGATCGCGGCCTGAAGGACGGCGGCGGAATTATCGATCCTCATGCCTCTTTGCGGTTGGCTCTCGGGCACACCGGCCGCCCGCAGCCAGATGTCCCAGGTGACGAAGCCGATCGCCGGATCGACCGAGAGGTCATGGATGAGCGTGGTTCGCATGAGATCGGGCGGCGCGGTCAAATTTCCCCTGTCGCAGAAACTGGGTGAGCAGACCGGAAAGACCTCCTCATCCATCAGTTTTTCCGCAACCAGTCCCGGCCAGTTTCCGTCGCCATATCGGACCCCCACGTCTATGCCATGCGCCTTGTAGTCGACGAGTTTCAGGCTCGTCTCAAGGCGGATATCGGTGTCCGGCGATCTGGCCTGGAAGCGGTCGATACGCGGAAGCAGCCACTTGGCGGCGAAGGCCGGACTGACTGTGACGTTGAGGATGCCGCTGGTCGCGGAGTCCCGAAGCCGTTCCAGTCCAATCCCGAGGCGATCGAGTCCGGCGCGGATATCCGGAAGCGCGCGTTCGGCGCTTTCAGTCAAGGTCAATCTGGTTTTCCCGGTAGCGCTGCGATGAAACACTGGGGCTCCCAGCCAGTCCTCGAGGCCGCGCACCATTTGCCCGACGGCCGCCGCGGTCACGTTGAGTTCTTCCGCGGCGCCGGAAAAGCTGCCGTGACGTGCACTGGCTTCGAAAGCCCGCAGCGCATTCAGATAAACCGGTGATTTCTTGTTCAAGGGACTTTCTCTTGCGCGGATTGCGGACGACTGATCGCCTAAAGATATTAAGCAACGTCTCCGTTTTGCGCTATCCGCCTCGCCGTCCTTGTACGCCGGGTTGCGGTCGTGGCGAGGGTGAACGAGGCGACAAGCCTCTATCACCCTCGCGTAGCGTCTGCCTCAGACGACGCCGCCGAGGCAGACATATTTGATTTCGGTGAACTCCTCGATGCCGTAGCGCGATCCCTCGCGGCCGAGGCCGGAGAGTTTGACGCCGCCGAAGGGGGCTTCGGCCGTCGAGATCAAGCCGGTATTGACGCCGACCATGCCGTATTCGAGCGCTTCTGCGACGCGGAAGACGCGGGCGAGATCCTTGGCATAGAAATAGGAGGCAAGACCGAATTCGGTGTCGTTGGCCTGGGCGATGACATCGGCCTCGTCCTTGAAGCGGAAGAGCGGAGCCACCGGTCCGAAGGTCTCTTCCTTGGCGACAGCCATCGCCGGTGTGACATTGGCAAGTACGGTTGCCTCATAAAAGCGTCCGCCGAGCGGATGGCGATGACCGCCGGCAACGACGCGGCCGCCCTTGGAAAGCGCATCGGCGACATGCTCCTCGACCTTGGCAAGGGCTGCCTCGTCGATCAGCGGGCCGAGATTGATGCCTTCGTCGAAACCATTGCCGGTCTTCAGTGCGCCGACCGCCTTAGAGAGTTTTTCGGCAAAGGCATCATAGACACCGTCCTGCACATAGAGCCTGTTTGCACAGACGCAGGTCTGGCCGTTGTTGCGGAACTTGGCGATCAACGCGCCTTCGACGGCGGCATCGAGATCGGCATCGTCAAAGACGATGAAGGGCGCATTGCCGCCGAGCTCCAGGCCGAGTTTCTTGATAGTCGGCGCGCTCTGCTTGTAGAGCTCGGCGCCGACTTCGGTCGAGCCGGTGAAGGTGAGCTTGCGCACGATGGGGCTTGCGGTCATCTCGCCGCCGATGGCGCGGGCCGAGCCGGTCAATACACTGAACAAGCCCTTGGGCAGGCCGGCACGTTCGGCAAGCACAGCTATCGCAATCGCCGAAAACGGCGTCTGCGAGGCTGGCTTCAGCACCATGGCGCAGCCGGCGGCAAAGGCAGGACCCGCCTTGCGGGTGATCATCGCATTCGGGAAGTTCCAGGGAGTGATCGCGGCGACGACGCCGATCGGCTGCTTCATCACCAGAATGCGCTTGTCTTTCTGGTGGCCGGGAATGATGTCGCCATAGACGCGACGGGCTTCTTCGGCAAACCATTCGATGAAGCTGGCGCCATAGGCGATCTCGCCCTTGGCCTCGGGCAGCGGCTTGCCCTGTTCGGACGTCAGGATGCGGCCGAGATCATCCTGGTTTTCCATCATCAGCTCGAACCAGCGCTTGAGGATGCCGGAGCGTTCCTTGGCGGTGCGGGCGGCCCATTCCTTCTGGGCGGCTTCAGCCGCGGCAATCGCCTTTTTGGTCTCGGCAGCCCCCAGATTGGGAACGTGGCCGATGATCTCACCGGTCGCCGGATTGTCGACCTTGATTGCGTTGTCACCTGCCTCGATCCAGTCGCCACCAACCAATGCGGCCTGCCGGAACAATGTTGCGTCTTTCAAATGCATGACGGCCTCCTCGCGGATCCTTAAGGTCCTGATATCACATGCCAGCCTTGTTATCGGGACAGCTTCATATGGCGATTGACGTCCTTGTAAAGGAGGTAGCGGAATTTCCCCGGCCCTCCAGCATAGCAGGCCTGAGGGCAGAAGGCGCGTAGCCACATGAAATCGCCAGCCTCGACTTCGACCCAATCCTGATTCAGCCGATAAACGGCTTTGCCCTCGAGTACATAGAGACCATGCTCCATCACATGGGTTTCCGCAAACGGGATGACGGCACCGGGTTCGAAAGTCACGATCGTGACGTGCATGTCGTGGCGCAGGTCTAGTGGATCGACGAAGCGGGTGGTTGCCCATTTCCCGTCCGTCCCAGGCATTGGTGTTGGTGCAATTTCCTGCTCATTGGTGAAAATTGGCTCTGGCGCGTCCAGGCCCGGAACGGTCTCATAGGCCTTGCGAATCCAGTGGAATCGCGTGGCGACCGATCCATGATTGCGAAGTTGCCAACCGCTCGAGGGTGGCAAGAAGGCGTAGCCGCCGGGATGGAGCACATGAACGTCTCCCCCCAACTCGATCGTCACCTCTCCTTCCAAAACGAAGATAACCCCTTCGGCGTGCGGATCCGATTCCGGCGTCTCACTGCCGCCGCCTGGGGCGACCTCCATGATGTACTGCGAGAAGGTTTCCGCGAAGCCGGAGAGCGGGCGCGAGAGCACCCAAAGGCGTGTTCCTTCCCAGAAAGGCAAATAGCTCGTGACGATGTCCATCATCACACCCTTGGGGATCACAGCATAGGCTTCGGTAAAGACCGCGCGGCCGGTCAGAAGGTCAGTCTGCGCCGGAGAGCCGCCTTTCGGCGCGAAATAGGTCGGTTTTGTCATTTTGCACTCCGCGAAATATGGCGCCTATGATCTTCGCCTGATCGAGGGCGTCAGGATGTGGCGAACATGATATCGGTTTGCCTATATCCGGCGGGCTTGTCCAGTCGCCGATGGTTCTGCGGCAAACTTTCCTACCCGTTTATCATGATGGCGCGTCGATCTCTCCTGGATGCTCAAAGCGTCTCGGACGCAGCGGCTGGACCAGAAGGGTGATGGTCTCCGATGAGCCGAAAATCTCGATCTAACTTCGAAAATTAATGCCCGCATAAGGGGATAAAATGGGTGGAGCAAGTTGAAATAGAAACAACTTAAAGGAATAGTGGCGGCCGCGGTCAAAATCGGGACCGACGCGTCGAATTCTAAAATATCTGTTTTTGCCCGTCGTTGAAATCTCATCTGAGAGCGATGCGCGCGCTAGGCATACTTTGAGAAAAGGTTCGGAATGAAAAAGCTTATGATTCTGGTGGCTATCACTGTGGCGACTCTTTCTGCATCCGCAAGCGCCGGACCGGTCACGACCAAGGGCGGGTATGAATATGATCGAAATCAACTGAGCGATGCCACTGTTCTCAACTGGAACATCCAGGCATGCAGCCACGGTGGCATCAACCCGGACGCGCAACAGAAGCTTGCGAAACTGATGGGCGTTTCAGAGGCCAATGTCCGTCTTGAGTTCTGCCGCCGTGTCCTCACTGCTTACGCGAAGGGAGCTATCCCCTATGAGGATTACGTTCAGTTTGTCCAGGGTCACGTCATGGCTCCAAGCATCATGAAGGCCTTGAGGATCGCCGGTTCAGGCCCGCTCAAGCCTCAGAGCCATGGACAAGGCGACATAATTCTTCCGGTTTCAGCGAAAATGGACTCTGGTGAGACGTTCAAAGGCTCCACGATAGCCTCGCGCGAAGGCGGACGTTTCTCGGTTCAATCGTCGCGCCATTCTGTGAAATGTTCCGGCACCTACGATCCCAAGGATCGGCGCCCGACAGTCACTCTTCCGGTCAAATGCTCGGACGGTCGCACAGGCCAGGCCGAGGTCACGAGAGCGCCGGACCTCATGTCCGGATGGGGGAAGGTGAAACTGTCCGACGGAAGCGCCGGTCGACTGGTCGTTGGAGCAGTTCGCAAGCAGCCGTAACAGGCAGCTAAAGCGCCCACGGGCTAGCCACGTACCCCTCGGGCTGCTGTCTCTGTCGCGAAATTAAACGCCAGCCCCGATCGGGGCTGGCGATCCCGGTGCCGCGTTTTTCCATGAGAACCACGCAATCGATGGATCGCGCCTCGCGCAAGCTTCGGATCAGGTGCCACTGCTACGGATACTTGTAAGAAACATCCTAGCGAGTCGCGCGGGCACTATGAAATTAAAAGCAGTCAGCTAGTTCGCAGTTGCGTTTATTCCTGCGCCTCTGCCAGCGTCGCAGCCCACTATCCGAAAGCCGCTGTGGCGGCTTGATGGGGCGGACAAGCAAGGCGTGATCAAGCTAACATTTGGAACGCTCGTTTATGACTTCAATCATTTCTTCTCTGTCCGCCAGTGCAATCCGGTCTCTTTCCACCGCAACGATCGCTGCTCTGACCACAGACGACGTCGCGGCGATGGGTACTAGCCAAATCAACGCGCTTACCTCAACGCAGATCGCCGTGTTGAGTACGGAAGACATTGCTGTTCTCTCGACGAAACAAATGAAGGCCATCTCGCCGAGCGCCATTGTGGGCTTGGGGCTGGATCAACTGGCGGTTCTTTCATCGGTCCAAATTGGAGGCCTCTCCACGGTCGAAGTGAGGGCGCTGACCACCACTCAGGTCGCAGGGCTGTCGACGACGCAGATCAGTTCATTGACGACGACGCAGATCGCCGCTCTCTCTGCGACAGAGGTCGGTGCCCTTTCGACGGAGGATATCGCGGCGCTGTCGAGCAGCCAAATCGGGGCCATCAGCTCGTCCTCTTTGTCAAAGCTCTCCACCGATAATGTCGCGTTGCTCACCACCGGCACGATCGCCGCGTTGAAGACGGCGCAGATCGCGGCACTGACATCCAGCCAGATCGCTGCGCTCACGACCAAGCAGATCGACGTTTTGAGTTCTACACAGATCGGTGCCTTGAGTCTGAAGCAGGTTGCGGCTCTAAGCACCGAGGCTGTGGCCGCACTCTCGACCGAACAAATCGCTTCACTGAAGTCTGCCTCGATTGCGGGTCTGACCACCGGTGAGATTGCGGCGCTGTCGACGACGCAGATCGCTGCATTGACGACGACGCAGATCGCGGCTCTCTCTGCCACAGAGGTCAGTGCCCTTTCGACCGAGGATATCGCGACACTGTCGAGCAGCCAGATCGGCGCCATCAGCTCCGTCGCCCTCTCGAAGCTTTCCACCGATAATGTCGCATTGCTCACCACCAGCACGATCGCCGCGTTGAAGACGGCGCAGATCGCCGCCCTGACGTCCAGCCAGATCGCTGCGCTTACGACCAATCAGGTCGACGTTTTGAGTTCGACGCAGATCGGCGCTTTGAGCTTGAAGCAGGTTGCATCTCTGAGCACCGCCGCCGTTGCTGCACTCTCCACCACGCAAATTGCCGCGCTGAAGACTGCTGCGATCGTGGGTCTGACCACCAGTGAGATCGCGGCGCTGTCGACAACGCAGATCGCTGCACTCTCCACCACGCAGATCGCAGCTCTCTCTGCGACAGAGGTCGGCGCCCTTTCCTCGGCGGATATTGCGGCGCTGTCTAGCAACCAGATCGGGGCAATCAGCTCATCCGCGCTGTCGAAGCTCACGACGAGTAACGTCGCGTTGCTCACCACCAGCGCGATCGCCGCCTTGAAGACGGCACAGATCGCGGCGTTGACCTCCAGCCAGATCGCTGCGCTCACAACCAGTCAGATCGACGTTTTGAGTTCCACACAGATGGGCGCCTTGAGTCTGAGGCAGGTCGCGTCTCTGAGCACCGTCGCCGTGGCTGCACTGTCGACCACGCAAATCGCTTCACTGAAGTCAGCCTCCATCGCGGCCCTGACCACCAGTCAGATCGCGGCGCTGTCGACAACACAGATCGGTGCGTTGACGACGACGCAGATCGCGGCTCTCTCTGCCACAGAGGCCAGTGCTCTTTCGTCTGCGGATATTGCAGCGCTGTCGAGCAGCCAAATCGGAGCCCTCAGCTCCGTCGCTCTGTCGAAACTCTCTACCAGTAATGTCGCATTGCTCACCACCAGCACGATCGCTGGTTTGAAGACGGCCCAGATCGCTGCGCTGACATCGAGCCAGATCGCGGCGCTTACGACCGGTCAGGTCGAGGTTTTGAGTTCGACACAGATCGGCGCCTTGAGCCTTAAGCAGGTTGCATCTCTGAGCACCGCCGCTGTGGCCGCGCTCTCGACCACGCAAATTGCCGCGCTGAAGACCGCCTCGATCGCGGGGCTGACCACCGATGAGATTGCAGCGCTATCGACGACACAGATCGGTGCGTTGACGACGACGCAGATCGCCGCTCTTTCTGCCGCAGAGGTTGGTGCCCTTTCGACGGAGGATATAGCGGCGCTGTCGAGCAGCCAAATTGGAGCCCTCAGCTCGGTCGCTCTGTCGAAGCTCTCCACCGATAATGTCGCGTTGCTCACCACCAGCACGATCGCCGCCTTGAAGACGGCGCAGATCGCGGCTCTGACATCCAGCCAGATTGCTGCGCTCACGACCCAGCAGATCGACGTCTTGAGTTCGACGCAGATGGGCGCCTTAAGTCTGAAGCAGGTTGCGGCTCTGAGCACCGTCGCCGTGGCCGCACTCTCCACAACGCAGATTGCCGCGCTGGCGTCAGCCTCGATCGCGGCTCTGACCACCAGTCAGGTCGCGGTGCTATCGACGGCGCAGATCGGTGCATTGTCGAGCACGCAGATCGCCGCCCTGACCTCGGCGGAGATTGGCGCTCTGACGTCGACGGATATCGAGGCGTTGTCGACCGAGCAAATCGAAGCCATCAGCACCCGAGGCATAAAAGGACTATCAACCTCTGATATTTCCGTGCTCTCCAGCGAGCAGCTATACGCTATCACGACAACCCAGGCACAGGCATTGGACTCCGAGCAAATTGCGGCGATCATTGCGGCCTATGCTGCTTATAGCTGACTATGACGTCTGTGATTGCTGAAACGTTGCGGTTTCCGCGAAATGATGACGACGGACGGCGGCACTTCCTCGAATAGTTTTCAATTTGGAAGGCTATTTCGGCTGAAAGCCACCTGAGCGTCCCATTGCCATCAGCATTCTTGCTCGTGGAATAGAGAAGCGGCTCTACCTTGTGGGGCAAGGTAGAGCCGGGAGACCGCATAACGGCTCACTGAGCGCGCCCAAGCGTCGGGGAAACTTGTCCGCTTGCTAATTTTATACTACTCAAGGCTGAATATCCAGCTAAACCTAAGCGCGCCGACCGGTTTTAACAGCAACTGCTCCCGGTCTCTCAAGGACGCTGATCCATGTCGTCCGGTTAGGATGTTTGAATGACGGCTTTTGTCCGGCCACCGCAGTTTCAGCTCCGGGTAATGCCTGGGGGCGCCCTGAGAAAACCCGCCGCTGGCAGGGGCGCTACCAACGACGGGCTCGGCTTGGAGACAGTTGGTCAGTGCGCGCGCCTGCCAACTGACAGTTCAACATCCGCAGGGGCGAATTGTTCCATCGCCGCGCGAATTTGTCGCCGCTTGCGGTCGGATCATAGAGCATGACGAGCCGATTCTGGTCATTGCGCAGCGAGTTTCAGCGCAGGAGCGCCCTTGTCAGCCGGTGGATATGCTCTGCTCCGATGCCGCAGCAGCCGCCGATCATGGTCGCACCAGCTTCTGCCCATGAGCAGGCGAAGCGCGAATAGGTGTCGCTGGTCATATCCTCGCGGGTATCATGGAGGCCCTCATTGGCCGCCGAATCACCTTGTTCGCCTTCAAAAGCATTGGCATAGACGCCGATCTCAAGCGCAGAGCCTTTATCTTTGAACACGCGAGCCGCTGTTTCGACCGCCGCCTGCATCACTTCCGGCTTGCTGCAGTTGAACAAGAGAGCCTTCGCGCCGGACGAGACCGCCCAGATCGCCGCATCTTCCACCCGTTCGCCGGAGCGCAGCTTCGGTTCGCTGCCTTTGACCTGTGCCTCGTCATCGGCCAGCGTGAACGAGATCCAGAATGGCTTCCCCGTTGCGGCAACCGCGGTGCGCACAGCCTCTCCTTCGGCGATCAGGCTGAGGGTCTCGCCAAGCCATACGTCCACATAGGGCGCTAGATTTTCAACCAGCACCTTGAGATAGGTCTGCACCCGCGAAGGATCGAAGTTCTGCGGCTCGTAGGAGCCAAAGATCGGCGGCAGCGAACCGGCAACCAGAATTTCCCGGTTGCTGACGGCATCGGCGGCTTCGCGCGCCAATTGGCCCGAGAGCCTGATCAGCGACGCACCGTTCTTCTGAAACCGTTCCTCGCCGATGTGAAAGGGTACCAAGGCATAGCTGTTGGTGGTGACGACATCAGAGCCGGCAGCGATGAATTCCTCATGGACCTTTCGAACGATGTCTGGGGAATTGATCAGCGCTAAAGCTGACCATTCCGGCTGCTTCAGTTCGGCCCCGAGGCGCAGGAGTTCGCGGCTCATGCCGCCATCGAGAATGGAAAGTTTGCTCATGGGTAGGGTCTCCGTAAATGCGTCGGGTCTGCGCAAAGGCATGACCTTCCTGCGTGCTAGCGCCGCACCGGCACCTGCGCCTCCAAGTGGCGGAAGGCTCGTGCGATAATGGCGGTGAGAATGAGATAGAAGACGGTAACGACGATCAGCGGCTCGTAGACCAGCAGCGTGTCCTGACGCACCTTGCTGGCGACAGCGTAGAGATCCATCACCGTGACGGTGAAGGCGAGTGGTGTCGCCTTGAGCTGCATGACGATTTCGCCGCCGATCGTCGGCAAGGCGATGCGAATGGCGCGCGGCAGCCAGATGCGCCGGGTCAGCGTGAAGGGTCGCATCCCAAATGCACGGCCTGCTTCCAACTCCCCCTTCGGCACTGCGAGCAGTGCACCTCGCAACACCTCCGCCTCGTAGGCAGCATAGTTCAGCGTAAAGCTCAGGGCGGCAAAGAAGAAGCCCTCGCGCAAGATCGGCCAGAACAGGCTCTGACGGATACCGGGGATCATCGGCAGTAGCGAACCGACGCCGTAATAGAGAAGCCAGAGCTGGATGAGCAGAGGCGTGCCGCGGAAGAAGGTGCAGTAGCTTCGGGCAAGAAGTTGCGTCAGCGGACCGCCGCTCACCTGCGCAAAGGCAAGGCCGATAGCGACAATGAAGCCGAAGACGACCGAGATCACCAGCAGCGTCACCGTCTGTGCAGCGCCTGCCAAGAGAAGCGGCCAATAGGAGGCGATCCATGAGAAGGTCATGCCGTTCGCTCCTCAGGCAGGTTTCGGCTGACCGCGCCGCACATGGCGCTCGATCAGATTGAAGACGACATTGGAGGCGAGCGTGAGGGCGAGATAGAGAAAGGCGGAGGCCAGGAAGAAGATGAAATAATGCTTGGTGCTCGCGCCGGCGAGGCGCGTGGCGAGCGCCAGTTCCTGATAGCCGACGACGGCGACCAGCGCGCTGTCCTTGGTGATCGACATCCACAGATTGGCAAGGCCCGGCAGGGCATTCGGCAAGAGTGCCGGCAGGATGACGCGGCGGAAACGCAGCATCGGCCCCATGCCGAAGGCCTTCGCTGCGTCGATCTGACCGGCGGGGATTGCGAGGATCGCGCCGCGCAGCACTTCCGTCATGTAGGCGCCCTGCACGATGCCGAGTACGACGACGGCGACGACGAAGCCGTTCACTTCGATCGCAGGCAGATTGAGCGCAGCCAAGAGCCGGTTCAGGCCATCCATTCCGGCATAATAGAGCCCGACGATCAGAATCAATTCCGGAATGGCGCGGACCGCTGTCGTATAAAGATTGAGCAACAGGCCGAGCGGCCTGTTGCCGGAAAGCTTGCCAAGCGCGCCTCCGACCCCGAGCAGGAGGCCGATTATAAACGCGCCGGCGGAGATGGCGATCGTGGAGGCCGCACCCACGAGCAGCACACCACCCCACCCGGGCGGATAGGGAGAGAGCAGGTCGAAGATACCTTGTGGAGCGGCCGCCATCGTCGAGATCGCTTACTTTGCGCCGTAGATGTCGAAGTCGAAATACTTCTTGGTGATTTCGTCGTATTTGCCGCTGGCACGGATCGCGGCGATCGCGGCATTGAGCTTGGCTTTCAGGTCGGTATCTTCCTTACGCAAACCACCGGAAACGCCCGCTCCGAGAATTTCCTTGTCGTCGGCGACGTCGCCCATCTTGGCGCAGCAATCCTTGCCGGCATCACTCTTCAGGAAGGCATCAAGAGCCAGCGAATCGCCGAAAACATAATCGATGCGGCCGGCGGCGAGATCCTGGAATGCCTCGTCCAGGGTCTGATAGGTTTTCTGATCCGCGACTTTGGCAAAGTACTTATTGAAGTAGTCGGACTGAATGGTCGAAACCTGAATGCCGATGGTCTTGCCCTTCACATCGTCGGCGGTTGCGCCGGGCTTCTGGTCTTTCGGGCCGATCAGGGTGCTTGGCGTGTTGTAATATTTATCGGTGAAGTTGATGATTTTCGAGCGTTCCACGGTGTTCGACATCGACGACCAGATCACGTCGAACTTCTTGCTCTGCAGGGCTGGAATGAGGCCATCCCAGGAGAGTTCGACGATCGAGCATTTTTCCTTCATCTGATCGCAGACGGCATTCATCAGGTCGATCTCCCAGCCTTGCCACTGGCCGGAGGCATCCTTGGCGAAGAAGGGCGGATAGGATTCGTTCATAATGCCGAAACGAACGTCGGCCTGAGCCGTAAAGGCAGAAACGGCAAGCATGGCGCCGGCAAGAAGCAGGGGCAGTTTCATTCTTTGGATTCTCCTGATGTTGTTGTTTGTGAAAGCGGGGAGGGATCAGTGGCTGAGTGCGCCGGTGAATTCCCGGCAGCGGGCACTCAAGGGGGCATCGAAGATCTGCCGCGGCGGACCCTCTTCTTCGACCCGTCCTTGATGCAGAAAGAGAACATGACTGGAGACGTCACGGGCAAAGCGCATCTCATGGGTGACGAGCAGCATGGTTCGGCCCTCTTCCGCGAGGTCGCGGATGACCTTCAGCACCTCGCCGACCAGCTCGGGATCGAGTGCCGACGTCGGCTCGTCGAACAGCATGACAGCGGGATCGACACAAAGCGCCCGGGCAATGGCGGCTCGCTGCTGCTGGCCGCCGGAAAGGAAGGCGGGGTAAGCATGTCGCTTTTCGTAAAGTCCGACTTTTTCGAGCAAGGCTTCCGCCTTTTCGACGGCCTCCCGGCGGGCAACGCCCATGACATGAACCGGCGCTTCGATAATGTTTTCGAGTACGGTTCGGTGTGCCCAGAGATTGAAGCTTTGGAAGACCATGCCGAGACCGGTGCGCAGCCGTTCGACTTGCCGCCAGTTCGTTGGCTGCATCTGGCCGCCGCGGTTGCGCTTTAAGGCGATTTCCTCGCCGTTCACGACGATACGCCCGCGATCCGGTATTTCCAGCAAATTGATGCAGCGCAGAAAGGTGCTTTTTCCGGAGCCTGACGAACCGATGATCGAAATCACATCGCCTTTTTTGGCTTTCGTCGAAACGCCTTTGAGGACTTCATGGGGACCAAAGCTCTTGTGAAGATCATCCACATGAAGAGCTTGGAGAGGCGGTTCTGTCATACGCGGTTCCGAGTAAAAATAATTTGCGGAGAATATCGCGTATATGTGCCGTTTTTGCGCGCAAATTCTGATTGATTTGCATAATATATGCAGAAATTTGTTTCATATGCATCAAATGTGACAGAATGCCGGTATTGCCGGGCAATTCACGACCACGGTCTGGGGGTAGGATGGAAAAACTGGATCGCTTTGATCGCGATATTCTCGAGATCATCCAGCGCAATTGCCAGCTAACGGCGGAAACCATTGCCGAAAGGGTGGGGCTTTCGACCTCGGCCGTGCAACGGCGCCTGAAACGCCTGCGCGAGGAGGGGATCATCAAAGCGGAAGTCGCCGTCGTTGACCGCAAGGCGACTGGCACGCCCATGGTATTCATCACCGGGATGGAAATCGAGCGGGATAATTACGATGCGCTTGCGAAGTTCCGCCTTTGGGCGGAGAAGCAGGATCACATCCAACAGGTCTATTATGTCACGGGCGCAGTTGATCTCATTGCCATCATCACGGCTCGGGACGTCGAACACTATGACGACATCGCTGCGCTGATCATGGCGGAAAACCCGCAGATCCGACGCATGCATACCAATGTAGTCTTGCGAGACGTCAAGCTCGGTCTGGTCGTCCCGTTGGCGACCGGGGATGATGACAACAAATAGAGTCGCAGATGCCGTCACCGACGGACTTCTCACGAATTCTATCGCCGTGGCGCAACTTGTGATAATTGCAGGTAACTCCGCAAAGGAACTTTCGGATGCAGTAGTCATTCCCCTTCCAGCTCACATGAGCCGAAAAGGAAAGGAGAATGCTATGAATACGAAACTCATCGTTTCAGCAGCGGCCGCCTTCGGCCTTCTCGCTGGTTCAGCCTTTGCGCAGTCCTCGACGGTCACTGGGGCCGCGGGTGGCGCGGTTACCGGAGCAGTTGTCGGTGGCCCGGTGGGTGCCGCAGTCGGTGGTGTTGCGGGCGCTATTGTCGGTACCGCGATCGATCCGCCGCCACAGAAGGTTGTCACTTATGTGCAAGAGCAGCCGATGCCTCCGGCTGAAGCCGTCGTACAAGAAAGAGTCGTCGTCGGTCAGCCGCTCCCCGAGACCGTTGTCGTAACGCCGGTTCCGGATAACCCGACTTACGCCTATGCCGTCGTCAACCATCAGCGTGTCATCATCCAGCCGAAAACGCGCAAGGTTGTCAAAATTCTCGATTAATCCTACCGGAAGGGCCTCTGCCGGAGGTCCTTCCTCTGCCGGCTCGCGCATAGATGCCGGACGCTTTTACCCAATTCCCTCATCGACCAGATTCTCGGCGCTTAGTCCGCCATGTCCCGGCGGCTAGGGCAGGCGAAAGTTGGTGCCTCCTGCTATTTGTAAGCTTGCGCTTATGCCTGAGGGCTGTGACGCCCCTTATTGGTTACCGCTTGTTTTCCGAAAAGTTCAGCGCTTGGCGCCTGCGCCGGTCGTGGCAGCATTCATTCCTGACAACCCATGGAGGCAGTATCGGCGACGCTTTTGCAGCCCAGAGAAATCATTTTGTGCAATAACTTGACGAAAAAATGATAATATCGCCTTACAATATGGGCGCTATTGATAAGTATTGTAAGTACAATATCTATAATTATACGTACAGTGCGTATGTTTCTGAATATTTCTACCGGCATATTTGGCATTATATATTCAGTTATTCTTAATTTACTGATGCATTTCTGCATCTATGACAGGTTTATGTCAGCGTATTCCCATGGATTTATCAAAATATTGTGTTGGCTACGGAGCTTCTCTGGCTATCGTGCGCCCGGAAGTTCACGAACTTTCGATTCAAAGGGAACAGCCGGATGAATGAACGTAACGGATAATCTCCGGGTCGTTCCGATCAGGCACACAGATTGGAGACAAAATGAACATCAAGAGCCTTCTTCTCGGCTCCGCTGCTGCGCTTGCAGCAGTTTCCGGCGCTCACGCGGCTGACGCTGTCGTCGCTGCTGAACCGGAGCCGCTCGAATACGTTCGCATCTGCGACGCATACGGCGCTGGCTACTTCTTCATTCCGGGCACCGAAACCTGCCTCAAGATCGGCGGCAAGGTTCGTACCGAAGGTGAATGGTACGACGCTTACAACCCGAACAACGTTCGTGGCACGCTCTGGCACACCCGCGCCGAGCTGCAGCTTCAGACGGCTACCGACACCGAATACGGTCCGCTGAAGACCAACACGGAACTGCGTTGGGATTGGCAGGAAGGCGGCTCCACGAGCACCAACTTCCTCCACGGCAGCATCAGCCTCGGTGGTTTCACCATCGGTAAGGAAGACTCGCAGTTCAACGTATTCACCGGTTACGCCGGCGACGTCATCAACGACGACGTGGTCTATGACGGTCCGTACGAACTCAACCAGATCACCTACAACTACGACGCCGGCAACGGCTTCACGGCTGTGATCTCGTTGGAAGACACCAATTCCGGCGTTGGCGCAACCGGCTCCAACGGCGAAGACAGCTCGGATCACTACGCTCCGGACGTCGTTGCCGGTGCTGGCTACAAGGCTGGCGCATGGTCCTTCAAGGTCGTCGGTGGTTATGACTCCATCGTCGAAGAAGGCGCTATCAAGGCTCGTGTCGATGCCGACTTCGGCGTCTTCTCTGCCTTCGTCATGGGCGGCTGGAACACCGACGGCGACAAGCTGAACAAGTACGCTGGCGCGAACGGTGGCGGCGACGCTTCCGGTATCGGCTGGGGCGACTGGGCAGTTTGGGGCGGCGCAAGCGTTCCGATCAACGAAAAGCTGAAGTGGAACTTCCAGGTCGCCTATACCGACTCGAAGATCTTCTCCGCTACGACGAACCTGAAGTTCAACCCGGTCAAGAACCTGCTCATCGAACCGGAAGTCACCTACACCAACTGGGATTCGATCAACGAAGATCAGTGGGCTGGTATCCTCCGCTTCGAGCGTAGCTTCTAATCTGATCTGAATTTGACCTCCGATCAGAAAAGGGAGAAGGCCCGGTTTCCCTCCGGGCCTTTTTCTGTTCTGCACGTAAGTACTTCCGCAGCGCGCAACTGCGCTAGATCATGCGCTTTAATGGTGTCTGCTGTCCTCAAGGGCGCAGGCGCCCATTGTCATCCTTGACAATCCAGCCACCAAAAATCTCAACGCTCAGTTAGATAATTGTCTCACTGTTGCGTGAAGTGGCATTCTCGCCCCTGACAAAACATCGTTACCTCTGCTAGGTGCTACAGCCTATCGACGCCATATCGATTGTACGTCCCTGTCAAATATCAGGAGTTTGAGCATGACCGGTTCTTCCGACTACACGCCGCCGAAAATCTGGACTTGGAACAAGGCGAATGGAGGCCAGTTCGCGAATATCAACCGTCCGATCGCTGGACCGACCCACGACAAGGATCTGCCGGTCGGCCGCCATCCTCTTCAGCTTTATTCGCTCGCAACGCCGAACGGTGTGAAAGTCACGATCATGCTGGAAGAGCTGCTGGCGCTCGGCCACAGCGGCGCGGAATATGACGCCTGGCTGATCAAGATCGGCGAGGGTGATCAATTCGGAAGCGGCTTCGTGGGGGTCAATCCCAATTCAAAAATTCCGGCCCTGATGGATCGCAGCGGCCCGACGCCGATTCGCGTCTTCGAGTCCGGTTCCATCCTGACCTATCTCGCCGAAAAGTTCGGCGCCTTCCTGCCGACCGACCCCGCCGTGCGCGCCGAATGCTTTTCCTGGCTGTTCTGGCAGATGGGAAGCGCACCCTATCTCGGCGGCGGCTTCGGCCACTTCTACGCCTACGCGCCGACGAAGATCGAATATGCGATCGACCGCTTTGCCATGGAGGTGAAGCGCCAGCTCGACGTGCTGGATCGCCGCCTTGCCGAAAGCGAATATCTCAGCGGTAAGGAATACACGATCGCCGACATGGCCGTTTGGCCCTGGTATGGCGGCCTGGTCAAGGGCTGGCAATACGGTGCGGCCGAGTTCCTTCAGGTCGAGGACTACAAGAATGTCCAGCGTTGGGCCGATGCAATCTTCGAACGGCCGGCAGTCAAACGCGGGCGGATGGTCAACCGGGTATCCGGTGAGCCCTCAAGCCAACTGCATGAGCGCCATGACGCCAGCGATTTTGAAACCAAGACGCAGGACAAGCTCGCAATCGCGAGCTGAACAATTCCTTTGCTATCAAAGCTGGGCGCTATTGCGCCCGGCTTAGCCGCTAAGGTTATCAGCCTTCGGTGAGCCTTTTGCTGCCGCCTCGACAAGAGATGTTCCGATGATAAAAGGCATCGGTGTTATCATGCGTCGAAATGTGACGAAGAAGAGGGTTCATGCGGCACTCCCGGTCAGATGTGCAAGGGCGCGCGCGCGTCGGACCTAACGTGCCGGCGACATCTAAGAAGGTCGGCCTTCGCTCGACTGAGATCGCCGACCGGAATTTCCGCGTCATCCTCGAAGCCATTCGCCGCTACGGTCCGTTGACGAGGCTCGAGCTGGGACAGCGGACCGGACTGAGCGGGCCGGGCATCACCAATATATTGCGCCGGCTGAGCGATGACGGCCTCATCACATCCAGGCGGCGCAGGGATGCGGCTAAGGGGGCTTCGTCCACGGAATTTGCACTCAATCCGGATGGCGCCTTCTCGATCGGCGTCCGGCTGGGCGGGGCCTGCCCGGAAGCCGTATTGGTCGATCTGAGCGGCCAGATCCGAGAGCGGACGCAGCTCGACCAGACGATCGAGCTGTCGGCCAGCCTTGAAAAGGCGGCACGCGATCTTCTTGCCGGCAAAACGGCGGCGCCTCGCGTGCTTGGCATGGGCATTGCCGCCCCATCGGCGGAGGAGGTCAGCCTTGAGCAGATAGCGCTTGATTCGCGGCCGCTCCGCGTCCTGGTCGAGCGCGATTGCGTGGCGGCGGTGCTTGCCGAGCGCACCATCGGCGCACCGATGCCCGAGGGCGGCCTGGTGATGATCATCATCGACCATACGGTGGAGGCGGCGCTTCTCGTGCGCGGCGTGCCCTTTGCCGGTGTGCATGGCCGGGCGGGCAGCATCGGTGCGATGCGGACAGGTCCGGACCATGTGCGGCTCGACAGCATCGTTGGTCTGCATGCACTACAGGCCTGCCTGCCGGCTGAGGTGTTCGCGGCGCTTCTGGCCGGAGAGGAATTGCCGATGTCGGCTTCCGTTTTGGATTGGGTGAAAAATGCTGCCGGTCATCTGCTCGACGCCATTGTCGCGACGGCAGGGTTCCTCGCCCCGGGCGCAATTCTTATCGGCGGTGATCTGCCGCGCGGCATTATCGAGGCGCTGATCCATCAGATGTCGATCGAGCGCCGCAATACGACCATTCGTCCATTCATCACGCCATGGATATCGCCCATCAGGCCGGCAAGCTTTGACGGCGGCGGGATTACCATCGGCGCTGCGCTGCTGCCCTTCTTCGACGCTTTGTTGCCATCGCCATCGGCGGGATAAACGGGGTGCCCGGCCGGTTTTTGACTGGGCACGTCGCTGGCTATGCGACCTGTTCGTCCCTATGGCTGAGATCGGAGGCGAGCGCCTTATCGAGCACCTTCTGGATATTGGCGGCGCGGCGGAAGGAGGGCTCCTGCGTCTTGCCAGCCCTAACGGCCTGGACAAAGCGCTGATAATTAGTTTCCACCGGGTCGAACGGGATATCGCGCCATGTGGCGGTATGGACGTCGTCACCGAGGCAGGCGCGCAAGGTCGACTTGCCCGTGTCGTAGATCATTTCGATCGAGCCTGTCTCGCCATAGACACGCAATCGCAACTGGTCGAGCTGGCCGGCCGCCGTGCGGGTTGCCTGAATCGTCCCGATTGCGCCTGACGTGAAGTCGACATTCATGGTGAAGCTGTCATTGGCATCGAGATCATATTCGTCGATCTTGTCGCCCGGCGCCTTGGTGAAGGTCTTCAGCCGGCCGAAGACATGTGCGACGTCGAGCCCAGAGCCGTAAGAGGTGAAATCGACGATGTGGATGCCGATGTCGCCCAGCGCGCCGTTGGAGCCGTGTTTCTTGCTCAGGCGCCACAGCCACTTGCTTTCCGTCTTCCAATCGCCCCAGGCCTTGCCGACCAGCCAACTCTGCAGATGCGACGCCTCGACATGGCGCACGGCGCCGATCTCGCCGGCAAGCACCATCTGGCGGCCTTTCTGCAGGGCAGGCGAGTTGCGATAGGTGAAATTCACCATGCCGACCTTGCCTGATTTCTCCATCGCTTCCGCCATCTCCATTGCCTTGATGGCATCGGTCGCGAGCGGCTTTTCGCAGAAGACATGCTTGCCGGCCGCAATCGCCTGCATGGTGGTGGGATGATGGACGCGGTCCGGAGTGACATTGGCGACTGCATCAAACTCGCCCCAGGCAAGCGCTTCCTCGAGAGAGCCGAAATGATTGGGTATGCCATGCAGGCTGCAGAAGGCCGCCAGCCGCTCGGGCATGATGTCGACGCCGCCGACAACGCTCACGCCCTCGATCGCCTTGAAACTCGAAGCATGTTTATCGGCCATTCCGCCGGTGCCGAGAATAAGTAAGCGCATATTACCCTCCCATAGGATCATCTCTCCGTGGCCGAGCATTCAAACTCGAACCCACAGTGGATTGCGGCAAAACAATTTCTACTTCGCCGTTCAGAAGTTGATGACGTGACGCTTGAACAATGTCGCCGGGCGCTATGTCTTCGCAAAGATCGCCATTTTCCGCTCCTCCTAGTTCCGGCTTGACATCAAAACAAAGTAACTTAATCTAATCAATGCAGCACGGAAATGAGGATAGGTCAACAGATCAAACCTGCTGTATTCGCCAAAATGGGGGAGGAGACCCATCATGATGAAGTCAATTGTCAGCGCCCTGGCGCTGAGCACGATGCTATTTGCAGTGCAGTCCGGCTATGCCCAGGAGTTGGCGACAAAAGACAGGATCGGGTTGGAGAATGCTCCGAAGTCTTTGGTTGTCCGCCTGACGAATGACAGTCCGAACAATGCCGATCCCAAGATTGCCGATGGCTACAAGCAATTGTTCGTGGACTTCATCAAGAAACATCCGGACTGGAAGCTGCAGATGCAGTTCATGTCTGCCGATATCGGCACCGAACAGGCGAAAATGCTCGAACAGGCAAAGGCCGGCAATGCGCCGGATTGTGCGGCGGTCGACTCCTTCGTGCTATCGCAATTCATGATCAACCATGTGCTTGCCGACTTCTCACCCTATTTCAGCAAGGACGAGATTGCCGATCTCTTCCCTTTCATTCGCAATGGCATCACCGACAAGGACGGAACCATCCGTGCCTGGTGGTGGGATACGGACTTGCGCGTTCTCTATCGCAACAAGTCGATCGTTCCCGACGCGCCGCAGACCTGGGACGATCTGAAGAAAGCCGCCCTTGCCTCCAAGGATCAGGGCATGGAAGGCGTTCTCTTCAATGCCTCCCGCTATGAAGGCTCTACCTTCGACTGGCTGGCGAATTACTGGGCTCTTGGTGGCAAGCTGGTGGACGACAGCGGCAAGCCGGTCTTCGGCGAAGGCGACAACAAGGAAAAATTCCTGAAAGCGTTGACCTATTATAAGGACCTCGTCGATACCGGCGCGGCGCCGAAGCGTGTTACGACGATCGGCAATTATGACGACCTGAACGCCGCCGCTGCAGCCGGCACCACTGCCCTGTTCATTGGTGGCAACTGGCAATATGCCCAGTTGAAGGCGACGCTCGACGAAGACGAGTTCAACAAATGGACCTTCTCGCCGATCCCGGGTCCGACGGCGGACAAGCGCTCGACCGGCACCGGAGGCTGGACGATCGCCTCCTTCAGCAAGGACAAGGAAAAGGTCGAGATGTGCGCCAATCTGGCGCGCGAGGTCTATATGGGGCCGGGCAACGCTTTGCAGCAGCAATTGCCGACGCGCAAATCTCTGTTCGACAAATATCCGGTCTTTGCAACTGATGCGAACAAGACGTTCGCGGCTGCGCTCGCCAACGGCCAGGCCCGACCGGGCGCACCGATCTATCCTGAAATCTCCAATCAGATTCAGATCATGATGGGCGACGTCCTGTCCGGCACAAAATCGCCGGAGGATGCCTTGAACGCTGCGTTCAATGCGACGATGGAGGCTTACAAGCGCCTCTAGCGCACCGCATGTTCAATTGAGTGCGCAACGATCGCATACTCTTTTGATTCCGGAGCACCTAGTCAGCCTGCGGGTGAACCACCACAAAGCCGGATGCTCCAGCCGAAAGATGATCGGGGGCGGCGCTCCAACATCGGCGGCGCCGCCAACGTCCATTTGAAACATTTGGACAGAGAGAGCAGATGAGCCCAATTGCAATGGAGGCCCCAACAGGCCGAAAACGCGGGTTCTTTCCGCGTGATTTTGCCGGCGCGCCGCTTCCATGGATCATGCCTGTCATCCTGGTCATCGGCGTATTCTACCTTTACCCGGTGCTCGACGTTTTCCGGCTGTCGCTGACCAACGCGACGCTGATCGGCGAGAATTCGAGCTACACGCTGGATTCAATCAAGAACGCAATCAACTCGCCGCAACTGCCGGACATTCTGTGGGCGACGTTGATCTTCGTCGGCGGCAGCGTGGTCGGTCAGCAGATCCTCGGCCTGGCGGTTGCGGTTGTCGTCATTCGCGGCGAAAAACGCGGATTGTTCGGCACGACCATCCTGCGCACGACCGCGCTCGTCGCCTGGGTCGTACCCGGCATTGCCGGCGGCATCATCTGGCAGATGCTGTTCAGCGAAGCGCCCTATGGCGCCCTCAACAGTATCCTGCGCATGATGCACATTCCGCCGGTGGCCTGGCTCTCCGATCCGGCGATCGCGCCCTGGTCGGCGCTGCTCTCCAATGTCTGGCGCGGCACGGCCTTCTCGATGGTGGTGATGTATGCGGCGCTGAAGGCAGTCGATCCGTCGCTGTACGAGGCGGCAGAAGTAGATGGCGCAACCTCAACACAGCAATTGATCTTCATAACCCTGCCGCAACTGCGTGCCGCGATCCTCGTCAACATGATCCTGATCACCATCATGACGCTCAATACCTTCGACGCGATCATCACGTTGACGGGTGGCGGGCCTGGCCGGGCGACCGAGGTCATATCGCTCTACGTCTTCAACATCGTCTTCCGCAATTACGATCTTTCAGGCGGCAGTGTGCTGTCGGTGCTGATGCTGTTCATCAGCCTCGGGCTCGCCTTCGTTTACGCCTCGTTCCTGCCGAAGGAGGAAGAAACATGAGTATGAGAACAGGCAGCCGCTGGGGCGATGTCGTCAGCTATATCTTCATGCTGATCATGTTCGTGTTTTTCGCGGGGCCGTTATCCTATCTGCTATCGCTTGCCCTGCGCGGTCGGCGGGAGATCTATCTCGGCGTTGCCCGCTATATCCCGAAGAACCCGACCATCGACAATTTCGTCTCGGTGCTCACCAACAGCTACTTCCCGATCTATCTTTGGAATGGCCTGAAGCTCGCGTCGCTGAGCGGCCTCGGCGTCCTGATCGTCGCTTTGCCGGCGGCCTACGCGTTTTCGCGCTTTCATTTTCGCGGCAAGGGCCTCTCGATGATGGGGCTTCTGCTGTTCCAGATGATTTCACCGCTGGTGATCATGGTGCCGCTCTACCGCTACATGAACAAGCTTGGCTTGCTCGACACTCATTTCGCCGTGGTCATGGTCTATATCGCGCTTGGCGTGCCGCTGGCGACGTGGCTGCTGAAGAGTGCGGTGGACGGCATTCCGAGGAGCCTTGACGAGGCCGCGATGATCGATGGCTGCAACCGCTTTTCGGTGTTCTGGCGCATCATCCTTCCGCTCTCGGGGCCGGGCATCGCTTCGGTGTTCATCATCACGGTGATTGCCGGCTGGTCGCAATTCCTGGTGCCGTTCCTCCTGCTGACCCAGAACAACTTGATGCCGATCGGCGTCGGCATCTTCAACTTCAAAGGCATGCAGACGGACTCCTCCGTGCAATTGCTGGCGGCCGCCTGCCTGATCTCGGTGGTTCCCGCCATTGTCGCTTTCCTCTCCCTGCAGCGGCTGATCCTCGGCGCGATGACCAGCGGAGCCGTGAAAGGATGATGTTACGGGCAAGGAGAATTGCGTGTACGAGGCAGGCGAGAGATAGCGCGAGGCTGCTTTGACGATGCGACAATTCGACGATGCCCATAATTTCTTTGACCTGACCGGCGCCAATGTCGAGGATGCCGGCGAACACAACCGCGCCGTCATCCTGCGTTGCATTCATCGGCAGGCGCCGATCTCCCGGGCTGAGATTGCCCGGCAGACCGGATTCACGAAGCCGGCGATCGCGCGCATCGTCGACCGGCTGCTGGATGAAGGTCTGGTGATAGAGGCACGCCGCCGCCATGGGCTGCGCGGGCAGCCGGCAATCGAGCTCGAGATCAATCCCGACGCCTGTTTCTCGATCGGCGTGAATATCGACCGCGATCATTTGACGATATTGGCGGTCGATGCGGTCGGAAACGTCAGGGGGAGGGTGCATCACGAAAAGCGCTTCATTCTTCCGGCCGAATTTGTCGAGCTGACGGCGGATGCCATCTCGCATTTCCAGCGTAGCAAGCTCGTCGACGATGCGCGCATCGCCGGCATTGGCCTTGCTGTTCCCGATTGGCTCGGCGAAATTCCTGTGCTGGGCCGACCGGACGATTATGCGCAATGGACGACTTTCGATGTCCGCAAAGCGATCGAAGCCATCACCGATCACCCGATCTTCATCGACAACGAAGCCAATGCCGCGGCAATGGCGGAGCTGGACTACGGACTTGGCGCCGAAAGCCGCAGTTTCTTCTATATCGCCATCAACGCCTGCCCCGGTGGCGGGCTCGTGCTCGACGGGATCGGCCATCGCGGCGCCATGGGATTGAGCGGCGAAATCGGCTGGCTGCCGATCGCCGATCCGAATGATCCGAAGGGAGCGAAAGTGCAGCCTCTCGGTGAGATCTTCTCGCTGTTCTTCCTTTATGACCACCTTGCCAAGCACGGCATAGAGGTGAGCAGGCCGCAGGATTTGTTGGCGCTCGATGCACGCGGACGCAAGCTGGTTTCATCCTGGCTGAAGCAGATGAGCGTTCATCTTGCCGAAGCGGTCATCCATATCGGCCTGATCGTCGATCCCGACGCGGTGATCGTCGGCGGACGCCTGCCGGTGCGCATGACCGACGAGCTTCTGCGCTATGTGAACGAACACCTGCAGTCTTCGGACCCGAACCTGCCGTCCATTCATCGCGCCTCGCTGACGGAGGATGCCGCCGCCCTCGGCGGCGCGGCGATGCCGACGGCGGCGGCCTTGATGCTCGGTTCGGCCAATCCGCAACAGCGCACGCGCTCGCCCCTGCAGATCATGGACCGCCTGCACGCCACATGAAGAGATCCTAATGTCATTCGATTTGTATGAGGAGGAATTCAGTGAAGATCGGCTTTTACACATCGACATTCAACGATCGCCCTTTTGAGGAGGTTGCCGATTTCGCGAAGGAGGCAGGATTCGACGCGATCGAGATCGACGTCCGCGGTCATATCAAGACGCCTGATCGTGTCGCCGACGTCGTAACCGTCGCCAGGGATCGCGGCCTGTTCGTCGCTTCGATCACCTTGACTGGCAATCAGCTAGACGCCGACATAGGCCGCCGGGCCGAATTGCGCCGCAGCACTCTGGAATTCGCCCATGCGGTCGGCGAGGCGAAAGTGCCGATCTTCGTCATTTTTCCTGGCCGCAACGACGATGCGAGCGAGGAGGAGAATTACGACAATTTCGCAGACCATGCGAACGCGCTGATTGAGGCGACGGAGGCGAGCGGTCTGACATTTGCGATCGAGAACTGGCCCGGCCCGAAGGATAATTTCATCGGCACTACGCCCTACGGATGGCAGCAGCTTTTCGAAAGGATCAGGAGCCCGCGCTTCGGCCTGGAATTCGATCCATCGCATCTGCTACGCATCGGTGTTGATCCTTTCGCAGCCCTTGCCGGCGTCAGGGATCGGATCGCCGTCCTGCACGCAAAAGATACCGCCATCGACCCCGAGCAGCAGCAGGCCGTCGGCTATCATGGCAAGGGCTGGTGGCAATATAAGCTGCCCGGCAAGGGCATGCTCGATTGGGACAAGTTCCTGCGCCAGGCAATGTCCTATGGCTTCGACGGCACGCTCTCGATCGAGCACGAGGATGCTGCTTATGGCTGGCCGGGCAAGGATCTTTCCGCTCGCAAGGAAGGCGAGCGGCTTGGCTTGAGCTTCCTGCGCAATGCGCTGAAATCGATCTGAAGCTGCGCCCAGGGAAGGGGAGGAAGCAATGGCGAATGTATCGGTCAACAATGCGCGCAAGGATTACGGCGCCTTCAAAGCCATCAAGGGCGTTTCGATGGAGATTGAGAACGGCGAATTCGTCGTTCTGGTCGGCCCATCCGGCTGCGGCAAGTCCACGCTGCTTCGAATGATTGCCGGCCTCGAAGGCATCACGTCGGGAGCGATCCAGATCGGGACGCACGTCGTCAACGACTTACCGCCAAAGGATCGCGACATCGCGATGGTCTTCCAGAATTACGCGCTCTATCCGCACATGACGGTAGCGCAGAACATGGGCTTTTCCCTACGGCTGAAGCGCATGCCGCGGCCGGACATCAAGACGAGGGTCGATCGCGCAGCGCGCATCCTTGGCCTGGAAAGCCTGCTTGAACGCTATCCGAAACAGCTCTCCGGCGGCCAGCGCCAGCGTGTCGCCATGGGTCGCGCCATCGTGCGCGATCCGGCGGTGTTCCTCTTCGACGAGCCATTGTCGAACCTCGACGCGAAGCTGCGCGTCCAGATGCGTTCGGAAATCAAGGAACTGCATCAACGCCTGAAGACGACGACGATCTACGTGACGCACGATCAGATCGAGGCGATGACCATGGCCGACAAGATTGTCGTCATGAAGGACGGCAAGATCGAGCAGATGGGCTCACCGCTCGATCTCTACGATCAGCCGAGCAATCTCTTTGTCGCCGGCTTCATCGGCTCCCCGGCGATGAACTTTATCAAGGGCACGATGACGCAGGAGGGTTTTCGGACGGCCGACGGAATCCTGCTGCCGACGCTCAAAAAACCCGAAAATGCCGTCACCTACGGCATCCGCCCGGAAAACATCCATCTCGATCCCCAGGGCATCGACATCAGCATCGTCGTGCTGGAGCCTACCGGATCGGAAACGCTGATCATTGCCAAACTGGGCGAGGAGACCATCACCTGCGTTTTCCGCGAACGTATTCGTGCCAGGCCGGGAGAGACATTGCGGGTTTCGCCCGACATGTCAGCAATCCATCTCTTCGACGATGCCGGTGTGAACATAGGCCACAGTCGCGTCCGATGATCTGGCCTGCGCAGGCGGAAGGCAATGCTGCCTGCACGAGAGGCTGCGCCTATGGTGCTGATGTCGAAGATTCTGCCCGGTTTTATCGGCGGATAACGCCGACCTTTGCGAGCACCTCGTTGGGGATCGCGTAACGTTGTATGATGTCGCGACCGTTTCGCAGGCCGCAGATTTCGCGCTGGATGAAGAAGGCCCACACGGCGTCGGAAGCCTTGTTGATAAGGTTCTCGCGGTCCGCGTCGCTGTGGCTGGTTGCGTCCCATGCCCGCAACTCCGCAAGCGCGGACTCTACCTTCAGGCCGTTGCGACCAAGAGAAGCAGCGCGTTCGGACATGAGTTCGTATTCGAGAACATTGAAGCCGCCACTCGAATTGAACTGCCTCAGAGATTGTGGCGGACGAAGGCTCATGGATGGGTATCCTTTTGCTCTGCGATGATGTTAACCGATCATGTCCGGGAGATCGATAGGCCAGGCTTGTATGGTTCACCGGTGCTATGTCGTGGCAGGTATGCCGCAATCGCATATCGACTATTCAAATGTCGTAAGTGTGCAGGCAAAATTTGGCCCGCAGTTTCAAATTTGCGAAGCGTTTCGATCAATAATCGCGATCCGGCCATCGCGCCAAGCGCGATTCCCCATCTTTATCGTCTAAAAAATATGCGGTCGTCTTAAAGATATGCGCTCATTGCAATGGTGCATTGACCGAACCGCTCTGTTAACCGGCGAGGGCGAGTCTTATATTTCAATCATCGAAAACACGGCGGCGCCCGGATGGCAGCCGCTTTTCCAAACCCGCAGAAAGGGGATGAACATGAACGTAGCGCATTCCTTCAACAACTGGCGCAAGTATCGCCGGACCGTATCGGAACTCGGTCGCATGTCGAACCGCAGGCTCAACGATCTCGGTATCGAGCGCTCGGACATCCAGCGCATGGCTCGCGAAGCACTCGCACGGTAATATTGAATTCTCGCACGGTGACAGTGCGATGTTTGAACGCCCGCTCTCATACAGCGGGCGTTTTGCTTTATAAGGATGGCCGTATTCTCATTAGACCGGCTGGCCGAAAAGTTGGAAATATCCCCAGGCGGCAACGAAAATCGCAATCACGACGAGGATGACAAGCAACTTGCGTAGACCGGGGCGCGGTGTCTTGGGCGGCTTAGGTCTTCGAAATTTGATGACATTGTCGTTCATTTGACCTCGGCTATCGGGCATTATCCAAGCTTCTCTTTCGCTCCAAATCCATGGGTCCATAGATAGAACTGTAAGGCACCCAAGAGCAACCCATTGCGAAACCGAACGCGATGGCAGTAGCAGCCCCCTGTCAGATGGCACGTATCTTTCCGCGTAAAGTCGCGCCTCACAGGTGCGCATGCTCTGCAACTTATTTCCCCACTTTGCCGCGCGAAGAGAAAGTCGTTTCTTATAATACATTTAATCTACGTATTTTATAGATTATAGAGCCGCGCCAAAACGCCGGCACGATAATCGGATGATCCATATGTCCTATCTTCTGAGTCTTCTCGACAAAAGCCCTATCGACGCCGGTAAAAATGCCACGGATGCGTTACGGTCGACCGCCAGACTGGCGGTTCGAGCCGAGGAGCTTGGCTATCATCGTTTCTGGGTGGCCGAGCACCATAATATGGCGAACTTGGCGAGCTCCGCGCCGGAGGCGCTGATTGGCTATTTGCTCGCCAAGACATCGAAGATCCGCATCGGCTCCGGCGGCGTGATGCTGCAGCATTATAGCGCCTACAAGGTGGCGGAGACCTTTAATCTGCTTTCCTCGCTAGGGCCTGGCCGGGTCGACCTCGGCGTCGGAAAAGCGCCGGGCGGCTTTCCGCTATCGACGCGGGCGCTGCAGGCAGCGGTCGATCCAGAGCGCAAGCCGAGCTTTGCCGATCAACTTGCCGACATCAACGCTTATCTCTCAGGCGAATCCTCGGCGGATACCGCCGTTGCCACGCCGCTTCCTGCGGTCGCTCCCGAACGCTATTTGCTCGGTGCCTCCGTCGACAGCGCCAAGCTGGCAGCCGAGAAGGGCTGGGAGCTGGTCTTTGCCGGCCATCTGAATGGCGATCCCGAAAATCTTCGCAAGACCTTCGAAGCCTATGAGGCGGCGAGCGGCGGCAAGAGCCCGATCTTGGCCCTGGCGGCCTTTGCCGCCGAGAGCGAGGAGCAGGCGCGCGCACGTGTCGGCGATCTCCGCATCGTCAAGATCTTCCTTCCCAATGGTCAGACGATCAATGTCGGCAGTGAGGAACAAGCGGCCGAATTCGCCCGCCAGGCTGGCGTCACTGATTACCGGACCGAGGAGAAGGTGCCGAGCGTGCTGCACGGCACGGCAGCGCAGATCCGCAATGAGCTGGACGAACTGCATCGCCGCTACGGCGTCAAGGAATTCATTCTCGACACACCGGCGCTGACGGCTGCCGAGCGCCTTTCCTCCATCGAGCTGCTCGCCAAGGAGCGGCTCTCCCTCGTCGCTTGATAATACAGAAGAGGATTGCACCCATGGCTCAGAAACACGTCACGTTCGGCATCATGCTACAGGGTCCCGGCGGCCACATGAACGCCTGGAAACATCCGAGCGGTCCGGCCGATGCCAGCGTCAATTTCGGCTTCTTTGTCGATACAGCACGCAAAGCGGAAGAGGCCGGCATCGCCTTCGCTTTCGTCGCCGACGGTCTCTACATCAACGAGCAGTCGATCCCGCATTTCCTCAACCGCTTCGAGCCAATCTCGATCCTCTCGGCGCTTGCCGCCTCCACCTCGAAGATCGGCCTCGTCGGCACGGTTTCGACCTCCTATAGCGATCCCTTTACCATCGCGCGGCAATTCGGCTCGCTTGATCTGATCAGCGGCGGTAGGGCAGGGTGGAATGCGGTGACCTCGCCGCTAGAAGGCTCCGGTCGCAACTACAGTCGCGAGCATCCCGAACACGAGCTGCGCTACGAGATCGCCGACGAATATCTGGACGTCATCAAGGGCCTGTGGGATTCCTGGGATGACGACGCCTTCATCCGCAATCGCGAAAACGGCGTCTTTGCGGACAAGACCAAGCTGCGGCGGCTGAACCATAAGGGTCGCTTCTTCCGCGTCGAAGGACCTTTGAATATCGGCCGTTCCAAGCAGGGCCAGCCGGTCGTCTTCCAGGCGGGCGCCTCGGACTCGGGCATCCGGCTCGCCGGTAGGCATGCCGACGCCGTCTTCACCAATGGCGGGCCGATCGAGGAGGCGCAGGCCTTCTATCGCCAGCTCAAGGACAGCGTGATCGCACACGGGCGGTCGGCTGCGGCGGTCGGCATCTATCCCGGCATCGGCCCGATCGTCGGCGCGACGAAGGAAGAGGCGGAAGCGAAATATCAGGCAATCCGCAATCTCGTTACCATCGAAGAGGCGCTGCTCTATCTCGGTCGCTTCTTCGATCATCATGATTTCAGCGTCTATCCCCTGGACGAGCCTTTCCCCGATCTCGGCGATATCGGGCGCAACAATTTCCGCGCGACCACGGACCGCATCAAGAAGACGGCGCGCGAGAAGGGGCTGACGCTGCGCGAAGTCGCGCTCGATTCCGCAACGCCTCGCACCGCTTTCATCGGCACGGCGGACCATATCGCCGGCGAGATCATCCGCTGGGTGGACCAGGGGGCGGCCGATGGCTTCATTCTCGGCTTCCCGGTGATCGCCGAAGGCTTCGACGACTTCGCCCGATACGTCCTGCCGATCCTGACCGCGCGCGGCTATTTCGACCCCGTGCTGAAGGGCTCGACGCTGCGTGATCATCTGGGGCTGCCCTATCGCGAGAGCCGCTATGCGCAGGCCAAGGACGAAGTCGAACAAGGAAGGGCGATCCGTGCCTGAGGCATGGTCGACGCTGCCATGAACGTCATCACCCAGCATCATCGACCGACTGATGATATCGAGAAGGGGATAGCCTCCTTTATCGACGAGATCATTGCTCTCCGTCATGATCTGCATCGCTATCCGGAGCTTGCCTTCCAGGAGCGGCGGACCAGCAAGATCGTCGCCTCCCTGCTTTCTTCCTGGGGCTACGAGGTGGCGACCGGTGTTGGGGGCACTGGCGTCGTCGCAACCCTTCGGGGCGGCGACGGCGGCAGGCGCATCGGCATTCGAGCCGATATGGACGCCCTGCCGATCGAAGAGGCCACTGATCTTCCCTATGCCAGCGACAATCCCGGCGTCATGCATGCCTGTGGCCATGACGGGCACATGTCGATCCTGCTCGCCGCGGCGCGTTACCTCGCTGAATCCAAAGATTTTTCCGGTGTGCTGACGCTGATCTTCCAGCCGGCCGAAGAGATCGGTGCCGGCGCCCGCAAGATGATTTCCGACGGGCTTTTCGAACGATTTCCAGTGGACGCCGTTTTCGGCCTGCACAATTGGCCGGGCGTACCATCGGGTCAGTTCGGTTTCGTCGCCGATGCGGCCATGGCCTCGGTCGATCAGGCCGTGATCCGTATCGTCGGCAAAGGTGGTCATGGGGCTGAACCGCAAAAGGCGGTCGATCCGGTATTGGCATCTGCCGCCTTCATCACGGCTTTGCAGAGTGTCGTGGCGCGCAATGTCGACCCTCAGGATATGGCGGTCGTCACCGTCGGCTCGATTCATGGTGGCTCGGCCTCGAACGTGATCCCGGAAAGCGTAGAGCTGAAGCTGACCATGCGTGCTTTCAGCGAGGCGGTGCGCCAGCAATTGCAAGAGCGTATCCCCGCACTTGCCCGCGCCCAGGCGGAAAGTTTCGGTGCGCAGGCGCATGTGAACTATCGCCTCGGCTTTCCGGCGCTGATCAATCATCGCGAAGAGACGGCCTTCGCCCGCGCAGTGGCGCTGGAGACCTTCGGTGAGGGGCGGATCGTGCAGAATTTCCGGCCGCGCACGGCAAGCGAGGATTTTGCCTTCATGCTGCAGGCGCAGCCGGGCAGCTATCTCTTCGTGGGCAACGGCGACAGCGCCCCTCTCCACAGCGCCCACTACGATTTCAACGACGCGATCATCGCGCCCGCCGCCCGCTACTGGGTGCGGCTGGTCGAGACCTTCCTTTCATGATGACGACAACAGGACGGCTGATGAGATGAGTGACAGCTTTCTCTACACGACCCCTCTCGACCCACGCGCAAAGCCGCTGATCGACGAGCTGATCCATGAATATGACAGCCGCTACGGCACCTATTTCAGCGCCGAGGGTGCGGCGGCGGAGCTCAACCGCTATCCGCCGGAAGCCTTCGCGCCGCCCGATGGTAATTTCGTGCTTTTGATCCGCGATGGCGAAACCATCGGCGGCGGCGCCTTCAAGCGCTATGACGAGCGTACCGCCGAATTCAAGCGCATCTGGACCCGCCATGATCTGCGCCGGCAGGGGCTGGCGCGCAAGGTCCTGATCGAGCTGGAAGCGCAGGCAGCCCGCCAGGGCTATTTCCGCATCTACCTGACCACGGGTTTCCGCCAGCCGGAGGCGGTCGGCCTCTATCTCAACTATGGCTACACCGCCCTGTTCGACCAGGCTGTCGATCCGGAAATCCACCGGACCCTCCCCTTCGAGAAAGATGTCCGCCATCTGGCCGAACCGGAGCTGCGCGTGGCCGGCGGCAACAGGTGAAAACGGTCACGAACCGATAATCCATAAAAGGGAAACATCATGGCACTGACGACAGATTTCGTGGGCATTGCTCCCGGCAACAGGGTCGCCGATCAAAAGCAGGATTATTCCCGCTATCGCATCGTTCCGGCCCGTCATCCCGGCCGTGTGGCGGGAACCATCTTCGCTGCCCTTGTCATCGCCGCCGTGCTCTATTCCACCTTCACCAATCCGCGCTGGGGTTGGAGCGTCTTCGCGCAATGGTTCTTCGCCGAGCCCGTTCTCGCCGGTCTCGGCAGGACATTGCTTCTGACGGTGCTTGCCGCGATTTCGGGCTCGATCCTCGGCACGGCGCTGGCGCTTGCCCGCGTTTCCAAGTCGCCGCTACTGTCAGGCCTTTCCTGGGGCTATATCTGGCTGCTGAGATCGATCCCGATGATCGTGTTGCTGCTGGTGCTGAACAATCTCGGTTATCTCTACGAGACGATCAAGATCGGTATTCCCTTCACCGATACGGTCTTCATCGACTATCCGACGGTGCAGCTATTGACGCCTTTCGCTGCTGCCTTCCTGGGGTTGACGCTCAACCAGTCGGCCTTCTTCGCGGAGATCGTACGCGGCGGCATCCTCTCCGTCGATCAGGGACAACTTGAAGCAGCCTCGGCTCTGGGCTTGTCGCGCCGCCGCCAGGCCTTCCGCATCGTGCTGCCGCAGGCCATGCGCTCCATCCTGCCGACCGGCTTCAACGAGATCATCGGATTGGCAAAGAGCACCTCCGTGGTCTATGTGCTCGCCCTGCCGGAACTCTTCTATACGGTCCAGGTCATTTATCGCCGCAACCTCGAAGTTATTCCGCTGCTGATGGTCGCGACCGTCTGGTATCTGGTCATCATGACGGTGCTGTCGATCGCGCAGCACTATATCGAGCGCTATTTCTCGAAAGGCGCGGTGCGCAACCCGACGCCGCTTCCCTTCCAAGCCTTCTTCGAACGGTTCCGCCGTCCGCTGCCAGCTTTGGACGTTTCGACGGATGCCGCGCTGCGGCCCGGCGTCATCGACGTGGCAAGCTTCCGGGCGGCCGGAGGGGCAGTGCGCATTCACGGCATTTCGAAAAGCTTTGGAGCACTGAAGGTGCTCGATAATATCGAACTCAGCCTTTCGCCCGGCAGCGTGACCGCTATCCTTGGCCCGTCCGGCTCCGGCAAGTCGACACTCTTGCGCGCCATCAACCATCTGGAGCGCGTCGATAGCGGCTTCATCTCCATCGACGGCAATCTGATCGGCTACAGCCAGAAGGGCGACACGCTCTACGAACTCAAGGAGAAGGATATTCTGAGGAGCCGCGCCGATATCGGCATGGTGTTTCAGAGCTTCAATCTCTTTCCGCATCTGACCGTGCTCGAAAATCTCATCGAGGCGCCGATCCAGGTGCGGGGCATTAGCCGCGAGGATGCCGTGCAATTGGCGCAGGAGCTGCTCGCCCGCGTCGGCCTCAGCGACAAGATCAACGCCTATCCGCGCCAGCTTTCCGGCGGCCAGCAGCAGCGCGTCGCGATCGCCCGCGCCCTGGCGCTCCGCCCCAAGGTGCTGCTCTTCGACGAACCGACGTCGGCACTCGATCCGGAACTGGTCGGCGAGGTGCTCGACGTTATCAAGGAGCTCGCCCGCACCGGCACGACGCTCGTCATCGTTACCCATGAGATCGGCTTTGCCCGCGAGGTGGCCGATACGGTGGTCTTCATGGAAAGCGGCCACATCCTCGAGGCCGGCCCGCCGGCCCGCATCTTCAACGAAGCGGAACATCCACGCACCCGCGAGTTCCTGGCAAAAGTTCTCTAGCGAAAACCCGGCCCCTTCGCGAGAGGAAGAAAGTAAACGCAAATACAACTATAGAGAGAAAAAGAGGTAAGCTACATGACTGTCTTCAAGAAAACGAAATCTCTGATGGCCGGCATTGTCGCCGTAGCCGCCATCGGCCTCGGCTCCGCTCATGCGGCGGAAAAGTTCAATCTGAGCCCGGATACGTCGAACCGCGTCCGCGCGGAAAAGGACGATGCGGCGATCAAGGCCATCGCGTCCAGTTTCAAATTCGTCAATCCCGGCAAGTTCACCGTGGCAATCAATCCCTGGGATCCGCCGGTCTCGACCTATGCCACGGACGCCAAGACGGTGGTCGGCACCGATCCAGAGATCGCACAATTGCTCGCGGATTCGCTCGGCCTTGAGCTCGACCTCGTGCCAGTTGCCTGGGAGGATTGGCCGCTCGGCGTCTCCTCCGGCAAGTATGATGCTGTCATCAGCAATGTGACGGTCACCGAGGAACGCAAGGAGAAGTTCGATTTCTCCACCTATCGCAGGGACGTGCTCGGCTTCTACGTCAAATCCGATAGCAAGATCACCGCGATCAAGGAACCGAAGGACGTTGCCGGCCTCAAGGTCATCACCGGCGCCGGCACCAACCAGGAGAAGATCATCCTGGAATGGGACCGGGAGAACGTCGCCGCCGGGCTGAAGCCGATCGAGGTGCAATATTATGATGACCGCGCCGCAGCCGATCTGGCGATCCAGTCTGGCCGCGCCGATGTCGAGTTCAACCCGAACGCCACGCTCGCCTATAGCGCATCCATCAAGGGCGCGACCAAACTGGTCGGGACCGTTAGTGGGGGCTGGCCGGTGTCGGCGGAGATCGCGGTGACGACGCGTAAGGGTGCCGGTCTTGCGGACGCGGTCACCATCGCGCTCAACGACCTGATCAAGGACGGCAAATATGGCGAGGTGCTGAAGCGCTGGAGCCTTAGCTCCGAGGCGGTCGAGAAGTCGCAGACCAATCCGCCCGGCCTGCCGAAAAGCGGCTCGTAATCGTCTCTCGAACGCAAGACGGCCGGCTCGCTCGCGCGAAGCCGGCCATTCATGAAGATAGGATATGGAGAAGGCTCCCATGACAGGTATACCGGCCATCCGGGCATGTTCATTCGCTTTGATGATGACGGCGCTGGCGTCCTTCGGCGCGGCCCGTGCCAATGATCTAACCTTCGACTTGAGCCCCGGGCAGCCGGGCCGCATTCACGTCGGACGGGACGAGACCGCGATCGCCGCTATCCCTAAGGATTTCAAGTTCGTCACGCCGGGCACGTTCACGGTTGCCGTCGCACCCGGCGGGCCGCCGCTTGCCACCTATGCGACGGATGCCAAGACCGTGGTCGGCGCCGATCCGGATATCGCCTATGCTATTGCCGATAGCCTCGGACTGAAGCTGGAACTGGTGCCGGTCGCATGGATCGATTGGCCGCTGGGTCTTACCTCGGGCAAATACGATGCCGTCATCTCCAATGTCGGCGTTACCGAGCAGCGCAAGGAGAAGTTCGATTTCTCCACCTATCGCCAGGGCCTGCACGGCATCTATGTCAAGTCGGACAGCAAGATCGGCTCGATCAAGGAGCCGAAGGATGCGGCCGGGCTCAGGTTCATCGTAGGCGCCGGCACCAATCAGGAGCGCATCCTGCTCGAATGGAGCAAGGAGAACGTGGCGGCCGGGCTGAAGCCGCTGGAGCTGCAATATTACGACGACGATGCCGCAAGCCTGCTGGCCCTGGCGTCTGGCCGCGCCGATGTGATCGTGCAACCGCATGCGCAGCTCGTCTACATCGCCGCCCGCGACAAGAACATCAAAAGCGTCGGTACGCTGAGCGCCGGCTGGCCGGATCGCTCGGACGTGGCGGTGACGACGCGCAAGGGCAGCGGCTTGGCCAATGCACTGACCGTTGCCGCCAACGATCTGATCGCTACCGGCACCTACGGAAAGATTCTCGATCATTGGCATCTGGCGGAAGAAGCCCTGCCGAAGTCGGAAACCAATCCGCCCGGCCTGCCGAAATATTGATCGCCCGACGGCATCGACAGGAGCAAAACATGAGCGGCCGCAAGGTATCCATCAGCCATATCGGTTTCCTCACCCCCGGCAACTATCCGGACGAGGATCCACTGTCGGGGTTGGAGCAGACCCTCCAGCAACTGCGATATGGGGAAGAGCTGGGCTTCGACAGCGCCTGGGTCCGGCAGCGACATCTGGAGCCCGGTATTTCGTCGGGCACCGCCTTCCTGGCGGCGGCAACCCAGCGCACCAGCCGGATTCAATTGGGAACGGCGGTCATTCCGATCGGCTATGAAAGTCCCTATCGGTTGGCGGAGGATCTTGCCACCGTCGATGTCCTGTCGCGCGGGCGGCTGAATATCGGCGTCAGCGCCGGACGTCCACTGCACGCCGACCTGATCGCGCCGCTGGTCTTCGACGGCGACTGGACGATCAACGATTTTTCCCACGATCGCGTCCTGCGCTTTGCCGACAATCTGCGCGGTACCCATCTCGGCGACGAGCGGACCTTCATCAAGACGCCCTTCGGTCCGATCCGGCCGCGTCTACAGCCCTATGCCAAGGGGCTGATCGACCGGATTTGGTATGGCGGTGGATCTCAGCGCTCGGCCGAATGGGCCGGCCGCAATGGCTTCAACCTTTTGACCGGCAATGTGATTACGGGCGAGGGAACCGATGATTTCTTCGTTGCCCAGTCGCGATTGATCGAAACCTATCGTGCCGCCGCCGGGCCAAAGCGCCGTATCGCGCTTGGGCGCGTCATCGTACCCTTCGACAGCGCCGATGCCGCCACCCGCCGCCGGTATCAGGACTATGCCGCCGGCCGCGACGGGCGGACGCTATCACCGCAAGGTGAGAAGCGCACCCTGTTTGCCCGCGATATCGTCGGCACCTCGGACGAAATATTGGAACGGCTCTTTGCCGATCCGCTGCTGCCTGAGGTCAGCGAGTTGCGGCTGGAACTGCCTTACGAATTCGAGCACGAGCAGTACCGCCAGATCCTCCACGATTTCGTCACCCGGATCGCGCCGGAACTTGGCTGGCCGGGTGCACCCTCGAGCGCGCATGGCGGAGAGGAAAGACGCTCCGCCTAACTTGCCGGCAGGTAATTCGGCGCTTGCATCGGTGCGGAGGTCCGCGCTGACGGCAGCGCTGCGCGCCCAATCAGACACTGATTTCCCCCAACCAGCGCTTAAAGTGCTTGAAACCTGTCGATGTCCTGTCCCTGTGTCCTCCAAGGCACGGTCCAGGGATAGCCGACGCGCGCGCCTTGCCAAATCAAACTCATCATACATGTTAGCGATATCCGTTTACAAGTTTGGCAGGTTGCAAGTATGGGCACCAACTTGACATACGACTTCGCGCAGTGCTTTTCTCACCGCCTACGCCCAGCAAGAGAGGTATCGACGTGGCCGTTCAGCCAAAGTCCCAGACTGAAGCCAGGTCGCAGACGCTGGTTGCGCGTCTCAGCAATACGCTGCGTCGAGCCATCGCCAGCGGACAGTTTCCGCCCGGAAGCAAGTTGCCGAGCGAATCGCAGCTCACGGAGACCCACGGTGTCAGCCGCACGGTCGTGCGCGAGGCGATCGCAGCGCTGAGGGCCGACCGATTGGTCGAGGCGCAGCAGGGGGCAGGGGTCTTTGTGCTCGAATCGCCGGCGTTGCCGGTCCTCTCCTTCGGAAATCTCGACCAGGCCCGGGTTTCGTCCGTCATCGAGCTTTTGGAGCTTAGAACCGCTGTAGAGGTCGAAGCCGCCGGGCTTGCCGCGTTGCGGCGGTCGCCGGCGCAGGAAGAGACGATCTTCGAGCGGCATCAAGCGCTGCGCGACTGTCTCAATGCAGGCGTTCCGACGAGCGAAGCCGATTTCGCTCTCCATCTCGCCATCGCCGAGGCGACGAACAATTCGCGTTTCCGGGAATTTCTTTCGATGATCGGGCCACGGATCATTCCGCGCGCGGCCATGCGCGAAGGCGAGCTCGAGTCCGATCAGGATGCCTATATCCTGTTGATCGACGAGGAGCATCGTCAGATCGTCGTGGCGATATCGAATGGCGACGAAGAGGGCGCCCGCGAGGCCATGCGCAGGCATCTGCGGGGCAGCCAGGAGCGCTATCGCGCGCTTCTGCGCGAACAGCGCAAACCTGTATGATGAGTCGTTGACAGGGAAGCGTCATACATATATGACAACTTCTGCCTGAGGAGGCAGAAGAGGAATTCCTGATGACGCCGCAAGAAATCAAGGCCGCGCTGGGCGCAGGCTTGTTGTCCTTTCCTGTTACGCATTTTGATGCGGAGGAGAAATTCCGCTCCGACAGCTATCAGCGTCATATCGAGTGGCTGTCGGGCTATGACGCGCCGGTATTGTTTGCAGCCGGGGGTACGGGCGAGTTCTTCTCACTGTCGCCGAACGAGATCCCGACCATTGTCAGGGCAGCCAAGGAGGCGGCCGGCAAGACGGCGATCGTGTCCGGCTGCGGCTTCGGCGCACATGTCGGTGTCGAGCTGGCGCAGGCGGTCGAGAAGGCAGGCGCCGACGGCATCCTGCTTTTGCCGCATTATCTAATCGATGCGCCGCAGGAAGGGCTTTACGCCCACGTCAAGCGCATCTGCCAATCGGTCGATATCGGCGTCATGGTCTATAACCGCGACAACTCGGTGCTTTCGGTCGATACGCTGAAACGCCTGTGCGACGAATGCCCGAACCTGGTGGGTTTCAAGGACGGCACCGGCGACATTGGCGGAGTACGTCAGATCACCGCGACTATGGGCGACCGGCTGACCTATCTTGGTGGCATGCCGACAGCCGAACTTTTCGCCGAGGCCTATCTCGGGGCTGGCTTCACCACTTATTCCTCGGCCGTCTTCAATTTCGTGCCAGCACTTGCCGTCGAGTTCTATAAGGCGCTTCGCGCCGGCGAACGTGCGCGCTGCGAGACGATCCTGAAGGACTTCTTCTATCCCTTCATGGCCATCCGCAACCGCCGCAAGGGCTATGCTGTCGCTGCCATCAAGGCCGGCGTCAGGCTTCAGGGTTTCGAAGCCGGCAGGGTACGGCTGCCTCTCGATGATTTGACCGCCGAGGAAGAGGCCATGCTCGACAAGCTCATCGCGCCCTGGAGGCGGTGAGATGATGACCGTCGCCCGTTCTTATCGCCTCGAACATCGCTGGCCTCTGTACTCGGCAGAGATTGCCTTCGATGCGGCGGCGGTTGAATTTCGTACGGAGGACAAGTGACATGCTGGTGCGCACGCTCTCAAGCACTCCGCCTCACATCACCCTTCCCAAGGGAACGGTAGACACGCAGATGCACATGTATCTGCCCGGTTTCCCGGCGCAGCCCGGCGGCCCCGATCTGCCGGCGGGCAGTCTGCCGACATCAGACCAATATCGCCAGGTGATGGGCTGGCTCGGCATAGACCGCGTGGTCATCACGCAGGGCAATGCCCATCAGCGCGACAATGGCAATCTTTTGGCCTGCCTTGCCGAAATGGGCGATATCGCCCGCGGCGTTGCCGTCATCGACGCCGAAACACCGGAGGCCGAACTCGACAGGCTCGCTGAGGCCCGTGTCGTCGGCGCGCGCATCATGGATCTGCCGGGCGGCGCGATCGGCCTTGATGCGCTCGAAACCATCGATGACAGGGCGAGCGCGCGTGGCTGGATGCTGGCCGTGCAATTCGACGGCAGCCATATTCTCGAACACGAGCCCCGGCTGGCGCGGCTGAAATCCCGTTGGGTGCTCGATCATCACGGCAAGTTCTTTGCCGGGGTGACGCCGGAGAGCCCGCAGGTCAGGGCTGTGCAGCGGCTGATCGACAAGGGCAATTGCTGGTTCAAATTCGCTGGCTGCTACGAATCCTCGAAGAGTGGCGGCCCCGCTTATGAAGATATTGCCGCTGTCGCGCGCGATGTGGCCGCCCACGCGCCGGAACGGATCGTCTGGGGCACGAACTGGCCTCACAATCTGGCGCGGCAAAACGCTGACTATCCCGACGACGCAATGCTCACGGACACCGTGCTCGGCTGGCTGCCGAATGCGGACGGCCTCAGGCTTGCCCTTGTCGACAATCCCGAGGCGCTTTTTGGCTTCGCGCCCTTCCGGGGCGCAATGCAGTGAGATTTCGGCCGGGACGGGGAGGTTCCGGCCTTCGTTGAGGAGGGGAGATGATGAATATTGCCGGCATCTTGGGAGCCCGAGGCGGCTGCGCTCTTGTTGGACCGGCCGCTGGGCCCAACTCAGCATTCCAAAAATAACAACCGTTTTCAGCCCGCCGGTGACTTGAATTTCCAGGCACGAAAGCGGGCGGCCATTCTTGTTTAGTGATTAGGAGAGAGGGAAACAATGAAGCGCAGCACCAGAATCATTACGACAGCATTCGCCGGCCTTCTTGCACTCGGCACGTTCACGATGGGACAGGCCCGTCAGTTCCGTTCGGCCGATGTGCAGCCGCCGGATTACCCGACCGTCAAGGCCGTGCAGTACATGAGCGATGAACTCAGCAAGGCAAGCGATGGGAAATATACGATCAAGGTCTTCCCGAACTCGCAGCTCGGCAGCGAGAAGGACACCATCGAGCAGGTCAAGCTCGGGGCACTCGACTTCATCCGCGTTAACTCCGGAACGCTGAACACCATCTGCCCGGCAATGATGGTGCCGGTCCTGCCGTTCCTCTTCCACGACAAGGCCCAGATGCGTACGGTTCTCGACGGGCCGATCGGCGATCAGATCCTGGCGGACTGCGACGCCCACGGCCTCGTCGGCCTCGCCTTCTACGATTCTGGTTCGCGATCCTTCTACACCACCAAGCCGGTGCGGAAGATGGAGGATCTCAAGGGCCTGAAAATCCGCGTGCAGCAGTCCGATATCTGGGTGGCGATGATGAAAGCGCTCGGTGCCAACGCCACGCCGATGCCAACGGGCGAAGTCTTCACCGGCCTCAAGACCGGGCTTATCGACGGCGCGGAGAATAATTGGCCGAGCTACTATAATTTCCATCACTACGAACTCGCCAAGTACTATTCGTTGAGCGAACACTCGATGGCTCCCGATGTCCTGCTGATGTCGAAGCGCGTCTATGACAGCTTCACCCCGGAAGAGCAGGTGCTGGTGCGCAAGCTCGCCAAGCAGTCGGTCGTCTATATGCGTCAGCTCTGGGACGCGATGGAAACGACGTCTGAGGAGAAGGTGAAGCAGGCAGGCGTCGAGGTGATCCCGCTGGACAAGGCGCCGTTCGAAGCCGCCATGCAGCCGATCTATGACCAGTTTGTCACCGATCCGGCGCTCAAGGACATGATCACCCGCATCAAGGCAACGAAGTAGCGAGGTCTGCCGGGGGCGCCGGTTGCGCCCCGCATCGCCTGCGATCACCTTCCCCGACGTCCAGAGGATGGCGAAGCGGAGGGGATCGATCAGCATCACATTGTCAATCCGAGGAGACACGCAATGGGCGCGCATATGCATGCATTGCCGGCAGATCCCGCCGTGCGTTCGCAAATGGTCCGCACCACCACCAATACCACAGGCTTGCTCGGCGCCTATTTCGCCTTCCACGCGTGGCTCTCGCGCATCTGCCTGATGATTGCAGTCATCGGGACAATTCTCATCGTTGCAGCCGTCCTCTATCAGATATTCGGGCGCTACGTGCTCAACGACTCCCCGGCCTGGACCGAGATATTCGCGCTTGTGGTCATCCTTTACGTCACCTGCCTGGCGGCAGCGGTCGGTGTCCGCGACGGACGCCATATCGGCATGGACTCGCTCCTGAATTTCGCGCCCGAAGGGGTTCGTCTGGGGGCCGAGGTTATCGTCTATCTCGGCATGGTCGTCTTCGGCCTGTCGATGGCCTGGAGCGGTGGCGAACTCAGCATCGAGATGGCGCCTTACATCAATCCCGGCCTGCCGATTTCACAGGCCTGGAGCTATGTGCCGCTCGCGGCCGGCGGCGTGCTCATCGCCCTGTTTGCCGTCGAGCGCATCGTCGCCGCCGTCCTGAAAATCAAGGTTATACCCTCATGGCATTGATCATTCTCTGCGCAACCTTCGTGGGCGGGCTGGTGCTCGGCATGCCGGTCATCTTCGCCATCGGCCTGTCGTCGATCGCCACGGTGCTCTATGAAGGGCTGCCGCTGGCCGTCGTCTTCCAGCGCATGGCGTCGGGCATGGGCACGTTCTCCTTCCTCACCATTCCGTTCTTCATCTTCACCGGCGAGCTGATGATGTACGGCGGCATTGCCGACCGGATCATCCGCAGCTCCAAGGCGATGGTCGGCCATGTGCGCGGCGGGCTCGGTATGACCAACGTCGTCGCCTGCACCATGTTCGGCGGTGTCTCCGGTTCGCCGGTCGCAGACGTTTCGGCCATGGGCTCGGCGCTGATCCCCCTGATGAAAAAGGAAGGGATCGATGCGGATTACGCGGTCAACGTCACCACCTATTCCTCGCTCGTCGGCGCGCTGATGCCGACCAGCCACAATATGATCATCTATTCGCTCGCCGCCGGCGGTCTCGTGTCGATGAACGCCTTGATCATGGCAGGCGCTATTCCCGCGCTGATCCTGACGGTTGCCAATGTGTTGACCGCCTATTTCGTCGCGCGATCGCGCGGCTATAGCCGCGGCGAGTTTCCGGGCTGGGCGGAAGTCTGGCGCAGTCTCGCAGCCGCAGTTCCCGGCCTTTTCATCATAGTCATCATCGTCGGCGGCATCCTGTCCGGCGTCTTTACCGCGGCGGAGGCCGGTGCAGTCGCTGTCCTCTACGCGCTGCTTTTGACGATTTTCGTCTATCGCAGCCTATCCTTCGAAAACTTTCTGAAGGCGGTGGCGAAGGCGACCAAGACGACGGGCGTCGTGCTGCTTTTGATCGGCATCTCGACGATGTTCGGTTATCTGATGAGCATCTACGGCGTTGCCGACATGGTCGGTGAGGCGCTCAGCCATGTCAGCACGCAGCCATGGGTGATTTTCATCCTGGTCAACATAGCGCTGTTCATCTTCGGCATATTCCTCGACATGGCCGCGCATATTCTGGTGTGCACGCCGATCTTCCTGCCGATCGTCACGCAATACGGCATGGATCCGGTGCAGTTCGGTATCATCGTGTTGTTGAATTCGACCATCGGGCTCAACACCCCGCCGGTCGGTGCTGCCTTCTATCTCGGCTGTGCCATCGGCGAGGTGCCCGTCAGCAAGGTGATCCGCTCGATCTGGCCGTTCATGGTCGCGCTCTGGACCACGCTCATGATCGTCACCCTCATCCCGGAAACCTCCATGTTCATCCAGGATCTCTTCCGGTAGGCTAATCGGCTGCTGTCAGGCTGCGCTTATCAGGCCAGGGTTAGCCGCCCTGGCCTGCACCTTTTGCGTAGCTTCCCGCCGGCTCACGACCCATGGCACGCTATCCCCGAGGTTTGGGCGACAAGCGGAAGACAACTGCGAAGATCATATCCGACCCTGTAGAAGAAGCTGCCCACAGGTTCGCCATGCTTCGTAACCTGCTGTTCTTTGATGTCGCTTATCCGGGAAAACAGCGGATCAAGAGAAGCCCGCTCCAGGTCGCCCCTTTTCAGTCCGAAAAGAATGACGGTGCGGCCCTGCAGGTCGGCGGGTTTGAACCAGTAGCTATACATCAAGCTATCCTGGCCGAGTGCGCCCCGTCCCACGGAGGTCTGAACGGTATCGTCGTCGGTGCGATTGTAGAAAGCGATCTCGCTTGCCACGAAATACTTGTCCATTCCGGCGAGCAGGACCTGCTTACCCGTTTCCTGCTCGATACTATGCTCGATCAATCCTGTTTCACGACCGAATTCCTGCCATGCGACAGGTAGCGTCCGGATATTGCCGAAGTGACCGACCATCGGAAATCCGAGGACGAGATAATGCAAACCAAGCCCGTAGAGCACGAGCATGGTCATCACCGTCGGAACCCATAGCCGCCGCAGTAGACCGTCGAATTTCGATACGCTGCTACCGGCCGCGACGATGGTCGCCGAGATCGCCGGCAGAAGGGCAAGCCAGAGCGGCCCCGTCCAATTCAGCTTGACCTCGTGAAACAGGCTGAATGCGACGAAGACCAGTAGCGGAACGATCGTATAGATCTTGATGAAGAGAGATCGGCGGGCAGCTTCCGCGTCCGTCTTCGTCGCAAATGTCACGCTGTTTCTTGTCACCAGCGCGGCCAGCGCTGCTACCAAACCTACTGGCGTCAGCAGGATCGCGACACTGCTGACCAGCAAGGGAAGCGAGAAGGTCTTTGTGCTTTGCAGACGGTCCGCACTCTGGAAGGCGAATGATGCCCAGCCATGCGTCGCATTCCAATAGATCACCGGTGAGAAAAGTACGGCAGCGAGCACGGCGGCAAGATAAGGTTCTGGCCGCAGTAGCCAACGTCGCGCCCTGGGATCGAGAAGGAGAAAGATTAGCGTGGCGGGGCCGAGGAGCGCGATCGTATATTTGGAGAGCATTCCGAGGCCGACACACAGGCCGACTCCCCACCAGGCCCGACGCTTTCCCGCTATCAGCGCACGCTCCAGAAAATAAAGCGTTCCGGCCCATGCGGCCGTCAAAGGTACGTCCGGCATCATCATGAAGCCGGTGGAAAAGAAAAATGGCAAGATGGCGATAAGCAGCACGCTGACGAAGGCTGCCGACTTGCCGAACAGATTGCGCGAGAAGCCGAAAGCGAAGAAGCCGGCCACGATCCAGGCGAGATAAGCGCCGATGCGGACGCCAAATCCTGTGTTGCCAAACAGGCTCGTTCCGGCCCATATCAGCCAGGCAACCATCGGTGGATGGTCGAGATACCCGATGTCGAGATGCTGCGCGTAGTTCCAGTAATAGGTTTCCTCCGGCACGAGATCGACAAGCCCGAGATAAACCAGTCGCAAAGCGAGGACATAACCCAGCACGCCGATTGCGGCCACGCGCCACCGGACGTCGGATGGCATGCGCGGGTTCTCAGACGGGAACACGAAGAAGGCATTGCCGAGATAATTGACGACAGAGGCGGCCCCGACGCCGAGAATAATGGCGGCCTGAGCGGGCCATCCTAGAAGGTCGACGGCGCCGGCAAGCACACCGCCCCGCAAGGCAAAAGCAAGCAGGCAGATGGTCATGAAGCGGATGTAGCGTCGCCAATCCCGCTCATGAAGCCGTGGTCCATTGCTTGCAAATGCCCATCTGGAGTTCAGAATGTAGTTGGAGATCGTGGCGACGGCAAAGCTGACGAGATGGGCCGTCACCAGACCGAATCCCGCCCCGAAGAGAATCTGGAAGATCAGTAGGTCGAGAGCCAGGCCGATGAGGCCGACGCCCGCAAAACGGGTCGCGTTCCCAAAGGAAACCGCGCCTCCGGCAAGGACCAGCAGACGGCGGGCATAGTCTATCATGTGCCCCCATCCGATTTTCGTTTGCCCGTGCACTCGATCACGAAAGACGATCGGGATCTCGGTCAGTCGAAGTGCGTCACCACCTTCAGCGATGATCTCCAGGCCGATCTTGAAGCCGATTGCCTTTGGATCGATTGCCAACAGCCGCTCCTTGCGCACGGCGAAGAAGCCGGACATCGGATCCCGCATATCGGTCAATGGCCATGCCAAGGCGCCGCCGAGGCGCGAGAGGAGCCGGCGGGAGCGCGGCCAATCCGGCGTGGCGCCGCCTGGCACATAGCGGCTTCCAACCACCATGTCGCTGGTCCCGTCGATAATGGGACGAACGAGGTTGCCGATCTCCTCCGGCGGATGGCTGAGATCGGCATCCATGACCACGACGATGTCGCTACGGGCATATCTCGCAGCCCACAGCACATCTCCAGCCAGACCGCCCTTACCGCCCGAGGAAATGAGCCTGACGGGCGCCTTGCCTTCCCATGCCCGCACGCGCTCGATCGTGCCATCGGTCGATCCGCCATCGGCGATCAGGACCTCCAGCGCGATATCTTCACCGGACTGCGACAACAGGGAGGACAGGAGAAGATCGATATTGTCGGTCTCATTGAGGGTCGGAACGATAACCGAGACGGATTGCGAATATTTTATCGCCTTGTCAGGAGAGCCGTCGGGCTCGGAAACAAGAGCTTTGCCGGTCGCCGTCAGTGACCGATCCGAAATATTGCGGGAATAGTTCACAGGCTTACAGACGATGACAAAGCGCTGGAGCGAGGAGACGTCAGTACAGCCCTAAACCAATACGGTGGGATCTGAACGCGCGAATAATAACTTTGGGTCTGCACTTGCTTCATGGGAGATGGCTTTCTGTTCCGATGCGGCGCGACTATCGGCAATGACGCTGACAGCCACCTGAAGACCGTTTTTAAGTCTTTGCTGAAGCGGTAGGACCCAAACCGCGCCGAGCCGCCGGCCGGCGTCGAGCCAGGGTTCCGTAACGTGATGGTCATTCAAAAGCCATAAAGCTGGGGAGGCTCGGGGCGGTATAGACAGATCAAACGTCTCTTCGCCACCCATCGGCAGCATGTCTGTGACAGCAGCTTTTCAGCTTTGGAGAGTTGCGCTCGCCGGACCGGGTTTCAATCCACAGGACCTGAATGAGTAGGTTCGCCGCGACCAAAGCAGATTTGCGAGGTTCAATGCGATGCACCCCATCACAGACCGTGTTCCAGTTTCCATTATCATTTCGAACTACAATTACGCACGCTTCCTGCCGCGCTGCATCGACAGCGCGTTGGAGCAAAGTTACGACAATACGGAAGTCATCGTTGTCGACGATGCCTCGACCGACGATACGGTCGGTGTCCTGGCCTCCTATGGGTCCCGAATCAGGACCTGCTTGAAAAAGACGAACGGCGGGCATGGAGCGGCGTTCAACACCGGTTTTGCAGCGAGCCGGGGTGAGGTCGTCCTCTTTCTCGACGCCGATGATTATCTCTACCCGAACGCCATATCGGAGATCATAGACGCCTGGGAAGACGATGCCGTCCAGGTGCAGTTCAGATTGCACATGGTCGATGAGGACATGCAGGTAAAGGACGTATTCCCACCTCCGGAGCTCCCGTTCGACTCCGGCGACGTCACCCCAAAGCTGCTGCAGAGGGGACGGTATCAGACGACCGTTACCAGCGGCTTGGCGTTCAAACGCTCGGCTCTGGAGGTGGTCATGCCCGTTCCGGAGACGGATTTCCGCCAAGGCGCCGATGGCTATCTTGTCACCGTAACGCCTCTTCATGGAAAGGTGACGTCGATTGAAACCTGCCTTGGAGCTTATCGCATCCACGGTGCCAATCACTCCGTCTTTGCGGAGAAACTCGGCCAGCGCGCGCGCTGGCGAATGGAGCATGACTTCCATCGGATCGACGCCTTGTCGGATCAGGCGGCCGAGATCGGCTTGACGGTGCCGGAGGATGTCAATCTCCATGATCCCGTTCATTTGGAAGAGCGGCTGGCATCGCTTTGCATGGACAAATCCAAGCATCCCATGGTCAGCGATTCCAGATTTGCGCTCGGTACCGCCGGTGCCGTCGCCAGCCTGGAAATGAATGCCTCACTCCGGCGGCGCGCGATGCTGGCGGCATGGTTTCTTTCCGTCGGCGTTCTTCCCGGCCGCATGGCGAAGGCGATCTTGTCGTGGAAGCTGGTCGCCTCATCGAGGCCCGCCTTCCTGTCGCGCCTTTCGAAAACCATCCGCCACGCCATCGGGTAGGTTTTTGCAGAGCATGGCGCAATCCGGTCGTCGGTATTACATTGCGTCGATCTGAGACGGAGTGCGATGAACTTGGCGCAAAGAGCTGGCAACGCTGATCTTCCCCTGCATGGTGGGCGGGTGCCGAAATGGCTTGGCGACCGGATGACGCGCCTGGGCGCCGTGATTACCGAGGCGGTGGTCCAACATTATGGGCGCGACGAACTGCTGCGGCGGCTCGCCAGCCCTTTCTGGTTCCAGTCCTTCGGCGCCGTCATGGGCATGGACTGGCATTCCTCCGGCATTACCACCAGCGTTCTCGGCGCGCTGAAACGCGGTCTGACACCGCTCTCCGGCGAACTTGGAATTCACGTCTGCGGCGGCCGCGGCGCTCAGTCGCGCAAGACGCCGGACGAACTTGCGGCCATCGGCAATCGTGTCGGCATCGACGGTGCAGCACTCGCGTCGACAAGCCGACTTATCGCCAAGGTGGATAGCGCTGCACTTCAGGATGGGTTCGATCTCTATCTGCACGGTTTCATCGTGACGGACGACGGCAAATGGGTCGTCGTCCAGCAGGGCATGAACGGCGATCGACGGCAGGCGCGGCGGTATCATTGGCTGTCCGAAGGGCTGACGAGCTTTCTCGATTCCCCGCATGCGGCCATCGAGGGTAGAGATCAGGGGCGGATCGTCAATCTTGCCGATCGGCGCGCCGATCGGTCGCGAGCAGGTCAGCTCGATCTGCTGTCATCGTTAGGCCCGGACAGGATCGTGCGCGAAGTCGCCGCGCTGGAAGGAGAGCCGAAGGCAGTTGCCAAAAATCCCACGCAACCCATGTTGCCACATCTGATTATGCCGGCCCATCACGATGTTCGCGAAACCGATGTGAACATGCGGCGCCTGCACGGGAACCTGGCGGCAGCCGCCGATCGCGGGCCGGTGGATTTCGAGAGCTTGCTGCTGACGCCCGGCGTCGGCGCCAGAACGGTCAAGGCACTGGCAATGGTTGCCGAGGTCGTGCATGGCGCTCCCTATCGCTTCTCCGATCCCGCCCGCTTTTCGCTGGCGCATGGCGGCAAGGATCGCCACCCGTTCCCAGTTCCGTTGAAAGTCTACGACGAGACCATCAAAGTGATGAAATCGGCGGTGCGGAAAGGGCGGCTCGGCCGTGACGAGGAGCTACAGGCGCTGAAGCGCCTGGACGATCAGTCCCGCATGCTGGAGCGATATGTCACTGGTCCCGACCTCAAGGAGATCGTTGCCGGCGAATTCGACAGGTCCGCTTTTTACGGGGGACGCAGCGTCTTCGGCTGGGAGCCTCCCGCCCATCCCGAAGACGAGACGGAAAGGCGCCGGCAGCCTTCAAAAGGCTGACAAGGGGCTTCCGCGCCAAAGGGAACATAATCCCTGCTCGATTGTTGACGTTCATATGATCGGCGCAAGGAGCAGGACGATGATGACGAATGCTGCAAAAGAACTGGCGACGGAATATTTGCGGTTGGGCGGCCATCGTTTGCTGGTGATGGACGACAACATCCTATCGACGAATTGCTGGGAGCCGGACACGCCTGAGGCGGAGAGCTTCTGGAGCGAGCGCATCGAGACGCTGAGCCTCAGACGCCGCAATGAGGTGCTGTCCTTCCTGCCGTCAATCAACGCCGTCTGATCCAGGCCGGCCATCGGCAATCTCTGAAACGCGCAGTGTCCGCACAGCGCCAGCGAAAGACGATTGTGGCCGACCGGCGGGATCTCATTCTCAAACCGTGAGGAGAGAAACGATGAGCGTCATGAAAGCTGTGCGCATCCACGCATTCGGCGGTCCGGAAGTCCTTCGCCTCGAGGAAATCGAACGTCCTGAGCCTAAGATCGACGAAATCCTGATCCGGGTCGAAGCGGCCAGCGTCAATCCTGTCGACTGGAAGATGCGCGAAGGAAACTATCCGGCTGTCCAGGAAGAGGATTTGCCCTACGTGCTCGGCCGAGACGTCTGCGGAACGGTCGAGAAGATGGGGGACGGGGTCGCTGCATTTCGGCCAGGCGACGCGGTCTACGCCTTTCTCAATCCGAGGCACGGCGGCTATGAACAATTCGTCATCGCCAGGCCGGAAGAAATAGCGCCGAAACCGCGATTGATGAACCCGGTGCAGGCTGCCGCAATTCCGCTGGCGGGCATCACTGCATGGCAGGGCCTGTTCGATCATGGCGAGCTCCAGGCCGGCCAGCGTGTCCTCATCCATGGCGGTGCGGGCGGCGTCGGCCATTTGGCGATTCAATTTGCAAAGGCAAAAGGCGCCTGGGTCGCGACGACGGTTTCCAGCGCCGACATGGATTTCGCGCGCTCCCTCGGGGCCGATCAGGTCATCGATTATAAGAGCGAGCGGTTCGAGGACGCGATAGAGCCCGTGGACATGGTGTTTGATCTGATCGCTGGCGAAACCCAGGATCGGTCGTTCGGTGTGGTAAAGCCGGGTGGAATCCTCGTTTCGACGCTGACCCAGCCCGACAAGAACCGTGCCAGCGAGCTCGGGATACGCGCCGTTCGCTATACGGCGCAGCCGAACGGCGCGCAGCTTGCCGAAATCAGCCGCCTGATCGAAGAGGGAAAGGTGCGCGTGGAGGTTCGCCGCGTCTATGCGCTCGAACAGGCCCGCGCGGCGCAAGAGGCAATTCAAAACGAACATAATCGCGGCAAAATCGTCTTGCGGGTCGAGCATTGAGGCACGCCTCATCGGTGAGACGCGCCTAACCTGCGTGTTTACCCAATGCCCCAATCTTATGGAGATTCGTGCATTTTCGATATGCGCGGCAGTTCGTCTTAAAGTTTGGTCTGATCGGCTAGCCGGTCTTGGTCATATTGCTCCGCTCCCGGCAGAGGCTTCAGCCAGCTTTCGCGCCGCTTTACCCAAAGTTCGTAGGTCGGAACCATGTCGGTCGGCGCGATATCGAGGCTTCCGAGCTTGATCTCGGCTTCGACGTCGTCAATCGCAAAAACATGCGATCCACATTGAGGGCAGAACCTCCGCCCTTCGTAGACGGCTGTCTCGCCCGTCGTCGAGAAAGCTTCAGCCTTCCATATTCCGAAAAACGTAAAGGCCGAGCCGCTTTCCTGTCGGCAGTCGGTGCAATGGCAGATGCCGACGCGGTTCGGCTCGCCGCTGACGGAATAGCGCACCCTTCCGCAGCGGCATGCTCCATGTCGCAAAGTCATTTCAAAAGCCTCCGTTCGCTTTTTTTTGGCCAGGACAACATGAGCGCAACCTGACACCTCATGTGAACGGGAAACACGCGACATTGGCGAAATGTTCCCGGTATCGACAACCGACGCCGACGACGCAGCCCCATGGCAAAAATTGACCGATCACCCAAATTGATTAACGAACGTAGTTAATTTTTTAATAATTTTGTGTTTACTCATGGAACTAAGCGCGGGGCTAGCCGTTTCCGCGCCGCACCGGAGGAAACATGATGAATTTCAAAATCGTCACCGCTCAGTCCGAAGTGGAAACCGAAGACACCGGAACCTATCCGGATGGCATGATGGAACACGATCGTATCGACTTTTCCTCAAGTCGCGAGAAGCGTAACCGCAGATCTCACGAGCGCGATTACGGTGCCAGCAAAAAGCTTGCGCCTATTCCGGTCGGCTTGGTGTAAGCCGGCCGTTCGGTGATACCTGGATCGCTTCGGGACCACATCTCGCGGCGATAAAGCCTCCGCGGGTCTAGCTTCGGCCGCTGCTCTGGCCGGTCGTCAAATGTACAGCGCCGCCATTTTACGCCAGGCACCGGCCCGATGGGCACGCCCGCCCCAGACATACAGTTGATGTCCGACCTGTTTGTCGACGAGAAGCCGGCTCAGGTTGCGGTTGTTGTCGAGGAAGGGATCGGCGTCCCCGATGGTGAGGACGATGTCGATCTGGCGCAGCCTTTCAAGCTGCCACTCGCAGGCAAGCCCTGGAAGGAAGTGCATCGGCGTGTGAAAATAGATATCGTCGTCGTAGTAACCCTCGAAGAGATCGCCAAAGGATTCGACCTTCATCGTCAGATCGTAACGGCCTGAAAAGGCAACCAGCTTGCGAAAGAGGTGAGGGTGGCGAAAGACGAGGCTGGCGGCCTGGAAAGCGCCGAGGCTGCAGCCGTGTACGATGGTGCAGTCATGAGGGTTTTTCTGCGCCATCAGCGGCAGAACTTCGTTCAGAATATATTCCTCGAACGCGGCATGCCGGCGAATGCGCTCGGCCGGATGGTGCCGGGATCCGTAAAAGGTCTCGGTGGCGAGACCCTCGATACAGTAGAGCTGCAGATGACCGGCCTGCAATTTGTCGGCAAGGCTGGCAACGACGCCAAGCTGCTCGTACTCCCAGAAACGCCCGTCCCTCGTCGGAAACATCAATACCTTGGCGCCGGCGTGGCCGAACACCAATAGCTCCATCTCTCGATGCAGGCGCTGGCTGTACCAGCGCAGGTATTCCCGATTCATGGCACCTTGAAAAATCGTCGGACTTTTTCATGAAGGAGCGCATTCTGCTCGCTGCTGCCAACATAATCGAAATGGCCAGCGTCGAGGATGAAGATTTCGTTAAATTTTGCCAACGAATTCGCGACAGCGAATTGGCAAGGCGGAGCCACCGCCGGATCGAAGAGTGCCGGAGCGACGAGCATCGGAACCTTGATGCGGGCAGCCGCGCTCGCCGCATCGAACAGGCGCAAGGTCTCAAGCACGCTTTCGTGCTTCTTCTGGTATGCCTGGACGGATTGGGCGCTGCCGATTGTCGGCAAGGTCATCCACAGCGACCGGTGCCCGAAGGTCGGGACCACGAGATGCCCGCGATCGATCCGGGTATCGAAAGGGATCGCCAGCGCCCCGATACCGCCGCCGAAGCTGATGCCGCTATAGCCGATATGCCCCGCCAGCCAGGGATAAAGGGCAACAAGCGTCGAGACGGCAAGCCACAGATCGTCGACGCAGCCGCCGATAATGTAGGAATCCGGCTTTTCGATACCGTAGAGAACATGCCCGCCGGGATCGTTCGGAATCGGCGGATGAGCGCTGAGGGACAGCCCGCGAAAGCAGGGGAATAATACGGCCGTATCTTTCACCGGCAAATCGAGGTCGGGCAGATCTCGCCCGCCATAGCCGTGCCCGACGACGAGGCCGCGCCGCACCGGCCCATCACGGGGAAGAAGCAGCCAGCCGCCGATCTGAAACGCGCCGGTCGATGTGTAGGTCATGTCGAGAACATGCCAGTCGGGATGTTCGATTTTGCTGCGAAGGAGTTTCGGCTGAGGATCGACCGCAGTCGCGCGCCGATACCGCTCGCTCCAAAAATCGTCGAAACCCGGCGCCGCCTCCGGCGGTTCGATCGCGAGGAGCTGTTTAAGCTTCATGCCATAGGTTGGATCGAAGGCGAAAGGATGTGTCGTTGGAACGCTCATGTGATGCTTGTCCCGTGAAAGAATGGGCGAAGCAAGGCCGGAACGTTCGCAATACTGACAAAACCTCTTTCGATCACATTAGCAGTCGAAGATATAGAGTGCTAAAATCTTGCTCGTCTCCTTGAAAACGCAATTTCCGGAGCCAGATCAAATTTCACCGGAAGCTGGAGGGCTTCGGCACCTATCCGGACGGTTGTCCGGCCCGGTCAAGGGGCATTGATCATCATTGTTTGCCATGGAGGAGAACATGACGTTCCGACCGCTTCACGATCGCATTCTCGTTCGCCGCGTCGAGTCTGAAGAAAAGACCAAGGGCGGCATCATCATCCCCGACACCGCCAAGGAGAAGCCGCAGGAAGGCGAAGTCATTGCCGTCGGTCCCGGGGCTCGCAATGAGGCCGGTCAGATCCAGCCGCTCGATGTCAAGGCGGGAGACCGCATCCTGTTCGGAAAATGGTCCGGCACGGAGATCAAGATCGACAATGAAGACCTGCTGATCATGAAGGAAAGCGACGTTTTAGGTATCATTGATGTCCAAGCGGCAGACCAGAGGGCCGCCTAAGCCGTTTTCTTTCAAGCATTAGTCAAAACTGTGCCGCCTATGGAGGAGTAAAAAAATGGCTGCCAAAGAAGTCAAATTTCACACCGATGCTCGTGAACGCATGATGAAGGGGGTGGATATTCTCGCCAATGCGGTCAAGGTGACGCTCGGTCCGAAGGGTCGTAACGTCGTCATCGACAAGTCCTTCGGCGCCCCGCGCATCACCAAGGATGGTGTCACCGTCGCCAAGGAAGTCGAACTGGAAGACAAGTTCGAAAACATGGGCGCCCAGATGCTGCGAGAAGTCGCCTCCAGAACAAGCGATATCGCCGGCGACGGCACGACGACCGCAACCGTTCTCGCCCAGGCCATCGTTCGCGAAGGCGCCAAGGCGGTCGCCTCAGGGATGAACCCGATGGACCTGAAGCGCGGTATCGACCTTGCCGTCGACGCCGTCGTCAAGGAACTGAAGACCAACGCCCGCAAGATATCCAACAATTCCGAGATCGTTCAGGTCGGCACCATCTCAGCCAATGGCGACCCGGAAATCGGACGCTATCTCGCCCAAGCGATGGAAAAGGTCGGCAACGAAGGCGTCATCACCGTAGAAGAAGCCAAGACTGCGGAAACCGAACTCGAGGTCGTTGAAGGCATGCAGTTCGACCGCGGCTACCTCAGCCCCTACTTCGTGACCAACCCGGAAAAGATGCGGGTGGAGTTGGAAGATCCTTATATCCTGATCCACGAGAAGAAGCTCTCCAATCTTCAAGCCATGCTGCCGATCCTGGAGGCTGTGGTGCAATCCAGCAACCCGCTTCTGATCATTGCCGAGGATGTCGAAGGCGAAGCGCTTGCGACGCTCGTCGTCAACAAGCTGCGCGGCGGCCTGAAGATCGCCGCCGTCAAGGCTCCTGGCTTCGGCGATCGCCGCAAGGCCATGCTGGAAGACATTGCCATCCTGACGGGCGGCACGGTCATTTCCGAGGATCTCGGCATCAAGCTGGAAAGCGTCACGCTGAATATGCTCGGCCGTTCCAAGAAGGTGATGATCGAAAAGGAGAACACCACCATCATCGATGGAGCCGGAGCGAAGAGCGAGATCGATGGGCGTGTCACGCAGATCCGTGCCCAGATCGAAGAAACTACCTCCGACTACGACCGCGAAAAGCTGCAGGAACGCCTTGCCAAGCTCGCCGGCGGCGTCGCCGTCATCCGCGTTGGCGGCTCGACCGAAATCGAGGTGAGGGAAAAGAAGGATCGCGTCGACGACGCTTTGCATGCGACACGCGCCGCCGTTGAGGAAGGTATCCTGCCAGGTGGTGGCGTGGCGCTGCTGCGCGCCGTCAAATCGCTCGACGGGCTGAAGGCAGAAAATGACGACCAGCGCGTCGGTGTCGAGATCGTCCGCCGCGCAATCGAAGCGCCTGTCCGCCAGATTGCCGAGAACTCCGGCGCTGAGGGCTCGATCATCGTCGGCAAGCTGCGCGAAAATGCCGATTTCTCGTTCGGCTGGAACGCTCAGACCAACGAATATGGCGACCTCTACGCCATGGGCGTGATCGACCCAGCCAAGGTGGTGCGCACGGCGCTGCAGGATGCAGCCTCCATTGCGGGGCTATTGGTGACGACAGAAGCGATGATCGCAGAGAAGCCGAAGAAGGACTCCGCACCGGCCTTGCCCCCCGGCGCCGGAATGGACTTCTGAGAATTCCGAGGTGGCTCGCCCGCTCGGGCGGGCCATCGTCGCGGAGATTGACGAAGACGCTCGGACAACCGTTTGGCTCTGTCCGGGACTTTGTATGCCTATGCTCTTGGCGCCTCGGGGAGGTTGGGCGCTATGCTGGTCTGACTTACAATGGAACTAGTTGCTTCCATCGTTCTTGCGCGCTTTGGCGCTGTCATTGCTGGATGACGAGATTGTCTTGCCGTCAGGCTGCTGACCAAAATAGGTTCCGCCTAGATGGCCACCGGCGCTGGTGTTTTTTACTTGTCGTTCGGCTCGCTTCTGGAGCTTGTGAACGTCGCTTTTGCTCATTTTTTGTCTCCATTGTTCAAGTCGTACATTGGAACAACTGAGACAGACGGGATGGGTTCCCCAGATTTTCGAGATCGAAATCTTCAAAAGGTCTTGCGAGGAAGGGCGGGAACCGGCAAGTCCGCTTCTCGCTACCGGCTCTATTATCGGCAATATGGCAGCTTCATCCCCTATTGGCCGGCGCCGAAAAAGGCGAGCCGGTTAAGCGCCGTATAGTGCGATTCCGATACCATCAGAGCGACGAAGACAAGCACCAGGACCGGCGGAACCAGGATGGCGTAGATCAACGCCAGCCGTTCCCACGCCATGTGCATGAAGACAGCGACGATCAGCCCCGCCTTCAGGATCATGAACAGCAGGATCAGAAACCATCGGAAATAGCCCTGAATGCCGAGATAGTCGACGAGATAGGAGAAGGTGCTGAGGACGAAAAGCAGTCCCCAGACCACCATGTAGAGCCTGATTGGATGCTGCTGTCCGGAATGTGCCTGCGTCTGTGCCATGATGCCATCCTCACCACAGATAGAAGAATGCAAAGATGAAGACCCAGACCAGATCGACGAAGTGCCAATAAAGCCCCATGATCTCGACGATTTCATAATGGCCCTTGCGGCTGGTGAAAAACCCGCGTCTTCCTTGATCGAAATCTCCCCGCCATACCTTGCGTGCCATGATCAGGAGAAAAAGGACGCCGATCGAGACATGGGTGCCGTGAAAGCCGGTGATCATGAAAAAGGACGAACCGAACTGCGCCGCACCCCATGGGTTTCCCCAGGGGCGGACGCCCTCCGTAATCAGTTTGGTCCATTCGAATGCCTGCATTCCGACGAATGTCGCGCCAAGGGCTGCCGTCACCAGCATCAGCACAGCCGTCTTGCGGCGATCATGGCGGTATCCGAAGTTGACGGCCATGGCCATCGTGCCGCTGCTGCTGATGAGGACGAAGGTCATGATTGCGATCAGGATCAGCGGGATTTCCTGGCCGCCGATCTTGAGCGCGAAAACCTCGCTGGGATTGGGCCAGGGGACGTTGGTCGACATGCGCGCCGTCATGTAGGCCAGCAAAAAACACCCAAAAATGAAGGTGTCGCTCAGGAGGAAGATCCACATCATCGCCTTGCCCCAGGAGACGTTCTTGAACGCCCGCTGGTCCGATGACAGATCGGCCGCGACGCCGCGCAATCCCGCTGGTCGCAGAAGTGGATCGTGTACCGGTCTTTCTATGGATTCGGTCATCGTCGAAGCTCCTCAGGTGACCAATTGACGGCAGAGATCGGCGAAACTGTTTGCCCAGCCGGCGAAGAGCGCAAAAAGAACCAGCCAGACAACGAGCATGAAATGCCAGTAGATGGCGCAGAGATCCACGCTCAGGCGGATTCTCGCCGGCGCGCGGTTGGCGGCTTGGGCGCGGATTGTCGTCCGTCCGAGCACGAAAAGGCCGCCTAGAATGTGCAGGCCGTGCAGCCCGGTGATCATGTAGAAGAAACTGTTCGATGGGTTGTCCGCAAGGAAGTAGCCGGCCGCAACCAATTGCCGCCATGCCAGAAGCTGCCCGGCAAGGAAGAGCACAGCCAGCACGAACGCCACGGCTAGCGCCGTGTTCAGCATCTCGCTGCGCCCAAGACGGGCTTCGGTTTTTGCCCATTGCAGTGCGACGCTGCTGGCGGCAAGCGCGGCGGTATTCACCCAAAGCAGCCGAGGGATCGGGATGCTCCACCAATCGGAGCCGCTGAGGCGTGTAAGATAGGCACTGATGAGGAGCGTGAACAAGGCGCCGACGACGGCGAGAAAGATGCCGAGGCCGACTTTCGCCGCTGTCGCCGGCGATCCCCGCATCTCCGGCGCATCGCCTGCCAAACCCGTCTCCAACCAGGGCTTCGAGGTCAGCCGCTGCCGCGCCATCCACCACGCGATGATGCCGAAAAGCCCAGCCATGAAGATGAGAATGGCGCTCATGACGGCGCCCTTTCGGGCAATCTGCTCGGCGCCGGCTGGTTCTGCGGCAGGAAGTCCTGATCCGCGCCGGGGACGCTGTAGTCATACGGCCAGCGGTAGACGATCGGCAGCTCCTTGCCCCAATTTCCGTGCGCAGGCGGCGTCTGCGGCGTCTGCCATTCCAATGTCGTTGCCCGCCACGGATTGCCGCCCGCCTGCCGGCCCCAGCGAAGGCTCCAGGCGAGATTGAACAGGAACAGAAGCTGAGCAGCGCCGACGATCAGTGCGGCGACGGTGATGAACATGTTCAGCGTATGCGCCGACGGCGGAATGAAGGCCGTTTCGCCCAGTTCGTAATAGCGGCGCGGCACGCCCATCAGGCCGAGATAGTGCATCGGGAAAAAGATCGCATAGGCGCCGAGGAAGGTGATCCAGAAGTGGATATGGCCCATCGTCACGTTCAGCATGCGCCCGGTGATTTTCGGATACCAATGATGGATTGCGCCAAAGATCACCAGGATCGGCGCGACCCCCATCACCATATGGAAATGGGCAACGACGAACATGGTGTCGGACAGCGGCACGTCGACGACGACATTGCCGAGAAAGAGGCCGGTCAGCCCGCCATTGATGAATGTGACGATAAAGGCCAGGGCAAACAGCATCGGCAATGTCAGATGGATATCGCCGCGCCAGAGGGTCAGCACCCAGTTATAGACCTTGATTGCCGTCGGAATGGCGATGATCAAGGTTGTGGTCGCGAAAAAGAACCCGAAGTTCGGATTCATTCCGCTGACATACATATGATGCGCCCATACGATAAAGCTCAGCGCGGCAATGATGACGATCGCCCAGACCATCATCCTGTAGCCGAAGATGTTCTTGCGCGCATGAGTGCTGATCAGATCCGAGACGATGCCGAAGGCTGGCAGCGCGACGATATAGACTTCGGGGTGACCGAAGAACCAGAAGAGATGCTGGAACAGGATGGGGCTGCCGCCCGCTTGCTGCAACTGCTGGCCCATCTCGACGATGGCGGGCATGAAGAAGCTCGTACCGAGCAAGCGGTCGAACAGCATCATGACGGCGGCGACGAAAAGCGCCGGGAAGGCGAGCAGCGCCATCACGGTTGCGGTGAATATGCCCCATACCGTCAGGGGCATCCGCATCAGTGTCATGCCGCGGGTGCGTCCCTGCAGCACGGTGACGACATAGTTCAGCCCGCCCATGGTAAAGCCGATGATGAAGAGGATCAGCGACGAGAGCATCAGGATGATGCCCCAGTCACGCCCTCCAGGCGTACCCGATAGAAGAGCCTGTGGCGGATACAACGTCCAGCCGGCGCCGGTCGGCCCGCCGGGCGCGAAGAAACCGACGACCAGCACGATGACCGCAAGCAGATAGAGCCAGTAGCTCAGCATGTTCGCGTATGGAAACACCATATCGCGGGCGCCGAGCATCAATGGGATCAGATAGTTGCCGAATCCACCGAGGAACAGCGCCGTCAGCAGGTAGATCACCATGATCATGCCGTGCATGGTGATGAACTGATAATAATGCTCCGCGTCGATGAAGGAGAAATAGCCGGGAAAGCCGAGCTGCAGGCGCATCAGCCAGGATAGCACGAGCGCCACCATGCCGATCGAAATGGCGGTCAGGGAATACTGAATGGCGATGATCTTGGCATCCTGACTGAAGACATATCTCGTCCACCAGCTTTTCGGATGATAAAGCTCTACATCCTCGACTTCAGCGGGCTGGATGACCTGCTCGGTGCCGGACCCAATATCGACCATATTCCATCCTCCCTATTCCTTCGACGCGGCCTTCCTCCTCAAGTGCCGATGGCACTTACTTGGCCGCCGACTTTTCCACGGACGCTAGCGATTTCGCGAAAGTCGGCTGCTGCTGCAGCCAGGCTTGATAAGCGGTATCGGTATCGACGACGACCGTGCCGCGCATCTGCGGATGACCGACGCCGCATAATTCCGCGCAAAGAACTTCGAAGGTTCCCGTCCGTGTTGGTGTGAACCAGTAATAGGTCACCGTGCCGGGGATCATGTCCATCTTGGCCCGGAATTCCGGTACGTAGAAATCGTGCAGAACGTCGATCGAACGCAGAAGCATCTTGACCGGCTTGCCGGCGGGGATATGCAGCTCGCCACCTTCGACGATGACGTCGTCCAGTCCCGCGGGATCGCTCTTGTTCAAGCCGAGCGGGTTGTCCGGGGTCACATCGCGCGTGTTCGCCCGCCCGAGCTTTCCGTCCGCGCCCGGCAGCCGGAAACTCCATTGCCATTGCTGACTGACGACTTCGACTTCGCTGGCGTCGGGCGGCACCGTGACGAACTGTTTCCACACGAACAAGCCCGGCGCGAGCATTGCCGCTACGCCGATTGCCGTTCCGGCGGCGAGCCACCATTCCAACCGCTTGTTTTCGGGCTGGTATGCCGCCCGGTTTCCGGCGCGGTGCCTGAAGCGGAGCACGCAATAGGCGATGAACAACACGACGACCGTGAAAACCACGCCGGTGATCCAGAACGTGATGACGATCGTGTTGTCGATATAGCTCCAATTGGACGCGATCGGCGTCCACCACCAAGGGCTCAGCAGATGGAACCCGATCGATCCCACCACCAGCAGAACGAGAATCAATACGACAGCCATCGTCTCCTCCCTGACCCGGCCGCGAACGTTTCCACAATCTCATCGCGAAACGTTTTAGTATTATCTCATGAACAAATCACCCGGGCAATTGCGGCAAAGGTAGTGGTTGATCCAGCCGAACCGCACGCAGCATACCCACGCCGCGGACTGGAAGGGGACGTGCCATATTGAACCGAACTTCCGCCGATCCGACCGGCGACGCAGAAAACAGCTCGTCCATATCAGGCATCTCGCTATTTGGAGTATTGCTTCAGATAGGCGATCAGATTGGTAATCTCGGTATCGTCCTTCAGGCCGACGAAGGTCATTTTCGTGCCCTTCACCTTCGCCTGGGGGGCGTGCAAATAGTCGCGGAGCGTCGTCTCGCTCCACACCAGGCCGCCCTTGCCCGCCTCCTGCATGGCCGGCGAATAGGCGAAATTCGGGTGTGTTCCGGCCGTCCTGCCGAACAGGCCGTTCAGCGACGGGCCGACCTTGTTCTGATCCGTTTCGGCTACATGGCAGATGGCGCATTTCTTGAAGACGGTGGCGCCTGCCGTGGCATCACCCTCCTGCGCGAGGGCATCAAATGAAAAAGAAACGGCGAAAAGCAGACAGATCGGAAGAAAGCGGTAAGACATGGCAATCCTCATTCTCTTCATCGCTATCCCAACCAAGGCGACTGACATGTGGCAGCTCGCAACGGCTTGGAGGATGATGCCGGAGTAAATTTCCTTTGCGAATTCAAGGCGTGCGGTTCGGGTAGGCGGGGGCAATCAATTTTCGATACAGGTGCCAGGTCGAATGCCCGAGGATAGGCATGACGACTGCAAGGCCGGCAAAGATCGGGATGGTGCCGACGACGAGCAATGCCGCGACGATCAATCCCCAAAGGGCGACCGGTCCTGGATTGGCAAGGGTTGCGCGTATGCTTGCGTCGATGGCTGCAACGGCGCCGATATCCCGGTCCAGCAGCAACGGGAAGGTCACCACCGTCGTCGCCAAAACAATGATTGCGAAGATAAAACCGGCTAGGTTTCCCCACAGCATCAGCGAGAAACCGCGCGGGGTGGTCAGCACGTCAGACAGGAAGGTGGAGATCGAGGTCAGACCGGCCTCATCGAAGGTCATGGCGTAGATGAGCTGTGCGACGATCAGCCACGCGACGAAAAGCACGAGCAACATGAGGCCGACTGCAACGATGGACGGCAGCGCCGGCGAGTGGCGAACCTCCAAGGCATGATGCCAGGAACTATCCAGGCCCTGCTCACGGCGTCGACTGATCTCATAGAGACCGATGGCCGCGATCGGACCAATCAGCGCAAAGCCCGACATCAAGGGATAAAGCAGCGGCAGCAGGTCGGCACCGGAGCTCCACATGACCAGAAAGATGCCTGCTATCGGGTACATAAGACAGAGAAAAACATAATGGGATGGTTTCTCTCTGAAGTCATCAAGTCCCGACCTCAGTGCATCCATAAGGTCCGCGATACCAATCTTGCGGACCTCGGGGCGCGTAAATTCGCCCTTCGCACCGGCCATGACATGGAACGCCGCCATAGCAACTCTCCTCCTCCACCATGGTCCGGTTGGCGGTGCGAAGGCGCCCGGCAAATTTTTGCCGACACGTCAAACCGCAACCGGTAGTCTAGTTTTATCAAATCTAAATGCCTTTGTCGCCTATTCCTTAAATTAGATGTTCGTCATTTCTTGCGGCACCGGCGCGGCGACGATGCGTGCCGCTGCATGCGCCTAGTCAGGGGCGCAGATCGGTGCTGGAGCGGCAAACCCAAATGGCGCAATTCCGCTGGTCCCTCGATGGCACAGAACTTCGTTCGCCAAAACCGTTGCCAAGGCACACATCGGAATTGGCAACGGCGCGATCATAAAGCAGGGCACCGGAACCCCGCGCCGACGGATATTGCAGGATGACCGAGCGGTTTGCCTGAACGAAGGATTGAATTTCGGAACACGACCTTGAGGCCGTTTGCAGCCGCTGGATAGCGGATGCCGGAGAGGCTGCGAAGATCGCGAATGCGACAAGCACGGTGATTTGAGCTTTCATCTGCGTTCTCCCTCTGTAACAGGCGAACTTTCCCACCGATCCGGTCGGCCGGCACCCCGTTCCTTGCTTTCAAACTCAAGCATCTCTCTTTACGTGTCGTCTGTCATCATGCGCGGCCGTAAAGCACGCGTTGGACGGATTCGATTGCGGAGCAAGAACCGGAGTTTTGACGCTGGCGGATCGGCCTATCCCTTTGCTCAGGTCGTCGATCGAGATCGATGATCCCCAATGGATACATCAAAAAGGAACTTCACATGAGCAAAGAACAGGACAACAAGGCCATCGTCGCGCGCTGGTTCACCGAATTCTGGGGTGAGACCTGCAACCTGTCTGTAGTCGCTGACCTCGCCACACCGGACATGCTGTTGAAGTATTCGCTGCATGAGCCGCGTCGCGGCCATGAGGACATCAGGGATTTCATGACCGGTTTCCGCGCGGCATTCCCTGATCTCAATTTCTGGGGCACCGCCGACCTCATTGCCGAAGGCGACTATGTCGTCGGCCAGTGGGAGGGCGGCGGCACGCATACCGGTCCGGCGTTTTCCGACTTTCTGGTCGGATCGCTGCCGGCTGCGACTGGTCGCAAGATGCACTTCACCGGCACCACCATCCTGCGCATCGAGAATGGCAAGATCGCCGCGGAAATCGGCCTCGACGACGGTGTGACCGCGCTCACGCAGCTCGGCCTCATCAAGGCCGCCTGATGGCAGGTCGCCGCCCATCTTTCGGGCGGCGACCTTCGGATAATCCGCTCACGCAGGAATCGGGTGGCTGTGCGGCTCTTCCGCTGCCAAGAATGATGTTCTTACTCTGGATCGCACAGGGACGAACGACATGACCGTGATGCCCCGAAACCGGACAGCTTTTACACAAACGGCAGTGGCCGATGATCCGCGCTGGGCATGTATCGTCGCCCGCGACCGAACCGCCGATGGCCATCTCTGGTATTCGGTGGCAACGACCGGTGTCTATTGCCGGCCCTCCTGTCCATCGCGAACCGCAAACCCCAAGAACGTGCAACTGCATGATTCACTCCAGGCCGCCAAAGCGACGGGCTTTCGGCCCTGCAAGCGATGCAGGCCGGACGGTCTTTCCTCAGACGGAGAGAATACCACCATCATTGCGCGCGTTTGCCGATTGATCGAAGAGAGTGAGGAAGAACCGTCCTTGCACGAGCTCGCGGAGGCGGCCGGACGCAGCGCCAGCCATTTCCATCGGCTGTTCAAATCGGCAACCGGCCTGACGCCCAAGGACTACGCCTCGGCACACCGCGCGGCGAAAGTCCGTGAAGGCCTTGCGAACGGCAACAGCGTGACCGAGGCGATCTACGATGCCGGGTTCAATTCGAGCGGCCGCTTTTACGAGAAATCCACCGATATGCTCGGAATGACGCCGACCCAGTATCGATCGGGAGGTACCAACGAAGATATCCGCTTCGCCGTCGGTCAGTCGTCGCTGGGGGCGATCCTGGTTGCGTCGAGCCGGAAAGGCGTGGCGTCCATTCTCCTCGGCAGCGACCCGGACGCGCTGGTGCGCGATCTTCAGGATCGTTTCCCCAACGCCAACCTGATTGGCGCCGACGGTGACTACGAAGCCCTTGTGGCGTGTGTCGTCGGCCTGGTGGAGGCGCCAGGTCTTGGGATCGACTTGCCGCTCGACGTTCGCGGTACGGCATTTCAACAGCGGGTTTGGCAGGCGCTGCGGGAAATCCCGGTTGGCCGGACCGTCTCCTACATGGAAATCGCCCGCCGGATCGGTTCGCCCAAGGCGGTGCGGGCCGTCGCCGGAGCATGCGCGGCCAACAATTTGGCCGTCGCAATCCCATGCCATCGCGTGGTGCGGAACGATGGTTCGCTTTCCGGCTATGCCTGGGGCGTAGAGCGAAAACGCGTTCTGCTCGACCGTGAAGCGCCCGAAGGCCGCTGAAGCCCCGATGAGCATTTCTGTCATGCCGCGATATCTGTGGCGCACGCCACGCGAGCGAGGCAATATTCTGCCATGAGCACTCCCCTTCAGAATCGTGTCACCCCCTTCGGCGATATCGTGGCGATTTCGCAACGGGGACTGTTCACCGGCAACCGCGGCATCATCCACGATCCGGCGACCAAAACGCTGCTGAACAAACGCTGGTCGAGCAAGGCATGGCTGGTTTGCACTTGCGAATACAAAGACCGCCGCCGCGATGTCATGGCCAACAGGAGCTGGACCGAACTGTTCTTTCTGGACGAAGCGGTGGCGCTGGCCGCCGGTCATCGCCCGTGTTTCTTCTGCCGGCGGGAGGCGGCCAAGGCATTTCGCGCGGCATGGGCCGGCGCGAGAGGGCAGGCTGAACCCTCGGTTGCCGTTATGGACGCTGTCCTGCACGGCGAACGCATGGACCGCGGGCGAAAACGGATACATCCGCTTCCGGGACCGCTCTCCGAGCTGCCGGACGGTACGGTTGTCGTGGCATCCGGTTCGGCCTGCACGATCGCCGGTGGCCACGCTTATCGCTGGACCGAGCATGGCTATGAGCCGCCGCAGGCGCTCAGGCACGCCGAAGGCATGTTGACGCCGCCCTCCACCTTCACGGCCCTGCAGGCCGGCTATCGGCCGATCCTTCATCCGATGATCGGGACATTGCGATCGGATCGGCACCACCGAAAATGAATTGTTTTTCCCACGGCCGAGAAACTTGCTGATTTGAAAGCAAGGACCGGAGTGAGGAGGAATGGCCGCGGCTCTATGGTCATCAGAAAGATCATGGAGTTAAGCCAATGAACGTCATCAACATGGAAACCGCCTCGCGGCCCAAGCTCTCGACGAAGAGCGTAGAAGCTTCAAACGATATCGCCTATTCGATCGGCGATAGTGAATTGGGCAAAATTCTCGTTGCTCGCAGCGCCCTCGGCGTCTGTGCTATCCTGATCGCGTCGGATGGTGAGGAACTGACCGAGGATCTCGCCGCCTGCTTTCCGACGAGCAAACTGATCTCAAACGAAGCGCGCCTCCGCGACGATATCGACAAGGTTGTTCGGTTTATCGAGAGACCGGATGCCGGGCTTGATCTGCCGCTCGACATGCGGCGCGGCACACCGTTCCAACGCCGGGTGTGGGATGCCCTTCGGGCAATCCCCTGCGGGGCCATGGTCACCTACGCTGCGCTTGCCCGACGCATCGGTAAGCCGGAGGCCGTTCGCGCCGTCGCCAGTGCTTGCGCGGCAAACGCGATCGCCTTGGGCATACCTTGCCATCGGGTCGTTCGCAGCAATGGTACGTTGTCCGGCTATCGCTGGGGCATCGAACGAAAGCGCGCTCTCATCGAGAAGGAAGCCAAGTCGTGAACGCTCATTCGAAGCTCAATCCATCGGCCTCCGCGGCACGTTCCGCAGAGGCGCGTGTCGCCGCGTATAACTGGCAGAAGCTATCAGAGGAGCTGAGCGGGTTTGGCTGCGCTATCATGGAAAAGCTTTTGTCGCCCGAGGAGTGCCGGGAGATTGCCGGCCTTTATCCGCAGGAAGAGCGTTTTCGCAGCCATATTCATATGGCGCGGCATGGCTTCGGCAAAGGAGAATACCGCTATTTCAAATATCCGCTGCCCGATCTGCTTGGCGGTTTGCGCACCGCGCTCTATCCGCGGCTGGCCGAGGTTGCCAACGACTGGAACGGCCGCATGGGCATCGATCAGCGTTACCCCGCAGATCATGCGGACTTCCTCAAGCAATGCCATGATGCGGGCCAGACGCGGCCGACGCCGCTGCTGCTGCAATATGTCCCAGGCGATTTCAATTGCCTGCATCAGGATCTCTACGGCGACCTCGCATTCCCGTTGCAGGTGGCGATCCTGCTTTCCGAACCGGGGAGGGATTTCACAGGCGGCGAGTTCGTTTTGACGGAACAGCGTCCGCGGATGCAAAGTCGCGCCGAGGTGGTGCCGCTGCGCCAGGGTGATGCGGTGGCCTTCGCGGTCCACAATCGTCCGGTCCAGGGCTCCAAGGGGAATTACCGCGTCAACCTCCGGCATGGCGTCAGCCGTCTTCGTTCAGGCATGCGCCATACCGTCGGCATCATTTTTCACGATGCAAAATAGTGGTCCATCTGGCCTATCGAAGGCAGCTAAGCCCGGTTTCCGCGTCGAAAAGATGTATCGCTTCATCGCCGAAGAATAGCGTGAGCTTGCCATTGTGGTCGATTGGCGTGCGGGGAGGGAGGCAAGCCGTCAGTCGCTGATCTCCGGCGATGGCGGTGACGACGAGTTCGGGCCCGGTCAGCTCCGCAATTTCAGGCACGACTTCGATCCATAAAGCGGCTTGTTCCAGGCGCAATGCCTCCGGCCGTATGCCGAGAACAAGTTGTTGGCCCTCTTTGACCTTGCCTTTGAAGCGTTCGGGGAGCGGCAGGCAAGTGCCTGCGCCTTGCAACTGCAATCCTTCGGGGCGAACCGTGGTCTTCAAGAGGTTCATCGGCGGTACGCCGACGAAGGTTGCCACATAGAGCGTTGCGGGACTGTTGTAGATCTCCTCCGGCGTGCCCAATTGTTCGATCCGTCCGTCCCGCATGACGGCGATCCGGGTGGCGAGCGTCATTGCCTCGATCTGATCGTGGGTGACGTAGACCACTGTGGTCTTCAGCATCTGATGAAGACGCTTGAGTTCCGTGCGCATTTCCATGCGCAGCTTGGCGTCGAGGTTCGAAAGCGGCTCATCGAAAAGGAAGACTTCCGGCTTGCGCACGAGCGCGCGGCCGATCGCAACACGCTGCCGCTGGCCGCCGGAAAGCTGGCTTGGCTTGCGCTCCAGCAGATTTTCGATCTGAAGCAGTTTAGCAGCCTCGCGCACGGCCTTGTCGCGCTCTGCCGCCGGCACTTTGCGCATCTCAAGACCGAAGCCGATGTTGCGGTGGACCGTCAAGTTTGGATAGAGCGCATAGGATTGGAACACCATGGCGATATCGCGGTCCTTGGGATGCACGCCAAGTACCGAGCGCGTACCAATCCGCACATCGCCGCTGGTCGCCTCGGCAAGACCGGCGATGATGTTCAGCAGCGTGGACTTGCCGCAGCCGGAAGAGCCGAGCAGCACCAGGAATTCGCCGCTTTCCAGCGCGATATCAATGCCCTTCAGCGTTTCGACCTGGCCGTATGTCTTGCGGATATTCTGGATCTCGAGCGCGCTCATCGTGCGGCCTCCTTGGTAGCCTTGAGCTCGCCATAGCTGCGGGGAAGGGTGGAAATGGCGCGCGATGCGACCTCCGTTCCCGCAGCTAAACAGGTGGAAAGCATCTCACCGCGGGCAAGCGCGGCCAGAAATGCAGCATTGAAGACGTCGCCGGCGCCGATCGTATCCACGACTTTCACCTGAGGTGCAGGGACCACAACGAGTGCGCCGTCTCTGCCGATGGCAATTGCGCCATCGGGGCCACGTTTGACGACGACGATCGCTCCGTCCGGCATATGCGAGCGAAGATGGCGCGCGGCGTCTGCCGGGTCGTCCAGACCAGCGAGCGTGGTCGATTCCACCTCATTCAACAGGGCAATACCGCAGCGCGACAGCCAGCCGCGCGTGGCGGCGCAATTTTCATCCGTCCAGCCATCGAGCGGCCATCCGGTGTCGAGTGCGACCGTGATCCCGTGCTTATCGGCCCACGCGAACAATGCGTCGTAATCCCGCGTCAGATCGTCGGTCAGGAAGGGGCCGCAAAGAAGGGCGTAACCGCCGGAAAGCGTTGATCCGTCAAGAACGGCAAAGACATCGGCAAGACTGAGACGTGGCAGGTGGCCGCGCGTCGTGAAGAACGTGCGTTCGCCGTCCGGATGGGTGATCCCAACCGAAAGCGTCGTGCCTTCCGGTCGCACCGGCCATTTCGCAGCCCGTTCGCCGAAGGCTTCGCTCAGCCAGCGGCCGAACTGATCGTTGCCGACATTCGCCGCGATCTCGAAATTGACGCCCATGCCCTCCCAGGCAAGCGCGCTATTTCCTGCCGCGCCGCCGACACGCAATTCGTCATGGTCGACGATGATCTCGGTGCCCGCCTTCGGCCAAGGTGCGGCCGGCCCAAGGATCAAGTCGACATTGACATTGCCGATGACTGCAAGCGGCTTCATTCATTCACTCCGCGTAATTTTCGTCGAGCGGACGGGCGTTCCGGCATTGTCGACGCGGGCTTCGGCAAAGGCGATCATCAGACGTTGCGCGACGGGCAGCATCGCGAAGATTGCTGCAAGGCCGGTCGCCGGCTCGAAGCGAAGCGTCACTGCTCCCGCCACCGGCTCCTCGCCGGATGCATCAAAGACGACGGTCGACGCACCGGTTTCGACCGCGGAAGCGATCATCGCGGTGACGAGGCCTGCCGTATTGTCGCGCCCGCGGAACAGAACGGCGCCAATGTTTGGCCCGAGCATTTCCATCGGTCCGTGCCGAAGCTGTCCGCCTTCGAGCGAAAAGCACGGGCGGCGGGACAGCTCCGTCAAACCCAATGCAAGCGCTTCGGCGACGCCCTGCAATCTGCGACCGGACGTCACGATCGTTTCGACATTCGCGAGTGCGGCGAGTGCGGCCGCGATATTGATGTCCTGAGGCGCTTTCAGCACCGCAAGTGCGGCCGCCGGGTCTTCGCCAAGCGCGGCAAGGACGGCGAGATGCAGGGCGAAGGTGACGGTCAGGCTGCGGGTGGCGGCAAAGGCCAGTTCCGTGCCGCCCGCGCCGACCAAGGACGATGCAGCCTTTGCCAGGAAAGAGTTGCCTTCGAGCGTTAGCCCGAATGTCTCGTCCGTGCCGCCGGTCTCATTGAACCAACGAACCACTTCGGCGCTTTCGCCGGATTGGGAGGTTACGAAGATCGTCCGCCCCTCCAATGACAAGGGCTGGCCGAGCTGTTCGGAAAGCGGCGCTGCGATCGCATCGATACCCAAAGCGCGATAGAGTGGTTCCACCGCGCGATTGACGGCATGCGATCCTCCCATGCCGAGAAGCATGAGCTTACCCGTCTTCTGCAGCGAGGCGGCGGCCTTGGCGGCCATTTCGCCAGCGCCTTCGTAGGACGCGATGGCGTCCGCATGCTGGCGTGCCATTTCGCGATCGATCGCAACAAGCCCCGTCGGTCGTGTCTTTTGTCCGGTCATGGTCATCCCTTGACGCCGCCGCTTGTCAGCCCCGAGATCAGGGCACGTTGCATGACGAGACCGACCAGCACCGGCGGCAGGGCGGCAAGCACACCGGCGGTCGCAATCAGTCCGTAATCGGATACACGTCCGCCCGCCAAATCGGCGATGGCGACGGTCAGAGTCTTCGCTCGCTGGTCCGAAGTGAAAAGCAGCGCATAGAAGAATTCATCCCAGGCCAGCAGGAACGCGAAGAGCGCCGATGTCGCGATGACCGGCATGGCAAGCGGCAGCGTGATGATCTTCAGCGTCTGGAACAGGCCGGCACCGTCGATCATGGCGGCGGATTCGATTTCTTTCGGAATGGAGTCAAATCCGGATTTCATGAGCCAGGTCGTGAACGGAGCGAGGATCGTGAGATAGACGAGCGCAAGCCCGAAGACATTGTTGAGCATGCCGAGATAGGCAAGGCCCATATAGAGCGGCACGGCGAGCGCGACCGGCGGCAGCATGTAGGTGGCGATCACCAGGGAAAGCGACCAGCCGACGGACGGCGTGCGCGATACCGCCCAGCCCGCCGGAATGGCAAGCGCGATAGCCGCGATCGTTGCCATGGCGGCGATTTCGATGCTGTTGCGCAGCGAGGAGGTGAAGGCGGCGCCGGTGCTATTCTCGATCGTCGAGAACAGCAACCGGTAGCGGGAAAAATCGGCCGTCTGCGGCCACCAGCGCAGCGGTTTCGCTGCGAGATCAGCGGCCGGCGAGATGCTCATGACGAACAGCCAGAGGATCGGGGCGAGGATGACGGCGGCCAGCAGCACGGCCGCGACGTAGATGAAGATGGTGAAGATCGGGTTCCTGCGCTCCATCAGGCAGCACTCCCCACTGTCTTGCGCACCAATGCGGCATAGCCGGCGGCGAGCACGGTCACCAGCAGCGTCACCATCAGCGCCAGCGACGCGCCGGACCCGGCACGCTGAAAGGAGAAAGCCTCCTGATAGACGAGGATCGACAATGTGCGCGTGCTATTTGCCGGACCGCCGCGCGTCATGACCCAGATGATGTCGAAGACCTTGAAGGCTTCGATGGTTCGCAGCACCAGCGCCACCATCAGCGGTCCCGCGAGATAGGGGAGGATCACAAAGCGAAAGCGGGCGATCGGTCCGGCGCCGTCGACCAGCGAGGCGGCGGTGATATCGCGCGGAACCGCCTGCAAGGCCGCCAGTGCAATCAGCGCGACGAGAGGAAAGTTCTTCCAGCAATCTGCGACGATCAATGCCGAAAGTGCGGTGCCGGGTTCTCCCAGCCAGGAGCGATAGGCGTCGATCAGGCCGAGTTGCGTCAGCGCTGCGTTCAGGGCGCCATATTCCGGATTGTAGATCAGCCGCCAGAGTGTCGCGTTCACGACGGTCGGCAGAGCCCAAGGCAGGATCATCAATGCGCGAAGCGCAGTGCGGCCGCGGAATTCCTGATTGAGCAGCAAGGCGGCAAGCACGCCGATCACCATCTCGGCGGCAACGGAAATGATCGCAAACAAGGCGGTCGTGACGAGGGTCCGCTGGAAATTCGAACCGGAAATCATCTTCGTGTAGTTCTCGATCCCGACGAAACTGCCTTCTGTGCCGACGAGCTTGGCATCGGTGAAGGAGAGACGGACGGTATCCACCAGGGGCCATCCGATGACGGCGATCATCACCACGAGGAGCGGCAGCATCAAAAGCCACGCGCGGGTTGTCATCCAGGTGCCGGACATTTTTAGGCCACCCTTTTTATTTGTCGGACTGGATTGGAAACGGGCGGCGCTTTGCGTCGCCCGTTGACGACGATCTTAGAGACCGCTGTTGTCGGCAGCCGACTTCAACGCATCTTCCGGCGAGGACTGGCCGAGCAGCGATTCCTGGATCGCCTGCTGAAGTGCTGTCGAAAGCTCCTGATATTTCGGCGTCGTCGGGCGCGGGTACATGGCTGCAAGGCCGACCTTTGCTGCCGCGATCAGTTCTTCCTGTCCCTTGGTGACAGCCGGATCCACATAGGAGGATGCCCAGATCGGCAGGCTGAGCTTGGCGTACTGGTTCTGTGTCGCCTGCGAGGTCATGAAACTGATGTATTTCCAGGCTTCGTCCGGATGCTTGCTGGCGGAGGTGATGCCGAGGCCCATCGAACCGTTCACGGCAGAGGCTTCGCTCTTACCTGCAACGCCCGGCGCCGGCACGACACCGACCTTGCCGGCCACTTTGCTGTCCTTTGGATCGTTCGCCATGTTGTACATGTAAGTCCAATTCAGCGCGAAAGCGGCATCGCCGTTTTCGAAGACCTTGCGGACGTCTTCCTCCAGGAATTCCTTGGAGTTCGGATTGGTAAGCCCGGACTTGTAGCTCGAAACCATGTATTTCAGGGCGTCAAGACCGCCGCCGGTCTGGAAGGCTGGCTTGCCGTCCTTCAGGAAATCACCCTTATAGGCGCTGACGAGCGTCGTGTAGTCGCAGATCGCGGCTTCGGCCTGCGACCAGCTCCAGGCGATCGGCGTTGCGAGCAGGCCCTTGTCCTTGATGGCCTTTGCCTGTTCGGTCAGCTCGTCCCAGGTCTTCGGCGGGGTCTTAATGCCGGCCTTTTCCAGGATCTCCTTGTTGTAGAACAGATATTTCGTATCGAGAATCCACGGCATGCCGAAATATTTGCCGTCGTACTGAACGGTGGTCCAGGCGCCGGGCAGCACCCCCTTCTTCATGTCGTCGGTAATGCGCGAGGACACGTCGACGAGCACTTTGTTCGTGGCATATTCGGCGGGCCAGATCACGTCGAAGAGGACGACGTCATAGCCGCCGCCGGAGCCCTGTGCCAGCACGGTCTTGTCGTGCAGGCCCTCATAGGGAACGAATTCGAGATTGACCTTGATATCGGGATTAGCCTTGATGAAGGCATCGGTCATGGCGCGCACGTCGGCTTCGCTATAGGCGGCCTGGGCCATGAAAAGTGCGTTGATCGTCGTTTCGGCAAATGCATGCGATGCGAAGGATGCGCCGATCAGCGCGGCTCCGAACAACGTCTTGCTTATGGATTTCAACATTCCACCCTCCAGTTTTTGACTGTCACGTCGTTTCCGATGGCGGCTTGCGTCGCGATCGGTTGTTGAGAAGGCAGCCGGTATCGGATGCCTGATCTCTTCGGATCATAGTCGGGCCCTTGTTCCCACGAAACTCTCCGGTTTCTTATTAAGTCAATTGTCTTGACTTAATTACTTCTTCAATATTCTACTGGTGTCAAGAGGGAATTGCACATGAACGATACGCGCCCGATCCGCGCCAAGAGCGGCACCAATCATGAAGGCACCAGCGCCCATAACCGGCGAGTTATGATCGATGCATTGCGCATCAATGGAGCGCTTTCACGGGCGGATCTGGCGCGCGCGACGCGGCTGACGAAGCAGACGGTTTCCAACATCATCGACGAACTTGAACGCGACGGCCTAGTGACATCGCAGCAGACGGTCCGCAGGGGGCGTGGGCAGCCTTCGACGCCCTATGTTCTGGTCCCGGAAGGTGCATTTGCGATCGGCCTGCAAATCGACCGGCACATGACGAGAGCAATTGCCGTCGATCTCATTGGAAATGTGCTGATCCGGCTGGAGGCGAAGCTTCCCTCGGGTGGACCGGCGACGGGCGCAAAGGTCGTACTCGATCTTGTTGCTGATGTCCGGCAGCGATTGGCGGAGGTCGCGACGCAATCCGAGCAGCGGCTAGTCGGCCTCGGTGCGGCGATGCCAGGCCCCTTCGGCCTAGCCGGCAACGGCGACGATCCCTGGATGATGGAGGCATGGCAGAAGTTTCCGTTGCTTGAAACCCTCGCCGTCGGCACCGGCCTCGACGTCAGTATCCAAAACGACGCCGCCGCGGCGACGATTGCCGAACGAATGGTCGGCGCGGCGCACGGGCTGGATCACGCGGTTTGCCTCTATGTCGGCTACGGCATCGGTGCCGGCCTCATTCTTGGCGGCGAGCTCTATACCGGCGCGAACGGCAATGCCGGCGAAATCGGGATGGCCTTGCTTACGGTCGGAGGCAAGTCGACCCCGCTCGAGCATCGCGCGTCGCTCGCTTCACTCTATCAATATCTGTCTCTCGATCCGGCCGATCCGGAGCTTTATGCCAAGATCCGTGATCTCGTATCGGCCGATGACCGCAGGATCATTGAATGGATCGAAGCCGCTGCCTCGGATCTCAGATGGAGCGTGCATCTAATCGAAACCATCTTCGATCCGCAGACCGTCATTTTATGCGGCAGCGCACCGCGGATTTTGGTGGACCGGCTCATAGCGGCCATGGGGCCGTTGCTGCCGTCGATCGCCGAGCGTCGGGATCGTACGGTTGCGCGCCTGCAGATCGGGATAGCCGACCCTTGGTCCGTCGCACTTGGAGCGGCCGCCGGACCGATCAGCCGGGAATTCGATCCCCGCTATGCTGCGATTTTGAAAGACTAAGCATCCACAGCTTTAATCGATTAAAATAAATTCAATCGTTTAAACTTTTTAATGCTGTGATTTACAAAGCATTTCTCCCGTGGCATTCAAAGATCATCAACGTCAGGGAGAACTCGATGCAAGAGCGTGAAACGGTGCGGAAGGAAATACCCGTGCATGTGGTCGATCGTCTGGAAAACGAGTGGCGGGTGATGCAGGCCGAGCGCTCGCCGAAGCTCGAGCCGGAGATTGAGGGAGCCGATAAGATCGCCTCCGCACCGGCCAACGGCCTCAGCACACGCTAAGCACCACCGCGCATAGCTGCGTCGATCCTCAGGGTGGGCAGACTCCATCTTAAATGCTTTGCGCTTGGGATCCGAACCGGTCGGGTCCCGTTTGGCCTCCCATTCCTTTATGCGGACTTTGCGAGCGCATAAGAAAGAGGCTCTTCGTCAGACAGAGCTGAATGATCCGGCTGGTCGAGGACCGCTTGGCTGACGGTGTCGACGATCGCGTATTTCTCGGCCTGATAGTTCCAGTATTCCGAGACGAAGTTTCGGGAGAGCCAGAAGCTGCTTTTGCCCGGAGCGCCGGCCCAGCCGACGCTTCCGAGTTCTGTCGCCTGCTTCAAGAGCCGCTTCAGGTGAGTACTCGAAATCATGAACTGGCTCTGGATGACCTTCGGCGAGATGGGGTCGATCAGGACCCTGTCTGAGCCTGGATCAATCTTGCTGATTCGGGAGATGAGATAGTCCATCACGACGCCGCCGGAGGTCGCCCAGTTGAACAGAGCGAAAGTTACTCCGGGATTCTGCAGGCTTTCGCTATCCAGGATCATCTTGGCGATCTTCGGCTGCATTCGCAGCACCGAAGCGGGATCGGCGGTCGTCCTCGCCATCCTGTCGCCGCCGTCCAGGGCATCCAGAACCAGCAGATGCGTGTAGATCCAGCGGGCCATATATTCGCGGGTCGTTTCGGTGGGCTCAAGCAAGATGATGCGGCGGTCGGAACCGCCGGCGATCGGCCGAACGAAGCGGTAAGCAATCATTTCCTTCAGGAATGCCGCCGCCGTATTGCGGCTTGCAATCTTATGCTTGACCGCGAAATCGACAAACCTGCCGGTGTAGAGCGCCGGGGTGGGATCATCCGGATAGCCGAGAAAGAGAGCATAGCCAGCATGCGCCAGAAGCCATCTTTGCTGCGCGGCAAAGATCGAGGCTATGCGCGGATTCTCGTCGTAGATCGCCATCAGTTCATGCGCGCTATGCAATATAGCGGACAGAAAATGTTTATTTTGACTGAGTTCTTTTGCCGTGAAGGCCATAAGTGCCAACATTCTTTCAATAATTCAGGATCGGCCGGATCATCGGCTCGATATTTAATTAATGGTATTCTTTAAATACCAAAGTTTTGTTTGGCTTGTCGACCGCGAAGCAGGCGTCGAAAACCAGGGGGCGGTCAACTCTGCGCGAGCATTATGTCGGCATCCGCCAATGCAAGGGCCGTCATATTGCGATCTTATCGGAATGATCGAGCTGCCTTGCTTCTTTCGGGATGTGCTGCTAGTGACCCCCGCATAGCTTTGAAAGGCTCAGATATCCGGTCGCAGCCCACCCGGTCAAAACAAGGGACCTCAAATTATGAAGACTATCGTCATCTGCTCCGGCGGATTGGACTCCGTTTCGCTCGCTCACAAGATCGCAGCGGAACATCAACTCATCGGCCTCGTCTCGTTCGACTATGGCCAGCGGCATCGTAAGGAGCTGGATTTCGCTGCCGCCTGTGCCCAGCGGCTTGGCGTACCGCATCACATCATCGATATCACCGCCATCGGCAGGCACCTGACCGGATCGGCCCTGACGGATAACGTCGAGGTGCCGGACGGACACTATGCCGAGGAAACGATGAAGGCGACGGTGGTTCCGAACCGCAACGCCATTATGCTCGCCATCGCCTGCGGCCTTGCCGCCGCGCAGAAAGCGGATGCCGTCGCCGTTGCCGTTCATGGCGGCGATCATTTCATCTATCCGGATTGCCGGCCGGGCTTCATCGACGCGTTTCAGCAGATGCAAAACCATGCCTTGGATGGCTACGCCAGCGTTTCGCTCTATGCGCCCTATGTCACCGTCTCCAAGGCCGACATCGTGACTGACGGCGCGAAGAACGGCACGCCGTTTGCCGAGACTTGGTCTTGCTACAAGGGCGGCATTCGTCACTGCGGCCGCTGCGGCACCTGCGTCGAACGGCGCGAAGCCTTCCATCTCGCCGGTGTCGAAGATCCGACAGAATATGACGATCCAGACTTCTGGGTGGCGGCGACGGCAGGCTACTCGGCCGAGGAGGTGAAGTAATGTTCCGCATCACCAAGCAATTTCACTTCTCCGCCTCGCACCAGCTCGCCCACCTTCCCGCCGATCATCAATGTGCCCGGCTACATGGGCACAATTATATCGTCGAGGTGGAGCTTTCTGCCGCCGAACTCGATTCTGACGGGTTCGTCCGCGACTATCATGAGCTTGCGCCACTGAAGCGCTACATCGACGAGCATTTCGACCATCGCCATCTGAACGAGGTTCTCGGCCATGACCGCGTGACGTCGGAATATCTGGCCAAGCATTTCTACGACTGGTGCAAGCAGCGCCTGCCCGAAATTTCGGCGGTGCGCATCAGCGAGACGCCGAAGACCTGGGCGGAATACCGGCCATGAGCGAGGCGCGCGAAACCACGATCCGCGTCAGCGAGATATTCGGGCCTACAATCCAGGGCGAGGGGATATTGATCGGGCTTCCGACTGTGTTCGTCCGGACCGGGGGGTGCGATTACCGCTGTTCGTGGTGTGATACGCTGCATGCGGTAGACAGCGAATATCGCGATCAATGGCAGCCGATGTCGGTTGACGAGATCTGGCAGGAGGTGACCCGGCTTTCCGGAGGCAAGCCGCTAACGGTTTCGCTTTCGGGCGGCAATCCCGCGATTCAGCCTCTCGGGCCGCTGATCGCTCGCGGCCATGCTCAAGGCTACAGGTTTGCGCTGGAAACGCAGGCGAGCATCGCGAAGGACTGGTTCGCCGATCTCGACGTGCTGGTGCTAAGCCCCAAGCCGCCTTCGAGCGGCATGGTGACGGATTGGGATGCGCTTGCCGACTGTCTCCGTCAGGCGGGGGCGAGACCGCAGATCGCCTTGAAAATCGTCGTTTTCGATGACCGCGATTATGCTTATGCGCGCGATGCTGCCGCCCGTTTTCCGCACCTGCCGGTCTATCTGCAGCCCGGCAACCATACGCCGCCTCCGCCTGAAGCAGACGACGCATCGATCGATATCGACGGCATCATGGATCGAATGCGCTGGCTAGTGGACAAGGTGACATCAGACAGATGGTTCGAAGCTCGGGTTCTGCCGCAGTTGCATGTCCTGCTTTGGGGGAACAAGCGCGGCGTTTAGTGCCGGCTCTGTTGGGCGCGCAGAGGCGGTATTGCCTAGAATCGGTCGAGCCCGGCAATCGGGGTACAGTACCGGTCTCCCCAGGTGAGCGCTGCTGAAGAATTCGGCTAGCCGCATCATCGGATAGGTTGTGTATAATCTTTTCCACGAAGATTAGGCGAGAATATCAGCGGTAGATTTCGCCCGATTTTTGGCCAAAAATAACCCGTCAATAATTCAGGCTATGCCGATTATACTCAGAAAGGATGATGGGACGTTCGAGATTATCCTATGGTAAAACATGGATAATCTTGGAGGGTCGGATGTTGTATCCGCGTGACACCGTGATCGCTGTACTGGGCGTCATGCTGCTCGCGCCCTTGCCTTTGACAGCCGCCGAGAAGGTCGGCCAGGCGGTGCTGATCAAAACCGAGGTCACGGGCCAAGGCGGCCCGATGGAGGTCGATGATCCCGTCCACCGGGACGAGCAAATTCGCACCTCCCTTTCCGGCCTTGGACAGTTCACATTTCGGGATGGCACGAAACTGGCTGTCGGAGCCGGCTCCTCTGTCGTCATCGACAAATTCGTCTTCGATGACTCGGGCTCTGTCAAAAAGCTGACCGTAAATGCGGCGAAGGGTACTTTTCGCTGGATGAGCGGAAATTCGAACCACTCGGCCTATCAGATCGTGACTCCCGCCGGTACGATCGGTGTGCGCGGGACGGTATTTGATTTCTATGTCGGTTCCAACGGCACGACGGCGGTCGTTCTGTTGAGTGGCGCGGCGCAGTTCTGCGGTGCGGGCGGCTGCAAGCAGTTGAAGCAGCAATGCGACTGCGTCGTTGCCAAACGCAACGGTGAGATCAGCGATCCGCGCCGGGTCAACCGCGACGTTCTCAAGACGCTAGGCAATCAGCGAGCCTTGCCGTTCCTCTCCGGCGATCAACAGCTTTCAGGACGAATGGGCTTTGTCGGCGGCGGCGGATGCGGCCTGTCGACGGCGATGAAAGATCGGCCCAACGGCATATCGCCGCGCAGCGTTCCCGCGAATAATCCCGCTCCGGCACAGCCCAATACGCCCAGCGCACCGAGCCCGCGGGCCGAGGCGCCGGCTGCGCCAAGTACGCCCGAAACACCCAGCACGCCGAACACTCCAGACCCGCCAAGCACACCTGACAAGCCGGGTAAACCTCACGAGCATGACAGGGACGACGGCAAGCATCACGGTCACCACGATCATCACGGCAAAGGCGACCACGGATGGGGTGATCACAGCCGAGGCGACCAGGACGACGATGGCGATGATGATGGCGGCGACCACGGCGATCATGGCGATCACGGCGGCGGGCATCACCATCGGTAGCGCAGACGGTGTTGCGGGCGATGGCTGCAAATTCGGCTAGAGGTCGGCCGCCTTGTCTGCAGTTTCGTCGATGAAGTGTCCGGCTCGGCGCGAAATCTGGCCGTAAAATTCCTGCAATAGCCCTGTCGCCACGACCTGCGCCTTGAGCTTTGTGGCGCTGACGAGTTTGCGGCTGCTCGTCGAGCGTGTTCGCAGGGCAGCGACAAGCCGCCTGTGCATGGCCCAAAGTTCCACAAAATCGGCCGATCTTGCCAGGCGCGCATCGCCGACCACCGCAAAGAGTTTAGTCCGCATGCTCTTACCTTTCAGGGTCAGCGCTCCCGCCTCGAGCAGAGCGCAATCGGACAGCAAGCTCGCTGTCGGCTCGGATACCAGAATGTCGAAATTGATGTCCTTGCAGGCGGATTCGATGCGCGCGGCAATGTTCACGGCATCGCCGACTGCGGAGTAATTGAAGCGCGTCTCGGCACCCATGTTGCCGACGCAGGCAAGCCCGGTATGGATGCCGATCCCTATCCTGACCCGCCGTTCGTCCCCGAAACCGAATGCGTCGCTGTTATTGAGGCGAGCGAGTGTTTCCCGCATGCCCAGTGCCGCCTGCACGGCCTTGCCGGCATGGTCGGAGACATCGACGGGAGCGTTCCAGAAAGCCATGATCGAATCCCCGATGAACTTGTCGAGCGTGCCGTCGTTGGCGATGACATGGTGGCTCAGCGCGTCGAGCAGCGTGTTCAGGAATGCGACGAGGGCGGTCGGGGTCATCTCCTCGCTGATCTGGGTGAAGTTTCGCACATCGACGAACATGACGGTCAGCTCGCGCTCATCTCCTCCAAGGCGCAGGGCATTGCGCGTATGTTCGATGCGATAGAGCAGCGACGGCGAGAGATAGTGGCCGAAAGCCCGCCGCACGTCACGTCGTTCCCGGTCGGTCACGAGAAAGCGAAATGCCGTCGCGGCGAAATGCGTGATCGATCCGGCGACGATCGGTGCCAGCGGGTCGAAGAGAAGTCCGCCGTAGAGGAAGGCAAGCCAGGAGGCGACAAGGGCAAAAAAGGTAATCAGCAGGCCGCAGCCAAGTGCGACCGCCGGATTGACGAAGGTGGTGAGGATCACCAGAAGGCTGCCCAAGACGGCAATCGACAGGATTTCCATCCCATCCGCCCAATCCGGCCGGGAAAGGAAACGACCTGAAAGGATCTGCTCTACGATTTGCGCATGAATGGAGACACCCGGCACGTTTTCACCAAGGGCCGTCGTGCGGACATCCTGGAGGCCGGAAGCGGAGGTTCCGATGAAAACGATACTGCCTTCTACCGCGCTTCTGATATCGGGGGAGGGGGCTTCGGGCGCGAGTACCTTAGCTGCCGAAATATACCGTTCCGCGGTGTCGGGGCTGACATAGAGCCAGAGCTCTCCCGCTGCCGTGACCGGCACCACGAAGTTGCCGATTTTGACCCGGGTCAGCGTATTCGGCGTGTTGGGTGCTGCGTCGAGGACGTAGGTGGAGGCTCCCTGTGCGACACGGAGCGCTTCAAGCGCAAGATTGGGGTAAAGCTGTTTGCCGTCGCTGAGGAAAAGCGGAACTGCGCGCACCACCGCCGATGATGCGCCGGGATTGAGGCTGATATGACCGAGGCCCGCGGCATTGGCTTCCAATTGCGGCTGCAGCGGCGTCGCCGCCTTGATGGCGGGCGGCGCACCGAAGGGGCTTTCGCCCGTATAGGCAAAGCCTGCCTTGACCGGCGGCAGATAGTTCCCCTCGTTGGAGAGACCAAAGCCCAGCACCACGGGCTTTCCGGATAGCGATTGGGAAAAAATCTCATCATTATCCGGGAGTTTGCCCAGCAGCGAGGGGTCGATACCGGAGACGTCGCGAACGACATTGCGAGGAGACAGGCGGTCGGGCTCGGCGAAAAGGACATCGAAAGCGATGGCGGACGCGCCCATATCGGAAAGCTTGTCCACAAGGGCAGCAATCCGGTTTCTCGGCCAAGGCCATTGACCGAATTCGCGTAGGGACGCTTCGTCTATGTCGATGACCCGGACAGGCTGGTTCTCGAAGGTCCGGGGCACCAGGCGCTGATACTGGTCGAATGTCAAATCGCGGGCGAGCCGTAGCAATTGAGGATCGCTTGCCCGCAGGGTCGTCAGCGCTGTGACGATCGCCAGGCCGATAACGACGCCAATTTGCTGCGCGCGCGTCACCATTACGGTGTCAGTCCCTTTGCCCCACGTCCCGGCAATAAGTAGCAATTCAGAGAAATACAAAAATCTATTGATCCGCTGCTGCGCCGAGGAAGAATATGCTGCCTTGTTCCTGGGGGCGATGCAATGATCAAAGTATCTGAGGAATACCGAACAGGATTTTTGCGCAGTCAGCTAGCATGAGGCTGGCTCGGTGGCCGCCCTCGCAATCATCTAGGGCTTTTGATGAAGATGGTCGAGAGTGGCGGCAGCCGAAGAGATAGCGAGGCGGGGCGCCCGCTCAGCGAAGACAAGGCCGCCGGCAGCGCCCCGTTCACCAAGCCGGTGCCACCATATTCATGTGCATCGCTATTGAACTCCTCGATCCATATCCCTTCGGTCGGAACGCCGATGCGATAGTTGTCGCGCGGAACGGGCGTAAAATTCGACACAACAAGGATCGAATAGGAGCGGTCTTTCGGAAACCGCAACATCGCGAAAACGGAATTGGCCGCGTCGTCGACCACCGCCCATTCGAATCCTTGTGGATCAAGGTCGCCGAACTGCAGGGCTTCCTCCCTGCCATAAAGGCCATTCAGATCTCTTACCAGACGTTGCAAGCAGGCGTGTCGCGGCTGGTCGAGGACATCCCAGGTCACGGATTGATCGTGTTGCCACTCGCCCCGCTGGGCAATTTCCCCGCCCATGAAAAGAAGCTTCTTGCCCGGATAGCCCCACATGAAAGCGAGATAGGCCCGAAGATTGGCGAATTTCTGCCAGGTATCGCCCGGCATTTTCGTCAGAAGCGAGCCCTTTCCGTGGACCACTTCATCGTGGGAGAGCGGCAGCATGAAGCGTTCGGAATAGGCATAGATCATGCCGAAGGTCATGATGTCATGATGATGGCGGCGGTAGACGGGATCCTTCGACATATAAGTAAGGCTGTCATGCATCCAGCCCATATTCCATTTGATGTCAAAGCCCAGGCCGCCTTGCTCCGGTGGCTTTGTCACCCCGGGCCATGCCGTGGATTCCTCGGCGATCATGACTGCGTGGGGGCATCGTTGATGAATGATGCTGTTGAGGTGCTTGAGGAATTCGACCGCTTCCAGATTCTCCCGTCCGCCATATTGATTGGGTATCCATTCGCCTTCGTTGCGGCTGTAGTCGCGGTAGAGCATCGATGCCACCGCATCCACCCTCAGGCCGTCCACATGGTAGCGCTCCAGCCACTCCAAGGCGCTGGCGATCAGGAAGCCTTTCACCTCATTGCGGCCGAGATTGTAAATCAGCGTGTTCCAATCGCCGTGGAAACCTTCCCGGGGATCCTCGTGTTCGTATAAGGCGCTGCCGTCGAAGCGGGCGAGGCCCCAGACATCGGTCGGAAAGTGCGCGGGCACCCAGTCCAAGATCACACCCAGGCCTGCTCCATGGCACCGATCGACAAAATAAGCAAAGTCTTCCGGTGTGCCGTAGCGTCCTGTCGGGGCGAAAAGGCCCAGAGGCTGGTAGCCCCAGGAGCCGCCGAACGGATACTCCATGATGGGAAGCAACTCTATGTGGGTAAACCCCATGTCATGCGCATAGGGGACGAGCCGCTGGCTGAGTTCGATCCAATCGAAAGACCTGTTGCCGTCCTGAAGATTTCGAAGCCAGGAACCCACATGCACTTCGTAGACCGAGACGGCCCCTTCCAGGCCATTTCTCGATCGTCGGGAATGGATCCATTTGTCATCGCTCCAGCGGAACGGCCTTGAGGAGGCGACGATGGAGGCGGTGGAAGGAGCAGCTTCGCTCGCCCGCGCCACCGGATCGGCTTTCTGTGGAAGGCGGGTGCCGTTTGCATCGATAATCTCGAACTTATAGCGCTCGCCGGGCGTCAGCCGGGGAATGAAGATTTCCCAAACGCCCGCGGGCGCCCGCAGGCGCATTGGATTGCGCCGGCCGTCCCAGGAATTGAAATCTCCAACAACCGAAACCCGTTGTGCATTCGGTGCCCATACTGCAAAGCGAACGCCGGCAATGCCGTCGATCTCCATGGCGATGGCGCCGAGGGTCCGGCTCAGATTGTAATGGGTTCCCTCGGAAATCAGATGGAGATCGAGTTCGCCGAGCAGAGGCCCGAAGCTGTAGGGATCCTCAGTCGTTTGAACCGCGTCCGGCCACTTGATCCGAAGGCAATAGTCCATTTTTGAAGCAATGGCGGCGGCAAACAATCCAGTGGGGTGAACAAGCTGGCAGGCCGTCAGGACATGGCCGCTCGCCGTGTCGATGATATCCACCCCATCGGCGCCGGGCATGAAGATACGCACGATCGTGAATATGCCGTGCTTATGGATTCCAAGGATGGCAAACGGATCGCCATGGCGTCCTTGCATCAGCGCCGCAATCGCGTCGTGTCCGATGTCGGCGAGAAGATCGGAGCGTTCGATATCCACTAGCGAGCCTCCATAAGATTGGACAGGATGCCCGAAAGTCCTGCCAACGGAATGGGCAGCCATTTCGGTCGGTTCCGTGCCTCGTAGGCGACTTCATAAGCAGCCTTTTCCAGAAGAAAGGCGTCGAGAATCCTGCGCCGCTGTTGGGGCGGCATGGACAGTGCAGCCGACGCCGAAATTGCTTCGAAATAGGCATGCAGAAAAGCCCGTTCCGCATTCCCGGCGAAACGCGCGATGGCCTTCCGCCGACGCTCGTTCTCGTGCTCGATGACCGCATCATTGTCGAGGTCGGCGGTCGCGGCGAGATAACTCAGCGACCGCAACAGTCCGGCCACATCCCGCAAGGGACTTGTCTTGGCCCGGCGCTCGGCAAGGTTCCTCGCGGGCTCGCCTTCGAAATCAATGATCACCGCATCGCCTTCGCTGACGAGGATCTGGCCGAGATGAAAGTCGCCATGCACGCGTGTCATGAGCGTGCCGCGGACGCTTTCGGCCAGCATATCGGCGAGGTCGATAATCGATGCCTGGCGCTTCAGAAGCGGCCTCGCCAGCGCATCGATATCCGGATCGGCGGTCTCATCCAGTTCCGCAAGCTTCGATAGGGCATAGGAGACTTCGCCGGTGATTGCTTTCTTCAGCAATGCGACCTCGGCATCGGCCGCAGTGACCGGTTTGAAAGCCTCCTCCTCGGTACTTTGGGCGAGAACCACATGCAACTCGCCGAGCCGCTGACCGACCATGCCGACGAAGTTCGTCAGCGACTGGAAAAAATCGTCGCGCGGCTGAGCGGCCGGATCGCTCAAGGCGAATTCGTCGGCGGCGCGACGAAGATTGCTCAGCATCCAGTTCCAGGCGTCGCCCTGGTTTCGGATCGCGCCCTGGACGATGAGGAGAGTGGATCGGCGTCCGCCGGAATCCGTATGCGCAACCTCGCCCAGGAAGGGGGCAGTGTGGTCATAGCCGGCCCGGGTCAGAAAGCGCGTCATCTCGACTTCCGGATGCATGCCGGGAAAGATATGCCGGATCAGTTTGATGATGACCAGGTCGCCGATGATCAGCGAACTATTCGACTGCTCTGCCGAGAGCCAATGGATCGGCATGTCAGCGGTCATTTCAAGATGATCGAGCTGATCGGTACCGATGAACTCTATGGTTCCCGTGCGGCCGGTGGTGTGGGACCGTTCGCAAAGGCCACGCACGATCCCGCGCGCCATCGCATCCACGGCAAACCCGTCCGTCAGGAAGCCGACGCGCCGGCCCTGGCGGAGCCTGCCCAGCGCGAGCTGCTGGGCGAGTATGGGGGGCTGTGTGTCATCCCACGCCACGGCAAGCGGAAGCTGGTACGATTCCATGTGATCCGGAAGCGTCGCCTCCAATTCACCGAGCACGACACCTTCGGCAAACGGAATTGGTGTCGCAGAAATCAGCCGGGCCGCCTGCAGCGTCTGGTCTTTCGCCCCAAACCAGCGACGCTTGGCAAGATAGGCCGGCAGGATCTCGGAATTCAGGATGTTCGCATGCCTGGGCTCGTCCACCAATTCCAGCAGGTTCCGGCGGATGACCATCGTCAACAGGTCGGGGAGCTGCTCGGGAGGGGCTGTCCGCCAGGCGGGCCCATCCGCATCGGCGACCAACTGGAACCAGAAGAAGCCGTAGGGCGGTAGCGTCAACAGGTAGGTCAATTGGCCAATGGGCGGAAATGGCGACATGCCCGTCAATTCTATCGGCACGCGCGCCTCGAATTGCGACAGGTCGAGTTCCACGGCCTGCGGCAGCCGGGAAAGATTGGCAACGCAGAGAATGGTTTCGTCTTCGAATTCGCGAAGATAGGCAAGAATCTTACGGTTGTCCGGCGAGAGGAAACGCAGCGAGCCGCGTCCGAATGCCGGATGTTTGCCACGCAGCGCCAGCATCCTGCGCATCCAGTTGAGAAGCGAATGGGCATCCGTGCTTTGCGCCTCGACGTTGACGGCTTCAAATCCATAGAGTGGATCGGCAATCGGCGGCAAAACGAGGCGCGCGGGGTCCGCACGCGAAAACCCGGCGTTGCGGTCGAAAGACCACTGCATCGGGGTCCTGACGCCGTCCCTGTCGCCCAAATAGATATTATCGCCCATGCCGATTTCGTCGCCGTAATAAATCACCGGCGTTCCTGGCATGGATAGGAGAAGCGCGTTCATGAGTTCGATGCGCCGGCGGTCGCGCTCCATCAGCGGCGCAAGGCGCCGGCGGATGCCGAGATTGATGCGCGCGCGCTTATCGGAGGCATAAGTTTCCCAGAGATAATCGCGCTCGGCGTCGGTGACCATTTCGAGCGTCAGCTCATCGTGATTGCGCAGGAATATCGCCCATTGGCAGATGTCCGGAATTTCTGGCGTCTGGCGCAGGATATCGGTGATCGGAAAACGGTCTTCCTTGGCGATCGCCATGTACATGCGCGGCATCAGCGGGAAGTGAAACGCCATATGGCATTCGTCGCCGTCGCCGAAATATTCGCGCGTATCTTCCGGCCATTGGTTCGCCTCCGCCAGCAGCATCACGCCGGGATGGGTCGAATCCAACGCCGCGCGTATCCGCTTCAGAATCGCGTGGGTTTCGGGCAGGTTCTCGTTGATCGTGCCTTCCCGCTCGACGAGGTAGGGGATCGCATCCAGGCGAAAACCGTCGATGCCCGTTTCCAGCCAAAAGCGCATCACTTTCAGCAATTCTTCCATCACCAGGGGATTGTCGAAGTTCAGATCCGGCTGGTGCGAGTAGAACCGATGCCAATAATAGGCGCCGGCGACCGGATCCCAGGTCCAGTTGGATTTTTCGGTATCGACGAAAATGATGCGGGTTTCTGAAAACCTCTGATCGGTATCCGACCAAAGATAAAAATCGCGTTCGGGCGACCCAGCCGGCGCTTGGCGGGCACGCTGGAACCAGGGGTGCTGATCCGAGGTGTGATTGATCACGAGTTCGATGATGACGTGGATATTGCGCTGATGGGCGGCGTCCACGAAGGCGCGAAAATCCTCCATCGTCCCGTAATCCGGACTGACGTTGCCGTAATCGGCAATGTCATAACCGTCGTCGCGGCGCGGCGAGGGGAAGAAGGGCAGCAGCCAAATGGCGTTGATTCCAAGCGCCGCGATATGGTCGAGCTTTTGATGCAGCCCCGCAAAATCGCCGACGCCATCATTATTGCCATCGTAGAACGATTTGATATGGAGCTGATAGATCATCGCATCCTTGTACCAGAGCGGATCGCGTTCTCTGTCGCGCTGCATCGTATCCATTCATGCCTCCCTTGACCGGACGCGCCAGATCGCGAAGGGCAGGCTTTGTGGATCAAGCCTGATCCTCTGCCGTTTGCCGGTCCAACTGAAGCGACCGCCGCCGATGAGATCCTCGGCGTCCAACGTGCCGCCATCCCCGAGTGACCAGTGCCAGAGCGGTATGTCGATCTCGCTCTCCTGCGGATGATCGGGATCAAGGCTGATGGCGACGAGCAGGACGTTGTCGCGGGCAGGGTTCGCTTTTTCGAAAAAGAGAATGTTTTCGTTGGGTGCGTTGAGAAGCGTTAGCCCCAGATGCGAATGCAATGCGCTGTTTTCGCTTCTGATCCGGTTGAGCATCCGGATTTCGGCGATGATGTTTCCGGGCCGATCATGATCCCAGGCGCGGATCTCATATTTTTCGCTGTCGGCATATTCCTTCCGCTTGGCGTCGGGACGTCCCTCGCAAAGTTCAAAGCCGTTATAGACACCCCAAAGACCTGAAAGGGTTGCCGCGAGCGCGGCGCGGATCAGGAAGGCCGGGCGAGGGGCATCCTGCAGAAAATCCGGATTGATATCATGGGTGTTGACGAAGAAATGCGGGCGGAAAAAATCCTTCGCGGTTGTCTGGGTGAGCTCCCGCATATATTGCTCGAGTTCCCATTTGGAATTGCGCCAGGTGAAGTATGTGTAGGATTGGGAAAAGCCGAGCTTTGCGAGCCGGTACATGACTTTCGGCTTGGTGAACGCTTCCGAGAGGAAAACCACATCCGGATGACGCGCCCTGATATCGTCGATCAGCCATTCCCAGAAAGGAAACGGTTTGGTGTGGGGATTGTCGACCCGAAACAATTTTACGCCCTGATCCACCCACAACTGGACGACCCGCAGCAGCTCGAGCCATAGCCCGGGCACCGAATCCTTCGTGTAAAAATCGACGTTGACGATGTCCTCGTATTTTTTCGGCGGGTTCTCGGCGTAACGGATCGTTCCATCCGGCCGCCAGTCAAACCAGCCCGGATGCTGCTTCAGCCACGGGTGATCGGGCGATGTCTGGATGGCGAGATCGAGCGCAATCTCGAGGCCATGATGCTCGACCGCTTTGATCAGGCGACGAAAATCCTCGAAACTGCCGAGTTCCGGATGGATGGAATCGTGGCCGCCATCGGCAGAGCCGATGGCATAGGGGCTTCCAGGGTCGTCGGGGGCCGCCTGCAGGCTGTTGTTGCGGCCCTTCCGGTTGGTCGAACCGATCGGATGGATCGGCGGGAAATAGAGCACATCAAAGCCCATGTCGCGAATGGCGGGCAGTCTGGCGATAACGTCATCGAAGGTGCCATGCCTGTCTGGATCGCCGCTCTGCGACCGCGGGAAGATTTGGTACCAGCTTGCATATGCCGCGCACTTCCGCTCGGCATCGACTGCGCTAGCCTCCGAGCGAACCCGGAATGGCCGCTTGTCGGCTCGCGCCATCAGATCGGACGTATGCGCATTGAGCAGAATTGAGGTCCGCTCCGCCTGGGAGGAGAATTCCAGTTTCTGAAACAGGGCCTGCAGCTCGGCTCGAAGGGTGCCTTGCGCCTCCGCAAGCGCTGCACGAATGAGGTTCATTCCTTCCTGAATCTCGAGCTTGAGATCGAGCCGTGCCTCGTTCTTCTTCGCTAGCTCATAGCGAAAGATCGCAAACAGGCTCCTCCAGGCTTCGACTGCAAATTCATACCGGCCGACTCGTTCCAGCGGGAATTCGGCGCGCCAGCGATCGTTCTCGACCAGCCGCATTTCCGCCTCGCTCCATGCGCTCGCATCCATGGAGCGCCACATCAGAGCCGCGGCGATCGGATCATGTCCGTCGGCGAAGATGTCAGCTTCGACGGAAACGATGTCGCCGACAACCCGCTTGACTGGAAATCGTCCATCATCGACCCGCGGCATGATGTTTTCGATTGCCAGGCGCGGCGAAGCGGTTGCCTGTGCAATGTCGAGCGTTGGGGCGATCGTGATGGGCGTCGATGCGGTCGCCTCGAACGTGATGATTTCTCCCGCGCGCAGGCGAAAGGTCGCATCAACCCCATTCGAGAAGGGGAGAAAGCCAGACGCCGCTTCCCGCAGCGCCATCAAAGGCGCAGGCGCACTTTGCCGAAGGTCCCGGTTGAGGAGGATGATCTGTATACGGTCGGCGTTCCGCAGATCTTCTTCGTTTGAATGAAGGAGAGCCAATACCGGGCTTTTTGCGCTGCGGATGAGAGAAAGCGACGAATGAAATCTCGCGCCGTTCGTGCCGATTTGCGTGTTGGCGGCGCGAATCTCGGAGGAGATATCGAAGGTCAGGTCATGGCGAAGACCTCGCAATCCCGATCCGTCTCCATGGGTGGGATCGAGCGGCAGCGCGGCGCCATATTCGAATCCCATTGGGACCATGAGCCCGCCGCCCAACGACGTGGCAAGCCGCAACGCCCTTATGGACCGGCGCTCGCGTATTTCCCGGCTTTCCGTGCCGTGGGCCATACGTTTGGCAAAGGGCGGCTCTGGAAAAGCGATTTGCCAGCCAAGCGGCTGCTGGACGCGATGTTCCTCGATGAACCACCTTTCGTCGAAGTCCCACCAGGCCATCGATGAAAAGCAGCCATTGAAGCCTGCACCGTCCAATCCAGCTCGCGCCTCGAAGGCGGTACCGGGCGTCCAGGCAAAGAATTGCACATTCGGCGCCTTCTCCCGGACCGCCGCGATCAAGGATCGCCATAGCTCCGGGGGCACCCGATCGGTGCCAAGGCAGCGATAACCCGATATTCCAAGCTGGGTCAGCGCCTGCAGCCGTTTTGTCCACTCCGCCAATAGCTGCGATTGCTGATCTTCTGCGGCGAGGGTGACAAGCGAGCTGCGCGCGTCCAATGGCGAGAGCCTCGGATCGAGCGGGCGCGTATCCTCGGATGCGTCGCGCGCCTTCCTGTCGAGCACGAGGTCCATCATGAGCGCCATGCCGCGCTCTCTGGCCGCCAGCGTCAAAGCTCTCAAACCATCGACGAGAGATGTTCCAAGCGAGAATTCGGGATCGAGATTTTCGAAATTCCGTGGCGCGAACACGCTGTCGCCGCCCCGCTCGAAAAGAGGTGCGGTCAGAACTGTATCGAAGCCGATGTTCTTTGCGTGGTTGAAGACTTCGCGCCAGGCATCGATCCCTCTGAGAAGCAGGGGATTGACGTAGTAAATCTGGGGTGGAGTGCTCGGCAACCCCTCGTTCGCAGTTGATGTCATCGCCGCTGCTCACGTTGGTTCGACATGAGAGTTCGACATGACAACTTTCGCCGCCGCCGCTTTGTTCCCTTTTTTATGCCGCCAGATTGGCTCGCCGACATGTTCTCCCTTGAAGCAGCATGATGCCTCTTCAGAACGTCGTGCCAGATTTTCCCGCGTCTATAAGCAGTTACCGAATTCCTTGCTGCGGTAAGGAAAGCGCCACTCAAAGGCGAAAAAATGCTCGATACCGAGGGTCCCGCACGGTCACGAGAATTCGTTCATTGGAGGGCGGCTTTGCACCAGTCACATTGGAAGACCAGGACAGGCTTTAAAAAACCCTTCAGCCGCCGGTGGGCCGCATGTGCGAAGAAATCGGCGGTGCCGTACTCCCGAAAAATGCTTTCCGACACGAGGATCTGGTCTGCAGAGGCCGAGGCGCACAATCGCGCAGCAAGTTGAACGGTCGAGCCGAACAAGTCATTGCTGTCCTCGACGGGCTCGCCACAATCCAATCCGATGCGTATATGAAGCGGCTCAAGGTTGCCCTGATTGTAAAGCTCGAATTCCTGCTGGATCGCTATTGCGCAATCGACGGCTGCGGTCGTTGAGACGAACGTCGCCATGATGCCATCGCCGGTATGTTTCACCTCGCGGCCTGAAGAACGGGCAAGGCATCTGCGAACAATGGCGTCATGAGCCCTCACCAACTCGGTCGCCATGCGGTCGCCGAGACGTGATGTCATTTCGGTCGAGCCGACGATATCGGTGAAGAGAATTGCCCGGTGGGCAGCATCCATTGCGACTGAGGACTGTCCTGACGCCGGCTCGGGATCGTGAATTCGGCCGAGAAATGCCTCGACCGCCGACAGCGCGACTTCGACAACTTCTGCGGCGATAAAGCCATGTGCCTCGCGGTGCACGCATTGAGCCGTTTCCATATCGGGCGCGTCCATCAGGCAAAATGCAGTTCCGCGCCGCTCGTCGAACCAGTAGGTGAGGAACTTAACCCCATACTGATCTTGAATGTCGAGGTCCTTACGATGCGCTTCGGCGATATCGGCCGCTGTGACCCCCGCAAGATCATGCCGGTCCATGAAGATAGCCATTCTGTGCCCCGCTGGAATCTCCCCATGTATATTAGTTTACCCTAAAGCTTTGTCGTGGCCCATATCATCCTTACAGGTGACGGACGGAAAGGATCTGATGGAGCGGTCGCCGCGGCACGGCGCGCATTCCTGCGCGCCGATCGTTTGGCGATTTATCAGAGGGCTGCTACCGGATGCGGCGATCCGTCGTAAGCGCCCCAGACCGATTGATCGAAACAGATGACCGAACCGGTCATGAGGCCGGATTCGGCCGACGAAAGGTAGGCGCAGGCGCGGGCCACCTCTTGTGGGTCGACCAGACGGCCGAAGGGCTGGCTCGCCGCTGCCTTTTCCAGCCAGTCGGCGGGCGCATCGTGATATTCTTTCTGGATCCGGTCTTCGCCTTCAGAGGCCATCCAGCCGATGTTGAGGCCGTTGACGCGGATACGGTTGCGCAGCAGCGCGTAAGCGGTGTTTTTCGTCAGGGTTTCCAGCGCGCCCTTGGAGGCGCAATAGGCGACGATGAAAGGCTGGCCGGCCTTGGCGGACATCGAGCCGATATTGACGATCGTGCCTTCGATCTTCTCGCGCCGCATAACCTTGACGGCTTCCTGCATCAGGAAGAATGGCGCCCGGACATTGACGGCGAACATGGCATCGAAAAGCTCGGGACTGGTGTCCAGAATGGTGCCGCGATCGGTGATGGCGGCGGCGTTGACCAGCGCGTCGACGCGACCGAAGGTCTGGTCGCAGACATGCACGACGTTACGTGCCTCTTCGACATTGCCAAGATCGGCTTTGACATAGACGACCTTTGCGCCTGTTGCAGCCGAGATCTCCTCGGCCTTGGCCTTGCCTTTCACCTCGTTGCGGCCGCAGATGACGATGCCCTTGGCGCCGCGATCGGCAAAGAGACGGGCGATGGTGGCGCCGAGCCCCTGTGTGCCGCCGGTGACGATAGCGATCTTGCCGTCGAGACGGCTGTGGTCTGTGCTCATGTGGTTCCTCCCGGAAATGGTCTATTACGATATGCGGAAAGCCCCTCGCGGATGCGAGAGGCCTCATCTTGTTGGACGCGTCTTCGGTCCTGTCAGGTCAGCTTCTTGTCCGCCTGTTCGGCAAGTGCTTGGCTGAAGGCCTCGCCGCTCCAGTTCCCTTCCAGCGCCTCATGCATCAATTGCGCCTGCGTCTTCGGCGCGAGGCCGCCGATGGGCGGGTCGCGGTCTAGATTGGTGGGGAAGGAATAGCCTTCGGCACAGGCGGCAATGGCATTCGACACTTCCGCCGCGGAGAGCTTGCCTGCCGATTTCAGTTCCTTCAGCGCCGGAAACAGGCGTGCGCTCATGCGTTCGCGATTGACCGTTTCCATGGCGCGGCCGAAGGCAGAGGAAACCTGCAAAAGGTTAGCCACGCGCTTGATATCGGCCGAGCGGTTGTTGCCGGCCGCGTGGAAGAGGGCAGGGTTGAAGAAGACGACATCGCCCTTTTCGAGCGGAAGCTGAACATGGTTGCGATCGAAATAATCGCGGAACTCCTGGCGCTTCAGCGCGAGATAGCCGGGCACATAGGTCTGGCTGTGCGGCAGGAAAAGCGTCGGTCCGCTTTCGAGCGGCATATCGCAATGGGCAACCGCGCCCTGCAAGGTCAGAACAGGTGAGAGCCTGTGCACATGGGCCGGAAACTGCTCGATCACCTTCGATGTCTGGAAACCGAGGTGGTAATCGCGGTGAGCGGACTGCGCCTCGCCGCCGGGGTTGACGCGATTGACCTGCGCCGTCATCTGGTAGTTTGGTCCGAGCCAAGCTTCGCTGGCGATGGCGACAATGGCATTGCCGTAATATTCCGCGAAGTTGGCGGGATCGGCGAGGCAATGTTTTTCCAGCGAATTCCAGATGCGGTCATTGGCGCCGGGCTTGGCGAAGTGGTCTCCGCCGCCGGTGGCCGTGCGATGCTGTTCCTTGATGATGTCGTCGAAAATCGTGCTGGCGCGATCGATGACGGAGAGATCCTCATAAGCGCGCTTGAAGACGACAACGCCTGGACCTTCGCCGAAGGCCTCGCAGATTTCAGCGAGCACGGCGCGACGGCCTTGAGGATCGGCAATGTCAGCCAGAACCTTGCGGCTGTCGTAGATCAGGACGTTTTTCTCGACGTGATCGGCGGTCGGATAGTCTGAAAGCGCGGTGGTCTTCTCAGCCAGCGCGCGAAAATCGTCGAGGTCACAGGCGTCCTCGGTCAGCCAGACGCGGTCGGCGCGCTGCTTCTGAAGATTGTCGGTTTTCATCAGATGTTCCTCCATCCCTGATGGAGGCACTATACGGCAGATGCCGGTGTGTTATAGATCACAAATCCATCAAAAAACCATCAGAATGAAACGCGTGTCACATCCATTTCTCGTCAAGGACATTGCTTTTCAAGCCGGACTCAGCACCGCCACCGTCGACCGGGTGCTGAACGGACGGGCAGGCGTGCGCCGGCAGACAGAGATGCGGGTGAAGGCGGCAATTGCCGAGCTGGAAAAGCAGCACGCAAGTGTTGCGGTCAGCGGGCGGACGCTGGCGATCGACATCGTCATGGAGACACCGATGCGTTTTTCCGATGCCGTGCGCGCCGCCTTCGAAGCAGAGGTCGCAACCTTTCTGCCGACAGTCTTCCGCTGCCGTTTTCATTTTGCGGAAGTCATGAAGCCGCTTGAAATGGTGCAACTGCTCGATCGAATCCGGCTGCGAGGCACCCACGGGATTGTGCTGAAAGCTCCTGACATTCCCGAGATTGCGGCTGCGGTCGAGCGTGCGGCCAAAACCGGCATCACCGTCGTTACGCTGGTGACGGACCTGCCAAATTCTTCGCGCGCGGTTTACGCCGGCGCCGACAACCGTGCCGCCGGCGAGACGGCGGCCTATCTTGTCGGGAATTACTTCGCTGGGGCCGCCGCCCGGGTGCTTGTAACGCTGTCGAGCGGCCGCTTCCGTGGCGAGGAGGAGCGGGAGATCGGCTTTCGCCGCGTCCTTCGCGAGCGTTATCCGCAGATCGGTGTTGCCGAAATAAGCGAAGGTCACGGCGCCGACGCTGCCACTGGGATGCTTGCCGCCCGCGCCATCGCGGCGGATGCGACGATCAATGCGGTCTATTCCATTGGCGGCGGAAACAGGGCCGTACTCGCCGCCTTCGAGGAGGCCGGAAGGAACATCCGCATTTTTGTCGCGCATGATCTCGATGCCGACAATCGGGCTCTACTTGCCGCGGGTAAAATCGATTTTGTATTGCATCACGACCTGCGGACAGATGCGCGTTCGGCATTTCGAGCAATTATGAGCGGTGTGGTGAAAGAGCGCGTGGCGCCGGCTGTGCTGTCGGCGGTGGAAATTATCACGCCCTACAATATGCCTGCGGGCAACTGACGCGTCGGCGTTTTCCCGCTCAGCGTCGCCCTCCCACTTCATCGATGTGATAGAGAAGGTCGGCCGGATCTTCATAGACGCGGATCGCCCCGGCATCCTTGAGTTCTTCGCGGCCATAGCCGCCGCTCAGCAGCCCGACCCCGAGCGCCTTGCAACGCGTCGCCGCAAGCATGTCCCAGATGGCGTCTCCTACGACAATAGAATTTTCTATCGCAACCCCGAGGGCTTCTGCTGCGGCAATAAACAGGTCCGGGTCGGGCTCGGCGTATTTGACCTTGTCCCGGGTGATGATCGGGAATGCCGTCGGGTCGATCCCCAATGCGGCAGTATTGACCGCTGCCGTCTCCATGCGGCCGCTTGTGGCGATCGCGAACGGAATTCCGGCGTCCGAAAGCCATCGAAGGAGCTCGCTTGCGCCGGGAAGAGGCCGTATCTGGGTGCCGAGACGGTGATAGGCATCGGCATGAAGTTGCCGCAACCGCTCATTTTTCTCGTCGGTTATCTCGATGCCGGTTTCGCGGAGCAACTGATTGGTGAACAATCCGCCGCTCATTCCGATTTTTCGATGGATGCGCCATATCGAGAGCTCGATACCTTCGGCATCCAAGGCTTCTTTCCACGCCAGCACGTGCTGATAGACGCTGTCCACCAGCGTGCCGTCAAGATCGAATAGAAAGGCATGTTCAATGCGCATGGAACTCTCCTGCCCCAGATCTAGGGGAGGAGCGAAAGGCATCAATGGAAACTGGCGGAAAAGCCTTCCGCGGCTATGGGCAACTACCGCTTATCGCTCTCCAGCACCTGCAGCATGGCGGCAATGTAGCCATAGGTAAAAGCAAAGGCGGTGTTTTCCGGATCGCGCCCGGAGAGGCGCGGCACATGATCCGGCATGATCATATATTGGTAGCCGACCTCGGCGTAGGTTTTGAGCGATCGCCACATATCCATGTCGCCTTCCTCCGGAAAGGTCTCCATGAAGGAGAGCTTGCGGCCGCGGATGTTGCGAAAGTGGACGTTGAAGAGCTTGCCCCGCTCTCCGAACCAGCGGATGACGTCGAAGATTTCCTCGGCCGGATTGTCGAGCATTTCGCCGACCGTGCCCTGGCAGAAATTCAGCCCATGGTAGGGGCTCTCATGCATCTGAACGAACTTCTTCAGGCCTTCGACGCTGCCGAGAACGCGTGTGACCCCGCGATAGCCCGGCGGCGTATAGGGATCGTGCGGATGGCAGGCAAGACGCACTTTGCAGGCTTCGGCGACCGGAACGACGCGTGACAGGAAATAATCGATGCGCTCCCAATTCTCCTCCTCGCTGAGGATGCCGGCGATCGAAGGCGGCGCATCGTGATCGGCCTTTTCCCAGCGAAAGGCCTCGTTTCTCGATCCGCCGCGGCCGGTTTCCATCTCCGTACGAGGGATCCCGATGATATTGAGATTGTATTTGACCGAGGGAATGCCGACTGCGGCGGCATTCTCGATCAGGCGGCAGATGGAATCGATTTGGCGGTCACGGTTCGGTCCGGCCGTCAAAATGTCCGGGCTGTATTGCCGTTCGATCACGTTCGAGCTCATCGGGAGCTGGATCATATCGAGAATGAGGCCGAAGCTCTCGATACGGTCACGAAGGGCCTTGAGAATATCAAGCGTCCAGTCGTGCGGATTGCCATCGGGATCGGCATTGACGTGCCTGACGCCCAACTGTGCCATGACCCGGTAGTCATCATCGTCCCGAGCCTGAAACTGCGTACCGACATACATGTGAAATCCTCTCCTCGAATCTCGCCAATGCTAAGCAGCGGGAAGGCAAATTCCTCCCATCAAATCGCGTTCGCGGCAATCCGCCGCGGCTGGAGCAGGCAAAGACTTCAAGCGGCATTGGGAGACGAATTCAGCTTCCTTAGTGGATCGTACTGAGCACTGTCGGGCTTGCGGCAAGATTGTCGACAAGCACCGTTGCCGCATAGCAGGCGACGATTAGTTGAGCTGAAAAGCTCAATACAGGTCTCCAGTCGCGGGCAGGCCGAGATCGATTGTCGGTTGCGATGGAGCAGGTCTCGGCCTCAAGCGGCGCAGCCTCCAGGGTTTTGGCGCCGGAAGCCAGAAGCACGAGAATGTTGAATATGATGAACTGGCGCGGGCTCGCCCCGATAGTGCAGAACATGAGATTGCAGCACAGACAGGCGGCGCAAAGGTAGACACGTTGCTGCTTGCCAAGAAAGCGCTTTAAGGCGCTCAATCCATTCAAAAATCGTCCTGGATTGCTCCACCTGGCATAGCGGATCTGTTTCATATCCTGCCTCCCTGCTCGAATCAGGCAGGCCAAGGAAACCAGCTTTCGCCGGCCGCATGTGTTGCATTGTATTACGGCAAATTCTTTTAGTTTGCGGCGGTCAAGCCCCTTGGGCGCGGGCTCAAAGGATGAGCCACGCCGCTGCAACAAAATGAAACAAGATACAACACTGCTTTACATCGAAAAGCTCTATGTTTGACCCGAATTTGAATGAGAGGTCACGAGATGCTTTTGGATTCTCCTTCACAGCATGGTCGGGCGGATGTGCTGATCTGCCTCGACAATCAGCAGGTCGCCACGCGCATCGGCTCGGTCCTGTCCGCGCGCGGGCTGACGGTTGCCGCCGTTCCGGCGTCCGGCATGGATGCGGAATTCGAAACGAAGGGCTGCCAGGTTGTCGTGACGCATACAGCTATGATCGGACGGGTGCGCAACCGCTTGCGCCTGCCGGTGGTCAATGTCGAGGCGTTCATATTCGAGCGGCCGGATCATTCCACTGAAGGCGCCCCGAAGCAGTTCGACGGCGCCGCCTTCGTAAAACGTGTCCTGACGGTCATGAGCGACGCCGAACGGCGATCGACGCGATGACAGCGCAAGTTTCTACAAGCGCTGTTGGGTCTGCTTGTCGAAGAAGTGGATGCTCGGCGATTTGAGGGAGAGTTTCACCGTCTGGTCCGGCACCAATTCCGCGCGCTCGCGCATGACCCATGTCAGTTCGCGCCCTTCCAGATCGAGGGCGACATGGGTTTCCGAGCCGGTCGGCTCGACGACGGTGACCTTGGCCGGCACTCCGCCATCCGTCGCAAAGGATATGTCTTCGGGGCGAATGCCGACGATGACATCGCGGCCGCCGGCCTGGGCCGGAGCCGCCAGGAGCTCGATTGCGGTGCCGCTCGGGAGCGTAAGCCTCGGATTCGAGCCGCCCGTCAGCCTGCCTTCCAGGAAATTCATTGCGGGGGATCCAAGGAAGCCCGCGACGAAGACATTTCTTGGCCGGTCGTAAAGCTCGAGCGGCGTTCCGATCTGCTCGACTTTCCCACCCTGCAGCACGACGATCTTATCGGCCATCGTCATCGCTTCGATCTGGTCGTGCGTGACATAGACGATCGTCGTCTTCAGCCGCTGATGCAACGCCTTGATTTCGGCACGCATCTTGACGCGCAATTTGGCATCGAGGTTGGATAGCGGTTCGTCAAAGAGGAACACTTTCGGATCGCGTACGATGGCGCGTCCCATGGCGACGCGTTGGCGCTGGCCGCCGGAAAGTTGGGCGGGCTTGCGGCCGAGCAGGGGCTGAAGCCCGAGGATCTGCGCCGCCTCGCCGACTTTTCGGTCGATCTCCGTCCGCTTTGCGCCGGCCAGTTCCAGCGCAAAGCCCATGTTCTGGGCAACTGTCATCTGCGGATAAAGCGCATAGTTCTGGAAGACCATCGCGATGTCGCGGTCCTTGGGCGGCAGGTTGTTGACCACGCGGCCGCCGATCGAGATTTCGCCGCCGGTGATTTCCTCCAGCCCGGCAATCATCCGGAGAAGGGTTGACTTGCCGCAGCCCGATGGCCCGACGAGAATGACGAATTCGCCGTCCGATATATCGACATCGACGCCATGGATGATATCCACCGCTCCATAGGATTTCCTGACGCTTTTGATGCTCAATCCGGACATGAAATTCCTCCTGTAGACCCGATCAGTTTTTCTTGCGGATGCGAAGGGCCTGGTATGGCTTACCCGGCAGCTCGACGCCAAAGGCTGCATCCGCCTTGCCGCCGCGCACGATTGCGCCGTGCCGGGTGGGATGCGGGATCGGGGCTTCCACTTTCTTTGCGGGGGTGATCGTCATCTCCCAGGTGTCGATGATGTCGACATCGTAGTCGGTGCCGTCCTTGGGCAGGCCGGTGGACCAGACGACGGGCTGGTGCTCGCCAAGATAGACATAACGGAGATCGCCATCTTCGGCGCCTGAGACGCGCGTCCAGGGCCATTCACCACTGGCGCCGAGCGGATCGAGCCCGTTGACGACATCCTGCTCCAGCAGGTCGCGCAGGAAGCCGATGCGCTTCCATGCCTCACCACGCAGTTCGCCGCCTTTCGCCCACCAGATGAGGTCTTGCGGATGCGAGTAGGTTTCGCCGTGGCCGGCATAGCCGCCGCGCGTCACCGTGATCCAGAAACGATGCACCAGTTCCTGCGGCGTCAGATTGCCCCAGGATTGGATGATGTTGCCTTCATATTCAGGCTCGTCATTGACGACCGGCTTGCCGTAGGCGTCGCGCCATTCCTGCGTGCGCTTCACATCCCAGTTCTGGATGCAGGTGTGGGTCACCCAGGGCTTGCGATGATCGAAGTTCATCGTCGGTTCGCCATTATGGATGGACTTCAGATGGCCGTAGGGGTCGTTCTCTTCGAGGATGTGGAAATAACGATCCCACTGCACCATCGGCTTGGTGTCGAGAAGGAAGTCATATTCATTGGCGAGCGCCCACCAGACATTCCGATAGGCGGCAAGCCGCGCCGCGAGATAGGCGACATAGCGGAAATCCTGTTCGGCCGACATGTCGGCATAACCCCAGCGGTCGTAGGGGTGAAACATGATAATGTCGGCCTCGATGCCGAGTTCGCATAGTGCGGCTACCTGCCTTTCGAAATGCCGGAACAGGACGGGGTTCGGCCGATCGAAGTCTTCCTTGCCGTCGGCGCCCTTTTCGAAGCAGGGATGGAGAGGTTCGTTGACGTTATAGGGATAGTCCTTCGGAAACACGCCCATGCGGATCTTGTTGAAGCGTGCTTTCTTCAGCGTATCGAGTGTCTGGGCCTGCATCTCCAGCGGCTGATGTGTCCAGGCATAGCAGGTCGTCCCGAACGAAAGGAACGGCTTGCCGTCGGCATAGGCGAAATGAAATTTGTTACGCACGCGCACTGGGCCGTGATTGCCCTGCGAGGGTTTGGTGGCGGTTAGCGAGCCGGTCTTGCCGTCGAGTTCCGGGGTCTTCGAACGCGTCCTGAAGGACCATTCACCTTCGTTGTCGGGCATGAAGCGGACGCGATAGACGCCGTCGCCGTCATAGAAACCGGGCACGCGGATTTCGCGGCTGTTCTGGCTGAACACGGCATCGAATGCTGCGTCGAGATAGGGATTGCCGCCCGAAGGACCGTTGAAAGCGGCCTCGAAGACACCCCATTTTTCGACGGTTGCACTGGACATTATATTCTCCTCGAAAGACTTGCCGATTAGGTGATCGATCAGCCCTTGACGGCGCCGGAGGTGAGGCCGGAGACGAAATATCGCTGAAAGATGAGGTAGACGAGCGTTGCCGGCAGCACAGTCATGACGATCGCGGCATTGAGCTGGCCGTAGTCGTTTGAAAACTGCCCCTGGAAGGACATGAGCCCGAGCGGCAGCGTCCACATGTGCTGATCCTGCAGGAGCACGAGCGCCATGGCGAACTCGTTCCAGGTCGAAACGAAATCAAGGATGAGCAACGCGGCGAGTACCGGCAGGCAAACCGGCAGGAATATCCGGCGGAAGATGGTGAAATGGCTTGCACCATCGATCAGAGCGGCTTCGGACAGCTCCTTGGGAATGCCTTTGAAGAAACCGTGCAGGATGAAGACCTGATAGGGGACGCCAAAGGCGATGTAGGGCAGGATCACGCCGGGATAAGTGTCGATCAGGCCAAGAGAGTTGACCAGCGTGAAGAGCGGCGCCAGCATGACCTGGAAGGGGATCATGGTGCCGAAGACGACGAGAAGCAGCAGTATCTTGCTGAACCTCAGCCGGATCTTGGCGAGCGCATAGGCCGCCATCGCTGAAAGGATGAGCCCGAGCGGCACTTTGATGACGGTAATGATAGTGCTGTTCAGGAAGGCGTTGGCAAAATTGCCGCGACCCCAGGCGCTCGAATAATTCTCGAAAGCCGGATTGAGGGGTGGCACGAAGGCGCCCGTCGTCGTCACATCAGCCTGCGTTTTGAGCGACGTGAAGACAATGAAGACGAAGGGCGCAAGCCAGATCGCGGCGACGAGGAGCAGCGCGATCCATAAGCCGATCAGGACGGGATCCCGCTTGCGCTTTGCCGGAATGATGGTCTCGAAGCCATCCGACATGGATGATGCCGATGCTGCCGTCATTGTTCGGCCTCCTCATGCTTCTGCGTCCATCGCAGGTAGGGAATGACGATGGCGATGGTGATGAGCAGCAGGACAACGGAGATCGCAGCACCGCGGCCGAAATCGAAGATCTGCATGGCCTGCGTGAAGGCCCAGAGCGCCAGCATCTGGGTTGATTGCGCCGGCCCGCCGCCTGTCAGGCCGTAGACGATGTCAAAGGCCTTCAGAGACGAGATGACCGATAGCACCAGAACGATTGTCAGCGTGGTGCGTAGCGCGGGCAGGGTGACGTATCGGAAGATGTTCCAGCGCCCGGCGCCATCGATGCGTGCGGCTTCGACCAGCGTCTGCGAAACATTCTGCAGACCCGCGAGAAACAGAACCATGGAGAAGCCGACGGATTGCCAGAGATAGGCCACGAAGACCGAATAGAGGGCGATGTCCTTATTGCCGAGCCAGTCCTGAATCCAGTCCTGCAGCCCCATAGACGTCAGGATCTCGGTGAAAAGGCCGAAGAAGGGATCGTACATCCACTTCCACATGGTCGCGACCGCGATCGGGGCGATAATGACCGGCAGATAGAAGATGGCGCGGAAGGTATTGCGGGCGAAAAGCTTCTGATTGAGGCTCAGTGCCAGTAGCAGGCCGATCATGGGCGGGAAAATCACGCACATAATCGTCCAGATCACCGTGTTGCGGAAGGCGACCCAGAAAACGGGATCCTGCGTGAAGATATATTGATAATTCGCCAGGCCGACGAATGGGCGTTGGGGATCGAGGCCATTCCATTTCTGAAAGCTCAACACCACCACGTTCAGCATCGGATAAAGCGCGAAAATCGCGTAGATCAGCATGGCCGGGGCGAGCAGGATCGCTGCCTGGACGCGCGGGTCATGTGTTCGGTTGCGGAATGACATTCTGATTGCTCCCGGCGGCAACTGACGCGTGGGCATAAAATGAGGGAAGCCGTCCGCTGCGATTGGCAATCGGAGTGGCGGCCTCCCTCGAGGGATCACGTGCGACCCGCGATGAAGGTCTGCAACTGCTTGGCAGCATCGGCCGGCTGGATATTGCCGGCAGCGACGTCGTTGATTACCCGGAAGTATTCGGTGGTGACATCAAGCGGGAATGCCTGGTCGCCATTCATGTAGACCTTGCTGTAGGTCTTGAAGATATCCAGCCATTTCGCCTCGAGCGGCTTCTGGTTGGTGTACTGGACATTCTTGTTGACCGAGATCGAGCTGATCTGCCCGACGAGATCCTGCTGCACCTTGGTCGACAGGAAGTAGTCGAGGAACTTGGCGGCGAGATCCGGATCCTTGCTCTTGGTGCTGATGTAATTGTATTCGGCAAAGCCATAGAGGCGGTTGGTGTTCGTCGGGAACGGCACAACGCCGTAATCGTCGAGGTTGACCTTGCTGCCGCTCAACTGGCTGACCAGCCAGTCGCCTTCAAGCATCATCGCGGCACGGCCGGCGACGAACAGTGTGTAGGACTGCTGGTTGCTGATGCCCATGAAGGGTTTCAGCGTGTAGTCCTTGGTCCACTTGGCAAATTCGGTGAAGGCATCGGTGGCGCAGGGTTCTTTGGTCCAGTCGGCCTTCATGGCCATCAGCGCGTCGTGTTTGTCGGCCCCGCATTTGGTTTCGAGCAGCACGTCCATCAGACGCATGACGTGCCAGTTGACCGAGCCGCCGAAGGTGAAGGCCGGAATTCCAGCCGCCTTGAGCTTGTCGGCCGCCGCCAGCAGTTCCTCATAGGTCTTCGGCTCCTCGGTGATGCCGGCCTTCTGGAAGAGCTTCTTGTTGTAATAGATCGCTTCGCCCTTGAAGGTGAAGGGCACGCCATGCTTGCCGCCCGGATAAAGATCGGCAAAGGCGGCGGCGGACGGTAGCAGCTCGTCGTTCCACTTGTACTGGGTATAGTACTTGTCGAGCGGCAGCGAGAGGCCGGCCTTCACATATTCGCCGCCAAGGCCAAGCCCGGCCCAGCTAAAATAGATATCGGGTCCCTTGCTGGAGCCTGCTGCCACGCGAAGCGCTGTCTTGTGTTCGTCGACGCCGCGCTGGACGATTTCGATATGGGTGCCTGGATTGGCGGCCTCGAAATCCGCCGCCACCTTCTTGAGGGCACCGTTTGCTGCGCCGTTGTCGAAATTGAGCGTCCACAGTGTCAGGTCCTGCGCCTGGACACTCGTCGCCGCAAAGGCCGCCGCAGCAATCGCCATCGCGCCAAATCGTCTTGCATATTTGGAGTTGATGCGCATTTCCCGTCCTCCTCTGAACAATGCTGAGGGCGGTTTTGGCAAATCAACAGGCACATGTCAACTGGTATGATGAGGTCATCATCATTAAGGTAAGAAGAACCCTTTGAAGCAAGAGATGATGACCGTTGCCGAGGCTGCTCCCGGATCGATATGGCCCAAGGCGCGCTCGCCAAGCCTGGAAGAACGCCCCTTTGTGGCCACCATATGCTTCGTTGCTTCCGTCCCGGCTTCAGCGGCAATCAGAGCTTCCGAGAGACAATCCGCCAGCGATAGTCCTTTGTCGCGTGCCGCCCGGCAGGCGATGGCGGCGGGCGCCCAGGCGTCGACCATGGTTTTCTCCCCCACCTCGGCCTTGCCCCGGTCCTGGATCCCTTTGGCAAGCGCAACGAAGGCATCCACCATGTCGTCATCCGTCAGCGACGGTTTGCCCTTTACCGCGGCGCCCGCACGCATCAAGGCGGTGGCATAGAGCGGGCCGGATGAAGCGCCGACGGCGTTCAGGAAAGCCTTTGCCGCCGTGTTGAAGACGAGTGTCGGATCGGCCGTTGCCGAATCCAGTGGCACAACGGCCTTCGCGGCCCCCGAAAAACCGAGCTCCATGGCTATACCGTGATCGGCATCGCCGATGACGCCGTCGAGCTCGCATAAACGGTCTTTTTCGCGGGTCATCGCCTCCGCTGTGATATTCAGAAGGGACTTCAGATCGTCAACGGTGATTGTCTTTGTCATCGGAGCACTTCACCAGAACGGAACATCGCACAATCACAGGGATGATCGATCAGTCGTTGCAGTTCATCGTCCAAATGCATCAACGTGATCGAGGCACCAGCCATCTCCAGCGACGTGCAGTAGTTCCCAACCAGCGACAAGTGGATCTCTATGCCAGCAGCATCGAGCGTCATCTTGACCTTCCGCATCATGATGTAGAGTTCCATCAGCGGCGTCGAGCCGAGCGAGTTGACAAGCACGGCCACCCGGTCGCCCCGTACGGGCTTCATCTCACCGAGGATTTTATCGAGCAGTTCGGCGGTCACCTGATCGGCCGGCTTGAGCGGACCGCGGGCAACGCCCGGCTCGCCATGAATGCCCATGCCGATTTCCATCTCATCCTCGCCAAGCTGAAAATTCGGCTTGAGCGTCTGAGGCAGCGAGCAGGGCGATAGCGCAACGCCGATCGTGAAGGTGCGGTCGTTCGCCCATCGCGCGATCCGCTCCACTTCGTCCAGGCTGTACATCAGATCGCAGGCAGCGCCGGCGGCCTTGAAGACAAAAACATTGCCGGCGACGCCGCGCCGGCGGTCCCGTTGGTCGACGGGAGCGGAGGCGACGTCGTCCGTCGTCAGCACGGTGCGGACCTCGATGTCATCCATGGCGAGCATTTCGGCCGCCATATCGAAATTCATGACATCGCCGGCATAATTACCATATAAGAACAGGACGCCGGCGCCGCCATTGACCGCCTTGGCGCATTCGATGATCGGATCCGGTGGCGGAGAGGCAAAGACATTTCCGATTGCTGCCGCATCGGCAAGCCCTTTGCCGACATAACCCAGGAAGGTCGGCTCGTGCCCCGAGCCGCCGCCGACGACCATGCCGACCTTGCCGGGCCGCGGCCCCTCGATGGCGACGAGTGACCGCGGCGATCCTTCGAGGGCGCGCACGTGGCGGGGATGAGCCGCCAGAATGCCTGCCAGCATCTCGTCCACGGCGGCTGCGCCGTCATTGATAAGCTTCTTTGTCTTCACGTCAGTCCTCCCGGTCATCTCGCTTCGGAAGACTAAGTTGCGCTTCTCGGGTGTCAGGTCAATCCATCAGAGTGATCGAACCAACGGCAAAAGGCGCGAGCGTGAGGCTTCCGCTTTTTAGTTTCTCGGCCGGGCGCAGGCATCCGAGTTCGACCTGCCGGGCCGCAGCCGTAATGTTCACCAGTAGCAATTGCGGTGCCTCGTTAGCCGGCGCAGCAACAAAAGAAAGGACAGCAGTTGGATCCGAGGAGACGCATTCCCGCCATTGGCTGCCGGCGAGGCGGGCGAGCGTCGCGATCGTATTGAAGAGCGGTCGCCTGCCGCCGGCCGGCGACGGCTCATCCCCGCCGGCGATCAACCCGGACGGCCCTGTCAGTGCCGAAAGCGTCAGGCATTCTAGCCCGGCGTCGAGCACGGCAGCCGCATAGCCAAGCGCGAAAGCTTCGGCGAAACGGCCATTGTGCCGGGGGTCCCTGTTTGCCATTGGGATGCGGTGGCCGGCGGGATTGTCCATCGTCCGGCTGCCATAGGGGTTCTGGCGCATCGGGATGGTGGAGGGGCCTATGCGATAGGGCTTGTCGCCGTAGATGGCGCGAACCGAGCGCGTGATAAATAGCAGGGCTTCCAGCGTCTGCATCACACTGACATCGTCAGCCGCATGTACGATCGGGTTCGTGCAATGGGTGATGAAGTCGAGCGGTCCGGAAGGAACGCGCTTGCGGTTGAGTTCGGTGAAATAGCTGAGCATGCCGCCGCCTAGCCGCACACCCGGAAAGGCTGCATGAGCGGCGGCATAAACCTCTTCAAGCGGCGGACACTCGGGCCATTTGCTACCCGGTGGCGTTGATTGCCGGTCGACCGAAGGGGATATGACGATTGCATCCGGCTTGAAACCGGCATCTCGCATCCAGTTCGCTATTTGTTGAGCTTCGACAAGCGGAGCCTGGCGGCACGGCAATGCGATTTCCAACGTCGATCGGCCAGCGTGAAGCGCCGCGATGGCCGCAAAGGAATTGAAGGCCTCAGCGCCGTGGCCGGCGTCGGGGTCGAAGTGGAACAATAATTCCTGCGGCGCGACTTCGGCCAGCCGGTTCCGCGCAGCCAGTGTTGCCGGCGCTTCTTCCGGCGTAATGATGAGCCCGATTGCAGGCATCGTGCCAGATTTCTCTCCGAGGCTCAGCTTGACCGGGGGTGTATCCGCAGCAAGCGTGGAAGACGCGGTGGGCGAACGTCGCATATCGCCTATGGTGAGAACGATCCGTTGCCGCATGGGCTCACCGGGCGGGATGCGATAGGGCCAGGGCAGGGCAAGCGGGCGAACATAGGTCTTGTAGGAGGCATCGGACCAATTGCGCTGGTCCTCCATTTCGAAAGTGTCGCCTTCCATGCGGCACTCCGCCGTCACGTTTGACGTCACGCCATGCGTAATCGCCCGCATATCCTTGAAGGGTTGCCAGGGTTCGATGAGGTCAGGCAAATGCGTGTCCTCGCGGCTGCCATCGATATGCTCGACCGAAACCGGCCTGCCGGCGACGCCGACGATCGGATGCAGGATACAGAAGCCGCAGCGGTTCGTCTCAAAACCGGTCTTTGTCAGCGCTTCCGCCTCGAAGATCAGCGCTTCACCGGCCTCGGCCGTTATGTGAACGTCGATCGCAAGTTCGGTATTCTCAGGCCCCGTACAGCGCGCCACATAGCTGACAGAAAAGCCGTCCTGATGCTGGTCGATCCGCAGATCGTCGATAGCTGGCGCATACGTGCCCCAATCGCGATCGCGAACCAGATAGGAGACGGCCCGCAAGACTTCGGCGCCGTCGTAGCGGATGGTCCGCAGATTGCCGTCCTTGAAGTCAACGGCGAGCTTGCCGGCGGTCAGCCGCACCGGCGGCGTTTCGGTCTCGTGCGTGCCGTAGAGCTGGAACGGATCGATCTCAGTCGTCATCGCAGCATCGCTCCGATATCGACCGGACGCCCGTTGGCGGCACTCTCATAGGCGGCCTCGACAAGAGCGAAGGTCTTGAGATTGTCCGCACCGGACGTGGAGGTCTCGCCGCCATCGGCAAGGCGGTCGGTCCAGTGCTGCTGGATGGCGAGGACACTCTCCTGAATATTATGCCATGGGCGGGAAGCCCAGGAGAGAAGCCTGGGCGAAGCATCCGACACTGTCGCGCCTTCGGGGCTATTGATCTCAAGACGATAGCCTTGCGAGAGCCGGATCGTTCCCAGCGTTCCGTCAATCTCGATCAGCGTCTCGGGAAAGGGTTCTACACCAAGCTTGGTCGCATAGCTCACGTCGACGATTGATGTCGCGCTATTCTGATGGTCGAGCATGATCGTCGCGACGTCCTCGCCCTTGATCTTCGGATTGACCCGTTTGGTGCGAGCGGTGAGCGTCGCGACGTCGCCAAGGATGAAGCGCGCAATATCGAGCGTGTGGATGCCGAGATCCTCGATGATGAAGCGCTCGCCTTCGGCAAGGTAGGGCTGGCCGAAGAAGACATCGTAGCCGGAGCGGAAGGAAAAACGGCCCCAGAACGGCTCGCCGATCACGCCTGATTGAAGGACGGTGTGCACCGCCTGTATCGGTGTCTGCCAACGGAAATTCTCGTGAACCATCAGGGGGATGGCGGCGTCCGCGCAAGCCTTGACCATGGCTTTGGCGTCGCTCAACGTCTTGGCAAACGGCTTTTGGCAGATGGCGGGGACTTTATGGGTCGCAGCCATTTCCACCAGCGCGCGGTGGCTTTGCACGGTCGTCGCGATATCGACGAAATCGAAGCCGCCGTCGGCGAAAAGAGCCGCCGCGTCGCTGTAACGCCGCGCGACGCCAAACTGATCGCCGACAATTTTCAATCGCTCGGGATCACGATCGCAGATCGCGACGATCTCCGCGCCTTTGACGTCCTTCCACGCATGCATCTGATTGACTGCGAAGAAGCCGCAGCCGATGAGCGCACCCTTGAGTTCCGTCATTCTCAACCTGCCTTTGCCATTTGCATGAGTGTCACGCGCTGCTGGAGACGGCGCTGCGCCTGATCGACAACAACGGCGATGATGATGACCAGCCCTTTGATGACCATCTGCCAGAAGGATGAAACGCCCATCATCACCAATCCGTCGGAGAGGATGCCGATGACGAAAGCGCCGATGATCGTGCCGCCGATCGTGCCACGTCCGCCGGACATGGAGGTGCCGCCAAGGACGGCCGCGGCGATGGCGTTGAGCTCGAAGCTCTCGCCGGTCGCCGGATGTGCGGCCATCAGTTCCGACGAAATGACGATGCCGACGATGGCCGCGCATAACCCGGAGAACATGTAGACGAAGATCTTCACCAGATCGACGCGAATGCCCGACATGCGCGCCGCGCGCTCGTTGCCGCCAACGGCAAAGATATGCCGGCCGATGGGCGTCGAGCGGGCAACGTAGGCGGCAAGCAGCGCGAGAACGATGAGGATCCAGATGGAGACGGGGAGGCCAAGCAGCCGTCCGGCGCCGAAGACATCGAAGCCAGTCGTGTCGAATTCCGGTGTGCCGACCAGGTTTGGAAAGGTCTGGCCGTCCGAAGACAGCAATGCCATGCCGCGCGCTATATACAGTGTTCCAAGCGTTGCGATAAAGGGCGCGACGTTGAGCTTGGTGATGAGCAATCCGTTGATCAGCCCGATCACGATACCGACGGCAAGGGTGATCAGCACGATCTCATAAAGATTGAAGTAAACCGTATATCCGATCGGTAATTCGACGCCGTTGAGGATAAGCGCGCCGGTGACCATTCCGCACAGGCCGACGATCGAGCCGACCGAGAGGTCGATGCCGCCGGTGATGATGACGAAGGTCATGCCCATCGCCAGGAAGGCATTGAGCGCAACGTGCTTCGACATCAGGATCATGTTGGCCGTCGAAGTGAAGTTCGGCGCGAAGACGGCGAAGAAGATGATCACGGCAAAGAGCGCGATGAAGGTCCTGAGTTTCATCAGCGTCAGGAGTACAGAACCGTTCGACCGCTTGGCCGCAAAAGAAGAAGATATGTCCGCGGTCATCACGCGAGTTTCCTTGTATGTCCGTGTCCCTTGGCCGATGCTGCGACGATCGCCTCTTCCGTCGCCTCGCTTCTGTCGAAGACGGCAACCAACTGGCCGTTGCTCAAGACAGCGATGCGGTCGGAAAGCGCCATGACCTCTTCAAGGTCGGAGGTTGAAAACAGGATTGCGAGACCCTTACCGGCGAGCTTGCGCATGGTGCGGAAGACGTCTGCCTTGGCGCCGACATCGATGCCGCGGCTCGGCTCGTCCATCAGAAGGACCTTGGGATCGGTCATCAGTGCCTTGCCGATGACGACCTTCTGCTGATTGCCGCCGGACATCGACGTCACCTCGAAATCGGGGTTGGGTGCCTTGATCGAGAGATCGCGGATCATGTCGCGAATAGCCCTCTTCTCGGCATTGGCATTGATATGGAAGAGGCGAACGAAGCGGCCAAGACTCGCAAGCGTCAGGTTGCTGGCGATCGAGAGCACCTGCACCAGCCCCTCGCGCTGCCGATCCTCCGGGATCAGCGCCAAGCCTTTCCGGATCCGCCGGGTGGTATCGCGTTCTCGGACCTCGACGCCGTTGATGAAAATCCTGCCGGTCGAATGCATGTGCCGGCCCATGACGCATTCGAAAAACTCGCTGCGGCCGGCGCCCATCAAGCCATAGATGCCGAGAATCTCGCCGGCGCGAACGGAGAGCGAGACGTGGTCTACAGCAAGGCCCCCGGTCGGTCGCGGCAGGCTGATGTCCTCGGCGCGGAAGGCTTCCTTGCCGATCGCATGGCCGCTGTCCTTGGCGAAGTCCTTGGCATCCGATCCGATCATCGATCGGACGATCCATTTCGTGTCGATATCGCGGACCATCGCCTGGCCGGTGATCTGCCCGTCGCGCAGCACGGTGATGTAGTCGCCGATCCGCATCAGCTCTTCCAGCCGGTGGGAGATATAGACGATTGCTACGCCCTGCGCCTTCAGTTCGGCGATCACCTTGAAAAGGATGTCGACTTCCGCCGCCGAAAGCGCCGAGGTCGGCTCGTCCATGATCAGAATGCGGGCATTCAGCGAAATGGCCTTGGCGATTTCGACAAGCTGTTGCTGCCCGATCGGCAGATCCTCGACCATAGTCTCGGCATTGATGCCCGCATCCAGCTTCGTCAGAAATTCATTGGCCTTTGCGACCTGCGCCTTGTGATCGATGCCGAAAAGGCCGCGCGTGATTTCGCGTGTCGCAAAAATATTTTCGGCGACAGTCATGTTGGCGAAGAGATTGAGCTCCTGGAAAATCATGCCGATGCCGCGTGCCTGCGCATCTGCCGGACTGTCGAAATGAACGGCTTCGCCCTCCAGGAGGATACGGCCGGCGGTTGGACGTTCGACGCCAGCGATGATCTTCATCAGCGTCGATTTGCCGGCCCCATTTTCTCCCACCAGCACATTGACCGCGCCGCGCCGCAGTTGGAGGTTGGCGCGCTTGACCGCGACGATGCCGGAATAAACCTTGGACACGTCCTCGAGACGAAGGATGATGTCTTCCTCTGTGGTATCGCTCATCGTCATTGTTCCAACGTCAGCGCCGAAGGGGTAATCAGCGGCAATTGGCCGGATGCGGGCAGCGGAAAGGCGCCGGTCACATTGACCGTCTTGCCGGTCAGGCCATCTCGGGGCAAAGCAGCGAGAAAGGACGTGTTCACCTTCTCATTGAACGCTTTGCCGAATTGCGCCCATTCGATCTGGTTCTTGAATTCGTTGAAGTCTACGAAATCCAACGCGTCGCGCAGCGCCGTGCCGCGGATTGCAGGGCCGATCTGAATCTTCGCATCCGCCTTGCCGTCGCCATCGACATCGACGTCGAGCGTTGCGGCACGGGACGTCGTATCGGCGGCGACGATCTTGCCCTTGAGCTTCACGGCATAGGTCCAGGGCGAGGTGCTCTGCTTGCGTGGATTGCCGTATTTTGCGCCGGCTTCATCCGGGTTCGATGCCGCAGCCTGCATCACGGTTTTGAGATCGCCGGAACGCTTTTCAAGGTCGGGTACCGCCTGCGACTGCCAGATCGCGTCGACCTTGGCCGTAGGATCGAAGGCGCTCTTTGCCGCGTTCGCCGCCTTCTCTTCGGCGGTCGGCGTCTTGATGATCTTACAGCCGGGCAGTGCTGCGGCCAGTATGATGACCACAACCGCACCTCTGATCCTCAGCATGCAATGCACCTCAATCTCAAAGAAAAAAGCCTGGAGAGCGCGGCTCTGCCACGCCCTCCGCAATGCTCGGTCCGCCATCAATTCTTCAGCGCGAAGGTCTCAAGCTTGTCGGCATTCCCGCCATTGATGAGAACGCAATCCATGAGCTGCTTTTCTTCCTTCGGGGTCGTCTTGTTCTTGATGTACGCATCGGCCTGCTCAACCGCCATCTGGGCCTGTGCGTAGGCGGGCTGCAGTACGGTCGCCTTGATGCCGCCGGCCTTGATCGAGTCGCGCACATCGTTGGAGCCGTCGAAGCCGACGACGATCACATCCTTGCGGCCAGCGGCCTGAAGCGCTGCGATCGCGCCCATCGCCATGGTGTCGTTGCCCGAGATCACGCCCTTGATGTCCGGGTTCGCCTGCAGGATGGTTTCCATCTTCGCATAGGCTTCGGTCTGACTCCAGTTCGCCGATTGCTTGGCGACCAGTTTCAAATCCGGGTAGTCGTCGATGACGTCATGGTAGCCCTGCGAGCGGATGCCGGCATTGGTGTCGGATTCCTTGCCGACGAGCTCGACATAATTGCCCTTCTCGCCCATGAGCTTGACGAATTCCTGCGCGCCGAGCTGGGCACCCTGATAGTTGTTGGAAACGATCTGGGCGAGGGCAACGCCGGTCGCATTGATTTCGCGGTCGATGAGGAAGGAGGGGATCCCGGCATCCTTGGCCTTCTTGACGGCCGCAACCGTCGCATCGGCGCCGGCATTGTCAAGGATGATGGCCTTGGCGCCGCGGCCGATCGCCGTATCGATGACTTCCGACTGCTTGTTGGCATCGTCGTCGTGCGTCATGACGAGCGTCTCATAGCCCAAATCCTTCGCCTTGGCTTGGGCGCCCACGGCTTCGGCCTTGAAGAACGGATTGTCATGCGCGGGTGTGATGATGGCGATCAGATCGGCCGAAAAGGCCGGCATTACGGTGCCAAGCGCAAGAGCGCCGGCAAAGGCGGCAACAGTGAGTTTGCGTGTCAGTTTCATGGTGTCCTCCCGATTATGAAACAGGCCCTGTTCCCAGCAGGGCGAAAGAAGGGAGGGCCAAACCCTCCCGGGATTTCGGTCAGGTAATGCGGCGGATGCTTTCTGCGATTTCCTGCGGCTCGAAGACATTCTTCCAGTCGTCGCGCATCAGCGCCGGGATGCCGAATTCGATCGCCTTGTTGCAGGCATCCGAAAACACACCCTCGACCTGGTTGAAGATCACGGCGCCGAGGACGTTCATGTGGCCGAGCAGGAAATCGCGAGCGGCCTGTTCCGGGACGCCGCGCGCGACGCACTCGTCCATGGCTTGCCGCATCACAACGAGCAGCGATGCGCAGACCGTTTCCGAAAGCCCAGGCTCAAGCATCGCCATCTGCTCGACGGTGACTCGGTGCGAGCGCATAACCGGCGCCCAGATGATCTTGGCGATCTCCTCCCCGAGTGCGTAGGCAGCTTCCGGCCCCTGCATCAGCGCGGAAACGATATGCTGCTTGGCGAACAGGCCGCCGAAGTGGTCGTTCTTCGCCTGCATATCGGTTTCGTCGTTGAAGATCGGCGGATGGCAGGGATGGGTGACGAAATAGGTCAGGTCGTCGCGCTTCGGCAGGTGGCCCGCAAAAGGTGCCGCGGCGTCTAGGGCGACCACTATCGTTCCAGGCTTCAGCTTGTCGACGATCCCTGCGGCAACCTTGCCGATGGCGGTGTCCGGAACGGCCAGAATGACGACTTCGGCGCCATCAAGGGCCTCGTCCACGGGCACGCACGACAGATCGAGATCGTTCTTCAGGCGCGCCTTGCCGACATCGCTCACCTCGACATGGCGGACATCGAAGCGCGAGCCTTTGAGATTTTTGGCGAGCCGGTACCCCATTTTCCCGCCGGCGCCGAAAAGAGCAATTGCAGTCATGTTTTCTACCTCGTCCATTTCAAATTGTGGTATCGCAAGTGGTATAATGAGTCAATGATCACGCCATTATCCGAAGTGCGTAAGAGTCGTTTTGTAAGCGCGCCTTCCGTCGCGGATCTGTGAGAAATATCCGTCGGTTCCGACTTGTCCGCCTTTCAGCGCGATCTGCAGTCCATTGGTTGGTGCGTAGCTGCCGTGAGCCACGCAGAGCGGCGATCCCGGTGTCTGGGGAAGGGGGAGCAGCGTCGTCAGCGCTTCCACGCGCAATTCCCTGAGCGCGTGGCTCGACGTGTCGCCGCCGGCGATGACCGCACGGCCGAGCTTTTCACTTTCGACGATACGGCGCAGGATGGTGCCAAGGCCCTGTCCGAGCCGATGCCGGGCGCCCGGAAAACGGTCGATCGCGCTGCCGCGATCGGCCGAGGGGCCAAGCGCCGTGTGCAGGATGACGCTGCGGCCCGTCTGCAGGCTGGTAATGCCGGCATTGACGGCATCTTCGATCGCCCGGTCAGCACTTTCGCCGATGAGTGCCAGGGGATCGACGTCGATGCCGTCGAAACCATCCGTCATCGCCGTGCGTATCTGCCGTTCTGTCGTTGGCGAGACACTGCCGGAAACCACTGCGAGGCGTTCGACCTTTCCCGGCGGGGCGAAAACGGGGCGTTCGCCAATCAGACCTTCGTGGCGCCAAGCATTGAGAAGTGCGTATTCGACACCGGAGGACCCGGCGACGAAAGGCCCGTCCTTTGCCGCGCGCCGCCAAAGCTGCGTTCCCGCAGCCGCCTGCGTTTCGGTGCTGTCGACGTCGATCAACACGATTCCTGCCGTCTGGCCTGCGCATTCGTCGACGCGCCGGTCCGCATCCGGAGCCGCCAGGGTCACGAGATCAACGAGGCTGACGGGAAGCGAGGTCTGCTTGCCAAGATGCAGCGTCAGATCGGCTTCGTCCATCGGCGTGACCGGGTGCCGGCTCATCACCGGATGACGGTCGATGCGGTAGACCTTGCCCTGATAGGCCGCGAAAAGGTGGCCGAAGGCCGTGTAGCGCTTGAGCTGCGGCGCACCCACAACGACCGGCACCGAGGATTGCGCAAAAACCTCCCTGCCGATCTCGATCGCCTTGCCGATATTGCCGATGCGCGGACTGGAATCGAAAGTGGAGCAGACCTTGTAATGGCATATCGCCGCGCCGCGCCCTTTCAGCCACTCGAATGTCGGAACAAGATGCTCCTCCATCCATTCCGGCGTTTCGCTGCGGCTTGTTCCGGCAATGCCGATGGCACGGCATTGCTTAAATCGCTCAAGCAGTGCCGCATCGGGGATGCCGAGAAAAAGCACCGTCAGAACGCCGTTCGAGGCCAGAGCTTCCATCACATCGGTGGAGCCGGTGAAGTCGTCGCCGTAATAGCTGATGAGAAGATTGCCCATCGTCGTCACGCGCCCTTGCCGTCGCTGAATTTCGCGATCGAAGCGGCGAGTTCCGGATGATCCTTGGCATAGTCTTCGAGCGGGATGTCGGTGACTGCGGCCTGCCACGCCTGTTGGATCGCTCGGACGCCGGCGGCCGGTCCGAAGGGGTGGCTGACGATGCCGCCGCCGCAGAGATAGAGCAGATCCGTAGTCCGGCCGGTCCGCTGGTAGGTTTCCGGCGCTTGACCACCCCATTGACCCGAACCGGCAACGGGCAGCGGGCAATCCGACGGATCGAACAGCGGCGTGCTGATGGCCTTGAAGGACTCGACGAAGCTTTCGTCCGGTTCCCAATATTTGACGCGGATACCGTTGATCTGGAACTGGTCGACGCCGAGCAGACGCCAAAACTGCTGATAGACCTTGAAATCCATGCCGGCGCCGGGATGGCGGGTCAGCACATCCCAGCCGTTGCGGTGGGCGTGCAGCACCAGTCCCGAGCGCTTGCGCAGGAAGCTCATGCCGCCAAAACCGACGGAATTGATGTTGACGACGGCACAATTGCCGCCGGCTTTCAAAACGAGGTCGTGGTTGCGCATCATCTCGTCGGGATCGGCGTGGGAAATGCCGAAGGCATACATCACCTTCTTCCCGGTCTTCTGTTCGTGATCCAGGATCAGCGGCATGATCGCCTCGACACGCTCCTTGAGAGGCGAGTAGGCGGGGCTCATCAGCTTTTCGTCGTCCTTGATGAAATCGACACCGGAGCTGACGAGGTCGCCGACCAATTCCGCGGTCTCAGTGGGGCGAAGGCCGAGCGCCGGCTTGACGATCGTGCCGATGATGGGACGTCCCTCGACCCCTGTCAGGCGCTTGCTGCCGGCAACACCGAATTGCGGACCGGGATGCGCGCCGCGAAACGCCTCCGGCAGCTTCATGTCGACGATGCGAATGCCCGTCATCCCTTTGATCGAATAGACGCCGCCGATCGCAATCGTCATCAGGGCTGAAAGATCGGTGCCGACGGCATCAAGCGGAAAGGCGATATCGACATCGGCGCGATGAAGGGGACCATGGCCGGCCGCAACTTCGGGCCATGTCGGCCGATCCGCATCTTCGAGCCGCCGGATGCTGAGGACCCGTGCCGCCACCCGCGATTTCAGCTCTTCCGTTTCGCCGGGAACCGGCACGAACGTACCCGTCGACTGATCGCTGGCGATCTTGTCGGCCATCGCTTCGATGTGGCCGGGCGTCTCGATGCGATAGGTGATGGTAATGCTCATCAGCAGCCGTTGCTCCTCTCGCCGACGATTTTGTCGTGGCGTCAACTCGTGATCTGGTATAATGAGTATTCCAATTTGTGCAACGAATTTTTTTGTTCGGGAGGCCCTAAGTCGCGCCGAAGGGCTTTCTCGGCGCTATTTGACATTGCATAAGGGAGAAAAGCCTTGAGCCAGCGAGATGCCATGAGCCAGCCAATCGAACAGATTGTACGTCGGAAGCTCTCTGACGAAGTCTTCGACCGATTAGAGCGGTTGATCACGTCGGGAGAACTCAAACCCGGCGATGAGATGCCGTCAGAGCGTGTTCTCATGGAGCGCTTCGGCGTCGGGCGCCCGGCGATCCGCGAGGCGATGCAATCGCTCGCCAATATGGGATTGGTCAGCATCTCGCATGGCGAGCGGGCGAAGGTGCTTCAACTGACCGCGAAATCGATTTTCCGGCAGGTTGATCTAACGGCGAAGATCATGTTGTCCCAATCTTCGGACTCTCTCGAGCATCTGAAGAGCGCGCGCATATTCTTCGAGCGCGGCATGGCCCGGGAGGCTGCGCCGCGGGCAACGGAAAAAGATATTGCCGATCTCAGAGATATTATCGAACGTCAGCGGGCATCTCTGGGGCATGCCGAAGAATTCATCTCGGCCGACATGCAGTTTCATACCCGGATTGCCCAGATTTCTGGAAACCCGATCTTTGTCGCCGTCAGCGAGGCGATGCTGGCATGGCTGAAGACCTACCATACCGAGATGCTCATCTGGACCGGCAAGGAAAAGTTCACGCTTGTCGAACATGAAGAAATATTGGAGCGGCTTGCCGTCCATGATGCCGACGGCACGGAAGCTGCGGTCCTGAAGCATTTGGAGAGGTCGAGGGCGCTCTATACCAAATAGAGTTTGCGTTTCTGCCTGCCGAACAGCGCCTTGGCGATGTGTTCGATCTCAACGGCTTTTTCACAGAGGATGAAGCCCGTAAATCGGGTGCGAACGATGGGCGGGTGATGGCCTATCGCAAATATATAGGGAAGCTTCAGCCTCTGAAGCGTTTCCACGATCGGAAATACAAATCCGGCGTCAAGATGCAGATCAAGGATCACTGCATCCGCCTTCTTGCCTTCGATCAGTTCGAGAGCGTCCTTCGCCTTGCCGACGGGACCGATTAGGAAAATGCCAAGTTCGCGCAATTTCCCGCGCGCCTTTTCCGAGAGGAAATATTCGTCCTCGACGATCAAGAGCCGCTTGCCCGAAAACATCTGGCTATATGTCACCGCCGAGTCACTCATCTTTCGATCCAGAAACTGTCCCGCAGACCCACGAACATTCAAAGGCAACGGTTGTTCCCGAGCCGGCAAGAGGATGTCAATGATGCTGAGGAACGCAATCCTGCTGCTTGCGAGCATTCAGGGATATTCCAGCCCTACGCATGCAATGTCATATCTCTTCAAATAGCGCTCCATCCCGCGGGAACAATCATCTTGACGCCTTGTTTGGTGGGAAAATGACAGGGGGAGCAGATGAACGAGATCATCGACGTCAAATTCAAAATGCTCTGGAACGCACCGGTTTGCGTCGCAGTAGGTGGCCGCTTCGCCTCGTGCGTGAACGGACCGGAAGACGCAATCCATTTCCTTTCCGTCAGATGGCCGTCCGAAAGAGGCTCATATTATGTGAAGGCAAAGGAAAAGTGCCTCGCGGCCATTTCACATCGCGCCACCTTGGAGGCTGCGCGCGAAGCTTTTGTCATGGCCTGTCTCGAAGCACGTCTGATACGGGACGAGCGATCGGCATCGTGAAAATTGCCGTTTGCATCCGATCGACAATTCCCCGTTCGCCGAAACAACGGGGAACAAAGAGAGCGACGATCGGTTGACGAGGGTGTGACTTTCAAATTGCAGTGCGCTTCCCATGCTCGAAAAACACTCCTTGCCCGATAGCGGCCCTTCTCTCCAGCGCGATCATGCTGATGCGGCAACGCTCGGCGAACTCCGGCACGACGCCGAATCCTGCACGCGTTGCGACCTCTATCGCAATGCCACGCATCTCGTCTTCGGAGAAGGCCCCGAAACCGCCGAGGTTGTGCTGGTCGGCGAACAACCCGGCGACAAGGAAGATCTGGCGGGCAGGCCGTTTGTCGGGCCGGCGGGCCGCTTGCTAGATCTATGTCTTGAAGAGGCGGGGGTCGACCGCGACCGCTGTTACGTCACCAATGCGGTCAAGCATTTCAAGTATCAAATGCGCGGCAAGAAGCGGCTGCATTCCAGGCCCAATGCCGGCGAGGTGCAGCGCTGCGCCTGGTGGCTCGGCGCCGAACTTGAACTATTGAAACCGAAACTCGTCGTGGCGCTCGGTGCGACGGCCGTATCCTCGCTGCTCGGATCGAAGGTGCGGGTGATGCGCGACCGCGGCAGCATCCTTCATCCACCCGGGCAGCTTGACTTTCTCGTCACCATTCACCCATCGGCTCTTTTGAGGATCAGGGAGGCGGACGAAAAGGAGCGAAGCCGGTTGGCCTTCATCCAGGATCTGAAGAAGATCCGAAGTTTCCTGCGGCACTGACCGTCATCCATCACCAAATTCGCTATTCGTCGTTCGGAATATGCGCATCGACGCCGATCGTCCGAAGGTTATTTCGAACTTCCGCGACGCCGGGAATAGATAGAACGATCGCTGTGAGATGACGAGCCAGCGGAATCGTCTCGACGTTACCCTCCAGTGTCACAATGCCGTCGTTGGCGTGCACGTCGACGCTGTTGACGTCGACACCCCTCTGTTCGAGCTGTTCGGTTATGACCGCTTCAAGTTCGTCGCTGTCGATACGATCGCTCGGAAGAGGTCCGACGGTTTGATCCTCGCCTCGTTCGAGGCCGGTCGAATCGGCTGAATCTATGATGAAATCGCCATCCCGTTCCTCGTCGAAATTGGCTGAGGTATCGCCATATCCCCGATTCTCGGGACTTTCAGAGGCACTTCCACTCCCGTCCGAGTACGGCCAGCCGTCACGAAGATTGCGATCTTCATAATCGCGATAGTCTTCCTCGCGCGAGAGCGTTTTTGGCTTTCGAGGCTCAGTCATGTCGACCTCCTTTCCTATGAAAGGACAAACAAGACAGAGCTGATTTTGTTTCATTGATCCCCCTGCTTAACCCGAACATTCGCGACGAGAGGACGGCGTTCAGCTTTTGGACCGCGTTTTGGGCATGCAGGCATGACTATTTTTTTATTGTTTCGCTCCGTCTGGAACCAAGGTGGAGAGTGTCCGTTTCACGGGCGGAGGAAGCAGCTAAATGTCCAAATATTTGTGGAATCGTTCGGTGACGGTCGTCACCCAGGAGAGCGGCCACTACCTGACGATCAACAACACCGAACAGGCCCTTAAATTTCTTCTTCGCGAATGGCCGCCGGGCAAATCCGATCGCATTCATGCCACGGCCAAGAAAACCTTGATCAGCACCTATCACAGTCAAGGGTCGGTAGATGAAGCGCGCGATGCCTTTTTGGCGGCCGCCGTTTCGGCGGGCATAGCGATAAAGGATTGATGCGAAAGCAGATACAAGAATCGGAACCGGATGTTCCGGGCAACTTTCATGCAAAGCCACTTGAAATCGGAAACGTCCAACCGTATTTAGGCTTCACTTCCCGTGTTGATGGTCTGCTGCTCGACGTTTGTTGTCGCTGCGTTTCAGGCTGTCCGGGTTGGAAAGGGCGCTCCCCGAAAGGGTTGAGCGCCCTTTCTCGTTATGCTTGGATTCGGGCCGGAGGCCGGCTTCCTCGCAGCAACATTGCAGGCTTCTTATTCTCTCGCAGTAGATTGCTGCCCCGATGATCGCCCGCCAAGCGTCAGGCAAGGCGATCCTTGAGGATCTGTGGCCTCAGGGATTGCCAAGCCAACGCTCGACCGCCGGTGTCTTGCTTTCGCGATGCAGCCAAGTTGGACACATCGCCACGTCCGTCAGCCGGAGCCGGTATTGCCGAAACTACTAGACTATATCGACAACGCCTTGCGCAAACGGGCAAACAGGCTCGGAGGCCTCCCGGCGAGCAACGGACGAATGGAACGTGCGACTACGGCAGAACTGACCGTCTCGCCGAAATGGCAGTAGCAGACAATTCCGTGCAGCTCATGATCCGTGAGTTCGAAGAAGCGCTTGGCTTCTCCGTAGCTGTCGTTTTCCAAACCAGCGGCGCGAAGAACCGGATCCGCAAATGCGACGGAGATTGGGGAGCTATCCGTCCGCATTGCCGCCCTGGTTTCACTAGGCTGAAATTCGGTTTCGCGCAAAGTGGAAAGAAACTGTCGGGGACTCCGCTCGAGAAGATCTATCCAACGTTCGAGCCGTTGGGTTCGCGACATCTCTCGATTAAGGAAGTCCTGATCGACTTTTGCAATTTTCTGCAAATCATCGCGTGCATGCTGCTTCATCTCGGCCTCCTATTTGGCGATAGTTGGTCCCCTACGATGTAACTCCAGCCCGGATTGATGGTGATCCCAAAGAGACGAGATGTCCAGTCAACTTGGGGTGCCGGACGATCTGCGGAACGAGAAAAATTGTCCGTCCCTCCTTCAATCGCGTGTGGGCAAGATCGAAAGTTTGCATCTCGGCGCTGATGCCTGTCTTTCCGGCAGAGGCATCCTGCCAACCGAGGAGGGCGGCAATGTTCCGATCCCTGCCGACGGCCGCTTTATCCGAAATGATCGCGAAAGGCCTGCGGCGTGGTTCCGAAGGCTCTGAGGAAGCTCCGCCGCATTGTCTCTTCCGAACCGAAACCGCAGCGTATACGCGCCTGACGAACGGACAAGCCCTGCTCCAGGAGGCGCCGCACAGCCTCAACGCGGATATCCTCGACAGCCCTGGCCGGCGTGCGCCCCGTTGCCTGGCGATAATGCCGGGAAAAGCTGCGTGCGCTCATGTTCGCTTGCTCGGCAAGCGCCGGCAACGAAAGATCGGCGCGCAAATTGTCGATGATCCATCCGTGCAGCCGGTCGAAACGATCGCCGCTCTCCTGCAGCGAGAGCATCGTGCTGAACTGTGCCTGGCCGCCCGGCCGCTTCAGGAAGACGACGAGTTCGCGCGCGACGGCGAGCGCCAATTTGCGGCCGAGATCTGCCTCGACCAGCGCAAGTGCCAGATCGATGCCAGCGGTGACCCCTGCCGACGTCCATATATTGCCGTCCTGAATAAAGATCGGATCGGGTTCCAACCGCACATTCGGGAAGCGTTTTGAAAACTCCCTGCATCTGTTCCAATGCGTCACGGCGCGCCGCCCATCCAAAAGTCCCGCTTCGGCGAGCAGAAAGGCGCCGCTGCAGACCGAAGCGATCCGCCGCGCGCTAGCTGACCGCCGGCGGATCCAGTTGACAAGGGCCGTTTCCTCGCACGCTTTATTGACGCCGACACCACCCGCGACCATCAGGGTATCGATCGGTTCATCGTCCTGGGGCAGCAATGCCGTTGCAAGTGTCAGCCCCGAGGTCGTCCCGGTCTGCCCGTTCATGGCCACCGCGATCGCGTTATAGGGCCTCGGCTGACCGGCAGCGAAGGCCTCCTCGTTGGCGCTCGTAAACACCTGCAATGGCCCGGTTACATCGAGCAGTTGGGCATCTTCGAAAGCGAGAATTTCAATGTGGCGCATGGTTGGCTCAAAATGAGGGGAGTTTGGCGAATACGCCAGATGGTGATCGCGTAAGCTTGCCGGAGTCAACAACTGGAGATGCAAATATGACCATTCGCTTCGGACTGCTCGTTTTTCCCGGCATTCAGCAGCTTGACCTGACAGGGCCCTACGAAATCTTTGCCTCGACGGAGGGTGCGGAGGTCCATCTGATCTGGAAGGACACTTCGCCGATCATCTCTGCCACGAAACTGGTGCTTCAGCCGACGACAACCTTCGATGACTGCCCTCGGCTCGACGTCATCTGCGTGCCCGGCGGTGGCGGCATCAATGCATTGCTTGAGGATGAGGCCGTGTTGTCCTTTATCCGCGCACAGGCGGAGCAGGCACGTTTCATCACCTCGGTCTGCACCGGCTCCCTGGTGCTGGGCGCCGCCGGTCTGCTCAAGGAAAAGAGGGCGACGACGCACTGGAATGCCCAGGATTTTCTGGCGAACTTCGGCGCTATTCCAACCGCCGGCCGCATCGTCCGGGACGGCAATCTCATCACGGCCGGCGGCGTGACGGCCGGCATCGATTTCGGGCTGGCGGTCGTTGCGGCCCTTATTGGTCAGGAAGAAGCGGAAATGGTTCAGCTCTCGCTGGAATACGCGCCCGCCCCGCCGTTCCATTCGGGTACGCCGGAAGAGGCGACAGCCGATGTGCTCGCGAAGACGAAGCGACGCCTTGCCGGCACGCGGGTTGCACGAGAGGCGATCATCGCCCGATTGATGGCGTCTCAGAGCGAACCGGTTTAGGCGGGCATCGCGGAAACCAACCGAGAACATCTCGGCCTCCACGCCGGCGGTTGCTTCCTGTCGATGAGACAGTCGGAACCGCTGGCGATGTCACCGAAGTGCAATCGATTGCAGATAATGAAGTGGCGATTTACCACTGCATTTATCGAGGTTGCGATGAACAATCGGGCAAATAAAATACTTCCCCACCATCGGTTTTCACATTCGCTTGGCGCGCCTCTGGCTCGGGTTCAGGGTGTTATAGCGCATGTGTTCGAGGCTCCAGAGAACCACCACGGCGCAAACCACCAGCATTTCACGGTGAAGATCGAAACCGTCCTGAAATTTGACGGCGGCGACGATGATATTACCGGACAGACAGTATTCGTTGCCGTGCGTTTCGGCGACAATGAAGGGCTCGATCATGAAATTCCCGACTTGAGGACAGGAGAGGCGATCGAGCTGCAGGGCGAGTACATTTCCATTGCGTCAGCCTACCCCACCGAAGACAACAGCAACCCGGTACTGCCGGTCCTCCACTTCACGCACCATCCCGTAGGTTACGTGCTGTATGAAGGGGTCCACTATAGCTGAGCTTCGAGTTTCAGAATTCCGCCAAGCCAGGAGCGTCAGGCCGGCTCTCCTGCCGTGTGCACCACGCTTGACTCAGGCATCAATTCTGCGACCGTGGGAATATGATACTGCGTCTAGCGTTCGCGGCAGAAAGGCTAATCGTATGAACGGATTTTGGTTTTTTCGCTTCATGCGCCTTTTTGTGACGACCTCGATCGCCACGGCTGCCGCGGTGCTTTCGCCGGCACTGCCGACGTCAACGGCTTATGCGCTTGATGCCGCTTCACAGACGAAAGCCTCGGACAATCAGATCCAGAAACTCATCGGGGTCTTGGGGCAGACCTATGCCCCGCAGGACCTTCGCCAGCGGCGGGCCGCTTTCGAAAGGCTTATGGCGTCGACGCCGGATCCGACGCGCGTCCAGATCCGTCATGTCGATGCCAACGGGGTCGACGCCGATCTGATATGGCCCGCACGACTTCACCATCCGATTGGTCGGCGCGCGATTCTCTATCTCCACGGAGGAGGGTTCTACAGCGGCTCGCTCAGAACGCACCGGAATATAGCGGGCTCTCTTGCAAAGGCTGCGTCAGCCGATGTGCTCTTGGTCGATTATCGCCTGCTGCCAGAGAATAAGTACCCGGCCCAGATCGATGACACTCTGGCGGCCTATCGTTGGCTTCTTGCCTCAGGATATAAGGCCGAGAACGTGGTGATTGCCGGGGAGTCGGTGGGCGGAACACTGGCCATCGAGGCCACTCTCAACCAGCTTCGGATCAAGGCATCCTTGCCGGCGGCCGTAGTCGCGATGAGCCCGGTGACCGATTTCGCTGCAACGGGTGACTCCATGACCACAAATGCTCAGAATGATCCATTCATGGGCAAGGGCGAGCTGGAGATCATCCGCAACGCCTACATCGGCGACAAATCTCCGGTCTCTCCCGAGCGGTCCCCGCTCTATGCCGATATGACCGGCTTTCCGCCCTTACTCCTGCAGGTTGGTTCGCGCGAAACGCTGCTCGATGACACGCGCCGGCTGGAAGACAAGGCGCGCGGGGCCGGGGTCGACGTTACTACGGAGGTTTGGTCGGGCATGATCCATCAGTGGCAAATCTTCCCGTTCTGGATAGAGGATGCGCGCAAATCGAATAAAAAAGTCGCCGAGTTTGCCGTCTCTCATTTTGCCGACAGGCCTGACGAATAGGTAATCGATGGCTGAGAGGCGACGGTTCTACAGGCATTGAAAATACCGAGCACGAACTCGATCAAATCGCCCTGATATCAAGGTGTTTCCCAGCTATCATTTAGGTGCGCAGGCTCGCGACAGGCCAATGCAGTCTGCCGCGTCCGTGAAAATGGTTATAGGTGTGATTTCAATGCGGCGGCTTGTCGTCGCTCCTTATCTTCTGCCCGTCCAGATAGCCGTGCTCATATGCTTTGGCGCGACTGCTTTCCTCTGGATAGGGATTTTTCTCCGCCTCAGTCTCCCTTTTGCCGGCTTCAACGCCGCGCGCATAGGCGGCTTCATCATCGTCCTCGCCGCCAACACCATTTCCCGCACTATCTATCTTGGGCGGCTCTACCGAAGGTGGCTGGATGGGATTGGGAAGCCCCGCGTCCGGAGTTGGGACGGGTGACGTCGGATCATATTTTGCCATGGCATTGTCCTCCTGTAAGAAAACGCCATCGCCCCGCCGCGGTTCCCCGCGCGATCCCAATTCTGCTTCGTCATATCGCCGCTTGTTCGATCGAAAGACAACTTACGCCGCGGATGTTCGTCATCTGCGAAAAGCCAGGTCTCATTCGCCGCATTATCGATCCAACTTGAAGGAAAGCTGCACGCCGCGCGGCAAGGGTGGCAGCGGCCGGCTGATATCGACGCGGCGCTTCCAGGCGGCGCGCCGTTCCTGTTCACGTTCCCGCAGCGCTTTCGAGACTGCGACAAACGTCATGGCGCGTTCTATGACTTGCTCTGTTTTCGTCATGGATACCTCCATTTGTTCACTTTATGTTCTCATGATGGAGGGCAATAGTCAAGCCGACGATAAAGTCTCGCGCAAATGGAAGCCGGCTTGTTGATTGAGCTCCCATCTGAAGGAAGGAACCAGCGAACAAAACTGACTGACGTGCCGGAACAAAAACCGCGAGATATCGTTCAAGTCTATTGGTTTCACCGGAGATTTGTCGGATGTCGCCGCGTGCCCAATGGAAGGGTTATTTGCAATTCGGTTTGGTGACTTGTCCCGTGGCGCTTTATACCGCGTCATCGACATCAGAGCGGGTTTCTTTTCACACCATCAATCGTGCGACGGGCAATCGTGTCCGGCGCGAATTCGTGGACAGCAGCAGCGGGAAACCCGTCGGGCGCGAGGATCAAGTCAAAGGCTACGAAGTCGGTAAGGACGACTATGTGATCTTTGAGCCGGACGAAATCGCCGCCGTTGTCCCCGGAAGCGACAAGACCCTTCATCTCCAGGCATTTGTTGAATTCTCCGATATCGACGATGTCTATTTCGACAAGCCCTACTATCTCGCCCCGAGCGATCGCGGCAGCGAAGAAGCCTTTGCGCTGATCCGGGACGGTATGCAGAAGAAGAAGGTGGCAGCCATCGCGCGAACGGTTCTTTTCCGGCGCCTGCGGACTTTGCTGATCCGTCCCTACGATAAGGGCCTGCTCGCGACGACGCTGAACTTCGACTACGAGGTCCGTTCCGCGGACAAGGCTTTCGAGGACATACCAGACATCAAGATCAAGGGTGAAATGCTTGATCTCGCAAAGCATATCATCACCACGAAAAGCGGCACGTTCGACGCTCAGACATTTGATGATCGCTATGAGGCGGCACTCACCGAGCTGATCAAGGCGAAGCTCGAAGGTCGCAAAATTACTGTCCGCAAAGAGCGCAAGCCGGAAAAGGTTGTCGATCTCATGGAGGCGCTTCGCCAAAGCGCCGGCTTCAAGGGCGAAAAGAAGCAAACACCGAAACGAGCCGCTTCCAATGCTTCCCGGCAGCGAAAGGCAGGTTGATCCATGGCGCTTGAGACCTATCGCGAAAAGCGGGATTTCTCGAAAACATCCGAGCCGAGGGGACGCACGCGCAAGACAGCCGCGCAGAACAGCTTCGTCATCCAGAAACATGCAGCGCGCCGGCTGCACTATGATTTTCGCCTGGAGCTTGACGGTGTTTTGAAGAGCTGGGCGGTCGCAAAGGGTCCGAGCCTGGTTCCGAGCGAAAAACGCCTGGCAGTCCAGGTAGAAGATCACCCGCTCGACTATGGTGATTTCGAGGGCACTATTCCCAAGGGCGAATATGGCGGCGGCTCGGTGATCGTCTGGGATCGCGGTACCTGGGAGCCGGACGGCGATCCGCACAAGGGCTTCAACAAGGGCCACATCGAACTCGAACTGCATGGCGAGAAGCTCCACGGGCGCTGGCATTTGGTCCGCATGGCAAGGCGCGCCCGTGAGAAGAAAGACAATTGGCTGCTCATCAAAGGCGACGATGAGGCGGCCCGCCCTGAGGGCGCGGATGACATTCTCGAAGAGCGGCCGGAATCCGTGAAGACCGGTCGACTGATCGAGGAGCTCGAAGGCGAAAAACCCGGATGGTCTTCGAAGACGGGCAGGATCGAGCAACGGTCGAGCACGGCCAAGCAACCTCAACGGGCCGCGGTGAAAACTTCGGCAGATCCTTCATCCGTGAAAAAGGCTGGGAAATCGGCTTTGCCTGATTTCGTGCCGCCGACCTTGGCGACGCTGACGAAGACGCCACCGAGCGGGAAGCAATGGCTGCACGAGATCAAGTTCGATGGCTATCGCCTGCAGGTCCGCATCGAGGACGGGCGCGTCAAGTTGCTGACACGCAGCGGTCTCGACTGGTCGGACAAGTTCGGGAAAATGCTTCTTACCGAGCTCGCCCGTCTTCCCGTCAAGACGCTGCTTATGGATGGCGAATTGGTGGTCGAGACCGGTTCCGGCGCATCGGATTTTTCAGCCCTGCAGGCCGATCTGAGCGACGGCAGGAACGATCGTTTCGTCCTTTATGTCTTCGATCTCCTTTATCTCGACGGATATGATCTGCGCGCCGCCCCGCTGACGGAACGAAAAAAAATGCTGGAGAGGATCGTACCTTCAGGGAATGGCAAACTCCGCTTCAGCAGCGATTTCGACGCCGATGGCGACCTCATGCTGGAGCATGCCTGCCGCCTAAGCCTGGAAGGCATCGTGTCGAAGCGCGCCGATGAACCCTATCGCTCAGGCCGCGGCAAAGGTTGGCTGAAGTCGAAATGTTCCTTCCGGCAGGAGTTCGTGATTGCAGGTTATGTCCCGTCATCGACGGCGCGCAAGGCGATCGGCTCCCTCGTGCTCGGCATTTTCGACAAGGGCAGGCTGCAACATGTCGGTCGCGTCGGCACGGGGTTTACCAACAAGGTTGCCGAAGATCTCTATTCTCAACTCGAAGCCATGCGGGCGGATGAAAGCCCGTTCGACAAACGCCTTAGTGCCGACGAAGCGCGCGGCGTCCGTTTCGTTCGTCCGGAACTGGTCGCTGAAATTGAATTCCGCACCTGGACAGCGGATGGCCAGCTCCGGCACGCCGCATTCCGCGGTCTGCGCGAAGACAAGCAGGCGACTGAAATTGTCCGAGAAACCTCCGCCAGTTCGGCTACGGAACCCGAGCTGCCGAAGCGGACGGTCGTTCTCACGCACCCCGATCGTATCTATTGGCCGGACGAGGGCGTTACGAAGGAAGGCCTCGCCGATTATTACACCGATGTCTGGAAATACATGGCGCCTTTCGTCGTGCAGCGGCCATTGGCTTTGCTGCGTTGTCCCGATGGCATCAATGGCCAAAGCTTTTTCCAGAAGCATGCGTGGAAAGGCCTGAACAAGAACATCGTTCTTATCCATGATCCGAAGGAAAAGGATGAGGCCCCTTTGGTCAGCATCGATGACCTCGATGGCTTGCTTGGTCTCGTACAGGCGGGATCGCTGGAACTCCACCCCTGGGGCATTACAATCGCCGATTGGGAACATCCCGATATGATCATCATGGATCTCGATCCCGGCCCCGGCGTGCCTTGGGAGAAGGTGATCGAAGCGGCGGAGGAAACGCGCAATCGCATGAAAGAAGCTGGCCTTGCCGCCTTCATCAAGACGTCAGGCGGCAAGGGTCTGCATGTCGTGTCGCCATTGAAACCAACGGCAGACTGGCAGACCGTCAAAGCCTTCACGAAATCCATTGCCGATCAGATGGCCGCCGACAGCCCCGAGCGCTACGTTTCCACCATCACCAAATCGAAGCGCCAGGGTAAAATCCTGGTCGACTATCTGCGCAACCAGCGCGGTTCGACGGCGGTGGCGCCCTATTCGACGCGAGCGCGGCCGGGTGCCGCGGTCTCGATGCCACTCGCCTGGGATGAACTCAGTCCCGCGATCGGGCCGGCCTATTTCACGGTCAATAATACGCCCAACCGGCTCGCGGCGCTTCGCTCCGACCCTTGGGAAGATTTTCGGGCAGCCGCGGCACCTTTGGAAAAAGCAAAATCCAGAAAGAGCAGAGCGCGCTAGAGCCGGGCTTTGATGTAATCGCGAAATGCCTTTGCGCGAGCGGTCATCTGCCGTCCGGGTGCGCTGATTGCGTGGAGCGTGAGACCCGACCAACTCCAATCGGGCAGGACGCGAACGAGCCTCCCGGTCGATACCGAATTGACGACGACAATTTCGGGAAGAGGCGCGATTCCAGCCCCGGCCTCCGCGAGTTTTAATACGCAAGCGAAGTCGCTTGCTCGCACGTCGGCGCGCAGAGAGACCCTCTCTTCTCGTGCGCCGTTGGAGAGCGAGAGGTGGGTCACGCCCGGTCGCTCCCGCGGCAGAACAAGCGCATGTCGCTCGAGATCCGCCGGAACCTCGATCGGACCGCTCCCTTGCAGATAGGATGGCGCCGCGAACATGCTGACTCTCATTTCCGCGATGGGAAATGCTTGAAACTGCATATCGGGCATTTGCGCCAAGCCCACTCTGAGCGCGAGATCAATGCGATGTGCGACAGGATCCAGTGTTGCGTCCGTTGCGATAACCTCAATGGCGATCTGCGGATAATCCAGCCGAAACGACGTGATAATCTCCGGCAATACCTCGATCGCAATATCAATAGGCGCGGTTATTCGGATCGTCCCACGCGCGATCGACCGGGACCTCCGGACACTCGCTCCGGCGTCATCGAGCAGCGCCAAGGCAGGCATGGCCTTATCATAGAATTCCAGTCCTTCCGCGGTACAAGAGACGGAGCGGGGAGAGCGTGAAAGCAACCGGACGCCAACCGCCTTCTCAAGCCGCGAAATCCGTCGACTGATGCTGCCTTTGGTCTCGTTGAGTTGCCGAGCTGCTGCTGACAGCGTTGCAAAGTCAACCACGGCACAAAAGGCACGCACGTCATCGATCGAGCCAGAGAAGGTTTCCATATCAGCAACCATGTGTTCCGAAATGCACATCTGACGTGAATTCGTAAACCATGATTTTTTGTTTGCAATATCTCCTTGGAAGGAATTCGTCATGTCTGAATATGCTTTGCCAAGAAAATGGTCGCCGAAGACGGCTGCCTTGATCGGCATGCGCGTCATTCTCGCGGCCCTCTTTGCTGCCGCAGCGCTCGCCAAAATCGCTGGCGTGCCTCAAATGGTTCAGGAGTTTGACGCTATCGGTCTCGGCCAATGGTTTCGTTATTTCACCGCAGTTGTTGAATTGGCCGGAGCAGGCCTGACCATCTGGCCACGCCGGTCGGCCCTTGGCGCTATTCTGCTTACGGGCGTTTGCGTTGGGGCATTCTTCACGCAACTCTTGGCGTTGCACGGCGATGTCATACACACGATCATTTTGGGCGCTGTCGCAGGCGGTCTCGCTTTTATGCAGCGCAGCCAGCTCATTCAAACCCGCTGACCGTCGGGTTCGAGTGAACATATGAACAAGCGTAATCCGATCAAGTCCTCGCCATCTACATTGGCGCTGGCGCTTTTTGCTTTGGCAATCGCTGCGATGCTGGGGTGGGCTTCGACGATCGCGCCAGCCTTCGCAATGCAATCAAAGCCCCAGGAACATAAGGTCGTGTTTCAAGTGGACAGCAATGACGTCACGGCCATGAAACATGCCATCAGCGGTTCCATCAACGCAGCCCAATATTATAAATCCAAGCACGAAGGCATTTCGATCGAGATCGTTGCCAACGCTACCGGAATCGAGATGTTTCGAGACGACACGTCGCCGCTGAAGGATGCCATAGCGGCCCTGCGCACGATGGTTCCAGGCATCACGCTCAGCATGTGCGGTTCTTCGAAGGCAATTGCCGAGCAGAAGGAAGGCCATCCGCTGCCGCTGATCGAAGGGGTCACGGTCGTGCCCTACGGTGTCGGGCGATTGATCGATCTTGAAGAGCATGGTTGGGCCTATATTCATGCCTAGCCATCGGTCGCGTGTAACCTACAGCCGGCGGACATTGCTGCGTGGAATGGCCGGAGGCGCCGCGCTTTCCTTCCTGTCGCGGTCGGATCTTGCGAAGGCGAGCGATGACCCTCCCGTCTTTGAAAACGTGCGTCACCAATTCACGCTGCTAGAGCCTGCAAGAAACCTGCAGCCGACAAAACTCGCGGATCTTCGTGGAAACCAGCTCGATTTTCGACCGGAGCCGGGGCGGGTAACGCTCATTAATCTCTGGGCTACTTGGTGCGTCGCCTGCCGTACCGATCTGCCGGCACTTGATAAATTTTCACGCCAAATGGGTAACCAAGCCACCGTCGTTGCCGTTTGCGTCGATCTCTCAGACGGTGCTCGGGTCGCTGAATTTGTTCAAGACCTGGGGATCAAGCATCTTCGTGTCCTGATCGATCCGAGCGCATCGCTCACGCAACCGCGAGCACCCGCTGAAGCGCCGCTGCCGCTATACGGCATGCCGATCACCTATCTTCTAACCCCGAAAGGCCGGATCGCGGGCTTCATTGAAGGGGCGTCCGACTGGCTTTCTCCTGAAGGTCAAGCCCTCATAAATTACTATGCTTCGTTTTGAGCTACTATGCAGGGAGATTGCAGTGTTGCCGGACAAGGTGGATGGCCATTGTTGGTCTACCCGAAATTCCGGACAGAAAACTGCTATGCGCTTTGCCAGGAATTGCGTTAGCGCTTGGCTTTCGAGGCAGCGGCAACGCTCTTTTTCAACGCATCCAGGATGTTGATGACGTTGCTCGGCGGCGCTTCGGCTTCCGGCTTGGCTTTGGCCGGCCGTTTGCGGCCCTTCTTTTTCGCGGCAATCAGTTCATGCAACTTGTCCTGCACCGGGTCGCTTGCCATCGACGGCGTCCAGGGCTTCGTCTGCTCGTCGATCAATTGCAGGACAAGCGACATCAAGGACGGATCGGTATTGTCCGCCTTAATCGTTTCGAAATAGGCGGCTTCGTCGCGAACCTCGTCGCCGTAGCGCAATGTCCATAATACGATGCCTTTGTCCCGAGGCTCGAGCATGACGGCCCGCTCGCGGCGATACATGACAAGGCGGGAGACGCCGACGGTCCCGGTCGCTGCCATGGCATCGCGGATGACGCAGAAGGCTTCCTCGCCGACGGGATCGTCCGGGGTCAGATAATGCGGCTGGTCGAGCCATATCCATTCGATGGAGTCGCGCGGAGCGAAGACATCGATATCGATCGTGCGGGTGCTTTCAAGCGCGACGGAATCCAGTTCGTCGTCTTCGATCAGCACATAGTCGCCCTCGCCACGCTCATAGCCTTTAACCTCGTCATCCTCCTTCACGGGCTTGCCGGTGACGGAGTCGACATATTGGCTGACGACGCGGTTCCGGGTCTCGCGATTGAGGGTGTGGAATCGGATCTTCTCATTCGCGGAAACGGCCGGCGCCATCGCGACCGGGCAGGTCACGAGCGAAAGCTTGAGATAACCTTTCCAGAACGAACGCGGCGCCATGCATCGATCTCCCGATTCCAAAACGAACGGGAGACACGGCGCTTTGTTCCATGGCTATTCTCAGAGCCGGCTATTCGGCCGCCGTCGCAAGGCATCCATCGATGATCCCGCGGATTTCGGCTCTGCAGGAACCGCAATTGGTTCCCGCGTTCAGCGCTTTGCCAACCGCCTCGACGCTATGGCAGCCATTGCGAACCGCACCGACGATCTGGTTGACGCCGACGCCGAAACACGAGCAGACGGTTGCGCCGGGATCCGGTGCGTTGGCGCCCGGCCGGCCGGCGACGAGCGCAAAGCGTTTGCGCATATTGCCATGCGATGCGGACAGTTGCGCAATCGCCCAGTTGCGGGCGACGGCCACTGGCTGGCGGGCCAGAAACAGCGCCGCAATCAGCCTGTCTCCGTCGAAGAAGGCCAGACGCAGATCGCCAGAGGTTTGATCGGCATAACCGAGCGGTTCGACGTCTGCAGGAATGTCGAACGTGGCGCGGCACCAGTCCGCCCAGTCTTCCGCAGCGTCGTCGAAAGCCAGCTCCATCCGCCATCCGCCATCGGCCTTGGCGAGTGCCCAATAGGCGGCCTCCAGATGCTGCGGCTTTGCCACGGAAACGGCAAAGCCATAGCGGGATGCCTTGAACGGACGTGCCGCAACAGCGACATTTTTCGAAGCCGGCTGGCCGGAAAAGGGATCGGTCAGCGGTGCGACGACGGTATCGATACGCGCCCTTGCGGCGAAACTGTCGTTCCAATGCATCGGCACGAACAGGCTGCCGCGCGCCTGTCGTTCCGTCACCAATGCCCGGACGGTTACCTTGCCTTGTGGGCTTTCGATCTCGATAAGGCTTGCGTCGCTGACGCCGATTTCGATCGCATCGCGGGGATGGATTTCGGCAAAGGGCTCCGCAATATGCGCCGACAGCCGGGCGCTTTTGCCGGTACGGGTCATCGTATGCCATTGGTCGCGGATGCGGCCGGTATTGAGCGTGAACGGGAATTCCGCGCTCGTGCGGTCCGAAACGGGCATCTTGACGGCCACGAAACGGGCCTTGCCATCGGCATGAAAAAACCCGCCTTCGGCGAAGAAGCGCGTCGTCTGCGGTGCTGATCCCGCAGGCTGCGGCCACTGGAACGGCGAGAGCGCGTCATAGTCGTCGGCCGTTATCTCCTCGCAGGCACCAATATCGAAATCCCGACTGCCGTTATTTTCAAAGCTGGAAAGGGCGGCATGTTCGGCAAAAATGCTGGCTCTCGAGCCGAAGGAGAAGGCCTCGGCAAATCCCATCCGACGACCGACTTCGGCCATCTGCCACCAGTCCGGCTTGGCCTCGCCAGGGGAGGGGAGAAAGCCCCGCTGCCGGGAAATCCGGCGTTCGGAGTTGGTGACAGTGCCGTCCTTTTCGCCCCAGCCGAGGGAGGGTAGCAATACATCGGCGCGTCGTGCTGTATCCGTCAGTTTCAGGACATCGGAAACGACGACGAAGGGACAGGCCTTGATGGCCGCTTCCACGGCATCGGCATCCGGCATCGAAACCACCGGATTGGTCGCCATGATCCACAGGGCTTTGACACGTCCGTCGGCAACGGCGCGAAACATGTCGACGGCCTTCAGTCCCGGCCGTTCGGCGATAACGGGGGATTTCCAGAAGCGCTGCACGCGATCGCGATCGCCTGCATTTTCGATCGCCATGTGGGCGGCAAGCATATTGGCGAGCCCGCCAACTTCGCGTCCGCCCATGGCATTCGGTTGGCCGGTCAGGGAGAACGGCCCCATGCCGGGACGACCGATGCGTCCCGTGGCGAGATGGCAATTGAGGATGGCGTTGACCTTGTCGGTGCCGGAGGACGATTGGTTGACGCCCTGGCTATAGCAGGTCACCACCTTTTCCGTCGTCTCGAACAAGCGGAAGAACTCGCGCAGTTGCATCGCCGGCAGGCCGGTCTTGTCGAGCAGGTCGCCGAAGCTCAGCGCCGAGGCTTCCGCGAAAGCGTCCGAGAAGCCTTCCGTGTGGAGCGCGATGAAATTCTGGTCGATGGCGGAGCTCTGGGCGAGGCGCGCAAGCAAACCGGTAAATAGCGCCACATCGCCGTCCGGACGGATTGCCAGATGCAGGTCGGCAATATCGGAGGTCATCGTTCGGCGCGGATCGATGACGACGACCTTCATTCCAGGGCGTTCGGCTTTCGCGGCAGCAAGGCGCTGGTAGAGGACCGGATGACACCAGGCGAGATTGGAGCCGGTCAGGATCACCAGATCGGCCAATTCGATGTCCTCGTAGGTGCCGGGCACCGTATCGGAACCGAAGGCACGGCGGTGGCCCGCGACCGAGGAAGACATGCAGAGGCGCGAATTGGTATCGATGTTGGCCGAGCCGATAAAGCCCTTCATCAGCTTGTTGGCGACGTAGTAATCTTCGGTCAGAAGCTGACCGGAGACATAGAAGGCAACCGAATCCGGACCATGCGCGGCAACGGTTTCGGAAAAGCGCTTTGCCACCAGATCAAGAGCGTCGTCCCAGTTCGCGCGTTGACCGCCGACTTCTGGATAGAGAAGACGGCCGTCAAGATCGATCGTCTCCGCGAGCGCCGACCCCTTGGAACAGAGGCGCCCGTAGTTGGAGGGATGATCGGGATCGCCTTTGACGGAAACCTTGCCGTCGTCGTCGATGCTCGCAATGACGCCGCAGCCGACGCCGCAATAGGGGCAGGTCGTTTTGGTCTCAGCGGGCATTGAGGCGTCCTCCAACAGCCGTAGATATTGCCGGGCGCAAGACCATCTATTCCGCCGCCATCATGAGACTATCGAGCCTGATCGATAGAACTCCGTCCTCATTGCGCACCGGGATGGTGCGGACCGAACCTTCATCCGCCCCGAGCGCCTTGCCGGTTTCAAGCGAGATGACCCAATTGTGCAGTGGGCAGGTGACGGCTGCACCGTGCACGATTCCTTGCGAAAGCGGTCCGCCCTTGTGCGGGCAATGATCCTCGATGGCGAAGACTTCGTTTTCGGCAGTACGGAAGACCGCGATCTTGCCCTGCGGCGTCTTCACGCAGCGCGCGCCGCGCAGCGGGATATCCGAAATGTCGCCGATTTCAATCCAGTTCATGCTCATCTCCTTACTCGGCGGCCTGCGGGTAGCCGATCGTCGCCATCGGCTTGAACTCATGCTTGTCCTTGCCGGAGACGCGCTCCGACCAGGGGTCGACCTGGGCGAATTTCTGGCTGAAGACGAAGCGCTCGTAGTAAGCCTTGCGCTTTTCGGCATCTTCCATGATCTGGCGGCGGATTTCTTCAAGACCGATGCGCTTGGCCCATTTGTAGATGCGCTCGAGATAGCGGGCTTGTTCGCGGTACATCTGAGTCAATGCCACGATATGCTCCAGCGCCTCGTCCTCGGTCTTGACGAGGCCGAGCACTTCCGTGCCCTTGATGTCTAGACCGGCAGCGCCTGCGAAATGAATCTCGAAGCCGCTGTCGACGCAGATGACACCAATGTCCTTGCAGGTCGCCTCGGCGCAATTGCGCGGACAGCCGGAAACCGCCATCTTGAGCTTTGCCGGGGTCCAAGAGCCCCACATGAATTTCTCGATGCGGATGCCCAGGCCGGTCGAATCCTGCGTGCCGAAGCGGCACCAGTCGGAACCGACGCAGGTTTTCACCGTGCGCAGCCCCTTGGCATAGGCCTGGCCGGAGATGAAACCGGCCTTGCCGAGATCGGCCCAGACGGCGGGCAGGTCCTCCTTCTGCACGCCGAGCAGGTCGATGCGCTGGCCGCCGGTCACCTTCACCATCGGAATCTCGAATTTGTCGACAACATCGGCAATGGCGCGCAGCTCGTTCGAACTGGTCACGCCGCCCCACATGCGCGGCACGACGGAGTAGGTGCCGTCCTTCTGAATATTGGCGTGAACGCGCTCATTGATGAAGCGCGACTGATAGTCGTCGGCATATTCATCCGGCCAGTCGCAGACGAGGTAGTAGTTCAACGCCGGCCGGCATTTCGCGCAGCCGCACGAGGTCTTCCACTCCAGCTCCTGCATGACAGCGGGGATGCTCTTCAGCCCCTTGGCCTTGATCAGCCGGCGCACATCGTCATGGCCAAGCTCGGTGCAGGCACACATCGGCTGCACGGCCTTCGGATTGTAGCTGTCGCCAAGCGTGATCGTCATCAGTTGTTCGACGAGCCCGGTACAGGAGCCGCACGAGGCGGACGCCTTGGTATGGGCGCGCACCTCATCCAGGGACGTCAGACCCTTGGCAGTGATCGTCGAGGTGATCTTGCCCTTACAGACGCCGTTGCAGCCGCAGATTTCCGCATCATCCGGCAAGGCTGCAACGGCCGCCATAGGGTCCAGCGGGGACCCTCCCTGGTAGGCCTGGCCGAAGATCAGCGTCTCGCGCATCTCCGAAATATCGGTCGCCTTCTTCTTCAGGTCGTTGAACCATGCGCCGTCAGCAGTCTCGCCGTATAGCACGGTGCCGATGACGCGATTGTCCTTGAGGATCACGCGCTTGTAGACGCCGGCTGCAGCGTCGCGCAGAACGATTTCCTCGCGATCGTCGCCATCTGCAAAGTCTCCGAGAGAAAAGAGATCGATGCCGGTGACCTTGAGCTTGGTCGGCGTGTCGGAATGCACGAAGGCGGCGGAGCGGTCTCCCGACAAATGCGAAGCGGCGACACGAGCCATTTCATAGAGAGGCGCCACCAAGCCGTAGACCATGCCGCCCACCTCGGCGCATTCGCCAAGCGCCATGATGTCGCCATCGGACGTGTTCATGCCATCGTCGACGACGATGCCGCGGTTGACGGCGATACCGGCGTCCTTCGCGAGCCCGACGCTTGGGCGGATGCCGACTGCCATGACGACGAGGGTCGCGGGAATGATGCGGCCGTCTTCAAGCTCGATGCCCTCGACCTTGCCGTTCCCGACAATCGCTTTGGTATTGGCCTTGGTAATGACTTTGATGCCGCGCTCTTCCACCGCCTTTTGCAGCAGATAGCCCGCAGCCGGGTCGAGCTGGCGTTCCATCAGCGTCGGCATGACATGCAGAACGGTGACATCCATCCCGCGGGAGGCAAGGCCGGCAGCAGCTTCGAGGCCGAGGAGACCGCCGCCGATGACGATTGCCTTCTCACGCGACTGGGCGGCGAGCAACATCGCCTGCACGTCGTCGAGGTCGCGATAGGTGATGACGCCGGGCAGATCCTTGCCCGGCACCGGAATGATGAAGGGCACTGAACCGGTTGCGATCACCAGCTTGTCGTAGTTCTCGGTGACGCCGTGATCGGAGGTGACCGTCTTGGCCGCCCTATCGATATTGATGATCCTGTGACCCTTGTAGAGGGTGATGTTGTTTTTGATGTACCAGCCATCGCCATGGATGATGATCTGCTCGTAGTCCTTTTCGCCGGAAAGAACCGGCGACAGCATGATGCGGTCGTAATTGACGCGCGGCTCGGCGTTGAAGATCGTCACTTCATACTGGCCGGGCGCCTTTTCGAGGAGGTGTTCCAGCATGCGGCCGGGCGCCATGCCGTTGCCGATGATGACAAGTTTCTGGGTCATAGGGAAATCCGATCCGAATTACTGGGCAAAAACGCTGGTATTTGCGGTCGCTGCGCTGTTGCGCTGCAACTGCCGGATGGAGAAATGCATCCACACCAGCGAGATGGCGACGATCGCGAAGAGCAGCATGAAGCAGCTCGACCAGAGGCCGGTCATATCCTTGAGCAGGCCGAAGGCGATCGGCAGAATGAAGCCGCCAAGGCCGCCCATCATGCCGACGATACCGCCGACAGCGCCGACGGCGCCGGGATAATAGGCGGGGATGTGCTTATAGACGGCCGCCTTGCCGAGGCTCATGAAGAAGCCAAGGATGAAGATGACGACGATGAAGATGGCCGGCGTGATGCCGAAGGCCGGGCCTGCTGCCGTTGCGGCCGGCAGCGAAAGGATCAAGGTGGTGACTGCCGACACCGCCAGCATCGTGTACATGACGCTTCGTGCGCCCTTCTTGTCGGAAAGCATACCACCGAAGGCGCGGAAGATGCTGCCGGGAATGGAATAGGCTGCGGCGACCATGCCGGCAGTCTCAAGGTTGAAGCCGTAGACGCCGACCAGATAACGGGGCAGCCACAGCGACAGGGCGACGAAGCCGCCGAACGCGAAGAAGTAATAGAGCGAGAAGCGCCATACCTGCACATTCTTCAACGGCGCGAATTCCTGCAGGAGGCTCTTGGATGCGCCGCCGCCATTGCGACGGGCGCGGAAGGCCGGATCGTCCGTCGTGGTGAACCAGAAGACGATTGCCATGACTGCAAGCACCAGCGCCCAGATCTCCGCGACAGCCTGCCAGCCCCATGCAAGGAGAACGAAGGGGGCTGCGAACTTGGTCACCGCGGCACCGACATTGCCAGCGCCGAAGATGCCAAGCGCCGTTCCCTGCTTCTCCGGCGGGAAGAAGGGCGAGATATAGGCGACGCCGACCGCGAAGGAGCCGCCGGCAAGACCGACGCCGAGGCCGGCGATCAGCATCTGCGTATAGGTGTGGGCATAGGAGAGCAGGAAGGTCGCCACTGCGGCGGCCAGCATGGTGAGCGTGTAGACGAGCCGGCCGCCATAGCGCGTGGTCCAGATGCCAAGAACAATGCGGACGATCGAACCGGTGAGAACCGGAGTACCGACCAGCAGGCCGAACTCGGCCTCATTCAGGCCGAGCTCCTGTTTGATGCGAATGCCGATGATCGCGAAGATCGTCCACACGGCAAAACAGAGCGTGAATGCGAGTGTCGATATCCACAGCGCGCGTTGCGGTGCGTCAGAGGACGATGTCGGCGTTTGGTCAAAAGCAGGCATAGCTTCTCCGTGCGCGACAACGTCGCGCCTTCCTGGGTTCAAGTTGAAACAAAAAAGCTGCCGGCCAGGGTTCGCGCACGCTGGGAGCGCGTTCGTCAATCCTGATCAGCAGCTTTGCTTGGGGCGCCCCACGTTGGACGCCAATCTGTGAGCCTTATCGGCCTCAAAAATAACAAAGCAAGTTGCGTGCCAAATTCATGAAGCCAAGAAAATCTAGTATTATCAAAGGGGAAGGAAATTGTTGACCCGCTGACGGCATGGTCAAATCTTGGGCGGCCTTTGCTGCGGTGCACATTAATCGAGCAAGGCGCTCTGGCGAAAGCCGATAAAACAATGCCGCCAGGTGGCGGCATTTTGGGCGAGTTGCGCTGTGTTGCTTGGCCGCTGGGGCCTAAACCACGCGCCTTTCGACGGTTCACGAAGCCTTGGCTTCGAAAGTGGGCGGAAAATCACCCAGCGACTTTGCCTTGACGATCAAGCCTTCGATATCCTGCTCGACGATCGCTTCAAGGTCGGCGAAGCTGTCGATGACGTAGTAGATCGGCTGGACGATATCGATCCGATAGGGCGTCCTGAGGACCGTCAGTAGATCGAACGGCCGGAATTCGCAGGCCTTGCCCTCCATTGCCGCCTTCGCTTCACTTGGCGATGAGACGATGCCCGCGCCGAAGCAACGGCGGCCTTGCGGCGTATTGATCAGGCCGAATTCGACGGTGAACCAGAAGATGCGGAACAGATGCCACGAATAGCCTTTGCCGAGGCGCACGGCGGTTTCGCCGAAATGTCGAACGAAATTGGCATAGCTCTGGTTGGTCAGCAGCGGGCAATGGCCGAATACCTCGTGGAACAGGTCCGGCTCCTCGATATAGTCGATATGCTCGCGACGGCGCAGGAAAGTTGCGAGCGGGAATTTGCCCTGCGACAGGAGTTCATAAAAGCGCGAGGGCGGAATGAGCGCCGGCACACCTTCGACGCCGAAGCCGGTGGTCTCGTTCAGCCGTCGGTTGACATCGAGAAGCTGAGGCACCTTGCCCGACTTGAGCCCCAGGGTTTTGACGCCCTCCAGATATTCGCGGCAGGCCATATTGGCCAGCAGCTTCATCTGACGCTCATAAAGTTCGCCCCAGATCGCGTCTTCTTCGGCGGTGTAATCGTATAAACCGTCCGGGTCGGGCAGTTTGGCGGTGTAGCTGCTTTCCTTGGTCATGCTGATCCTCCCAGCCAGTGCGGCTTTCCTGCAATTGTGCTCCGAGCGGGGAGGATTTTCTTTTCTTTTATGCTGGCTATTGCCATATTGGTGGCAAATATTCTCGAATATGGCGCTGAAAATGAAAGAACCTGGGAATTTTCATCGCAAGCTTCTGCAACTCATCCAGGCCGATGGCAGCCTTTCGCTGGCAGACCTGGCGGAAAAAGCCGGGATGTCGCAGAGTTCGGCCTGGCGGAAGATCCAGGAGCTGGAAGGTGATGGCGTTATCCGCAAGCGTGTGACGCTGCTCGATCCGGGAAAACTCGATCTTAAGCTCTGCGTGATCGCGCATGTTACACTGGAGGATCATCATGAAGAGGCGGTGGCATCTTTTGCCTCGGTGGTGCTGGAGCGACCGGAGATCATGGAGTGCTACGCATTATCCGGCGCCTTCGACTATATGCTGAAGATCCGGGCCAAGGATGTGGAAAGTTATGAGGCTTTCATGACCCGATACCTCATGCGCAACCCGCATGTGCGCACGGTCGTATCAAGTTTTGTGCTGCGCGAGCTGAAATTCTCGACCGAACTGCCGATCTAGCGCTTGTCGCGCCGCATTCGCGCATGCTGACGACTCAGCGCGCACTATCGCCATGCCAACTGTGCGGCATGAGGACCGGAAATCCTTCAAATGTCTTCAGCGTATCGAGGACAATCGAGGTCTTCACGTGCTGCACCGACTCGTGGGGCAGCAGGACATCGTTGACGAACCTTGAAAGGTCATTGAGCCCGCGGGTCGCCACCTTCAGGTGATAATCCATTTCACCCGTCAGCGCATAGGCTTCGAGAACTTCGGGCAGTCCGTTGATCAGTTGGGAAAATCTGCGGGCATTGTCTCTGTTATGCGTTGCGAGGGTCACGGAAATGACCACCAGCATATCCAAACCCAGCTTCTGCCGGTCCAGGTTGGCCTGGTAGCTGCGGATATATCCCTCGGACTCCAATCTGGTCCGCCTTCGCGAGCATTGCGAGGGCGAAAGCGCGATCCGCTCGCCCAATTCGTTGTTCGTCAACCGACCGTCTTTCTGCAATTCCTGCAGCAGGCGCAAATCCAATTTGTCGAGCTGTTCATCCATTGCGCAAAATCTCAAAAACTCTCACGATCCGTGCATAATATCTTCCTCAGGCATGAAGAATGCAAGAACTTTGCGCGTGTTTTGGGCCACACTTTGCATATCAAATTCATCGTCTCTGAAGGAGAAAGAAAATGGGTCCTTTCCCGCACGATGCGCCGCCTTCGGAAATAACCGCCGACAATCCGGCCGGCACCGATGGCTTCGAATTCGTTGAATTCGCTCATCCCGAGCCTGAGAAGCTGCGCGAGCTCTTCACGCGCATGGGGTACGTTCCGGTCGCCAAGCACAGGACGAAAGACATCACCGTCTGGCGGCAGGGCGATATCAACTATCTCCTGAACGCCGAACCCGGCAGCCATGCCGCTCGTTTCGTTGCCGATCATGGTCCCTGCGCTCCGTCGATGGCCTGGCGCGTCGTGGACGCCAGGCATGCGTTCGAACATGCGGTGGCAAAAGGTGCCGTTCCCTATGAAGGGGATGACAAGGCGCTCGACGTCCCGGCGATTGTCGGCATTGGCGGCTCGCTGCTTTATTTCATCGAGACCTACGGTGAGAAGGGATCGGCCTACGATGCCGAATTCGACTGGTTTGGCCAGCGCGACCCGCGCCCCGAAGGGGTCGGTTTCTATTATCTCGACCACCTGACGCACAATGTCTTCCGCGGCAACATGGACAAGTGGTGGGCTTTCTATCGCGAGCTGTTCAATTTCAAGCAGATCCACTTCTTCGATATTGACGGGCGCATCACCGGTCTGGTGAGCCGGGCCATCACGTCACCCTGCGGCAAGATCCGCATTCCGCTCAATGAATCGAAGGACGATACGAGCCAGATCGAGGAGTTTCTGAAGAAGTACAAGGGCGAAGGCATCCAGCACATCGCCGTCGGAACGGAAGACATCTACGAAGGCACCGACAGGCTTGCCGCAAACGGTCTCCGCTTCATGCCGGGTCCTCCGGAGACCTATTACGACATGTCCTATGAGCGCGTGAACGGCCATGACGAACCCATCGAACGCATGAAGAAACATGGTATCCTCATCGACGGCGAAGGTGTGGTGAATGGCGGCATGACGAAAATCCTGCTCCAGATATTCTCCAAAACCGTCATTGGTCCGATCTTCTTCGAGTTCATTCAGCGCAAGGGCGATGAAGGCTTCGGAGAAGGCAACTTCCGTGCTCTTTTCGAGTCCATCGAGGCGGATCAGATCAAGCGCGGCGTCATCGGCACCGCGGCAGAGTGATCTTTCGGCGACCCTGCGCACAGGTGGGGTCGCCCCAATTTTCGGGAGGAATTGAGCGATGGACCAGACGAGAACCCGGGGTTCCGATCGCCGGTCTGCGGCGGCGGAGACGCTGCAATATATGCCCGGCTTCGGCAACGACTTCGAAAGCGAGTCGCTGCCCGGCGCTTTGCCGCAAGGCCAGAACAGCCCGCAGAAATGCAATTACGGTCTCTATGCCGAACAGCTTTCGGGTTCACCGTTCACCGCTCCCCGCGGGACGAATGAAAGATCATGGCTCTATCGCATTCGCCCGAGCGTGCGTCATACCCGCCGCTTTTCGAACGCTTCCTATCCTCTCTGGAAATCCGCACCCTGCCTTGACGAACATTCGCTTCCTTTGGGGCAGCTTCGCTGGGACCCGGTGCCCGTGCCAAACGAGAGGTTGACCTTCCTGGACGGGATTCGCACGATCACGACCGCCGGCGATGTCATGACCCAGACAGGCATGGCGTCACACGCCTATGTCTTCAACGAGGACATGGTGGACGATTATTCCTTCAATGCCGATGGCGAGCTGCTGATCGTGCCCCAGGTCGGTGCCATCAGGGTGTTCACCGAAATGGGCATCATGGACATCGAGCCCCTGGAAATCTGCGTCATCCCGCGTGGCATGATGTTCAAGGTGACGCGCAAGGGCGATGAGAAAGTCTGGCGCGGATATATATGTGAGAACTACGGCGCGAAATTCACGCTGCCGGATCGGGGGCCTATAGGCGCAAACTGCCTGGCAAACCCGCGCGACTTCAAGACCCCGGTTGCCGCCTTCGAGGACAAGGAAACGCCCTGCCGCGTGCATGTCAAATGGTGTGGCAAATTCTACGTCACGGAAATAGGCCACTCGCCCCTCGATGTGGTCGCCTGGCATGGCAACTATATTCCCTACAAGTATGATTTGCGGACGTTTTCCCCGGTCGGCGCGATCCTGTTCGACCATCCCGATCCGTCGATCTTCACTGTGCTGACCGCCCCAACCGAAAGTGCCGGCACGGCGAACGTCGATTTCGTGATCTTTCCGCCGCGCTGGCTGGTGGCAGAACACACCTTCCGCCCGCCCTGGTATCATCGCAACATCATGAGCGAGTTCATGGGCCTGATCCATGGCCAATATGATGCGAAGGAGCAGGGTTTCGTGCCGGGTGGCATGAGCCTGCACAATATGATGCTTCCCCACGGGCCGGACGCATCGGGCTTTGAAAAAGCATCCAATTCCGAGCTTAAACCTGTAAAGCTGGAGAACACCATGGCGTTCATGTTCGAGACGAGGTTTCCACAGCAGGTGACGAAATACGCGGCCGAGCTCGAAACGCGGCAGGACAATTACCTGGAATGCTGGGACGGCCTGGAACGCCGCTTCGACGGCACTCCCGGCATCAAGTGAAGTCCGGTCGAACATCCTCCGACATTGGGATTGGGACATGAAGCTTGCGACTTTGAAAGATTCCACAAGGGACGGTCGGCTTGTCGTCGTCTCCCGCGACCTTACGCGCTGCTCCGAGGTCGGTCACATTGCCCGAACGCTGCAGGCAGCGCTCGACGATTGGGAGCATGTGGCTCCGAGGCTTGCGCTGATTGCTGAGGGTATCGAGACGGGAGCGCAGCCGACGATCCGTTTCCACGAACATGATGCTGCGTCGCCTTTGCCGCGGGCCTATCAGTGGGCTGATGGTTCGGCCTATGTCAACCATGTCGAGCTGGTGCGCAAGGCGCGCAACGCCGTGATGCCGGACAGCTTCTGGATCGATCCGCTGATGTATCAAGGCGGCTCGGACGGTTTCCTTGGTCCACGCGACCCTATCGTGATGGCTGATGAGGCCTATGGGATCGACATGGAAGGCGAGGTTGCCGTCATCGTCGACGATGTTGCGATGGGGTCCAGTCCGGAGGCTGCCCGCAGCGCCATCCGCCTGGTCATGCTCGTCAATGACGTGTCGCTGCGCAGCCTCATACCCGAAGAACTGGCAAAAGGATTTGGTTTCTTCCAGTCCAAGCCCGCATCGGCATTTTCTCCGGTCGCCGTGACCCCGGACGAACTCGGGGAAGCGTGGGATGGCGGCAGGCTGCATCTTCCACTGCTCGTAAGCTTGAACGGCAAGGCGTTCGGCAAGGCGAATGCCGGTATCGACATGACGTTTGATTTTGGCCAACTGATCGCCCACGCCGCCAAAACCCGCAATCTGGTGGCCGGCACGATCATCGGCTCGGGAACGGTTTCCAACAAGCTCGATGGTGGGCCGGGCAAGCCGATCGACGACGGAGGAGACGGCTATTCATGCATCGCCGAGATACGGATGATCGAGACCATTGAAACCGGATCGCCGAAAACTCCATTCATGCAGTTCGGAGACCAGGTCCGCATCGAGATGAAGGATCGGACTGGGCATTCGATCTTCGGAGCGATCGAGCAGACGGTCGAAAAATATGAAGGATCGAAGGCGCCATGAATGAGGTCGTTCTCTACGACTACTGGAGATCATCGGCGAGCTACCGTGTCCGCATTGCGCTCAATATGCTCGGGATCGGCTATAAAACCGTGTCGATCAACTTGCTGGAAGGCGAGCAGCGGAGCGCGGATTATCTGGCGCTCAATCCGCAGGGGTTCGTGCCGACGCTGGTGATCGACGGGAGGACGCTGACGCAGTCGCTCGCAATCATCGAATATCTCGCCGAACTTCGGCCGGAGTGCGGATTGATGCCACAGGACATTGCGGACCGGCAGCACGTGCGGGCGCTTGCTTACGCGATCGCTATGGACATTCATCCTATCTGCAACACGCATGTCGCGGCGCATGTCATGACCATAACGGACAAGGCCGACGCCCGCGACGAGTGGATGAAGCACTTCATCACGAGCGGACTTGGCAAACTGGAAGCAATGCTGGGCGAGAGCAAGGGAGAGTTCAGCTTTGGAGATCAGCCGACGATGGCGGATCTCTGCCTTGTTCCGCAGGTCTACAACGCCCGCCGCTGGGGGGTGGACATGACCGATTTCAGGCGCATAGCCGATATCGATGGCAAGTGCGCCAAACTGCCCGCCTTTCAGGCGGCGCATCCTGACCGCGTGAGACCATAACGGCAAATCCCGACTCATGACGAAGTCTGAAGAATCACTAGACTAAAGGGCCTCTTGGCGCGCCCAGAGGGGTCAAGGCTGGGCTGGCATCGAGAAATGCCACCATCCGTTTGATTTCGCGATGAAGAATCCTCCAGAGGACGTCTGAAGGAGAGGCTGCGAAGTCAGCCAACTTCAGGTTCAGGCAAGCCCCTTTTCGTACCCAGCATTTAAAGAATGGCGGAATCGAGTGGCCGATGCTCATTCAGAGCTTGGGCAAACATGCCGCCTGTTGGTTGTTGAGACGCTGGACTTAACGTTTAGGATTTGCGGGCATGACTACGATCGCTTCTTCCCTGACTGTCAATCAAATCAGACTTCTTTCGACAGCGTCGGTCGCGGCGTGGTCCACCGAAGATGTGGCATCGCTTTCCACAGCGCAGATCCAAGCGCTTTCTTCGGCTCAGATCGCAGCTTTGGATACGGAAGATGTTGACGTCCTCGATACCGAGCAATTGAGCGCCATTTCGCAAGGCGCCATAATTGGTTTGACGCTGGATCAACTGAGCGTTCTCGATAAGGTTTCTATTGAAAGTCTGAGTTCAGGCCAGGTTTCCGCGCTCACCACCACGCAGCTTCATGCTCTGACGACAGATCAGGCTGAGGCTCTGACGACGGATCAGGTCGGCGCCCTGAAGATGGCGCAACTCGCAGCCCTGAGTGCGGACGATATAGCGACGTTCTCGACCGCCGATATCGCGGCGATTGCCAGCAAAGCCGTCTCGGGTCTGGGCACGGACGCCGTCGCGGCGCTTTCTACCGATCAGGTTGCCGCGCTGACGACAAGCCAGGTCAGCGCCCTCAAGACGACGCAACTCCAGGCCTTGGATACCGATCAGCTCGAGACCCTGTCGACCGATCAGATTGCTGCCTTGAACAGCGGCGCGATTGCAGGTCTGAGCACCGATCAGATCGCGGCCTTGAGTACCGCTCAGGTCGAGGCTCTGACGCCGGCACAGGTGAAGTCGCTGAGCTCGACGCAGCTCGCGGTTCTTGGTGCGGATGACATAGCCACATTCTCGACCGCCGATATGGCGGCGATCACGAATAAGGGCATCCTGGGCTTGGTTACCAACATTGTGGGAGGTCTGAGCACCGACCAGATCGCCGCTCTGAGCACCAGCGCGGTCGCTGGCCTGACGACCGATCAGGTCGCGGCTTTGAGTGCTGATCAGGTTGAAGCCCTGTCGTCGACGCAGGTCAAGGTGTTGAGCTCGACGCAGCTTGCGGTCCTTGGCGCAGATAACATTGCGACATTCTCGACCGATGATGTCGCAGCGATCACGAACAGGGCCGTTCTCGGCTTGGATACGGATATGATCGCAGCGCTGTCGACCGATCAGATTGCTGCCTTGAACACCAATGCGGTCGCAAGTCTTACGACCGAACAGATTGCGGCCATGAGTACTGCTCAGGTCGAGGCCCTGTCATCGGCGCAGGTCAAGGTATTGAGTTCGACGCAGCTTGCGGCCTTGAGTGCGGAGGACATGGCGACCTTTTCCTCCGCCGATATCGGGGCAATCACGAACAAAGCGATCCCGGGCTTGAGCGCGGACGTCATCGCGGAGCTCTCCACCGATCAGATCGCCGCATTGACGACGCTTCAGATCACGGGCTTCACGACGAAGCAACTTGAGGCATTGAGCACGGAGCAGGTCGAAACCCTGTCGTCGGCGCAGGTGGCGTCGCTGAGCTCGACGCAACTCGCGGCCCTGGGCACAGCAGACATCGCGACGTTCTCCACCGCCGATATCGCGGCAATTGCCAGCAAGGCCGTGAAAGGCTTGAGCACGGAAGTTATCGCAGCGCTTTCCTCCGACAAGATTGCCGTGTTGACGACAGCCCAGATCGCCTCGCTTAAAACAACGCAGGTCGAGGCCTTGGACGCTGATCAGTTCGATGGCCTGTCGACCGCCCAGATTGCTGCCCTCAGCACCACCGCGATTGCAAGCCTGACGACCGATCAGATCGCCGGTTTGAGCACCGCCCAGGTCGAAGCCTTGTCGCCGGCGCAGGTCAAGGCCCTGTCCTCGACGCAGCTCGCGGTCCTAAGCACGGATGACATAGCGACATTCTCGACCGCCGATATCGCGGCGATCACGAGCAAAGGCATCTTGGGCCTGGGTACGGGCATTCTTGAAGCGCTCACCACCACTCAGATCGCCGCATTGAGCACTGTCGCGGTTCCAAAGCTGACGACCGATCAGATCGCAGCCTTGAGCACCGATCAGGTCAAGGCTCTGACCTCGGCGCAGGTCAAGGCTCTGACTTCGACGCAACTTGGGGCTCTCAGCACGGATGATATAGCGACCTTCTCGACCGCTGATATCGCTGTCATCACTGCCAAAGCCATACCGGGCCTGAGCGCGGACGTCATCGCAGAGCTCTCCACGAAGCAGATCTCCGTATTGACGACGGTCCAGATCGCTGCCCTCAAGACAGCGCAGATCGAGGCTTTGACCTCCGATCAGGTCGAGGCCTTGTCGTCGACCCAGGTGAAGGCGCTGACTTCGACACAACTTTCTGCCTTGAGCGCAGAGGATATAGCGACATTCTCGGCCGCCGATATCACGGCGATCGCCGGCAAGGCCATGCCCGGTTTGAGCACGGACATTGTCGCCGCCTTTACCACAAGTCAGATCGCTTCATTGACGACGGCTCAGCTCAGTGCCCTTACGACAGTACAGCTCCAGGCCTTGAGCACCGATCAGGTCGAGGCTTTGACGCCGACACAGGTCAAGTCGCTGAGCTCGACGCAACTTGCGGCCCTGAGCGCGGAGGATATAGCGACCTTCTCGACCGCTGACATCGCGGCGATCGCGGTCAAGGCCCTCCCGGGCATGAACACGGACACCGTCGCTGCGCTTAGTACCAATCAGATCGCTGTATTGACGACACTTCAGGTCGCAGCGCTCACAACATCACAGCTTACGGCCTTGAGCACCGATCAGGTCGAGGCTCTGTCGCCGACGCAGGTCAAGGCGCTGAGCTCGACGCAGCTTGCAGTTCTGAGCGAGGAGGACATAGCGACCTTTTCCACCGCGGATATCGTGGCGATCACCAGCAAAGCCCTGACAGGCTTGAGCACGGATACCGTCGCGGCGCTTTCCGACGATCAGATCGCCGTGTTGACCACGCTCCAGATCAATGCCCTCAAGACAGTACAGCTTCAGGCCCTGAGCGCCGACCAGATCGAAGCCATGTCGACCGTTCAGATTGCTGCCTTGAGCACCAGCGCGGTTGCAAACTTGACGGCCGACCAGGTCGAGGCTTTGAGCACCGATCAGGTGGGAGCCCTGTCCACGACGCAGGTGCGGTCGCTGACTTCAACGCAACTTGCGGCCCTGAGCGCAGAGGACATAGCTGTGTTCTCGACCGCCGATATCGCGGTGATCACGAACAAGGCTATATCGGGCCTGAGCGAAGATATTATCGGAGCCCTGTCGACTGTTCAGATTGCTGCCTTGAGCACCAGCGCGGTTGTAGGCCTGACGGCCGACCAGATCGACGCCTTGAGCACAGCTCAGGTCCAAGCACTATCCACGGCTCAGGTGAAGGTGCTGAGTTCAACGCAACTTGCGGCCCTGAGCGCAGAGGACATCGCGACCTTCTCAACCGCCGATATCGCGTCGATCACGAGCAAGGCCATGCCGGGCTTGAGCACGGATGTTGTCGCATCTCTCAGCGAAGATCAGATTGCTGCCCTGAGCACCAGCGCAGTTGTGAGCCTGACGGCCGATCAGGTCGAAGCCTTGAGCAGCACTCAGGTCGGCCTCCTCTCCGCTGCGCAGGTCAAGGCGCTGACTTCGTCGCAAGTCGCTGCCTTGGGTGACGATGTTACAGTCTTGTCCACCGACAAGATCGCCGTGCTGAGTTCATCGGGCATTACGGGCTTGACTGCCGATCAGATTACCGCCCTGAGCTCGGCTCAGCTCGACGCCCTGACCAGTACCCAGATCGGCGCACTCAGCTCGACACAGATCGCGGCGCTGAGCACGGGCGACATAGCGTCGCTTTCAACGACCCAAATCGCGGCACTGAGCACCGCTGGCGTCGCAGGACTTTCGACCAAGCAGCTCGCCGTCCTGAGCACCGATCAGATTGCGCTTCTGTCGACCAAGCAGATCGCGGCGCTGAGTTCGGCGCAGGTTGCTGCTTTGAGCACAGACGACATAGCGGCTCTTTCAACAGCCCAGATTGCTTCCCTCAGCACGGCTGGCGTTGCGGGATTGAGCACCAAGCAACTAGCGGTGCTCAGCACCAGTCAGGCTGAAGCCTTGACCAGCGCCGAGGTCGGCGCTCTCCATTCCACACAGATTGCCGCGCTTACTTCGGACGACATAGCAACCTTCTCGACCAAGGACATTGCGGCAATCAGTTCGAGTGCGATTCCGGGGTTGTCGACGGCGACGATCGCCTCCCTGACGACAGCCCAGATCGCGGCCCTGAGTACGCAGGGTATTGCCGCCCTGAGCACAGCGCAGATTGCAGCGCTGAGCACCGCTCAAGTGGAGGCCTTGACGAGCACCCAGGTCGGCGCGCTGAGCTCACGGCAGATCGGAGCCCTCGGCACGGACGACATAGCAACGTTTTCGACCAAGGACATTGCGGCGATCAGTTCGGATACCATCGCCGGATTGTCGACAGACACCGTCGCCTCCCTGACGACGACCCAGATCGCATCGTTGAGTACGGCAGATATCAATGTGCTCAGCACCAAGCAGATCGCGGCCCTGAACACGGCGCAGATGGAGGCTTTGACCAGCACCCAGATCGGAGCACTCAGTTCCACACAGCTTATGGTATTGGGGTCTGACGATATAGCGACCTTCTCGACGAAGGAGATCGCGGCGATCGGTTCGAATGCGATCCCAGGCCTGTCGACGGACGCGATCGCCTCCTTGACGACGGCTCAAATCGCGGCGCTGAGCACGGTCGGCGTCAGTGGACTGAGCACCAAGCAGATCGCGGCCCTGAGTACCGATCAGGTGGACGCTCTGACCAACGCTCAGGTCGGCGCGCTCGGCTCGCGACAGGTTGCGGCCTTGGGCACCGGCGACATCGCTACCCTTTCGGCAAGCCAGATCACCTCTTTGAGCACGGCGGGCATCGCAGGTCTGACCACCGATCAGATCGCGGCGCTCAGCACCGATCAGGTCGAGGCCCTGACCAGCACCCAGGTCGGCGCACTTAGCTCGAAACAGATTGCCTCCCTCAGCGCCGAGGATCTCGACACCTTCACTGCTGCGGAGATAGCCGTAATCACTTCGATTGCGGTCTCGGGCCTGTCGACGGCAACGATCGCCTCGCTGTCGGCGACCCAGGTCGCCGCACTTGGCACGGCGGGCATATCGGGTCTGACCACCGATCAGATCGCGGCGCTCAGCACCGTTCAATTGGACGCTTTGACGACCGCGCAGGTCGGCGCTCTCACCTCGAAGCAGATTGCGGTCCTCAGCACCGACGATATCGCTTCGCTCTCGTTGGAACAGGTCGCGGCACTTGGCACGGCGGGGATAGAGGGTCTGACCACGGATCAGATCGCGGTGCTCAGCACCGATCAGGTTGAAGCCTTGAGCAGTACCCAAGTGGGCGCGCTCAGCGCGAAGCAGATCGCGGCGCTCAGTGCGGACGATCTGGATACCTTCACCACTGCCGAAATGGCCGCGATCGGTTCAAGCGCGGTCTCGGGCCTGTCGACGGCAACGATCGCCTCGCTATCGGCGACCCAGATGGCGGCCTTGGGTACGGCGGCCATAGTGGGGTTGACCACCGATCAGATCGCAGTGCTGAGCACCGATCAGGTGGACGGCCTGACGACGGCACAAATGCACGCACTCAGCTCGAAACAGATTGCGGCCTTGAGCACCGCCGACATCGCCTCGCTTTCGCTGGAACAGGTCACGGCACTTGGCACGGCGGGGATAGAGGGTCTGACCACCAGCCAGATTGCTGCCCTGAACACCAATCAGGTCGAGGCGCTGACCAGTGTGCAGATCGGCGCCCTCAGCTCGAAACAGATTGCCGCCCTTAGCGCGCAGGATCTGGATACCTTCACCTCAGCCGAGCTTGCGGCAATCGGTTCGAGTGCGGCTTCGGGCCTGTCGACGGCAACGATCGCCTCACTGTCGGCCGCCCAAATCGCAGCGCTGGGTACGGCCGCCATTTCGGGTCTGACCACCGATCAGATCGCAGTGCTGAGCACCGATCAGTTGGACGCTTTGACGACGGCTCAGGTCGGCGCTCTGACCTCGAAGCAGATTGCGGCCATGACCACCGGCGACATCGCCTCGCTTTCGGAGGAGCAGGTTGCAGCACTTGGCACGTCGGGTATAGCGGGCTTGACCACCGATCAGATCGCGGTATTGAGCACCGATCAAGTCGAGGCACTGACAAGCGTGCAGATCAGCGCGCTCAGCTCGAAGCAGATTGCCGCCCTCAGCGCGGATGATCTGGATACCTTCACCACGACCGAGATCGCGGCGATCGGTTCAAGCGCGGTCTCGGGCTTGTCAACGGCAACGGTCGCCTCGCTGACGGCGTCCCAAGTCGCAGCCCTGGGGACAGCCGCCATATCGGGTCTGACCACCAACCAGATCGCAGTCCTCAGCACCGATCAGGTGGATGCCCTGACGACCGCTCAGGTCGGCGCTCTCACCTCCAAGCAGATTGCGGCCATGAGCACCGTCGACATCGCCTCACTTTCGGATGCGCAAATCGCCGCCTTAAGTTCGACGGCTGTTGCAGGCCTCGGCAGCGCGCAGGCCGGCGCCTTGACGGTTGAGCAGGTCGAAACGCTCTCGACCAGTCAGATCGCTGGATTGAGTTCGGAGGCGCTGAAGGGCCTGACCCTTGATATGCTGGACACTTTCTCACCGGAAGAACTCGGTGCGATTAGCTCAAGCGCGATGAAGGGGCTATCCACGGACTTTATCGTGACGCTTTCCGCCACCGAAATTGCGGCCTTGAGCACGGCAGGCGTTGCGGGATTGAGCAGCGACCAAGTCGCAGTTCTTAGCGAGGAGCAGGTCGAAGCGCTTTCCACCAGTCAGATCTCCGCATTGAGTTCCACCGGGCTTGCCGGGTTGACCACCACGGATCTGGAAACCTTCTCGACGGAGGAACTTACGGCGATTAGTTCGACGGCGATCAGAGGATTGTCCACGACCGCCATCGCGTCCCTATCCTCCGACGAGATTGCGGCTTTGACGACAGGCCAGATTTCTTCGCTGAGCTACGCCCAGGTGGCGGCAATGAGCACTGCGCAAATCGAAGCGCTGTCGACATCGCAGGTCGGCTCCTTCGACGTCATGCAGGCCGCAGCACTGGATGCTACCGACCTCGCCGCGTTTTCAACCGAGCAGATCATCTCTCTGAGCACGAGCGCGATTTCGGGACTGAGCACCAGTGCGCTGGCCGCCTTGTCAACGTCCCAGGCTGAAGCCTTTACGTCAGGTCAGCTCGCTTCCATGACGTCGGCACAGCTCGCGGCGTTGACGACGAGCAGCTCCGCGTCAGACGCTTTGTCCTACCTGACGGTCTGACGTTCGGAGGTGACCAGATGGCAAATGGACAACTATTATGATCGGCTGGTCATCATTGCTGTGCAGAACAAGGCATTGAGCCTGCCGAGGCAGGCTCAAGCGTGATGGAGTTCTGTTCCCTGGATAGCCGAAAGCTTCCAGTCGGAACCGGGCTGGCGCACGAAGGTCCAGACTTCGGTGGTCTCAGACGCATTGCGATCGTCGCCGTCGACGAGTCGGCCCGTCGTGCGGTCGAGCAGCGCGTCGACGCTCGAATAGCGCATGGCAAGAGTGGCATATTCGGCATTGCCTTCGCGCCAGGCTTCTGAAATATCGCCCTGCAGCAGACGAACGTTGGAAACGCTGTTGCGGACGCCTTTGGTTGCATTCTCTCCGAGCTCCTCGGCAAGATAGGACATTGCCTCCGGCGTGGTTAGACGGCGTAGGGTGTTGTAGTCCTCGGCGCCATAAGCCGATTGGACTTCCGTCAGAAGCTGTTCGAAACGGTCGAGATCGGCTTGCGACAGCCCGATCTCGTCATTGGCATGTCTTTGCGGCGCCTGGCTCGCAGCGCCACCGCCTATCGTCGGAATGGAGAAGGAAGAAGGCCGCGGCGCGCTCATATTGTATGACGCGTTCGATCCCGATGCCGAATAAGAGGTTCGCTGCCGGTTGGCGAAAAACCGCATGGCGAAGCTGATGGCCGCGACGATCAGGCCGATCTGCAGCAGCATGCCAAGGAAACCGAAGCCGCCGCCGAACCCGTGTCCGAGCAGAATGCCGAGAAGACCGCCCGCTATCAATCCGCCGATCATCGACCGGCCGAAACCGTTGAAGAGGCTGGGACGCGGCTGCGTATTGATCGGCGACTGCGTTTGGGTTTGGGTCTGCGGCCGGGGCGTCATGGTTCGGTCGATGGGAGCGGCCTGCGTCGGAGCTGTGCGGGTTATGGCCGGAGAGTCAAAGGTTCGCGTCCCGCGGCTGCCGAATCCACTAAAACCGCCGGCTCGACGCGCATCGGCATCGCTGAAGCTCGCAAGGGACGTAGCAACGGCAAGGGCGACGATGACTGCAAGCTGAGTGAAACGCGGAACTGCACCGGGCATTGTTTCTCCTGTCCTTAGGCAGAAAGATGACTTGTTCCGTATATATAGGAACGCGGCTTGCGATTAAAAGTTGGCGGGAAGTTCGCCTTTGCGCCTGCCTGTTCCGTGTGTCGGCAAGATCGTTGCCCTCCGTCAGCAGCGTTTCCAACGGGAAGAGGCGGCATGGAGCATCGAGGAGATGAAAGCCTTCTGGCGCAGATCGCTTAGCTCAGTGTCTGCCAACTCATTGTTTTGAAGTTCACCGGGGGCATAGTCGGGACTGGATCGCCGATCCCCTCCGGTGCGAGCGGGCAGATTGCCCAAAAGCCACTGCATCACATGCATGCGATACAGAAGCCCGGACAAGATATGGAAGCGGGCTTTCTTGTTTGCGGCCGCCTGCCAATCCTGGGAGGATGCGTTCGGATCATGGTCTTCCGGATACATTTTCGCGGCTCCGTATTGGATGTTTGCCATCGGCCTCCGAAGCCACTGCAACTCCGCTCGTCCTAGTGATACCGGTGCGCAAGCTCGACATCGAAATGCGGGGGCGCATCGGAGGTGATCGGCACAAAACGACCTTTTACCCGGAACACTTTTTCGATGAGCCCAGTGCCGGCCAGAACCTTGGGATCACCGTCGAAGACCAGATTGCCTCTGTCGAGCAATGAGATCTGATCGCAAACCGACATTGCCTGGTTGAGATCGTGGATCGCCATGATGATGGTGACACCCTTTTCCCGGCTGAGCCGGTGGGCGAGATCGAGAACCTCCACCTGGTAGCCGATGTCGAGGAACGAGGTCGGCTCGTCGAGCAGCAAAATCCGTGCTTCCTGCGCAATCGCCGCCGAGATCCAAGCCCGCTGGCGCTCGCCGCCGGACAGTTCCCGCAGGCTCCTGTCGGCATAACCGTGGAGCCCTGTGCTTTCCAGCGCCCAGCGAATGGCATCCTCATCCCGCGGACCATAGCTTTTGAACAGGCCGACATGCGCGAAGCGACCTTGCCGCACCAGTTGCGCCACGGTCATCTCGTCAGGCGCGGCCGGTTGCTGCGGCAGGAAGGCAAGCTGTTTGGCCAATTGTCGCCGCGACATGGATGTGATCGGCCTGCCATCGATCTCCGCGTTCCCACCGGCCGGTTTGATCAGACCGGAAAGGGCTTGCAGGGCCGTGCTCTTTCCGGAGCCGTTGGGTCCGATCAGCGCGCGGATTTCGCCTGGCCTGAAGGAGAGATCGAGGCCGTTCAGCGCTCTTCGAGGACCATAGGCGACGGATAGGCGGGAGCAGGACAGCAGCATGGCATCCTCATGGGGTTTTGCGAAGAAGTGCGATGAGCACAGGAACGCCACAGATCGCCGTGACGATGCCAATCGGGATTTCGTCGGCCTGCCCTATCAGCCGGCCGACAAGATCTCCAAGGGGCACGGTCACCGCGCCGAGGGCGACCGTCAACGGCAGAATGAGGGCATTGCGTCTGCCGGCAAGAAAGCGGGCAAGGTGAGGCACGATGAGCCCGATGAAGACGATCGGGCCAACCGTGCCAACCGCGCTTGCCGCAAGAGCGCAGGACAGGAGCAGAGCAAGCGAAAACTGCCGCTTGTAAGAAAGCCCGAAGGATTGGGCCATCGGGGCTTCGAAACGCAGGAGTTCCAGTGGCCGTCGGATCATGGGCAAGACGGCGAGACCGGCAATCGTATATGGAAACAGAAATGCGGCATGTTCCCAACTCCGCGCGTAGAGACTGCCCGAAAGCCATTCCAGCAGCACTTCGATCCGCGCAGAGCCCCAGCCTGCGATCAATCCGATGGCGAGAGCTTGCAGGACGGCTCCCACGGCAATGCCGCAAAGCGTGATGCGAAGCGGCCCCAAATCGAGGCGAAACGCCAGCAGATAGATGATGCCGCCGGCCAGAAGACCACCCACCGTGCCAACGGCGGGCAGCCATTCAAGGGGGAGCTCGGCGACAGTCGTCGATCCCGTATAGTGAATATAGACTGTGAATAGCAGGAAGATGGTGACTGCAAGCGTTGCCCCCTGAGAGACACCCATGATCGATGGATCGGCGAGGGGGTTGCGGGTAACGCTTTGAAGAATAAGGCCGGAAACAGCCAGATGAATGCCAGCCAGTATTCCCGTGACGATACGAGGCAGGCGGATGTCCATGATGATCGATTGCGCCTGCTGCGAGCCGCCTCCCGTGAACACTGCGATGACATCCGATGCCGGAATATCGGCCACCCCAACGAACACCGCCAGGACGAAGGAGAGGAGCGCGATGAAGACAAAGACGAGCAGGAATCCGGTGCTGCCGGTGTTTCGGAGCGGCAAGGAAGTGGCCATGATCACGCTTTTCCCTCGAACGAGAAGCTGCGGCTTTGCACGAGGTAGATGAACAACGGCCCTCCTATCAGCGCCGTGACGATCCCGACCGGAAGCTCTTGAGGAGCAGCAACGCTGCGCGCGATCACATCGGCGGCAACGACCATCAGGCCACCGAGCGCTGCGGTCAGGGCAATGGTCCATCCCGGACCGTTTGGCCTCAAAAGCCGGGCGATATGCGGCGCGGCCAAACCGACGAACGCGATAGGACCGGCCACCGGCGTAACACCCGCTACGGGGAAAACCGCCAGAAGCAGCAGCAACGGCTTCCAAAACGAGAGCTGCAATCCCATCCCGGCCGCCGCCTGTTCGCTGAGGGCGAGAAGGCCGATCACTCGCTGGCATGCCAATGCGCCGGCGGTGCCGATGAGCACCCATGGGGTCATGTATGTGAGCTGCGTCCACGAACGTCCCTGAAAGCCGCCGGACAGCCAGAAAAGCAATGATGGCACCTGCGGTCCGCTCAACAAGAGGACGTATGTCGTGACCGCGCTGAGGAACAAAGAGATGCTGATGCCGCCAAGCGCCAGATGCAAAGGTCGCCCTCTGCCCCCGCGTGAGACCCAGAAGGTCAACAGCGCAGCCGCCAAACCGCCCGCCAGTCCGACCAATGAATAATATACGGACGAAAGCCACGGTACGAAGACGAAACAGAAAACGATTGGTGTCACCGCTCCGGATGTCACGCCGGTCAGGCCCGGCCCGGCAAGCGGGTTGCGCGTCAGGGTCTGCAGAAGATAACCGGAGACGCCGAGACCGGCGCCCCCGATGAAAGCCGCAAGGCTGCGCGGCAGCCGCAATGTCCATACGAGAATGGAATCGATTTTCCCGTCGGGAGCTAACAGGACCGTCCAAAGAGCACGCGGCTGAAGGGGCTTTGCGCCGATCAGAAGCCCGCCGGCGACGACGATCGCGGCAGCGACCACGATCATCATTGTCATCACCAGCGATCGAAGGTCATTCCGTGGCCGCGTGGCGGCCGCAAGCCTGATCAATTCTGCAGCTCGGTCGGAATCAGCTTGGCCGCCTCCGCCTTGACATCGACGGCAGGGAAGGTGTCAGGGTAGAGGTAATGGGCGGCCTCACGCAGCACCAGCTCGCGGGCGATCGGACCATTGGTTTCCACCCACTCGTCGCCGACATAGAACACGCGACCGTTCTTGACTGCCGAGAGCTGCTGCCAGATGGGATTGTTCTCATGCGGACGATCCGGTCCGCTGTCATAGACGAAGATCACCTGCGGATCTTTTTCCAGCATCGTTTCGAGGCTCAGTTCCTGGCCGAACTTACCGTTCTGCGTCATCGGGCCGGCAATATTGTCGCCTCCGAGCGCTGCAACGATCGACGCCGCGGTGTTTTCCGTATGGAAGGAGAAGGGGGTATCGCCCGCCCACATGATCTGGAAACGCGGGTGCACATCCTTCGGCGCCTTCGCGGCGAAATCTTCGAGATCCTTCTTGAAAGCGGCATTCAGTTCTTCGCCACGCTGCGGATTTCCGAATAGCTTCGAAAGGTCGCTGACCTCCTGATAGCTTTGGCTCAGAAGCTCCATATTATAGGCGACATAGGGCGCGATCTTCTCGAACTGTGCAGCGTTGCCGACGGTATAGCGTTTCATGGCAATGATGACGTCGGGCCGGACTTCCGACAGCAGTTCGAGATTGGGCTTTGCCCGTTGCCCGATCTGCTTCATGTCCTTTGTTAGGCCGAGAAGGTAGTCCGGTTCGCGTCCGGCCGTCATGTAGGTGGTCGCAACAGGCTTGATGCCGAGGGCCAGCGCGACATCGACCGCGAGGTAGGAAACCGAAGCAATCCGTTTGGGGTTGACCGGGGCCTGCACGGTCACACCACGATCATCCACGATCGAAAGCGTCTGTTTTTCCTCTGCGAAAGCGCTTCCCGAGATCAACATGACAATAATGCTTGCAATATTACACACGCTCAACACGCGCCGCCTCATGGCGAACCTCCAGGTCAATATTTGTTACAACATAACGTTCATTCGACAGGCACAGCCTGTCCGCCGCTCAAGGAGAAACGGCACCTCGGCGCTTTTGCCCGAAAAACTTGATCGTTATTGTCTGCTTTAACGACAAAACATGATGAATACAATCATCTTTTGGCGCGGCGTGCGGAATATCGTCATGCCTTTCCGCCAAACCCGACGGGTGCCCGATATTCTGGGTCTTGCGGCATGGCCGATGCCATTCTCAGGTCCGCAATGAAGCGCCACCACAGCAGAAAGCTGGTCGCTCCAAATCCGACGCAAAGGCCGAACCAGATGCCGTAACTGCCCCAGCCGATCCAATATCCGCAGACCGCCATGGCCGGGATGCCGATCAACCAGTAGCCGATGAGCGTGTTTGTCAGCCCAGCCTTCGTGTTTCCGAGCCCCCGCAGCAGCCCGATGCAGATATTTTGAGAACCTTTGAAGAACTGATGGGCTATGGCGAACCAGAGGAGCGTCGTTGCGGCGGCGAGCACGGCCGGATCGGCCTCATCACCCAGGAAGGGGCGCAGCACCGCCTGCGGAAGCAAGACGTAGAGGAGCCCAACAGCCGTCATGATGGAAAAGCTGATCGTGAAGGTGCGCCTCGCGACCGCGCCGATTTCACCAGTCTGCCCTTTTCCGGCCGTGCGGCTCACCAGGATCGACGAGCCTTGAGACAGCCCGATATTGGCTTGGTAGACGATATAGGCGAGCTGATTGACGATGTTGGAAGCGGCGAGAGCGACCGGACCGAACGTCCCCATGAAGACGGTCGCGATCGAGGTGATTGCCGCTTCGGAACCGTAGGTCAATGCGATCGGCGTTCCCATCCTGGCGATTTTTCTTATCGTCGCAGGCTGCGCCCGCCATCCATCCAGCGCGAGGAGGGCGTTCAGTTTTTCGTCCCGCCGGACCGTGCGCAAATAAACGAAAAAGGTCCATATCTGGACAAGCGTGGTCGCCAGACCGATGCCTGCAAGACCCAGTTTCGGCAAGCCGAGCCATCCGTAGATGAAAGCGGCATCGAGCAAAGCGTTGACGCCGATCGAGATGATCGTAACCCGCAAGAGGGAGCCAGCGCGACGCATTCCGACCGCAAACTGACGCAGGACATTGAGCCAGAGCATTGGCAATAGGCCCGGTGCGAGGGTCAGCATAATCGGCTTCGCAAGCTCGACGACCTCGCTGCTCTGCCCGAGAAAGACCAGGCAATAGCTGAGCGCGACGAGGACAATGCCCGCGGCGATCGCCACGATTGTCGCAAGCAGCATGGACGCACGAAGCAAATCACGAATTTCGTCATGCGCAGTGGTGTCAATGGATGAGGTGCCGGTTCTTTTTTCTCCTCGGCCGACCGAGGCGGCAATCATGTTGCCGACGCCCGTTACCATGCCGACGCACATCGTACGCAGTTGGTTATAGAGCAGGATCGCGAGACCGCCGGCAGCAACCGCTTGGACACTGATGAAGCCCATCATCAGGAGATCGGTGCTGGTAAGAGCGACCTGAGCGAACTGAATGCCGGCAATGGGCGCGGCGAGCGCGATGATTTCCCGATAGTTCCGAAATTGCATTGTGGCCACGTCGTTATGCTCCCACCGCTGCGGCGGTTCGAGATGCCAGATATATCGATTCCCGGTACGCATCGAAGAGCCGATGCAGTCGCCGATGTGCTGTCTCGTCGAACAGATGACGCTCCCGAAGCCACTCATCGTCGTAAATGGTATCGAGATATTTTTCGCCCGCGTCACAGACCAGGACCACCATTGTGCTGTTCGGCTCGATAAGGGCCAAACGCTTGAGTGCCACATGGATCCCGGCGCCGGCGGTGCCGCCGACAAGCATTCCCGTTCGGCGAGCGACAACACGGGCAGCAGTGAACGCATCGATGTCGCCGACCGTCAGTCCCTCATCGATCAGAGCGTGATCGACATTGGGGCCGACGGTAAATCCGCCCGGCGCGCCGGCGCCGGTCTGCCAATATTTGCCGGGTCGTCCTCCGAAGATAATCGATCCTGTCGGTTCGACGCCGATGCTCGTTACCTGCGAGCCGAGGCGGCGCAACTCCCTTACCGTTCCGCATAGAGTGCCGCCGGTGCCGACCGCGCCGACGAGATAGTCGACATCCGTGCCGAGGTCACGCAGCAGTTCGGCCGCGAGGCCAACATAACCATTGTTGTTGTTGGGGTTATGGTGCTGATCCGGCCAGAATGCACCTGTTTCCTTGGCAATTTCCCCCGCGACGCGCCGCCGCTCGACAGTGCTTGGGCCTTCTCCCTTGCCCTCGATAAAAACGAGATCGACGCCCATGGCCTTCATCGCCCGAAGCTTGTCGCGCGATGCGTGGCTGTCTACGACTGCGGTAAACTTATAGCCCCGTTCGATCGCCGCAAGCGCCAGGCCCGTTCCGGTATTGCCCGAGGTCGGCTCGACGATGCAGCCGCCCGGCTTCAGTTTTCCGTCCCGCTCGGCCGCCAAGATCATTTCCCGCGCCATTCGAACCTTGCAGGAGCCGGTCGGGTTGAACTGTTCCAGTTTGAGCAGCAATCGACTGCCGGATCCCGTCCGGGCAAGTTCCAGCAACGGCGTGTCGCCAATCAGCTCGGAGCATGTGGTTACCACTCGTTCAGCAGGCCGGCTAATGTGTCTGGTCATTGATCCATTCTCCAGGTGAAACGTTCGCCTTGCCGGGCCACAACAATCTTGGGCGGCAAGGCGAGCTGGTGAAACTCACTCTCGTTCTTGTCCATCTGATAGCCGGCGGTATTGGGGTAGATGATCAGATCGCCATACCGAGGTGCCGCGGGAAATGCGATCTTGCGCCAGGTCAGAACGTCATATTCCATGCAACTGGAGCCGCCGATCGCTGCCCGAACGGGCTCCTGCGGGCGGGCTTCTCCCCTTTGCACCAGAACAGGGGTCGGCAGAAACTCGCTGTTTTTCCATTGTTCCGACAAGCTCATGCTGAGGCCGGCGACGGTAACGATGCCGTGCTCTGCATTTTTCTTGAAACCCTGCACCGGAAAAACCGTGATTCCCGCACCGTCGAGAAGGGCTCGACCCGGCTCGAGGTATAGTTGCACGTCCGCAGCGATCAGCTTCGATGCGAGCGTTCCCTCTGCATCTCGGCTTTGCAGGATCGCGTCGAGCATGGCGGCGCCCGTGGGGGCCTGGTAGTAGGGATAGAAGTGGCTGAAGCTCTTTTCCGCATGAAAATCAGCCGGATCAGCTAGTTCCTTGAAAGCTTTCCAATCGGGCTCTTCGACATAGGTGCAGGCAAAGCCTCCGCCTATGGAAATGGCGGATGCCGGAAAGCCCTGTCGGCGTGCTTCCAGGCATTGGTCGATCAACATCGATGCCAATTCGGCGCGCGGCTGCACCGCATAGCCGTCGAGGTGGAACGAAAAGCCATCCATGATCAGGTGGGCTCCGGCCTTCGCGCAGCGCTCGAGCGCCACGCGAAGGTCATTTGAATTGAGTCCGAAGCGGCTGTTCTGCCCTGAGGGCGGCAGCACACGCAGCAGGACTCGCAAGGGAGCGGTGTCCGCCGCGATGCCGATCGCCCGCTCCATTTCGTCCAGGGCGTCGATGGCAACGGTTGCACCGTGGCGGCAAGCCAGCCACAAGAGATCGTTGCTCTTGGCGGCGCCCGTCACGCCAATATTCTCACCCCGAACGCCGTTGGCCAGCGCATGAACAAATTCGGGTATGCTGGCGACGTCCACTGATCCGTGCAGCCTTGCAACCTCACGCAGCCATGCGCCCGCCTTATTGGCTTTCTTGCCGAAATAAACATGTCCTGCCACGTTCCTTTCCCGCAGAATGCGCTGGAAGGCCGCGAGATTGTCGGCAAAGCTCTCGGGATGGATGATGTGAAACGGGCCATCCGTGGCGCCGTGAATCTGGCTCAGCAGCTCAATGTCCTGCCTGACGGCGGTCGCCCAGGCCTGTTCACGAGCGCGCATCGAATTGATCATTAGCTCCATAGTTCGACCCGCTTGCCGCGGCCGGCGGCAATCCCTCTGGTGGCCAATGCATGGGCGACAGGGATATCCGTGATGATCATGCCGCTGCTGAAGGCGAACACCCGGTCCTCTTGGGTGTTGCGCCCGGGTTTGCGGCCGCCGACGATTTCAGGCAGTTCTGCGTCGATTCTGGCAACGCCGTCCGGGCCGGCGAGCCTCTTTCCGGTGACGCCCAACTGACCCTCGTTCGTCGCGATCGCATAGTCCGCATCGTGCAATGCGCCCGATTCAACCCCCTTGCTGGCAACCGAGATCAATAGACCACCGGGCTTGAGCCACTTGGTCTGGACTTTGGGGTGGGCGGCCCGGCCGGAGGCGGCCACGACGATATCGGACGCTGCGACAGCTTCCGGGACATCCTTCACCAACTCGATCTCACGATCGGGAAAATACTTGGCAAATGTGGAGAGGCTCGCGGCAATCCCGTCGGGATGCGTGCCAAAGAGGCGCAGGGTTTGCAGGCGGGGCAGGGCGGTCAGAAGATATGGCAGCGTATTGATGCCCTGCGCACCTGTCCCGATCATCAGCACCGATCGAGCGTCCTCCTTGGCGCAATGCTTGGCAATGATCGCGGTCGTCGCCGGAGTGCGCGAACCGCCAACGCGATGGCAATCCATGAACGCGAAGGGAAGCCCGGTCGTGTCGTCATAGAGGCTGATCGTGGTGTAGTATTTTTCGGCGCTTTCGCTGCCTTGGCGATAGGAGGTCTTGAACCCGACCTGTTCGAGCGCGCCATCATATCCGAGCATCGAATAGGATACCGCATCCCGCTGCTCGTTCGGGAGCGGCATCATAAGCTTGGTCGGGCAACGCGACTGTCCGTTGGCATAGGACAAGTAGGCGTCTTCGACGAGTCGAATGACCTCCGCCGGCGGCAGCTCGATATCCGATAGGTCGGAACGTGTGAGGATATGGATGGCAGGCGTGTGCATGAACGTCTTGGTCATCGTCGATGCCTTTCGATGTTGCCGATGTGATGTGAGGTGAAAAAAGGGGCGGCGCTGAGCGAGCGTTTCGCTCATCCGACCATCGGGATGGGAGGATCTGCGCTGGGCCGTTTGGCCTCTCGCCTTAGGAGGGAGCCATTGAATGTTTGGCGCTTGGGCTGGGGTCGGGATGCCGGAGATCCCTCAAAGGAATATCGCAAGCCGGCGGCGGGCCTTCGAAAATGTGGCGCGTCGTTTTGCAGGGGAATTTTCGGCCGCTGCGCGCCATCTCGAAAATCATGTCGGGAGTGATTGTCTCACCCAGCCGCCATGCTTCCACCCGGACGGTGTCGTAGTCCAAAAGAACAACTGGCAGGACTTTGAAGCCAAGGCGTTGCGCAATGGTGAGCCTGTGGTGCCCGTCCATGACGAACCAATCGCCGCGATGGACGGTGATCGGCCGCGTCCACCGGCCGGATTGGACGATCTCCTGTTCGAGCTCGTTTACCCTGTCACTGTCGATTTCTTCGGTTGGAATGAGCCTCCTGGGGTCGAGAAGCTGGTACTGAACAATGCTCGTTTTCATTCACGCCTCCCCGACGTCATGATTTGCGAGAGCGCAAGCCGGATCGTTTATGAGCGGGAACTTACACCCTTTTAAGATGCAGTCAATAAAAGATGATGAAAATAATCAACTTTAGAATTAAACTAAGAATCTATCTAAAACAGTGCGTTAGAATCTGGCTAACAAAAGTATAACAACTATTGATAGTATAAGAGGTTGTGCGAAAATGAGCCATGCGATGCTGTCGCAAAGCCCATATGGCATGGAACACGCGGCGGGGTCTCATGTGCTCGTCATTCTGCTTGTCAGATAGTTTTTCGGCAATTTGTCGTTCCGATCATCCTTTGCGCCGACCGCCAACGTGGGTCGCTGAATGGGGAGGACGACGCGCAAATCCGGCGTTTGTATTCAACGAAAGCTGACGGGAAGGTGATTGTCTTTGTTGCTGCTATGCGCCTATGTTGCCGCATCGATTGCCCCCGGAGGAGTTGCACCATGGAATATCGTCGTCTTGGAAAGTCGGGTCTGCAGGTCAGCGAATTCTCGTTCGGATCGTGGGTTACCTTCGGCCGACAGGTCGAAGGCAGCGATGCCGTAAGTCTGATGTCGCGTGCCTACGACAGCGGCATCAATTTCTTCGACAATGCCGAGGGCTATGAGAGCGGGAAATCCGAAATCGTTATGGGTGAAGCCCTGAAATCGCTGGGCTGGAGCCGGGATAGCTTCATCGTTTCGAGCAAGGTGTTTTGGGGTGGCCAGAAGCCGACCCAACGGGGCCTGTCGCGCAAGCATGTTACGGACGCCGCTCACGCTGCGCTGAAGCGCCTGCAGGTGGATTATCTCGATCTCTATTTTTGCCACCGGCCCGACATCGATACCCCGATCGAGGAAACGGTTCGCGCCATGCACGATCTCGTTACCCAGGGCAAAATCCTCTATTGGGGTACGTCGGAATGGTCAGCCCAGCAATTGACCGAAGCCTATGCTGTGGCCCGCGATCTGCGCATCACGCCGCCGACGATGGAACAGCCGCAATACAATATTTTCGAACGCCAGAAGGTCGAGGGTGACTACCTGCCGCTTTATGACCTGATGGGCTTGGGTACCACGATCTGGTCGCCGCTCGCATCGGGCGTTCTGACCGGCAAGTACAATAAGGGGGTGCCGAACGACAGCCGCATGAACCTGCCGGGTTATGAATGGCTGAAGGAGAGATGGGCGAGCGACGCCGGCCGCGCTCGGCTTGCCCAGGTGGTGGAACTGGCTGATCTCGCGGAAGAGATCGGCATTTCGATCACCCATATGGCTCTGCTCTGGTGCCTTTCGAACCCCCATGTGTCCACGGTGATCCTCGGCGCCTCGCGCATGAGCCAACTGGAGGACAACCTGGCAGCGCTGGCACACAGAGATAAGCTGACACCCGAGGTGTTGGCTCGTATCGACGCCATCGCCGGAAACAAGCCGGCGGCTCCGCAGCGGTTCTGAGCCAGGAGCAGCCTGCGAGGTTTATGACCGGAATACCATCATGACCCCTTCGAGATTTTGATGAATTAAATCAAAACGACGCGTTCACGCCATATTCAGGCAAATATTATCATGTTTGAAAGCGTTCCTTAACTGAGTCGAAGACTTGAATCGTATGGCGTGCGGCGTCGGAGGTGGTCATGATGAAAAAGACAGTTCTTTCGGTTTTCTTTACTGCAGTGTTTGCAAGCAGCACATTGATTGGTGGTTTTGCCCAAGCGCAGCAATATGACTGGCGGGACGGCCCGCCTCCGGAACGGCGTCATCATCATCACCATGATGGAAATGTAATCGCTGGCGGCGTTGCAGCCGGGCTTATCGGCGGCATAATCGGCGGCGCAATCGCCAATGGTGGTGGAGTGTATGAGCCTGCACCGCCGCCGCCGAGATGCTGGCATGAGAGCCGTCCTGTTCAGAACGAATATGACGACGGATATCATTACGAGCGCGTGCGCGTCTGCGATTAAGAGCCTTCCTTTCGCCCTGAACGGCAGATCGGCTCTCGGTCCCAAGGCCTGATATGGCCGGTAAAATATCGGATGCTTTCAATAAGCACCTATTCAGAGCACCCCGCTTTCTGGTGGACCACCGAAAGCGGGGTGCTCTGGTTTCAAAGAGCAGCCTGTATGCGTTAAAACCCAGGGCGCTAGGCGGTGTGAGAACCGTTGGCGACGATGACGGGGGTCAACAGGTCGCCCCAGTTGCCGTTGCCGCTGTGATGGCGAGCGGAACGTACCAGCTCGACGGAGACTCCAGCCTCGACCGCATCCATAACGACCTGGTTGAGGCGATGCAGCTCATTAGCCAGCATGCGGATAACAGCCTGTTGGTCGGCATTCATGCTCGAAGACTGTTCTTCGGTTCTTTCGCTGATGCGTGCGATGGATGGCATTGTCGTTCTCCTCCGATTGATGGTTATTTATTCCGCAGCCGGCTTGAATTGCGCGTGCTCGGTCGATTCATGCATGGCGGTAGTCGAAGACTGGCCGCCGGTGATTGCCAGTGAGACGGCGTCGAAATAGCCGGTGCCGACCTCGCGCTGATGCTTGGTGGCGGTGTAGCCATTGGCTTCGGCCGCGAACTCCGCTTCCTGCAGTTCCGAATAGGCCGCCATCTGGCGAGCCTTGTAGCCGCGGGCAAGCTCGAACATGCCGTAGTTCAGTTGATGGAAGCCCGCGAGCGTGATGAACTGGAACTTGTAGCCCATCGCTCCGAGTTCGCGCTGGAACTTGGCGATTGTCGCGTCATCGAGGTTTTTGCTCCAGTTGAAGGACGGCGAGCAATTGTAAGCGAGCAGTTTGCCCGGATGAACCCGGTGCACGCCTTCGGCAAATTTTCGCGCCTGCTCCAGATCCGGCTTCGATGTCTCGCACCAGATCAGGTCGCAATGCGGTGCATAGGCGACGGCGCGGGCGATACAGGGCTCGATGCCATTCCTGACCCGATAGAAACCCTCCACGGTGCGGCCGGCTTCGTAATCGACGAAAGGACGATCGCGTTCATCGATATCGGATGTCAGAAGCTTGGCTGCTTCGGCATCGGTGCGGGCGATGACCAGTGTCGAAACACCCATGACATCGGCCGCCAGACGAGCGGCATCGAGATTGCGGATATGGGCCGCAGTCGGGATCAAAACCTTGCCGCCGAGATGACCGCACTTCTTTTCCGAAGCGAGTTGGTCTTCGAAATGCACGCCGGCAGCGCCAGCCTCGATATAGGCCTTCATGATCTCGAAAGCGTTGAGCGGCCCGCCGAAACCAGCCTCCGCATCGGCGACGATCGGCGCGAACCAGGTTTCGACCGAAAGGCCCTTGCCTTCGGCAATCTCGATCTGATCGGCGCGCTGCAGCGTGCGGTTGATCCGCTTTGCGAGCTCCGGCCCGGCATTGGCCGGATAGAGCGATTGGTCGGGATACATGGCGGACGCCGTATTGGCATCGGCCGCAACCTGCCAGCCGGAAAGATAAATTGCCTTCAGACCGGCGCGAACCATCTGCATCGCCTGGTTTCCTGACAGCGCGCCGAGCGCATTGACGAAATCCTCTTCGTGGATGAGCTGCCAAAGACGGTTCGCTCCCATCTCGGCTAGGCTATGGCGAATAGAGATCGATCCACGCAGCCGCCTGACATCGTCAGCCGTATAGGGCCGCTCTATGCCGTCGAAGCGGCCAGCAGGCGCCGCCGAAATGAGTTTGTAAAAATCAGTCATAGCAGTTTTCCTTCTCCCAACCACTTGCGTTTCGTGATGTGACTAAATTTACATTGCAGTGCGGCGTGAAGCCAATGAAAACGGCCCAATCCCGAATTGAAAAGGGTTAGGATGTCTTGCGCTTGACAAGATGGCGCGGTAAATTTGTCAAATCTGTAAATCTTTGCGGCTGGACAATTTTGTAAAAGGAATGACAGATGGCTGAGCGCAAGATCTTTGCCGGCCCCCGGATGCGGCGCATTCGCAATGGCCTCGGTTTGACGCAGACGGCCATGGCGCAGGCGCTGGAGATTTCCCCTTCTTATCTCAATCTCATCGAGCGCAATCAGCGGCCGCTGACCGTACAGCTCCTCTTGAAGCTCTCTTCGGTTTATCGGGTCGATCTCGACGAACTCCGGGGCGAGGCCGGAGGCGGCGCCGGACAGTTGCGCGAGGTCTTTGCAGATCCGCTATTGGCGGGAGAAATCCCGGGAGAACAGGAACTGATCGAAGTTGCCGAAGCGGCGCCGAATGCTGCGAATGGCATGATCAGGCTTTACCGCGCCTATCGTGAGCAGGCGGCGCGGCTGTCCGACCTGGCCGAGCTTCTCGCGCGTGAGGGCCGTGTTCCGGCGCTGGCCGGCCCGCGCCTGCCGCTCGATGAAGTGCATGACAGGCTGGAGCATCGTGCGAATTTCTTCGCCGGCATCGAAGACGCGGCCGAGGCCTTTCATGCGAGGCTGGCGCCGGGAGACGACCTGGCGGCGGCGCTGAAGACATGGCTTCGCAGCGAGCATGGCATTGCCGTGCGCACGCTGCCCGTCCACGCCATGCCGAACCTGCGCCGGCGCTATGACCGCCACTCGATGCGGCTCTTTCTGTCGGAGCGTCTGTCCCCTTTCGATCAGTTGCAAGAGATTGCGACCGAAGTCTCGCTGCTGGCGTTGCGCGAGGAAATTCATGCCGAGCTCGAGCTGTTATCGCTGTCGACGCCGGAAGCAAACCGCATTGCCCGCTTCGAATTGGGGCGCTACGCCGCGCATGCGCTGATGATGCCGTACGGTGCCTTCCACAACGCGGCGCAGCGTTTGCATTACGATATTGACGCGCTGCGCGCCCGTTTCGGCACATCCTATGAGCAGGTGGCCAGCCGCCTGACGACCCTGCAGCGGCCGGGTGCGGCCGGCATTCCCTTTTTTCTGATGGAGATCGACGGGGCAGGGCATCGCCTGCGCAAGGTGGGGGCTCAAGGCTTTCCGCAGGCGCGCTTCGGTGGCGGCTGTCCCAAGCTCAATGTTCATGCTGCTTTTGCACAGCCTGGACAGATTCTGGTCGAAGCGGTCGAAATGCCAGATGGTACCGGCTTTCTGACGATATCGCGCACGATCGAGGGTCCGCAGGCCAATTTCGGCGAAAGAGTTCGCCGCACCGCGCTTCTCGTTGGCTGCGATCTCGGATTTCGGGAGGAAATTGTCTATGGCAAGGCTCTTGCCGTGGCTCCGATCGCAATCGGCACCGCCTGCCGTCTCTGCGAGCGTCAGGGTTGTCTTGCAAGGGCCGAGCCGCCGGTGACGCGGCCTCTCGGGCTCGATGAAATGGCCGCCGGGCTCAGTGTCTTCGATTTCCAGTGATGCCGGTAATCGGTCCTGTTGCATCGAACAGCCGCTAGGGCCGCTGGCAGGAACCAGCCAAGATCGCCTTGGCGGCTCTCTTCGGCTGGTTCCAGCTATTCGCGCCAGAGATTAGCACTATCGCGGATCTCCTAGACCAATGGTGGCCGCCTGTCCGATCCACCAGAACAGGCTTGGCTCATGGCCTGGTATTTGTGTCTTGGTTTCGGAACGCCGCCTCGCCGGCGTCCGACACCTCGACCCACTTCTTGTCGGGCGCCGCGTCCGCGACGTAGCTGTCGTGCCAGTTCCACCATTTGTAGGTCGGCGTCTGGGGATAGCCCTCGGGCGAATCCTCCCAGACCTCCTGCCGACCAAGAGGCGTGATATCGAGGTAGTTCCAGGTACCTCCCATCTGTTCATCGCCGCGGTTGTTGATGAAGTAGGTGCGGAACACGCGGTCGCCGTCACGGTAGAATACGTTCGTGCCGTGCCACTCGCCGACGCCGAAGTCAGTATCGAAACTGTCCGTGATGGTGAACCAAGGAATCTCCTTCCAGCCCATCCGCGCCTTCAGCCGCGAGATATCCGCCTGAGGCGCACGCGAGACGAAAACGAGGGTGGTATCGCGCGCATTCAGGTGGGCAACGTGGGCGACCTGGTCGGCCACCATGGAACAGCCCCGGCAGGCATGGTCGGGCCAGCCGAATACGCCCGGCTCAAAGAAGGCGCGATAGACGATCAGTTGCCGCCGACCTTCGAAGAGATCGAGCAGGCTTACCTTGCCCGAAGGCCCCTCGAATGCGTAGTCCGTCTTCACTTCCATCCACGGCATTCGCCGGCGCTCGGCGGCCAGGGTGTCCCGGGCGCGGGTCTGCTCCTTTTCCTTCACGAGCAATTTTTGGCGGGCCGCCTCCCATTCCTGCGACGACACGACCGGTGGTGCGTGCATCGCAGGCTGCCCACCATTCCGACCATTCTCGGCTGATGTAGTCATGGCTTTGAATCTCCTGGCTTGGGCGAATTGCCGCGCTCGTGGTTGAGGCACGATTTCATTCGCTGGTTAACGCTCCTTGTTCGTCGTGAGATAGTCTGGCACCGGAGAGCGGCCAGTGGGAGTAACAAGTGTGGCGGTATTCCAAACGGCGCCCGCTGATTGCAGCCGGCATGCGAGAGGCGCCGCGTCCTGCGCTAGTCACGGTCTTGACCAGGATCAAGGCGGAGCGCCAAGATCGGCCTAGAATGGCGCTGATCGAACAACTTCAAACATGAGGTGTGACCATGCGAGCCAAAACCGTTTTGAGCATCATAGGCATCAATCAAGACAACGGGGATCTGCGTTCGGCGATCGAGCTATGCCGTGCGGCGGGGGCGCATCTTTCCGTGCTGGTGACAGCGCTTGCGATAGCGCCTGTCGGCGGATACGGCGAAGTCTCTTCCTCCGCATGGGCCGAAGAGCGCGAGCGTGAGGTGCAGAGCCTCAGCCAGCAGGTGGCAACCGCAAAAACTCTGCTGCAATCGAGCAATATTTCGTTTGATGTGGACAGTCTGCTAACGGAGTACGGATGGGTCGACAATGAAATTGGCGAACGCGCTCGCTACGCCGACCTGACGCTCGTCGGCGGCGGTCTCCTGGCCCAAAATGATATGCGGTGGCGCGTATTGGATGGTGCGCTGTTTCATTCGGCGGCGCCGATTCTTATTACACCGAGAGGGCGCGTCGCCACGCTTCAGCCGCGCGTGGTGCTCGTTGCCTGGGATTCCCGCAACGAGGCAAGTCAGGCCGTTCGCGCTGCAATGGAGCAACTGACGGCAGCCGAAAACGTGCATGTCGTCATTGTTGATCCACGCGCATCGACCCGCGGCAACGGCGAGGAGCCGGGCGCGGATATCGCCGCCTTCCTTGCACGACACGGCGTCAATGTCTCAGTCGATATTCTGTCAGGCGGAGGCAGGACCGTCGCCGAAGTCCTGCGGCAACATGCCGTGGATATCAGCGCCGAACTGATCGTCATGGGTGCTTATGGACATTCGCGAATGCGGGAGCGGATTTTTGGGGGAACCACGCGCTCGATGCTGGAGGCCGCGCCCGTCCCGTTGATGATGACGCGATGATACCCTTCGGAGGCGGCGTGCCGCCCCTCTTGCTGGAGCGTTTCATCATCAACCGCGAGAGCATATTTAGTTCGCTGCTCTCCGGAGTTCATCGATGATCCGGATGAATTGTGCGTTCCTCTGAGCCTACGGTTAGGCAACGGCTTCAAAGTGGATATACTGAGCGCGGACCGATTTTTGAAACAAGCACATGCTCTGGGATTCGAACCGAACTTGTCGGCGGAAGCGGCAGAGATCTCTTCTGAGGTGAAATATGTATAAGACGATCGTCTGCGCCGTAGGCCTTGGATCACGGGAGAGAGCAGAGCATCTGGTGCGCACGGCTCAATCGCTTCTCGAGACCGATGGCAGCTTGCATGTCGTTCATGTCGTGGAACGTTTTCCTTCCATCACCAGTCAAGAACCGGACGGCTGGGCCGTCTCGGTTATCGACGAGGCTGAGAAGAAGCTGTCACAGCTCTGCAAGCAACTGTCGGTTCCTGCACTTATCCATGTTCGCCCCGGTCGTGCCGGGGATACGATCTTGGCGATTGCAGCCGAAGTCAAAGCGGATTTGATCGTCGTCGCGGGCCATAGGCCCGATGTCCTCGATCGCGTCTTCGGATCTACCGTCGATCAGATCATGCACCATGCGAAATGTTGCGTGCACGTCGATCGGATTGAAGCGAAACAATGAAGATTGAAGGCATCGGATGCGAATTCTTGGCCGAGCTAAAATCTGGCCTTGGAAAAATTCGATGTAAGGATCATAGTGCCGATGCTGGATGATGGTTACCGCCTGACGAGAATGGCGGCGGCTTCAATTGCACGCTCCACACCAGTACCGTTCCGCGCCAGATGCCGGGCATGCGGATCGGCACAATGATTACCAGCCTATCGTTCTTGATTTAGGAAACGCCTACGAAAGACTGCCCATTAGAAGGCATGCTCCATCGTTTTATGCGGATTGGGAGAGCCTTCGATGAGGACGCAGGTCAAAACGAATCCACGGGAGGAAAAACGATGCTGACAACAGATCGGGAATGCCGAAGAGGTGGAGAGCGATTTGCAATGCCAACGCTCGGTGAAATCGAGGGGAAACTCATCGTTTCGGAAATCGTCGCCGCAAATTGCTTGCGTCAACTTCTCGCCGGACCAGAAACTGAACCGTTGTCCTCGATAAGGCGGGGGATCAAGCAAGCACTTCAAAATCGATGCAAGAAATCAGGGCTTTGCGGCGAAGACACTGATGCGGCCTTGGAGTACGCTTTTCAGCTCCTCGATGCAGCCGTGGAGGCCGTGGGCAATCAGCCCAAACTGGATTCCAATGCGCGTGAGACAGCCCCTCAGTTGAGCCGCGTGGCGGCGCCTCCGCAATAGCCGACACGAAAACAACAGCAGCATATCTATGTGATTTGGATGGCGTCACCGCCAACCTACCGTCCCCTTCAGGGATTGCTTCGGTTTGGCAGGTTTAGTCAGTCTTGGCATGGTGACGCCAAACATGAGCATTGCCCTATAAATCGTAAGGTTCGTCAGGATATTCGTTAAACGTCCTGCAATACATCTTGGATAAAACACTTCCAAATTATGGGGGAGATTTGGGATGTTTACTAACAATAGAATGAAGTTATTGCTGAAGATAGTAACGCCCGCTTTGATTGTCGCCGTTTGTGCAGCCATGCCAATGAATATGGCGGCCGCGCAATCAATCTCGGCTGAGCGGGGTGATCAAAACGTTATAAAGCCCGCCGACTCAAAAAAGAAAACAATCAAGAGCAAAAACGTTTCGGCAAAAACCGCAAAGCCGATTTATCTCGGCGGGGCGCCGTACATTTGTACACCAAGCGGATTCGGACATACGTCGAGATGCTTCCTGAGGTGAATGGCTTCCTCACCCGCCTCAGCATCAAGTTCGCCCTGCGATAAAGTCAGAGAAGCCGTCCGTTCCGCTCCTGAAGGAGCACAAATACAGACGGCCTCGTCAAGCAGGATCAATGTCCTGCAGGAATGCTCGGTCTATTTGTTTTGCGACAATTTGATCCGCATGCGGTTGTATCCCGCCGTCGCGTAATCTCCGGGCCGCACCTTTTGGTATTCATCGTCGACATTGGCCGGAGTTTTGAATGCATACCAATCTCCGTCCGGCTCGCGCTTCTGGAATATGGTATTGCCTTTCTTGCGATGACTGAAACATGTCAACGCCAAGGCTTTCCCTGTTTTGGCGTACCACGTGGCCCTGAAGCATAGTTTGCCCGCGTCCGTCACAAACCAACGGCCAACCCCATAGGAACCTGTTCCCTCCCCAGACCAGGCCTTGAATTCGCGCGCCTTCGCAGCAAAATAGCCTGCGCCATCTTTCCAGATCCAGGTACGATTGTAATAAAGCTGAAACACGTTCTCAGCAGTCAGCGGCACTGACATGGCTGGAGGTTTTTTCATCTTATCTTGCGCGGTATTGGCGGCAAAGGCACCGGTGCTGGTCACGGCAAAAACGCCCAATAGTAACAGCGTTCGGAATACAGTCATTGGTTTCCTCCTGTCTGTTGATTGTCTGTCGGCGAATGAACTACGGCAGAGCGGCTTTGTAAAAATGGAGATTCCGGCCGTCTGTTCGTCGATTTGAGCAGCTTGCGGTTGATCTTGCAAGCTGCCGATTCCTTCGCGGCAGCGGATATCGCGGCCACGCCGCATCCAAGCATGGATGGGAAGGGAGAGCAGTTCTCCAAACGAGGGCCCTGTTGCGGATGACCATCTCTGGGCCGATCGCGATGAGCTGCATGCCGAGATCTTCAGAGAAAGCGAGGTTCTTGAATTGAGCTTGGGGTTTGCGACGGAAGGCGATGGCCGCAGGTCAACGATCTGGCTATTCTGATGTGGTTGATGATTCTGAAAGAAGACGGAACGGCATTGGCGCGAAAATTTCGGGCTCAAAAGGGCATTTTAGTTTCCCCGTCAGATTGAATAGATATATGCGTCATTCATCATTAACGATTTGGTTTTAAATCATTTGCTGATAGACACTTAGAGTGGTACAAATGGCCTCCCGAAAGTTGTGAGGAAATATTGCCTGACTCACCTCAGAAAGGGCATTCGTCGCAGGCTCCCGTCGAAGGACAAAAAGACGGGCAGGCGAGCACGCACCCTACATTCCAAGTCGAGCGCCGGCGTTGGCCTCGGACGTCGGATACTATTCAAGAAACAAATCCGCCTTTGCCGCCGGCCCTGGAACCCCTGCGGTTCTCCACGCACGATTTGCCGCAGGGCGATCAATTCGCGGCCTGGCAGACGTATTTGGCGTCTCTGATCGATATCAGGCTACCGGAAGGTGTGTCGGAGGAAGCTGGCTTTCCTGCCGATCACACAGCCTGGAATCTTGGCGGCATGCTGGTCGTCCAGCAATCGGTGCCGGCACATTCCTATTCGCGTTCGGTAACAAAGCTGCGATCGAATTCAATCGACCATTGGCATATCGTGTTGTTGCGCGCCGGCCAAAGCTGGACAGAGGTTGACGGAAACGTGTCGAAGGGCGCGCCCGGACGGGTAGAACTGCGATCGTTGGGCCATCCGTTCCGGGGAAGGGCTACTGACGCGCAAAGTCTCTCCGTCTACCTGCCGCGGGAATTGTTTCTGGACATGCCCGCGTTCAACGAGATCAAGAGCAATACGATATTCTCCGACACCTATGCGAAGCTGCTGATCGATTATCTCGACAGCGTCGAGGCGAAGCTATCCAGCATGACTGCGGCGGACCTGCCCCGCGTCGTCCAAACAACGCACGATATGCTGGTGACATGCATTTCGTCATCGGCGGACCATGCCGGGCCCGAGAAGCAGCAGAGTAATTTGGCTCTGATGGAGCGCGTACGTCGTTTCGTTCAGCGCAATCTGAGTTCGCAAGATCTCACGCCGGATGCGCTATGCCGGGAGCTTGGCATTTCGCGCACCCGACTCTACCAGTTGTTCGAGTCGAGCGGCGGCGTTCTCCATTATATACAAAAGCGTCGCCTTTTTGCGGCGCATGTCGCGCTCAGCAACACCGTCAATCGGCAGCAGATCGTGGAGATCGCCACAGAAACCGGGTTCACCTCTGCGGCCCACTTCAGCCGGGCGTTCAGCAAGGAATTTGGTTATACTCCTCGCGAGGCCCGAAATGTCGCCGCTCCGCCCTTTCTTGCACGCGCGGTTTCACCCGCGGACACGAAGGATGGCGCAAACCCATTCGGCGACTGGCTGAATTCCCTCGGACATTAAATAGAAGCGCAGTTGCGGCCGGCGTCTGGCTGGGGTTACGCCCCAATGCCGCGACGGCGGCTTAACCGAGCCCATCCATCTTCGATCTGACCAGACCTCCCCCAAACAGGTCACTGCGATCCGGTGTCTGTCCCGAAAATTACGGCCGGTTGTATGAGCGTTTGCAAATATGGACGCTGCGGCAAATTTCAGGATGCGCAGCTAACGACAGTTAATGACTCCTTAAGTATAAAAACAGCAACAACAACGCCGATGTACAACGCTTTGATCTAACTCGAAAGCACATTTCCAGTGTTTTTAATTAGGCAAAGAATAGGCAAATTATGGGGTCAGGAAGATGAAAGTAATGCGTCCAACAACTGATCGCTCCGACATTAATACCATTCTCGGTGACATACGTGTTCTCCATTCAAAGCAGCAACCTCGGCACATTCTTGTAGCCGGTGGTGCGGGCTTTCTTGGGTCACATCTTTGTGAGCGTCTCCTTAAATTGGGGCACAGCATCATTTGCGTTGATAATTTTTCAACCGGACTTGAGCGCAATATCCGCCATCTCCGCAACTTCGACCGCTTCAGCGTCATCAGGCATGACGTCATCGATCCGATCGACATCGAGGTCGATGAAATCTACAACCTTGCCTGCCCGGCATCGCCGCCTCACTACCAGGCCGATCCGATCCACACGATGAAGACGTCTGTCTTCGGTGCACTCAACTTGCTGGAATTGGCCGGACGTACCGGCGCCCGCATTTTCCAGGCATCCACCTCCGAAGTCTATGGCGACCCGCTCGTGCACCCGCAGGTCGAGAATTATTGGGGCAATGTGAACCCGTTTGGCCCTCGGTCCTGCTACGACGAGGGTAAGCGCAGCGCCGAGACGTTGTTCTTCGATTTTCATCAAAGATACGACGTGGAAATCAAGATTGCGCGAATCTTCAACACTTACGGCCCCCACATGCGCCCCGACGACGGCCGTGTCGTCTCGAACTTCATCGTGCAGGCGCTGAAGGGCCAGGACATCACCATCTATGGCGATGGCTCGCAGACGCGGTCATTTTGCTTCGTCGATGATCTCATCGAGGGCTTTCAGCAATTGATGGCGACCGACCCGTCGTTCACCGGGCCTGTCAACCTCGGAAATCCGGGTGAATTCACCATTCTGGAACTCGCCGAACAGGTGATCAGGCTCACCGGCTCCCGGTCGAAGATGATTTGCAAGCCATTGCCCAAAGACGACCCGCGCCAGCGCCGTCCCGACATAAGCCTTGCCCAGCAGAAGCTCGGTTGGCAGCCGCTAGTGCCGCTATCAACCGGCCTGGAAAAGACGATCTGCTATTTCGACCGTCTCCTGACTGAAGAAGCACATGAATGGGTGGGGACTGCGTGATGGCACAGCGAAAAGTTCTGGTAGCCGGCGGCGCTGGATATATCGGCAGCCACACGGCCAAGCTGCTCCGTTCCCAAGATATCGAGCCGATCGTCTTCGACAATCTGGTTACGGGGCATCGTTCCTCCGTCCGTTGGGGACCGTTCGTGCATGGCGATATCCTTGATACCAGCAGCCTGGCACGGACCCTTCTGCAATACAAACCGGATGCGGTCGTGCATTTTGCCGCATCCGCCTATGTCGGAGAGTCCGTCGAAGACCCCGCGAAATACTATCGGAACAATGTCGGCGGCACGCTATCCCTTCTGGACGCCTGCCGTCATGCCGGAATCGATAAGGTCATTTTCTCGTCGAGCTGCGCAACCTATGGCGTTCCGGAGTCTCTCCCCATAACAGAGACGACGCCGCAGCTGCCGATCAATCCATATGGCAGGACGAAACTCATTGCTGAGCAAATCCTGAGGGACTACGCGGCAGCCTATGATCTGAAATATGTCGCGCTGCGCTACTTCAATGCTTGCGGCGCCGATCCGGACGGAGAACTCGGCGAATGGCATGAGCCGGAGACCCATCTCATTCCGAGAGCATTGCTCGCGGCCGGCGGGGCAATCCCCCATCTCGCCGTCTTCGGCGACGACTATGACACCGAGGATGGAACCTGCGTTCGCGACTACATTCACGTCACGGATTTAGCGCGTGCCCATGTTCTGGCACTTGAACACCTAGTCAACGGCGGCGACAACCTTTCGGTCAATCTCGGAACCGGCTGCGGCTCGTCCATCAACGAGATTGTGAGGGCCATCGGCCGTATCACCAAACGTGAAGTCCCGGTCGAGATGCATGCAAGACGCGCTGGCGATCCGCCGGCTCTCTATACCGACCCGACCTTCGCGCGCGAAGCGCTTGGCTTCTCGCCCGAATATTCCGACATCGACACCATCATCAAGACCGCCGCTCCCTTCTTTGGCCTGGAGTCGCGGACATGAGGAACACGACCGACACGAAGGCTAAAGAAACGGCCGAACCGCTGCAAATCCGGGTTCTTCAAGGTCGCGATCGGCTGGAATATCTGGCCGGTGCTGTAATCTGGGTGGGCATGCTCATCTATTTCTGGGCCTGGTGGCTGAAGCCGGAGCACTATATCGGCTTTTGGCGCTTCACGATGGTGACCGCCATACTGGCTTGGGTCACTCTTCTGCCGGCCTATTTCATTGCAATATTCTATCGCGCGCAGAAGCCGAACGGACCGTTGCGGCTTCCCGCCGGCAGCCGCGTCGCCATGGTCGTGACCAAAGCTCCGTCCGAGCCTTTCTCTGTCGTGGCGACGACCTTGCAGGCGATGCTCGACCAATCCTTTGCGCATGATACATGGCTCGCGGACGAAGATCCGACTCCGGAGACGCTGAACTGGTGCCGGCAGCATGGCGTTCTCGTTTCAACGCGAAAGAACAGGCCCGACTATCACCGGACCAGTTGGCCGCGCCGTACGCGATGCAAGGAGGGCAATCTCGCCTTCTTCTATGATCACTTCGGCTATGATCGCTATGATTTCGTCGTGCAGCTCGACGCCGATCATGTTCCGGAACCCGGTTATCTCGTCGAGATGCTGCGCCCGTTTGCCGATCCTAAGGTCGGTTATGTCTCGGCGCCCAGCATTTGCGATCGTAACGCATCGGAAAGCTGGGCTGCACGCGGGCGGCTTTATGCAGAAGCGAGCATGCATGGCTCCCTCCAGGCCGGCTATAATGACGGGCTCGCTCCCCTTTGCATCGGATCGCACTATGCCGTGCGCACGGTCGCCCTCAAGGAAATTGGAGGGCTGGGGCCGGAACTTGCGGAAGATCATTCGACAACGCTGGTGATGAACGCTTATGGCTGGCATGGTGTACATGCGCTCGATGCGATTGCGCATGGCGACGGCCCCCGCACGTTTGCCGATCTCGTCACCCAGGAATTCCAGTGGTCACGCAGCCTTGTCATGTTGCTGCTGCGGTATTCGCCGACCTATGTTGCGCGCCTGCCGCTGAGATTGAAATGCCAGTTTCTGTTTTCGCAGTTGTGGTATCCGCTCTTTGCGCTGTTCATGGGCCTGATGTTCGTCATGCCAATTCTGGCACTCGCCTTCCATCAGAACTTTGTTGCAGTCACCTATCCCGAATTTTTCGCCCACTGCGCGCCGCTCTCCATCACGTTGATGCTGCTGGCCTATCGGTGGCGTGCCAGCGGCTCATTCCGGCCGTTCGATGCCAAGATCTTGAGCTGGGAGGGGGTATTTTTCCTCTTCGCCCGTTGGCCCTGGGCGGTGGCTGGAACGATCGCTGCCGTTCGGGACTGGATGACCGACTCCTATGTCGACTTCCGCATCACGCCCAAAGGTGCGTCTGAAGTGGATCCGCTGCCCTGGCGCGTTCTATTGCCCTACGCTTTTCTGTCGCTTGCTTCCGTGCTGCCGGTTCTGCTTGTCGACCGGGCTGGTGAAACGCGGGGTTTCTACATCTTCGCGATTATCAACTCCGTGCTCTACACCCTTTTGCTGCTGATCATCGTCATCCAGCACGCTCGGGAGAATGTCGTCAGAATTCGCGCAAGAACGTATCGGCCGGCAATGGCTATGAGCCTTCTTTGCCTCATCGCAGCTCCCGGATTCGCCACCATTGAGCGCGGAACGGAAGGACTGGCATCTCTGACGTGGGGTACCGGCCGCCTGAGGCTCTATGAAACGCAATATGCGGTGGCCGGCGCCGGCTTTGGAAGGCAGGACCTCCAAAAGCTGACATTCAACCCACATTGGTTAGCCGACAGGTCGAATGAAGAGCTTCCGCAAGAAGAAGCATCAAATCCGAGATCTTGAAGATCACGGAAGAATAGCAGGCAGAGTTGCTGATGTTGACAGGAGGAAAACCCAATGAGCAACAGGAAAACCAAAGCAGCTATGGTCGCCTTATTTGCAACCTTGGCGACGACTGGGACAATCTTTGCGGCAAGCATCCCCCGCGGAATCCCGGCCGGCGAAGGGACTCATGCAAGGCAGATTACCGATAAGCGGCCGAAGATCGGTCCGGACTCGGCAACCTTCGGTGCATATGATCCTCACGGTGATTTCAGGGACGACCCGAACTCGAAGATCGAACATCTTTTCCTTCCTTGGGAAGATGTCGATCTGGCAACGCTCTCGCTTGCCGATGACTACGCCCAGAAACGGGGGCGGAAGCTGTTGATTACCGTGGAACCGTGGTCTTGGGCAGTCGATCGGCGATCGACTTCCGAAGAGCTGCTCCAGGGCATTCTGGCCGGCAAGTATGATCGCAACATGGCTGCTGTCTGCGACACTGCAGCCACGCTGAAGAGCGATGTGACCATTCGCTGGGCGCAGGAGATGGACGAAACCGACAACCAGTTCATCTGGTCCCATTGGCAACCCAGCAGCTACATAGCCGCCTATCGGCGAATGGTGAATGTCTGCCGCAAGCACGATAAATCGGCGAAATATATGTGGTCGCCTAAAGGCGAGCCGAGCCTCGTCAAGTTCTATCCCGGCGATGACGTTGTCGATGTCATCGGTCTTTCGGTGTTCGGCTTGCAGCAGTATGACAAGGATCATTTCGGTGCAGACCGGACGTTTGCCCAATTGCTGACGCCCAAATACAGGCTGGTCCAGGGCTTCAAGAAGCCTGTCGCCGTCGCTGAGCTCGGTTATGAAGGCGACGCCACCTATGTCAGCAACTGGGCTGCGAACGCCGCCAAGCGATATCCGGAATTTCCGAACCTGACGGCCGTTGTCTACTTCAACGACAAGGAACTCTATCCTTGGCCAAAACCCTATGGTCTTCCTAATTGGCGGGTGGTCAAAGAGGCCAGCTTCTGATTGTGAAGTTTTTCAATCTCGGCGCGCAAGATGATCTTCCACGCGAGGCCCCGACGCATCATAATATATAGGCATCGGGGCCTTCACTTTCTTGCGTATCGATCGAAATTTCGCAGAAGGCTGGTCTGATCGTTTTGATGTCGGATTACCTGTTTGCAGTAAAGAAAGCCGACCCTGATGAAAATCGAGCAACTGTCCAACTATGACGACAATTCGATTATTACAGCGGACCTCGTAATTGTGGGCGGCGGCCCCACGGGGCTTACAATCGCAGCCCAATGTGCGAAGGCGGGCAGAAAAGTACTCATCGTCGAAAGCGGGCTTGAACTCGAAAACTCGGAGCATTCGGCACTCAACGAAGTCGAGAGCGTCGGCCAGCCCCAATCGGAAGCGCAATGCCGCAAGCGGATCGAATTTCACAGCCCGCAGGCCAGGTTCTGGTCTCAGGAGGTTCAGCCCTTTGGGGTTCGCTGCCGCGCGCTGGGCGGATCGACGCATGCCTGGGCGGGAAAATCTGCACCTTTTAGTGGCATTGACTTCAAGGCTCGCTCCTGGGTGCCCCATTCCGGCTGGCCGGTCGATCGCGAGCAAATTGATCCTTATATCGTGCGTGCAATGGAGGTGCTGAATCTCAGCCCCCAGGAACCACCGGGCCGCTTTGACCAGGAGGGACTTCATTCCTTTTATTGGCAGTTTGCCCGCTCGCGCGTAGACCGGCTCGACGTCATGCGCTTCGGCAGTGAGTTCATGGCGCAACGGCTGGATAATATTGATGTTCTTCTGGATGCGACCGTGACGCATGTCGGCCTGAGCCCGGACGGATCGCGCTTTTCAGACCTCGAGGTCGCCAGCATGGACGGCAAGCGCGCACGCATCGAGGCCGGCATGTGCGTACTGGCCGCGAGCGGGATTGAAAATGCCAGGCTGCTGCTCGTATCCAACGACGTGCATTTCAATGGAATTGGCAATCACCACGATGTCGTCGGGCGATATCTCATGGATCATCCGGGCGCTCGCATCGGTGCAATCCCGACCGATCAAATGGCCGTGCTCACCAAGCTCTTCGGCTTCTTCGGTATTCATCACCATGGCCGCGCGCACATGTTCATGCATGGCTTGGCGCTGACGCCGGAAATACAGGAGCGCGAGGAGCTGCTGAACGCCGCTGTCTATTTCGCCACCGAGCGCGCGCCCGACGACCCATGGGATGCGTTGAAGCGGCTGCTGCGCCGACACAGCCCAGATGTCGGCCGCGATCTACGTTCGGTTGCCGCAGGCTCCGGGCTTATCGTCAAGGGACTCGGAATGAGGGTCCTTTCCGACAGTCGCACGCCCAAGGCTCTCAAGGATATTGTGGTCAACAGCGCAATCAGGATGTCCCCGAATTTGGTTGCCAATGAATTCCAGAACCAGGGCGTGCCCCATAAGCTGGTCGGTCTGAGGATCGAAGCGATCTCCGAACAGATTCCGAACTCGGAGAGCAGGATCAGTCTCAGTTCGCGGAAGGACCGTTTTGGTGTGCCATTGGCCAAAGTCGCCTGGCGGATCAACGATGCCGAACGTCAAACGCTGCTCAGGATCGCCGAGCTCTCACGCAAAGCCCTGACGAGCGCCGGCCTGCCTGCCCCTGTACTGGAAGATTGGGCACGTGAGCGGCGTCCTGAAGACATCGTCATCATCGACATGGCGCATACGCTTGGCACGACGCGCATGTCGGCCGACGCGAAGACGGGCGTCGTCGACGAGAATTGCAGGGTCCACGGCGTATCCAACCTTTATGTTGCCGGCGGATCGGTGTTCCCGACCAGCGGCCACGCAAACCCCACATTGATGATCCTGGCCTTTGCGATAAGGCTGGCCGATCATCTAAATTCGAACCTGGCAAAGGTTTGAGCCTCGGGCCTCCTTAGCCCGAAAGCTGCTGCTTAGCGCTCATATCGCCGGAAATGGGCTAACCAGCCGCCTTCGGCTGCCGCTGCGCATCGATATATGCATCGATCTTGTCGGGATCGAACAGGCCGCCATCGAAGAAGCCATCGGGGCCGAGCGTCAGGCTGGCGTCGGTGGAACCAACCGGCGTTTCCACGCGAAGAGCGCCTTCGACCTTGGCGCTGGCGCCGGGCAGGGGCACGCCAAGCGCCTGCAGCGCCGAGCGGTATATATCCGGCCTGTAGGTGTTCCGGGCGATGGTCTCGTTGTGTTCGTCGTGAGCCACCTGTCCCCAGCGCACCATTTGCGTATAGAACCAGAGCGCATGGCTTTTCCACGGGAAGGTGGCCGCCTTGGCACGGGGAACAAAGAAGTCCTTGATGCTCGTAATCCGCCCGCCCCCGACCTGCAGATCGCCTGAAAGGGCAGGGAGCAGCCAATCGATGGGGCGGCCGATATAGGCGGGCTTGGAAAGGAAAGACGCCAAGCTTTCCCGGTTTTGTGGATCGGAGCACCAGACAGCCGAGCGGTACAAGGCTCGCAGGAGAGCGGCCATCGCCTCTGGGTGATCGTCCGCCCAGCCGGCATTGGCGCCGAGCACCTTTTCCGGGCTGGACTTCCAAATGGCAGCTTTGACCGTTGCCATATGGCCTTTGCCGCTAAGGACACCGGCCGTATTCCACGGTTCGCCGACGCAGTATCCGTCGATCTGCCCCGCGCCGAGCGCATCGGCCATCTCCGGTGGCGGCAGGATGATGATCTCCACGTCGCGATCGGGATTTATATCGCATGCCGCGAGCCAATAGCGCAGTTCGTAGTTGTGCCCGGAATGGGGATGGACGACGGCGAAACGCAACGGACGTTCGGCGCGGGCAAGGACGACCTCATGCAGGGCCTTGCCGTTGCGGCCGGCATCGAGGTCATCCGTCGCGCCGGCGGCAGCCATTTGGTCCCAAAGCGCTGACGATACCGTCACGGCATTTCCGCCGAGACCGAGCGCCATCGGCACGATCATCCGGGGAGCCAATGGGGTCAGTCCGAGATTGCAGGCAATCGGCATCGGGGCGAGCATGTGCGCCACATTGTAGCGGCTGACCGCGAGCCGGTCGCGAATATTGGCCCAGGAGACCTCCCGCACGAGCTGAAGATCGATCGCCTCGGCCTCGGCGAAACCCTTTTCCTTGGCAATGACGAGCAGGGCGCTGTCGAGAAGGGGCAGGAACCCGGCGACAATCTGGTGTTTCTCCATCATGCATTTTCTCCTGGATCGAGCAGGCCGATCGCGGTTACCAGACTTTGCGCGATGTCGATGATCTTGCGGTTCTGGTTCATGGCCGTCTTGCGCATCAGCGCATAGGCCTCCTCTTCCGAAATGCCCCGCGATTTCATCAGCAGGCCCTTGGCGCGGTCGATCACCTTGCGGTTTTCCAGCTCGCCCCGGGTCTCTTCCAGTTCGCGGTTGAGGCGCGCGAAGGCGTTGAAGCGGCTGATGGCCATCTTCAGGATCGGCCGCACGCGCTCCTGCTTCAACCCGTCGACGATATAGGCGGAAACGCCGGCATCGACGGCCGCCTCGATCGAGGCTTCGTCCGATCTGTCGACGAACATGGCGATCGGCCGCTTCACGGCGCGGGAGAGCTGGAACATGTTTTCGAGCATGTCTCGATTGGGATTTTCCAGATCGATGACGATCACATCCGGATTGATCTCGCTGATCCTGCGGGCAATGCCGTTGATGTCATGGACGATCGTAACGTTCCCATACCCGGCCTCGCGCAATCCCGCTTCGATGATCGATGCGCGAATGCGGTTCTCGTCAATGACCAATACGGCAAGGGTATGGGATTTCATCGTCTCATATCGCCTCCGGCCCAAGCTCACAGGTTGAAGCGCCGTTCAACGCCGGAGCTGCGCGTGCTTCCTTACGATCGGTTTGCCGCAATCGCAACGGCAAAGGGGGCCCATAAGGTCCATTGCCGGGAAATTTGTGAGCCAATGTATGAGGAAGCCCGCCGTACATATTGGCGGACAAATTGGCCGCCTGTTCCCGGCAGGCGCGCCTGGACATATGGCGAGGCACAGCAGATAGATTGCGTCGTAATCAATATCGCACAATCTATCTTACAAAGGGGTTTCCTTATGATCAAGCACATTCTGTTCCGGGTGGCTGTGGCTCTCGCGGTAACAACAACAGCGCCATGGTCCATTGCCACCGCTGCCGAAGTGAAGAACATCGTCATCGTTCACGGCGCTTTTGCCGATGGTTCCGGCTGGCGCGCCGTGTCCAATATCCTGGCGAGGGACGGCTATAAGGTTACGATCGTGCAGGAGCCGCTCACGTCGCTTACTGATGATGTTGCCGCGACCAAGCGTGTGCTCGATTTGCAAAACGGTCCGAGCGTCTTGGTCGGCCACAGCTATGGCGGCATGGTCATCAGCGATGCCGGAAACGCCGACAATGTCGCTTCTCTCGTCTACGTGGCGGCATTCGAACCTGACAAGGGTGAAAGCCTGGCGACGCTCGCTCAGAGCAAGCCTGTCGAGAACATGAGGAAGGACAGCATCAGGGCAACGGCGGACGGTTTCCTCTATTTGGATCCCGCAGCGGTGCACGAGGCATTCGCCGCCGATCTGCCGCAAGCTGAAGCCGACTTTATCGCCCGCTCGCAGGTCTTTGCCTCTCAGAAGCTATTCGGTGCTGAGGCGGGTGAGCCGGCTTGGAAAAAGAAGCCGAGCTTCGCGCTTGTTGCAACCGAAGACCGATCGATCAATCCGGAGCTCGAGCGCAGCATGGCGAAACGCGCCGGAAGCAAGACCTATGAAGTCAAGGCGAGCCACGTCGCGTTTATGTCGAAGCCGAATGAGGTTGCAAGGCTGATCGAGGAGGCCGCGAAGGCTGCCTCAAAGTGAGAGATATCGTTCGCGTACATGCGAATGGAAAGGCACCTTGCCTTTAAGGCGAGGAAAGAGGATTGCTATTCGACAATCCTCTTTCCTCTGTCGCACATCCAACGTCACCATTTCTTGCTGAGCTTGAAAGTGATGGTCCGCGCGTCGCCATAGCCGCAGACATTCTCGCCGGCGCAACCCGAGACGTATTCCTTGTCGAAGAGGTTGGCGACGTTGAACGAGGCGCCCCAGCCCTTCTTTTCGTAGCGGATGCCTAAATCGAAAAGTGTCGCCGATGGCACACGCAGCGTGTTTGCCTCGTCCGCCCAGGACTTGCCTTGATAACGCATGCCCGCTCCGATGCTGAGGCCGTCAAGCGCATCGCTGGTGAAGGCGTAATCGAGCCACAGCGACGCCGTGGAATTCGGCACGAGATAGGGCGAATTGCCGATGACGGAGGAATCGATGTCCTTGGTGATTTCGAGGTCGGTGTAAGAATAGGAGCCGAGCAGCTTCCAATTGTCGTCGAGGTTGACCTTGCCTTCGAATTCGACGCCGCGGGAGCGTACTTCGCCGATCTGCCGCTGCAGGAAAGTCACCGGATCGGTCAACGCCATATTCTTGCGGTCGATCTGGAAGATGGACGCCGTGAACAGACCATCGATGAATTCGGGCTCATATTTGACGCCGGCTTCATATTGCGCGCCTTCTTCGGGTACCAGGCCGCCGCCGGTGACGCTGGTGCCGACTTTCGGATTGAAGAAGGTGCCGGCGCTGATATAGGGCGTGATGCCGTTGGCGAATTCATAGGCGAGACCCGCCCGGCCGCTCGCCGCCTTATCGTTGGAACTATAAGTGGTGCCGACGATGGCATCGGAATTGGTGTCGACAAAATCATAGCGGCCGTTGAGCGTGACGAGCCAGCCGCCGCCGAAGCGCATCTGATCCTGAGTGTAGATGCCGAGCTGCTGCTGTGTCAGCACCTGATCGAGATAGACGAAATTGGTGCCCTGCGGCGTGCCGTAGACCGGGTGGGTGGCACTGATCGGATTGGAGCCGCAGCAGGCTTGGATTTGATCCAGCCGATAGATCGAGTAGTCCGAGCCGATCATGAAGTTATGGCTGACCGCGCCGGTATCGAACTCGTTCTGTGCGCGGGTATCGACCGAGAAGGTATCGACCTTCGACCGCTCGTAGAAGCCGATGCGGTCGAGCAAGAAGTCCGGATCGTCATAGGACGGATCAAGCGGATTGCCGTTCTCGTAACCGTTCAGATATGGGCCTTCCTCGCGCTTGTAGAGATGGCCATAGCGGGCGTTCTGCGACACGGTCCAGCCGCCATCGAATTCGTGCGAGACCTCGTAGCCGAGCATCTGCTGGGCATATTTCAGGTTGTCGATATCCGGCTCGCCATAAAAAGCCTTGCGGTCGATCTTGCCGAAGGGTGCATCGACCACCGTGCCGACATACGGAAAGAAGCCGTTGCCGCTGTGAACCTCATCAAGGCCGCTGACCATGCCATAGACGGTGAGCTTGGTGGATTCGTCGGGCGAAACGGTAAGCTGCGGCATGATGAAGCCGCGCTTGTCGTGGGTGTAGTCGCTATAGGTATCGCCACCCGCGATCTTGCCGGTCAGGCGGTAGCGATACACGCCATCGGCCGAGAGCTTGTCGGAAAAGTCGAAGCCCAGGAAGGCGTTGCCGATATTGTTGATGCCGATCTCGGTATAATAATAGGGATCGTCGGTCGGCTCCTTGCGCACCATGTTGACGATGCCGCCCGGGTTGGCGCCGCCATAGATCACCGAAGCCGGCCCCTTTAACACCTCGACGCGTTCAAGCATGGAGGGATCGATCTGGAAGCCGCCGAACCCATAGCTGTAGAGCGTCAACCCATTCAGGAAAACGCCCGTCTGAGTGGCGTCGAAGCCGCGGATATAAAACCAGTCTGTATCGCCATCATTGCCGAAGGGCTGCGTCGTCACGCCAGGCGTGTAACGCAGCGCCTCATCGACCTTGTTGGTGACGCCGCGATCGTTCATTTCCTGCCGGCCGACAACGGAGACCGATTGCGGTACCTCGGTGATGGGCATATCGGTTTTGGAGCCGGTGGTCGTTTTGGTGGCGACATAGCCTTTGACAGGGGCAGTGCCGCTCGCTTCGCTGTTTTCCTGACCGGATTGGACGACCAGCGGTTTCAGCTCTGTCGGGCTCTCCTGCGCGGCGGCCTGCGTGCCAAGCGCCAATGCCGCAACGGCAATACCTGCTGCCAAAACCCGTTTCATCGATACACCAGTCAATTCCTGCATTTCCGTAGCCAGCCCCAACTTCGCGGCACCCGGCATCCAAGCTAGGTGTCTTCCTTCACAATAAGATGAGCAATTAACTCATATTAAACGCGACGGCTTGTCTCGAATGCGGGAAATTGAACGTTTTTGGGCAATTCTCCACAATGCCGGCAATTGCCCGCGGAGTGTGGCTTTTAGGCTATCTGGCTGCGTTTCCAGCTTGCCGGGGTCGTGCCGACATTCTTGCGGAAAACGCGGGTGAAATGCGCCTGATCGGCAAAGCCGGTTTCGACTGCGACATTGGTGAGCGGCGTATCGCCCTTCAGCAGCAATTGCTTGGCCCGTTCGAGCCGTGCCTTGGTCTGCCATTGGTGCGGCGGCAGGCCGGTCGATGCCTTGAAGGCGTGGCTAAAATGCGATTGAGACAGGCCGGTCAGCGACGCCAGCTCCTCCAGGCGGATGCTTCGGAGGCAATTTTCCTCGATGTAGTCGACGGCTCGGCGCAATTGCCAGGAGGCGAGTTCGCTGCGTCTGCGCGGCTGTGATCCTCGAAGCTGCAACACATTGATCAGCAGCGAAAGCGTCAGGCCATCGCCGTAAAGATCATGCAGCGGCTCCGGATTCTCGCATTCGGCTGCAATCAACTCGGCGACTGCCATTAGCTGCGGATCGGAGAAATGCAGGCGCGGACTCTCGAGACGAGCCGGGTCCAGATCCTGCGTCAGCCGCTGGCCGATAACCTCGGCATCGAAATGAATATCGAGATGGCGCACGAAATCGATTCCGTCGAGATCGGCCCAGAGCTCCATGCCCGCGGGAATGTAGGAAATCCTTTCACGTTCAAACTCCTGCCGCCGGTTTTGGACGCGCGGCGAGAGCCGGACGCCACTCGTGCCGGAGCCGCGTTGATCGAGCAGGATGAAGAGCCGTGGATCTTCGGCGATGTAGTAGCCGCCGGCGCGGGCCGCACAATTGACGTTCCAGACGTCGGCGACGACCCCGTTCCATCGGCGCCGATGAACGCCGCCAATGACGGAGAAACCGCCGATCTTGTTTTGCATCCTTGGCTGAAACATCATCCGAGCCGCCAGCTCCACCTTGCGCTAAAATCCTTCACCATAAACTCAAGTTATTATATCAGCGAAATTCCTGTGGCAATGCGCGCTGGTTGGCGAAGGTCCGCGGGAAGGAGGACACTCGCTATAGGAAAACAACCCAATTTTGAGCCTTGGGGCGATCCAACTTTGTCTCGTGTTCGTAATGGCTTGCCGATAGTTTTGCCCTAGCAACGTGAGTCTCACGCTTGCCGCTGACAAAACAGCATACAACCGACGCTGACAGGACCTCTCCGTGAAAAAAACGCTTCTCATCGCCGCGGCATTCGCAGCAGCTTTTCCGCTTCTTGCTCACGCCGAAACCATACAGTTCCCGAGCGACGAACCGATCGCCGAGGTTTCGATTCCGCATACCTGGGGCCCTAAAGAGACGGAAACCGGCGTCGACGCAACGTCCCCGGACTCCGCGATCTATTTCTCGATCGATATCGCCAGCGACAAGACGATTGATAAGACCCTCGACGACGTCATTGATTTCCTGTCGAAAAACGGTGTCGACATCGACGCCAAGTCCAAGCATGAATTTCCGGATTCCGTGCTCAACGGCATGAAGATGGCGCATCTCGAATGGGATGGCAAAGACAAGGACGGCCCGGTCGATGTCGAACTCGGCCTGCTTCAGCCGTCTGAGCACAAGCTTCTGGTCGTCACCTACTGGGGATCGAAGGAAACTCAGGACAAGCATGACGAAGCGGTGCAGGGCATCATGAATTCACTGAAGCCGCTCAACGACTGAGCTGTCTCAGGCAAATGACGGCAAAGGCAACCGCATATGCCGTTGCCTTTGCTTCTTCGGCTCATGTTGGTTCGGCCTCGGATGTTGCGGTTGCGATGAGGTGCTCGAACCTTCAGCCTGCGGAGTCTTGTGCCGTCGGAAGGCTGAGCGCTTCCAGGCGTTCCAGGAAGGGTAGTTGGCTGCCGAGGATCTTCCGGCGGGCATCAGAAAGAGTGAACCATTCGGCACGATCGACTTCGGGAAACGACTGAAGGCGTCCGCTGCCAGGTGGCCATTCGATTTCGAACAGATTGCTGCGCAGGGTGGCCACGTCGAATTCGCCTTCGAGGGCGAAAGCGGTCACGCGTTTTCCGCCTTTCTGACGCAGGTCTCCCAGCGGCTGCAACTTGCCTTCGGGGAGATCGCCCATTTCCTCGGCGAATTCGCGTCGAGCGGCCGTTTCGGCTGCTTCGTCCTCCGGATATTCGCCTTTTGGAATGGACCAGGCGCCTTCGTCCTTTTTGCTCCAGAAGGGACCGCCGGGGTGAACGAGCAATACCAGCAGGTCGCTTTGCGTCCTTCTATACATCAGGATGCCGGCGCTTCTCTTCATTGACGATCGTTCCCGCAACTGGAGCCATAGCCGTCCTTTTACCGAACGCTACGACAGCTTCATCGCCATGTTGCCGAAGCAGCTTACCAGAGCTCTTGTTTGCCGGTCGGACCAGCCCGCCCGTGATTCAGGTCGCTGTCAGACGGCGGCTATAGGTTACCGCAGATAACTAGGTAGATCGATGAAAATGGCACACCAGATCGTCGACAGCTACGAGATGAAGACGATTGTCCTCGGACCGGATATGCGGACCATCTATGTCGTCAGCGGTGCCTTGCCGGAAGAAAGCGCAGTATTTCCGCACTGGGCGAATGAACGGGTCGTCATCGCGCAGGTGATGATAGCCTACATTCAAGGAGAGGCGCATCGTCTCGATATGGTCCAGGGTTATTTCGAGGATCTGGACGAGACCGGCAAGCTGAAAAACAATTCGCAACTCAACCTGTTCCACACGATCGCCAAACAATTTTTCTCTTCGATTTCGGCAAGAAGTCAGCGACCGGCAGCGATCGGCGACGTGCTGGAACAAGCGATGTGGCACTGCAATCCGCGAGAGAATGCAGAGATTTACGAGAGGCTGCTGGCCTATTTCGTTTATGGCCGAAAAGATCCCTTTATCAGGCAATTTCCTATCACAGGGTCCATCCAGCCAACACTTCACTGAGATGCAGGAAGAGAACCGCCAAGCAGGCGAATCGCGGCCGAAATCGGCGGTTGGTTCGCCAGGTGGTGCGGATGACGGCTCTTGAATTTTTGCGCGTCTTCCGCCACCTCTTCGGCGCGACTTTTAACATTCTCAGGAGACCAGACGCACCATGACGACGACCACCGCAGAACATCCCGCTGAGAGCCACGTCTTTGAGGCTGACGTCGCCCGCCTTCTGCACATGATGGTTCACTCCGTCTATTCGGATAAGGATGTTTTCTTACGGGAGCTGATTTCGAATGCGGCCGATGCCTGTGAAAAGCTTCGATATGAGGCCATCGCCACGCCGGCACTGGTGGCCAGCGATCCCGACAGCCGCATCGTATTGACGCTCGATGAGGAGGGCGGCAGGGCAGTCGTCGAGGATAACGGCATCGGCATGAGCCGCGACGAGATGATCGAAGCGCTCGGAACGATCGCTCGCTCCGGAACGCGGGCGTTCATGGAGCGCATCGAGGCAAACAGGCAGGGCGAGGGCGCGCAACTCATCGGACAGTTCGGCGTCGGCTTCTATTCCTGCTTCATGGTCGCCGATCGCGTCGATGTCGTATCGCGCCGTGCGGGCGCGGACAATGCCTGGCTCTGGTCTTCCGACGGCAAGGGCGGCTATAGCGTCAGCCCGATCGATGTTAGCGAGGCGCCGTCGCGCGGCACGCGCATTACCCTGCATCTGATGGACGACGCCAAGAGCTACACGTCCCGCTGGACCATCGAGCGGATTGTCAAGGAGCAGTCGGGCCATGTGCCGGTTCCGATCAGGATCGCGGAGAAGCCCGGTTCTGAAGCAACGCAGCTCACCGACGGCACCGCACTCTGGACCAAATCGAAGAACGAGATTACCAGCGAAGAGTACACGGACTTCTATCGCGGGATTTCCGGCCAATATGACGAACCGGCGCTCACGGTGCATTTCCGTGCCGAAGGGCGCCATGAATATTCCGCACTCGCCTTCGTGCCCAGCTCCCAGCCGTTCGATCTCTTCGACCCCGATCGGAAGGGCCGCATGAAGCTTTATGTGAAGCGGGTCTTCATTACCGACGAGGCGGAATTGCTGCCCCGTTATCTCCGCTTCGTGCGCGGCCTTGTCGATACCGCCGACCTGCCGCTGAATGTGTCGCGCGAAATGATCCAGGAAAGCGCAATCCTAGCCTCGATCCGCAAAGGCGTTGCCAACAGGATCATAACGGCCATAGAAAAGCTGTCCGAAAACGACAGCGACGCTTTCCTCAAGCTGTGGGAAGCGTTCGGAAGCCTGATCAAGGAAGGCATTTATGAAGACTTCGAGCGGCGCACCCAACTGATGGCGCTGTCCCGCTTTCGCACGACCGCGTCCGGCGAGGGGTATCGCTCGCTTGCCGATTACGTCAAAGACCTGAAAGATGGCCAGCAGGCGATTTATTATCTGGTCGGCGACAGCCTGGAGCAGTTGAAGGCATCGCCGCAGCTCGAGGGTTTTCGCGCCCGCGGCATCGAGGTTCTGCTGCTGACGGATTCCGTCGACAGCTTCTGGGTCACCAATGCTCCGGAATTCGAGGGTAAGACCTTCAAGTCGATCACGCAGGGGTCCGCCGATCTGGCGCAATTCAGCAAGGTCGAGCGGGGCGCGCCGGCAAGTGAGACGGCACCGGTTGAGGTTCAGGCATTCATCGATTTTGCGAAGGAGAAGCTCGCCGACCAGGTTTCGGACGTGCGTGCGTCGGACCGCTTGATCGAAAGTGCCGTCTGCCTGGTCGCTCCCGAACAGGGCTACGATCGCCAGCTCGAAAAAATTCTGCAGGGCGCCGGCCGTCTGCAGGCGGGCGCAAAGCCGATCCTGGAGATCAATGGGGATCATCCGGTCGTCAAGGCCATCGCCGCCAGAAGCGATCAACCATCCCTGCGCGACGACGCGGCATTCCTGCTGCTCGATCAAGCACGCGTTTTGGACGGCGACAAACCGGCCGATCCCCGTGCCTTCGCCGAACGGCTGGCGCGGCTCATGGAAAAAGCGCTGCAGTAGGCGGACGTTCAGCCTCTCTGCGGCATGTTGGCTGTTGGAGAGGATGGAGGATTTTTGCCTTCCAATGTTTCGCAGCGGATGGGTCGTTTCCCAGCCGCTGCGGATTGAATTCCGATTTCCTAAGCCGATTTCAGCCCGCCAAGAAGCGTCGGAATGAGTTCGGACACCGTGGGATGGATCGGCACGGCCCATTTGAGAACCGGATAGGGCGTGCGCGCATGCATCGCGTCGATGAAGCCGTGGATTGCCTCGTCGCCTTCCACGCCGAGGATTGCGGCGCCCAGGATCTGTCCGGTTTCCACGTCGGCGACGACCTTCATTAGGCCTTGTGTCTCCCCCTTTTCGATGGCGCGGCCCACTCGGCTCATCGGCATGGTCGACACCGTGATCGCCCGCCCGGTCGCTCGCGCTTCCCGCTCTGTCATGCCGACGCGTCCGAGTGGCGGGTCGATATAGAGCGCATGGGCCAGGATGCGTTCGCTCACCTTCCGGTCTTCACCGTCCAGGAGATTCGCCGCGACGATTTCGAAGTCATTGTACGAGGTGTGCGTGAAGGCGCCGCGGCCGTTGCAATCGCCAAGCGCCCATATGCCGTCGACGTTGGTGGAGAGATGATCGTCGACGACGATATAGCCCTTGCTGTCCAGCGCCACACCGGCCTCCGCGAGGCCAAGATCGTCGGTATTCGGCTGGCGTCCCGTGGCGATGAGGAGATGGCTTGCTTCGACATCCGGATTGCCGTTCGCCGTCGAGATGCGGATGTTTTGACCGCTCTTCGATAGTTTCATATCCTGCGCATTCGTATGAATCGATATGCCTTCGGCGCGAAGAACGTCACCGATCGCCTGGCAGATATCGTCATCCTCCCGCGGGGCCAATCGCGGGCCGCGTTCGACGATGCTGACGTCCGCGCCGAAGCGCCGGTACATCTGCGCGAATTCGAGGCCGATATAGCCGCCGCCGATGATGGCGAGATGGCGTGGCAGGGCCGTCAGATGGATGATGGAGGTACTGGTCAGGAACTCTACGTCTGAGAGGCCAGGCAGCGGAGGAATGGCCGGCCTTGCGCCGACGTTGAGAAAGATGCGCGGCGCGGTCAGCGTTTCATCCCCGACGCGGACGGTCTTTGCGCTCTCGAAGCGGGCGTGTCCCCATATCAAGGAAATTCCGTCCGTTGACGTGAGCCAGTTCGTGAGCGAATTTCTGGCGTTGTTTGTGACGGTAGCCGCGCGCTTCTCGACGGTCGCCATATCCGTCAGTAGCCCGCCATCCGTGCGGATGCCGTAGTCCGCGCTTCGCCGTATCACTTGGGCGGTCCGAGCGCTGGCAACCAGAGTTTTGGTCGGCATGCAGCCGGCATTGACGCAGGTCCCGCCAACGAATTTCCGCTCGATCAGAGCCACCGTCATGCCGGCAGCCGCAAGACGTCCGGCCAGGGATGGCCCTGCTTGCCCGGCACCGACGATAATCGCGTCGAAGGTCTTCATGCTTGTCCCTCCCGCAGTTGATGTCTGATTTTCATGCCCGGTCGAACTGAATGCCGACGCCCAGTCCATTCCAGTTTAACAGACTTGAGCAGACGGAGGTCGAAAACCTGAGGGAGCGACAGCAATGGATTTCGAAGAGGCTCCTGTCTGCGGCAAATCAACGCAATGTCCGCATCATGATCTCCGCTCAAGCGCTCTGCAGCCTTGACGACGAGCGCCGCTAGGCCATGTCTGACCGCATACCTGACGCAAGGGAACCATGTGTCGAAAGGAGACATAGTGCGAAACGCTAGGATGGGATTTACCGAGCTTGAAAGCGAGGCAAATTTGGACTTCGTAAAATGCGAAGGATGGTCGAAGCTTTGGTTTGAAGCAGTCGATTTCTAGACTGTAGGCTTAATCGCGACGGCGTAAGTGCCGTCGTTCTCATCGGAATGCTGCCCGGTTCGTCGCGCGCATTCCAAGCTTCGGACACCCGGCAAGAGAACAGCATTGAGAAGCTTCAGGGGCATCTCTGCCGCGTGCGACGATAAGTTAAGGATCTAAGCAACGTGCCTGCTGTCCCGAAAGAACCGCCGCAGAAATTCCTCTTGCTGATGCTGTCGTCCCTTCGAAAGGCGTTTTTCAGCATTGCCATTGCGAGCGCTGCGATCAACATGCTGGCGCTGACCGGCTCCTTTTTCATGTTGCAGGTTTACGATCGGGTCATTCCGGGCCGCAGCCTTCCAACGCTCGCCGGGCTTGCGATCATCGCCGCGACCCTCTTCATATTCCAGGGGGCGCTGGAATTGCTGCGCTCGATGCTGCTCGCACGCGTCGGCGTCTCTCTCGATCAACGGCTGAATCGGAAGGTCTTCGGTTCGCTCATTCTTCTGCCGACAAAAATGCAGGCGCCCGATGATGGGCTGCAGTCCGTCCGCGATTTGGAGCAGGTCCGATCGTTCTTGTCCGGCGGCGGGTCGACGGCATTGTTCGATCTGCCCTGGATGCCCTTTTATCTCATTCTGTGCTTTCTGTTTCATTTCTGGATCGGTTTTACCGCCCTATGCGGCGCCATCCTGCTCATTGTCCTGACAGCGCTGGCGGAGATCCTTTCACAAAAGCCAGCTCTCGAAGCCGCGAAATCTTCCGCGGCTCGTCTCAGCTTTGCGCAAGCCGCGCGACGAAACTGGGAGGCGGTGGTCGCAATGGGTTTCAGCGGCCGCCTGATCGAGAAATGGACGGCCATGAATGAGGATTATCTGGGAAATCAGCTCTCCGCCGGTAATATCGTCGGCACGCTGACCACGATCGCGAAGATCTGGCGGATGATGCTGCAATCCGCCGTGTTGGCCGTCGGCGCGATCCTTGTCATCAAGCAGGAGGCGACGGGCGGCATCATCATCGCCAGTTCGATCATGGTCACCCGCGCGCTTGCGCCGGTGGAGCTTGCAATCGGACAGTGGAAGGGTTTTGTCGCGGCCCGCCAAAGCTGGTCGCGCCTTGCCAAGCTGCTGGATCTGATCCCCACCGAGCATCGGGCCATGGCCCTGCCGGCACCGCAAAAGGACCTCAGCGTCGAAAACATAAGCCTTACCTCCCCCGGGAGCCGCGATTTCATCCTGCGCAATGTCTCGTTCCAGATATCGGCGGGCACTGTGCTAGGCGTGATCGGCCCCAGTGCCTCGGGAAAATCGTCGCTCGTCAGAGCGATCACCGGATTGTGGCCGGTCGTGATCGGCGCGATCAGGCTTGATCAGGCAGCCTTGTCGCAGTGGGAGCAAGGCGATCTGGGACGGCATATCGGATACCTGCCGCAGGATGTCGGTTTGTTCGACGGTTCGATAGCCGAGAATATTTCCCGCTTCGCGAATGACATGCAGCCAGGACCGATTATCGCGGCGGCAAAGGCGGCGGGTGTCTACGACATGATCGTCAAGCTGCCGGATGGCTTCGACACCGTCATCGGGGAGGGCGGCTCGCGACTTTCCGCCGGTCAGAGGCAGCGTATCGCCTTGGCGCGAGCCGTTTATGGTGACCCGTTCCTGGTGGTTCTTGATGAGCCGAACTCCAATCTGGATGCCGAAGGCGAGGCATCCTTGACCAAGGCCTTGCTGGGCATCCGGGCGCGGGGCGGCATAGTCATCGTCGTCGCTCATAGGCCGAGCGCTCTGGCCGCCGCGGATAAGGTCGCGATCATTGCCAACGGCCAGTTACAGGCATTCGGACCCAAGGATGAGATTCTTGGCACATCCGCGAGGCATTCGGGGCCGGGACCGGTGCGTTTGATGATAGCCGGCGAGGATGTGAGCGGATGAAAAACACAGGTCTGCCTTCCACCGAGCGCGCCATCCGCCGCCTTTCCATGTTTGTGCTCGCGACAATTCTGCTTCTTTTTGGCGTCCTGGGCGGTCTTGCGGCAGCAACGAAGATTTCGGGGGCGGTCATCGCCTCCGGCACCTTGGTCGTCGACAGCTATGTAAAGAGCGTTCAGCACCTCAAGGGCGGGATCGTTGGCGAAATCCGCGTGAAGAATGGCGATCATGTCGATGCCGACCAGATATTGGTCCGCCTGGACGACACGCAAGCCAGAGCCAATCTCGGCATCATCAGAAAGCGTTTGACTGAGCTTTCCGCCAGAACGGCGCGCCTGGCCGCGGAGCGCGACGATAAGAGTGCGATCAGCTTTCCGGCAAATCTGCTGTCCAGCGCCGGCGACGATGGCGTGGCAAGCATGCTTGCCGGCGAGCGGCAACTGTTCAGCGACCGGTTGGCATCGCGACAGGGCCAGAAGTCTCAGCTCCGCGAGCGAATCCAGCAGTTGAAACAGGAAGTGGATGGTCTCGTCGCGCAGGAGAAGGGGAAGCGGATCGAGATTGAGCTCGTCAACAAGGAGCTAAACAGCCTTCAGCGGCTGTTCGATCAAGGCATTGTTCCGGCGGCCAAGGTCTATTCGCTGCAAAGGGACAGCGCTCGCCTGACGGGAGAGCTTGGAAACCTTGTTTCCTCGATCGCCCAGACCAACGGCAAAATTACCGAAACCGAACTTCAGATCATTCAGATCGATGATGACCACAGCTCAGAGGTTTCCGACCAGCTACGGCAGGCCGAAAGCGATACCGGTCAGTTTTCGGAACGGCTGATCGCTGCCGAGGACGATCTCAAAAGAGTGGACATAAGGGCGCCACAGGCAGGCATTGTCGACCAGTTGAGTGTCCATACGGCCGGCGCCGTGATCGGGCCGAAAGAAACCATCATGCAGATCGTTCCCGACAAGGATGCGCTGGTCGCCGAACTTAAGCTTCCGCCGCAGGACATCGATCAGATCGCCGTCGGCCAGGTGGTCGCGTTGCGATTTTCCGCCTTCAACCAGCGCATCACACCCGAACTGAACGGGCATGTGGAAACCGTTTCGGCTGATCTGACGACCGACCAGCACTCGGGCCTCAGCTATTACATCGTTCGCGCAAAAGTGCCGAAGGAAGAATGGGATCGATTGGGAAAGCTGACGCCCCTTCCGGGCATGCCGGTGGAAGCATTCATGCAGACCGGCCAAAGAAGCGTTCTCGCCTATCTGACCAAGCCGATGACCGATCAGATAAAGCGCGCCTTCAGAGAGGACTAGGCGTTCTTCTGAGGCGTTGCATAAGCGAATGCGCCAAGTAGAAGCGCAGCCGTTATGAACGACTGCGCTGAGCTTAAAGTCCTATCAGATATGCCAGTCCGGAGTATGGGCAGCCGCCGCCGCGGCCGTCTGCGTGAGATGGTCGTTTAGCTGATAGGCCTTGATGTAATCGATTTTCATCTCCGAGTCGGTCAGGCTGGCCGTCGGAGTGCCGGCTGTGCCGCCAACGGCCTGGTCCACCAGCATATACATCGGGCTGTGCATATCGGCCGGTGTTGCGGTATGCGCGATGGCCACATCGTCGAAATACCAGACGATTTGATCCTGATCCCACAGCACACCGTAATTGTGGAAACCATCGGTGCTGGGAACTTGCACCGGAATGGATTGTATCGTGTGCTGGCCCGTTGCATTCGAGTGAACCGTGGCGTTGACCGTGTTCGGGTCCTGCCCGCGCATTTCCACGACATCGAGTTCCGGCGGCCAGGAACCGTCTTCCGGCAGAAGCCAGAAAGCCGGCCATGTGCCCTGATCATGCGGCATCTCGGCTCGCATCTCGAAATATCCATAGGTCTGGGCGAAGGTAGAATGGGTGGTCAGGATGCCGGACGTATAGTTATGCCCGTCCAGAAGTGATTTCAGCGCATCGGGCGTCGGTTGGGCTGAAATCGTCAATACACCGTTGGAAACGGAAAATGGGTTGACCGATGCGGTCGGGCCATAAGAGGGATTGATATACCACTGCAACTCGCCGGTCATGCTGCTGCCTTTGTCAGGCGCCCACCAGTATTTCGCATCCCAGGTGCCTTGCGTGCCCTGATGAAGCGAAAGCGTGTTGAAATCGTCCGAGAAGGTCTGCGTGAGCGCGGAGCGGTCGAGTCCGAGCTGGAACTGGTCCGCGCTCAGGTCGGCAGCAGTCTTGTTGGCAAAAACCAGGCTCTCGCCGTTGCCGAGATCGAGTTGCAGATTGGCGCCGTGCTGGCTGAGGTGACTGACGACCTGATCGAAGGACGTCAGCCCGTATTGGTTCAGGCGCACCTTGTCGTCACTGCTGAAGTCAGTGATGAGGTCGCTGCCATTGCCCTTGGTGAAGATGAAGGTATCGGCGCCGCCTCCGCCGGTCAGGACGTCATTGCCTGCACCGCCATCGATGGTCTGGCTGCCCGTACCGCCGGTGATGATGTTGTCGGCGCTATTGCCGAAGGCATGGCGGCCATTGCCGGTCACCGTGAGATTCTCGAAATTGTCAGGCAGAGTGTAGTCCATCCACGTATTGATGGTATCTACGCCCCCACCAGGCGCTTCGGACGCATGGTTGATGCTGGAATAGAGATAGTAGATATCATCTCCAGTGCCGCCCACCATCGTGACGTTGACGGAGGCGTCACCCCAGATCGAATCATTTCCAGCCGTGCCGTAAAGCGTCGGACCGGAGCCCGTGGCGGAAAACCAACTTGTCGAAGTTCCGCTGTAATAGAGCGGTTGGCCTAATGCATTGAGAACTGAATTGGGCATCGGAAACCTCTTCCGTTGTGCTCGGCTGTCTCCTCCAACAGAGCCAATATTCCTCCGTACTTACGTTAGAGGGATAACATTTTCCGCAGCGCAGCACAGCCCCTTGTGACGTTAATTTCAGCTTTTTATAAAGTTTGTCCGGCTAATGATCGCATTGCTCAATCACAAGCTGTTCGTTCCTGAGCATCATATGAACGGAGTTCGGTAGCAAATGCGATCATGACCGCTTTTAGGCGCGAAAGCTCTCCTTGGTGACTGGTCTACGGCCGCTATGGGCCGCAAGCAGACGAGAACATCGACATCTTTGCCATTTGCGGACGACGACCCCCGCCCATCCGGGTAATATCAATGTGATCAATCGCGGCGTAGTGTTCCTATTTGGCTTTGAGAGGAGGATGCTATGCCTGCCATATTGGCCTATCACGACGTCAAAGACGTCAAACACTGGCTCACTTCACCGCGCCGCAAAGAGGTTTTCGAACCCCTCGGCTGCACAAACATTCGTACGTTTGTTGATCCACAAGCGTCCAACCGAGTTGGCCTGGTCATGGACGTTCCCGACATGGGCCGCCTGGCGGAATTTATGAAGTCCAAGCAAGCGGCGGATGCGATGGAGTATGACGGAGTATTGCCGGAGACCTTGGTGATTCTAACTCAATCGTAGGCGGCCCAGCAGAGACGGGGCCTAACGATAGCGGTGACAGCCTTGACGCGGATAAAGGTTGGCGAATGAGGGGCTGCCCCGTGAAATCCGGCTGCGGCTTTCGTAAGAGCCGATAGCCGCGAACAAAAGCCCGCCGCAGACCGGGAGTCGGTAGTCGCGGCGGGCTCACGCTCCAGTGGCCGGCGTGGTGCACCGTGAGCTACGGGCAAGCAACCCGCAGGCATGAAACCAATATCAAGCGCTTAGGTTCCCGCGATTTCATGTCGTGCGACAATTCGTACAGCCGGACTGATGGCTGCATGCGACAGAGCAGGCCGCCCCACAAAATGAGGAGCGGCCCATGATCTCACTGCAATAGAGCTACCCCGGCTTCTTTCGCCGCCTTGATGAATGCTTCTCGCGCGGCTTCTACGCAAACCACACCCATCATCGCATCGAGGCATATTCGTACGGCGGTCACATACTCTTCGCCATCTTCAATCGGCCAGTGTTCCAGCAACGTCTCGGTCGCATCCTGTACCGAATTGACGCGCCGATAGCCCTCCGCGCCTCCCATCACGAGCGTCACGGCGGGGAAGGGCCGCAAGGTGTTTCGTTTCAAAACGCATTACCTCCGAAACATAAAGACTTCGGTAACCTTGCAAAAAACGTTCCGCGGAAGGCGGCCCGATCTAGTCGCCTCCCGATAGTGGCCAAAATAGCCGGAGCATGATGCCGGAGAATCGACTACGCCGACGCCCGATAACAGCGGCAGCGACATGGCGCGGCTCGGCCTAGTGCGGCCAAAGCTCACGCTATGAGGGAGAGATGTCGATGAGGCTTGAACAGGTTGCCGTGTCGTTGGCGGCGCGAGAGCGATCGGCAAATAGCCTCAGCGGCGAACCAGAAGTGCCTCGATCGAGGCCATTTCAAAGGCGTCACGCGCTTCGCTCGCCGTACATTCGTGCTCAAGCGCGGCGCTGCAGACCTTTTTGGCTTCCCTTAGAAACACGCCGTCGGCGATGGGCCATTCCCTTTCCAGGCACCCCACAGCTTCGGCCGGGCCTTTGACGGCCTTTTGTTTCCCACTGCTGACAATGACGGAGACGGGTGCCTCCCATGCGAGAGCGCTCATTCTGATCCTCCTTTGTCCTTCAGGTGAAGTTAGGCAAACGATGGTCGTGCCGCTCGGTTCCAAGAGTGAGACCAAAAAATTCCATCTCCGCACGAAAAAGCTAGGCAAGTCAGCAACGATTATAGATCGAGCTGCCTGCGACGACGCCACGTCAAAGAGCAACCATCGTCAGGCTGCGGGACTTACGGCTACTGGCGTTCACATTTTCTGCGCTGATGCTTGCGGGCACAATTCCGGTGCCGGCGGCGGGTCATATTACGCGCCGCCGGCCCATCTGTGAAGCTGTCAAAATTCCGCGACCTCGCCCCAGGACGAGCCATTCAGCCGATCCGGATGATATGGCTTTGGATCGACGATCGGTTTTGCGGCCGTGACAAGGTCCGCGACGAGATGGCCGGCGCCTGGGCCGATGCCGAAGCCGTGGCCGCTGAAGCCTGCTGCCAGGACCAGTCCGGGCAGTGCCCGGATTTCGCCGATCGCGGGAACTCCGTCGGGCGTACTGTCGATATAGCCGGCCCATGCGGCCGAGACGGGAATGTTGGCAAGCGCTGGAAGCAACGCTTGTGCTCGCTCAAGGGTCAATTCGATCTGCTTCCGATCCGGACGAGGATCGAGAATGCGGTTCCGCTCCATCGGGGTCGGTCGATCGAGCCGCCAGCGCGACAAAGTTTCGTGCCCACCCTTTACACCCTCAAAGCCGCCGGCAGCGAGGCTGCGCCAGCGTTTGGCGAACATTGGCACAAAATGGCGGGCGAAACGAAACTGTTGCAATGTCGGATCGACGCGGGCGCGGCCGCTGATCGCAAGCGTGTAACCGCCGTCGCCTCTGCGCGTGGCCGAAACCGCGGCCGTATGCAGCGCCGCCGGCAGTCCTCGGGCGCCGGGTGCGACCGAGAGGATCGAGGAACGGATCGAGGCTTGCGGAAAGCGGATGCCGAGCTGCCGGCAAAAGGACGATGCCCAGGCGCCGCCGGCCATCACCACCATCCGGGTTCGGATCGTGCCTTTCTCGGTGACGACGGCACTGACATGGCCGCTTTCGGTCTCAAGACCGCGGGCAGCGCACATCTGATGAACGCTGCTGCCGAGCGCCATGATGGCGCGGGCGACCACCGGGGCAGCGCGCGACGGATCGGCGGTGCCGTCGGTCGGGGAAAAGACGCCGCCCTTCCAGCGCCGGCCGGTCGCCGATCCGAATTCGCTTGCTTGCTTTTGATCAAGCATATGGGTGGTAACGCCGACGCCGCGGGCAAATTCACCCCAGCGCGCCCAGCCGGCAAGCTCCGTGTCGTCGTTGCTCAGATAGAGCAGGCCGCAGCGGCTGAAGCCGGTATCCTCGCCACTTTCCTTGCCGAAATCTTCCCAGAGAGCGAGGCTCTTCGTCGCCATCGGCAGTTCGCGGGCATCCCGGTTCTGCTGACGGCACCATCCCCAGTTTCGGCTGGATTGTTCGGCCCCGATCCGCCCCTTTTCGAGAAGCGCGACCTTCAAGCCCCGCCGCGCGAGATAGTAGGCGGCGAAGGTCCCGACGATCCCGCCGCCGATCACCACGACATCGGCCTTCTCGGGCAGCGCGGGGGTGGTTTCGATGTGCAGAAGCGGGGCGGGCATGGCACTCTCCAGGTTACAAGCGAGCATTCTAGTCGAGCTTTTCCCGCGCAAATGCTGCAGATCGCCAGCGGACAGCATTTCCTTCTGTCGCGTGCGGCTAAGGCGAATACTTGTGCTAAGCTCAGGATTTTTCGAGGTTATATTGATGCGGAGAAGCTCGATTTCCCTTGCTAAGTAAGGCTTTCCGCATAAGATGACAAAAGATTATTCCGCCAGGTGGTACCTGTCGCCGCGAAATTGGAGCGTGCCGATGAAACTCGACCGGATCGACATCAAGATCCTCTACGAATTGCAGAAAAACGGCCGCATCACCAATGTGGAACTTGCCGAACTCGTCAACCTCTCGCCGAGTCCCTGCCTGATGCGGGTCAAGAAACTGCAGGCGGAAGGCTACATTGTTGGCTATTCGGCGCAGATCAACATCGCCAAGCTCGGGCAGACGCTCACGGTGTTCACTGAGGTCACCCTCAAGAATCATCGCCAGATCGATTTCGCGCGCTTTCTTGCGGCGGTCGAGAAGGTGGATTCTGTGGTGGAATGCCATCTCGTTTCCGGAGGCTATGACTATCTGGTGAAGTTCGTGACCGCCGGGATTGCCGAATACCAGACGACCATGGAACGCCTGATCGACATGGAAATCGGCATCGACAAATATTTCAGCTTCGTCGTGCTGAAATCGCCGATTGTCAAAGCGCATATGCCGCTCACCAGCCTGTTTCCGGTTTGAGCCATCTCTCGGCGGTCGATGTGCCGAACCGCACCTCAGCGTTTTGCAAAGGCGTGCGCCAGCTCGGGATTTTCTTCCAGGCTATCCAGCCAGCCAGTGTCGAGCTTCGGCACGGAGGAGAAGAGCAGCTTGGAATAGGGGTGCTTGGCGCCGCCTGCTAGATCGGCGGATGCGAGTTGCTCGATCTTCTCGCCTGCATACATCACCGCAATCTCGTCGCAGATCGCTTGCACCGTCGACAGATCGTGACTGATGAAGATGTAGGAGAGCCCGAGTTCGCGTTGCAGTTCCTTCAGGAGGTCGAGGATTGCAGCGGCAACGACGGTATCGAGGGCTGATGTGATCTCGTCGCATAGGATGAGCTTCGGCTCGGCCGCAAGTGCCCGCGCAAGGTTGATGCGCTGCTTTTGGCCACCGGACAGTTCCGGCGGGCGCCGATGCTTGAGGGCTTTTGGCAGGTGGACCATGTCGAGGAGCTGGTCGATGCGGGCCTCGCGCTCGCTGCGGCCGAGATTGTGATAGAAGGTAAGCGGGCGCCCGAGTATTTCACCGATCGACTTGGCAGGATTGAGCGCCGTATCGGCAAATTGAAAGACGATCTGCAGCTTTTGCAGCTCTTCGCGCTTCCGGTGCCGGGCATCGGCGGCAAGCTGTTTTCCGTTGAAGGTGATATTTCCGGAAACCGGCGGCAGGATGCCGGCTATGGCGCGGGCAAGCGTCGATTTTCCGCAGCCGGATTCGCCGATGACGCCGAGATTGCGGCCGGCTTCGAGTCTGAGGCTCACGGATTTGAGAGCCGTCGCTGCCGGCAGACCGTTCGGTTGGATAGGACCATAACCCGCCACGACGTTGGTCACCTCCAGCAGGGCGGGTATCTTTTCCGGCTCTGTCGACACAGGGGAGGCATAGAGCTTGGGTTCGAAGGCCCCCAGCAACTGGCGCGTATAGGGATGTGCGGGTGCGGAGAGGATCTGCTCGGTCTCGCCGATTTCCTGAACTTCGCCACCCTTCAGAACGACGATCCGGTCGGCGACCTGCGCCACGACAGCGAGGTCGTGAGACACATAGACCCCGGCGATGCCGCCCTTTTTCATCACCGATTTGAACGCGCGGAGAACCTCGATCTGCGTCGTCACGTCGAGTGCCGTCGTCGGTTCGTCGAAAATCATGAGTTTCGGATTGCCGATCAGCGCCATCGCGGCTGAAAGGCGCTGCAACTGGCCTCCCGAAACCTGATGCGGGTAGCGCGCACCGATCGTCTCCGGGTTCGGCAGGCTCAGCGCCTTGAAGAGTTCGACGGCGCGCGTCCTTGCCTCTTCGGCCGGCATCAGATTGTGGATGCGGGTGATTTCGATCACCTGCTCCATGATCGTCTGCGCCGGATTGAAAGCTGCTGCGGCACTTTGCGGGATATAGGCGACTTCGGTTCCGCGGATGCGAGCCCTGGCTTTTTCGGGCAGGCTTGCCATGTCCTTGCCGGCGAGCAGGACCTGGCCGCCGCTGATCCGGCAGCCCTGCCGCGTGTAGCCCATCAGGGTCAGCGCGATCGTCGTCTTGCCGGAGCCGCTTTCGCCTATGAGGGCAACGATTTCCCCTTCTTGGATGTCGAAGCTGACGCCGCGGATGATATCGACCTGGCGGCCGGCATCCGTCTTGGCCTCGACCTTTAGGTCGCGAATGTCGACGAGCTTGGCCATTAATTGCTCCGGTCTCGGATCTTCTGGGGAAGGTTGTCAATCAGCAGGTTAACGCTGATCGTCAGGCTAGCGATCGCGATGCTCGGGAACATGACCGCGGGGGCGCCAAAGGGCAGGCCGCCGATGTTTTCGCGCACCAGCGCCCCCCAATCCGCGTTTGGCGGCTGCACGCCGAGGCCGAGGAAGGAGAGCCCCGACAGAAGCAACACAATGAAGACAAAGCGCAGCCCGAGATCGGCCATGACCGGCCCAAGGATGTTGGGCAGGATTTCGGAGCGGATGAGATAGAGCGCCCCTTCGCCGCGGGCGCGGGCGACCGTGATGAAATCCATGGTGTTGATATTGACCGAAAGCGCCCGCGAGAAGCGATAGGCGCCCGGCGTGTAGATGACGGCGAGCGTCATGATCAGGACCGGGATCGACGAGCCGACGCCGGCGACGACCACAAGGCCGAAGAGCTTGCTCGGGATGGAGTTCAGCGCATCGAGAAAGCGGCTGAGCACGCTATCGAACCAGCCGCCGATCACCGCTGCGATCATACCGAGCGCGACGCCGACGAAGCAGGCAATGCAGACGGCGGCAAGCGAGATGCCGACAGTGTAGCGCGCACCCATGAGAATACGCGAGAAAATATCACGGCCGAGATAATCGGTGCCGAGCCAGAACTTGGCAGACATGGGCCCGAAATAATCGAAATCAACGATGTCGCCGATCGGGTAGGGGATCAGCAGCGGCGCGAAGATAGCGACCAGCGCCCAGGCCAGGATGACGGCAAGGCCGAGCATGCCGACGATGTTAAATCGGAAGCCGAACCGGCGAGGGGTGAGTGCGGTAAGAGCCATGGTCAGCGCAGCCTCGGATTGGACATGATGGCGATGATGTCGGCGATGGTGATCAAAAGCAGATAGACGAGGCAGAAAATCATGGCGCAGGTCTGAATGAGCGGCAGATCCCGGGTGGCGACGGCATCCACCATCAGCTTGGCTATGCCGGGATAGTTGAAGATCGTTTCGACGATGATGACGCCGCCAAGCAGGTAGGACAGCGAAAGTGCCACCGCATTGACGATCGGGCCGAGCGCGTTCGGCAATGCGTGCTTCAGGACCATGCGCGGGCGCGAGGCGCCCTTCAGGAGCGCCATTTCCACATAGGGCGTATTCAGCGTCTCGATGACGGCTGCCCGGGTCATGCGGATCATCTGCGCCGATATCACGAAGCTCAGCGTGATGACCGGCATCGCGAAGACACGCAGCATTTGGGAAAAGGAGTGGATCTCATTGGCGAAGGCGAGCGCCGGCAGCCATTTGAGATAGACGGCAAAGATCAGCACAGCGGATGTCGCGACCATGAATTCGGGCACGGAAATCACGCCGATCGAGACCACCGTCACGATGCGGTCATAGAGGGAGCCGCGCAGCATGGCCGCGGTAATGCCAAGGGTCAGCGCGATCGGCACGGAAAACAGGGTGGTGGCTGCGGCAAGCTTCAGCGAGTTTCCGAGCCGGGCACCGATCAGATCGGCGATCGGCGTGTTGTTGGCGTAGGAAATGCCGAGATTGCCGGTGGCAAGGCCGGCAAGCCAGCGAATGAAACGCAGGATCGCCGGATCGTTGAGATGCATCGCGGCACGCAGGCCCGCGACCGCTTCCGGTGTTGCGGCTTGACCAAGGAGGATCTGCGCCACGTCGCCGGGCAGCATTTCCGTTGCCGCAAACACCGTGAACGACACGATGAGCAGCGTGATCACGGCTACGATCACACGGCCGAGCACGAGAGAAAGAACGTGGCGGTTCATGACAGATCCCCATCGCGAGAACGGATGTGCCGATTATACGGCACTGTACCCGACAAGCGGTGCCGTGGCACCACTGGTCGGGTACAAAGGCGAGGATCAGGCGTCGAGCCAGACATATTCCGCGAAGGCATAACCCATCATGCCACCGAGCGGATTGGCCTCCAGGCCATGCAGCTTCGAGGAGATCGCGTCGACGTTGGAGATATAGGCCGGGATGGCGGTGCCGGCCTCTTCCGCGATCATTGCCTGCATGTCACCGTAGATCGCCTTGCGCTTGGCCTGATCGAGCAGGCCGCGCGCTTCCACCAGCATGCTGTCGAATTTCTCCGACTTGTACTGGCTTTCGTTCCATGGAGCCTGGGAGGAATAGAGCAGCGAAAAGAGGATGTCCGGCGTCGGACGCGGGTTGATATTGCCGAAATGCATCGGCGCTTTCAGCCAGTAGTTCGACCAGTATCCGTCTGATGGCACGCGCTGGACGTCGAACTTCATGCCGATCTCGGCGCCGGCCTGCTGCAGCACCATCGCCATGTCGACGGAGGAGGTTGCAGCGTCGGAGGCGACGACGGGAATGGACTGGCCGAGCAGACCCGACTTCTGGAAGTGGAACTTGGCCTTCTCCGGATCGTAGGCCTTCGGCTTCAGATCGGCATTGTGGTAGATGTTGGAAGGCGGCACCGGCTGGTCGTTGCCGATCTCGGCAAGTCCGCGCAGCGCCGACTTCTGAATGACTTCCCGGTTCAGGAGATATTTGACGCCGGTCACGAAGTCCTTGCTGCTGCCTGGGTTCATATCCAGGCGCATGTTGAGGTCCGTATAGTTGCCGGATGTGGTTTTCGAGAGCGTCACGCCCTTCTGGCTGTCCAGAAGCCGCATGGAGCGCGGGTTGATGGATGCGGCGAGCTGGATATCGCCCGAAAGCAGCGCATTAACGCGCGCGGAATCGTCCTCGATGGCGAAGAACTCGAAGGAGTCCAGGTGCGCGCCACCTGACTTCCAATAGTTCTTGTTCTTGACGGCGACGGACCGTACGCCGGGTTCGAATCTTTCGCAGACGAATGCGCCGGTTCCGTTAGCTTTACTGAAATCCGTCGTGCCATCGGCAATGATCATGAAGTGATGCATGGCAAGGATGGTCGGAAGATCGGCGTTCGGATTGGCGAGGGTAATCTCAACGGTCTGCGGGTCGACAGCCTTGATGCCGGTCATCTGCTTGGCGATTGCATTGACCTTCGAGCCAACAGCCGGATCGAGATGGCGTTTCAGCGAATAGACGACGTCGGCGGACGAAAGGGTCTTGCCGTCGTGGAAGGTCACGCCCTTGCGAAGCTTGACGGTCCACACTTTGGCGTCGGAGCTTTCAATGCTTTCAGCGAGTTCCATCTGCGTGACGCCATCCTTATCGAGGAAGGATAGGCGGTTGTAGAAGGCGCAACAGCGGACATAGTCCGTCGAGAGCGACGCCTTGGCCGGATCGAGCGTGTCGGCCGTCGACGACGACCAGCCGGCTGCCTTGAGCGAGCCGCCCGAGACGGGGGTTGCGGCGAAAGCCGCCGAGGCGCGCCCAAAGATTGCGCCGCCGGCTGCGGCAGCGATGCCGCCTGCAAGCAGCATCTGCAGGAGATCGCGGCGGGTGGCGCCGCGGCGAATGGCATTTTCGACCATGGCATCGTCTGCGCTGGTCCAATTCGTGATCTTGTCGTTCATCTGCGTTCCCCTTGTTGTTAAGGTTTGATTGGCACGCCTCGTCTTTTTCCGCGAGGTCGATACCGGATAGTCGCTCAAGCGGCCCTGATTGCCTCCACTGCGTCGGCAAGTCCTGCCATGGAGGTGAAATGGAAATCGGGCCTGGTGAATTCCTTGGGTTCGATCGTGCCGCCGTAGCCCTTCTGGGCATGGCGTCGCTCGATCCAGCAATTGGTCATGCCGAGCCGCCGCGAAATGCCGATGTCATGATACTGGCTTTGCGCGACATGCAGAATGTCGTCTTTCGAGCAGCCGTCCTTGGCGACGAAGGCGAAGACCTGCTCGAAGAAGGCCGGATCGGGCTTTTCCGTGCCCGTATCGTCGGCGGTGAATGCGGCATAAAACGGATTGCCGAGTTCCCTGGAAAAGTGCTCGAACGCCCAGCGGCGGGCATTCGTCATGGCGATCAGCCTGTAGCGCTGCGAAAGGCGTTGGAGAGCAGCGGCGCTGTCCGGAAAGCCTTTCCAGCTCTTGGCGGAATCACGCAGGCGTTCGCCGTATGCCTGTTCGGCCGGCAATCCCAATGTCGGGGCAATGACGAGATAGACACGAACCAGATCATCGGGAAACAGCCCGGCATCTCCGGAATAGCGCGCGGCGCGATAGAGGGCGAGCGCTTCCTCGCCATCGATCGAGACGCCCGCTTCCTCGGCAATCCCGGCGAGGCAATCCTTGATACCGCCTTCGAAGTCGATCAGGGTTCCGACGACGTCAAAGGTGAAGTATTTGAAATCCGCTAGGCTCTTTGCCAAGTGTCTGCCCTCGCCAAATATCAGTTCTTGATCGAGCGCATCCAGTTCCGATCACCGGCTGAATGCAGAAGAAAATGCTGTCCTGTTCCTACCGAGGATTTTCTCGTATCTGCCGAAAATCCCCGTTTTTCGGGCATTGAGCGCCTTTAGTCAGTTCAGTTTCGCAGTAAAGGCTCGCCGGATTCTCTGAATGGGAGAGCTGTGGCGGCACAAAATTGCGAATATGAGGGCAAAGCGGTATTTCACCGATACCGCCAAGGCCCCGTTTTGCGCTCAGGCGAGCACCGCCCGTACGTCGGGATCTTCCAGTGTCTGGTCCAGAGTCCTGTGCGTACGCTCGATGATCGCATCGATCTCCCCATCGGTGCAGCAGAGCGGCGGCGCATAGCCGAGAACACCGTTGCCGAAGGCGCGGATGACAAGCCCATTATTCCAGGCGCGATCGAAGATCCGCCGCGCGGGCTCGGCAGTCGCAGGCAAGGGCGTCTTGCGCTCCTTGTCGACCACCAGTTCGACGGCAGCGAGCATGCCGCGCCCGCGCACGTCGCCGACCAGCGGATGGGAACGGAGATCGCGAAGGCCGGCCATCAGACGCGCGCCAGCCTTGACGCCGTTTTCCAACAGGCCGTTCTCGTAAAGGCGCAACACTTCGAGGCCAACGGCGGCGCTGACGGGGTGCGCGGAATAGGTATAACCATGGCCAATCGCGGAGGCGCCGGCGCCGTCGGCAATCGTGCCATAGACCTTCTCCGACATGAAGACGGCCCCCATCGGCACATAGCCGGACGTCAGCCCCTTCGCGGTCGTCATCAAATCAGGGACGATGCCGTCTTCAGAACAGGCAAACAGTGGGCCGGTACGGCCAAAGCCGGTGATCACCTCGTCGGCAACGAACAGAATGTCGAGTTCGCTGCATAGGTCGCGCATTGCCTTCATCCAGCCGGTCGGCGGAACCAGCACGCCGCCGGAACCCTGAATTGGCTCGGCGTAGAAGGCCGCCACACGCTCGGCGCCCAGCTCCTCGACCTTGGCGCGCAGTGCGGCGACCGAAGCGGCGATGATCGCCTGCGGATCGGTGCCGACGGGATTGCGATAGGCATAATGGGTGGGAATCTTGTGCTGCCAGTCGAGCGGCATGCCGAAGCCGGCATGGAAGACCGGAAGTGCCGTCAGGCCGGCGCCGACGGTGGACGAGCCGTGATAACCCTGTTCGAGCGAGATGAACTGATCCTTCGTGGGCTTGCCGAGTGCGTGATAGTAATAGCGGATGAAGCGGACCGTGCTGTCGACGGCATCGGAACCGCCGAGCGTAAAGTAGACATGGTTGAGGTCGCCGGGAGCGCGGTCGGCCAATTCGGCGGCGAGCCGAATGGCCGGTTCCGAGCCGAGGCTGAAATAGCCGGTGGCATAAGGCAGTTCCCGCATCTGCCGGGCGGCTGCCTCCACGATACTGTCATGGCCATAGCCGGCATTGACGCACCAGAGACCGGCAAAGCCGTCGATCATCTGATGGCCCGATGCATCGGTCACGGTAGCACCCTTGGCGGATTTCAACACCCGGACGCCGGCCTGTTCGTGACCGCGATAGGAGGCGACGGGGTGAACGAGGTGGGCGCGATCGAGTTCGATAAGGGAATTGCTCAGCATGATGTCTCTCTTCAGCCCAAGGCTTGGCTCGCCAGGGCAAATGTGTGAACGCTGGGAACGGATGACGGGGTAGACGAAGGTGCACGATGCATGGTGATGCCGCCGCCGACATGGGCGAGGCCATGTTCGAGGAGGAAGGGAGCAAGGCCAGTCTCGGCCCCGGTATCGACACGCATGAATGCGCCTGACCGGGCCGCGAACAGAAAGCTCAGAAGGTCCTGGGCCTCACCAGTGGTTCCTGCAGCGACCGGGCCGCAGAGTTCGCCACGGCCAAAGGACCGCAAGGCTGCGTAACCGCGAAGCGCGTCGGCTTCGCGTAGAACCGCCAGACGGCCGGCCTGGACCAGGGCTTGGATGAGCGGCCTCCGATCAGCCCCGAAAGCGATGCGATCGAGGGTGACGATCTGCTCGATATCGGCGGCTGTCGCCCAATCCACCGTCGGCGGCGTAATGCACGCGAGCAGCGGGCCTTGGTGCTGAACGATCTCGCCGGTCTTCTTGAACCCTAGACTTTCATAAAGAGGTAGGCCGTCGGCAGTCGCCACGAGCCGGCACTCACGATCACCAACGATATCGAGGGCCGCCTGCATGATCCGGCGGCCGATGCCACGCCCGCGCATCGATTCATCGACGATCACCATATTGATCGTTGCGACGTCATCGCCATAGGGAGTGACGAAGATCGTGGCGACGACCCGGTCGTTCTCGACGGCCACCAGGCCGCGGCTAAGCTCCAGCAGCATCTGCCACTCTTCCAGTCGGTGGGGCCAGCCTGCCTGACGGGACAGTGTCAGAGCCGATTGAAGGTGAGAGTGGTCGAGGGGGCGAAGATCGATCCCGGTTGCCTGCACAGGCTTTTTCTCCCGTCGTTGCTTTTCTTTTTGATAGACCCGTAGCGAAAGAAGATCGTCCCGACGAAAGGGCGGCAGCGGTATCTTCCACCGTCCGTCGGCATACCCGCCGCATCTTATGCCGGGGCGGTTGGCGTTGCGGGCTGCGATTGCGGATTTCGGTGGCAACGCGCTTGTGACGACGCGCAACTCTCTGCCAAAGCGGAGCGGCGATACAAAACTTTCTGCTTCGCGACGGCCTAAATGCGGTGAACCGATGGAAGAAGGCTGCCTATGATGTTCTCATTCATCAGCGCCTGCGCGGCATTCTGCAAGGATCCAAGACATGACGAAGTTCCGGCCGAAATACATCACCTTCGACTGCTACGGCACTCTGACGAATTTCCAGATGGCCGAGGCTGCTCAGAAGATCTATGGCGGCGAGCTCGACCAGCCGCGTATGGCGCAGTTCATCAAGAATTTCGCAGCCTACCGGCTGGACGAGATTCTGGGAGACTGGAAACCCTATAATGAAGTGCTCCACAATGCCGTCGAGCGGACCTGCCGCAAGAACGGCGTGACCTTCCGCGCGGAAGACGCTCGCTCCATCTACGAAACCGTGCCGAGTTGGGGGCCGCATCCGGACGTGCCGGTGGGGCTTGCCAAGGTCGCCAAGGAAATCCCGCTGGTCATCCTGTCGAACGCGATGAACGAGCAGATCATGTACAATGTCGAAAAGCTCGGAGCGCCGTTCCATGCCGTCTTCACGGCGCAGCAGGCCAATGCTTACAAGCCGCGCTTCAAGGCGTTCGAATATATGTTCGATATGCTCGGCTGCAATCCGGAAGACATCCTGCACTGCTCCTCATCGTTCCGCTACGACCTGATGTCGGCCTATGATCTCGGTATCAAGCACAAGGTTTGGGTTAATCGGGGTCACGAACCCGCCAATCCTTATTATGAATATACCGAGATCAAGGATATTTCCGGTCTGCCCGGCGTCGTCGGGCTCTGACGGGAGGCCGCCATGCAATTCAAGTCCTATTGGCACGACACAGCCCCGCGTTTCGCAAAGCAGAGCACGGCTCCGCTCGAAGGTCATTATGACGTCGCGGTCATCGGCGGCGGCTTTACCGGGCTGGGCGCGGCACGCCAACTTGCCAAGGCCGGCGCCAAAGTGGTCGTGCTGGAGGCGGGCACAGTCGGCTCCGGCGCATCGGGCCGCAATGGCGGTCATCTCAACAACGGCATCGCCCATAGTTTCATCGCGGCGAAGGAGGAACTCGGCGTCGAGCGGGCGAAGGCACTCTATCGCGCCTTCGATGATGCCGTCGACACAGTCGAGCGGATCGTCGCGGAGGAGGGGATCGACTGCAATTTCCGCCGTGCGGGCAAGCTGAAGCTTGCCTCCAAGCCAGCGCATTTCGACAGCATCGCCAAGAATTTCGAGGCGGTTCATCGCGAGATCGATCCGGATACGGCGCTGCTGACGGCAGATGACCTCAAGGCGGAGATCGGATCGACGTCGTTCCATGGCGCCATGCTCTCCAAGAAGAGCGCGATGATGCATATGGGGCGCTATGCGGTCGGTCTTGCCGAAGCCGCAGTCCGCAGCGGCGCGGTGATCTTCGAGAATGCCGCCGTGACCGACAGGAAGGTCAACGGTAGCCGGCATGAACTGATGACCACCCGCGGCAAACTCTCGGCAGATAATGTCTTCCTGGCAACCGGCGCTTATACGCCGGGCATCTTCAGCTATTTCCGCCGTCGCATCGTTGCTGTCGGCAGTTTCATCATTGCCACGCGTCCGCTGACCAAGGCGGAGGTCGCTGCGACCATGCCCGGCAACCGCACTTGCGTGACTTCACTCAACATCGGCAATTATTTCCGGCTCTCGCCGGACAATCGCCTCATATTCGGCGGCCGGGCGCGGTTTTCCGCGACGTCGGATCAGCAATCCGACGCCAAGAGCGGCGAGATCCTACGCGCCAGCCTCGCGGAAATCTTCCCGCACCTTGCCAAGATCGAGATCGACTATTGCTGGGGCGGTCTGGTCGACATGACCAAGGACCGTTTCCCGCGCGCGGGCTATGTGGACGGGCTTTGGTACGCGATGGGCTATTCCGGCCATGGCGCACAGATGGCGACGCATATGGGCATGATGATTGCCGATGCCATCCTGGGCAAAGCCGATCGCAATCCGGTCAAAGGCCTCGAGTGGCCGGCGGTGCCGGGGCATTTCGGCAAGCCCTGGTTCCTGCCGCTGGTCGGCATGTATTACAAGACGCTCGATCGGTTCCAATAGTCGGATCAAGTATCACGCCTTCGAAGGGATGCGGGCAATGACCTTGATCTCGAAGTCGAAGCTGGCAAGCCAGTTCACGCCGACGGCCGTCCAGTTCGGATAGGGCGGACCGCTGAAGATCTCCTGCTTGACGGCCATGATTGTTGCGAACTGGTTTTCCGGGTCTGTGTGGAACGTCGTTATGTCCACTATATCATCGAACGTGCACCCCGCGGCGTCCAGCGTTGCCTTGAGGTTTTCGAAAGCCAAACGGACCTGATGCCCGAAATCAGGTTCCGGCGTCCCGTCGGCACGGCTGCCGACTTGCCCGGACACGAACAGAAGGTCACCGGAGCGAATGGCGGCCGAATAGCCATGTTCCTCGTAAAGGGCATGTCTGTTGGCGGGAAAAATTGCCTCACGTTTGGTCATTCTCGATCCTTTCTTCATTATCGTTGGCGACAGCGGATGAGCAGGATGCATTCTGCTTCACACGCCGCCTCATCTCATATACGATGCGTATGTGAAATAACTGGCATACGCGCCGTATGTCAAGTCCACATACGCATCGTATATGAAATTTGAGGGCAGGATGGCGAAACGACGTATCGATACGATGGAGGAGAACCGTGCCAAACTGATCGCGGCGGCGCGAAAAGCCTTTGCTGAAAAAGGGTATTCGGCTGCATCAATGGACGAGCTGACGGCCGAGGTCGGCCTGACGCGTGGGGCGCTCTATCACAATTTCGGAGACAAGCGCGGGCTTCTCGCGGCAGTTGTCGATCAGATCGACTCGGAGATGGCATCGCAGGCCCAAGAGATCGGCGCGCGAGTGGGAGACGATTGGAAAGGCCTGCTTGCCGAAGGCGCCGCCTATATCGAGATGGCGCTGGTTCCGGAAGTTCAACGCATCGTTCTGCTCGACGGACCTGCCGTGTTGGGTGATCCATCAAAATGGCCCAGCCAGAGCAGTTGCTTTCAGGAAACCAAGCGGACGGTAGAGCGTCTTGTCGCCAAAGAGATTTTCAAGCCGCTCGACGCCGAGGCGGCCGCTCGGCTTCTTAGCGGCGCCGCGCTCAACGCTGCTCTTTGGGTCGCAGCCAGCGACGATCCGAAGCATGTACTGCCAAAGGCTATCGAGACCTTCCGTGCTTTGGCTGCTGGCCTTCTCGTGAAGCCCGAGTGAATTCCTGCCGGGCAGGAAAGCCGTCAGAATGTCTCTGCAGCATGTCGGTGGGGCGCCCCTTTTGGTGTCTTTGGCAGGCTCAGCCAAGCCCGCCGATGTGGAAGGTCTTCAGTTCGAGATATTCCTCGATGCCGACTTGCGAGCCTTCGCGGCCGAGGCCGGATTGCTTGACGCCGCCGAAGGGGGCGACTTCGGTTGAGATCGCGCCGGTGTTCAGCCCGACCATTCCGAATTCCAGTGCTTCGCCGACGGCCCAGGAGCGCTTGAGGCTTCCGGTATAGAAATAAGCCGCGAGCCCGAAAGGCGTGCCGTTGGCGATGGCGATCGCCTCCTCGTCGGTCTTGAAACGGAAGAGCGGGGCGACCGGCCCGAAAGTCTCCTCGCTGGCAAGCAGCATGTCGGTGGTAGCACCCGACAGGACGATGGGGGCTGCATATTGCCGGCCTTCCGGAAGGCTCGAAGCCCTTGCAACGATCGTCGCGCCTTTCTCGACGGCATCGGCAACGTGGCGCTCGATCTTCTCGATGGCGGCGGCATTGATCATCGGACCGATGTCGACGCCCGCTTGCGTGCCGGGGCCGACCTTCATGGCGGAAACGCGGGCGGCCAGTTTTTCGGCAAAGGCGTCGTAGACCTTATCCTGCACCAGAATGCGGTTGGAGCAGACGCAGGTCTGGCCGCCATTGCGGAATTTGGAGGCGATAGCGCCTTCGACGGCAAGGTCGAGGTCGGCATCGTCGAAGACAATGAAGGGCGCGTTGCCGCCGAGTTCGAGGCTGAGCCGCTTGATGCTGTCGGCGGCGCCGCGCATCAGCAGCGCGCCGACGCGGGTCGAGCCGGTGAACGAGATCTTGCGGACCGCTTCATTGCGCATCAGCTCGTTGCCAATCTCGGTCGGCAGGCCAGTGACGATGTTGATGACGCCCGAAGGGATGCCGGCGCGTTCGGCCAGAACACCAAGCGCCAGAGCTGAATAAGGCGTCAGGTCGGATGGCTTGATGACGACCGTACAGCCGGCCGCGAGCGCCGGGGCCACCTTGCGGGTGATCATTGCATTGGGGAAGTTCCAGGGCGTGATGATGCCGCAGACGCCGACCGGTTCCTTGAGGACCACGATGCGTCGGTCGCGGGTCGGCGAGGGTATGGTCGTGCCGCCGATCCGGCGTGCTTCCTCGGCGAACCATTTGACGAAGGAGGCGCCATAGCGGATTTCCCCACGCGCCTCGGCCAGCGGTTTTCCTTGCTCTGTCGTCAGGATCAAGCCGAGATCGTCGCAATGTTCGATCATCAGATCATGCCAAGCTTCCAGCAGTTGCGCCCGCTCGGCATGGGTCTTCGCCCGCCAGGCCGGGAAGGCGGCGCTGGCGGCTTCGATCGCGGCGCGCGTCTCCGTCCCATCCATGTCGGGAACCGTGCCCATTACTGTCTGCGTGGCCGGATCGATGACGTCGACGGTCTTGCCGGAGGCGGCATTGCGCCAGAGTCCATCGATTAGGCCCTGTTGGCGCAATAAGCTCCGGTCCTTGAGGTCGATCATTGTTGTTGTTTCCTTGTCGTTCAGGCGAGTGCGTTCAGCACGGCATGGGTGATGGCGTCAGTCTTGTCCTTACCAGGGAAGGTGCCGATGCCGGCTTCGGTTGTCGCGGCAATCGCACGCATGATTTCGGCTGCGGCTAGCTTTTCGCCGAGATGATCCAGCATCATGGCGGCCGACCAGATGGCGGCAATCGGATTGGCGATGCCGAGATGGGCGATATCGGGCGCGGAGCCGTGCACCGGTTCGAACATCGACGGTGCCGTGCGGTTCGGGTTGAGATTGGCAGAGGCGGCAAAGCCGAGCCCGCCCTGGATGGCGGCGCCGAGATCGGTCAGGATGTCGCCAAACAGATTGGAGGCGACGACGACATCGAGGCTTTCCGGCGCCATAACCATGCGGGCCGCCATGGCGTCTATGTGATAGTTCGTTACGGTGACATCCGGATAGTCGGCGGCGAGCCGCGCCGTGACCTCATCCCAGAACACCATGGAATATTTCTGCGCATTCGATTTGGTGACGGAGGCGAGCTTTCCGCGGCGTGCGCGGGCCTGTTCGAAGCCGAAGCGCAGGATGCGCTCCACGCCGGCTCTGGTGAAAATCGAAGTCTCGACGGCGACCTCGTTTGCCGTGCCCTGGTGCACGCGTCCGCCGGCCCCGGAATATTCGCCCTCAGTGTTCTCGCGAATGCAGAGAATATCGAAGTTGCGTGTCTTCAGCGGCCCTTCGACACCCGGCAGCAGCCGATGCGGCCGGATATTGGCATATTGCTCGAAGGCCTTGCGGATCGGCAGAAGCAGGCCGTGCAGCGAAACGGAATCGGGCACCTCGGCCGGCCAGCCGACCGCGCCGAGCAGGATGGCGTCGAATTTGCGCAGCGTCGCAATGCCATCGGCCGGCATCATCGTGCCCGTTTCCTTGTAGTAGGTGCAGGACCAGGGAAAGCTGGTCGGCTCCAGGCCGAAGCCCGCCTTCCCGGCCACTTTTTCCAATATCTGCCACGCTGCGGCGGTAACGTCCTTGCCGATGCCGTCGCCGGGGATGAGAGCGATCCTATAGGTCTTCATGTCAGCTCCTCAGATGTTGATCAGCACGGATTTGCTGCGACGATTGGCGAGATAGGCATCGCGGCCAAGGTCCTTGCCGATACCAGAGTTCTTGTATCCGCCAGTCGGCAGAATATGGTCGCGGGAACGCCCATAGCGATTGACCCAGACGGTTCCGGCCTGAAGGCGGCGCGTCACGCGGACGGCCCGAGAAAGATCGCGCGTGAATAAGCCCGCCGCAAGCCCATAGGTCGGATGATCGGCAAGCAAGAGCGCTTCCTCCTCCGTCTCGAAGGTTTGCAGCGTCAGCACCGGCCCGAAAATCTCTTCAGTGACCGCAGGCGAGGCCTGGTCGACCCCGGCGAGCAGCGTTGGGGCATAAAAATAGCCTGGTCGATCCAGCCGCGAGCCGCCGGTCAGGCATTCCGCGCCGGCGCCGATCGCGGCCTGAACGATGCTGTCTATGCGCCCGATCTGACGCTCCGAGATAACCGGCGAATAGAGGCTTTTCTCGTCCCAAGTGGGGCCTGGTTTGATTTGACGCATGTGCCCGAGGATCGCCTCGGTGAGAGGTTCGGCAATCGAGCGCTCGGCAATCAGCCGCGAACCCGCCACGCAGGCCTGGCCGGCATTGGCGAGGACGTTGCGGGCGATCGCCTCGGCGGCCAGATCGAGATCGGCATCGGCGAAGACGAGTTGCGGGCTTTTGCCGCCGAGTTCCAGCGTCATCGGCTTGACGCCGCTGCGAGCGATATTCTCCATGATCGCCGCACCGGCTGCCGTCGAACCGGTGAAACTGATCTTGCTGATACCGGGGTGGCTGGTGATCGCCGCGCCGGTGGTCGGGCCGTCGCCGAGAACGATGTTGATCAGACCGGCGGGAATGCCGGCGCGCACCGAGAGTTCCGCCATGTAGAGCGTCGAAAACGGTGTCATCTCGGAGGGTTTCAGCACCACGGCGTTGCCCGCTGCTAATGCGGGGCCGAGCTTCCAGCCGGCCATGGAAATCGGGAAGTTCCAGGGCGTGATCGCGCCGACGACCCCGTAGGGTTCGGTCATGATCATGCCGAGGCTGTGGTCGTCAGCCGGGACCAGATCGCCACCTTCCTTGTCAGCGAACTCCGCGAAGAAGCGGATCTGCTCGGCAGTAATGGCGATATCGCCGGCGACGAGCTGGCCGATCGGGCGGGTCGAGGATACGGCTTCTAGACGGGCGAGCGTCACGGCCTCTTCTTCCATCAGGTCAGCCCAACGAACCAGCGCCTTGGTTCGCTCGCGCGGCCGGAGGGAGGACCAGCCGCTGGTCTTCAGAGCCCGGTTCGCGGCCTCGACGGCGCGGTCGACCAGGTCCTTTCCGGCCACCGGACATTTCGCGAAAGCGACACCATCCGACGGTCGGTGCATGGTCATGCCGCCCATGGCTGCGACATAGCGGCCATCGATGAAATGTCCGCTTGGGAGGTCGAGCGAATTTGGATCGAAACTAAGGGTCATGGCCGTTCCTTACCGTCGGGTCGGGCAAGTCTATCGGCTGCACCCTGGCAGTTTCGATTGATGCTTCCGCCGTCGCGACGGAATATCCCGTTTGCCCTCAGTGTTTCAGCGCAAGATTCGGCGTTTCAGAGAACGTCACGCAATGTAGCCAGAAAGGGCCGTACAAATCGCGAGGCGGGCCGGGCGTCATTGGTGGCGGCCACCATCTGCATGGCAAGACGCGGTTCGAAGGGGCGGGTCACCAGACCCTCGAAGCCATGCCAGGCAACGAGCCCGTCGACCAGGGCGATGCCGAGCCCCTCGCGCACCAGCGGCACAGCGCCAACAGAGGAGGCAATCTGAATGGCAACCTCGCGCTGCAGGCCGCAGCTCGAAAAAGCTTCGTCCATCGCCGCGCCGATTTCCGCATGGGCGCCGTAGGAGATCAGCGGCAAACCGTCGAGATCGGCGGGGCCGATCCTTGCCTTGGATGCCAGGGGATCATCGGCCCGCATTACCGCGACGATCGGGACATCGCTGAGGATTTCGCTGCGAACGGTTGGGGCTTCGATCACAGACAAGGTGACGGCGAGGTCGATGTCGCCGAGAAGCAGCGCCTCGGCGATCTCGCGCTTCGGCAGGGCATGGAGATGAACCTTCACTTCCGGATGCTTCGCACGAAAGCGCAGGAGTGCCTTCGGCAGCACCGAATAGGTGACCGCCAGGCTGATCCCGAGCCTCAGCAAACCGATCTTCTGCGCACCGATATCCCGCGCCAGCGATTTCAGGGCTTCCATCTCACGAAACACCCTGTCGGCATCTGCAAACAGCAGGTTTGCCTCCATGGTCGGCACGAGCCGCCCGCCGATACGATCGAACAGCGTGTAGCCGAGCTGGCTTTCCAGGTGATGGAGAAACTTGCTGGCGGCGGGCTGCGATATCCCAAGCGAATTCGCGGCTGCGGTCAGCGTACCGTCGCGCATGATCGCCCGGAAGATTTCTAGCTGGCGTGCGTTCATGAGATCCGCCTTTAGGTTATGGATGTCATAACCAATCGCCGCAGACTGTCAAACGCCGTAGCGTTCGCGCATCTCGGCGAAGATGGCGCGCATCTCCTCGGCAACATCGCCCGACCTGTTCAAGCCGGAGGCGACCGCGTCGAAGATCCTGTGCTTCAAGAAGAATCGCCAGCCGACCGGCACACTGGCGAGAAAGCCGGTCAGCAGATCGTAGCGCTCTTCCGTCCATACCGATTCAAAGGCGATTCGCTCTGCGGCATAGGTGATGGGAGCGGTCTTTGGCGATCGGTCGGCGCGTAGGGCTGCGGTCGCCTCGCTGTCAACCGCGCCACGCGATATCGCCACGCCGTAGTCGCGTCGCGCACTTTCCATTGAGATAGCGCCGCGGCGCACATCCTGAATGACCTTTTCGACCGGCCGCTCGAACGGATCGCCGTAGCCACCGGCGCCGGGACCAATGACGCGGATCACGTCGCCGGGATTGCAGTGCACAATGTCCGTATTGCCGAGCGAAATCTCGTCGTCTCTGCCGGGGTTGCGGATAAAGCGTGAGATAGTGCCGGCATGGCCGCCTGCGAGACCCCACGAGGGCATGACCGAGCGATTGCGATTGCGTGCCGTCACAACGGTTTCCGGTGCAGAGACCTGAAATTCCATCACCGCCGACAGGCCGCCGCGATAGCGACCCGGCGCGCCCGTATCGGTCTCCAATCCGTAGCGCAGAAAGCGGATCGGCACTTCCGCCTCGCTGATCTCGATCGGCGTGTTGCGCAGGAAACCGGTGGCGCCGCCGGCGCCGTCGCTTCCGTCGCCGATCGGTGTTCCGCCACCACCGCCGCCGACTGGGCCGATCGAGGCCATGACCGGCCGGCCATTTCTGGCGCTGGTCTTGATGTTCATGATGGCATTGCCACCGGGAGAGGCGGCCGGCATCAACTCCGGAAGCGCCTTAGCGAAGGCACCGACCGTGACAATCTGGGTCATGGCGCAGGTCAGGGAGCGCATGCCGACGGCGGCGGGGCGCTGGCAGTTGACGATGCTCCCCTCGGGAAGGATCGCCCGTGCCGGCCTCAGCGTTCCGGCGTTGAGCAGCAGGGAATTGTCGAGGGTGTATAAGACATAGGTTAGGCCCACCATCACCAGCGGATGGCGTTCGCGCCCGCCGGTGGGCATATTGAGCGACGACCCCAATTGTGGATCGCTGCCGGTATAGTCGAGTTCGATCTCGTCACCGCGGATGCGCAGCGTCAGCGCCACACGGCAAGGTTTGCCGCCGACCGAATCCTCGTCGGCATAATCCGCGAAGAAATAGTCGCCATCCGGTATGCGCTTGAGAATGGCGCGCGTCTGTTCCTCGGCATAGTCGAGAATCTGGCCGACGCCGTCGATGAAATCGTCAAAGCCGAAGCGGGCAATGATCTCCTTCAGCTTGCGCTCGCCGATATTGACGGAAGCAATCTGGGCATTGAGGTCGCCGATGTTCTGATCTGGCAGGCGAACATTGGCTCTGACAGTGTGCAGCACGAAATCGTTCAGCACACCGTTCTCGACGAGCTTGACCGGCGGAATGCGCAAGCCTTCCTGCTCGATTTCGGTGAGCGAGCGCGACAGCGAGGCAGGGACTGCGCCGCCGACATCGGTATTGTGGATATGGCCGACGACGAAGCAGGCGATCTCGCTGCCGTGAAACACCGGTTTCCAGATATGGATATCGGGAGAATGGGTCGCGACGAAGCCGCTATAGGGATCGTTGGTGATGCAGATGTCACCCTCGGCATAGCTATCGAACATGTCGAGGAGCGGGCGGTAGTCGATGCCGCTATACCAAGGCGCTCCGAACTGACGCGGGCTTGCGAAGGCAAGCCCCTCGCGCGTCACCACCTGGCAGGAGAAGTCCTCCGTTTCCTTGACGAAAGCGGAGTGCGCCGTGCGCATCAGGGTGAAGGCCATGGCATCGGCGGCGGCGGCACAGAAGTTGGCGAGCACTTTCAGATTTCTGCGATCGATCGCCATCTCAGGCCTCCATGCGGGTGATGACAAGGTTGCCGAACCGGTCGACATCGACGACGAAATTCGGCGGCACCACCGTGGTGGTATCGTCCTGCGCGATGATTGCCGGCCCGGTCAGGCGATGTCCCGCCTTCAGATCGCTGCGGTGATAGACTGCAGTCATGGCAAGGCGGCCGTCGAACCAGGCTTCGGCCGAGAAGCGGGGCCGGACAGGCTCGTATGCGGGGCCGAGTTCGGCCAAATATGGTTTCGGCGTCGTGCCCGATATGGTCAGGCGGAGATTGATCATATGTACTGGCGAAGCCGATGCCGCATGGCCGAAAAGCCGTTCATGTTCGGCGTGGAAGGCGGTGCCAATAGCATCGGCATCGATCTCTTCGAGCCAATCGCCCTGAAGCGCGACTTCGATCTCGTAGGATTGGCCGAGATAGCGCATATCGGCAAAGGCCTGGATGAATGCAGGCCCGGCGAAGCCTTGCTTTTGCCGCAGCCAATGTTCGGCCTCAGCCTTCAGTTTCCGGTAGGGTGCGACGACAGTGGCCATCGCCTCCTTCGTGACGTCGCAATAGACAGTACGGATGAAGTCGTTCTTCAGGTCGGCGATCAGGCCGCCGAGGGCAGAGACGACGCCGGGAGTGGGCGGAACCACGACGCCCTTCATGTCGAGCTCGCGCGCCAGGAAGCAGGCCAGCATGGCGCCGGCGCCGCCGAACGCAAAGAGATGGAACTCCCGCGGGTCGATCCCGAAGCGGGAGATCAGGCCGCTGACCTCGGCATACATGCCCGAAACCGAGATGTTGAGGATGTCGCTTGCCGTCGCTTCGATCGTACCGCCGAGCGTCGTTGCAAGGGGAGCAATCGCCGCGCGGGCGGCAGCGCGGTCGACCTCAACCGCACCGTAGCCGAGCGGCATGTGGCCGATCAGATTGCAGGCCGCGACCGCATCGGTGACCGTCGGCCTCGTGCCGCCGCGTCCATAGCAGGCGGGACCTGGCGTCGAGCCGGCGCTGTCCGGGCCGACCTGAAGCATCCCGAAGGCATCCACCCAGGCAATGGACCCGCCACCCTGTCCGACGGAGCTGACCGATACGGAGGGGATGTGAATCTGGAAATCCCCGATCAGCTCGCCGACACCATATTGCGGCAGGCCGTCGAGGATGACAGCGACATCGGCACTGGTGCCGCCGATATCGAGGCTCAGAATGCGCTCGAAACCGCTGGCCTTGGCGAGATAACCTGCCCCGATCACCCCGGAAGCGGTGCCGGAGAGGATCATCTGCACGCAGTCGTTTCGCGCTTGGTCGATGCCCATCACGCCGCCGTTGCTCTTCGTGATCAGCAGCGGGCAAGCAAGCCCCTCCTGCCTCAGCACGCTTTCGAAACGGTCAAGGTAGCGGGAGACGCGCGGCTGCACATAGCCGCTGATGACAGCCGTAATGGTGCGCTCATATTCGCGGATGATCGGCCAGGTTTGCGCGGAGGAAAAGACCGGCAGGCTCGGCACAAACCTTTCGATCATTGCCTTGACGGCAAGTTCGTTGGCCGGATTGCGATAGGCGTTGAGGAAGGCGATGACGATACCTTTGCAGCCGGCCCGTTCGGCTGCACGCACGGCCCTCTCCACGTCGGCCTCATGCGGAGCCTCGAGTATATCGCCGGTAGCGGCGGTTCGCTCGTGGATGCCGAATACGCGATCGCGCCCAATCAGCGGCTCCGGCCGCACCGAATAGAGATTGTGGATCTGCGGGATCTTCAGGCGCGCGATCTGCAGCACGTCCTCGAAATTCCGTGTGGTGAACAAAGCCAGGTCGTGGCCGTTGCGCTGAATGACTGTGTTGACGCCGACCGTCGTGCCATGGGTGAAGTAATCGACCTCGGCAGGATCGAGGCCGTCGCGGGCCTTGAGCGTCGAAAGACCTGCGGTGATTTCCGCTCCCGGCTCATCCGGCCGCGAGAAGACCTTGAGGGTGGAGATGCGTCCGCTCGCCTCATCAAACACCGCAAAATCGGTGAAGGATCCCCCGACGTCGACCCCGATACGATAGCCCATGTGCTGTTTCCTTGTTCTGGCCGGAGCAGAATGGCGGGTGAGCCTCACGGTCGCCAGTAACAAGAGCAGCGCAATCCATAACCCTTGGTTATGGGCTCTCAGTGGGTTTTCGGATGCTCATGTAATATTCCGGGTGTGGGACTGGTGCGAAGCCGGCCTTTGCGTAGACCGCATGCGCATCACGCGTCGCCAGCATCCAGTTGCTCACCGTTTTCAGCTCTGGATGGCTTTGGATCACCGCCGTAAGAAACGTCGCCAAGCCCCGGCCGCGATGGTCCGGCAGGGTGAAGACATCGCGCAGATAGGCAAAGATAGCGAGATCCGTGACGACGCGTGCAAAAGCGGCAAAATCGCCGTTCGGCGCATAGATAGCGACCGGCAGCGAACCGGCGAGCGCCCGTTCGAGCAGAGCGCGATCGAGGCCACGCGCCCAGTAGGATTCTTCCGAGAGATAGCGATGGATCCGATCGACATCGAGGCGAGCGCGATCCGTGCTCAGCGTATAGCCCTCATGTTCGGCCTCAAAGACCGGCAAGTCCGCAAGGCTTATCATCAGCCAACCGTCACGTAGATCTTGCGGACCGTCTCTATCGTCCGCCATACGCCCTTGAATCCTGGCTTCATGACGAAGCTGTCGCCGGCGCGATAGGTTACGGATGTGCCGCCCTCATCGGTCAATTCGATGACGCCCTGAAGAATGTGGCAGAATTCGAAAGTCTCGCCCTTGATCGAGCGCGTTTCGCCCGGGGTTGCTTCCCATACGCCGGTGTTGATCATGCCGTCGCGCGCACTGTCTTGAGCCCAGGTCTTGAAGGACGGATCTCCGGAAATCAGCCGGTCCGGCATGGCCTTGGAGTGTTTCGGCTCGAAGGCCGGCTGCGGGTCGATGGTTTTCAAGAGAGACATGGGGTTCCTTTCCTATTGATGATCAGTAGCCGCGGCTGCGGTCGACAAGACCGATCGGGTCGAGCCCGGCCTCGTGGCGGCGAATATTGGCGATGACGGTGTTTGCGGCCGTCTCCGGCTGCGTGACGCTGGCAATGTGTGGCGTCAGAACGATCCTGGGATGGCGCCAGAGCGCATGTCCGTCCGGCAGCGGCTCCGGTTCGGTGACGTCGAGGACAGCGCTGCTGATATGGCCGCTGTCGAGCGCTTCGATGAGAGCCTCCGCGTCGAGCTGTTGACCGCGGCCGGCGTGCACGAGGCCGGCGCCTTTAGGCAGCGCGTTGAAGAGATCGGCGTTCAGGATGCCGCGCGTCTCGGGCGTCAGCGGCAAGAGGCAGACGAGAATATCGACGCCCGCCAGAAATTCCGGCAATTGATCCGTTCCGTCATAGCAGGCGACGCCCTCAATGCTGCGCGGCGAGCGGCTCCACCCGCGAAGCGGAAAACCGAAAGGCCGCAGCCGCTCGATGACGGCTAGGCCGAGATTGCCGAGGCCGAGTATGCCGACACAGCGGTCGGCTGCCTGCCGAACCGGGCGGGAGGCCCATTTGCCCGCCCGCTGCTGCTCGATATAGCCAGGCAGATCGCGATGCAGCGCTAGGACGCCGAGCGTCACATATTCCTGCATCATCCTGACAATGCCGTCCTCGATCATGCGGACCAGCTTGACCTTGTCGGGAAGTGCGGCCAGCGAGAACTGGTCGACGCCCGCGCCAATCGAAAACAGGATTTCGAGATTGCGATAGCGGTCGAGATCGGCGGGCGCTGTCCAGGTCAGCAGATACTTGATCGTTGCCGGATCGACGCTAGCCGAATCCGTGACGAAGGGGAGGGTCGGCAGTTCGCGCGCGAAAGCCGCGGCAAAGATCCTCGCCCGTTCGGCATCCGAATTGAAAAAAAAGGCCATGGGCTTCCTCTGGCTTGCTCCGGTATTCTGCTGATGGCGTCTCAACAGGATGCATTGAAGTAGGGTCGATCGACCGCATATCGATCCGTTTTTCGTGCCAACGACGTATGCCGCCAGGACATCAACGGACGAGACGATCTCCCAATGCTTCGATCATGCTGACACAGGCAGACAATTCGCTCTCCTCGATGAATTCGTTGGCTTTGTGCGCCCGGCCGATATCGCCCGGACCGCAGATGACCGCCTCCATTCCGGCCGCCTGATAAAGGCCTGCTTCCGTGCCGTAGCTGACGGCGGCGAGCGGTGGCCGCCCTGTCAGCTCCTCCATCAGCAGGGCAAGCGGCGCGTCGGCGGTAAGGGACAGGGCCGGATAGCTGCTTATGACCTCCCAGCGCGCCGTAAAGCCGCGCTGTTTCAAGGCGCCCAGGCGTCCTTCGATCCCCGCGAGCAGACTGGTTGGATCGACGCCGGCGATCGCGCGGGCTTCCAGCTCGATGGTACATTCTTCGGGAATGACGTTGACGGCCTGCCCGCCATGCATAGTGCCGACCTGCAGCGAGGAATAGGGCGGCTCGAAATTGTTGTCGAATGGCCCTTGGGTCAGACGCTCGGCGGTCGTGACTGCTTCGCCGAGAACGTCGGCCATGGCATGGATGGCATTGAGGCCGAGATCCGGCCGCGAGGAATGACCGGCGCGACCACTGATGACGACCCTTGCTGCTGCTTTTCCTTTATGGGCGCGGATGGCGCGCATGCCGCTGGGCTCGCCGATGATGCAGCCCTTCGGCTTGGCACAGAGATCGGGAAGCCGTGCGATCAGATGCGGAACGCCGCGGCAACCGGCCTCCTCGTCATAGGAGAAGGCAAGATGCAGCGGCCGGGCGAGCGAGCGTCCGGCAATGGGCGGCAGCGCAGCAAGCGCACAGGCGAGAAAGCCCTTCATGTCGCTCGTCCCGCGGCCTGCGAGCCGCGCGCCGTGACGCTGCAAGCGAAAGGGATCGCTTGTCCAACCTGGTTCTGCTGCCGCGACAACGTCCATGTGCCCAGAGAGCAGGTATCCAGGTCGGTCGGCCGGACCGACGGTCGCAAACAGGTTGGACCGGTCTCCTTCAGGCCCGGTAAGGACGACGACCTTTGCGCCGGCTCTCTCCAGATAATCGGCGATCCAGCCGACGATCTCATGGTTTGGCGTACCGACCACGGAGGGAAATTCGACCAGGTTTTCGAGGATCTGTGCTGCCGTCATCGCGATCATCACAGCATCCCCGGCTTTCCGAGATCAGTGCCGTCGATCATTCGCTCATACCGGTAGGGCTTGGGATCGACGCAGGGCCTTTCACCGCGAATGAGATCGGCGGCCAGCATGCCGGCGGCGGGTCCGATCCCGAAACCGTGACCACTGAAGCCTGAGGAGACAAAGAGGCCAGGCCGTGAAACGATCGGCGAGATCACCGGTATGGCATCCGGGGTGGAATCCACCATGCCGCCCCAGCACTCGGCCGGACGGATGCCGGCGAGTTCAGGATAGGTCGCTACCAGTCGGGCAATGCCGCGCTCGACAAGATGGGCATCCGGCTGCGGATCGAGCGTGCGGATGCGCTCGAAGGGAGAAACGCCGTCCGCTTTCCAGCGGGCAATTGCTTCCGGCCCTTCCATAAATTGGCGGCCAAGGGCAAAGGTCAGACCTTTCCGCCTCGTTTGAAACGTACGCCAGAAATCGCGGGCCTGCAGCAGGCCATAGGGCGTGATTTGCAACTGGCCGAGGCCGCTCAACCCCACCGTATAGCCGCCGTCCAGCCGGCGGCGGATGGTCACGTCCTCCATCGCGATCCCGCCATCGGTCACGGCCGGTGCAGCGACGGTATAGAAGGATGTGGATTTAACGCATGCCTGCAGGAAGCGGATCCCATGATGCCTCAGGAACATACCGCTCCAGGCGCCGCCGGCAACCAGAACGGCCGCGGCGCGGATTGCACCCTTTTCCGTGACGACGCCGCTGATCCGCCCCGCTTCCGTTTCGAGCTCGCGGGCGGCACAGTTCTGGACTATGACGGCGCCAAGCCGCTGGGCACCGCGCGCCAATGCCGGCACCGCAAGCTCAGGTTCCGCGCGTCCATCGGTCGGGGAATGGACGCCACCGTTCCAATGACGGCTATTGCCGGGAAGCATCGTGGCACATTCGGCTCCCGTCAGCATTCGTGTATCGACGCCGAACTCCTTGCCGATGTGGCTCCAACGCTCCCAAGCGTTCAGGTCTGCCTTGCGTGTCGTGGCATAGACAAGGCCGCTGCGGCGAAAGCCGGTTTCATCGCCGAGTTCCGTATTGAGATTGTCCCATCTGCGCAGGGCAAGCCGTGCGAGCGGTAGTTCTCTCGGATCACGGTTCTGCTGGCGACACCAACCCCAGTTGCGGCTCGATTGTTCGCCGGCGATCACGCCTTTTTCGATGAGGACGACGGAGGTTCCGCGCCGGGCGAGTTCGTAAGCGGTTGCGACACCGGCCATGCCGCCGCCGAGAATAACGACATCGGCGGATTTCGGGACATCCTGATTGCTGGCGACGCGACCGACGGGAGGGGACATCGATGGACCTCTGTTGTGTGTGGAGGGAGGTATCCGGAAACGGAAGGTTTCATTCAGAATAAGCCGCGGCCTATCCCCTGCCTGCCGAAAGCCCCGTGGCTTTGGTGGAATCTTTCGAATTCGCGGGGATCTCAAGCGTATTCTGTTGCGTGATCGCCGCTACAACCAAAGCGGGGTGGTCGACTGGTGGAAGCGTGAAAGTCCATCCTGCACGATAGGCCAAGCGTTCCGGCTGGTTCGGGAACGCGCATGTTGGGAGGGGAGATAGTCATGGCAAAATCCAGTTCGATCCAACTGGATTCCTTCGAGCTGACCCTCAGCGAGATGGAGAATGCCGATCTCGATGCCCTGCATGCGCTTTCGCTGTCGGTCGGCTGGCCGCATCGCGCCGAGGACTGGCAGATCGTTCGCGAGATGGGTCGCGGCGTCGTGGCACGCGACGCGATAGGCCGGGTGCTCGGCTCCGCCATGTGGTTCGATTTTGCTCCCGACTTCACGACCATCGGCATGGTTATCACGTCTCCGAGATTGCAGATGCTGGGAACCGGCCGCTGGATGATGGAGCATGTCCTTGCGCAAACCGGTTCCCGCGCGCTCGGCCTCAACGCCACCCGCGCGGCCAAGCGGCTTTATCAATCACTCGGCTTCCGTGCGGAAAAGCTCGACTATCAATGCAATGGCGAAGCGGTCTCTCCACCCGTCGTGCCGCTGCCGCCACACACACGGCTGCGGGCGCTCGATCTGGCCGATCTTGCAGAGATCGCGGCGCTGGATCTGGCCGCTTTTGGTGCGGATCGCATGCCTGTGCTTGCGCGCCTCCTAAATGTCTCGAAGGGTCTGGCCCTTATACGAGACGGCCGCATCGCCGCCTTCTCGCTTTGCCGCCGCTTCGGACGCGGTCATGTCATAGGTCCGGTCGTCGCAGCAAGCGACGAAGAGGCAATCGCTGTTATCAGACCGCATGTCGCTGACCATGCGGGCAGCTTCCTGCGAATCGATACCCGCCAGCAGACCGGCGCCTTTCCGCAATTCCTCGCGCAATCGGGGTTGCCGGTTTACGACACGGTGACGAGCATGTCGCTGAGGCGCGCCTGGCTCCCGGAGGACGGCAGCGAAGGACCGCGCGTTTACGGTTTGGCCAGCCAAGCCTTAGGGTAGCAGCCCTAAGACCTATGCGAGCAACAGCATTCGGCCGTCTTTGCATAGGATGATGCGGAACGTGATTCGAGCATGACGTTTCCGAGTTGAGCGACGTGGAAAACACCGCCAGGCAAATTCCAAGCAGTTTTCGATCGCAGGCAGAAGCCTTTGACTATTTCGACAGTCTCAGTGTGACGTCGGTCACCGAACTTGCCGGTCTTTGGCGAGGTCATGGCGTGGCGTGCGGCCACCCGCTGGATGGCATCTTGGAAAATCTCGGATGGTACGGCAAGCGCTTCACCACCGATCATAGAGCCGATGCTCTGTTGTTTGCGGTGGGACCTCATCGGCTCGTGGCCATCGACCCGGAAATGATCCCTCTGAAATTGGTCCTGCGCTTTCATCGCTTCGGGCGGACCAGGATAGCCCGTAGCTGGTTCTCGTATCTGCAGAAAATGTGGCGGGCAAACGGGCCGGTCGCCTCTCTCAGGCCCATGTTCTTCAGGGGCAAGACCAGCGCGGCAATGGTGTACGACAGGCAGCCGATTATCGACCATTTCCGAAGAATTGACGATAATCGACTCCTCGGCGTTATGGTCGTCGAGGGAGATAGCCGCCATTATTTTTTCGTTCTCACGCGTACGATCGCCGATGGCATCAGGTAAGGGTTTTACGACTCTCCTATCCGCTGGCGCGCTGCCTGCCACGATGCGCGATCGCAGTGACGGGCGTCATTATGACTGTTCTCCGCAAACGCCTGCGCTATTTAACCTACAAACAGGGTATAGAACGCCGCGTCCTGCGGACCCGGCTTGGCAGTAGATACAGGATACAAGGAGGCCCTTGATTCAGAGTAGCTATATGAATAGCTCGTTCGGGTGGCATTCAGGTTAGAGCTGTATGATCCCCCCATATCGCCGACATAGGAGGAAGCGAAAGATGTTTGGACGTTTGACAAGATTCTCTTGCATTGCGTTGGTCGGACTGGCCACGGTGCAATTGTTACCGTCGGCCGCCATGGCGCAATATTACGACGACGATCAGGATTACAGGCCGCCCCCGCGTTGGGATAATCGCCAAGATCAGGACTGGGGTCGCTCGCGAGGTGATTGGGACGGTGGCTGCGGCCGGCGCGAACTCATGCGAGCCGCTCGCGAAGAGGGTTTCCGGCGCATCGATTCCATCCAGTCGAACGGTCGGCGCATCATCGTCCGTGGCTGGAATGATGGCGGTCCCGACCGCATGGCCTTCGCCAACAGACGTGGTTGCCCGGCTCTCAACTAGCAGCGATGATACTTCATCGCCAGCCAATGTAACCGGCAGGCAGAGCATGCTTTCGCATGCTCTGCCGCGGTGGTCGAGTTCGGCGAAGAGCAGCCCCTCAGCCGATCATTTCCTGAGGCCTTGAGTTAGGGAGATGAAAAGGGTTTGGCGGGGGCATTTCGGTAATAGCAGGCTGGAACGGTTTCCCGACAGCCAGTTCAGTGCAAGCGACGCAGTCAAACTTTGGGGAGAAAGCCCCCGCATCGACGTGTTCATCCTGAGGCGATTTACTATGCGAAATCAATGAGGCCCGGCATGGGATGTCGGGCCTTAATTGTGGGTTAGTCGCAACGACGAATCGTCCTTGTTATCCGATCGCCATCTTCATTCACGCGGGTAACTGTCTTGGTGAAGCAGCGGTCGCTGTCGTAATAACGGTCGCGGTCCCGGACCCTGCCGATCGAAATGCCGTGATTGCTTATGATCACGCCAGCGCGATCACGATGGTGCCGCGGATAGTAGCCGTCATCATAAGAAGGACCGCCGATGATGACATCGTCCGCAAATGCAGGGACGGCAACGAAACCCATAGCGAGAGCTGCCATTGCGCAGCCAATGATTGTATTTCGCATGTGCTTATCCTCCTTGCTTGCATGTTTAAGCAACGAATAAGGAGGGACATGGTTCCAACATTTGACTGCCGTCGAACATCGCGCCGATACGCTTGGCAAGCCGTCCAACCATCAATTGGCGCCTTTTCCGCGCGGTTCAGCGCCAGCCGAGGGCAGGGGCAACGTGAGTCAGAATAGCTTCGATGACATGCGCGTTATAGTCCACGCCGAGCTGGTTCGGAACGGTTAGAAGCAACGTGTCGGCCTCGGCAATAGCCTCATCCTCGGCCAATTGCTTGATGAGTGCATCCGGCTCTGCGGCATAGCTGCGGCCGAAGATCGCCCGGGTTTTCTCGTCGATGAAGCCGATCTTGTCCTCATTCTGATTGCCGTATCCGAAGTAGGCGCGGTCGCGGTCGTCCACGAGTGCAAAGATGCTGCGGCTGACCGACACCCGCGGCTCGCGCTTATGGCCGGCCGCCTTCCATGCCTCGCGAAACACTCTGATCTGGTCCGCTTGCTGGATGTGGAAGGGAAGCCCGCTCTCGTCGTCCTTGAGCGTGGAGCTCTGTAGGTTCATCCCCAGCTTTGCCGCCCAGGCAGCAGTGGCGTTCGAGCTGGCGCCCCACCAGATCCGGTCGCGCAGGCCTTCGGAGTGCGGCTCGATGCGCAGGAGGCCCGGCGGGTTTGGAAACATCGGCCGCGGGTTGGGCTGCGCGAAGCCTTCGCCGCGCAACACATCGAACAGGACCTCGGCATGGCGCCGGGCCATCTGAGACTCACTTTCGCCTTCGGCCGGCGCATAGCCGAAATGGCGCCATCCATCGATAACCTGCTCCGGGGAGCCGCGGCTGATGCCGAGCTGCAGGCGCCCGCCGGCGATGATATCGGCAGCGCCGGCATCCTCGGCCATATAGAGCGGATTCTCGTAACGCATGTCGATGACCGCCGTGCCAATCTCGATGCGGCTGGTCTTCGCGCCAACGGCCGCCAGCAGCGGGAATGGCGAGCCAAGCTGGCGGGCGAAATGGTGCACTCGAAAATACGCTCCATCTGCGCCCAGTTCCTCGGCCGCGACGGCAAGGTCTATAGACTGCAGAAGCGCATCGGACGCCGAGCGCGTCTGCGATTGGGACGAGGGCGTCCAGTGCCCGAACGATAGGAAGCCGATTTTCTTCATCGTCATGTAGCCTCAAAATTGTGGCGCAGCGTACCTCTTGGCACAATTCCTGCTGGACATACAGTGTAATGACGCACCGAGCACAACTTCGCCGAACTCTGATATACTTGAGAGGCGTGTTCAGAATGTCAGGAGGCACTTATGTTGTTTCGACTTCTTCTCGCTGGCGCGCTAATTGCAGCGACAGTTGCGATTCAAGCCGTGTTTATGTCGGCCGGACTGAGCGTTTTTCGCCGGATGGAAGTAAGTCACCGGAATTTCCTGCTCCGCCAGCCTACCTTCGTAACCGTGGTATGGATTGTTTACTTGATCATTCCAATTATACTCGACGTTTGTATTTGGGCGTTGTTCTATTACATGTCGTCAGCCCTTCCGAATTTTGAAGATGCTGCCTACTTCTCCACTGTTACGTTCACAACCGTGGGGTACGGCGACATAGTTCTCGGAAAGGAATGGCGGCAGATCGCCACTTTCGAGGCAATCAACGGCTGGATCATATTTGGATGGGCAACGGCTCTCATGATGGCCGTCATTCAACGGCTATATTTTCGTCCCGATGGCCAGTCGCAGCAATGAGCCGTTTGTGCCGTACTATTTCCTTTTCCTTATGACGGCGCGCCGGGCGGCAGAAGAAACAATGTGAGTCCGAAAATGGCATAGACAGCCAGTGCCATGACACCCGCGTACCATGCGCCGCGCCCGCCATTTGACAGTAGAGTGGCGGCGAGCGTCGCGACCAGCATCATCGTGACCGCGCCCCTCCAAAATTCAAGAGACATCGGCGCCGGGCCGAGGAAATAGCTGACGAGCACCAGGACCGGAGCGACGAAGAGAGCAATCTGGGCCGCGCTTCCTAACGCGATGCTGACGCTGAGGTCCAATCTATTTGCGCGCGCCGCGGAAAATGCGGTCGTCATTTCTGCCGCTGCCCCCACGAGAGCGACGACGATAAAGCCTACGAACGCAGGTGTCATGCCGAGATGAGTGGCGGCGATCTGGACGGAACCGACGAAGATTTCACTGATCACCGCGACGAATAGAGTAACGATAACCAGAATGATGATGCTTACCGAAAGTGGCCATAGCTTTTCGCTTTCATGGCTCTCGCTCGCGCTCGCGAAAAGCTCGCGGTGCGTCCTCAGAGAGAAAAACATACCTAGTGCGTAGACGGCAATGAGGAGGAGAGCCAGCCCCAGGCTCAGGTTTTGGACAGTGGCGGTGTCCGGTGCGCGATCCGCTTCACTCACCAGGGAGGGGACCAGAATGGCGATCGTAGCGAGGAACAGAAGGCAGGCCTGAAAGCGCGCATTGACCCTGTTGAATTCCTGGACATGATGGCGGAGGCCGCCAAACAGAAAAGCGCCACCCAACATAAAGAGCGTATTGGTGACGATCGCACCGGCAAGTGAAGCCTTGACCAGCAGATATTGACCCGATTGCAACGCGGCAAGCGAGATCACCAGTTCCGTCAAATTTCCGAGAGTGGCGTTGAGCAGGCCACCAACCGCATCGCCAGTCTTGGCCGCGACAGCTTCCGTGGCGCGGCTCAACAGCGCCGCCAATGGCACGATCGCCACGATCGACATGAGAAACAGCAGCGTATGTGCTTCCGGCGTAACCTGCTCCAGAATGATGGCGACCGGCACGAAAACGACAAGCGCAAGAAGTGGCTGTTGGCTGACTTCGGTTTTAATGATTCCGCCGATAGTGAAGCCTGACGAAGCAATGGGGCTTCTTCCCTCAGAATCGCCCATGACCAACCCCCCAGGTTTTCGAAGCGCTCTGCAGCTAAATCTGCGATGGCTGATTTGATGTTTTCCATCGAGAGCGCGACTAGGTCTGCTATAACTTACCATAGGATCGCGGCTTGAGAAACAGGAGCCAGCTATGCGGCGCATCATCCTTCTTGCAGTCGTCGGCCTGATCACCTCTTCATGCGATCAGACGGGCACCAGCTCGTTGCAGCCAATACCGGGAAGCATCACCTATGGCGGCCAGCCGAGGATGAAGCTGACGAAATCCCCCATTGGCAGCCAGGTTCCGCACCGTTTCACCGACCAGTGGGGAGATGATGTCTTCGAAACCTATATCATCCAGCCGGATCGCAGCCTCAGACTGGTTGACCGGAAAATCATCGAGCGACCGTTTTAGGGTCGTACGCTTTATACTTCAGTGTAAGCTAATATTTTAGATGATTTTGCGACACTGGTAGTATTTGTCTTTCTACTGCAAGTCGAGTTCAAAACAAAATCAGCAAATGACAAATAATTAAGCATGTTTGTGTAGCCTCGTATTCGATCTTTACGGGGAGGCACCCATGGCGTCAATTCAGAATAAAATCATCATTGCAAGCGTCGCGATTTTCGCGTTGGCAGGGGGCGCGACGGGTGTTGGCGTATGGTCGACATCCATCCTATCCGGAAACAACGCCGAAGTTGCCCGATCGGCACAAGTGCTGCGAAACCACATGCAGGCCGACATGATGCATGACGCGCTTCGCGCTGACGTGCTTGCCGCTCTGCTGGCAACCAATCCGGCTGCCGGTTTGGCGGCGGACGCGGTGAAGGCTGATCTGGCGGAGCACGAGGCGTCGTTCCGGGAAATGATCGCGGCCAACAAGGCACTCGCGACCGATGCGGCCACGCAACATGTGCTTGGCGGTCTTGAGCCGCCGCTCCTTGCCTATATCGACAGCGCCAAGAAGATGGTCGACCTTGCAGGCAAAGATCAGTCCGCGGCCATGAAATCGCTACCAGAATTCATGAACCAGTTTTCCGCCTTGGAAACTGTGATGGAACAGACTGGAGATCAGATCAACGCGGTCTCCGAAGAGATCACAAAGCGCAGCGCTGATATGCAAGCTCTTGTCGACACGCTTTTGAAAGTGATTCTCGGGCTGACCGCGCTGTTCTCGGTCGGTCTCTATTGGCTGACCCGGAAGACGGTCACCAAGCCGATGCTCGCTCTTTCCGGCGACATGAAGAAACTTGCGAGCGGCGACACCAACATCACCTCCGCAAGTGCCGGTCGTTCGGATGAAATCGGCGCCATGGCATCGGCTGTCGAAGTCTTCCGACGGGCAGCAATTGCCAACAAGCAGCTCGAACACGACGCCGAGGCAGCTCGCGAGGAAGCCGAAGCGGACCGGATCGCGTCGCGAAAGCAGGCCGATGAAGATGCTAGTGCGCGCCTTCGTGCCGCCACATCGGGCCTCGGTGCTGGGTTGAAGAGGCTCGCTGCCGGCGATCTTGCATTTCAACTCGATGAGCCCTTCTCGCCGGACTTCGAGAGCCTTCGCCATGATTTCAACAGCTCGGTGAAGCAACTTGGAGATACGTTGAGCGCCATCTCAATGGCGATCACGGCGATCGACGACGGCACCAGGGAGATCGCATCGGGCGCCAACGATCTTTCCAGGCGAACCGAACAACAGGCAGCATCGCTTGAAGAGACGGCCGCGGCACTCGATCAGATTACGGTGAACGTGTCGAATTCGAGCAAGCGCACGGACGAAGCTCGCGCAGAGGCGACGAAAGCAAACCATAGCGCCGCAAAATCCGCCGAAGTCGTGTCGCATGCCGAAGAAGCAATGCGCCGTATCGAGGCCTCCGCAGAACAGATCTCCAGCATTATCGGCGTCATCGATGAAATCGCCTTCCAGACAAATCTTCTGGCGCTGAACGCGGGCGTCGAAGCTGCTCGCGCCGGCGAGGCCGGCAAGGGTTTTGCCGTCGTCGCGCAAGAGGTGCGTGAACTCGCACAAAGATCGGCTCAAGCCGCCAAGGAAATCAAAGGACATATCCAGAAGTCCTCGGACGAGGTCGAAAGCGGCGTGAAGCTGGTGCTCGATACCGGTCAGGCTCTGAAGACCATCAGCGGACAAATTGCCGGCATCAATCAGCATATGGACGCGATCGCCACCTCCGCCAAGGAGCAATCGACCGGGCTTGCCGAAGTCAACGTCGCCGTCAATTCCATGGATCAGACAACGCAGCAGAACGCGGCGATGGTCGAACAGTCCACGGCCGCATCGGCGAGTCTTGCTCAGGAAGCGGCCAAGCTTCGCGATCTCGTCTCGCAGTTCAAGCTGCAGGCGGCTGCGATGCAATCCGTTGCGCCGCGCCGCGTAAGGGGCGAGATGGCCGCGTAACGGCTCCATTGACTGAGCGCACTGTCACGGGTGCGCTCAGTCGCGTGCTTTTCGATTGCCAAGGCCGGCACTCCACGCCCGCACCGTCTCGGCCACCGTCCTCAGGTGGTCGGCGGCGGTGAAGCCCGAAACTGCCTTACGCGGCTTCAGATCATGATCGCCATCTTCGAGCCAGACTAATTCAATGGCGTCCGACAACACATAACGGGCCACTTCCTCACGAGTGCCGAATTCATCGCGTGTGCCCTGGCAGATCAAGGTCGGAGTCTTCAATTCGGCAAGGTGCGCCGTGCGCAGATTTTCGGGTTTTCCCGGCGGATGAAAGGGGTAGCCCAGGCAGAGCAGACCGGCGATCTTGCCGGCCGCGTAGAGTTCATCGGCGATCATGCTTGCTACGCGGCCGCCCATTGATTTGCCTCCGATAATGAGCGGACCGGTGGCGCCGAACTCCGTGATCGCTGCCAGATATTCGTCCTTCAGCGTTTCCGCCCGGGGCGGCGGTTTTCGTAAGCCGGAACTGCGCCGGCTGGCCATGTAGGCGAATTCGAAACGAGCAACACGAATATTGCGTTCGGCGAGGGCGCCAGCGGCAGCGTTCATCGAAGCGGAATCCATCGGCGCACCCGCGCCATGCGCGAGGAGAATGGTGATTCCAGCATCTTGCGGGCCTTGAAGAAGAAACTTGCCGTTTGCGATCGTCATGCGGCTAGTTTTCGCCCATGCCTTCCGGTTTGACAATCAGGCGCATGAAAAACCTGGATCAAACAATCGCAGGCCGAATGGCAGTTAAAGCCGTTGCTTTGTTCCGGCGCTTTTGCCATCGGAGCTTTTCGAACGTTCCTCGAAGCGCTCGGGACCTTTTGCAAGGCCCGAACCTTTTTTGGCTTCCACTTTCTTCTCTTCCTTCGCTGCGCTCTTCCTCAATCCACGCGCGGCTTGCCTACCTTTTTCTGTAGGTGCTTGCTCGATACCCATTGCCTTTTCCTCCGCGGCTGCTGATGAAACCCAACGGTTAAGTTCTAACTTCGTTCCGCCGAGGTTTTGAGCTGTGGGTATCGACTATACGGCAGCTTAGACGATGTCCTTGAGCCCATCCAATGGTCCGGTCAGGGCCGTTCGCGGCGGCACCAGATCCGGGCGGATAAGATGGATTTTCGGTGGTGTCCGCGTTTCCTCGATCAGTTCGAACGCCTTGGTAATCATGCCCTCCACATCCTGGCGCATCATGATAACCGGGAAGGGGAGGAAGGATCCGAACGGATCATAATCGTAGCAGCCGACGACCAGATCCGCGAAGGTTTCGTGCGGATGGGCCGACATGAAGCGCAGCAGCCCTTCGAAGTTGATCGACGAGTTGATGAAGAGTGCGCGCGGCAGACGGCCAGCCTTCTCGAAAAACGTCTCGAAGGCAATTCGGGCCGTGTTGGGGGAATAGCCGGTCGGTTGAATCGACACTTCGGGATCGGCTCCAAGAAGCGCGCGTTTGACTTCCCGGAAGCCGCGGATGCGTTCGCGGCTGGCGTGATCGTTTCGCCCGCCGAACAGGAAGAGTTCATCGGGGCTTAAGGGATCGTCGGGGGCAAAGTGATGGATGATCGCTTCCGTCAGGATGCGGCCGCCTTGGTAATTGTCGCTAATGACCGAATGGACCTTCGTGCCCGGAAGGTCGATGTTGATATGCTTCAGCCCTGCGGCTTCGCAGACTTCGTGCACGCCGTCCGGGTCCGTCGCGCCGCATATGAACAATTCGTCGATGGAATAGGAGATCAGGTTTTCGGCGGTCTCGCGCTCTTCCTGAGGGTCGCGGCTGGAACTGACCACGATCGGACATTGGCCGCGTTGCCGCACATGGGCTTCGAAAGTCTGAGCCATCGAGGAGAAGTAGCGATTGTCATAAACGGGCAGCATCAGCCCCACCAATCCCGAGCGGGATCTGCGCAACCCCTGCGCCTGCCGGTTTGTCGTATATTGATGCTTTTCCGCGAGATCGCGAATGAGGTCGGCGGTACTTTCCTTGATGCGGCGCTTGCGCCAGGTGCCGTTCAGGACCGCGCTGACGGTCGAGGGAGAAATTCCGGAGAGCACAGATAGGTCATAGATCGTGGCCTTCTTTCGACTGTCTTTCTTCATCAGCGTCTCCTCGGTTTCTCTTAGCGTCCGAGTCCTCTTGACGAAAGGATAGATCTCATCGATATTCATTGCACCATCGATTGTGCAAAAAAGAAAGATCGATTGTGCACAACAATGGTGCCGTTTGAGGAAGCGGCTGCCAAAGGGAGGCGGGGCACTTATTCGCCACCCACGCCGGGAGGAAGGCCGTCGGTCTAGGCGCGCCTGTTTGTTCCCCGAGGGGAACTGTGGAGGAGAAGATCATGAAGAGATTTATCGTGGCTGCGCTCGCAGCGTCGCTGTCGCTTGCGACCGCCACAATGGCCTTGGCGCAGGACACCGGCAAGGTCGGCATCGTCGTGAAGATCGGCGGCATCCCATGGTTCAATGCCATGGAAGCCGGCATCAAGGAGCAGGGAAAGAAACTCGGTGTCGATGCCTCGATGATCGGTCCGACAAGCGCCGATCCGGCGCTTCAAGTACGCGCCATCGAGGATCTGATCGCTCAGGGCGTTAAGGTCATCGGCGTCGTCCCCAACGATGCTAAGGTTCTCGAGCCCGTTCTCAGCAAGGCGAAGGAAAAGGGTATCATCGTCATTACGCATGAATCGCCGGGCCAGAAGGGTGCGGACTGGGACTTCGAGCTTGCCTCCTCGACCGGCTTCGGTGAAGCGCATGCCAAGCTTCTCGCCGAGAAAATGGGTGGCAAGGGCGAATATGCAGTCTTCGTCGGTTCGCTGACGGTGCCGCTGCACAATGCCTGGGCCGATGCGGCGATTGCCTATCTCAAGAAGAATTATCCGGATATGAAGCTCGTCGGCGATCGTTACGGCGTGGCAGAAGACGTCGACAAGAGCCGCAGCACGGCGCTCGATCTCATCTCCGCCCATCCGGATCTCAAGGGCTTCCTCGCCTTCGGCAGTCAGGGTCCGATCGGCGCAGGCCGCGCGATCGAAGAGCGTCGCAAGGTCGGCAAGATCTTCGTGCTTGGCCCGTTCTCCCCCGGACAAGGACAGAAACTCCTGAAATCGGACGCGATTTCCGGCGGCTTCATGTGGAACCCCAAGCAGGCGGGAGAGGTGTTCGTGACACTTTCGCAGAAGCTGATGAAGGGTGAGCAGATCAAGGACGGCGAGCAGATCGAAGGCTTGGGCACGATCCATCCGGATTTCGAAAAGCACAATATCATCGTGGACCAGCTCGTTCCTATCAACAAGAAGACGGTTGCCGATCTCGCGGCAATGGGCCTCTGAAACAAGACCGGTTCTCCCGGCAGGCTGGGCCGGCTTCGGCTGGCCCGGCATGTCCTCACCCATCCAAGGTATGACGGGCGGATCCGCATGTCTGAGATCGAAAGCGCGAATGCGAGCGGCGGAGCGCTGCTATCTCTTCGCGACATCAACATAACGTTCGGTGGCGTCAAAGCCTTGAAGAACGTGGCCTTCGAGGTCCATCCGGGCGAGGTTCACTGCCTTGCCGGCGAGAACGGCTCGGGCAAAAGCACGCTGATCAAGATCATCACCGGTGTCTATCGTCCGGCGCCCGGCGCCATCATCGAATATGACGGCCAGACCTATTCCCATATGTCGCCCGTGACCGCGCAGGCGAAGGGAATCCAGGTCATCTGGCAGGATCTCGCGCTGTTTCCAGAGATGAGCGTAGCCGAAAACATCGCGTTTCAGACGGTGCTCGGCCGCTGGCCCCGCCTCGTCAATTACGCGCAGATGCGGCAGCTTGCGATGAACGCGCTGAAACGGCTGGGCGTTGCGCTCGATGTCGATCTGCCGCTCAAGGAATTCGCAATCGCCCAACGGCAGATCGTGGCCATTGCCCGCGCCTTGGTCGGCGAAGCGAAGATCGTCTTCATGGACGAGCCGACCGCCTCGCTCACCCAGTCCGAAACCAACCACCTTCTCGAGATCGTCCGCAATCTCTCTGCCTCCGGCGTCGCTGTCGTCTTCGTCAGCCACCGGCTTGCGGAAGTGCTCGACATATCGAGCAGGTTGACGGTGCTTCGGGACGGTGCGCTTGTCGGCGTTTATCCGACCGAGGGCATGACACAATCCCGCATCACCGAACTGATGACGGGAAAGACCTTCGACACACATGTTCGGGCGACGCCGAAGGATCAGCAGCCCGTTGTCCTCGATGTCAGGTCGCTCAGCCGGCGCGGTCAGTTCGAGGATATTTCGCTGACGGTGCGGCGTGGCGAAACGCTTGGCATTACGGGCCTCCTTGGTGCCGGAAGGACGGAACTTGCCCTTGCTCTCTTCGGCATGACGAGACCGGATTCCGGTACGATCGCGCTTGATGGCAGGGCAGTGCGCTTCTCTTCCAATCGCGACGCGATCCAGGCGGGCATCGCCTATCTTTCCGAGGACCGCCTGTCGCTCGGCCTCATCCAACCGCAATCGATCGCCGACAATCTCGTGATCTCGTCGCTGCGCAAAATACTCTCCGGCGGCTTCCTCTCGGAGGATAGGAAGGAAAGCCTTGTCACCCGCTGGATCCGCCAACTCGGCATCAAGATCGGGTTGCCGGAGGATGCGATTTCGACCTTGTCAGGCGGCAATCAACAGCGCGTCGCCATTGCCAAATGGCTGGCGACCGACCCCAAGCTTTTGATCCTCGATGCGCCAACCGTCGGCGTTGACGTCGGCGCGCGGGCCGGCATCTTCGACATCGTCGCCAAGCTCGCAGAAACCGGGCTGGCGATCATCCTGATTTCCGACGAGGTGCCCGAGGTCTATTTCAATGCGGACCGCGTGCTGCACATGGCGCAGGGCAGGATCATCGGAGCGTTCGATCCACGGCAATGTTCCCTTCACGATATTGAGGCTGCCGTCTATGCGTAATTTCATCAGCACCCATGCGACGGAAATTTCCCTGCTGGCAGTGATGATCGTCATCTGCGCCTTCCTGTCTTTCGCCACGGATAATTTCTTCTCCCTCGGCAATGCCTTCGATCTCCTGAATATCAGCGCCGTCAACATCATCTTCGCCGTCGGCCTGCTGGTTGTTCTGATCGCCGGCGGCATCGATATCTCCTTCGCCGTCGGTGCGTCCGTCGTGCAATATGTGACGGCGATCGCGCTTGGTTGGATCGGCGGGGGAGGCTGGGTTTCGGGCCTCATCATCGCCGGATCGATCGGCATCCTGCTCGGAGCGATCAACGCTTTCCTGATCCATCGCTTCCGGATCATTTCGATCGTCGCGACCATCTCCACCTTCAACATCTATTTCGGGCTTCTCATGTTCTTCACTAAGGGCGTGTCGATCTACGACTTGCCCGACTGGCTCACGGACAAGGTCGTCCTGTTCGAGCATGAGATGCCCGACGGCACCTGGATCGAGATCACGCTTCCTGTCCTGGTCATGGTGATCTGTGTCGTCGCCACCTGGGCGCTGATCACCCGCACCACCATCGGCCGTCAGCTCTATGCCTTTGGCGACAATCCCGAAGGGGCGCGCCGTTTCGGCATCAATATCGGCGCGATGCAATTCATCGCTTTCGGCTGGCTGGGATTGATGGCCGGCATCGGCGGGCTGGTGCAGGCGCATTATGCGCAGGAAGTGGTCCCGAATGCGCTCTACGGTCGTGAGCTCGACGTGCTCGCCGCAGTAGTTCTCGGCGGCGCGCGTCTTGGCGGCGGCAAGGGATCGGTCCTCGGCTGCGTTCTCGGCGTGCTACTGATCTCCATCACGCAGAACGGCCTCAATTTGATGGGCGTCTCGCCCTTTGCGTTCAAGATGATCATCGGCGCCATCATTCTGGTCGCCATCACGCTATCGAATACGCGGATCGACAAGCTTGTGCCGCTCCTGCGCAGGGAGGGGCAGACACGATGACCATTCTCGTCGAAAGTTTCCAGAAACGCCTGGGCCCGGAGATGGCTGGTCCCTTCTTCGCCTTCATTGCGGTGATGATCTTTTTCGGGCTCGCTTCGCCGCAATTTCTGAGCCAGGCGACCTTCGGTTCGGTTGCTTTCCAACTGCCCGAGCTTGGCCTCCTGACGCTGGCGATGCTGCTGCCTATTCTAACGGGTGGGCTCAACCTGGCCATAACGTTCACGGCGAATATCGCCGGATTGACGGTTGCCTGGGTGCTGCAGGCAAATGGCGGGGTGGATGCCGGACCTTTGGCATTCGCCCTCGGATGTGTGCTGGCGCTCGCAGCCGGCGCGGCGAGCGGCGTGATAATGGGTTGCGTCATCGCCTATACGCGCGCCCATCCCATTCTCGTATCGCTTTCGATGATGATCTTCCTGCGCGGCCTTGGCGAATTTCTCACCCGGGGCGGTGACGTATCCGGTTTTCCGGATTTCATCCGGCCGTTGGGGCATGGGTCGCTGCTCGGCATCCCCGTGCCCCTGATCATCTTCATCGTCTGCGTTCTCGTCTGGCATCTGCTGCTGACGCGCATGAAGCTTGGCTTCAATACCTATATGATCGGCTCCAATATCGAGGCTGCGCGCTATTCCGGCGTCAACACGCGCAAGGTCGTCGTACTCGTTTACACGCTCTCCGGCGCCATGTGCGCGGTGGCCGGCATCATCATGCTGGCGCGTTTCAATTCCGTCCGCGTCGGCCACGGCGAATCCTATCTGCTGATCACGGTGCTCGCCTGCTTCCTGGGCGGCGTCAATCCGTTTGGCGGCTTCGGCCGCGTGATCCCCGTCTTCGTGGCGCTGGTCGTTCTGCAGCTTCTGTCTTCGGGGCTGAACCTGATGGGAGCCAACCAGCATCTGGCGACTGCTGTCTGGGGCCTGCTCCTCGTCGGCGTAATGTTCCTGCGCTGGGTCGCCTCCCACTACAAATTTCTCAACAATAGAAAAGGATGAGAGCTATGGAAGGCTTCGGTGTTCATACCAGCATGTGGACGATGAACTGGGACCGGGCAGGGGCCGAGCGGGCCGTCGCCGCCGCCGTCAAATACAAGGTGGATTTCATCGAAATCCCCATGCTCAATCCGCCCGCAGTCGATACGGCCCATACCAAGGCGTTGCTGGAAAAACATAAGCTTCGGGCCGTTTGTTCGCTCGGACTTCCCGAACGCGCCTGGGCGTCCGTTCGCCCCGAAGCGGCAATCGACCATCTTGCCATCGCGATCGACAAGACGGCTGATCTTGGCGGTGAGGCCCTGTCCGGCGTGATCTACGGCGGCATCGGTGAGCGCACGGGCGTACCCCCGACGCAAAGGGAGTATGACAACATCGCCCGGGTTTTGACAGCCGCAGCCAAGCATGCCAAGGGCCGCGGCATCGAGCTCGGTGTCGAGGCGGTCAATCGCTACGAGAACCATCTCATCAATACCGGCCGCCAGGCGGTCGAGATGATCGAGCGGGTAGGCGCCGACAACGTGTTCGTCCATCTCGATACCTACCACATGAACATCGAGGAAAAGGGCGTCGGCAACGGCATCCTGGCGGCGCGCGATCACCTGAAATACATCCATCTGTCGGAAAGCGACCGGGGCACGCCCGGCTATGGCACCTGCGATTGGGATGAGATCTACGCGACGCTCGCCGCTATCGGTTTCAAGGGCGGGCTTGCGATGGAAAGCTTCATCAACATGCCGCCGGAGTTGGCCTACGGACTGTCGGTCTGGCGCCCCGTCGCCAAGGATGAGGAGGAAGTCATGGGCAACGGCCTGCCGTTCCTGCGCAATAAGGCCAAGCAGTATGGCTTGATCTGACGACGATGGCGGGATGTCTTCCGTCTGGTTTGTGGCGAAAGATCACGCATTGGGAATGAATCTTGCGAACGAACTTCCGTCCGGTGCGTTGAGGGAGGTGCGAATGATCTAGGAGGAAACCTTATGAAAAAGCTTGCTCTTATTGTCACCGCAGTCTCGCTCGGGCTCGCCGTTCCTGCCGCCGACGCAGCGACGGTGCATCGGTCGCAAAAACACACCCACAAGGAACAGGTCGAGGCAGGGCCTAAGGAGCGCCTCGGCACACTTTCCTGCCAAGTTGCGGGAGGCGTCGGTATGATTATCGGCTCCAATAAATCCGTCGATTGCAGGTTCAAGCGAAGTTCAGGTCCGTCAGAACACTATGTTGGCTCCATCGGCAAGCTCGGTGTCGACATCGGCGTGACAGGCAAGTCCTATCTGAGCTGGGTCGTCTACAGCATCCATCCGACTCGCGCCGGCGAAGGCGCTTTGGCCGGCAGCTATGTCGGCGCATCCGCCGGCGCCGCAGTGGGCGTCGGTTTGGGAGCAAACGCGCTCGTTGGCGGCTCTTCGAAGAATTTCGGTCTGCAGCCGCTGAGTGGCGAAGCTGGTACGGGACTTAACGTTGCTGCTGGTGTGTCGAGGCTGCAATTGCGTCCTGCCAGATAAACGCTTCAAGGAACGTGTTCGCCGCGTGCCCACGGGATGGGCCAGCGGGTGAATGTAGGCTTGTAAGAGAGACATCCTAACCGCCGGGTTTCGCGCCCGGCGGTTCGCGACATCTATGCCATTGCAGGCAATGCGGCCCAATGTCGTCCTCTGCTCCGCCATGGCGCGCGGTCGCCAATATATTGCGCGGCAATCTTCCCGAACAGCATCCCTCAATCGCCCGCCGTGCCATCCGATTGGCCGACGTGCCGGCGATCACGCCTTCGTGACAATCTCGGCTGTAACGAATCTCCTCCTGCGAACGAGTACCTGACGTGCCCCCAAGACAGGGGCGTTAACGAACCCAAATGGAGATAGTTCATGCTGAAAGCTACTGTGAGTTCTGTCCTGCTCGCCGGCGCGGTTACGACGGCGCTTGCGTCCATGGCCGCCGCCGCACCGCTGACGAAGGCTGAAGCCAGTGCTGCCATCGCGGCTCACAAGGAGAAGTGCTACGGTGTTGCGCTGAAGGGCCAAAACGATTGCGCCGCCGGCCCGGGAACCACTTGCCAGGGCACGTCGACCGTCGATTTCCAGGGCAATTCCTGGAAGTTTGTTCAGGGTGGCACCTGCGCCTCGCTCGACATTCCCGGCGGTCGCCACGGCTCGCTAATGCCCCTCAAGCGCGACCTCTGATCGACCCGGCTATCGGAAAGCGGAGAAGACATGATGAACGCCCACAATCGAACCGTCGCTCCTGTCGTCGAAGCGGGTGCCGAGCTCCGCTTTCCCTCCTATTCTGTTCATGACTTGGCAGGCACGAGCTTCAAGCCGGAACATCTGCCTGCCATACTCGCGGAAACAGGACGGCAAGGATTTTTCGAAATTCATGCAGAGAACTATATGGGCGCCGGCGGCCCGCCCCATCACGCCCTTGAGCTTGTGCGTCGAGACCACCCGATCTCGCTCCATGGCGTCTGCATGTCCCTCGGTGGGCCACAACCCCTGAACAAGGACCATTTCCGGCGTTTTCGCGAGCTGGTGATCAGATATGAGCCAGCCCTCGTGTCCGAGCACCTGGCATGGTCGACCCACGAGAATACCTATCTGAATGATCTGCTGCCCCTGCCATATACGAGCGCCACGCTCATGCATGTCTGCGATCACATCGACGAAATGCAGACGGCGATCGGACGTCCCATTCTGCTGGAAAATCCATCGACTTACGTGCTTTTCGCCGAATCCTCCATGAGCGAAACGGATTTTCTCGGTGAGATTGCAAAGCGGACCGGCTGCGGTCTTTTGCTCGACGTCAACAACGTCTTTGTTTCGGCCACGAACCACGGCTATTCGGCGCTGGACTATCTTGCCGATTTCCCCCTGTCGAAAGTCGGTGAGATCCATCTCGCAGGTCATGCGGAGCAGACGGATGATGAAGGCGAGCTGCTGTTGATCGATAGTCACGACGGGCCTGTCGCGGATGCCGTCTGGCGTCTCTATGAGATCGTCATCGAGCGATGCGGTGCGATTCCCTCGCTGGTCGAATGGGACAGCAAAATTCCCGATTGGCCGGTCTTGAGGGCCGAGGCTGTCGCAGCGCAAGCGATCCTCGATCGGCAATCTCAAACCTTGGGCAAATCCCATGCGTTCCGCTGAAGTCCTGTCCATCGGGCGCGGCGACCCGTCATTCGCTTCGACGTTTTCCAAGTCGCTGTTGAACCCCGAACAACAAACGCCGGCTTCCCTTGTCGGCGCGCATGGGAAAGCTGCCGACAAGCGCTACAACGTCTACCGCAACAACGTCACCGTGAGCCTAATCGAGGCACTGGCCGCGATTTTCCCGGCGACCCAGCGCATAACGGGATCGGATTTCTTTCGTGCGATGGCGCGCTTCCACATTCGCGAGACGCCGCCGACCTCACCGCTTTTGTTCGAATATGGTCACCACTTTCCCGCTTTCATCGATGCCTACGAATACGCACAGCCGATGCCGTGGCTGGGCGATGTCGCGCGGCTGGAGCGGGCCTGGCTGGACGCCTATCACGCCGCCGATTGCCCGGTGATCTCGGCAGATGATTTGTCGGCCGTCGCGCCGCACGAGTTATCCGAGCTTCGATTTCGCGCCCATCCGGCGACAAGAATTCTGTCTTCCAAATTTCCGGCCGTGACGATCTTCGTCGCCAACCGAGGCTCCGAGCCGGTGGAGCGCATCGAGTGCGTCGTTCCCGAGGACGCGCTGATCACGCGGCCGGAACTCGACGTCGTGGTTCGGCTGCTGCAGCCGGGTGGGGCCTCGTTCCTCATATGCCTCGCCGACGGTGGTAGCCTGGGATCGGCTGCGGCAGCAGCTCTGAACGTCAATCCTGCGTTCGATCTCGCCGGCATGATCGCCGAGATGATCGAAGCCGGCGCTTTTACTGAGATTTACGTGGAGAATTCCGATGTCGAAAACACTTGACACTTCGGTTGCCGGCAAGCCGTTCGCACCGATCGTCGGATTGGTCGAAAAAGCAAGCCGGTTGATACATACGATCGCGCAGCCATCCCTGGTGCAACTCGTCCTGCGTGTCGGATTGGCCGTGCCATTTTGGCGTTCCGGTATCCTCAAATGGGACGGATTCCTGCAGTTGAGCGATACGGCCGTGGAGCTCTTTTCGGATGAGTTCATGCTCCATCTTCCGGGTGGACCATATCCCTATCCCGCACCGGCGGTGATGGCATTCCTATCGGGTTCGGGGGAGGTCGTATTTTCAACCCTCCTCGTGCTCGGCCTTGCCACACGTTTTGCCGCGACCGGTCTTCTCGCCATGACCGCCATCGTGGAGCTGACCGTTCCTGATGGATGGCCCGTTCATATCACTTGGGCGGCGATGGCGCTCGGCGTAATGGCCTGGGGGCCGGGACGTTTGTCCTTGGATTATCTCATCGGAAAGGTTTTTGGGTTTGACGCGCCGTTCCGGACGACGTTGCCTGCAACGCCGGGAGAAAGTCAGCCGTAAGGCTGGAGGTGTCAGGTCTTGCCGAAATGAAGCGCCGCTGCAGCTTTCACTTGACGCGAAAGGTGGCGCGACGTTCACTCCACTTCGGAGATAATGCTGATGACCGAACTTGCCTCATACAGTTTCAGGAACGACCCGGACGTGCCGCCTCACGATCATGAAAAGGGTCTTATCGTTTTCGACCATGAGTGCATTTTCTGTTCGTCGTTCATCCGTTTTGTCTTCGCTCACGACCCTTCCGGTCGTTTCCTGTTCACGGCCGCGCAGTCTCCGCTTGGACAGGCGCTTTATCGGCACTACGGCCTCGATCCGACGGATTTATCGACCAACTTGGTGATCGTTGACGGCATCCTGCACACGAAGATGGACGCCTTCGCCACCGCCATGCGGTGTCTCGGTTTTCCTTGGAGCCTGCTTGCGGTGGTGAACCTGATGCCTCGGCGGCTGGCCAACGCGGCCTACGATCTGATCGCCAGACATAGGTATCGCCTTTCCGGCAAATACGAGACCTGCCTCGTGCCATCCAGGGAATTGAGGGCGCGCGTCATCGAATAACGGTTTTGCTGCTGTCGGCGATAAGCCAAAGCATGCAAATTCCGCTGGCGGAGCGACCAGCCTTGCCGGCATGGAAGACTGCGAGAGATATTGCCGACGCACTCCCGGGACGGAGGCTACAAGGATGCGTGTCCGAATGGATTTCTGTCGATCGTTGTCGGCTGAGACGTTGCGGCTGGATAGCTCGGGTTCAAGGGGACGTCGGCACGGTGCGATGCTGAAGGGCAATGTTTCATTTCGATGGCGAGAAGCGTTACGGCTTCTGCCAATGCCTTCTCCGCATCGGTAAATGAGGGCGCCGAACCTGCCTGTCTCGCCTGGCCATATATTTCCGCAGATGCCATAACGCGCTCCGCGAGGTAATGACATTCAGGAGTCGCTTCGACAAAGTTCAGGGCGAATCGGAGATTGATCGCGACCTGGAGGACGAAAGCAGCGGCTGAGAAATCAACAATGGCGCCGGGCGGTTTCGTCTGATCCAGGTACGTCTTCCACTGTGTTGTCATTTTGATGCCTTTCGCACCCGGTCCCTTCGATATAAACCGGAAAAGCCGTCGGGAATTTCTGTGCTGGCGCCCGTCCGGGCGCCATGCGTGCTCCGCGCCGCATCTGCGACTGCGATCAAAACAAATGAGTTGTCGAGCGTGCCCCAGACAGATGGCCCCTTTCCCATCTGCCGCAGAGCGTGACGAAAGACATTCATCCCCACCCCTTCGTCAGTGTGGTCACTATCTTTCCAAGCAGTAGTAAGCGCAGGGCGGGCACCCTTTCAATCGCGCTGTTCCCCATTCAGGCTTCAGTCCAGCCTTCCTTCCGACCTTTGTCCGATAGCAAGCTGGGACCAAGGTCTTAGTCGAAATTGCAGAAGTCCGAGATTGGCGTTTTTGCCGAGACAAAGGTTGACGGCTCCGTCCGCAAAAACGATGTGATGTCGTGGCGGAAGGCTGTTTTCAATTTGGTGACTGCACGATCTTTTTCGCGCAGTGTGCGTTCATAAACGTGTGGGAGGCCAGCTATGTCTTTACGCGGAAAGTCGATCGCCGTTCTTCTCGGTGCATCCTTTACGCTTGTGCTTGTGGCAACGCCTTATACCGTCGAGATTCGTGGATCCTCCATCGGGCTTGTCGCGCAAACCGCGGATGCAAAAAGCGGAGGCAATGGTAACGGCGGCGGCAATGGTAATGGCGGCGGCAACGGCGGGGGTAATGGCAACGGCGGCGGCAATGGTAACGGCGGCGGTAATAGCGGAAACGGCGGCAGCAATGGAAATGCCGGTGGAAACGGCAATGGCAAAGCCAACGGAAAAAGCGCTACCTCGACCCAAACCGACGCGGACGACTCAAGCGATGATGACGCATCGATGACGGTGCGCCACGATGACGGCATGAGCGAAGAAATAGAAAATGGACGTTATGTCATGAAGGATTCGAAGGGTCGCACCATCATCAATCGTAACGCGACCGCAGCCGATCAGCGGAGACTGAAGTCCTTCCTTCACTAGAGCGGTTCAGCGTTTCACGGAAGCGCTTTTCCGCTCTATCTCTTTGTTTTTACGCATTCCGGACGGAAAATCGCTTCGCACTTTTCCTGGAATTGCTCTAACCCCGGTTTTCAAGCGCATCGCGAAAGGCCATCGCAGCCTCCGTTCGGTTTGCAACACCCAATTTGGCGAAAATCTGGGTCATATGATGCTTCACCGTCTTTTCGTGGAGGTCTAGCTTCAGCCCGATATGCTTATTGCTCAATCCTTCCGCAACGAGCTGAAGGACCTCGCTTTCCCGGCCTGTCAAGTCGCGCAGGAGATCCGCTTTTTTCGAGGAGGCGTTGCCGTCGCCGGAGATCAGGCGAGCGGAAAGAGTGGGGGCGACATAGCTTTCTCCCGAAGCCACGGTGCGGAGGATGTCAGCCAGCGCTCTCGATCCTACCCCCTTCAGCACATATCCCTTCGCCCCGCTCTTGAGAGCCGTCGTCACATCGTCGTTTGCTTCAGAAACCGTCAGCATCACGATCTTCTGACCCGGCACCCGCTCGAGGATCAGCGGAAGTGCGTTCAGGCCCCCGCCAGGCATGGAGATATCCAACAACAAAACGTCTGGACGTTCGTTCTCGGATATTCGGATCGCATCTTCCTTCGTGCTGCCTTCGCCAACGATCGCAAAGCCGTCGATCTCGCCAAGGCTGCGAATGACCCCTTCCCGGAACAGCGGATGATCATCGATCACCGCCAGACTGATTGCCGTCGTCATATCTGCTCCATTTCCATTGCGTTCAGCGACATTTGAACCACGGTGCCACTTTCGGAAGACTTTAATTCGAAAGTGCCTCCGAGGCTTTCTACCCGCTCTCTCAGACCTGCCAAACCGATACTGCTTGGCGGTATATAGGCCGGATCGAAGCCGGGTCCCTCATCCGATACTGCTATTGTGATCTGCCCGCCGTCGATTGTTTGTTTTACTTGCTGTGCTGCGCCCTTACCATGGCGATAGCCATTATTCAGCGCTTCTTGAACGAAGCGGTATATACATATCTTGGTGGATGTCGAAAGCTCTTGCGTCGTGCCGGAAATGGATAAGCCGACCGCAATGCCGGTTCGTTGCTCATGGGAGCGCACGGCACGCTGCAATAGTTCGGGCAGGTTTGCCGATTCGATATGCGGCAGCACCAGCCCGCTGCAGATGCTTCTAATATCTGCCATCGCATCGTCCAGGCTCGACTTAATTGCGGCAAGCGATCGCTCTCGCTCGCGCGCCGGAGTGCGTGAATTGATCAGGGCCTCGCTGTCCAATCTCAGCGATGCATAGGCAACGAGTTGGGCGGGGCCATCATGCAAATCGGCACCGATGCGCCTGAGGTAGCTTTCATTGAGGGAAGCAGCGCGTTGTGAGGCTCTTTGAACGCGGGCGTGCAAAATCTCGTTCTGCTGCAGAAGCGTCGATAGCTCGCCGATGCGTGCTTTCAAGGCGCTGCGCTGGCTTTCGATCGTTCGGCTTCCGCGAAGGACGATAACGGAAAGAATGAGAAAGAACGTCAGCGTGAACAGGGCGACAGCCACCCAGCTTCTGAAACGCGCCTGGTTCAGGCTGCGCTCGAAATCGTACGCCACCTCATAAAATTCGGAAACGGCCACGACTTTGCCCGACCAGGGCTGGAGGACCGGATTGTAGATCTCCAGAAGTGGCTTGCCACTGTTGCGCTCGGCAACGCTTTCGACGTCATCAAGCTGGTTGAACTGCGCCACCATCGTGCCGGCAAATGCCGTTTTCAGGTCATTGCTGAGCGGGAACTGTTTGCCCATGAGGTTTTTGTCGTTGGAATAAAGGATGGTGCCGTCGTTACGCCACAGGCGAAAGGACATGAGGCGACTGCCAAGCGCACCCTCGCCGAGTGTTTCGTCGAGAGCGTGAGTCACCGTATCGTCCAGAACCTCCGTCGTCTGCATATCGGGGAGCAAAGGCGCAATGACGCTGTCGACATAGAGAGCGGTGCTGGCGGCGGAGTTGCGCGTGACAGCCTCCTCGATAAGGTTGGTGACGAAAGCGCCGACGAGAAGCAGCGCGCAGGCGGAAACGAAACCGCCGATCAGCAGAAATTGTTTTGCCAGCGATTGAGAATTCCAGCTCGCGAGTAAACGAACCGGCGACAGCATTGATTTAAGGCTCGTCTGCATGTCTGGCTACTTTCAGCGATAACCACCCAATACGGCATACCTATCGTAGCCGGGCAGCGCGTCAAATGGCGAAAATTCATCTCACCGGCAAGTTTCGGAATTGACGTCCCCCGAGCCCCGTTGAATCGATGAGACTTTCGGCCATATCGGCGATCAGGCTAAGGTCCGATCACCGATGGCATTGGTCTGACCCATGTAGAAACTTTCTTTTCTAGCAATATTGTGGCGATCAACGCGGTTGCTCGTTGCTCGTCCCGCGTCGCGGTTGCGTGGGGCGAGCGGCGTGGTTGCTCGTCCCTCGTCCCTCATCACCGTTGCATAGCACCGGAAGGGCGCACGTTTGGAATGAAAGGAAGAAGCATATGAAATTCGGATCAGTCTTCGGAACGACCATTGTCGCCGTGACGCTCGCCGTTGTTCCGGCCGGTGGCGCCGTTGTGGGTCTCACAAGCCTCGCGTATGCCAAGGGCGGAAACGGAAACGGCAACGGCGGCGGCCATGGAAACGGCGGCGGTAATGGCAATAGCGGGAGCCACGGCAGCGCCAATTCGAGTCATGCTAAGTCCGATGACGCGGATTCAAGCGACACGGATGGGGATGTGGATACCAATGTGGGCCACGTCAAGCATGCGCCTCACGTCTCGAAGTCGGCTGTTGCCAATCAGAAGCTTGAGAAACATAACGTGACCAAGGTCAAAACGCAGGCGGCGGAGCTTGGTAGCCTCAATTCCCTCAAGCGGAATTATCATGCCTACATGAATTCCAAGGATCCGAAATTCGCAGCAATCGCGGCCTATGTCAGGGACTATGCCGAATTCGAAATGCAGTACGGAACCAATGCTATACCGACAGACCCAGCCCTCAGTGACGACGCGCTTCGTTCGGCGCTTGCTCAGGCTTCGAAAAATGGCGTCGTGACAGATAGAACGCTGGCGGAGGCCAAGGATGTCCTGGGTGTCGGCCCCGCCGTCGGAAAGATAGATCAGGTTCGCGATGCGTTGGAAGCATCGACACCGGCGCCATCGGACGACGTAACAGATCCGGATGATTGAACAACCGCTGCGGCGGGTGCGAAAAGGCCCCCCAACCGGAAGCACCCGTCGCTACGCAGAGCGACCAACACGCCGCCCAATCGTGTTGGTCGCTCTTTCGTTATATGATGTCGCCTATATCGCCAGACCTCGGCGGTGCGTCACTTGCCTGTCATTTTTTTAAGACACATCTTGTTCGGCATGCTTCTATGCTGCTTCGCGGTAAGCGGGTTTCAGCGCCCGGCTTCTTGCGAGGAGTGGAATGCGGTTTAGCCATGGGCTGGCCGCTCTGTCTCGGCCTTGAAGCGGCCTGCACATGAGGGCGAATCCCGCTCATATGCAGATATTAAAGTGCTTTCGCTTCTTTGCGCGTTCTCAATCAAACGGCGACAGAGGCACGTGAATCGTTTCTGCCTGTAGAGAATGAAGAAGAATCTTATGACGAATCTTCGCAGTCAATGCAGCGAGCAAGCCACATGAGGCGCTCTCTCTCGCGAAAACCAAATGCGATCGCTTATTATACGGATTTTGTCGTCTACCCGATCATCACTGCCGGACTGATCGCTGCCTATTTTGCTTGGGGCTATGATGGCCGGCCTTTGATCTGGCTCGCCGCGATCGTGATCGGCTCAGCCGCATGGACGCTGGTCGAGTATCTTATCCACCGCTTCGTGCTGCATCACGTCGTTTATGTGCGCGATATGCACATCCAACATCACCACGCGCCGACCGAGCTGATCGACACGCCGATCTGGCTAAGCCTGTCTTTCATGGCCGCGGGCGTGTTGTTGCCATCGTGGTGGGCTTTCGGCTTCGGCGTGGCGTCAGGCTTCACCGTCGGCATGACGCTTGGCTATCTCACGTATGGCACGATGCATCACGCCATGCATCACTGGCGGATTCCGCACGGCACCTATCTCTACCGCGCCAAGCGCTGGCACGCGCAGCATCATGCCTCTACCGACGAGGGGAATTATGGTGTCTCGTCGCTTTTCTGGGATCACGTGTTCGGCACGGTGCTGCCGGATCCGGCCGTGAAGAGCAGGGAGAGGCGGGGCGGTGGCTGAGTGCGTTCTCGAACCCACTCATCGCATAAGCGCATGATCTTCCATATACAAGTTGATCGGCATTTTTATTCCTCGAACATCTTGCCGCTGCGTGCTTCGAGCCGGTACCGGTGTCCGGGATAGACGAGGCGGGCGATGGAGACCACTTGTCGCGCTGACCAAGTGCGCCGGCGGATCGCCAGGCACGGCTCGGTTTTCAGGACGGTCAGGAGCTTGCATTCCCAGGGTTGCGGCATCGCGGCCTCGACGATGTGTTCTGAACCGCTGAGCGGGGCGGCAGCCGTCAGATAGGCATTCGGCGTCAGCGTCGTGAAATCCTGATCGAGATATTCGGGCGCTGCTTCCGGGTGGACGAAACGGTCCTCAATCTGCACCGGAACGCCATTTTCGCTGTGGACGATCAGCGAGTGAAAAACCGCCGCCCCGATCTCCAGCTCCAGCGCGTCCGCAACCTCGGGAGAGGCGGTTTCCCGGGCCAAAACGACGACGGAGGCCTCGTGGACATGGCCGCGCTCGGCGATCTCATCGGCTATGTTGCGCACCTCGAATAATGCCGAATACCCTTTGCGCTCGGCGACGAAGGAGCCCACGCCCTGGATGCGAACGAGTTCGCCTTCATTGGCAAGCTCCCGCAGCGCCCGGTTGGCAGTCATCTTGCTGACGCCTAGTTCGACGACCAGCTCGTTTTCAGAGGGTACGCGATGCTTCGGCGGCCATTCGCCGCTGTGGATTCGATCCAGGATCATCTGCTTGACGCCGGCGTAAAGCGGACCGGAGTCGTTTTCGGCCAGCTCACGTTTCCGATCGGTAGCGCGTTTCATTGCCTAATCCTTGTGCAGTCGCGAAATTCGCATTGTAAATCGACTTGGCACTTGCATAACACAAAATATCACATATGGTACCCTATACAACCATCCGATCGATGTGACCAGCAAATGAGGTCCGCGACCGGCAAGCCGGCGAAGACTGGCGTAAAAAGAAATTGGCTATTTCGATCTCAAGAGGAGAACATCGATGAAGATTAGACATGCCCTTCTTTCCAGCGCTCTGGCGCTCACCGTTCTCTCCGGCCCTGCGGCCCAGGCAAAGGACTGGAAGACCGTTACCATCACGCTCGAAGGCGCTTATGCGCCGTGGAACCTGACCAACTCCGACGGCACGCTCGGCGGCTTCGAACCGGAGCTGGCCAAGGTGCTGTGCGAGCGGGCGAAGGTTGAATGCAAGCTCGTGGCCTCCGATTGGGACGGCATGATACCGGCTTTGAACGCCGGCAAGTTCGATGTGATCATGGATGCGCTATCGATCACCGACGAGCGCAAGCAGGTCATCGACTTCACCGTTCCCTATGCCGCGACACCGGCCGCTTTCGCGACCGCAAAGGACAGCCCGCTGGCCAATGCTGCCGGCACCGGCGCAACCGTCAAGATGACGCCCGGCCAGACCGGCGTTAAGGAGATCGACGCGCTGAAGGCGGCCTTTAAGGGCAAGACCATCGGCATTCAAGCCGCTACCGTTTACGCCAAGTTCATCTACGACAATTTCGGCGACGTCGCGACGATCCGCGAATACAAGACCGGCGCCGACCGTGACCTCGATCTGCAGAACGGCCGAATCGATCTCGGCTTCGACGATGCCGTCTATTTCCAGACCGCTTTCGATGCCGCCAACGGCGCACTCGCCTTCACCGGCCCGCAAGTCGCCGGCCCGATCTGGGGCGTCGGCGAAGGCCTCGGCGTCCGCAAGTCCGACACGGACCTGCGCGACATGTTCAGCGCGGCAATCAAGTCGGCACTTGCCGACGGCACTGTGAAGAACCTCTCCATGAAGTGGTTCAAGACGGACGTCTCTCCGCAGGAATGATCGTTCGCCGGCGCTTCCGGATGACGGAGGCGCCGGCTCTCGGCTTCAATGCCGCTTCCCGCATGTTATGTTTGGCTAATCAAGAAAACAGACCGCTCGGTACGGGGAACGAACGAGATGGCGATATTGCAATTGATCGGTTTCGGCTCGACCGGATGGGGCGCTCTGCTTCTGCTCGGGGCGCTGATGACGCTATGCGTTACCGCGGTCGCATTGGCGATCGGCGCTGTCTTCGGCGCCATCATCGCGGCGGCGAAGCTTTCCGGCAATCTCATCCTGAAGACGCTTGGAAACGTCTATACAACCGTTTTCCGCGGCGTGCCGGAACTGCTCATCATCTATCTTATCTATTTCGGCGGCTCGAGCGCCATAACCAGCATCGGCAAATCCCTCGGCTATGAAGGGTTTCTGGGGATGCCGTCCTTTGCTGCCGGTGCGCTCGCCGTCGGCATCATCTCCGGCGCCTATCAGGCGGAAGTGTTCCGCGGCGCCTATCTCGCTATTTCCAAGGGCGAGCTTGAAGCCGCCTCGGCGATCGGGATGCATAAAGGCTTGAGATTTCGGCGCATCATCATGCCGCAAGTGCTGCGCTACGCTATTCCCGGCATGGGCAATGTCTGGCAGTTGAGCCTCAAGGATTCGGCGCTGATTTCCGTCACAGGCCTTGCCGAGCTGATGCGCACCAGCCAGGTCGCCGCCGGTTCGACGCGGCAATATTTCCTGTTCTTCATCGTGGGCGGCGCGCTCTATCTCATTTTGACGAGCCTGTCGGATCGCATCTTCAACGGCGCCGAACGGCGCGCCAATCGCAGCATGCCCTCCGCAATGGGCCAGGCCTGAGGATCGATCATGGATTTCGCTTTTCTCGGACAGACCATGCTCACGCTGCTCGAAGCTCTGCCGACGACGCTGGCGTTGTTTTTCCTGTCGATCGCCATCGGCGGCGTCCTCGCAATCCTGATCGTCTGGATGCGGGTCGGCGGCAATCCGATCTTCACCGCGATCGCTAAGGGCTACATCTTCATCTTCCGCGGCTCGCCGCTGCTCATCCAGATGTTCCTCATCTTTTACGGGCTCGCCCAGTTCGGCTTCATCCGTTACGGGCCCCTCTGGCCGCTGCTGCGCGAGCCTTTCGTCTGTGCCGTGCTGTCGCTGGCGCTCTGCACCGCCGGTTACACGGCGGAGATCTTCCGGGGCGGCATTCGCGCCGTCTCGCCGCGTGAAATCGAGGCGGCGCGTTCGATCGGCATGTCCGGCTTCCTGCTGGTGCGGCGTGTCCTGGCGCCGATCGCCTTCCGCCACGCGTTGCCTGCCTATTCGACCGAAATCGTACTGATGATGAAGTCGACGGCGCTCGCAAGTCTCGTCACAGTCTGGGAAGTGACCGGCGTTGCCCAGCGACTGATCTCGCATACCTACCGCACGATGGAGGTCTTCCTCTGCGCGGCGGCCATCTATCTCATCTTGAATTTCATCATTCTGCAGGCGCTCGGCCTGCTGGAATATCGTCTGTCCCGCCATCGTCGCGCCGTTCCGGCGGCGCTGAAGGCGTGAGGCAACTGGCCTAGATCTGGATTGGAGAGATCATGCCCGGCGTCACCCGACTTTCGGTCCGTAATATCCGCAAGAGCTTCGGCACGCACGAGGTTTTGCGCGGCATTTCCCTCGATGCGCAGGACGGCGACGTCATCTCGCTGCTAGGCGCCTCCGGCTCGGGCAAATCCACCTTCCTGCGCTGCATCAATCTTTTGGAGACCGCCACCGACGGCGAAATCTGGGTCGATGGTGAGCAGATCCGCATGGTGCACAAGGGCGGCAAAACCAAGCCGGCGAGCCAGAAACAAGTGGATCATATCCGCTCCGAGCTAGGCATGGTGTTCCAGTCCTTCAATCTCTGGTCCCACATGACGATCCTGCAGAACGTCATTGAGGGGCCGGTGCATGTGCTGAAGCGGCCGCGGGCCGAGTGCATCGCCGAAGCTGAAGCGTTGTTGGAAAAGGTCGGCATCGCCGACAAGCGTCATGCCTATCCGGCGCTCCTCTCCGGCGGCCAGCAGCAGCGCGCGGCGATCGCCCGCTCGCTCGCCATGAAGCCGAAGGTCATGCTCTTCGACGAGCCGACCTCGGCGCTCGATCCCGAGCTGGTTGGCGAAGTGCTGCGCGTCATGCGTTCCCTGGCGGAAGAGGGCATGACCATGCTCGTCGTCACGCACGAGATGAGCTTTGCCCGCAATGTCTCCAACCGCGTCGTCTTCATGCGCGAGGGCCTGATCGAAAGCAGCGGCCCGCCGCAGGAAATGTTCGGCAGCGGCGCCTCGCCGGCCTTCCGCCAGTTCATCGGTCATTTCGGAACCCCGACATGACGATCACGCTTCGCACGGTGCTCGGTTGGCGGGATATTGCCAGCGTGGCGGAGGGCGCGCCTCTGTCGCTTGCGCCCGCCGTCCGGGAGCGCATCACCTATGCGAGCCGGATTGTCGAACGCATCGTCGAGACCGGCGTGCGCGCCTATGGCGTCAATACCGGCGTCGGCGCGCTGTCGGATACGGTGGTCGACCGTGAATCGCAAAGCCGCCTGTCGCGTAATATCATCCTCAGCCACGCCTGCGGCGTCGGAGAGCTGCTGGCGCCGCGTGAAGTGCGCGCCATTATCGCCGCTCAGATCGCCAATTTTTCCCATGGCCATTCCGGCGTGCGGCTGGAGATCGTCAGTCATCTCGCGGCCTTTCTCGAAAAGGATTGCATTCCCGACGTGCCCTCGAAAGGTTCGGCCGGGTATCTGACGCACAATGCCCATACAGCGCTGGTGCTGATCGGGGAGGGCAGTGCCAAGGTCGCCGGTAAAGCCATGTCCGGTCGTGAGGCATTGGCGGTGATCGGTCTTGAACCGCTCGTGCTCGGCGCCAAGGAAGGACTGAGCCTCGTCAACGGCACGGCCTGCGCCACTGGTCTTTCCAGCGTGGCATTGGCGCGCGCCGAGCGCCTGCTCGCCTGGGCCGATGCCGTCGCGGCGCTGACGCTGGAGGCCGCAGGGTGTCAGGTGGCGGCATTCGACGAAGCCGTATTGGCGCTGCGCCCCTCCAAGGGCATTGCCACGGTCGGCGCATCGCTGCGCGCCCGGCTGCAGGGCAGCGGCCTGATTGCCGCGGCTTTGGGACGGCGTACGCAGGATGCTCTCAGCCTGCGCGCCATCCCGCATGCCCATGGCGCGGCGCGCGACGTCTTCGACAATTCCGCAGATGTTGTCGACCAAGAGCTTGCTTCCGTCACCGATAATCCGGCGGTTTCCGGCACGCCGGAGAATCCGATAGTCTCGTCGGAGGCGCATGCGGTTGCTCCGGCGCTCGGACAGGCCTCCGACAGCCTCGCGATCGCGCTTGCCCAGCTTGCGGCAATGAGCGAGCGGCGCACGGATCGGCTGGTCAATCCGCTCGTCAGCGGTCTGCCGCCCTTCCTCGCCAGCGACGCCGGCAGTAATTCCGGTTTCATGATCGCGCAATATACGGCTGCAGCGCTAGCCAACGAGAACCGTCGGCTGGCGGCACCCGCCAGCACCGACGGCGGCCTGACCTCCGGCCTTCAGGAAGATTTCCTGGCGCATCCGACAGCGGCGGCAAACAAGCTGCTCGCGGTGATCGACAATGCCGAATATATCCTGGCGATAGAATTGATGGCGGCGGCGCAGGCGCATGACTTCCTCAGTGCCGCGGGAGGCCGTGCCGCTGGCACTGACGTGATCTACAAGATGGTGCGCGACCGTATTCCGCATTATGGCGACGACCGGCCTTTGAGCGGCGATATGGAAGCCTTGCGAAACCTCGTTCGTGAGACGCTGCCGCCCGATTTTGCCAAATAGGATGGCTTTATGACCGCTCAGTTCGACGTCGCCGTCATCGGCCTCGGCGCCATGGGAAGCGCGGCAATTTCCTTTCTCTCGGCGCGTGGCGTCAAGGCGATCGGCATCGACGCTCACTTTCCCGCCCATGCCTTGGGTTCGTCGCATGGCGACAGCCGGCTGATCCGCCTCGGCTATTTCGAGGACCCGTCCTATGTGCCGTTGCTGCGGCGCGCCTATGAGAACTGGCGGGCGCTGGAAGCGCGGCTGCGCACCGACATCCTGACGATCACCGGTGTCCTGCAGATCGGCAAGCCGGATAGCAAGATCGTCAGCGGCACCCTGGCTTCCTGCGAGCTGCATCAGCTACCCCACGAGGAACTGGATCGGAAGGCGATGGCGACGCGTTTTCCGGCCTTTGCGTTGGACGAAGACGAAGTTGCGGTGCTCGATCCGCAAGGTGGCTATCTCCGTCCGGAAGCGGCTGTCATGGGCTATCTGAAGCTCGCGGCCGAGGATGGCGCGGTCCTGCATTTCGGCGAGAAGGTGACGGCAATCGAGCCCGATGATGCCGGCGTGACGATTTCATCTGATGTAGGCCGCTATCGCGCCAGACGGGTGATCGTCTCGACCGGTTCATGGATCGCCGAACTGGTGCCGCAGTTGAGGGAGCATGCCAATCCGATCCGCCAGGTCGTTGCCTGGTATCAACCGCGCGACGGCTTCGTGACACAGCCGCATCGCATGCCCGCCTTCCTCCGCGACGAGGGGGAGGACGGTTCCTATTTCGGCTTCCCGGCCATCGGCGTCGACGGCGTCAAGATTGGCCGCCATGCGCATTTCATGGAGCCGATCGATCCGAACCAGCCGAACCCGCCCGTCAATGACAGGGACAAGGCGCTCCTGGATAACTTCATCGCAAAGCGCCTGCCAGCCGCCGCGGGCATTCGCGTCAATGCCATCACCTGCCGCTACACGATGCTGCCGAGCGAGGATTTCCTGATCGATCTCATGCCCGGCGAGCCGAATATCGTCGTCGCCTCACCCTGTTCCGGCCATGGCTTCAAATTCACCAGCGTCGTCGGAGAAATTCTTGCCGATCTTGCGATGGAAGGCGGGACGAAGCTGCCGATCTCGGCCTTCTCCTTCGAGGCGATGGAGAACTTCCTTGCGCCGCGGAAGATGCTGGCCCGCAGCTAGCGATAGCGGGCGCCGGATCGCGGCGTGTTATTGCTGTGGCTTGTTCGTCTTGGGCGGCAGCAGATTGGCTAATTCCATCGGAAAGGGAAACAGGATCGTCGACGTCTTTTCACCGGCGATGACATTCAGCGTGCTCAAGTAGCGAAGCTGCATGGCTTCCGGTTGCTTGGCCAAAACCTCGGCTGCTTCGAGCAGCTTCGCCGCCGCCTGCTGCTCGCCTTCGGCATTGATGATCTTGGCACGCCGCTCGCGTTCCGCCTCCGCCTGGCGGGCGATTGCGCGGATCATGGTTTCGTTGATATCGACATGTTTGATCTCGACATTGGCGACCTTGATGCCCCAGGCATCCGTCTGGGCATCGAGGATCTCCTGAATGTCGCTGTTGAGCTTGTCGCGCTCCGCTAGCATCTCATCGAGGTCGTGCTTGCCGAGCACCGAGCGTAGCGTCGTCTGGGCGAGCTGGCTTGTCGCCATCATGAAGTCCTCGACCTGGATCGTCGATCTCTCGGGATCGATGACGCGGAAATAGATCACGGCGCTGACGCGGACCGAGACGTTGTCATGCGAAATGACATCCTGGCCGGGCACGTCGAGCACCCTTGTGCGCAGGTCGACCCGCATCATCTGCTGGACATAGGGGACGAGCAGGAACAGGCCGGGTCCCTTGACGCCGGTGAAGCGGCCAAGCGTGAAAACCACCCCGCGCTCGTATTCCCGCAATATTTTGATCGCGGACGCAAGGACGAGCAGCAAGATCAGGATGACCACAAGATAGAAGGCGAGATCTGCAAACATGCCCATGATTATTCCTCCTGCTTTCCGGAGCTGCCGCTTTTCTAAGTGCTGCGGATCACCTCGAGCGTCAGGCCGTCGCGGCCGGTCACTGTAACGGCGTCACCGGTGGCAAGCGGCTCCGAGGACACTGCCTTCCAGCGCTCGCCATGGGCGATGACGTAGCCTGCGGTGCCCGTCCAACTGTCGACTTTGCCCGGGATGCCGATCATCTGTTCCGTGCCGGTGCCGACTTTGCGCCAGCGGGAAAGGATCGCGAGGCGGGCGACGACGAGGCTGAATGCAAAGGCTGCGACAGCGATACCGCCTAGTACGCCCCAGGACACTTCAAAGCCTGGAATATCCGTATCGAACAGAATGGCTGCCCCGAGCACAAGTGCAATCCCACCGCCCATGCCGAGGGCGCCAAAGGAGGGCGAATGCGCTTCGGCCACGGTGAGGCCCACGCCCATGATGATCAATCCGACGCCGGCATAGCTCACCGGCAGCAATGCCAGGGCGTAGAGACCGAGCAGCAGGCATATGCCGCCGATCGTGCCGGGGACAAATGTTCCCGGGGTGAGAAATTCGAAGATGATGCCGTAGATGCCGACCATCATCAGGATGAGCGCGATGTTCGGATCGGTAATCACGGATAGGAGACGCGTACGCCAGTCCGGCTCGAATTCCCGAAGGGCAAGGCCGGCGGTATCGAGACGGACATCCGTCTGGCCCACCCGAACCGTGCGTCCCTGCGACTGGGTCAGAAGGTCTTCTACGGTGTTCGCCGTGAAATCGACGACGTGCTCGTGAACGGCGGCGGTTGAAGAAAGGCTCGCGGCCTCTCGCACGGCCCGTTCCGCCCAATCGGCGTTGCGATTGCGCAGTTCAGCCAGCCCGCGAATATAGGCGACGGCATCGTTGATCGCTTTCGCTTCGCTGGCGCTGCGGGGGACTTGTCCCTGTGTGCTATCCGGCTTTTTCGGAGTGTCCTTATCGGGCTCCGTACCGCCAAAAGGGCTGCCGCCGATGGCGATCGGAGTGGCCGCGCCGATATTGGTGCCCGGCGCCATCGCCGCGATATGGCTTGCATAGAGAATATAGGTACCGGCGCTGGCGGCCCGGGCGCCACTTGGCGCCACGAATCCCGCCACAGGCACAGGCGAGGCAAGGATCGCCCTGATAATGTCTCGCATCGATGTATCGAGACCGCCGGGCGTATCGATCTGCAGGACGACCAGGTTCGCGCCATCTGCGCTGGCACGTTGAAGGCCGCGCCGTATGTAATCTGATGTCGCCGGGCCGATGGCGCCGTTCACCTTCAGGACAATAGCAATGCGCTCTGCTCCGAATGTCGGCGAGGCGGTTAGGCCGAACGCTGATGCCAGAGCCAGCATCAAGGCGAGGATTGGCGGCATTCGTCGCCAAAGCTTCAAACACTGCGCTATCGTTCGCCGAGCATTCATTTTCATGAATATATGGCAGCGTCGTCAAACGGTAAGTGGAAACCGTCCCTGTCGATTTCCATTATTTTTAAAGGAGCTAAGGAGCTCAACAGATCCAGATGTCTCAGGCCACGAAGCCCGAATCCTGAGGCGGAACGAGCGACTTCCATAGGCGGCGCTCCGATGTTTGCCGCATGCCAACGTCCCTACGGTGCAAATGAGGCAAGCGAATGCTGTGGTTTCTTCCCAGCTTTGGGATTGCTGGAGCTTCGGGCCCGGCGCAGTGCGTGGAGCACATTAAGAGAGTGAAGGCCCTCGAGCATTTCACTTTCCTCGCCCAGTTGCAGCACATGTATCTTATGAAACCCGTTTCGGGCGGGCTGGAGGCGGTAAGGCCTATTGGCCAATTGACGATCGGAGCTCCAGAACGTTTAGACACTCCATGTCCGAGTCATGCGCCTAATACCTAGATAGCTGTTGCGAACGTTGACGGCAGCGACCAACATCTCGGCGAGGACGCCATTTTGGCGTGAAGCCGGATTTGATCCGTGAGTTCGAGCGTGTGGGCACCGGTGGCGCGCCGTCCTGGCGGCTCGAATTCACCTTTGTCATGGCGCGCGCAAAACAGGGAGCCGAAGCATGAGCGGCAATTTCGTCTATAGCGGCAGCCCCGCCCATATCGTCTTCGGCGAAGGCAAAAGCGCGCTTGCCGGAGAATGGGTGGGGAAGCTCGGATGCAGGCGCGCGCTCGTCCTCTCCACGCCCCCGCGGAAGCCGGATGCCGAGGCTTTGGCGGCGCGTCTCGGGCCACTTGCGGCGGGCGTTTTTGCCGGCGCTGTCATGCATACGCCTGTCGATGTCACCGAAAAGGCGATGGAGGTCGTCCGGCAGACCGGTTGCGATTGCGTCGTTTCACTTGGCGGCGGCTCCACGACTGGCCTCGGCAAGGCGATCGCCTTTCGCACCGATCTGCCACAGATCGTCATTCCGACCACCTATGCCGGCTCTGAAGTAACCCCGATCCTCGGTCAGACCGAAGGCGGACGGAAGACGACGGTGCGCCATGCCAGCATCCTGCCGGAAGTCGTGATCTATGATCCGGCGTTGACGCTCGGTCTGCCCGTCGGCATGAGCGTTAACAGCGGGCTGAATGCCATGGCGCACGCCATCGAGGCCCTGTATGCGCAGGACCGAAACCCGATTTCGACGCTGATGGCCGTCGAGGGCCTCCGGGCCTTCAAGACCAGCCTGCCGGCGATCATCGCATCGCCTGGGGATATCGATAGACGGGCGGATGCGCTCTACGGTGCCTGGCTCTGCGGCGCTGTGCTCGGCACGGTCGGAATGGCGCTGCATCACAAGATCTGCCACACGCTCGGCGGCACGTTCGACATGCCGCATGCGGAAACCCATGCGATCATGCTGCCGCATACTGCGGCGTACAACGCAGTCGCGGTGCCAGAGCTGCTGGCCTCGGCCGCGGCGATTTTCGGCGGCTCGGTCGGCGGCGGGCTTTGGGATTTCGCCGGGGCCATCGGCGCGCCCATGGCGCTGAGGGATCTGGGGCTCAGCGAACCGGATCTCGATCGCGCCGCTGAGATCGCGACCGAGAACCCCTATTGGAACCCGCGGCCGATCGACCGGCAATCCATTCGCTGCCTGTTGCAGGATGCCTGGGAGGGCAGGCGACCGCAGTAACATCATGCTGACGATCCGGTCGCCGAGCTGCGCCGCGTCTTCGCATCGATTTTGGACCAATGGGGATGATGGACATGGATGCGCACGAAAAGGGATTCTTCACCGAGGAGAGTTCGATCGAGGTCGTCACCGGCCGCAACCGCAATGCCAAGGACGAACGGCTGAAACAGGTGATGGAAGTCATCACCCGCAAAGTGCATGAGGCGGTGAAGGAGATCGAGCCGACACAGGAAGAATGGCTGCAAGCCATTCTGTTCCTCACCCGCACCGGCCAGATCTGCAATGAGTGGCGACAGGAGTTCATCCTGCTCTCCGACGTGCTCGGCGTCTCGATGCTGGTGGACGCGATCAACAATCGCAAGCCATCGGGCGCTTCGGAAAGCACTGTGCTGGGGCCATTCCATGTCGATGGCGCGCCAGAGCTGGAGATGGGCGCCAACATCTGCCTCGATCAGAAGGGCGAGGACATGTTCATTTCCGGCCGTATCCTCGACACGGACGGCCGGCCGATCGAAAGCGCCGTTATCGATGTCTGGCAGGCCAATGATGAAGGTTTCTACGATGTCCAGCAGCAGGGCGTACAACCGGATTTCAATCTGCGCGGCGTTTTTCGCACTGGTGCCGACGGCCGTTACTGGTTCCGGGCGGTGAAGCCGAAATATTATCCGATCCCCGACGACGGTCCGGTCGGCCAGCTTCTCGGCCAGCTCGGCCGCCATCCCTACCGTCCGGCGCATCTGCACTACATCATCAAGGCCAGGGGTTTCGAACCCCTGGTAACCCACATCTTCGATCCGGACGATCCTTACATCAATTCCGATGCTGTCTTTGGCGTGAAGGAGAGCCTGCTTGCCCGGTTCAAGCGGACAAATGATCCTTCACGCGCAAAAGAATACGGCTTCCAAGGAGCTTTCTGGGATGTCGAGCACGATTTCGTGCTCGCGGCCAAATCGCAGGTGATGGGTTGATCAGATCTTCGGGGATGTTGCGGCCCCGATCTCTCTTTCTCTGGCGACCCGCTCTTTTTGCGATATCTGCTGTTCCACGACGAAGACGAGCAGGCCGCCGATGGCCAGGCATCCGGCCAGGAAGAACATCGGGGCAATCGTGCTTCCCGTTGCGTCTTTGATCCATGGCACGACGTTCTGGGCAATGAAGCCGCCGAGATTGCCAACGGAGTTGATGGCCGCAAGGCCCGCCGCGGCGCCGGCGCCCCTTAGGAACCGCGAGGGCAGGCTCCAGAAGACCGGCTGACCGGAAAAGATACCGGCAGCAGCGATACACAGGAACGCGAACTGCAGCGTATGGTCCGGGATTAGTGCGGAAAGCAGGAGCGACAGCGCTCCGACGAAGGCCGGGATGACGATATAGGGCGTCTTCGATTTCGCCTTTGCCGCCATGGCGGGAACGACATAGAGGCTGATTGCGACTAGGATCCATGGAATGATGTTCAGGAAACCGTTCTCGGTGTTGCCGACGCCGAAGCTTTTCACGATCGTCGGCAGCCAGTAGCTGAGGCCATAGGCTGCAAGCGGAAAGGCGATATAGCAGAGCGCCATCAGCAGCACGCGCGGATCGACGAGGGCTTTGAAGCCGTTATCAGCGTTCTTGTCCATGTCGGCATTTTCCGAGGTAAGCTTATCCTGCAGCCAGCGCTTCTCCTGGTCGGTGAGAAAGTGCGCCTGCGCCGGCCGGTCCGACAGGTAGAATATCGTCACCACGCCTAAGATGATGGCCGGAATGCCCGTCGCGATGAACACCCACTGCCAGCCGGCGATATTGTAGAGCCCGTCGAGATCGAGCAGCATACCGCCGAGCGGCGCGCCGACGGCGTTGGCGAATGCGCTGAAGATCATGAACAGCCCGACCATCGTGCCGCGATAGGCCGACGGGAACCAAAGCGTGAGAAGATAGAGAACGCCGGGGAAGAAGCCTGCCTCGCAAGCGCCGAGAAGGAAGCGCAGGATGTAGAACATCGTCGCATTCTGCGTATAGGCGAGCAGCGTCGTCACGATGCCCCAGGAGATCAGAATTCTGGCGAACCATCTGCTGGCGCCAAATCGTTCCAGCATCAGATTGCTCGGCACTTCGAAGATGAAGTAACCGATGAAAAACAGAGATGCGCCAAGGCCATAGGCATACTCGCTCATCCCAAGCGCATCGACCATCTGCAGCTTGGCGAAACTGACATTCTGCCGGTCGATATAGGCGACCAGATACAGGAGCCCCAAAAAGGGCATCAGACGCCAAGTGATTTTAGAGACGAGCTGTTTTTCGTCGACCATGGCTGTTTCTCCTAAAATTTCATGGGATTTCTTGAGCGCTCGAGGATGAGCGGACTGATTATTTCGCCTTTTAGATGTAGCGGCAGGAGGGTGTGGCAATACGCGGTCGACAAGTTCGTTGCGGATGGCAGCATCCGATTGTCGGTCGAACCACGTCTGTGGCGCCGATTTTCCGAAAAAATCTTTTACGCGGCGATCCGTTTCGGTCCCTGGAGTCGTCTTTGCTGTGTCCGAAACAGAAGGAGACAGGGCATGTCCAACGAGTCCGTTACTTTGATCAATCTGCTGAAGGTCAAACCTGGACAGCAGGAGGCGCTGATCGCGCTCTTGAAGCAGAACATCGACACAGTGATCCGCACGCTCCATGGCTGGAAGACGACCCGGCTGATCGCGGCAAAGGACGGCGCCAGTGTCGTCATCTATTCCGAGTGGGAGACCTCCGCCGCCATTGAGGCGATGCGCGGCGATCCGCGCATGCAAGCCTATTTTCCGAAGATTGCCGAGTTGGCGAGCTTGGACTCGATGGTGGGCTCGGCGGTTTTGAACGAAACCCGATAAGGATGAATGCACAGGTAAATTTGCGTCAAACAAATAACTAAGGAGAACTGCAATGGCTCGGATGGTCGTTATTTACCCGACACCGAAGAACATCGAGGAATTTGACCGGCATTACTTTGAAGTCCACGTGCCCCTCGCCAAGAAAATTCCGGGTCTCAGGAAATACGAGGTCAGCGACGGACCCATCGCAACGGTGGTTGGAGGCTCCCCGATTCATCGGATCGGAACGCTGTATTTCGACGACCTCGCGGCGATCGAAAGGGCATTTGCCAGCCCGGAGGGACAGGCGACCAGGGCGGACCGCCAGCTTTTTGCGCCTGATGACTCGGGCGTTCAAATGTTCCTTTTCGACAACCGGGAAGTTTGAGCCCATCCCCCTCGTCCCGCGGGCGAGGGGAAACGATGGTGGCCGCTTATACAGGTCGCAAAGATCGCAAATCAGGCAAAAAGGCTGAGTGATGCCAGCAACCAAAGTAATTTTGGTCCTCATCCGCAATGGTTGGCACAACCGTTCGGCGTGGGATAGAGTTGCGCGCGGAAGCGCCGTAGGTTTCGACACATGAGCACCGACGAATTCGAAGATCGTTTGAGAGCGCTGCGGCCACGCCTTCATCGCTACTGCGCGCGCATGACAGGGTCGGCGGTCAACGGCGAGGATGTATTGCAGGATGCCCTCGTCAAGGCTCTTCACGCGCGGGCCCAGGGCGCCGAGGTGGATAATCTCGAGGGCTGGCTGTTTCGCATCGCCCACAATGCGAGCCTCGATTTCCTGCGCGACAGGTCCCGCAAGACGGTCGTTGCGCTCACCGAAGACATGGAAGCGGCGCCCATACCCGAGGCCGACATCGTAGCGATCAGCTTCCAGACGTTTCTACGGCTGCCTGAGCTTCAGCGCTGCGCGGTGATCCTCAAGGATGTCCTCGGTCATTCGGTCGAGGAGATAGGTGGCATTGCCGAGTGTTCTCCGGCCGCCGCCAAATCGGCGCTCCAACGCGGGCGAGCGGCGTTACGGCAACTCGCACAAGAGCCCGAAGACCTCCGATTGCCGCTGATATCCGACCCGGATCGGCGGAAGATCACCGCTTACGTCGATCTGTTTCGCAGTGGCGATTTCGACGCGATCCGCGCCATGCTCGCCGACGACGTGAAGCTGGATCTGGTGAACCGGCTCCGGCTGGAAGGCCGCGACAAGATTGGCATCTATTTCACGCGCTATGCGGAAGAGACGAGATGGCGCTTCGCCCTCGGCGCCATTGAAGGACAGCCGGCCATGCTGGTCTTTGACAGCACTGGCCCGATGGACAGACCCGCGCATTTTGTCCTGGTCGGCTGGTCGGAAAACCGGATCATCGAGATCCGCGATTTCCTGTTCGCTTCCTATGTGCTCGAGGCCGTAGATTGGGTGCGACTAGGCTGAAAGCTTATGGTCGAGTCCTGATCCGCCCTCGGCTCAATTCGACCGCGATGCCAACCAGCTATGCCATTCTTCCTCGCTGCCGTGGAAAGCATTGAGGTCAATCCGCCCTTCGACCCCATGCGTCAGGCCGGAACCGGAATATTGCCAGAAGAGCCATTTGCGTCCCGGATAGACCTGGGAGGGATGTGCGGCCACCGAGCGCAGCCAGAAGGGATAGTCGGTGAATTCGCCCCTCAAGTTGTCGCGGTAGAAATCCGGCGCGGTATAGATGATCGGGCGTTGGCCGTAATACCGCTCCAGCTTATCCATAAAAACCTGCATTTTTTCCAGAACGTGCTCGCGTGAGGGTTTTCTCCTGCAGCTCGACTCGCCATTCCACTCGACGTCTATGACCGGCGGCAGAGCGCCGGCCTCCCTCGGTACGTTGCGGATGAACCAATCGGCTTGCTCGCCGGCAGTCCGGCACCAGTAGAAGAAGTGATAGGCACCCCGTTTCAGCCCTGCTTCCTTGGCTCTGCGCCAGTTCTTCTTGAACATGGGATCGAGATGATCGCCGCCGTCGGTCGCCTTCAAATAGACGAAGTTCGCACCCTGCGCCTGCAACTTCTCCCAATCGATATCACCCTGCCAGCGTGAAACGTCGACGCCGTGCACGGCGAGTTTTCTGGGTGAGGAACTGCCGAAGTTGATGGGCTTGGCGTCCCGGAAGCGACGGCTGTAGATTTGCATTCGCGTTTGCGGCGCGGCGCTGATCGCTGGGTTCACCGGCATGAGCAGAGCGACCGGTTTTTCCGCGGGAACGGGCACGCCGTCGGTCTTGGCTGTTGGCACGAACGCCTGCGGCTCCGGAGGCGTTTCCGTCCATGTCAGCGCTTGCTGTTGCTGCTGCTGTTTGACCACTTGCGGAGCGGTGCCGCCGACCTCAGCGGTCGGCACGGGTCCGCTCGAGCGGGTGATGGAATTGGTCGTCTCCTGCGACGGTGGCGCGACCGGGACGTCTTCCGGACCGGAGCTGGCGGCGCATGCCGACAAGATCAAGGAGGTGAGAAAGATTGCTGACACAGCCGCTAGACGCATATGAACCCGCACGCAAAACAACAGTCGACGGCAGAATCCATGTAGTCGGACACCCGCCGACATGAATTGCTAATGGAGAATTACCAAAAAAGATTGAATCCAATCTTTACGGGTCAATAATCGGGTTTCGTGGTGTTTGGTCTGGTGCACGCCGGATCAGGGCCGGCGTGCACCGTTTTGTTGGCGGGACAGAAGCCTCAGCCAAGGCGTCAAATGGAAGACGCTCATGAGCAAATACATCGGGACCATTCCGCCAAGTGGTAAAGCCCCCGACATGGCCGAGCAGATCATATCCTGATCGCCGACAGCGGCGGTCAGCAGCGCCATGATCGCGAATGTCGGCGCCGCGGCGAGGGACAGCCAGTGAGAGATGCCAACGGCGACAGCGTCACCGGCAGACCCGCCGCCGGCGAGAAAGCCGTCTTTCGAAGGGGTGGGTTCACTAAACATCGACACGTCAGCTCCGACCGTACTGGTCATGATGGCGCCACCAGATCCCATTCTCGTTGCGTCCCTTGGGGGCACGATCGAGCCACTGGTACATGCCCCAGAGGCCATCCAGCCCGCGCGCGTAGCTGGAATAGGTGTGGTAAACGACGCCGTCATCGAGCGCGAAGGCGCTGAGGCCCGGCCTTTCGCGCGTAAATGTGGCAGCGTCGGTTCCGGTCATGGCCGCCATTTGCGAGACCGGTTTCTCGCTGCCGCGCTCCTGCCGAGGTTGAGGTGAAGGCGCCTCGCGTCTGAAATTATATTCAATGCCGCCCTCGCGCTGCTGGTCCTCGGTGAAGCAGACGCTGAAATCGCCATTGAAATCGCTGCCGAACGAGGACGCCCAGGGGAAGGTCCACCCCATTCGCTGCTTGAATGCCTGCAGCTTTGCAAGCGGTGCGCGCGATATCGCCGAGAAGGCGACATCGTGGTTTTCGAGATGGACGACGAAGCCGTTGAATCCATCCGCGATCGAAGAGCAGGATGGGCAGCCGGCCGTATAGTCGGGACCGAACATGAAGTGGTAGACGAGGAGCTGCGAGCGTCCCTTAAAGAGATCAATGAGCGAGGCGCTGCCATTCTCCGTCTCGAAACGATAGTCCTTGTCGATCCGTACCCAGGGGAGGGCTTGCCGACGCACCGCCAATTCGTCGCTTCGCCGCGTCAGCTCCTTCTCCTCCGCGAGCAGGTCCAACCTTGCAGCCAGCCATTCTTTGCGTGTCGCTGTCATATGTGCGGTCATCATTTTTCTCCCTTGGCTATCTGCCGCCGTATCATTCAAGATGCGACGTGCTGTTTGGTGGTCGTGAGTAAACTACGCCCGGCTATCGAAGTGATGGGAGTTACAAGTTTGACGGGATTTCGATGGACTCGATGATCACCGCTGCGGCCTATGCGCTTGCGGCGGGCGATCCTCTCGGCGCGTTGAAGCGAGTTGCCCTGCGCGATGATGCGCCGGCGCTCGCGCTGAGGGGCATCGCAATGGCGCAACTCGGTGATCTCGGCCGCGCAAAGGTGCTCCTCAAGAATGCGGCGCGCGCCTTCGGGCCAAAGGAGGGCATGGCCCGCGCCCGGTGTGTCGTCGCCGAAGCGGAGATCGCACTCGTCTCGCGCGACCTTACCTGGCCCGCCAGGGCGCTTGCCGCGGCGCGGGCGACCCTTGAGGCACATGGCGACTGCGTGAATGCCGCCCATGCCCGCAATCTCGAAGTCCGGCGCCTGCTATTGATCGGCCATCTCGATGAGGCCGAGCGCGTGCTCGCCGAGCTTGACCCGACACCGCTTCCTCCCGCCTCGAGGGCGGCTTACGAGCTGGTCGTTGCCGGCATCGCCATTCGCCGCCTGCAGACGAAGGCAGCGCGTGCAGCACTTACGCGGGCAGGGCAGGCCGCAAGTGCAGCGGATATTCCTGCGCTGACGGCGGAGGTCGAAAGCGCCTCGCTCGTGCTGAACACGGCTGCGGCGCGCCTGATCCTGCGTGGCGAGGAGCGCCCGCTCCTGCTTGAAGAGGTGGAAACGCTTCTGGAGTCGGGGACGCTGGTGGTGGACGCATGTCGTAACGTCGTCCGGAATGCAGGGGCGGTGGTTTCGCTTGCGACGCGCCCGATCTTGTTCGCGCTTGCACGCGCGTTGGGCGAAGCCTGGCCCGCAGATGTGCCGAGGAGCACACTTCTCACCCGCGCCTTTCGGGCCAAACATGCCGATGAATCGCATCGCGCTCGGCTGCGTGTCGAAATAGGGCGGCTTCGCGCCGAGCTTCGGACGCTGGCGGATGTTCGGGCTACGAAACGTGGCTTTACATTGGCGCCGCGCCGCGCAAGCGAAGTCGCCGTGCTGGCGCCGCCCGTCGAAGAGCAGCATGCGGCGCTGCTCGCCTTTCTTGCCGACGGCGAGTCCTGGTCGAGCTCCGCGCTGGCGATTGCGCTTGGAGCGAGCCCGCGCACGGTGCAGCGGGCGCTCGAACAGCTTGCGGAAGCAGGTAAGGTACAGTCGCTAGGTCTTGGGAGGGCACGCCGCTGGATGACCCCGCCCGTGCTCGGATTCCCGACAATCTTGTTACTCCCCGGTCCTCTGCCGAACGAATAGGATGACAGCATGAAACGATCTCAAGCCGAAATTCTTCGTGAATATGGACCTTTTCCCGGTGCCGACCGCGTGAACGGCGTTACCTTCGACGGCCAGCACGTCTGGTTTGCCTCCGGAGACAGGTTGAACGCCTTCGACCCGGCAAAGGGGGAGGAGGTGCTGCATTCGATCGAGGTCGCCTCTCATGCGGGAACGGCCTTCGACGGTCAGCATCTGTTTCAGATCGCGGAGAATATCATCCAGAAAATCGATCCGAAGACCGGTCGCGTGCTCGCCACGATCCCGGCGCCCGGCAATGGCGGCGACTCCGGGCTCGCATGGGCCGAGGGGACGCTCTGGGTTGGGCAGCATCGCGGCCGGAAGATCCATCAAATCGATCCGCAAACGGGGGCAATCCTCCGCACCATCGAGTCCAACCGCGTCGTTACCGGGGTCACCTGGGTCGACGGCGAACTCTGGCACGGCACCTGGGAAGGTGACGAGAGCGATGTGAGGCGGATCGATCCCGAAACGGGAAAGGTCCTGGAAAGGCTCGACATGCCGGCTGGAGTGGGCGTGTCGGGACTGGAGTCCGATGGCGGCGATCAGTTCTTCTGCGGCGGTGGCGGCAGCGGGAAGGTGAGAGCTGTCCGCCGGCCAAGCCGCGCGCCCAAGGCCAAAGGCTAGCTGCCCTCAAGACTGTTTAGCGAATGCCGAGCAGATGTTTCACGTCAGCGAATCGAGGGTGGATGTTGTTCGAAAAGGCAAGCCATCCGGGCGGCTTTGCGCATCAATTCGTTTTCCCGTCCCTCCATATTCACAGATTTTCCGGGAACGATAAGCCGGCGCCGGCCTCTCCATTGCCGTTACTGCGCGCTCCATGAGCGGTGAAAAATCCGTTAACTATCCGTTGCTTGGTCATCGTTCGTCAGATGTCATCCGTGGACGCATGACCAGCGTCTGCGCGCGGCCATAGGCCTGACCGGCGCTGCGCGACGATTTTTGCTTGTTCATATTACATTGCTGAAATAAAAGGTTATCGGCGCGTTAACAGACGCCTGTCCCAAGACTCAAAAAAGACTTCGCAAGAATCTATGTAGAGAAGGAGACGATAATGTCCATTTCACTCAATAATTTCAATGAGGTTCCACCACAAGCCGTGCATGCGGACGATGTCGCGGCGCGTGTGAAGGCAGCCCGTGAAACCGTGGGCTACAGCATTGAAGATCTGGCGGTGACCTGTGGTCTCGCCAATGAGGAAATCATAGGCATCGAAGATGGCGCAGATATTGATCCGGCTAAACTGAAGCGGATCGCCACTGCACTTCAGCTTCCGCCGTCAGCGTTCCTGGCGGTTTAATTTTGAAAGAATCTGGTCGGCCTTGCCCCCAGCAAGAGCCGACCAGCGGGGGGCATTAATCTTCCCATTGGCGAGCACTCCGGTGGTGACGTGTTCCCCCATAGCGTATTGCTCTTCTTTATCCCTTACGATTGATGGCTTTCGCCTCCGCCGCATGGCCGAGGTTCGTAGCGCCTGCGCGCCTTGGGTTTTCCAACAAAGATGATGCTATCGAGATCTCGGTGATGAGCAGCACCGATCGATGTCGGCGTCACTCGCTCCCGGCCACGGCTTCAATCACGCATTCCAATGTTCCGGGCTATATTGACATCACCTGTCCCACCGCTATCATTCCATTATAAAATTTAATGTTCCGTAATAACGGAATAAACAAGGGGATGATATCGTGCGAAGCAAATTTGCCTTTCTGCTGGGAGCAGCTCTTCTCATCATGCCATCGGCGCTTCTGGCGCAAGAAAAGGGCGGCGTGATCAATGTCGCGACAATTGGTGAGCCGCCGACATTGGATCCGATGGTTTCGACGGCCGATCTGGTCGGCATCGTTTCGCAGCATATTTTCGAAACGCTTTTTACCTTCGACAAGAATTGGAAGGTAACGCCGCTTCTGGCCGAGAGCATGCCCGACATCAGCGCTGACGGCAAAACCTATACGATCAAGCTTCGCACCGGCATCAAGTTCCACGACAACAGCGAGATGACATCAGAAGATGTCGTTGCCTCGCTCAATCGCTGGACCAAGATTGCCTCACGCGGCAAGCAGACCGCGGCTATGATCGACAGCATCTCGGCGGTCGATCCCTCGACGGTCAAGATCGTGCTGAAGCAACCCTATGCGCCGCTTCTCTCCCTGCTCGCCTTCAACAATTCGGCCGCGATCATCATTCCGGCCAAGCATCAAGAAGACCCGATGACCACCTTCATCGGCACCGGTCCCTATATGCTGAAAGAGCGCAAGGCTGACCAATATATTCAGTTGGTGCGCTTCGATGGTTATAAGTCCCGCAGCGGCGAGGCCGATGGTTATGGCGGCGCCCGGCATCAATATCTTGATGAAATCCGTTTCGTCCCCGTTCCCGACGCCAATACCCGCGTCGAGGCGGCGGTTGCCGGTCAATATGATTATGTCGACTCGCTGCCGGTCGAGTCCTTCGACCGCCTGAAAGGCTCGTCAGCATCCGCGCCGGTCATGCTGAAGCCCTTCGGCTATCCGGTCTTCGTCTTCAACACGGCGAACGGCATCACCAAGAATATCGATATCCGCAAAGCGGTACGCACAGCGCTCAGCATGGAGGACATGCTGGCCGCTGCCTTCGGCAGCACTGATTTCTATGCGCTCGATGCCGCATTTTATCCAAAGTCCTACGCCTGGAACACGGATGCCGGCACGGATGGCGCCTATAATGTCGCCGATCCCGAGGCCGCCGGTGCCCTCTTGAAGAAGGCGGGCTATAACGGCGAGCCGCTGCGTATCCTCACTAGCCGTCAATACGAATTCCATTACAAGATGGCGCAGGTTGCCGCCGAATATCTGAAGCAGGCCGGCTTCAAGGTCGATTTGCAGGTTGTCGATTGGGCAACGCTAACGCAGCGCCGTGCCGATCCGAAATTGTGGGATATCTATATCTCCCACAGCCCCTTTCTGCCCGAGCCGGCTTTGATGGGGCAGATGTCGACGAGTGCGCCCGGCTGGTGGGACACGCCGGCCCGAAAGGTCGCGGTCGATGCGTTCAATTCCGCCGTTGATCCTGACAAGCGCGTGGCGCTGTGGGCTGATGTCCAAAAGGTAATGTACGACGAAGTACCGCTGATCAAGATTGGCGACTTTAATGCGCTGGCTGCCAAATCGCAGAAGCTCGAAGGGGTCGAGGCTGCGCCCTGGCCGTATTTCTGGAACGCGTCGGTCAAGAAGTAGCAGCCCATAGGCTCGTCATTCCGGCCGCGATGGAAGCGGCCGGAGGATCGGACAAGACATGATACGCTATATCCTCCAGCGCCTTTTCGGCATGATCGTCGTGATGTTCCTCGTGGTCACGATCGTCTTCGTGATCGTGCGCGTCACTCCCGGCGATCCGGCCGCGGTCATGCTCGGCCCGGATGCGACGGCGCAGGACATTGCGAGCCTCAGAACGAGGCTCGGCCTCGATCAGCCGCTAGCCCTGCAATACCTCTATTACTTCGGTCAGCTTCTGCGGGGCGATCTCGGTCAGTCGATCTTTTTGAACGAGCCGGTGACCTCGGCGCTGGTCGAGCGCGCCGAGCCCACCTTCTTTCTGACGGTATTTTCGCTGGTCATCGCCAGCATCATCGCCCTGCCGATCGGCATCTATTCCGCCTATCGCCGCGGCTCGCTGTTTGATCAGGCGGCGACGGCGCTTGCCATGCTGGCGGCCAGTATTCCGAGTTTCTGGCTCGGCCTGATCCTCATTCAGTCCTTCGCCGTTCGCCACGGTATCTTTCCCGTCTCCGGATATGGCGGACCGGGTTCGTCATTCGTGGACCGGATGTATCACCTGGCACTGCCCTCGATCGTGCTCGGCGTCGTCTCCTCGGCGCTGATCCTGCGCTTCACCCGCGCCTCGATGCTGGACGTGCTCGGTGACGACTATATCCGCACCGCCCGCGCCAAGGGGCTTATCGAGCGCAAGGTCATCCTGAAGCATGCGCTGAAAAACGCGCTGATCCCGATCCTCACCGTCATCGGGTTGACCGCGGCGGTGCTCATTTCCGGCGCGGTGGTGACCGAGACCATCTTCAGCCTGCCGGGCATTGGTAATCTCGTGGTGTCGGCCGTGCTCCGACGCGACTATCCGGTGATCCAGGGCGCACTGCTCGTCATTGCCGGGCTTTACGTCCTGATCAATTTTGCGATCGATATGCTCTATCTGCTGGTTGATCCGAGGGTGCGCTACTGATGGCCGCGATTTCAGACACAAGCGCCGGCGCCGAGCGCCGCAAATTCGCCAGACGTCTCTTCAAGCGCAAAACCGTCGTCTTCGGTGTCGCCGTGCTGACGATATTCGTGCTGCTCGCCGTCTTCGCGCCGTTGATTGCGCCCTATGCGCCAGGCAAGCTGTCCATCGTTAACCGGCTGAAGCCGCCAAGCTTCATCCACCTCTTCGGAACCGATGAGTTCGGCCGCGATGTCTTCACCCGCACCATCTATGCCGGCCGTCTGTCATTGCTGGTCGGTGGCGCGGTCGTCGCGCTGGCTGCGGTGATCGGCGTTACGCTCGGCCTGCTCGCCGGCTTTTTCAAGCAATTGGATACGCCGATCGCCCGGCTGGTCGATGCGATGATGGCATTTCCCGATATCCTGCTGGCGATCGCGCTGGTCGCGGCCCTCGGGCCGTCGCTGACGACGGTCATCATCGCGCTCAGCATCGTCTACGCGCCGCGGCTGGCGCGTATCGTCCGCGCCTCGACGCTGGTTATCCGCGAACTGCCCTATGTGGAGGCGGCGCGCGCGCTCGGCGTCTCGACCCTGCATATCATGACACGACATGTGCTCAGAAACCTGCTGTCGCCGATCCTGGTGCAGGGCACCTTCCTGTTTGCCAACGCCATGCTCGCCGAAGCCGGCCTTTCCTTCCTCGGCCTTGGCGTGAGCCCGGATATTCCGACCTGGGGAACGATGATCGCCGCCGGCCGGCAATATCTCGATCAGGCCGATTGGATGACGCTCTTCCCGGGTTTTGCCATCATTCTCTCCGTCCTGTCGTTGCAGATGGTCGGCGACGGATTGCGCGACATTCTCGATCCCAGACTTCGAAAGGACTTGTAGCCCATGTCTTCCGGATATGAACCGAAGCGGCCATTGCTGATCGCCAACGTCAAGCCGATGGCTTTCGGGCAGGCGACGTCAGGCGGCGTCACTGACGTGCTGGTCGGCGCGGATGGGCGTATCGCCGAGGTTGGACCATCGCTTGCCGTCTCGGCCGATGTCGAAAGGATCGATGGCAAGGGTGCCTGGATGTCGCCGGGCTGGATCGACCTGCACGTCCATATATGGCATGGCGGGACCGACATTTCCCTCCGCCCCTCGGAATGCGGCGTCGAACGCGGCGTGACGACCTTGGTTGACGCCGGCTCGGCGGGTGAAGCGAATTTCCATGGCTTCCGTGAATATATCATCGAGCCGGCGCGCGAACGCATCAAGGCGTTTCTCAATCTCGGTTCGATCGGTCTCGTCGCCTGCAATCGCGTCAGCGAATTGATAGACATCCGCTCGATCGATTTCGACCGCATGCTGCAGGTCTATGCCGACAACAGCGAGCATATTGTCGGCATCAAGGTGCGCGCGAGCCATGTGATTACTGGCTCCTGGGGCATCACGCCCGTCAAGCTCGGTAAGAAGATCGCCAAGATACTGAAGATCCCGATGATGGTGCATGTCGGCGAGCCGCCGGCGCTCTATGACGAGGTGCTGGAGATCCTCGGACCCGGCGATATCATTACGCATTGCTTCAACGGCAAGGCCGGCGGCAGCCTCATAGAGGACGAGGATCTCTTCAATCTCGCCGAACGTTGCGCCAGCGAAGGTGTCCGCCTCGATATCGGCCATGGCGGCGCGTCTTTCTCCTTCCGCGTCGCCGAGGCCGCCATCCAGCGCGGGCTTCTGCCGTTCTCGATCTCCACCGATCTGCATAACCGGTCGTTGAATTCCCCGGTCTGGGATCTCGCGACGACGATGTCGAAGCTGCTGTCGGTCGGCATGCCCTTCGAGAAGGTGATCGAAGCGGTCACGCATGCACCGGCCTCGGCCATCAAGCTGCCGCTTATCGATCGGATCGCGGTCGGGGAGCGGGCCGAATTCACGATCTTCGACCTTGTGGAGTCCGATATCGAGGCGGTGGATTCGATGGGGGATGCCGCCGTGCTGAAACGGCTTTTCGAACCGCGCTACGCAGTCATCGGCGCTGACGCCTTTGCCGCGAGCCGCTACATCCCGCGGGCGCGAAAAATGACGCCCCATGGCCACTGCCATTAATAGCTGAGTTCCGAATTTAATGATTGTACGACAGGAGTTTGCGTGAACCAGTCTTCCGCCACCGCCGAGAGCGCACAGGGTTCGCCCTATGAACGTCTCTCCACCCTCGGCATCGTGCTGCCGCCGCCGCCGCCGCCGATCGCCAACTTCGTGACGCATGTTTGCGAGGGCAACATGCTCTATCTGTCTGGCCAGGGGCCGCGCGAGGCCGACGGCACTCTGCATTTCGGCAAGGTCGGCGCTGAGGTCGGCATCGAACAGGCCTACGCCGATGCGCGGCTGACCGGCATCAATCTTCTGGCCGTTATGCAGGATGCGCTTGGCGATCTCAAGCGCGTCAAGCGCGTGGTGAAGCTTTTGGGCATGGTCAACGCCACGCCCGATTTCGCCGATCATCCCAGCGTCATCAACGGCTGTTCCGACCTCTTCATCGAGGTTTTCGGAGCGGCCGGCCAACATGCACGCTCGGCTGTCGGCTTCGGCTCGTTGCCGGGCAATATCACTGTCGAGATCGAAGCGATCGTGGCTTTGCACGGCTGAGGAAGGGACAGAACGTCAATGGCCACGCCAACCCATCAATCTCTCGATCTTTTCCGCCGAGCTTCGAACCTGTGCGACGTAGTGACCTTCGTCGGAAAAGGCTTTCTGCTCCGGCAGAACGATGGAGATGGTGGCGACGCACTGGCCATCGCGGTCGCATACGGGCGAAGCAATGCAGGCCACGGCATAGTCGGATTCTCCGGCCTGGATCGACAGACGGGCTTCCAGCGCTTTCGCCGCAGCCGTCGACAGCGTCACCGGGTCGACATCGGCGCGGCCGGTCGGAGAGGTGCGTGCACAGTGCCGGAAAAGCGCGATGCGCTCTTCCTCCGGCAGATGACCGACGAGCAGGCGGCCGGACGCCGTCCAATTGAGCGGCACCCGTGTGCCGACGCGCGAGGCGACTTGGAAGTGGCTTGGACCATCGGCCATGGCGAGAACGAGCATATGGTCGCCGTCGCGGCCGCAGACCTGAACGGTTTCGCCGGCCTGCCGGCAGAGATCGTGCATTTCATGGGTGGCAACGCTCATGAAATCGAGCGATCGGGCATAGGCGAGGCCGTAGTGGTAAAGACGGGAGCCGAGCCAGATCGTGCCATCGGCATTGCGGCTAAGCAGGTTCTTCTCAACGAGGTCGTCGACGATGACGTAGACGGTCGAGAGCGGTGCGCCGATCGCCTTGGCGACCGCGTAGACACCGCAAGACGTGCCGGTTTCGTAGAGGTGATCGATGACCTGCAGCGCCCGGTCGATGCCGCTGACGCGCGAGCGCCGCGCTCCCTTGACGGCGGCAGCGTCGTTTTCATTGGCCGTCTCGCTTTCGGAGTAGCCGATGGGTGATGTCTTTGCGTCCAAAAACCGAACTCCCGTTCAAATCGGTGGTTTGTTACATAATTATGGCATAGCTGTCGATGGTCCGGTACTGCAAGCGCCGCCCCGCCAGCAAAAAAATCTGGAGGTTCTCATGCCGAATGAAGACATTCGTCCGTCCGTCGGACTTCGCCCCGTCATCAATGTCTCGGGCACGATGACGAGCCTCGGGGCATCGATCGTTGTTCCCCAGGGGATTGCGGCAATGGGCTCCATTCTGCCGCAGTTCGTGGAGATCAACGACCTGCAGCGCAAGGCGAGTGCGGTCATCGGGCGGCTGACCGGCGGCGAAGCGGGATTCGTTACGGCCTCCTGCTCAGCAGGCATCAGCCTGGCAGTCGCCGCCGCCATCACCGGCAACGACCTCGCCGCGATCGAGCGTCTTCCCGACGTTCGCGGCGACAAGAACGAAATCATCGTTCAGATGGGGCATGTGGTGAGCTATGGCGCCCCGATCGATCAGGCGGTGCGGCTTTCGGGTGGCAAGGTCGTGCTGATCGGCCAGGCGACCTCGACCTACCGGCATCATCTGGAAGGTGCGATCACGGAGAAGACGGCGGCCGCCCTTTATGTCGTTTCGCATCATGTCGTTGACTACGGGATGTTGAGCCTCAAGGAATTCTGCGAGATCGCCCATGCCAAGGGCGTGCCAGTCATCGTCGATGCGGCTTCCGAATATGATCTGCGCATCTTCCTGGAGCAGGGCGCGGATCTTGTTCTTTATTCCGGCCACAAATTCCTGGGCGGCCCGACCTCGGGCATCGTCGCGGGACGCAAGGACATGGTGCGCAACACCTTCCTGCAGAACCTTGGCATCGGCCGTGGTATGAAGGTTGGCAAGGAAAGCATCTTCGGCGTCATGGCGGCGCTCGAAGCCTGGGAGACGCGCGACCATGCCGGCATACGCGAGCGCGAGACCGGCTATCTCCATCTCTGGCACGACCGCTTCGACGGCCGTCCCGGCGTTAAGGCGGTGATCGAGCCCGACCCGACCAACAATCCGCTCGACCGCCTGCGTCTCACCATCGATGCGCGCGAGGCCCACATCACCGCCTGGGACCTCGCCGACGCCTTGGCCCGGGGAACCCCGCCGATTATCGTTCGCGACCACGAAGTCGAGCACAATTATTTCTACCTCGATCCCTGCAATCTGCATCCCGGCGAGGAGACAATCGTGGCCGCCCGTATCGGCGAAGAACTCGACAGGGCGCAAGCCTCAAACGAGATCATCGCAACCTCACTCGAAGATCGCAGCCGCCGCCGTTTCGACGGCCTGTTGCGCTGGCCGGATTGAGACGGTGAATAAGGGGACGATGATGGCCGGCAGCGACGCCCAGACTTCACAGCTCACCGAGCCAGTGCTCTCGGTGGAGGGAATGACGACCTCCTTCCTGGTGGAGGGGACTTGGAAGCCGGTGGTGCGTGACGTGTCTTTCACCGTGGCGCCAGGCGAAACCGTGGCGATCGTCGGGGAATCCGGCTCCGGCAAAAGCGTCACGTCGCTGTCGATCATGCGGCTGCTGCAGCAGGATATGAGCCGGATCACCGGCCGCATCACGCTCGGCGGCAGGGACATTCTGGCGCTGTCGGAAGCGGAGATGCGCAAAGTCCGCGGCAAGGATGTCGCGATGATCTTCCAGGAGCCGATGACCAGCCTCAATCCGCTCTTCACCATCGGCGACCAGATTTCCGAGGCGCTGCTCTGCCACGGCGAGATGTCCAGTGCTGAAGCGAAGGCCGAGACGATCCGCCTTCTGGAGCGCGTGCGCATTCCATCGGCCGCCTCGCGCTTCGACGAATATCCGCACCGCTTCTCCGGCGGCATGCGCCAGCGCGTGATGATCGCCATGGCGCTCGCCTCGCGCCCGAAGCTGCTGATTGCCGACGAGCCGACCACGGCGCTCGATGTCACCATTCAGGGCCAGATTCTCGACCTCATCAAGATGCTGCAGGAAGAGCAGGGAACATCCGTTCTGTTCATCACCCACGACATGGGCGTGGTCGCTGAGATCGCCGACCGAACTATCGTCATGTATCGCGGCGAGCAGGTCGAGACGGGCGCGACCAGCGAGGTCTTCTTCCACGCCAAGCATCCCTACACGCGGGCGCTGCTTTCGGCTGTCCCCGTGCTCGGATCCATGAAGGGGCGCGAGCGACCCCTGCGGTTTCCGGTACTCAACAGCGAGACCGGTCAGGCTGAGCCATTGACGGAGGTGGCCGATACCGTCTCGGCGGCGCAGCGGCCGGTGCTGGAGGTGAAAAACCTCTGCAAACGGTTCGACATTCATTCCGGTCTTTTCGGGCGGCTACAGGGCAGGGTGCATGCCGTCGAAAACGTCTCCTTCGATCTGCAAGCCGGCGAGACGCTGTCGCTGGTCGGTGAATCCGGTTGTGGCAAGTCGACAACGGGCCGCGCCATCATGCGCTTGATCGAGCCGCAGAGCGGCTCGGTGCTTGTCGACGGCGAGGAGATGCTGGCTCTTGATCGCAAGGGTCTGCGCGATATGCGCCGCAAGGTGCAGATGATCTTCCAGGACCCCTTTGCCAGCCTCAATCCGCGCATGACGATCGGCGCCGCCGTCGCCGAACCCTATCTCGAACACAAGATGGGAACGGCGAAAGAGGCACGCGACAAGGTCGCCGACCTTCTGGTGAAGGTCGGGCTCTCGCCGGACATGGCGACGCGCTATCCGCACGAGTTTTCCGGCGGGCAGCGTCAGCGCATCTGCATCGCCCGCGCGCTCACCCTCGATCCCAAAGTGATCATCGCGGACGAGAGCGTTTCCGCCCTCGACGTTTCGATCAAGGCACAGGTCATCAACCTGCTGCTCGACCTGCAGCAAAGCCTGAACCTCGCCTTCCTGTTTATTTCGCATGACATGGCCGTTGTGGAGCGCGTCAGCCACCGCGTCGCGGTAATGTATCTCGGCGAAATCGTCGAGATCGGGCCGCGCCAGGCGGTGTTCGAGAACCCGCAGCACCCCTATACAAAGAAGCTGATGTCGGCGGTGCCCGTTCCCGATCCGGCTCGGCGGAGACTGAAGCATGGCATTGCCGCCGACGAGTTGAAAAGCCCGATCCGGCCTCCGGACCACAAGATGCAGCCGCTAAGATATGTGGAAATCTCGCCCGGCCATCAGGTTGCCCTCTGACGGCCGGAGCTTTTGTGCCCGTGTCGCCGTCGCAGCGTTGCAGGCCGTGCCTGGACATACCATTTAGCCGCCGGTGATGTTATCGTTGCACGACGAGCCTTATCTTGAGGATATTCCATGGATTCTTCCCTGCAACCCCGACCGACAGAGGCGGGCATTCTGCAATTCATGGAGATCTGCGATTCCTTCTATCCGCCTGATGCGGTGACGGCGTCCATCGAGCAGCAGCGGCAGTGGTATGACGCACTTTGCAGCCGCTTCGATCGCCCGCTGCCTGACGGCATGCGCACGCAGGATGAGGCAGTGATGGGGAGAATCCCGGTCAGGCGTTATCAGCCGCAGACGATCCGAACCCCGGCATGCCTGCTCTACCTTCATGGCGGCGGCTTCGTGGTCGGTTCCCTGCAAAGCCACCATGCGATTTGCGCTGAGATCGCCGACCATGTCGGGGCCGAGCTGGTGTCGGTCGATTATCGCCTTGCGCCCGAGCATCGCTGGCCGGCGCAGACGGATGATTGTTTTCTTGTTCTCAAGCAGTTGCTTGCCGAAGGAAAGACCGTCCTGCTGATCGGCGATAGCGCCGGCGGTAATCTGGCGGCGGGGCTCGCCGTTCGAGCTAAGGGTGAGCGGCTCTCCGGCATTGTCGGGCAGATATTGATCTATCCGGCGCTCGGCGGGGATCTTGTTTCCGGTTCCTATGAGGAGATGGCGAATGCGCCGGGGCTGACGACCGCCGATGTCGGCTATTATCGCGGCGTGTTGCAGGCACCCGCCGGCGATCCGGTCGCCGAGCCTCTTGCCTCATCGTCATTCGCCGGCCTTCCACCAGCCTTCATAACGGTCGCGTATTTCGATCCGTTGCGGGACGATGGCCGCAATTATGCGGCAAGGCTTGCCGCGGCGGGTGTCGAGGTCTGGTTTCGCGAGGAGCCGCAGATGGTGCATACCTGGCTGCGTGCCCGGCATATGAGCGATGGCGCGAGCGCCGGTTTTCGCGCCATATGCGAGGCAGTGAGCCGTTTTGCGGGATCGAACTGATCACATCAGATCGCGCGGAATTCGCTTTTCCTCGAAAATTTTTTCGAAAATTTGCGTATTGCCTTCAAAGGCGATGACGGACGCACGGATGATCCATTCGGCTGCCGTGCAAGAAATCGTCGCCGTCGCCACCGTGCGGACATACCATCCCGGCCGCCGCATGTCGCATGTCCAGATCGAGGTTCCACTCATCGACAGCGGATCGTCCGGCGCGATAGACCAGACCTCTTCGCGGAGCTGGCGCGTCGAAAGACCTGTGCCCGGATGTTCGAAGAGGCCGGTATCCTCCCGGATTTCATAGAGGGTCTTGTTGGCGGAGAGATCGCGCACGACCTGACGCTTCGTCGAGGCCGGGGCATGTTCGATATATTTCGGCAGCGGATCGGGATTGTCCGGCTGCTTGATGTCGATGGCTTCATGTTCGCCGAGCTTTGGCAGGCCGAAACCAATGGAGGCGATGTCGATCGTCAGACCCGGATTTTCCGGCGGCGGCAGGATCATTGGCCAGTATGCGGTGGAGAGCGAAAGAGCGATGCGGTGGCCTTTGCGGAAGCGATAACCGCAGGCATCCAGCGTTAGCCTGATGGTGGTGCGTTCGCCCTTCTTCAGGGGCTGCGGTTCGGCATTGCCCTCTCGATGAGCAAGATTGAGCACGCCGAAAGAGACGCGTGTCGCTGTGCCGTCCGGGTGGAGATCGATGAGCCTGGCGCAAAGATTGGCCGTTTCGGCATCGCAGCGTAGCGACAGAGTGACGACCGGACGGCCGAGATAGTCATGATCGACGGCCAGCGGCGTGGTCTGGAAGGTCAGCGAACCGGCGTCATCGAGGCGCTGGTCGATCGCCATTTCGGCATCCGGTTTCAGCGTGAAATATTCGCCCGAAGTCGTCCCTGTATCGAGGGGCGAGCGCAGATAGACGGCATGTTCCGGCGCATGCGGGATCGGCATGCCTTCCATCAGCGTGCCGAACTGTTCGACATAGAAGCATTGCATCTCCGGCTTTTGCCAATCCTGCTTGGCGATCCAGAAGCCGGGGTCGAAATCACGGCGCGGCGCAGGCCTTACAGCATCAAGAATATAGGCGCGCACCTGCGGCACGCCCTCTACACCATTTTTGTCGCCGCGCAGCCAGCGGTTCCACCAGGCGATCGCCTCGCCGTGGAAATCGGCGCGGGGCTTCGGCCAGGCAAAATGGGGATATTTATGAACCCACGGACCGATCAGCGCTTTCGCCCTATCGCCGAGACCTTCGACGGCCATCAGCGGCGTGTTGCGATAGCCATCCGCCCAACCGGCAATGACAAGGGCGGGGATTTCGACATCGGCGAAATTCTCGCAGATCGAGCCGTGCCGCCAGAAATCGTCGCGGCGCTGATGCTGGAGCCATCCCTCCATGAAGAAAGGCTCATTCTCCAGGCGTTGCAGCCACATATCCCGCCAGCGGTCGCCAACGATCTCCGGGTCGGGAGAGCGGGACTGATAACCGAGCATGGTGGTAGCCCAGGAGAGCTGCGCCGAGAGATGGCAGCCATTCTTGTAGTGGATATCGTCGTTATAGCGGTCGACCGTGGAGGCGATCGATATCACCGCCTTGAGCGCGGGCGGGCGCCGCGCCGCGACCTGCAAGCTGTTAAACCCGCCCCAGGAAATGCCCATCATGCCGACGGAGCCATTCGACCAGGGCTGCGCTGCGATCCAGGCGATCAGTTCGCAGGCATTGGCGAGTTCGAGCTCCGTATATTCGCCGTCGATAACGCCATCGGATTCGCCGGAGCCGCGAATATCGACGCGAACACCGGCGATGCCGGCTGCGGCAAACATCGGGTAGGTCGATTCATCGCGGGGGCTCGTTCCATCGCGCTTGCGGTAAGGCAGGAATTCGAACACGGTCGGCACCGGATCGCTTTCCGCACCGTCCGGCATCCAGATACGCGCCGCAAGACGCGTTCCGTCCTTCAGCGTGATCCAATGGTTTTCGATCGTGGTAAAGCTGCGGTCGGTCATGGCAGGCTCATTCCGATATTGCTGGAGCGATGATTTTAAAGCCGCGGGGAGCGAACGTCATGCTATCAATTTCCCGCGCTTTCCATCTTTCTCGTCGTCAGGACACGCTCCAGCCAACCGATCTCCATTTCGGGCACCGATTTCAACAGCAGATCCGTATAGTCGTCGAAAGGCGGCGAAAGCACCTTCGATTTCGGCCCGAAGCGCACGAGCTTGCCGCGATGCATGACCGCGACACTATCGGCGATGGCACGCACGATGGCGATATCGTGGGTGATGAAGATGTAGGAAAGCTGAGATTCCTCTTGCAGCCGCATCAGCAGTTTCAGGATGCCTTCGGCAACAAGCGGATCGAGCGCCGAGGTGGGCTCGTCGCAGAGGATGAGTTCCGGCTTGGCCGCCAGGGCACGCGCAATCGCGACACGCTGTTTCTGGCCTCCGGAAAGCTCGGCCGGATAACGGTCGATGAAACCATTGCCCATCTCGATCTCTTCGAGCAGCTCTTTCACCCGCGCCGTCTTTGCCGCGCCCCGCAGGCCATAATAGAAGGTGAGGGGACGGCCGATGATGTCGCGCACCGTCTGGCGGGGATTCATGGCCGTATCGGCCATCTGGTAGATCAGTTGAATGCGCCGCAGCTCGTTGCGTGAGCGGTTTCTGAGGGCTGGAGTCAGCGGCTTCTTATCGAAAGAAATCCCGCCATCGCTTGGCGGCAGCAGTCCGGTGATGACACGGGCAAGCGTCGATTTACCGGAGCCGGATTCACCGACAATGGCAAGCGTCTGACCTTTTGGTACATGTAGAGAAACATCGTGCAGCACCTTGAAACCGTTCGAATATTGCGCGCTGACGTGTTCGACTTTCAAAAGCGTGTCGGATTGATCGACCGCCTCCTCGCGTGCGGTCTGGCGAACGTTGACGAGCGCGCGGGTATAGTCTTCCCGCGGCGCCTCGATGATCTGCTGCACGGGCCCGTATTCCACCTTTTTGCCGTGCCGCAATACCATGATGTCGTCGGAGATCTGCGCGACGACGGCAAGGTCATGGGTGATGTAAAGGGCTGCCGTATGGGTCTCCTCGATGGCGTGCTTGATCGCCGCCAGAACGTCGATCTGCGTCGTCACGTCGAGTGCGGTCGTCGGCTCGTCGAAGACGATCAGCTCGGGATTGGAGCAGAGCGCCATCGCCGTCATCGCGCGTTGAAGCTGGCCGCCCGAGACCTGGTGCGGAAAACGATCGCCGAAGGTCTCCGGGTTGGGCAGGCCGAGGACCCGGAAGAGGTAAAGCGCGCGCTTCCTCGCCTCGTCTTTCGTCATCAAGCCATGCTTGACGGAGGCTTCGATCACCTGTTCGCCAAGCTTGTGGGCCGGATTGAAGGCAGCCGCAGCCGATTGCGCGACGTAGCAGACGCGTGCCCCGCGAATCCTGCGAATGCCCGATTTTCCGAGCGGAAGAATATCGACGCCGTCGAGCAGCACTGCGCCGCCGGTGATCTCCGCGCCGCCGCGGCCATAGGCGAGCGCCGAGAGGCCGATGGTGGATTTGCCGGCGCCGGACTCGCCGATGAGGCCGAGCACCTTGCCCTTCTGTAGGTCAAAGGAGACGCCGTCGACGATTGTGACCCGCTTCGGCGGCTCGCCGGGCGGATAACTGGTCGCTTGGATCTTGAGATCGCGAACGGAAAGAAGCTCAGGCATCGCCACGTCCTCCCTTGAGGCTGGAGGTGCGCTTCAAGAGCCAGTCGACCACCAGATTGACACAGACTGCGAGCGCCGCAATCGCGGAGCCCGGCACGAGAGCGGCGGAAATGCCGAAGATGATGCCGTCCTTATTGTCCTTGACCATGCCGCCCCAATCGGCCGACGGCGGCTGTATGCCGAGCCCGAGGAATGACAGCGTCGACAGGAACAGGATCGAAAAGGCAAAACGCAGGCCGAACTCCGCCAGCAATGGCGAGAGCGTGTTCGGCAGGATTTCACGGAAGATGATCCAGACCTTGCCTTCGCCGCGCAGTTTGGCGGCTTCCACGAACTCCATGACCGCGACGTCCAGCGCGACGGCGCGGCCGAGGCGATAGACGCGCGTGGAATCGAGGATCGCCATGACGAGGATGAGCACGGCGAGATTCTGCGGCAGCACGGCCAGCACCACCAGCGCGAAGATCAAGGTCGGGATGGACATCATCAAATCGTTGAAACGCGAAAATACGGTGTCGATCAATCCGCGCGAGACAGCGGCGGTGAAGCTGAGGATGATGCCGAGCGAAAACGAGATGATCGTCGCGGCGAGTGCCACGAACAGCGTGGTGCGGGCGCCGTAGATCAGCCGCGAAAGGATATCGCGGCCGAGATTGTCGAGACCGAAGAAATACTGCGCGTCGGCTGGCTGCCAGACGTTGCCGACGACTTCGGTTTCGCCATAGGGTGCGATCAGGGGTGCAAAGATCGCGCAGATGAAAGCCAGCAGAATGCCGATGATGCCGACCCAGGCGGTGATGGGGATGTCTCTCAATCTCATCGTGGATGCCTCAGGCGCGGGTTGGCGACGATCGCCAGGATATCGGCAACCATGTTGAGCAGGATGTAGACGGCGGCGAAGATCAGGCCGCAGGCCTGGACCACCGGCATGTCGCGCACGGTGACGGCATCGACCATGTACTGGCCCATGCCGGGATAGACGAAGACGACTTCCACCACCACGACACCGACGATGAGATAGGCAAGGTTCAGCGCCACGACGTTGATGATCGGCGCCAGCGCATTGGGGGCGGCATGTTTGACGATCGCGCGGAAGGCGCTGAGGCCCTTCAATTCCGCCGTTTCCATGTAGGCGGAGGACATCACCGAGAGGATCGCGGCCCGCGTCATGCGCATCATATGGGCGAGGACGACGAGCACCAGCGTCGCCGTCGGCAAGGCGATAGCCTTCAATCGGTCGATAAAGCTCATGCCGTCATAGACGGTCGCCGGAAAGGTCGCGATCCCGAATTTCACGGTGAAAAACAGAATGAGCAGATAACCGATGAAAAATTCCGGCAATGAAATCGCCGCCAGTGAGATCACGTTGATGATCTTGTCGGGCAGACGGTTTCGGAAATGCACGGCCAGCATGCCGAGCCCGACGGCGAGTGGCACCGAGATGAGCGCAGCGCAGGCCGCAAGGAAAAGCGAATTGCCGAGACGTTTGCCGATTTGTTCGCTGACGGAGTTCTTGCTAGCCCAGGATGTACCGAAATCGCCCTGCACAGCGTTGCCGAGCCATTCGACGTAGCGGGTGGTCACAGGCCGATTGAGGCCGAGTTCGGTGCGGATATTGGCGACGGCCTGCGGCGTTGCCGACTGGCCGAGATAGGTGGTCGCGAAATCGCCCGGCAAGGCTTCGAGGCCGCCGAAGATCAGGACCGAGACCGCGAAAAGCAGCACGAGGCTGAGCAGGAAACGCTCGATGATGAGGGAAAGCAGCGGGAAGCGCTGCTTGAACCGCAATCCGGGCAGCACTGTGCTGGGTTGTAGATTGGACATGACTGATGCCTCGCGCTGAAACGTCTGGAGGACCGCGAAGGTTTTCCGCGATCCCGGTTCCGTTAGAGATAAGGGCGTTTCCGCCCTGCTTCGGGCATCAGGTCTCCAACCAGACGCGGGTCGCGACGTAGCCGTTCGACATATCGTTGCCGATGTCGTGGACATAGCCCTTCACCTGCTTGGTGGAGGCGTTCACGAAGTCGTTGAACATCGGCAGAATGACGCCGCCCTCGTCGCGGACCATCATCGCCATGCTGCGATAAAGCTCCTTGCGCTTGGCTTCGTCGAGTTCGGAGCGGGCTTCCAGGAGAAGCTTGTCGAAGTCCGGACGCTTGAAGCGGGTGTCGTTCCAGTCCGCCGTCGAGAGATAGGCAGTGGAATACATCTGATCCTGCGTCGGGCGGCCGCCCCAATAGGAGGTGGAGAAGGGCTGGACGTTCCAGACGTTGGTCCAGTAGCCGTCGCCCGGCTCGCGCTTGACCTCGATGTTGATGCCGGCCTTCTTGCAGCTTTCCTGATAGAGGACCGCGGCGTCGACGGCGCCCGGGAAGGCGACTTCCGAGGTGCGCAGCAGCACGGAGCCGCTGTGGCCGGACTTCTTGTAGTGGAAGGCGGCCTTGTCGGGATCGTAGGTGCGCTGCTCGATGCCTTCGGGGAAGAGAGCGTAGGTGCTATTGATCGGGAAGTCGTTGCCGACCTTGCCGTAGCCGCCGAGGATCTTCTTCACCATGGTTTCGCGGTCCATGGCATATTTCAGCGCCAGGCGAAGGTCGTTATTGTCGAACGGCGCGGTGCTGCAATGCATGATGAACACGTAATGCCCGCGGCCGGCGGTCGACAGGATTTCGACATTGGGCGCGCGCTTCAACAGGTCCACGGTCTTTGGATCGACGCGATTGATGTAGTGCACCTGACCGGACGACAGCGCGGCGATACGTGCCGTCGCATCGTTCATGCCGATGATTTCGATCGAGTCGACATAACCGCGATCAGTACGCCAATCGTCCTTGTTCTTCTCGAACGTTGCGCGCACGCCCGGCTCGAAACTGACGAGCTTGTAAGGACCCGTGCCGATCGAGGCGAGGGGATCGTCATTGCCGCCATTCGGCTGGATGACGAGATGGTAGTCAGAGAGCAGCAACGGCATGTCGGCGTTGCCTTCGGTCAGCGTCAGGACGAGATTGTCGCCGTCGGCCTTGATCTCCTTGATCGATTTCATGACGCCGAGCGCGCCTGATTCCGACTTGCTGTCGGTGTGGCGCTTGAGGGTGGCGACGACGTCGTCGATGGTTAGCTCCTTGCCATTGTGGAACTTGACGCCCTTGCGGATCTTGAAGGTCCAGGTGGCAGCGTCCTTCGACGGCTCCCAGGATTCGGCAAGTGCCGGCACGGCGGCACCGGTCAGGGGATGAGATTCCACTAGCATGTCGCCCCAGCAACGGCCGACACAGAACATGAACTGTGACAGGAATTTTGCCGGGTCCTTGGAATCGGTTGCGGCACCGCCTTCGAGGCCGAGTTTCAGATGGCCACCGCGTTTTGGTTCGGCTGCCATCGCGCTTTCGGTGAAAAGCTGATCGGCAAGTGCCAATGTCATGCCGGCCGCCATGGCGCGCCCCATGAATTCGCGACGGCTGAGACCGCCGGAGGTCACACGGCTTGCCAAGTGTTTTGTGTAATCTTTCATTCCCCTGTTCCTTCTTCTTGATGCGTTGATAGAACTTTCGGGCAAAGCTTCGGATGCGGTTTCCTCTCCGCCGGAAGCTCGATTGCCCGCGATCATGCGGGAAAATAATGCGGTTGTCGCCGCCTTCTCACTTTCCTTTCCAGATTGGGCTTCGCTTCTCCGCGAATGCCCTTGCGCCTTCCAACTGATCCTCGCTCGAATAGAGGGCATCGACGGTCGCAAACTGCCGTTTGGTGATCTTGTTCATGGCAGTCTGAAACGTCGTTCCCTCCGCTTCGCGGACAATTTCCTTGATGGCTGCGTAGACGAGCGGCGGGCCGCTTTCGAGAAGCCGGGCAAGTTCCCAGGCTCGGTTCATCAATTGATCCGCAGCGACGATCTCATTGACGAAGCCCCAACGATGAGCCTCGACAACGTCAAGCCAGCGACCGGTCAGGAGCATGTCCATCGCGATATGATAGGGGATGCGCTTCGGCAATTTGATCGATGCAGCGTCTGCGACGGTCCCCGAGCGGATTTCCGGAAGGGCGAAGATCGCGTGTTCGGCGGCGATGATCAGATCGGTGGAAAGGGCAATCTCCAGGCCGCCGCCGCAACAGATGCCATTGACGGCGCAAATCACCGGCTTGTTGAGATCGCGAAGCTCCTGCAGACCCCCGAAACCGCCGACGCCATAGTCGCCGTCGACCGCATCGCCGGCGGCAGCCGCCTTCAAATCCCAGCCGGCCGAAAAGAACTTCTCGCCGGCACCGGAAATGATCGCCACGCGCAGATCGGGGTCGTCACGGAAATCGCGGAAGATCAGCCCCATCTCGCGGCTTGTCGCAAGGTCGATGGCGTTCGCCTTCGGTCGGTCGATGATGACCTCCAAGATACCGTTGTCGCGCCTTGTGCCAATGGGGCTGTGCAACTTCCGCTAGCTCCTTCGCCGGATGAGGGCATCCGCGGCAATGACGCCACGATTTTCAGGCAGAACCATCAATGGATTAATGTCCAGTTCTTCCAGTCGTGCGGCGTTTTTTACGACATATTCTGCCGCTGATAAGACGGCGTCGGCAACTGCATCGAGACTGCTCTTCGCCCCGCCACGATAGCCTTCGATCAACTTCCTGACCTTCAGCCGCGATATGGCGTCCAACACGTCTGTCTTCGTCACGGGAAGGGCTAAAATAACGGAGTCTTCAAGCAATTCCACTAGGATTCCACCCGCGCCGATCGTCAATGCCAATCCGACGACGGGATCGCGCACGGCGCCGACGATCAACTCGGCGACGGGGCGCTCGACCATCCGTTCGACGAGGTATCCGGAGGCGATCGGAACCATCCGCTGCGCCGCTCTTTGCACCGCCTCCACATCCCAGAGGTTGAGTGCGACGGCTCCGACCTCGGACTTGTGTTCGACGCCCAACGCCTTCAGGGCAACAGGAAAGCCGATACGGCGCGCCTGTTCTGCGGCCTCGCTCGGATTGGATGCCGTTTCGCCTAAGGGAATGGCGAGACCGGCGGCGGACAACTCCGCTTTGGCCGCCGCCTCGCTCAAGGTTTCGATCTCGCCTGCGATCACGGGAATATCGAGCAGCGGTAGCGGGGATTGAGCACGCCAGGCCATTCCGATCCGGCTTGCCACTTCCGCCGCCGTGATGGCTTCGCTAATGCCGCAGAGAGGCACTATGCCATCCCGCATTAGCTGCAAGGCAATCGTTTCCGGCATGTTTTCCGGCAGCGTCGCCAGGATGCCAGCGCGGGCGCCAGTGCGTTTTGCCGCGGCGGCAACAGCGGCAACCGTCGTCATCCAGTCCGCTGCATCGCAACGATCGTCGCGCGGAAAATCGAGGACGATCAGATTGAGCGCGTAGTCGCCTTCGAACATGGCGGTGAAGGCCTCCGATTGGCGTGAAAGATCGCCCCAAACGAAGGTGTGGTAGTCGAGCGGATTGGAGAGCGTCACCATCTCGCCGAGGCTGTGCCGCAAGGCCGGCAATTGCTCCGGTTTCAGAGCGCGAAAATCCACCGCCCGGCCAGTCGCTGCATCGGCCATTAGCGAGGCCTCCCCGCCGGAACAGCTCATCGAAGAGATCGCATTGCTTTGCAGTGGGCCAGTCACGTGCAGCAGTTTCAGCGTTTCGACGAGTTCCGGCAGGGTCGCGACCCGGCCGATGCCGAGGCGACCGAGAACCGCATCGGCAACGGCATCGCTGCCGGCCAGGGATGCCGTATGCGAAACGGCGGCGCGCTGCGCCTGTTCGGATTTGCCGACCTTCAGAGCGATGACGGGTTTGCGCAATTCCCTCGCACGCACGGCAAGTTTTTGAAGGGTCTGGACGTTGCCGAACCCCTCGATATGCAGGCCGATCGCCGTAACGCGAGGATCTTCCAGGACGGCGAGGGCGAGATCGCACAATCCGATCTGCGCCTGGTTGCCTGCCGTCATCAGATAGCTGATGGGGAGGCCACGCCTTTGCATGGAGAGATTGATGGCGATGTTCGAGGATTGGGTGAGAATGGCAACACCGCGTTCGACACGCACCATTCCGTGCTGATCGGGCCAGAGCAGGGCGCCATCGAGACCGTTGATCACGCCATAACAATTCGGCCCGACGATCGGCATGTCGCCGGCCGCATCGACCAAGGCCTCCTGCAAAGTGGCACCATCGGCCAGTTCGGCGACGGCTTCGCTGAAGCCGGAGGCGTAGCAGACGGCGCCGCCGGCGCCTCTGGCTGAAAGCGCGCGCACGATATCGATAGTCAGCATCCGGTTAACACCGACGAAGGCGGCATCCGGTGCGGCGGGCAGGTCTTCCACCGATCGATAACAGCGGCGCCCAAGTACGTTATCGAGCGTCGGATGCACCGGCCAGATGTCCCCGGCAAAACCCATGCGATCGCATTGTTCGATGACCCGGCGCGCCTCACGGCCGCCGAAGACGGCGATCGTTTGCGGTCTGATCAGGCGATCGAGCGGGCGTTGCGTCATCCGATCACGCTCCGAATGGCCGCAGCAGATCGCGGCTGATGATGTGACGCTGAATTTCCGAGGTTCCGTCCCAGATGCGTTCGACGCGCGCATCGCGCCAGAAACGGGCAAGCGGCAGGTCGTCCATCAAGCCCATGCCGCCGAAAATCTGGATCGCCTCGTCGGTGACGCGGGCAAGCATTTCGGAGGCGTAGAGCTTGGCGGACGCAATCTCGCGATTGGCCGGGATGCCGGCATCCAGTTTCCACGCGGCGGATAGTGTCAGCAGGTCGGCGGCGTCGATCTCCGTGATCATGTCGGCAAGCTTGAACGACACGCCCTGATTGGCGCCTATCGGTTTGCCGAATTGTTTCCGCTCCGCCGCATAGGGCAGCGCCAGATCGAAAACGCGCCTGGCCCGCCCGACACAGCTCGCGGCGACCGTCAGACGCGTCCCGTGAAGCCACTCATTGGCAATATCGAAGCCGCGATGTACCCCACCCAGCACTTGGGATTTAGGCAGACGGCAATCCGTGAAGCTCAGTATGACGTTGTGATAGCCGCGATGGGAAACTGAATCGTAGCCCTTGAGGATCTCGAACCCCGGCGTGCCGCGATCGACCAGGAAAGCGGTGATCTTCTTCTTCACGCCCCTCGGCGTTTCCTCTTCGCCGGTTGCGGCAAAGACGATGACGAAATCGGCGATGTCTGCGTGCGAGATGAAATGTTTGGTGCCGTTCAGAACGAAATCGTCGCCATCCTGCCGGGCTGCGCATTTCATGCCGCGCATGTCGGAGCCGGCGTCGGGTTCGGTGATGGCGAGCGCGTCAATCTTCTCGCCACGCACGGCCGGCAGAAGATAGCGTTCGCGCTGCTCGCCCTCGCAGGCCATCAGAATTCCGGAAGGGCGGCCGAAGAAGACGGTGAGTCCCATCGAGCCCCGACCCAGCTCGCGCTCGACAAGGGTGAAGGTGACGTGATCAAGCCCGGCGCCACCGATTTCCTCGGGGAAATTGCAGGCATAGAAGCCGAGCTCGATGCATTTGCGCCGGATCTCGTCGCCAAGCTCAGGCGGCACGAGGCCGGTGCGCTCGACCTCGTTCTCATGCGGATAAATCTCCGTCTCCACGAAGTCGCGGACCGTCTGGACGATCATCTCCTGCTCTTCGTTGAGCCCGAAATTCATGATCGCTTCCTCCTAGCCCTTTTGTCCGACATGACGCCCGACGCCTTCGGGCACAGGCAGTCTTGCATGGGCCTCGACAATCGGCCTTATTTTGCTCAGCACCTCCTCCGGTGCGGGAGCGGCTTTTCCGGCCTTGGCGTCGACATGCAGCAGCATCTGTTCGGCGGTGGCGATGGCTTCGCCGTTTGCCGTGTCGTAGATCGTATGGAACACATGCAGCCGCTTCTCGTCGGCTGACAGAAGCTGGCAGGTCGAATGGATGGCTTGTCCGAGCTTGGCTTCGCCAAGATGGCGAATATGAGTCTCCACGGTATAGTAGCTGTGACCGCGCTCGACATAATCGAGATCGACACCGATCAGGCGCAGCAGCGCGTCAGACGTGTCACCGAACACCTGCAGATAGCGATGCTCGGTCATGTGGCCGTTATAGTCCACCCAAGCAGGGCTGACTTTGGTTTCGATCAGACGGAGAGGCTGCGCGACATCCGCCAGCTTTTTGTCGCCGCCGGCGGAGGCCCAGAGGCCGTGCTCGAATTCCTTGAGGAGCTTGCCGGCGCCCCAACCCTTGCCGCCATGGCTGCCCTTCAGCGTCTGCAGGATGCCGACGAGATTTTCGTCGCGAATGCGCTCCAGCTCGCGGATCGACAGGCCTGCCGCCTGTTCGTCCGACTGCTGGCCGATCTTTTCGACAAGGGCGTCGTCGAGATCGACGACATCCATAAGCTTCGTCCAGTTCCATTGCAGGGCCGGGCCGAACTGCGCCAGGAAGTGCCGCATACCCGCTTCGCCGCCGGCAATGCGGTAGGTCTGGAACAGACCCATCTGCGCCCAGCGCAGGCCAAAGGAATAGCGGATGACGTCATCCAGCGTCTCTACCGTGCAGATATCGTCCTTAATCAGCCAAAGCGCCTCGCGCCACAGGGCTTCCAGCAGACGGTCGCCGACAAAAGCTTCGATCTCTTTGGCGATATGCACGCCCTTCATGCCGATGGGCGGCAGCCGTTCCATCGCCGCCTGGATCGTGGCAGCGCTGGTCCTTTCGCCGCCTACGATTTCGACCAGCGGCAGCAGATAGACAGGGTTATAGGGGTGGGCGACGAAGAGGCGCTCGGGGTGGCGCATGTCGCGCTGCAGGTCCGTCGGCAGCAGCCCGGAAGTCGATGAGCCGATCAGAGCATCGGGCTTTGCGGCCGCATCGATTTGTGTCAGCACGCTGCGCTTGAGGTCCAGCCGCTCGGGCACGCTTTCCTGGATCCAATCGGCATCGCTGACGGCCGCTTCCAGCGTATCCTTGAAGATGAGCTTGCCGCGCGGTGGAAGCGGCGCACCGGTCAGCATCGCATAGGCTTTTTCCGCGTTCGCCAGAACTTCGCCGACGATGCGGGTCGCTTCCGGATGCGGGTCGAAGACATCGACATCGATACCCGCCAGCAGAAAGCGGGCGATCCATCCGCCGCCGATGACGCCGCCGCCAATGCAGGCTGCCTTGTTGATCCTGGTCATCGTGGCCTCAGCGCTTCGTCAGTTTCAGCTTCTTGCGGACATCCTCGGGGCCGATGATGCGCGCGCCCATGCCTTCGACCACCTGCACCGCCTTTTCGACGAGCTGTGCATTGGTCGCGAGCATGCCCTTTCCGGCATAGAGATTGTCCTCGAGCCCGACGCGAACGTTGCCGCCGGCAAGGATCGCCGCCGCCGGATAGGCCATGGCGTTACAGCCGATCGAAAAGGCCGAGAAGGTCCAGCTTTCGGGAACGTTATTGACCATCGCCATAAAGGTGTTGAGGTCATCGGGCGCCCCCCAGGGGATGCCCATGCAAAGCTGGATGAGGACCGGGTCCTCAATAAGACCCTCCTCGGCAAGCTGCTTGGCAAACCAGAGATGACCGGTATCGAAAGCTTCGATCTCGGGACGCACGCCGAGATCCGTCATCTTCTTTGCCATCGCCCGCAGCATGGAGGGCGTGTTGGTCATGACATAGTCGCCGAGACTGAAGTTCATCGTGCCGCAATCGAGCGTGCAGATTTCCGGCAGGCATTCGGCGACGTGGCTGACGCGCTCGGAGGCGCCTGCCATGTCAGTACCGCGGGCGTTAAGGGGCAGGGGGCTTTCAACATCGCCGAAGATCAGGTCGCCGCCCATGCCGGCGGTCAGGTTGAGCACCACATCGACATCCGCAGAGCGGATGCGATCCGTCACTTCCCTGTAGAGATCGTTGCGGCGGCTCGCGGCGCCGGTCTCGGGGTCGCGGACATGGCAGTGGACGACGGCGGCACCAGCCTTGGCGGCATCGATCGCGGATTCCGCGATCTGCTTGGGAGTGATCGGAACATGGCTGGATTTGGAAACCGTGTCGCCGGCGCCGGTGACGGCGCAGGTGATGAAGACATCGCGGTTCATCGCAAGAGGCATTTTTGTTCTCCCTCGTATTGAGCCCATTACGAGGCATGCGACGTTCCCATGCTTTGCATTTTCGGAAGAGAACGATACATTACCGGAAATATCAGGGAATGCCCGTGCTGACTTCGTCCAACACACCACTCGACATCGATCTGCTGGTGCTTCCGGAAACGAACCTGATCCTGATTGCTTCGGTGATCGAACCGTTGCGTGGGGCCAATCGTATCTCCGGAGCCGAGATCTATCGCTGGCGCTTGTTTACACTTGATGGCGCGCCCGTCGAAACGACGAGCCATATCCCGGTTCCTGCGTCGGGCGGCTTCCGCCCCACAAGCGACACCACTCCGCTCTTCGTGCTGGCGAGCTACAATTGGCGGCGCAGCGCGACGCAGGCGCTGAAGATGCAGTTGTCGCAGACGGCGCGCTACCGTTCGATGATGGCGGGCATCGAATCCGGCAGTTGGCTGCTCGCCGAGGCAAGCCTTCTCGACGATGTTTCGGCGGCTGTTCATTGGGAGGATTTCGACGATTTCGCGCTAGCCTATCCGCAGGTCCGTGCCGTCAAGGATCGTTTCGTGATCGACGGCAAGCGCATCACCACCGCCGGCTCGCTGCCGACCGTCGACCTGATGCTGGAGATCATCCGGCGGCGGCAGGGCTATTCGCTTGCGCTCGAAGTCAGCAGGCTTTTTATCTACGAGCCGGCCAATACGCGGAGCGCGGCTGAGCTTTCGCCCTCGACCGCCGGCTTGCGGATGCGCGACCCGCGCGTTGCACAGGCCATTCGTCTGATGGAGGAAAACATCGAGCAACCGCTGGTCCTGACGCGCCTGGCGCGGCGCATCGGCCTCAGCGCTCGCCATCTCCAGGCGCTCTTTCAGGAAAGCATCGGCGCGCCTCCGCATGTGCATTATCTCGCCCTTCGGCTCAATGCTGCGCGCCGCAAGGTGATCGAGACCAAGGATTCTTTCGCTGAGATTGCCGCGGCAACCGGCTTCAACTCGGCTTCGGCATTTTCCCGAAGCTATCGCGCCAGTTTTTCGGAAAGTCCCTCCGGCACGCGGCGGCGCCTGCGCGGGCGCTCTACGGCTGCAGCAGAGCCGACATAGGCTGGAAGGCTTCACGCACCATTTCCGCGAGCTCCTGGATCGCCTCGCTGGAATGATAGGGATTGCGGCGAAGCACGACGCGCGAGGAATCGACCGGCGGAAAGCCGTCGTCGCTCGTCAGCTCCCGGCAGCCATGCGGAATGTTACTGCGGGATAGCGTCGTGACGGCGAGGCCTGCGGAGACGGCGTTTTTCAGGCCGGAACTGGTATCGGCAACGAAGGCGATGCGATAGGGCCGCGCCTGCTGCTCCAGGGAACGCAGGGCAAAGTCGCGCGCCCAGGTCGAGTTCCGGTATGTCGCAACAGGCAGCGGCGTCGCGTCATGCAAGCGGTGCACCAACGATGTTACCCAGACTGTCGGATCGATGCAGAGCACCTCGCCGGTGGTCTGATTGCTCCAGTCGAAGACCACAGCGATATCGAGTTCGTCCTTCTCCAGCGCGCTGAGATTTCGAGCGGTGTAGTCGCAGGAAACGGTCACTTCGACGGCTGGATGCCGGACAGCGAAGGCGGCAAGCGCCGCGGGCAGGACGGTTTGGCTATATTCTTCTGGAATTCCGATCCGCACAGGTCCATTCAACGGCTTGGTGCGGATCGTCGCAGCGGCCTCGTTCAACAGGTCGACGATCCGTCGGGCGTAGGGCAGCAACTGATTTCCCGGCCGGGTCAGCACGACCCCACGTGCGCTTCTTTCGAATAGCGCCTCGCCGACAATTTCTTCGAGACGCTTGATTTGGGCGCTGACGGCCGATTGCGTGCGGCCAATGCGCTGTGCGGCAACGGAAAAATTCGACGTCTCGGTGATGATGAGAAACGTCCGGAGCAAATCGCTTTCGATGGGTTCGCGCATGGGCAAGCCACAAAAATTTCCGATGGCATATATCTCTACTATTCGTTTGTCTGATGTCAAATATCGGCGCACACAGGGGCGATCCGTTCAGGTGCTTCGCTTCCGAGATACCGCACATGACCATTCAGGCCCCCGCCAGATCATTCTCTGCCAATGAGTACGAAAAGGGCGTCGCCCTCGTCGTTGCGGCAACGCTCGCTTGGAGCGCCAGCGGCGTCTATGCGCGGCTGCTGACGACGGATCTCTGGACGGCGATCGCCTGGCGGTCCCTGTTCGGCGGATTGTTCCTGCTGATCCCGAGCTTCTTTCTTGAAGGCGGATTCTCGCGCCGCCAATGGAGCTCGGTCTTTCACCCGTCGGGGCTTGCGATGATCGCCTGCCAAACCTTCAGCCAGGCCTGCTTCATCGGCGCGCTTTATATGACCACCGTCGCGAATGTGACCATGATCTATGCCACGGCGCCCTTCATCGCCGCCTTCCTCGGCTGGGCGATCTTGAAGGAGCGGGTGCCGCGGAGAACGCTGATTGCAGGCGGCGTCTGCCTGCTCGGCGTGGCGATCATCGTTGCCTCCTCGATCGGCGGCGGCACCGGTCTCGGCGATCTCCTAGCGCTCGGGATGACGGCCTCATTCGCCCTGGTCATCATCATTCCGCGCATCGACCGCAGTGTACCGAGCCTGCCGCCGACTATCATCGGTGCCTTCCTGACACTCGTCATCTTTGCGCCGTTCAGCTCGGTCGGTTCGCTCGATCTACACAACTGGCTGGTGCTTGCCGCCTTTGGAGCAACCAATTTCTCCTTTGCGCTCGTCCTGTTTCTCGCCGGCGCGAAGCGCATGCCGCCCGCGGACGCCGCTCTTATCGGGACGATGGAGATTGTGCTCACGCCATTCTGGGTCTGGCTGTTTTTTTCCGAAAAACCGCCGCTTGCCACCTTCGTCGGCGGCGCCATCATTCTTGCCACCGTCCTCTGGCACACGTTCATCGATCTCAAGAAGAGCCGGCGCAGCCCAGAGCCTAGAACAACATGCCCATAAGACCAGATCTGGAAGGTATCACGCTTGAAACCAGACGCTAGACCGAGAGGAGCAATATGACCTCAGCGATCTCCATGACGAATATAAATATTCTCTTATGAGCTGTATATTTGTTCAGCTAACATTCATTTAGCGGAAGGCAAATAAACAATCGCCGCAACGCCTTGCGGTTGATCGAGGCTCGGCTGCTGACAGCTCACGAGGCAGGTGGCCGGGCCTCTCAAGTCCCTGGACAGCACGGATAACTCGCATGCGGCTGCTTCTCGCTTTGATTGACTGGCTCTCGGAGCGATGCCGGAAGCGGGCGGAGCAGGAGACCGTTCACTATTCCGCCGATGATCCATGGGTGCTCCGGCAGATCGAAGCGTTCGAGCGAGAATTGAAGCAATAAAGCGCACCAGTGAAATGCGGACGTAGAGCCGGACGTTTTCCTCCGGATCGACCGATATTGATAATGACTTGGACCTCACACGAGTCATCCCACTGGCGATAGGGATCTTGTCGTGGTGACGGGCGTCTTATTCGCGCTCCCCGCGGACACTCCAGTAAAATACGTCGAGCTTGTGGCTGGGAGTTGCGCCTTGGAACGTATCACCGAAAGCCTTGTCGAGGATGGAGGGGTTGAACACGACCTTTTGTGAAAGAAACTCAAAAAAACTGGCGACCAGCAACTGACGCGCGGTACCCCTATTGTCATTCTCGGGCCTAGCCTTCCCGAAGACTGCGTAGCGATCGTTAGTATAAGTCCTCGTGCCGTTGTCATATGCGCATCCCGGGATCATCTTGACGTTTTCGGTAATGATTTCGAGATCACCCACGAAATAGTGAAAATCATCATGGCAGAATGCGTTTGCCGCGGCTGTATACCCGCTATAGGACTTGACCCTGTTTTCAGTACCTTCTCCGCACAAAGGCTTTGAATCCGGATTCAGCGGATCGCCGCGCAAGTAATCGATTAGCGCGTCTTCGAATTTGGGAAGCTCATGCGCAATCAGAAGCGCGTTGATTCCCTCATTCTGAGCTGTCGTCCCACCTACAAGACCGATTAGTGGCTTTTTGGGGTAGGAACAGATTTTATCCGGCGGATCCTCCCCCTTGCGTGTGATGTAGCTTATCCCGGTTAAAAAGAGCGGCGCAGAAACTATGAAGCCGTTGCGCCGTTCATTGGTGATCGTTGCCGGATCGCAAAGTATGTCAAACTTGACGCCAAGGTCGAGGAAACGCGAATCGTTTATCGGGGAAATAGTGTTGCTCGTGGTGGCGTCTTTGCCTGCAACGGTGGTCGCACCTGCTGAAGCTTCTTTTTCACGCGCCTCGTCAATGTCGTAGATGCCGATGTCATTGAAGGTCAATTCGCCTGGCTTTGCGTCCAGTATCATCTCGGCGAGGGCGGCATCACATATTCGCACCATGTAGCCCGTATAACCGGCTCGTTCCAACGGACCGCGTGCCGCATCGGATGCCTTCTCGCCGGGCAGGCTGGACCTATAGGAAAAGGGCCGGGCATCGCTTCGGACCCCGATGCAAAGCTGCGTCTTCTCGTTGCATGTCGTGACTGGCGGTTGCTGGGGAGGCTCGGCTTCCGCGACCCCTCCCGCAATAAAGGTAAAACACGCAAAAAGCGAACTGAGCAGTGCAGTATTCATTGATCGCCCCCTTAGTTCAGTTTCTATTTCGCGTCGTCGTCTCCAGCCTCCGTAATCTCAAGCATAACGGCAAATGTCAGAAGAAATAGAAATGGAACGAAGCAAAAAATAAACGTGTCTCTCGTTTGTTGAGAGAACAAAGCGGCTTTTGGTGCTGAGGGAAGTGCAGATCCATAGGTCAGGAAAATCGCAAGCCACATATATCCCGCATATACTGCAGAGAAAATAATACTGATTAATACTGTCCAAAAAACACTGAGATGTCTGTGCTTATCCATAATAACGAGGGCCGCGAATGAGAGGATCAACCCGGCCCCAAAATGGAGGGCAAAAAACTCTCCCGATTGTTCGAATAAAAAAATGATTTGCGTTTGTGTCAGATGAAAATTTACGGCCCATGCCAACTTAGCAAAGTTGACCGCAGCCGACGCAAAAACTGCGATAAGCCCCGACAGTAAGGACATGCCAAGCAGCGTCAGGAACGGAAATTGATAGAATTTCCAGTCCGTTCGCCATGATTGTTGCTCGATGCGTACCTCGCGCGCGACGAGCACAAAGAAAACGCTCAAGAGAACCAGAAGTCCCGAATGAAGAGTATCCCAGGCTGTCGTTTCGATAAAAATGGGCCGTTGGGAAAGATTATATCGGTGAATGGCTTCCTTCGTCTTGCAGTCGGCGTCAGCTGGAGAACAAACAGGCTGGGCGATGGTATCCTTTGTATTTAATTTATCATTGTTCGCGCTTGCATTATTGTTTGCTCTCACTTGATTAGCAATTTCGTTCTCTAAGACGCGTGTTTGTTCGCTATACACGCCTGGATCACTTTGCACTTTCCAGTCACGCCACTGGTTGTAAATGAGAAAAGTCGCGATCGCGCCAAGGACCAAGCCAACCATCATGCTGATCGCGAACGAGTTTTGTTCGGCGTTATATTTTTCCTGGATTCGCTTTATGGTTTTTTCCATCGGGCTCAGAGGTCTTGTTTCTTCTTTCCTTTGAGACTTCTGACCGAGTTTCGGAGGGCGCCTGCGGAGCAAGCCGCTTTGGCTGAAGACTGACCGGTTATTGCGCACAAATAAGACGGCGAACACTGCCATCGTATTCGATCGCGCGATCGCCGCTTCGCGCTGGAGATTCGAAAGCGCGTCCCATATTTCATGTATATCGGGCTTTGCGGCTCCGTCTTCGCTGCCGGATTGAAGCTTCTTTTGTAAAGCAGCTATGAGGTCATGCAAGGCGGTGAGCTGCCCGTCGAGCTTGTTCGACAGTGCTTCCAGCTCAGACATTTGATATAGCGGGAAGTATAGCATTCGATTATTCGCGTTTGTAGCGACTGAGAGATAGTCAATTGTGGCCAACGATGACTCGATCTCCGCTATTTTCCTGCCTAAACCGATACTATTCTTGATTGATTCAGTCGCGTCGCGAAAACTTGTGACCAACAATCCCGGTTGATCTCTTAGGAACTCCTCATAGTCCACGCTGCGTAGACTCTCTATGACCCTGTAGACGCCCCGGGGGATGCCGGCCATCCGATGAGCAAGACTTCTCATCGTCGCTTCGATGGGTTTGACAGCGCCAATCGACAGGAATGAAATTAAGAGGGCAGAAACGAAGATGGGTTTGCCGTAGCTCGTCGCAGACAGTACCGACGGGTCACTTGCGGGCAACAGGACGTTGTCGGTTGCACCGATTTCGCTTCTGGCCTTGCTCGCGCTCAATAACAGGTCATACACCTCTGCCGAGCCCAAGACCACGGCGTAGACGATAAGGTACAAGCCAGCATAGAAGGTAAAACCGGCGATAATCTCGCCGGTCGTGCAGAGGTTCCTGACCTCGACTTCTTTGAGAATCGGATGCAGCGAGAACGGATGGTCGCCGGTCTGCGAGTTGAAATTCCGAAATGCCTCGATCAGCAGCGTCACCGCTCCGGCTGCAATGGCGCCCGCGTAGATCAAATCGTTCATCGCCAGGCGTCCGAGGTCTGTCTCTCAGGGGCAGTTTTGAGCTGATGAATTGCAAGGACCAGCGGCCATTGCTCGGTTCTCGTCGATGACGACAAAACCAGCAATTCCAAAAGCGAGGACACTCATCATCAATAAGAACTTGATCATGTGTTCACTCTTTTAATGGTGGTGATTTTTAATTATATCGCACTTAAAACTTGCGTCAACTGCGCGACAAAGGACGTATGTTCGCCTGTTAGTCGACATATGTCGCCGTTCAGCTTTATGGCCAAAGCTCGTAGAAGTGCTGGACCGGCCCATGACCGGTGCCGACGGTGAGCGTTTGGGCCGCCGCAACCGCGCCCGCAAGATAATGCTTGGCGGTGGCAACAGCTTCCGTCAGTGTCGAACCCTTTGCAATCTCCGCCGCCAAGGCGCTGGACAGCGTGCAGCCGGTTCCATGCGTATTCTTGGTTGGCATGCGACCGGCTTCGAACCAGGTCAGCCCCTCCGGGCTTGCGAGAACATCAGGGCTTTCATCGCCGGCAAGATGCCCGCCCTTGACCAGAACGGCCAGCGGGCCGAGCTTTGCTAAGCTTTCTGCCTGCCGCGCCATCGTCTCGCGATTTTCGGCAACGGGTTCGTGCAGAAGTGCCGCCGCTTCGGGCAGATTGGGCGTCAGCAGCGCGGCCAGGGGAAGAAGACGGTTGGTCAGGACGTCGACGGCATCCGCGGCAAGCAGCGCTGCACCGCCCTTGGCGATCATGACGGGGTCCAGCACGATTGGCACGCCTCGATGGGGAGCGAGCGCATCGGCAACGGCTTCGGCGATTGCCGCATTGGCAATCATGCCGATCTTGACGGCATCGACGCGTATATCGGCAAAGATCGCCTTGATCTGATCGGCGACGAACTGCGGAGGAACGGGGTGAACGCCGGAAACGCCTTGCGTGTTCTGGGCCGTCAACGCGGTCAGCGCCGCCATGCCGTAGACGCCGCGTGCCGAAAATGTCTTCAGGTCGGCTTGAATGCCGGCGCCGCCGGAGGGGTCGGAGCCGGCGATGGAGAGGACGTTTCGGATCATGGGCGTGCCTTTCTGATCCCGCCGATAGACAACGCACCGGAGATTGCGGCGAATTCGCCGACCTCCGTTTCGGCAAACGCCGTCGCGACCAAGTTGGTGATGCATTGCACCAGTGGAGGGTTTGTCCGCATGGCCGTCAGCAGCGCGCCGGGAGTGGTTTTATCTTGCATATCGCCCCTTTCGGGCGGGGCGAGACGCGAAGGGGACAACGACAAGAGCACGCCGAGACCCCGAGCGACTCCCTCCGCCAGCATTATCTGGTTCAGGTTCAAAGGGTGCTTCTCAGCCCATCACGCGACGGGCGCCCCTGTCTCTCATCACCGTCTTTTTCGCAGAGAAAGACCGCCCTGTCACCAGCAAATCGCAGTCTCGAGATGACCGAGCTTCCGCAGCGTCGAATGTGTCTAGTGGTGGTGGCCCGCCTCCGGCCCGTGTTCTGGCTTTCTGATGAACAAGGCGGCCGCGATCGCTCCCAGCGAGATGATCGCCCCACAGAGAAATGCCGCCTTAATGCCGCCGGTCGTTGCCGTAAGGATACTGGCGCCGCTAGCGGAGAGGCTGGTGGACCGGAGCGTCATGATCGCGACGAACAGCGCGGTGCCGGCGGCACCGGCGACTTGCTGGGTCGCACCGAGCATGGCGCTGCCATGCGAATAGAGGTTCGGCGGTAGCGATCCCAGGCTGACGGTGAATAGCGGCGTGAACATCAGCGCAAGACCGATGCTGAGCACGATATGGGCGATCAACAGCATCCAAAACGGCGTATCCTGCTGAATGAAGACCAGTCCGCCCATCACCATGCTGAGCATGATGGCCCCCGGAATGATCAACGGTGCTGGACCGTATTTATCGAACAGGCGCCCGACGGTCGGTGCGCAAAGGCCCATGATCAGCCCGCCAGGCAGCAACAGCAGTCCGGTTTGCAGCGTCGACAATCCCAGCACGTTTTGCAGATAGATGGGCAGCAGGATGAAGACGCCGAACATCGACATCATCAGAATGGCCATCATGGCGGCGGCGATCGTGAAGGTCTTTGTGGTCAAGGTGCGCAGATCGAGCAGCGCTCTATTCTGTTTCTGCAAATGCAACTGACGCAATACGAAAACCGCGATGACGACAGCGCCGGTCAGGAGCGGAATCCATGGCGACACCACGGGCGCGCGAAGTGCTGCGTCGCCGAGCCCGCTGAGGCCGTAGACGAAACCGCCGAAACCGATGGCTGAGAGGATGATCGAAAAGATATCGATCGGCGCGGTGGTTGGAACCGTCACGTTCTTCATCCGCAAGGCGCCAAGCGTCAATGCGCCCAACGCGATCGGCAAGACCAGGAGGAACAGCCAGCGCCATTCGAGCGCCGAAAGGATGAGGCCGGAAATGGTTGGCCCGATGGCCGGCGCCACCGATATGACGACCGAGATATTACCCATGGTCCTGCCGCGGGAGTCCGGCGGCACCAAGGTCATCACTGTCGTCATCAGCAGTGGCATCATGATCGCCGTGCCCGAGGCTTGCACGATCCGCCCGAGAACAAGTGCGGCGAAACCCGGCGCCAGCGCCGAGATCAGCGTACCGGCGCTGAAGAGCGACATGGCGAGAATGAATACTGGCCGGGTGTTGAGCCGTTGCAGCAGGTATCCGGTGATCGGGATGACGACGGCCATGGTCAGCATGAAGGCCGTGGTCAACCACTGAGCGGCACTCGCGGTGATATCGAGATCCGCCATCAGATGGGGGAGCGCAACACCCATGATGGTTTCGTTGAGAATGACGACAAAAGCCGACACCAGCAGCAGGGCTATAACGAGTTTGTTGCGGGCACTATGGTCTTCCACGGTGGGAATATCCTGTTCCACATCGGCAAAAGTCTGGCTTTCGGTCGTCATGGTGCTGCCTTGAGTTTGAATTCAGAAGGGCAATCGAATTGCCTGGAACGGTGAACCGCTTGGCGCTTTCCCGATTATGACGAACGGCCGCGTGAGATTACGACACGTGCAGCGAATTATTTTTGCGCCATTGATTGTCTGAGCAACGCGCGCCTGCAATTCTTGCCGGTTGCTCACCGGCAAGAATGCTAATGGGCTGACAAAGGTCAACCCTAAAGATGTTTCGGTTGGCCTGGTCCGGAGAGAGAATTTGAAGTGACAGAATGGGCCGCCTTCAGACCCATGCGCTACTTGCATGGGTGCAGTGAAGCCTTGGCGCTGCAATAACCGAGGGTGCCGTATTATATACCTCTCATCGAAGCAAAGGGGAGCGCCACGGACGGCAGCTCGGCTTCGAATGCCCGAAGAAAGGGGATCATCATGAACGTAGCACGCTCTTTCAACAACTGGCGGAAGTATCGTCAAACGGTCGCCGAACTGGGCCGTATGTCCACGCGCGAACTGGATGACCTCGGTATCGGCCGCGGCGACATCCGCAACATCGCTCGTGGCGCGGTTGCTCGCTAACGGCTCATAAACGCCATAACTTCGACTTTTCGTCAGCGCCTGCTTCCTCCCGAGCGGGCGCTTTTGTTTTGCGCACGCTGTCGGCGGTTTCCCGCATTTTCAATGTAAGTCGATGCTAATGGAGCATCCCGCTTTTCGCATAACGCATGCCTGCCCTGCAAAGAAATGCCTATGAACTGAGCAAATCTGCGATATGATCTTGGTTATCGAAGCGATGCACCTCCTCCCGCATCCCTTCGTGATGTAGGCGCCCTTATCCTCCTCCCAAGGTCGTCTGCGGGAACAGTAGCACTCCTCCTCCCAGCTACTGTTCGGTTCTTTTCGAAAGCCTGCCGCACCTCCTCCCGCGGCAGGCTTTTTCGTTTGGAGCTTCGGCAACAGCAGGGAGAGTTGATCGATTCTCGATGTTGTCATGAGGCTCAATGAGCTTTTCGCCGTAGAGGGGCCGCGCCTGCGCTTGCCGGATGACCCATTCGTGCGGAAAATATCGAGCAATCGTTGGTGCCGCCATCTGCGTCCCATCGGCAAGTCAGCTTCGCTCCATCTTATTTGTCCTAATGTTCCGTGCCCGAAATCATCCTGCGGGCCTCGTGCAGATCGCGGCGCTTGACGCGTTTCGATCTCAGGACTGTGAGAGGAATGTTTCCGCATGCTGAAGACCTTTGACGACTACGCCCCCGGCCTTGCCCCGAACGGCAAAATGGCTGAGACCGCAGGCGCGCCGTTAAAGCCGTCCGGCAAGGACAAGGATGCGCTTCTCACCTGCCTGATTTCCGGTGGGGACGAGAGATTGGAGTGCGACGCTGCAACCGGTCTCAACATGTATGGTTACGGGCCATCGCCCCGGCCGCAGGATCTGGCCTTCGGCTCCTCGACGGCATCGACCATTTCCGCACCGGCTTTCGCGGCGGTCGGCGCTTATTATGCTGATCTTTTGCGGGAGATGGAAACGCGGGCTGCGACCGACATCTACGCGCGGGAGATCGCGCGGATGCGGACGAAACTGCTGCATCTGCTTGGCCTCGATCAAGGCTCAGGGCCTTCGCGGGTGGATGCCGTCATGGCGACGTCAGGCACCGATATCCATCTTTTCGCTGCGGAGCTGCTGGCGCGCCAGGACGATCGGACCTTGATGACCATCACGCTGATGGGCAACGAGACCGGGAGCGGGGTGATGACTGCCGCAGCCGGGCGTCACTTCATGAGCCGCGTCAGCAGCAATAGGCCCGTCGCCAAGGGTGAGGAACTAAGCCCGGGACATGCCACGCGAAATACGACGGTCGCGGTGCGCAATCCGGATGGCACGTTGCGGAGCGAAGAAGAGATAGAATTGGAATTGAGGGGGTTGATCGAGCTTGCCCGCGCGGCAGAACTCAGATGCCTTTTGGTCGTCACGGATGTTTCCAAGACCAGCCTGCTGGCGCCAGGCCTCGAAACGGTCTTTCGCCTGAAAGCGCGCTTCGGCGCTATGCTCGATATCATGATCGATGCCTGCCAGTTTCGCGTCTCCGGGGCAACGATCCGTGCCTATCTGGCCCATGATTTCCTTGTGGCCGTCACCGGCTCCAAATTCCTGGCCGGTCCGATTTTCAGCGGGGCGCTGCTGTGTCCGCCTCGGATGTCGGATCGCTTGAAACAGCGGCCTTTGTCTCCGGCTTTTGCCGATTATTGCGCGAAAGCGGATTGGCCGGAAGGCTGGGTGGCCCGGGACGCGTTGCCAGATCACGCCAATTTCGGCCTCTTGCTGCGATGGAAGGCGGCGCTGTTGGAACTGGAGCGCTTCGTTGGCATGCCTGAGCAAAAGGTGATTTCGGTGCTGAACACTTTTGCAGAGGCGGTCGGAGAGCGGCTGAAGCACGATAGCGCCTTCGAACTGCTCGATAGCCGGCCGATAGACCGGAAGAGCCTGTGGGGCGACTCGCACGCCCCGCGCTGGGATGAAATACCTTCGATCTTCTCATTCTATCTGCGCAATCCCCATCAGGACGGCATCCTGACGGCGACGGAGATGGCCGCGGTGTACAAGAACCTTGCCGTCGAGCAGAACGGCCTTACACCGGTGCGTCTCGGTCAGCCCGTTCGCTGCGCCGATTTCGGTGACATGCCCGCCAGTGCCTTGAGGATATGCCTGAGTGCGCCGTTGATCGTGCGGGCTTGTGAGAGTGCCGATGCGCTTGATGAGCTCATCTCACAGGCAATGACGGTCCTAGATCGAACGGCTGACATGGCCGCGCAATTGGCATCCCAGCCGAGCATGGCCCGCACGTCAGGCGTCCAAGCCTAGCATCCCACCGAAGCGGCGACAGCAGGGCATCTCAGGCGGCGGCACTATGTTCGCCCCTGGCCGCCGTCCATACCTCACGCGCCGCAGCGGCGTTCATGGCGGCGATGGCGATGCCGACGATCAGGTCCGGCCAGGCGGAATTCCAGAGAAATGCGGTCACGAGACCTGCCGCAATGATGGCGACATTGGCGAGCGTATCGTTGCGAGCCGATAAAAACGCTGCCCGGGTTAGGCTGCCGCCATGCGCGCGAAAACGGGCTAGCATCATGGCGCAGGAAAGATTGATGGCGAGCGCGCCGAGGCCCGCCAGCGATAGGGGCAGCGGTTCCGGCGCAACCGGCATCATGAATTTCTGCCAGGCGGTCCAGATGGTCGCCAGCCCGGGAACGAGCAGGATCGCGGCAAGAGCCATGCCAACGCGGGCGCGATTGCGGGCGCTCCAGCCTAGTGCCATCAGGATCAGGAGATTAACCGACGCGTCTTCGAGGAAATCGACGCTGTCGGCAAAGAGCGATACCGAACCGATGGACAGCGCGACCACAAACTCGACACAGAAATAGCCGAGGTTAAGAAGCGCCACACGTTTGACCACGTTGCGGAGTGTAATGTTGGTCATATCAGCTCTTCACACTCCTCGCCGACCCCAGCTTATCGAGAGCTATTAGGTCTTCCTTACAACCCGCTGAAATCCACCAAACCTCAGCTAAGCGACCGAACAAGACGAATATGGGCTGAACCTAAGTCGCTGCGGTGAGTTTTCAGTTTAACGTCAGCTCGCCGCGATAACAGCTTGGCCACGCCAGACGCAGAACCCTCGTGGCCTTCGGAGAATAAGATTGAATCTCATAGTACTGCGTGATTCTCCTGTTCCGGAGTTCGTGCGCCAGCCTATTCCAGGCCATTTAAAATATCGCGCCGATATCGACGGGCTTCGCGCGCTGGCGATCCTGCCAGTCGTGCTGTATCACGCGGGCATTCCGGGGTTCAGCGGCGGTTTCGTCGGCGTCGATGTTTTCTTCGTCATCTCCGGGTTCCTGATGGCTTCGCTGATCTCGGGTGAGGTTGCTCGCGACGATTTCAGCATCGTGCGTTTCTACGAGAGGCGAATACGGCGAATTTTTCCGGCGCTCTTTGCCGTCCTTGCAGCCTCGTCCATAGCGGCATGGTTGCTTCTGATGCCGGTCGAGCTGGAATATTTCGCCCGCAGTGTAAAGGCCGCCGCATTGTTCACCTCGAACATTCAGTTCGAGAAGGAGAGCGGTTATTTCGACATCGGCGCGCAGTTGAAACCGCTGCTGCACACCTGGTCGCTGGCAGTCGAAGAGCAGTTCTACATCCTGTTTCCGCTGCTGCTGTTGGCGGTCAACCGATTTGCGCGGCGCTATACGGTGCCCATTCTGCTTGGCCTGTTGATCGCCTCGTTCGCGGCGAGTGCCTGGACGGTCTTCCGCACGCCTGCGGCGGCATTCTACCTGTTGCAGTTCCGCGCCTGGGAATTGCTGATCGGCGCTTTGCTGGCTTTCCATGTGATACCGAGACCGGCCCGGCCTGTGGTGCGGGAGAGCCTTGCGGCCCTCGGCGTAATCCTGATCGCCATCGCCGTCTTCGGTTTCACCGATCATACTCTATTTCCCGGCCCTGCCGCTTTGCTGCCCTGCCTCGGTGCGGCCCTGGTGATCTATGCTGGAGCGGAACATGGATTGGCCGGACGAGCGCTGCGGGCGAGGCCGCTAGTGTTCGTCGGCCTGGTTTCCTATTCCCTCTATCTCTGGCATTGGCCGATCATCGTCTTCACACGCGAAATCTTTGGCCGCGAGCTTTCCCCGGTCCAGAGTGGCTTGATCGTCGTCGTCTCGCTCGCTCTCGCCGCATTTTCGTGGCGGTTCATCGAGCAGCCTTTTCGCGGTCGTGGCAGTCGTTTGGGTCGAAGGCCCTTATTCGCGGCCGCAGCAGTGGTCATGGTCGCGGTGGTCGGATTCGGTAGCTACGTCATTCGCGACAATGGTGCGCCGAGCCGCCTCCCGGCCGATGTACAGAAGGTCTACGCCGCAACATATGACATCAGCCGTTACGGCGCACCGCCATGTTTTGCCGACTCCGATACGACCGGCCCGTCTCTATCAGACATACGCGCGGGAAAACTTTGTCCGCTCGGCGCTGACGGATCGGCCTCTCCTTCCTTCCTTGTTTGGGGAGATTCGCATTCCGGAGCTATGTCTCCGGCGATTGACGAGGCGGCGAAACAGGCTGGCGTTTCCGGTCTGTTTGCGGGACATGCGTCATGTCCGCCATTGCCGGATGCGCAGCTTCCGGCTCGCGGTGATGTGAAGCGGTGCGGCGAGTTCAATGCAGCCGTCCGTGATCTCGTTAGATCGAAGCATATTCCGCTGGTATTCCTGATCGCCTACTGGCCGAAATATGTGCATGATGCCGAGTTGCCGCATGAGGGCGTCTACTTCGACCCATCGGTGCCGCCGCCATTAGAGGACAAGTCCGCACCAGTCACGGCATCCCTCGACAGGCTGGTGGCGGAGCTGACGCAGCAGGGAACCAAGGTTGTGCTGGTCATGGACGTGCCGGAAATGGGCCGGTACATGCCGGAAGCCGTCGCCAAGGCTGTGATGACCAAGACATCGACGGAGGTTGCCCCGCCGTGGAGTTACGTTGCGAAACGGCAGGCATTGTCGCGCGCTATTCTGGCTGGTCTAGCGGCCAAATACGGCGCGGCTATAGTCGACCCGCTGCCTGCGATCTGCCACGATGGGCATTGCGACGCGACACAAGACGGCATGCCGCTCTATAAGGATGCCGACCACATCACAGCCACTACCTCGAAAAGGCTCAGCTACCTGTTCTCTCCCATATTCTCGGCCCCGAAGCGAACATCCGCTGCCTTCGGTAATTCATAACCGGTTCAACGCAAGATGCCTTGAGCCTTCAGTGCATTCCACCGCCGCCTTTTCCAAGGTCGATATTGCTGAGGATCAGGGCAAGTGGGATTGCCGAGAGGGCGATGAGAGTCAGCACGTAAAAAACGTCGATATAGGCGAGATAGCTCGATTGCATCTGAACCTGTTGTCCGATCCATGCTGTCGCCTGCGATTGCGCGTCGGCCATGGTCGCGCCTTTCTGCGCAAAGTAGCGCGTCATGGTCTGGAGGGTCTCCTGGTAGGCTGGGGCGGATGGGACTATGTGTTCGACGAGCCGGCTTTGGTGCCATTGCTCGCGATGTGCCAGAACGTTCAAGGCAATGCAGACACCGATCGAGCCGCCGATATTGCGCGCCGCGTTGATCATGGCGGAGGCCTGATTGGTCTGGTCCGGCCGCAGGCCGTAATAAGAGGCTGAGGTGATCGCGATGAAGATCAACGGCAGGCCCAATCCGATATAAAGCCGCGACCAGACGAAGAACGCAAAATTGAGGTTGGGATTGAGCCGCGTCAGCCACCACATCGACCCTGCAATGATCAATGCACCGGTGGCGATCATGTATTTCGGCTGAACCACCGTGGTCAGACGACCGGCGACGAACATCATGACCATGGTAACGAGGCCGCCCGGCGACAGCGCCAAGCCGGCCCAGGTGGCGGTGTATCCATAATCCTGCTGCAGGACTTGCGGAAGGAATTGCGTCGTCGCGATCAGGATCGCGCCGGTTGCCATCATGACGATGAAGCAGGATCCGAACTGCCGGGTTCCAAGCAGCCGACCGTCGATGATCGGGTTCGATTTCGTCAGCACCCAGGGGATCGCCAGTGCAAAGGCCAACACACAAAGCGCGGTCATGGCGATGATGAAATTTGAATCGAACCAGTCTTCCGTCTGGCCGCGATCGAGAACGAGTTCGAGCGAACCGAGAAATGTTGCCACAAGCAGGAAGCCGACAAGATCGAAGCGGACGCCTTGCCTGCGGAGTTCCTGCCGTTTTCGGTGCATTTCCTGCGATCTCTCCACCAGAAAATATACGAGGATGAAGGCAAAGACGCCCACCGGGCCGTTGATCAGGAAACACCAGTGCCATGAGTAATTATCCGAGAGATAGCCGCCGAGCGTGGGGCCGATCACTGGCGCCACCACGACCGCAACGCCGAACATCGCAAATGCCTGGCCGCGTTTTGCCGGCGGAAATGAATCGGCGAGGATCGCCTGCGACGTCGGCACCATGCCGCCGCCGGCAAATCCCTGGATGACGCGGAAGATGAGAAGCGATTGGAGATTCCACGCCAGTCCGCAGAGAACGGAGGCGATCGTGAAGATCGCGAGGCAAGAGAGATAGAAGCGACGTCTGCCATATCGTTCGGCGATGAAGCTGCTGGCGACCAAAATGGTTGCGTTGGAAACGAGATAGGTCGTAACCACCCAGGAGGCTTCGTCGGCGCTGACCGCAAGGCCGCCCGAAATATAGCGCAGCGCCACATTGGCGATCGTCGTGTCCAATACCTCCATGAAGGTCGCAAGCGAGACCACGACCGCGATCAGCCATGGATTGGTGGCGCCCGCGGCGGGAGTGGTCGCTCCGCCAGCGGTTGTGTTTGCGCCGCTCATGTCAATGCCTCGGCCGGACGGTGACCGTGGGGACCACGGACATGCCGGGACCGATCGAGAGATCCGCCGGCCAATTGTCGACGACAATCTTCACCGGCACGCGCTGTGTGACCTTCACATAGTTGCCGGTCGCGTTCTCGGCGGGAAGCAGGGAGAACGCCGTGCCGGAGCCGGGCTGAACCGATGCGACCTTGCCGTGCAGCTTGTGATCCGGATAGGCATCGATCGTCACATCCACCGGCTGCCCCGGCCGCATGTCGGTCAACTGCGTCTCCTTGAAATTCGCGGTGATCCAGATTTCGTCGGGAACGAACATCGAGATGGCCTGTCCGGCTTCGATGTATTGCCCTTTGGCACCAGTGAGGCGGACGACACGGCCGCGTTGGGCCGCGACGATCGTCGTATATTTGAGGTTCTGCTGCGCCTCTTCGGCCTGAGCCCGCGCTTGGCTCAAACTCGCGGCAGAACTCGCCCTCTGGGCTTCGGCAACCGCCTTGTTCTTCTGCGCCGAGGTTATGTTTGCCTCGGCCTGTGCAAGGCTCGCCTGGCTCTGCTGCAGGTTGGAGGTCGCCTGCTGCACCGCCTGCACGCTGCCGGAACCGCTTTTGACCAGTTGCTGCTGGCGTGCGGCCTCCTGCTGTGCATATTGCAGCGCGGCCGCTGTCGAGTTCTGCTGGGCCTTTGCGACATCGATCGCGGCGCCTGCGGCGTCGATCTGGGCACCGGCGCTTTGGAGCGCGGCGGCCGCAACATTCACCTGTCCGTTGGCCTGGTCGAGGGTGATCTGGTAATCGCGCGGATCGATCTTCAGGATGACATCGCCAGCCTGAACATGCTGATTGTCGGTCACGGGAACATCGGTGACATAGCCGGAAACCTTCATGGCAAGCGAGAAGCTGCGAGCGTCGATGAAGGCGTCGTCGGTCGATTCATAAGGTTGGAAATAGATCTGCCAGGCGAACCACGTAGCGGCGGCAAGGGCAGCGACAACAATCAGGCCAAGCAGGATCCAAAGGGGATGCCTGCGGACGAATGACGGACGCTTTTTCTCCGCCCGGTCAGTCTGGTGATCGTTGCCGGGATGGACACGTTCAATCCGAGGTTCGGTCTGGTTGTCTTTCTGAGCGAGATGCTGATCATCGACCACGGCACAACTCTCATATCTGTTGGCCATAGGGTCGGTAACGTTTGGGTAGAAGATCAGTTCCTGATCGCTTTGATCGGCGCCCCGGCATGGCGGTTTTGTCGCAGGGCCGAAGACATGCTCTAATCACCCACGCGTGGTCGTCGGTCGTCACCATCGAAGCCTGCAAAATCTCCCCGAACAATGCCATGGCGCTGGAGCTTGTCGTAGAAAGTCTTCCGCGGGATGCCGAGGGCCTCGATCGTACGGCGGACATCGCCGGCGTTTTGAGCGAGGGTCTCGCGGATCAGCTCGGCCTCATAGCGCTCGATGCGGGCGGGCAGGGGCAATGTGTTATCTGCGGAGAGGATTTCGCTTGCCTTCGGCTCCGCCGCCGATTCCAGACCTAGAACGAAACGCTCCGCAAAATGCGAAAGCTCGCGAACATTGCCCGGCCAATCGTGGCTCTGCAAATGATGGCGAATAGCGGCGGACATGGCGGGCACTTCACGCTTGAAGCGGCTGGCGGCGCGATCCGCGAAATAGCCGAAGAGCAGGGGGATATCATCGCGCCGGTCGCGCAGCGGCGGGATGGATATGGTGACGACGTTGAGGCGGTAATAGAGATCCTCACGGAAGTCGCCGCGTTGGCGCGGGTCGCCCAGATCGACCTTCGCGGCCGCCACCACACGGAGGTCGACCGGACGCACCTCGTTTGTGCCAAGCGGGGTCACCTCCCTCATTTCCAGAACACGCAACATCTGTACCTGTATTGCCGGCGGCATACTCTCGATCTCATCGAGAAACAACGTGCCGGCGCTTGAATGCTCGATGCGGCCGATGCGCTTCTTCTGTGCGCCGGTAAAGGCACCGGGCTCGTGGCCGAAAAGCTCGCTTTCGATGACGGTCTCCGGCAGCGCGCCGCAATTGAGCGCCACGAAATTCCCCTTGGCGCGCCGGCTCCAGCGATGCAAGAGGCTTGCGACTACCTCCTTGCCGCTGCCGGTCTCGCCGGTCACCAGCACATCGACATCCGTATCCGCGATCTGCCGCAGCGTATGACGCAGCCGCTCCATCGCCGGCGTCTGGCCGATCAACGGCAGATCGCCCTGTGCCTGTTCGGCCGCAACGCGGAGCGCGCGGTTTTCCAGAACGAGCCGGCGCTTTTCCGCCGCCCGCCGCACGCTTTGCACCAGCCGGTCGGTGGCGAAGGGCTTCGTGATGAAGTCATAAGCGCCATCCTGGATCGCCTTGACCGCCATCGGGATATCGCCATGGCCGGTGACCAGGATGACCGGCAGGTCCGCATCCTGCTCTTTGACGCGACTGAATAGCTGCTGTCCATCCATCTGCGGCATGCGGATATCGGAGACGATCACGCCGGCAAAACCGGCCTCCAGCGCGCCGAGCGCATCGGCCGCGGTGGAGAAGGCGGAAACGGAAAAGCCGGCGAGTTCTAGCGTCTGCTTCGTCGCTTTCAGCAGGTCCCTGTCGTCGTCGATTAGAAAGACCGCGGAAACGTCGCTCATGAAATTGCCCTGCGCAAATGAATGGTGAAACGGGTGCCGTTCTCGCCGCTTTCAACCTCGATGCGGCCGCCATAGTCGGCGACGATGTCCTTGGAGATAACAAGACCGAGGCCGAGGCCCTTTTCCTTCGATGTATTGAACGGCGTGAACAGCGAATGGAGGATGGCCGGCGGAATACCGGGGCCGTTGTCGGAGACGATGACAGCAATGCCGTCGGTCGTTTCCTGCACCGAAACCTCGACTTTCGGCTGTTCGCGCCCTTCCAGCGCTTCGAGCGCGTTTTGGAAGAGATTGATCAGCACCTGCTCGAGCCGAACGCGTGTGCCGATGACCGCCAATCCGGCGGGCGGAGGATCGATCACCAGTGCATCGAGCCGGCCGGCAAAGCGGCTTCTGAGCAGGATCACGGCGCCTTCGATGACGCTCCTCAGTTCCACCGGTTCCGGCGCGGTTCGTCCCTTGCGGGCAAATGCCTTCAACTCTTCGGTAATCGTGCCGATCCGTTCGGTCAGGGCCGCTATGGAAGTAAGATTTTCCTTTACCGGCGCGATCTGCTGTCGCTCTAGGAAGATATGGGCATTGTCGGCATAGGCGCGAATGGTCGCGACCGGCTGGTTGATCTCATGGGCGACGCCGGCGGCGACCTGGCCAAGGATTGCTAGGCGATTGGCCTGTACCAGATCCTGCTGCACGACCTGCAGCTTCGCCTCCGTCGTGCGGTGATCAGCAATTTCCGCTTCGAGCCGATCCCGGGCGCGGCTGAGATCTTCGGTGCGCTCCAATACGCGCCGTTCCAGCTCCTCGCGAGCGACCCTGCTGATGGCGATCTGCATCACGGATACGTGGCGGCGCCTTAGCAGGAAGGCGGCGATCGCCAGGATCGGCACCAGCACAGTCAGGACGAGGAAGCGCGTTTCGCGGACCGTGGAAGAAATTGCCTGATCCGTCGGGACGAGATAGTCCAACTGCCAGGGCGTCGAGGGGATTGCTGTTCTCAGCCGCAGATATTCCGCAGCGCTGCTGCCCGGCAGGACCGCGCGCACGATCGAGACATCCGGACCGATCGCTTCGGGGCGGGCGATCGGCAGAGGTGTCAGCGACGCATCGCCGAATTGCAGGCTCTTGCGGATGGCGGCGAGGTTTTCAGCAGGCAGCGGCGATGCCGTCATGAAGCGCCAGGAGGGAACGCTGGTGATCAGCACGACCCCATGCTCGTCGGTGACATAGGCCGGACGGCCGGCTTCCCGCCAATCGGCTTCGAGCTGGTCAAATTCCATCTTGACCACCACGACACCCAGCGCGTTCTCCGCGTCGCCGACGCGGCGGGAAATGTAAAGCCCGGGGCGGTTGCTGACATTGCCGAGCGCGAAATGCTCCGCCGTTCCCGCCTCCATCGCCCGCCGGAAATAATCACGGAAGGAATAATCATTGCCGACGAAGCTCAGTGGTTCGCGCCAGTTGCTCGATGCGATCGCGACACCGTCCTTGCCGGTGACGTAGAGCACCGAGGCCTTGGTACCGGAGACGAGGCTTTCGAGCTTGCGGTCGAGCGTGGTAACGGCATCGCCTTTAGCCGCCGCAAGTGCGTCGCGCACCTGCTGGTCGTCCGCGAGGAGAAGCGGCAAGGCGCGGGGCCGTTCGAGGACGGCTCTCAGCAGTGCGACCTTCAGGTTCGCGTCGGTGCGACCCTGGACCTGCAATGCCTCGATTGCGGTCATGCGGCCGTAAACGCCGGCGCCATAGAGCGCGGCTGCGATGAGGATCGCGCAGAAAGCCGTAAAGACCAACCAGACACGGCGAGAGCGCCGGCCTAGCTGCTCTGGCGTCGAAAATCGTTCCATGGTTGGCCGCTGCAGCATCATGACATTGTGCATGATTTCGCGCGTATCGCAATTCGATCTGTGCGGATTGCCGCACAGATTTGGAGATCTAGCTACCGACCTGCATAAAATCTGCTTTTATATCAATAAATTATTAGGAAATCCTTCATTTGGCACGCCCGTTGCAACGATCCGTCAAACAGTCGGAGGCTGTTGAAGATCAGTAGTCGTTGCCCGGAGGGCCGAAGGATCGGTTGGGCATAACGGAGGATATCATGATTGCACCCGTCGCTGCCGAGACACACGGCAAAATTCCCTTTTACAGGCATCTCTATGTGCAGGTTCTTGCCGCGATCGCCGCCGGCATCCTGCTTGGACATTTCTATCCGCAGATCGGTGCGTCTCTGCAGCCGCTCGGCGATGCCTTCATCAAGTTGGTCCGCATGGTCATCGCGCCGGTCATCTTCCTGACGGTCACCACCGGCATCGCCGGCATGTCGGATCTCAAGAAGTTCGGCCGCGTCGTCGGCAAGGCGTTCATCTACTTCCTGACCTTCTCGACGCTGGCGCTGATCGTCGGTCTCATCATCTCGAACGTCGTACAGCCGGGCGCCGGTATGCACATCGATCCGGCAACGCTGGATACGAAGGCCGTCAACAATTACGCCGCTCAGGCTCATGACGCGACGGTGGTCGGCTTCCTGATGAACATCATTCCGGACACGATCGTCGGCGCTTTCGCCAAGGGGGACATCCTCCAGGTTCTGTTCTTCTCGGTCGTCTTCGGTATCGCACTCGGCGCTGTCGGCGAACGCGGCCGCCCTGTACAGGACTTCCTGCAGGCACTGACCACGCCGATCTTCCGCATGGTCGCCCTGCTGATGAAGTTCGCGCCCATCGGTGCTTTCGGCGCCATGGCTTTCACCATCGGCAAATACGGCATCGGCACGATCGCCAACCTGGCCTTCCTGATCGGCACCTTCTACGCTACATCACTGCTGTTCGTGCTCGTCGTTCTCGGCGCCGTCGCGCGCTACAACGGCTTCTCGATCCTGGCGCTGATCCGCTACATCAAGGAAGAATTGCTGCTCGTTCTCGGCACCTCGTCGTCGGAAGCAGCACTTCCCGGCCTGATGAACAAGATGGAACGCGCCGGCTGCAAGCGCTCGGTCGTCGGTCTCGTTATCCCGACAGGCTATTCCTTCAACCTCGATGGCACCAACATCTACATGACCCTGGCGGCGCTGTTCATCGCGCAGGCGACCGATACTTCGCTCTCGCTCACTGACCAGATCTTGCTGCTGCTCGTGGCCATGCTGAGCTCCAAGGGGGCTGCCGGTATCACCGGTGCCGGCTTCATCACGCTGGCCGCTACCCTTGCCGTCGTGCCGTCGGTTCCGATCGCCGGCATGGCGCTCATCCTCGGCATCGATCGCTTCATGTCGGAATGCCGCGCCCTGACGAATTTCGTCGGCAATGCCGTTGCGACTATCGTCGTCGCCCGCTGGGAAAACGAACTCGACCAGACTAAGTTTGCCGCCGCCATGGCTGGGCGATTGACCAGTGACGTCGATCCGCCGGCGTTGCAGGCAGCGGAATAACGACGCTATCGGCATCTCTGGAAAATGCGAACGGCCTCCCTTCATGGGAGGCCGTTTTCAGTTTCTGCACCCTGAATTAAACCGGAACATCGGCCGCCAACAGACGTTTTCCATTGACACTGCAGGCCGTGCCAAACGGACGTGATGGTGCTGAAGAACATGGAGATTTTTCCGTTTTCTCTCCATGGCCAACGAAATGGCAGGCGAGCTTCCAATCCATCCGGTCTGCAGCCCGCACTTTCATCGATGGAGAACAGCATGGACGAGAGCTTCAAGCTTTGTCGGCCGGTTCCGATCGCAACAGTTGGCAATCGCGATGCCGGTCACATCACGAGCGTGGTGTCATCGCCGGTACGAGCAACGACCACGCCATCAACTTCACCTAAGTCTGAAGCCAAGCATCGATCGCTTGGACGGTTCCTGCTGCTGGCGGCTGCGCTAACAGTTGCAATGCCGGGACTCATGTCCGCGCAACAGCTCAAGATGCCGAACAGCGAACGCTGCCGGGCTCCCGACGCCAATAGCCAGACCCAAGGTGAAAACCAAACCGCATTGGCTGATCCTCAGGATAACGACGATAAACTTTCGGATTGCGGCGGTGTGCTGAAGCCGCCTGTGACTGGAGACAGCGCTATGGAAAAGCCTGCGCCGCGTGGCGGCAAGACACCGGTTATTCCGCCTAGCGAGGTCCCGGGCCAGCAGGAACAGCAGACGCCGGAAGCCAAATAATCCGTTTTGGGAACTCTACGGCTTGGGTTCCGGTTGCTCGATGGTTTTCTGAGCGACAGTCGAATCCTGGTTCTTTCCGGTCACGAACGGCTTGATGACGAGGATGCTGAGGATCGAGGCGACCATCAATCCGATAATGATGATCAACAGTGCGCGCATGCTTGCCTACGCTTTCTATCGCGGCCTACGAACACAAAGATTGCTGTCGTGACCGCTGATGCCGCTTACCTGCCGCGAATGGGTCTCGACGCGTCGCTTGGCCTCGTCGTTTTCGACGGATCCTTCGATGAGAACGCGGCCATTGTTGACGGTGACGAAGACGCCGGAGATATCCAGCAGCGGGTCTTCGCTCAGTTTCCTATGGATTTCCGCGCGAATCTCCGCATCCGGCCGCCACTGCGATTCGGATACCTTGAAAGGGTTTTTCTCAGGCTTTGTCGACGGCGCATATGTCTTGGGCTGACGTCGCATGACGCTTTCCCTTCGTTGGGTTCATGAAATGCAACATGAAAAACGCCATAAGGTTCCATCTCGCAGCCCCGGGCCGCCTATCGACTCCTGAGGACCTCGTGCAGCAAAAAGCCGGCAAGGCCGCCGATTGCCAGCATCGTAACATTGCGCATCGTGCGGTGCTCTCGCGGCTGCGAGGCTCTGACCGCCTCCGCAATCCGGCCGGCGGCAGCATCCAGGGCTTGCTTGCGTTGCCTGTCACAATCCGGCGTATCTGCCGACCGAAAGTCGTCCGTGCCCGGCTCCGCGTAGGTGAAGTTCACTTCCAGCCTCTCCATATCAGGCGCAAGGGCATCGATGTCTCCGGAGCCGCCGGCAGCCTGATCAAGCGCCTGCTGGGTGCGGATATCGGCGTCAGCGGAGGGGGTGGCGTTGGTTTCCATCTCTCTCATTTTGGCCATGGCATCCTCCTTTTGTTCGAAGGGCAAACCATCGCCAGTCAAGAATGTTCCCCGTGAGCATTCTTGTGCATTTCATGGTCATGTAGTCGTCGTCGTCATCTCGAAAGAGACTACTTTGTAGCGCTCTTCGACATCAGCCAGCAGTTTTGGCGCGCCGCCGCTGATACCCCCATGCTTCCATCGCACCTGATAGGCGGCATGAGCCGCGCCGTCGGCCTCATTTATCGATTTGCCGACAAAGCAGAAGGAATATCCGAGTGGAGCGAAGGCCGTTTCGATCTTTGCAATATCGGCGCTGTCGGCAAGCTCGATCACCACGCGCGCCTTTTGCTTATGCGATATCAGCTCATCGAACCATTTAAAGAGTGTGAGCACGATGAAGGCCACCATAGCTCCGGCGGACCCGACCACAAGTTGCCCGCCGCCAATGCACAGGCCGATTGCCGTCATGATCCAAAGCGTTGCCGCTGTTGTCACGCCTGTGACCAGATCGCCGCGCTTGAGGATGGCACCACCGCCGATAAAGCCGACGCCCGTCAGCACGCCGAGCGGAAAACGCAGTATGTCCATGGAGACGAATGATTGGAATGTTTTGCCCGTCATGGGGAGCAGCAAATTGGCCTGAATCATGGTCAGGCATGCCGCCAATCCGACCAGGATCGTCGTCCGAAATCCGGCGGCGTGCCCACCTGCCTCGCGATTGAGGCCAATCAGCCCGCCGGCAGCGACGACCAATAGGACGCGCATCGCGATATCCATCCAAGTGGGATTCAAAGGCATGAGCTCGATCATCGTACTCGGCATCGCACCCTCCTGACGTTCGTGGCCGGCTTGAATGCCGGAACAAAGCTGAAAGGATTTCGTTCCGCCTTCAAGGAGATGAAAGGGCTCGCCGCGATTCCGGGCCTATGAAACCTCAGGAGAATGCATATGACCATGACTGCAAAAGAGATCGTCTCCGTTCTTGGACCAGTCGATGAGACTCTGATGGCCGATATCTCCGCGACCGGCGCAACTCTGGGCGAGCTTGCGGAGGCTTGGGCCTGGGTCAACAATGACGAGGCTCTGATCGGCGAGGGCAGGACTCTGCCGAGCGGCAAGGTAGCCACGCTTGTCGATCTGCTTTCTGCCGATGAGGACGACGAATTCGCGATGTAATTTCGATTATCCGCGCTGTGGACGGGAACAGATCGGCGCTTCGCCTGTTGTTGTAGCGGGCTCTCAGCGGAGGGCACCGCGACCAGTGGGGTGCCGGGCGCCGCCCGATCTAAGGTCGCTGGAGAGATTGTCCTGTGCCTAAAGGCCGGACGAAGCGTCCGCTCATGGAGGAACCAATGAAAGTTCGAGACGCCATGACGCACGACGTGCGCATTACCAATCCTGACGAAACGATCCTGCAGGCTGCACGGACGATGGCGGATCTCGACGCCGGTGTCCTGCCTGTCGGCGACCATGACCGCCTAGTCGGCATGATCACCGATCGCGATATCGCCATTCGCGGCATCGCCAATGGCAAGGGGCCGGACGCGAAGGTCCGCGATGTGATGACATCGGAAGTCAAATATTGCTTCGATGATCAGGAGATCGACGAGGTCTGCCGGAACATGGGCAACATCAAGGTCCGTCGCTTGCCGGTGCTGGATCACAGCAAACGGCTGGTCGGTATCCTCTCGCTCGGCGATATCGCCCTGTCGCAAAGCAACGGTAGTGCCGGCCAAGCGCTGAGCGGCATTTCCCGCCATGGTGGCGAGCATAGCCAGACGGCGTGAACGGCGGCTTGTGCGGGAGTGGAGACAGCCGGCCATGCACGGGCGTCTTCATATGGTGGAAAAACAGATCGCCGGGCGCGGCATTCGCGACCCGGCGCTGCTGAATGCCATGCGCCTGATTCCACGGGAAAACTTCGTCGAAAAGGGCTTCGAGATGTTTGCTTATAACGACTGTCCGCTGCCGATCGGCAAGGGGCAGACGATCTCTCAGCCCTACATGGTTGCGCTGATGATCGAGGCAGCCGAAGTTAAGCCCAGCGACACGGTTCTGGAAATCGGCGCGGGGCTTGGCTATGCGACCGCTATCCTCAGCCGCATGGCGGCTCATGTCTTTGCCGTGGAGCGCCATGCCTCGCTTGCGGCCGGAGCGACCGAACGACTACAACGTCTCGGCTATGACAATATCGATTTGCGTTGCGGAGACGGTTCAAAGGGGTGGCCGAAGGCCGCCCCCTTCGATGCCATCCTTGTTTCAGCCGCCGCGCTGGAGGTGCCGCAGGCCCTGAAAGAACAATTGACCGTAGGCGGCCGGCTGGTCATCCCGGTAGGGCCGGAAGAGAGCAGGCAGACGCTCCTGAAAATTGTGCGGAAAGGCTCGGATAATTTTACCACCCAAAATCTCGGCGCCGTGATTTTCGTGCCGCTGATCAGCGAGCACGGCGGAACTGAAGACTATAATTGATCACATTGCTTTTGCCGCGAAGTACGCACGCCCTCTCTGTATTCGTTCATCTTGCAAACGCGTGCAAATGCCGCATGACCTTACGGCACCCATCAACAGCTTTCTTCATAAAACTGTCACGACATCGGCTCACAGGATGATGCACGCAATTGCAAAACCGAGCAAAGCCGCATGCCGGCTGGAGAGAAGCGTGTCGCAGAAAGTGTTCGTGAGCGCACAAGAAGTCGCGGACTGCGCGGGGGTGTCCCGCTCGGCCGTTTCGCGCACGTTCACGCCAGGGGCGAGCGTATCGCCGGAGACGCGCCGGAAAGTGCTCGAGGCCGCCGACGCACTCGGCTATCACGTCAATCATCTCGCCCGCGGGCTGATGCGCAACGAAAGCGGTATCGTCTGCCTGATCGTGTCCGACATGGCCACCCCACATCGCTCCGGCCTGATCAAGGCGCTGACGCAGGAACTGCAGCACAGCGGCAAGATTGCCATGCTCGTCAATACCGATCTGCTGGACGGCAGTGTCGACCTCGCGTTGCGCCAGGCGATCCGCTACCGCGCCGATGCCTCGATCATTATCTCCGGGATGCCCGATAAGTCGATTACGCAACTCTGCCTGAAGAGTGGCCAGCGATTGGTGTTGATCAATCGCGATGACGAGCAGGACGGGCCCTTGCGGATCAATCTCGACGACGAAGAGGCTGCTGCCCGCGTCGTTACCGCCTTCCTTCGTGCCGGCTGCCGCAGGCTCGCCTTTGCCAATTCGGAGGCCGGCACACCAAGCCTCATGGCAAGGGAGCACGGCTTCGTCGCTGCGGCCAGGGCGCATGGTCTGGAGGTCGTCGTCGAGCGCTACGGGTGGACAAGCTATGAGAGCGGCAGGGTCCTTGCGCAGAGGCTCCTAACCCTTCACGAGCGCCCGGATGCCGTCTTCTGCGCGACCGATCTGCTTGCCTGCGGCTTCATAGATGCCGCCCGCCACCAGTTTCGCATTTCCGTTCCCGACCAGCTCTGCGTTGCCGGTTTCGACGATATCGAGCAGACCTCCTGGGCATCCTACCAACTCACGACCTTTGCTCAGCCTCTTGCCACGATGGCGCGGGAGGCGGTCGCGTGGCTGGAGAGCAAGGAGGCGGCGAAGCCTGAAGGACGGGTACATGCCATCCGTCTTCATGCCGATCTCGTGTGGCGCAACTCGATCAGGGGTGGCTGACGACATGGCACCTTTGACCTCAGGGCAGACAAAATCCTCGAGAGGAACGGACAGATTTCTTTCCGATCTCGCCTCCCATGCGGATGAGCTCTTTAACGGCCCCGTATATGAGCAATGTGCGGCGATCTGTTATCGGAGAAATGAGGAGCTTGGCATATCGGAAGTGCTTCTCGTCACCAGCCGCGAAAGCGGGCGTTGGGTTATTCCGAAGGGCTGGCCGATAAAAGGGAAAAAGCCGCATGAGGTGGCCGCGATCGAGGCTTTCGAGGAAGCCGGCGTTCGCGGCAAGATCAAGAAGAAACCTTTCGGCTATTTCACCTATCTGAAGCAGCTCGCCGACGGCAACCGCGTTCCCTGCATTGTGCAACTGCATTTGCTCGAAGTCGAAAAAATCTACGAGGATTTTCCGGAAAGAGGCCAACGCCGCAACGCATGGGTCTCCTTCATCGAGGCTGCGAACCGCGTGCGCGAACCGGAACTCAAGGGCCTTCTTCTGGTGGCTGACCGAAAGCTTAGGCGGGCGAAAGCAAAGAGATAGCGTTCGCCACGTCCGTCCTCAGCCAATCTCCGTTCGCCCGCTCATCGCCAGCCGCAGCGGAATGCGCGTCGCAGCTACCGCCGGCAATGCACCGCCGACGGCGCCGATGATCAAGGACAGCCAAACGGCCTTCGTTACCAGGGCAGGAGACAGGACCAGTTGAAACCCGATCTGCGTATGATCGGCGCTCATCGTTGAGGCGGTCCAGCCGTTGAGGACGGCATAAGAAAAGCCGACGCCGATCAGGCATCCGAAGCAGGTCAGGATCATTGCCTCGATCCAAGTGCCGGCAAAGGCAGCCCGCCGGCTGAAGCCGATTGCGCGGACGGTGGCAATCTCGGTGCTGCGATCCGACACGGAGCTGAACATGGTCGTCATCGCACCGACCACCGCGCCCGCGGCCATGATCACCGCCAGCGGCCAGCCGAGAAGGAGGATCAGCTTCGACGTGCGTTCTGCGAGCGCTGCGAAATAATCCTGTTCCGACCGCAGAGTCAGCCCGATCTGCGGCGTATCTGCCGCCATGGATTGTAGTGCCGGCAAGGCTTCCTGCGCGGTGAGCTTGATCCTGACGCTCTCAACCAGATTGGGCCGGTTGAACAACGTCTGCACCACGCCGATATCCGCCAGCATTTCGGATTCGAAGACGGAGCCGCCGGCGTCGAAAATACCGACGACGGTCCATTTCGATGTGCCGAGCGTGAGCCGTTCGCCAAGCGCCAATCCCTTGTAGTCAAGGCTCAGCCGACGCCCGACGATGATCTCGCTGGCGCCGGGATTAAACATACGGCCATCAACGATCCTGACATTCGGGCACAGGCTGAGCCCGAACGGACCGATGCCGCGCAAGGAGAGTGTTGAAAGCAACCCGCCGATCTTCTCCGGCACATCTACCGGGACGACCATTTCCGGCGACATCACTGAAGCTCCGGCCGCATTGGTCGCGATTCCGGCAGCGCCCTCGAGAAAATGAAGCTGGGACGGTTCGATCCGGCTGCCGAGCTCCGTCGCCGCCCCTTTTCCCAGAGCAATGACGATATCCTTAGAGCCAGCTTGCAGCAGGGAAGTCCGAAAGCCGTTCGACATCGCCAGGAAGCCGAGCAGAACCGTAACGACCATCGCAACGGAAAAGACCAGGGAAAGGGAAATCCATATCCGGCGGCGAAGCGATTTCAGATTGGATATGGTCAAAGCCATGGATTGATTGATGATTGTGCTCATCGTCTCATCTTTCTCTTAAAGCGGCGTTGGGCGGCACTCGAATGGCATTGAAGGCCGGCGCGACACCCGTTGCGAGCGCCAGCAGGACAGCGAGGCCGGTTGCTTCGAGAATGATCGCGGGGGTGAGCACGAGATCCGGCACGATCGTGCGCAGCGGCTCGCGCAGAAACATGACAGCCGTAAAGGCAAAACCGAGGCCGAAGCTCAGGCCTACCGCAAACAGGGCGAAGGTCTCAGCCAGAATATTGCCGAGGATGAAGCGCCGCGAAAAGCCGAGGACCTTCAGCACGCCGATCTCCCGTGTCCGTTCGCGGATGACGAAGAACATAGTGTTGGCGACGATCATCAGGATGGTCACGAACGCCACGCCGATCACCAGACGCACGATGGTCGCGATATCGGCAAACTGTGCGATAAAGGCCCGCATGAACTCGGCTTCCGTCCTCGTCCGTGTCTCGTAAGCGGAGTTGGCAAAGAGGGTGTCGACGGCTTTGATGACGTCGTCGGCGCGGACACCGTTCTTCGGCACGATGCCGAAGCTGCTGACGGTGTCGCGGTCGGTACTGCGCTCGAAATTGACGTAGTCATACCGCGCCATCACGAAATGGGTATCGGCGGATTGCTTGCCATCCAATATGCCGACGATTTCGAATTCGAAGTCCGAACTGCCGTCGGTCTTGAAGAAGCTGGAGGTATTCAGCGTGATCTTCTGGCCGAGCACCCAACCCTCCTGTGTTGCGATGCTCCGTCCGGCGATCGCGCCGTTCCGGATTTGGGCGAAGCGGCTGAGAGCATCGGCGGGGATATCGTATTGATCGCCGATGAAGCCGGCGAAGGTGCCGGGCTCCGCCGCCGTCAGGCCCAGAAAATTCGCCGGTGTCCGGTAGGTCGCGCGGCTGCGCGCCATGTAGGTTGCCGCAGCGACATCGGGCAGGGCCAGGATCTTGTCGTAATAGCTGATCGGGAGAGGAAGCGTGTCGCCAACCTTGTTGGTCACGATCAGACGCTCCGAATCTACCTCACCACCCAGGAAGCCATGTTCGAAACTCGTCAGGATGAGGTGGATGAAGAAGGCGATGGCGATGCTCGCGATCAGCAGGGCGCTGCGCATCGGTTTGCGTGCCATGGTCCGGCGAATGAGAGTGAAGCGGCTCATGATGATTACGCAGCCTCGCGTTCGACAAAATGGCCTTTGTCCAGGCGCAGAACACGTCTGGCGGAGCGCGCCGCCGCATCGTCATGGGTGACCATGACGATGGTCTTGCCGAGCTCCGAGTTGAGAATGCGCAGCATGGCGAGCACGTCTTCAGCGGACTCGCGATCGAGATCGCCGGTTGGCTCGTCGCAGAGCAGCAGTTTCGGATCGCTTGCCAGCGCCCTGGCGATCCCCACCCGCTGCTGTTGGCCGCCTGAAAGTTCCGACGGTAGATGCTTGCGCCGGTCGGTGAGGCCGACGAGGGAGAGGATCGTTTCGACCCGCTCGCGACGCTGGCGTCCGGTCAGACTCGTCAGCAACAGTGGAAGCTCGATATTCTGCTCCGCCGTCAGCATCGGCATCAGATTATAGAACTGAAATACGAAGCCGATATTGGCGCCTCGCCACTTTGTCAGGGCGCTTTCGTTCATTCGGCTGATGCGCGCATGGCCGAAATTGATGTCGCCGGCATCGGGGCGGTCGATGCCGCCGATAAGGTTCAGAAGCGTGGATTTGCCGGAGCCGGAAGGGCCGACGATCGCGACGAAATCGCCCCCTCGGATCGTCATGGTCAGATCCGAAAAGATCGTCACGGCGTTCTTTCCGATGCGGTAATCCTTGCGCACATTATTGATCGAAATGCTGCCGTCTTCCGGCGTCGATGCGCTCTCATCCATTTCAAAATCCTCTTTTGTCCAGGTTTGCTTGAAGGTCCGGAGCGTCCAAAGTGACCTTTGCGGCCATGTTGGGCAGCACCCGGGAGGGTGGCGTCAGGAATTCCAGCCGGGCGGTCACGGTGCCTTTCTGCAGCGAGGCCTCCGGCACGATGGTCCGCACCCGCATTTTGAAGGGGTGGTCAAGAAAGGCGTCGAGAATGGCCACCGCCGTCTGGCCGGGCTGTATCCGTGCGGCATTGGACTGCGCGATATCGGCATCGATGGTCAGGGAGTTCGGGTCGAGAAGGATTGCGATCCCGTCTCGCGGCCCGCCGCCATCCGTTCCCGAAGCAACCATATCGCCGAGGCCAACCAGCCGGGTGACGACCACGCCATCGAAAGGCGCGACAATCTGATGGAGCGACAGGGTTCTTTCCTGCTTCTCCACCTGCAGTCGCGCGGTCTCGGCTGACTGCCGCGCAGAGTCGAGATCGCTGGTCAATTGCACGACCGCCAGGCTATCGGCGTCGAGGTTGCTGGTCGCGACGACACCGCGCTCGAGAAGGAGCTTGGTGCGTTCGAGGGTTTTGCGGGCCTGCTCCAGCGAAACCTCGACGCGGCGTGCCGCTGCGACGGCGGCAGCGGCCTGGGATTTGGCAATCCTCAGCTCAATCTCATCCGTCGTCTTATCCAGACGGGCAATGACCTGTCCCGCCAGAAAATGATCGCCGACATCCAGCGGCAGGTCGACCACTCTGCCGCCTATCTCCGGCCGCAGGGTGATCATCCGCCCGGCAACGACATAGCCGGACCCGACAATCGTTTGGGGCAGGGGTTTTGCAGTTTGCTCCTGGGCGGTGGGAGCTTTGCTTTGTGAGGACGTTTCGGTCCCTTTTGCCGGCTCGGTGACAATTCTCGTCGCGAAAGGTTTCCAAGGCGCATCGGATGGCACGGGGGTGAAATAGACGGCCGCGAATGTTGCGGCCGTGCCTGCCAGTATCATACCGAGCATCCGCAATCGGCCGGTGGGGCGTGAGGCGCGGGGAGGCGGCTCAACGCGCTCGATCGATAGCGACCGAAGCCGAGTTGCGATATTCGCGTCAGAATTCATGGGCGGGTCTCCAGACGTTTACGGCGTCAATGTCCGCCACCGAAGCGTATTGGGCGACCTCGATCATGATTCAGCACGTCTCAGATCGCGATCTGGATCGCCGGGAGCCGCGAGTCAGGCCATAGTGGCGGCAAATATGGTTGCCCCGGGGAAGGGTCTCATGCTGTTCGTGCCGCTGCCGTTCGTCGTCGCCTTCATGCTTCTTCTGCTGTTTCTGACAGTGGTGCGGCGTGATGACGAGCTGGCGGCAAACCGCCCTTTCCTCGTCCTGCTTCTGGCTTGTGCCTTGCAGTCGGTTTTCGTTGGGCTGCGCTGGGGCTATGGCTTGCAGCAGGTCGGCCATCTGACGCTCGCCTTGGCAACGATCATGCCGCCCCTTGTTTATGCCGGTGTTCGCAGGTTGGGTGCGGACAGCCGCCGCCGCTGGCCCGCTCTTTTGATATTCTATGGCTTTCCTGCTGTTGTCATCGCCTTGCTGGTCGTCGTCTGGCCGGAGGCTATCGATATCGCCATGATCCTGATTTACGTGGCCTACGCCCTCGCACTGCTCTGGCTCGTCCGGTCCGGTCCCGACGTGCTGCGCCTTGCGCCCTTCGAAGCGGCGCAGCCGGCCCATCGCGCGCTCGTCTTTGCCGCTGGCGCATTGTGTTTCTCAGCAATGGTCGACGCACTGGTGCTGTTCGATTTCGAATCGACCCGTGGCGCGCATGCCGGCATGATCATCAGCATCGCCAATCTTCTCGGCCTGTTCATGCTCGGCACTGCGGCAGCCGCGGCCAGCCGCAACTCCACGCCCACCGAAAGCTTGGAGGCCGCGCCTCCATATGACCTCGCCGAAGACAAGGATACGATCGCCAAAATCCATGAGCTGATGCAGGAGAAAAAGCTCTACCGCGACGCCAATCTCAATCTTGAGCGTCTGGCCCGTAAGGCAGGGATACCATCGCGGCGCATTTCGGTCGCCATCAACCGGAGCATGGCCAAGAACGTCTCGCAATATGTCAACGATTATCGCATCGCCGAGGCATGCCGCCTGCTGGCCGAAACCGAGCGATCGGTAACCGAGATCATGCTGGAAGCCGGTTTCCTGACGAAATCGAATTTCAACCGCGAATTCCGCCGTGTCACCGACATGACGCCTGTCGGCTGGCGCGAGAAGTGCGCCTATTCCGCAGGTCCGGCTTAGCGCCCAAGCTGGTCTCATCGGTGCCTCCAAAGCTGTGTCCATCACCGCGGATAAGCAACTATCCATTGCGGAGGGCCGATCTCTGCTACTATGCGATCGGCCAACAAAACGCCGAAGAATTGTCAAAAAAGTATCAGTCTTGCGTCGATGGCGTAGTAGCGGCCATGGATATCCGCGCGTAAAGTCCCATTGTCGGAAAAGAAACAATGGCCTCTGGGAGGAGGTGCCGGCGGGGAATAAGCCCAGCCGAGTGCAGGCAGGAGGACGACATGAATCCAGATTTGGAAGTGGTCGCGATCGGCAGCGCCGAGTCCTTCAAGGCATGGGAACATGGCTATCCCTATCGCACGGTCCGCTGGCACTTCCATCCCGAATATGAAATCCACCATGTCGTCGCAACGACGGGGCAATATTTCGTGGGCGATTTCATCGGGGAATTCGAGCCGGGAAATCTCGTGCTCACAGGCCCGAACCTGCCGCACAACTGGGTGAGCGATGTGCCTCCGGGCACATGCCTGCCGCTGCGCTGCCGGGTCCTTCAGTTCTCCGAATCCTTCTTTGCTGACGCAAACAGGGTTTTTCCCGAGCTTTCCGGATGTATCGACATTCTGGAGATGAGCCGCCGTGGCGTGCTGTTTGCGCCGGAAACGGCAGCGGTTGTCGGGCCGATCCTCGGTGAATTGGTCGAAGCGAAGGGAATTCGTCGCATCGAACTTTTCATGAATGTGCTCAATGCATTGAGCAGCGCCCAGAATGCCAGCACTCTCGCCAGCACGCGTTATCATCCCGATCCTTCTGGATTCATGTCGGCCGGGGTCAACCATGCGTTGGCCTATATCAACACGCATCTGACGGAGCCGTTCAGCGAAGCTGATCTTGCCGAGTTGACCGGCCAGAGCCCGAGTTCGTTTTCCCGCAGCTTCCGCCGGCATACCGGCATGGCGCTCGTTCAATACGTCAATCGGCTGCGGATCAACTTCGCCTGCCACCTGCTGATGAGCAAAGCCGAAATGTCGATAACCGACATCTGCTTTGCCGCGGGTTTCAACAATATCTCGAACTTCAATCGTCGTTTTCTGGATCAGAAGGGCATGGCGCCCTCGCGCTTCAGAACATTGCTGGCACAGAACGTAAGAGCGGTGGAGGCCGCGTAAAACAAGGAGGACCGGGAGGAGAGACCAGACAATCGGGGCAAGGAGGACCGGGTCATGCGAATGACCCGAAGGGGAACCTTTGCCCGGAAATCAGCTCATAAGCATCGCGCTCAAGACATGAGCCGAGGCTTCATCGACACAACTATCATTTGGAGCGGAGGAATTCCAATGACCCAATTCGCATTGAAACTTGCAGGCGTTGCAACACTCGCCATCGGTCTTCTGAGCGGCACGTCCGCATTTGCCCAGTCCGCGAAAGTGACGGACGCGACGGTCGCTTTCCTGATGCCCGATCAGAGCTCGACGCGCTACGAGGAGCATGACTATCCGGGTTTCCAGGCAGAGATGAAGAAGCTCTGCGCCGGCTGCAAGGTCATCTATCAGAATGCAAACGGCGACGCTTCGCGTCAACAGCAGCAGTTCAACTCCGCGATTTCTCAGGGCGCGAAGGCAATCGTGCTCGATCCGGTCGACTCGACGGCGGCAGCGTCTCTCGTCAAGATGGCGCAGAGCCAGGGCGTAAAGGTCATTGCCTATGACCGTCCGATCCCATCGGCGGTGGCCGACTATTATGTTTCCTTCAACAACGAGGAAATCGGCAAGATGATCGCCAAATCGCTAGTCGATCATCTGAAGGCGAAAAACGTGAAAGCTGGTGATGGCGGCCTTCTGGAAATCAACGGTTCGCCGACCGATGCGGCGGCAGGCCTGATCAAGAAGGGCATCCATGCCGGTCTTGCTGAAGGCGGCTATCCGGTGCTTGCCGAGTTCGACACCCCGGAATGGGCGCCGCCGAAGGCACAGCAATGGGCAAGCGGCCAGATCACCCGCTTCGGCAAGAAGATCCTGGGTGTTGTCGCAGCCAATGACGGCACCGGCGGAGCGGCTGTTGCCGCTTTCAAGGCCGCCGGCGTCGATCCCGTGCCGCCGGTTACCGGCAATGACGCGACGATCGCAGGCCTGCAGCTCATCATCGCCGGCGACCAGTACAACACGATCTCCAAGCCGAGCGAGATCGTTGCCGCGGCAGCGGCGAATGTCGCAATTCAGTTGCTGTCGGGCGAAACGCCGAAGGCCGATACGAAACTCTTCGACACGCCGACGCAACTCTTCGTGCCTGCACTCGTTACCGCGGAGAACCTGAAGGCAGAGATCATCGACAAGCAGGTCAACGACAAGCCGATCCAGACTGCGGAGCAGCTCTGCGGAGATCGCTATGCGGAAGGCTGCAAGAAGCTCGGTATCGCGAAGTGATCATATCCTCCCGCCAATTCCTCCGGCCGCTTACGGGCGGCCGGAGGACCGGGAACTCATCCTGTTCCGTTCATATAGAAAGGCTCGCGACATATGACTGACGCTTCCGACCAGACAGCCGCGGCAGGCGAGTTGGTGCTCAGCCTGCGAGGCATCTCCAAACATTTCGGCGCGGTGTCGGCGCTGACCGATATCGATCTGGATGTGCATGCGGGCGAAGTCGTCGCTCTCGTGGGCGACAACGGTGCCGGCAAGTCGACGCTCGTCAAGATTCTCGCCGGCGTCCACCAGCCGAGTGCCGGCACGATCACCTTTCGCGGTTCCAAGGTGACGCTGAGCGACCCCAGCACCGCCCTGCATCTGGGCATTGCCACCGTCTTCCAGGATCTGGCGCTCTGTGAAAATCTGGATGTCGTCGCCAATATCTTCCTCGGGCGGGAACTCAGTCCGCTGCGACTGGACGAGACCGCGATGGAGGTCCGTGCCTGGACGCTGCTGAACGAACTTTCGGCCCGCATCCCAAGTGTCCGTATTCCGATCGCATCGCTCTCCGGCGGGCAACGCCAGACGGTGGCGATCGCCCGTTCGCTGCTTCTGGAGCCGAAACTCATCCTGCTCGATGAGCCGACGGCAGCCCTCGGGGTCGCCCAGACGGCCGAGGTTCTGAACCTCATCGAGCGCGTCCGCGATCGAGGCCTGGGGGTGGTCATGATCAGCCACAACATGGAAGACGTTCGGGCCGTGGCGGATCGCATCGTCGTGTTGCGGCTCGGCCGGAACAACGGAATTTTCTACCCTGACGCATCGAACCAGGAACTGGTCAGCGCGATTACCGGCGCCACGGAAAATGCCGTTTCGCGCCGCGCCGGCCGCCGTCAGGCACAGCGGCAAATAGGGCAGGAGGGTCAGATATGACCAGCGACATCAAACAGGCGGGAACGCTCCTCGACCGCAGCGATATTCGTGTCAAACACGAAGCAGGTCTTAGTGGCACGATCCGCGCGTCGATCGACAAGGTGCGCTCGGGCGATCTCGGCTCGCTGCCGGTGGTCGTTGGTCTCATCATCATCTGGACTGTCTTCGGCACCCTCAATCCGACGTTCCTTTCGAGCAACAACCTTGCGAACCTCCTGTTCGATGCATCGACGGTCGGCGTCATCTCGCTCGGAATTGTCTGCGTTCTGATGGTGGGGGAGATCGATCTATCTGTCGGCTCGATCAGCGGCTTTGCTTCCGCCATGGTCGGCATGCTCTGGGTCAACGAGGGCTGGCCGGTAGCTATTGCCGTTATCGCCGCACTTCTCGTCGGTGGGTTAATCGGTTCGCTCTATGCCCTGCTTTTCAATCGCCTGGGAATGCCGAGCTTCGTTTCGACCTTGGCGGGCCTGCTAGCGGTGCTCGGCATGCAGCTCTACCTGCTTGGCGCCACGGGTTCGATCAACCTGCCCTATGGGTCGGCGATCGTGAACTTCGGCCAGCTCATGGTCATCCCGCGTCCGCTCGCTTATGTCTTCGCGTTGCTTCCCGGCATCGTGATGCTGGTTTCGGGTTATCGTGCGGCTCTGCGCCGCCGCGAGGCCAATCTCTCCTCTCGTTCCGTCGGCGGCCTTGTGGTGCGTGCTGTCGCGATCACCGTCGCGCTCGAATTCGTCGCCTTCTACCTCAATCAGGACCGTGGCATCCCGTGGATGTTCGCGCTCTTCGTAGCGCTCGCCATCATCATGAATTATGCGCTGACGCGGACCCAATGGGGCCGATCAATGGCGGCTGTCGGCGGCAATCGTGAGGCGGCGCGGCGCGCGGGCATCAATGTCCGGTTCATCTATACGAGCGCCTTCGTTCTCTGCGCGATGTTTGCGGCGCTCGGCGGCGTGCTCGCGGCGGCGCGGCTGGCTTCGGCAAGCCAGCAGGCCGGTACGGGCGATGTCAACCTGAATGCGATCGCCGCTGCCGTCATCGGCGGAACGAGCCTCTTCGGCGGCCGCGGTAGCGCATATTCGGCGCTGCTCGGCATCATCGTCATCCAGTCGATCGCAAGCGGGCTGACGATGCTCGATCTGTCCTCGGCCCTTCGCTACATGATCACCGGTGCTGTCCTCGCCATTGCCGTCATCGTCGACTCGCTGGCGCGCCGGTCGAGAGTCTCCCACGGCCGGGCCTGATACAACGACCAAGGTAAGGATTGATATGAGACAGGAACTTTCTGGAAAGGTCGCGGCGATCACCGGGGCAGCCTCGGGGATCGGCCTTGAATGCGCTAAATCGCTATTGCAAGAGGGCGTCAGCGTTGCCCTCGTCGACAGGGCCGAGGAGTCCCTGAAGAACATATGTTCCGAGCTTGGTCCGGAGGCTTTTCCTCTGGTCATCGACCTCACCAATCCCGCCAGCGTCGCGACCATGATGCCGCAGATATTGGAGAGGTTCGGAAAGCTCGATATCTTTCATGCCAATGCCGGCTCCTATATTGGCGGCGAGGTGGTCGATGGGGATCCCGACGCCTGGGACCGGATGCTGAACCTGAACGTCAACGCGGCCTTCAGATCGGTCCAGGCAGTATTGCCGCACATGGTCGAAAGGAAAACCGGCGATATCATCATGACCAGTTCCATCGCCGGCCTGGTTCCCGTCGTCTGGGAGCCGATCTATACGGCCTCCAAGCATGCGGTGCAGGCCTTCGTTCATACAGTGCGAAGGCAAGTCGCCAAACATGGTATTCGCGTGGGTGCAGTTGCTCCCGGCCCGGTGGTAACGGCCCTGATCAGCGACTGGCCCAAGGCAAAGCTCGATGAAACCATCGCGGCAGGCGGACTGATGGAAGCGACGGAGGTTGCCGAGGCGGTCTTGTTCATGCTGTCCAGACCTCGCAACGTCACGATCCGCGATCTCGTCATCCTTCCGAACAGCACGGACCTCTGAAAATGACGCAATATTTCATCGGTGTCGACGTCGGTACAGGCAGCGCCCGGGCGGGTGTCTTCACGGAGAACGGTAGTCTGCTGGCTTCGGCAAAACGCCCGATCAGGATCTGGCATGAGGCCGGCAGCATTGTCGAGCAATCCAGCGAACAGATATGGCGAGCGGTTTGCGACAGCGTCAAGGAAGCCGTCGCCTCGGCCGGAATCCAGGCCACTGCCGTCGCCGGGCTGGGTTTCGACGCGACCTGCTCTCTCGTCGTCGTCAAGGTTGACGGCGCGCCGGTTGCCGTCGGGCCGTCTGGCGATCCGGATCGCAACATCATCGTCTGGATGGACCATCGCGCCGCCGGCGAAGCGGCCGAAATCAACAGCGGCAATCACGGGGTTCTGCGTTACGTTGGAGGTACTATCTCGCCGGAGATGGAAACCCCGAAGCTTCTCTGGCTGAAGCGCAATCTGCCGCAGTCCTTTGCGGCTGCCGATCACTTCTTCGACCTTGCGGACTATCTCACCTGGCGTGCGACGGGCTCGCTCAGCCGATCGGTCTGCACCGTTACCTGTAAGTGGACCTATCTTGCCCATGAGAAGCGTTGGGATGCGGACTATTTCAAGGCTATCGGCCTGGCAGAGCTGGCAGCCGAAGGCTTTTCGAGACTCGGTACGGACATCGTCGAACCCGGCGCCGCACTTGCAAGCGGGCTGACCGAGGCTGCAGCACGTGATCTAGGATTGCCGATCGGAACCTCCGTCGGAGCGGCGCTGATCGATGCCCATGCGGGCGGCGTCGGCACGCTCGGAGGGGACGGCGCAGATGGCCAATCGAAAGTGCAAAACAGACTTGCCTATGTCTTCGGCACATCGGCCTGCTCGATGGCTTCGAGCGACAATCCCGTCTTTGTCGGGGGCGTATGGGGACCATATTACTCGGCAATGATACCGGGGCTCTGGCTGACCGAAGGCGGCCAGTCGGCAGCGGGAGCGGCGATCGACCATCTGGTTACGATGCATCCCGCATCTGCCGAGGCGCGCGCCAAGGCGGAAATGGAAAGCCTTTCCCTGGTTGCGTGGCTTGACCGTCAAGCGACCGAATTGTGCCCTGACCTGACGCGTGCCGTCGAGCTTGCAAAGTCTGTCCATGTGGTTCCGGAATTCCTCGGAAACCGGTCACCCCATGCCGATCCCGACGCCCGCGCGGTGATCGCGGGCGTTGGACTTGAGGTCGAAATCGCCGACCTGATTTCGCTCTATGTCGCCGGTCTCTGCGGTATCGGCTATGGCCTCAGGCAGCTTTTGGAGACGCTGTCAAAAGACGGCATCGACATTGGTACGATCGTTGCGAGCGGCGGCGCCGCGCAAAGCAATCTCGTGCGGCAGCTTCTGGCCGATACGACGAACACCCCGGTGGCGATCGCCAATGCCGAGGAGCCGGTATTGCTTGGCGCGGCGATGCTGGGAGCCGTTTCCGCCGGACGCTATGTTTCGCTGCTGGAGGCGATGAAAGCAATGTCGAGCCTCTCGACAGTCTTCTCGCCTGCAGGCGGCACGATCGAGACGCTACACAGGAACCGTTATCGGGCTTTCGAGCTGTTGCAGTCGGCAGACCGGCAAATTCGTGGATTCGCCGCAGCGGGCGGATGAGCAGTGTCACTTGCATACTGCGGATATTCGCGGTGATATTAATTACGCAAAAAGTTCGCTCAGCTCCGTCCGCGCGACATCGCGGAGCCTTTCTGCCTCGCTCATGTCGATCGAACGGTACGGCCAGCGCAGGCGCGTGCCGACGGGTCCCCAGTTGCCGATGGCGCAGAGAAGCTTGTCGAGCGCTGCGTTCGAATAGCCTAATCGCTGGCGATAGGGGACGATGTGGGTTTCCATGAACTTGCAAATTCGGCGCTCCAAAGCGAGTGCGGCATGGATGTCGTCCTGCATGGATGCGGTCCACATCTGCGCGCCTCGGGGGCTTAGACAGGCGACATTGGAAAAGGATCCCGCCGCAATACCCTCCATAATACCGGTTGCAAGATGATGGCCGGGGACAAAGAGTGAGAGTTCCGAAAGGTGCTGGCGCGCGTCCGCGTACCATTGCTTGTCGCCATCAGCCACCTTGGCGCCGATGACGCCTGGTGCCGCAGCGCAGACCCTGCCCAGTTCTTCCGGCGTCAGGACACGCTTGGCATGCGGTGGGTTATAGAGGATCAGCGGAATGCCGCTTCCGACATCGACAGCCTGGTTCAAAAAATCGATCGCTTCCCGATCCGTTACAGGCCACCAGTCGGGCAGGATAACTTGAATCGCCAGCGGTTTCAGGAGCGCCGAACGCCGAACCCGCTCCAGCATGATGCGAGCATCCGGTTGGCAAGCGCCGATGACGAAGTTCATACTGGCAGCAGCGCATCGTTCGGCCAACATCGATTGAATGCGGTCGAATTCGTCTTCGGTCTGGCTATGGAATTCCCCCGCCGTACCATTCGAATAGATGCCGTCGACGCCGGCCGCGATCAGGAGATCGATTTCCTCGCCGAGCTTTGCGAATTCGATGTCATCATTCACCCCGATCGGCAGGAGAAGGGTCGCCCAATTGCTGGCGATGGCATGCCGCTTTTTTGCCGTCATTGATTGCCCCTCAATTCAAATCGTCGCGAATGCAGGCCTTGAAATGACCCGGCGCGACCTCTCTCAGCTCCGGGATGGCCTTCCCGCAGGCGTCCAATGCGTACGGACAGCGGGTGCGGAAGACACAGCCGGAGGGTGGATTGGCCGGGCTCGGTATGTCACCTCTGAGGATCTGGCGGTCGCGGCGGAGATTGGGATTGGTCGAGGGAATCGCCGAGAGCAGCGCGCTCGTATAGGGATGCTGTGGGCTGGCGTAGAGATCGGCACTCGGCGCAATTTCCATGATGCGGCCGAGATAGAGCACGATCACCCGGTCGCAAATATATTCGACGACGGCCAGATCATGCGAAATGAAGAGCATGGTCAGGCCGAGTCGCATTTGCAATTCGCGCAGCAGATTGATGATCTGCGCCTGGATCGAGACGTCAAGTGCGGAGACCGGCTCGTCGGCGACGATGAATTCCGGCGACAGGGTCAAGGCGCGGGCGATGCCGATGCGCTGGCGCTGGCCGCCTGAAAATTCATGTGCATAGCGATTGATCGCATCGCCAGGCAGGTCGACCTGGGCGAGGGCGGAATGCGCCCGCTCGAGCCGTTCCTTGCCGGTTCCGATGCGCTGGATATTCAGCCCTTCCGTCAGGATTTCGCCGATCGTCATGCGCGGCGAGAGGCTGGCGAAGGGGTCCTGAAAAATATATTGCATGCGCGGCCGCGTGCGTCTTAGAGCGGAGGCGGAAAGCGTGGTCAGTTCCACGCCATCGAAGCGGACGCTGCCTGCCGAGGGTTCTACGAGGCGCAGCACCGAACGTCCGATCGTGGTTTTTCCGCTGCCGGATTCGCCAACAAGCCCGACGACCTCGCCTTTGGCGATATCGAAGGAGATATTCTGAAGAACATTCAGCTTCGTGCCTCGGGACGTATAGTGTTTCCCGAGATCGCGAACCGAGAGCAAAGGCTCGCTCATCTAGATCTCCTGCCATCTTATGCAGCGGCTGCGGTGCCCCGGACCGACCTCTTCGAGCGCCGGCACGGCGGCGCGGCAGGCATCGATCGCGTATTTGCAGCGCGGGGAAAATGCGCAGCCGGCCGGCATGTTCATCAGGCTGGGGACCACACCCGGAATGGCGGCGAGCTTCTCACCGGCCTGTTTCATCCGCGCCGCATCGCCAAGACGCGGCATGGAGGCGAGAAGGCCCATTGTATAGGGGTGGCGCGGATTGCCAAAGACCTTGCCGACCGGCCCCTCTTCGACGATCCGGCCCGCATACATGACCGCAACGCGATGGGCGATCTCCGCAACAACGCCGAGATTGTGCGTGATAAACAGCATGGCCATGCCGCGTTCGCGTTGCAGCCTCAGGAGCAGATCGAGAATTTGCGCCTGGATCGTCACATCGAGCGCCGTTGTCGGTTCATCGGCAATCAGCAATGTCGGATCACACGCCAGCGCCATGGCGATCGTCACCCTCTGCCGCATGCCGCCAGAGAGTTCATGCGGATATTGGCCGGCGCGTCGCTTCGCATCCGGAATACCGACGCTGCCGAGGAGTTGCACGGCCGCATTCATCGCGGCTTTCCGACCCGCGCCGCGATGAATGCGGATCGGTTCCGATATCTGGTCGCCGATCGTGAAGACGGGATTGAGGCTCGACATCGGCTCCTGAAACACCATGCCAATATCATCGCCCCTGATCCTGCGCATATCCTCATCGTCAAGAGAGACCAGATTGCGGACCGCGCCATTCTTGCGCTTCAGGTGGATAGTGCCCGCGGCGATCCGGCCGATATTGCGGGTGAGCAAACGCATGACGGAAAGGCTGGTCACCGATTTGCCGGACCCGGATTCGCCGACGAGCGCCAGGGTCTCACCGGCTGCAATGGTCAGATCGATATCGTTGACAGCCGTGATCTCGCTGCCGCGGATACGGAAGATCGTTCGCAGCCCCCTGATATCGAGAACGGGATCGGCGGTCGGCTCCATTATGTGCCTCAGTTCAGCAGGCCGGTTGCGCGCAGGATTTCATCGATCCGTGCGGTTTCAGCCGCGTTCAGCGAAGCGCGGGGCCGCGGCATGATGGCGCTATCGATGATCCCGAGGCTGCGCATGGCGGCTTTGAAAGCGCCTATACCGGATGCACCGCCGCTAACGCGGCCCTGGGCGACCCAAACGATTTCGAAGAGACGGCAAAGGCGCTCCTGCTCTTTTCGAGCGGCGGCCCAATCGCCGCGCTGTGCGGCGTCCCACAGGCGCACATAGCCATGCGGGTCGACGTTGGCGATGCCCGGAACGACACCGTGAGCGCCCATCAGCAAGGCATTATCGACGACGATCTCGGAGCCGGTCATCAGGAAGACATCCTCGTGGGCGGCGAGATCGAGCAGCGCATAGCGGAAATTGCCGTCGTCGCCGCTTGAATCCTTGAGGCCGATGACGGTGCCTTCCTTGGCGAGCGTCACGACGGTCTGCCGCTGCAGCTTCACATGGACGCAGACGGGAATGTCGTAGGCGACCAGCGGAACGTCCACCGCATCCCTGATATAGCGGAAATGATCGAGGATCTCGGATTGGCTGGTGACCGTATAGAAGGGTGCCGTGACCACTACCGCGTCGGCCCCAGCGGCCTTCGCGACCTTCGAGTGCGCGATGACGCGATCGGTCGTCGGATCGATGGCGCCGACGATGAGCGGCACGCGGCCGTTCACCACCTTTGCCGAATGCTCGATGATCTCACGCCGCGTCTTTTCGTCGTGAAAGACGACTTCGCTTGTCGAGCCGAGCACGAAGACGCCGTGGCAGCCGGCATCGATCAGATGTTCAAGAACCCGCGTATAGGACGGATAGTCGACAGTGAAATCCGGATTGAGCGGCGTTACGACAGGGGGGACGACACCCTTGAATTTGGTCATGTTTGCTTTCTTTCGGTTGTCAGTTCAGTTCGGCACGGGGATCGAAGGCATCTCTGAGGCCATCGCCGATGAAGTTGATTGCAAGCACGGCAAGGATCAGCGCTCCGCCGGGGAAGAGCCATTGCCAGGGATATTGTTCGAGCACAGCGGTCGACCGGGCGGCGTTCAGCATGTTGCCCCAGCTTGCCGCAGGCGGGGCAATGCCGAGACCGAGGAAGGACAGACCCGCCTCCAGCAGGATGGCATTGGCGATCTGCAGCGTTGCGTAGACGACGAGGATGTCGATCGCGTTCGGCAGGCCATGGCGAAAAAGCAGGTGTCCAATGCCGGCGCCCATACCGCGCGAGGCCATGACGAAATCGCGTTCGCGCAGTTCCAGAAGCCGCGAGCGGACCATGCGCGCAAGAAGCGGCCAGGAGAGCAGCGAGATGACCAGCACCGTCGGCCAGATGCCAGTGCCGGCGATCGAGGCGAGCACCAGCAGGAAGATGACAGGCGGCAGGGTCATCACCAGATCGACGAAGCGCATGGAGACGGCATCAGCCCACCGGCCGGCGAGTGCCGAGACGGCGCCGAAGAGGAAGCCGATGATCGCGGAAAGGACGGTCGATGCGGCGGCAACGAACAGCGAAATCCGCCCGCCTTCCAGAACACGCACAAACACGTCGCGGCCGACGCCATCGGTTCCGAACCAGTGCGTTGCCGTCGGGCCGCTGTTCATGGCCAGGAGATCGATATCGTTCGGCTGAAACTTCCACCACAGCGGATAGGAGAGGATCAGCAGCAACATTGGAATAGCGACGCAAATGCCGGCGACGGCGGCGTGGTTCAATAGAAAGCGTTCGAATGCGCGAGCGAGCGGCCCGGGGCTGCGGCGGGACGTGGAGCGAGCAAACATCGTCAGCCCACCTTGATGCGCGGATCGACAACCGCGTAGGTGATATCGGTCAGAAGATTAACGACGATGACGCAGATGCCGATGACGAGCGTCGCGCCCATGATGACGGGGTAGTCTCGCGTCTCCACTGCATTGACGAGAAGCAGGCCCATGCCCGGCCAGTTAAAGACGCTCTCGATGAAGATGGCGCCGCCGATCGCAAGCCCGATGGTCGAGCCGATGAGGGTTACGATGGGAAGGAGGGCATTGCGCAGCGCATGCTTGGTGATGACCCAGAACTCCTTCACTCCCTTGGCGCGAGCCGTGCGCACGTAATCCTGATTGAGGACTTCGAGCAGCGAAGCGCGCATATAACGCGTGATCAATGCGGCCTGCGCGATGGACAGCAGCGCGGCGGGCAGGATCAGGTGATGAATAAGATCACCGATCGAAAATTCCTCGCCAGGCGTCAGCATGCCGCCGGAGGGCATCCAATGCAGCCGGACGGAGAAGATATAGAGGCCGATAAGGGCGCTGAGGAACGCAGGGCTGGAAATGCCGGCAAGCGCGAACACCGAGAAGGATAGATCGGCTAGCGAATTGCGGCGGACGGCGCTGAAAAGGCCCACGGCAATGCCGGCAATAATGGCGATCACCAGCGCCGAACCCATGAGGAGCACGGTTGGTCCGATCCGGGATAGCACCAGACCGAGAACCGGCTGGTCGAGACGCTTGATCGAATAGCCGAGATTGCCCGTCAGCGCGTTCTGCAGCCAACCGAGATATTGCAGCGGCAAGGGCCGGTCGAGCCCCAGACTCCTGCGCAGATTCGCAAGGTCGGCCGGCGACATGGGGACATTCGGATCGATATAGGCGTCGATCGGATCGCCGGGCGTCAGACGCAGCAGCAGGAAGATCAGCATGCTCAGGGCGATGAGCATGCCAACCCCTATGGCCAGGCGTCGAAGGCTGTATCGAAGCATTGTAAATCCGTCCTGTCAGGGTGGCCGAGGCCACCCTCAAGGCCTTGGAAGGAAGCGCCTTATTCGGCGATCGACCATTTCTGCGGATCGGCCTGATAAGGACCGCCGCCCGGTGCCGGCGTCCAGACGAAATCCTTCACCTTGGACGAGACGATGCCATAGCGCTTTGCCACCCAGAGCGTTGCCCAGGGCAGATTTGTATTCATGACCTTGCAGACGTCCTGATAGCGCCCGTCGCGTTTGGAACCGTCGGTCTCGGTCAGTGCGGCGTTGAGCGCAGCGCTCAGATCCGGCATGCGCGCTCGAACGACATTCGCTCCGGCTGGCGGAATCTGGCTTTCGTTCAGCCCGACATTGATGCTTCCGGCATCCGGTCCGTTCTGAAGTCCGGCATAGACCATCTGGAACTGCGCGATATCCGGTTTCGCGTTGAGCACGATGCTGTTGTAAGTTGGCGCATCGACGGCGCGTGGGACGACATTGATGCCGACCTGCGCGAGCATCGCTTGGACGGCAGCAAGCACATTGGTCGCGAGCGGCGTTGTGTAATAGGTCAGCAGCGTGATCGGCTTGCTACCGTTGATCTGATCCCATCCCGCTTCCATCAGCAACTGCTTGGCTTTTGCCGGGTCGTAGGCATAGTCGTCGACGCCTTTTGGTATCAGTTGCTCGGCAACATAGGCGCAATTGGCAGGCTTGGCTGCGCCGCCATAGAGGCTCTTGATGATGGCATCGCGATTGATCGCGTACATCACCGCCTTGCGGACGCGCGGATCCTTCCAGATGGGAGAATCATGGTTGAAGCCGAGATAGTTGACGACGAAGGAATCGCCTTCGATGACCTTGAAATTCTTATCGTCCTTGAAAGTCGGCACGTCGTTGGAATCGACGTAGGTGAACTGGATTTCACCGGATCTCAGAGCCGCGATCGCCGCAGCCGGATTGGCGAAATAGCGGTTGATGATGCGTTCGAGTGCAGGCTTGCCCCCGCGGTATTCGGTGTTGGCGGCGAGCTCGACATATTGATCGGATACGTATTTCGTGAACTTGAAAGGTCCGGTGCCGATCGGCGTGGTGGACCACCATGTACTCTTGGCCAACTGATCGGCCGGTATCGCGGACAGGGCATGTTCCGGCAGCATCATGACCTTGGTCATGGTGTCGAGAAAGCTGCCGGTCGGCGCGCTCAGCTTGACCACAACCGTGTGCTCGTCCGGTGTTTCGACGGATGAAATGCCCTGCAGCCGGGCGGCGAGTACCGAACCGGTCTTGGCGTTCATGGCGAGGCCGATGGTGAACTTGGCGTCCTTGGCCGTGAACGCTTGGCCGTCATGCCATTTGGCGTCCGTCAGCTTGAACGTGTAGGTCTTCTGATCCGGGCTCACCTCGTAGGAGCTAGCGAGTTCGCCGACGACTTTCTGCAGCTTCTCGTCATAGGCGACGAGCGGTTCGTAATAGATGCTGAGCCAGGTGAATCCCGCCGTTGCGGCAAGAGGATTGAAGTTGCCTTGGAAGCCGCCCGGGCCGACATCGAAGCCGCCGGAAAGGGTCGCGGCCCGCGCCTGGCCGACAAGGGCCGGAATTGCGGTCGTCGACAGCATGGCTGCAAGGGCGATGACGGATAGTCTATATGCTCTCCTCATGTGTTCCTCCCACATTTGAACTTGTTTTGTTGTTGGCAATCACCCGGGCAATGCCTTCGTAGTGCCGATCCAGGCGTCTGCGCGCCTCCTCCAGATCCTTTGCTTCCACTGCATCCACGATCGCGGCATGATCGCGCCAGGTCGCCATCGGATCGACGTTCTCCAGGTTCACGAAGTCCGAAGCCTTGTAGAAAGCGAGCCAGAAGACATCGATCAGCCGCACGAGCGTTTCATTGTGCTGGCAGCGAAAGAGCAGCCGATGAAAGAGCTGATCGTCTTCGGCAAAGGTCTCCCCGCGCTCGGCATGGACGCGCATCCTGTTGACCGTGCTGCGCAGTTCGGCGATGTCTTCCTCGCCGATCATCTCGATCGTCTTGCTGATCAATCCCACTTCCAGCGTGCGGCGGATTTCGAGGACCTCCTCGATTTGCCGCAGCGCGCCACCGAGGCCATAGGCGAGATTGTCGAGCAACGGTTCGAAGGAAAAAGCCTTCACGAAGATGCCGACACCGCGCCGCGTCTCCAGCACACCGAGCGATTCCAGCGCCTTAATCCCCTCCCGCAGCGAATTCCGGCTGACGCCGAGCTGCGTCGCGAGCTCTCCTTCGGCCGGCAGAAGCGTGCCGGGCGCTAACCCGTTTTCATCGATATAGGCGCGCAAACTCTCCTGCACGGAAACATGCAGCAGGGGTGCGCGGGTCAGGGGCTTCATCGATTTCAAGGCCATCGTTGGTTCTTCCGCGCATATTCGTAATGGAGATGAAGCTTACATATCCACTTGTAGGATATCTGTCAAATGGCGGCCTACCGATTGATGCCGAGTGGCCAACTTGATCGCCCGCCACACTTGAAATGCCCCTCCGCTTCCGGCAAACAGCCGCAAGAACGAGGACGAGGAAATGAGGCACATCTATTTAGTCGGCATCGGAACGGGTAATCCCGAGCACCTGACAGTGCAGGCGATCAATGCGCTGAATAAGGTGGATGTCATTTTCATCCCCAGCAAAGGGGCGGCCAAGGCCGAGCTTGCCGATGTGCGGAAAGACATCTGCCAGCGCTATGTGACGAACGAGGCTGTCCGCTTCGTCGACTATGCCGTGCCGGTACGCCAGACGGCGGATCGCAGCTACGTGCAAAGCGTCGATGACTGGCATGCCCAGATTTCGTCGACCTACGAAGCGCTGTTCCAGGATCATATGGCGGAACACGCAAGCGCTGCCTTCCTGGTCTGGGGCGATCCCAGTCTCTACGACAGCACGATCCGCATCATCGAGCGGGTCAAGGCACGGGACCGTGTTGCCCTGGGCTATAGCGTCATACCCGGAATCACCAGCATCCAGGCTTTGACGGCAAGCCATCGCATTCCGCTCAATCTTGTCGGAAAGCCGGTGCAGATCACGACTGGGCGCCGACTGGCCGAGAGCTTTCCGGGTATGGTCGAGACAGCCGTCGTCATGCTCGACGGCGAGCTGGCTTTCAGCAAGATCGATGATCCCGATGCCTATATTTATTGGGGCGCCTACCTCGGCACAGAGGATGAAATCACCATTGCAGGCCACCTTGCCGATGTGTCTGACCGTATCGTGGCGACCCGGTCGGAAGCGCGTGCGAAGCATGGGTGGATCATGGATATCTATCTGCTGCGAAAAGGCTCAGATTTCGACGATCAGGCATGAGGCACTGTGCCGCCGCCAAATTGTTTGCCCGCCGATGAGGATTATGTAAGGACATGTCCTTCGGGAAGGATGGTCCTATGGCGAAGGCCGACAGGCAATTGATGGAAGAGCGCGATATTTCCTTGCGGAAGGATATCGATGCCATTGCCTGTGTTCCGGGCGCCTCGTCGATGGCCCGCGGCGCCTGCCCGTCGCTCAGTGCCCCGATGATTACTGGTGACGGACTGCTCGTGCGGCTGCGCCCGACGACGCCGGGTCTGACGATCGGACAATTCCGGGCGCTCGCCGAGGCGGCGGAGAGACGTGGCAACGGATTGATGGAAATCACGGCGCGCGGCAATCTTCAACTGCGCGGCATGACTACCGAAAGCATGAGCGGACTTGCCGCGGATATCGAACGAGCCGACATCGTCCCGGAAACCGGCGTCACGATTGAGATCCCGCCGTTCAGCGGACTGGACCCACTGGAGATCGCCGATGCCAGGGAGTTAGCCAGCCGGCTTCGTCAACAGATCGCCGCCCTCGATCCTAAGCCGATACTGGCACCCAAGCTGGCCATTATCATCGATGCCGGCGGGCGGCTGAGCCTCGATACGATCACCGCGGATATTCGGTTGAAGGCGGCGAGAACCGCCAATGGTTCGACGGCATGGGTTCTCGCAATCGGCGGTACGGCAAAAACGGCGAAGGTTCTTGCATCTTTGCCCACCGAACAATCCATATCGGCTGTCATCAAGCTACTGAAAACGCTGGCGTTTCTCGGACCGCGCGCACGCGGCCGCGATCTGGATGTAAACAACCTGCGCATAGAGTATCAGTCGCCGGCAGCCAGCGTACTCGGCACAGCCGACCCGCATGTTTCACCAATCGGCATCCATTCTCTCGGCGGCGATCGTCTCGCGCTCGGCCTGCGCCCATCCTTCGGGCAGATCCATGCGAGAGACATTCTCCGCTTTCTCGCCATCGCCGAGGCCGCTGGAGCAAGCGAAATCCGCACTGCGCCGGAGCACGCCATGGTGGTGCTGGGGCTGGGGCTCGAGGCGGCAAAGGCCGTTCAGTCGGCCGCAGCCGATTGCGGTTTTCGGACGCGTGCCGATGATCCGTCAAATCACCTGGAAGTCTGCGCCGGAGCAGGGGCTTGCGCTTCCGCTTTCTACGCGACGAAATCCGCAGCGGCGGATCTTCTGGACCTAGCTCCCGAACTGCTCGACGGCTCGCTCTCGGTGCATCTGTCCGGCTGCCGCAAAGGCTGTGCCCATCCGGGCAATAGTGCAGTCACCATTGTCGGTGCGCCAATGGGCTATGGGGTTGTCGTAAATGGGTCCGCATCGAGCGAGCCTGTGGCCTACATCGGGAAAGAAGAGTTAAAATCCGCTCTGGCAGAGATGAACAGGCTGGTGCGGAATAACAAAGTTGCTGGCGAATCGGCGGAGGAGTGTCTTACACGGCTCGGCACCGACGCGATCGTTACAGCACTACGACAGGGGTAGGAATGCCGGACTATGATTATATCCGCGATGGGAACGCGATCTACGAGCGCTCCTTCGCGATCATCCGCAGCGAGGCCGATCTGTCGCGCTTTTCGGAAGCTGAGGCCGACGTTGCGGTACGCATGATCCATGCCTGCGGCCTCGTCGAAGCCTCGGAACACTTCGTCTTCTCTCCCGATTTCGTTGCGACTGCCCGCGCGGCGCTTGCCAACGGCGCGCCGATCTTCTGCGATGCCGAAATGGTCGCCCATGGTGTCACGCGCGCACGCCTGCCGGCGGCCAATGAGGTGATTTGCACACTGCATGATCCCCGCACGTCGGAACTGGCGAAGACGACCGGCAACACCCGCTCGGCAGCCGCGATGCATCTCTGGGGCGATCGTCTGGCAGGCGCTGTCGTCGCCATCGGCAATGCGCCGACGGCGTTGTTCCATCTCCTCGAAATGCTGCGCGACGGAGCGCCGAAGCCGGCCGCTATCATCGGCATGCCCGTCGGATTCGTTGGCGCTGCTGAATCCAAGGACGCGTTGGCGGAAAATTCCTATGGCGTTCCCTATGCCATCGTTCGTGGCCGTCTTGGCGGCAGCGCCATCACCGCCGCCGCGATCAACGCATTGGCGAGGTCTGGCCTATGAGCGCGCAGTCTACTGGCCGGCTGATCGGCGTTGGCACCGGGCCTGGCGATCCGGAATTGCTGACGGTCAAGGCAGTCAAAGCCCTGGAGAAAGCCGAGGTCGTCGCTTATTTCGCCAAGCAGGGTAAAAATGGCAATGGTCGCGGCGTCGTTGGGGATGTGCTCAGAACCGACGTGACGCTGCTGCCGCTCTACTATCCCGTGACGACGGAAATCGACAAGAACGAGGCGGAGTACAAGAGACAGATCACCGATTTCTACGATGCCTCCGCCGAGATGGTCGCTGCCTACCTAAAGGATGGCAAGACGGTAGCCGTGCTCAGCGAAGGCGATCCGCTGTTCTACGGTTCCTATATGCATCTGCATGTGCGGCTTGCCGACCGCTATCCGACAGAAGTCATTCCTGGCGTAACGGCGATGTCCGGCTGCTGGTCGCTGGCCGGCATGCCGATGGTGCAGGGGGATGATGTTCTTTCCGTGCTTCCGGGCACCATGGCGGAAGCCGAACTTGCCCGGCGCCTCGCCGACACCCAGGCGGCGGTGATCATGAAGGTCGGCCGCAACTTGCCGAAAATCCGCCGTGCCCTTGAAGCTGCAGGACGCCTTGACGAGGCAATCTATGTCGAGCGCGGAACGATGGCGAATGGCGCGGTCACACCCCTCGCGGAAAGGGGGGATGCCGAAGCCCCCTATTTCTCGCTGATCCTTGTCCCCGGCTGGAAAGACAAGCCATGAGCGGCCGTCTCTATGTCGTCGGCACCGGCCCCGGCAATCCGGCGCAGATGACGCCGGAAGCGCTGGCGGCTGTGGCCGACTCGGCGGAATTTTTCGGTTATGGCCCCTATCTCGACCGCCTGTCGCTACGACCTGATCAGCTTCGCCACGCCTCCGACAACCGCGAGGAGCTGGATCGCGCCAAGACGGCGCTGGAGCGTGCGGTCGCCGGCGCCAATGTCTGCGTCGTTTCGGGTGGCGATCCCGGCGTTTTTGCCATGGCGGCAGCAGTCTGCGAGGCGATCGACAATGGACCGAGCGGATGGCGGGATGTCGATCTCGTCGTCGTGCCGGGTATCACCGCCATGCTCGCCGTCGCGGCTCGCATTGGGGCGCCCCTCGGGCACGATTTCTGCGCCATCTCGCTATCGGACAATCTAAAGCCCTGGAATATAATAGAAAATAGACTGCGCTTGGTTGCGGAAGCAGGGCTTGTGATCGCCCTCTACAATCCCATCAGCAAAGCGCGTCCCTGGCAGCTCGGCAAAGCCTTCGACATCTTGCGTGGGGTTCTGCCCGCTGAGGTTCCCGTCATTTTCGGCCGTGCTGCGGGCCGGCCGGATGAGCGCATGACAGTTGCAAGGCTGGCGGATGCGCAAGCGTCGAGCGCTGACATGGCGACCTGCGTCATCATCGGTTCGGCCGAGACGCGTGTCATTGCCAGGGAGACAAAACCCGATCTGGTCTATACGCCGCGCTTCATCAAGGACGGGGCAAGATGATCGATATGGTGCAGCGCCGCCTCGACAGTCTCGACCGCCAGCATATCGGCAACGGATGCGCGCTCGATCATGATCACTTCGATGCCGAGTTGCCGCGCCGCCTCGATCTTCGCGTAGGTCGCACTGCCGCCGCTGTTCTTCGTCACGATCACGTCGATGTGATGGTGCCGCAACATGACCAGCTCGTCCTCCAGCCGGAACGGACCCTTGGAATGGATATAGGTGACGTTGGGCACCGTCAGCGGCGGCTCGACCGGATCGACGCTGCGCACCCAATAATGATGGATGGGCGCGGCATTAGCGTAATGCGCCTCCTGTCGGCCGATCGCCAGGAAGACGTGACGAGGGGTCGGACCAAGCGCAGCAATTGCCTTCGAAACAGTTTGCACCGAGCGCCAACGATCGCCCTCGACGGGCAGCCAGGCCGGCCTGCGAAGTGCGAAGGCGGAGATGCCGCTCAGGGTAGCCGCTTCCGCGGCATTGGCGGAAATGCGGGCGGCGAAGGGATGGGTCGCGTCTATCAGCAGATCGATCGCCTCATCCACCAAATAGCGGGAAAGACCCTGAGCACCGCCGAACCCGCCGCTGCGCACGGGAACCGGCTGCGGAGCCGGATCGACGGTTCTGCCGGCCAGCGACAACACGACATCGAGATCAGCGCGCGCCGCCAGCGCCTCCGCCAATTGACGGGCTTCCGTCGTGCCGCCCAAGATCAGAATGCGGGTCTTGCCCATGTCTGAGATGCCTTCCACTCAACGCTGGCTCACTCTTATCGGCATCGGCGAGGACGGTCCAGCCGGGCTTGGCGACGATGCGAAACGTCTGATTGCTGCGGCGCCCGTCGTCTTCGGCGGCACGCGGCATATCGAACTGATGCAGGCGCTGATCAAGGGCGAAGCGCGGAGCTGGCTGAGCCCCTTCGAGAAATCCGTTGAAGCCGTGCTGGCGCGACGCGGAATGCCGACCGTCGTTCTTGCCTCCGGCGATCCCTTCTTCTATGGCGCCGGCGCCACGCTCTCGCGGCATGTTCCGGCATCTGAGATGACCGTCATTCCGGCACCCTCTTCCTTCAGCCTTGCCGCCTCGCGCCTCGGCTGGCCTTTGCAGGACGTGACCGTTCTTTCCCTGCATGGCCGGCCGCTCGACCTCATCCGCCCGCATCTCCATCCCGGCCGCAAGATCCTGGCCCTGACGTCGGATGGTGAAGGTCCCGCCGATCTGGCGCGTCTGTTGCAGGAAAGCGGATTTGGTCAATCGACGCTGACAGTTCTCGAAGCCCTGGGTGGACCCTATGAGCGGGTTTCGACGCGGCGGGCGGCGGATTTCACGCTTTCCGGCATCAATGATTTGAACCTTTGTGGTATCGAAGTTGCGGCAGTTGATGGCGCTCGCATCCTGCCGTTCAGCGCCGGACTGGATGACAGCCTGTTCGAACATGATGGCCAGATCACCAAACGGGAAATCCGGGCAATGACCTCGTCGGCGCTGGCGCCGCGCCACGGCGAGTTGTTGTGGGATATTGGCGCTGGCTCCGGTTCCATCGGCATTGAATGGATGCTGGCGCATCCTTCGATGCGCGCCGTCGCCGTCGAATCTTCCAGCGAACGCGCTGCACGCATTCGCCGTAATGCGGCAAGCTTCGGCGTTCCGGGGCTTACCATCATTGAAGGACAGGCGCCGCAAGCGCTTGCCGGCCTGCCGGCACCGGATGCGATCTTCATCGGCGGGGGCGGTAGTGAAGCCGGCGTCATGGATGCGGCCATTGCCGGATTGAAACGGGGTGGGCGGCTGGTCGCCAACGCGGTGACCACCGAGATGGAGGCTGTCCTGCTTGCCGAACACGCCCGTCGCGGCGGCTCGCTGATCCGTATCGATATCGCCCGCGCCGCACCCGTCGGCACGATGACCGGCTGGCGACCGGCCATGCCGGTGACGCAATGGTCCTGGGTCAAACCATAAAAATGAAAAACGAGGTATCGGAATGACGGTGCATTTCATCGGAGCGGGGCCGGGAGCGGCGGACCTGATCACCGTGCGTGGGAGGGATCTGATCGGCAAGTGCCCGGTCTGTCTCTATGCAGGCTCGATCGTCTCGCCCGAACTCCTGCAATATTGCCCGCCCGGCGCCCGTATCATCGATACGGCGCCGATGTCGCTCGATGAGATCGAGGCCGAATATCTAAAGGCTGCCGCGTCCGGCGAGGATGTCGCCCGCCTGCATTCGGGTGACCTCTCCGTGTGGAGCGCCGTCGCCGAGCAGATCCGCCGTCTGGAAAGGCACGGCATCCCTTATACACTGACCCCCGGCGTTCCCGCTTTCGCAGCGGCGGCGTCTGCGCTCGGGCGCGAGCTGACCATACCTGCCGTCGCACAAAGCCTTGTCCTGACACGCGTTTCCGGCCGCGCTTCGCCGATGCCGAACAATGAAACACTGGAAAAATTCGGCGCCACGGGCGCGACGCTCGCCATCCATCTGGCAATCCACGCACTCGGGCAGGTGGTCGAGGAACTGACGCCGCTTTATGGCGCGGATTGCCCGGTTGCTATCGTTGTTAAAGCCTCCTGGCCGGACGAACGCGTCCTTCGCGGCACGCTAGGCACGATCGAGGCACAGGTGGCGGCAGAACCGATCGAACGTACGGCGCTGATTTTCGTCGGCCCATCGCTGGCCGCCAGCGATTTCCGCGAAAGCTCGCTCTATGATCCCGCCTATCAGCGCCGCTTCCGAGGCAGGGAATAACGGCGGCTTCGGGAATTTGTATATCATTCCGTCAGAGTATGGCTTGCATAATCGTCGGCTGCACCTGCGCAATTGACCAACGAGACCCAGTGGTCTCGTTGGTCAAGCTGCCTCAAACGTGTGCGGCCAGATATGCCATGCTTTCCTTCAAAGCTTCGACGGGTTCCTTCAGCGCATGCACATCCGGCGCAAAGGGCTCGAAGGAGAAGGGGCCGGCATAGCCGGCGGACAATAGCGCCCGCATTTGTCCGACATTGTCGAGACGATCGCTGGCATCGACCAGAACGCGATGCGGATCGCGCATATCGGCAACCGAGACGGCGGAATCGCTGACGCCGGAAATATGAACCAATCCGGTGAGATTGGGGAAAGTTGCTGCTTCGCCAGCGAGATGATGATGGAAGGTGTCGTGAACAAGACGGAAGATCGATTGCGCGCCGAGCTTTTCGATCGCAGCGGCGGCTTCGGTCTTCGAGCGCAATGAGCAGATCTCGAAGCCAAGCGGTTCCACCAGGCCAATGATCCCGGCGGCATCCAGCATCGGCTTCAGCGCCGTCAACGCCGTTTCGAGGTTCTGCCTGCGCGCCTCGGGCTCCCTGCCGCTACCGTCATTGACGGGGACAAGCACCAGCGCTTTTGCGCCGCAATCCCGCGCATAGCCGATGAGTTCCGCCGCTTCCGTGGCGCGCGCCTCGTTCCACTCGTTGAAACGCTGCAGCGCGTTGATCGAGATGATCGTCAGTCCATGACGCGCCGCGAGTTCCTTGACCGCTGCTGCCGGCGTTCCGTCCAGGATAGCATTGCCGGCCAAATCATTGCGGATTTCGACGCTATCGATGCCGAGTGTTTTCGCCGCGGAAAAGAACGATTCCAGGCTGAGGGACGGCGCACACATATGATTGAGCGCGAAACGAATGGAACTCATGGCGGGCATTCCTCCTCTTGGTCGCCGGCCCGACAGGACGTCGATCGGCCGTGCGTTTTCAGGAAATGACTACCGACAATCACGCGGCCGATCCACAGGCAAGCACCGGCTTCTTCCATCATCCATGATAGAAATATTCTGCCCGATGATGGGATTCCATCACATTCGCTAGATATTTTCCGAGACGAAGATGTCGAAGGGCAGGAAGGACTGCCCCGGCATTGCCGCTTCGCCGCGTTCGATGGCACCGATCATCAAATCGATGAGCTCCTTGCAGAGCGAAGGGAGAGGGGTGCCGATGACCATGGTGACGACATCGTCGGCGAGTGCCGCCTTCGATTCCGGCGTTAGTTCGTTGACGACGACGATCAGCTTGCCGGCAAGCCCCTCCTCGCGAATGGCGGAAATCGCCCCTTCCATGCCGCCGCCGCAGACATAAAAGCCGATGAGATCGGGATGTTTCTGCAGCAGGTTGAGCGTTGCCTCATGGGTGATTTCCGCCGTGTCCAGATTGATCAGCGTATCCAGCACCTCGAAATCCGGGGCGTTCTCGCGAAAATAGGAGCGAAAGCCAATCTCGCGCAGTTCATGGCCGTGAAAGCGATGGCTTCCGACGAAGCAGGCGACCTTGCCTGGATGGCGAGCAGATCGGGCAATCGTCCAGGCGGCGGTGCGCCCGACCTTGCGGTTATCGACGCCAACATAGGTTTCGCGCACGCCTGTCGCGAAATCGGAGAGCAGCGAAAAGACCGGGATGCCTTTTTCCTTCAGCTCCTCTATTGCCGTCGTCACTGCAGGATAATCCGGCGCAACCAGGGCGATCGCCTGGCTCCGGGCTGCCATGGATTTCAGCTTCTCGACAATTGCCGTCGGGGTCGATGCGGCGACGAAATCGATATGTGCATGGACGCGCGCGGTTGCGAGTGCCTGTGCCGCCGCGCCGATCTCCTTGGCAAACGACTGGTAGAAGGGCTGGGACGGTTTTTGCAGCAAGAACCCCAATCGATATTGGGGCAGATCCTCAAAGACACGCTGCCGCAGCAAGCCCACGGCATGGTAGCCGATCGATTGCGCTGCCTCATAGACACGCTTGGCCGTCTCTTCCCGGACACGATGGCGTCCGTTCAGCACGCGGTCGATGGTTGCGACGCTGACGCCGGAAGCCTTAGCGAGATCAGCGATGGTTGGTCTGCGCATGGATGGTCCTGAGGTATTCCATCATGAATGAGATGGGCGGTTGATGGAATATGATAGATTCCATCATCGTTGCATTGAGGCAAGCAAAAACTCGAC